>JBOEGO010000047.1:0-429 GCA_050633465.1 Paracoccaceae bacterium | reverse complement strand
CGAAACAATCCCGACCAATCCGCCCCACCGGTGCCAATAAAAAATTAACAAGGGCTAAATCTCCATGGATTCGATCTGATCACGCCCCATTCCCGCCCGATTTCAGGGGCAAAACTAACTCATCCCGAAGAGGAGAGTGGTTCTCCGAAGCGGCGAAACCTGAAACCTGGACCGAGAGAGAAGGCCTTTATCATGATCAACTTCATCAAAAATTTCCGCAACGACGAAGACGGCGCAGTAACTGTTGACTGGGTTGTGCTGACCGCAGCCGTGGTTGGCCTGGCAGCAGCCGGCGTTGCAGCCATCAAAGGCGGCACCGACACTCTGGCCGCATCGACCGTCACCACGATGACGTCCTAATTGTTCGGGTCTGCGGACCCGTCCATACGGATTTGAAAGAGGCGCAGTGTTCTGCGCCTCTTTTGCATT
>JBOEGO010000046.1:0-797 GCA_050633465.1 Paracoccaceae bacterium | reverse complement strand
GGGCAGGGGAGCTGCATCTCGAGCGCAGTTTCTATGCCCGGTTGAGCGGGCAGGCGGCATGATGGGATGGGGCAGCAGTTTCTCCTACATTCAGAGGTCCAGAGGGGTCCGCGGAGATTGGCGCCAGTATTCTCCGCGTATTGCGCGGCGAATACTGTTGTCTTGCGGAGATTGCCCGGTATAATCTCCGCAAGGAGTGCGCAAAATATGACCTACATTCACGAACTCACTGATTGGCCGCAGTTTTCTTGGGACAAGGCCAAGCTGTCTTCGCAACTCGCCGCTGTCCGCCACCGACAAGGCAAGCTCTTGGGACGCATGGAAGGCCTTGGCTTTGATCTTCGCAATGAGGCGATGTTGAGAACTCTCACCAGTGATGTCGTTAAGAGCAGCGAGATCGAAGGCGAGACGCTCGACAAGGATCAGGTTCGGTCGTCCATTGCAAAACGGCTGGGGCTCGAAATCGGCGGGCTGATCCCGTCTGATCGCCATGTCGATGGGGTCGTCGAGATGATGCTGGACGCGACGCAAGCGTATGAACAACCACTGGACGCGGAGCGATTGTTCGGCTGGCATGCCGCCCTTTTCCCGACGGGGCGAAGCGGAATGACCCGGATCACCGTGGGGCAGTGGCGTGAAGGCCCTATGGAAGTTGTTTCAGGACCTATGGGTCGTGAACGCGTGCATTTTGAGGCGCCGGGAGCAGCACGGCTTGATACAGAGATGGGGCGGTTTCTGACCTGGTTCAATCAGGTCCCTGACACGGATCCAGTTGTTCATGCCGCAATTGCACATCT
>JBOEGO010000045.1:5723-6321 GCA_050633465.1 Paracoccaceae bacterium | reverse complement strand
CGAATTTTGAACAGCTACAATAATCAGACGTGATGGCGCGGGTGGCGATACGTTGCGGCTGGACCGCGAATTTTGAACAGCTACAATATATGCGGGCGGGACAAGCGGGGCGAACCAGTTGCGGCTGGACCGCGAATTTTGAACAGCTACAATACCGCTGACATGCTGGACGTGCCCAGTTGGGTTGCGGCTGGACCGCGAATTTTGAACAGCTACAATGATCGCAGAGGACAACGCATTGCGCCTGGGGTTGCGGCTGGACCGCGAATTTTGAACAGCTACAATTGGTTTTGCCAGATACACAAACAACGGTTCGTTGCGGCTGGACCGCGAATTTTGAACAGCTACAATACCGCCTGTTGGTGCTGTGGGCAGAGGCTGGTTGCGGCTGGACCGCGAATTTTGAACAGCTACAATCTGACGCGCCGCGCGACCGAGGCGTTCAACGTTGCGGCTGGACCGCGAATTTTGAACAGCTACAATTGGAGGCTATTGCGACAGGCGAGGACGGGGGTTGCGGCTGGACCGCGAATTTTGAACAGCTACAATATAACAAAGTTATATAACATTAGTCAATGGGTTGCGGCTGGACCGCGAA
>JBOEGO010000045.1:5304-5703 GCA_050633465.1 Paracoccaceae bacterium | reverse complement strand
AATTTTGAACAGCTACAATCGCTGCCGTCATTATGTGGCCAGACGAAAAGTTGCGGCTGGACCGCGAATTTTGAACAGCTACAATAGGGTTCACATCGGGTATGGCCTTATGAATGTTGCGGCTGGACCGCGAATTTTGAACAGCTACAATCAATGACAGACCTACCCATCACCCTATCCGGTTGCGGCTGGACCGCGAATTTTGAACAGCTACAATTAGTGGTCACAACATGACACGTCTGTTAAAGTTGCGGCTGGACCGCGAATTTTGAACAGCTACAATTGCTGTTTCGTTAATTCTGTGCCAAATCGGGTTGCGGCTGGACCGCGAATTTTGAACAGCTACAATTAGATCGCAGTGAATATGTCACTCCGTCATGTTGCGGCTGGACCGCGAAT
>JBOEGO010000045.1:0-5256 GCA_050633465.1 Paracoccaceae bacterium | reverse complement strand
GAATTTTGAACAGCTACAATCGGCGTCTACGTTTGACAGCATCATTGACGGTTGCGGCTGGACCGCGAATTTTGAACAGCTACAATAGATTGCCTGTTAAGCCTTTGTAAATGAAAAGGTTTAACGGGTCTCTATTTGTTTTTTCCACATCGAATCGCATCAGAACATCACCAGTTGCTCAGGATTTCTACGGGCGCGTTTGCGTCCCTGGTCCGAGAAATGAACAATATCACGATATTGGCGGTCGGTGAAGTTCAGGATTTGGACGTCCCCTGCATTGGGCAAATGCCGTTCGATCCGGTTGACCCTTGTCGCAAAGGCTTCCTTACCGTTAACGAACCGCGCATATACAGAAAACTGGCTCCGCTCAAAGCCCTCGTCTAGCAAGAAGTTACGGAATGCCGTCGCGGCCTTGCGCTGCGGCTTGGTGTCGGTCGGCAAATCGAACATCACAAGTATCCACATCAATCTGTATCCTGACAAATAAGTAACGGTATGGGTCATGCGCCAAGCCCTGCCAGCGTCAACGCATCGGGCGGGCGCGGCAGCGCAAGGTTAAGCTTGCCGGCCTCGAAACTCTGCCCCAGCGAAGTGGCCAATTTGATCAGTGCCACCGACACTGGTGTCACACTATCCCCCAGGGGCAGGTCGGTCGCGATCAGGCGCGCGAGCGTTTGCTTGGCGTTGGTGTCGACTTGAACACCGGCGCGGTCGACGAGCGTTCTGACGGTGCAATCCACGAGCGGGCGGAACGGCTCCATCAGGTCGTCGGCCAGCGCGAAGGCGTTACTACGATTGGCGTGAAACAACCCGATGGTGGGATGCAGGCCAGCGGCAACTACAGCCCGTGCTGTGGCCGCCCGTAAGACCGTATACCCGTAATTCAGAAGCGCATTTTCATCCCCGTGCCCCGCATCGCGACGAAAGTCCGGACCCATCATACGCGGCCAATAATAACGCGCGGCTTGGGCTTCGATGTTGCTTCTGTCGCCCGAAGTGATCCTGCGGATCATCATAGACAAAGGGGCAGACGCCTCGCCAACTGCATCCAGCGCAGCGGCCTGCATGGCTACCTTTGCGGTAACGACCTGTTTCCAAGCTTGTTTGATAAGCGGCGCTTTCGCCTGCCATTGCGCGCGCATCCGGGCGCCCTGAGCATGATGTCCTTCCAGCGGCAGCAGAACAGATTTCGGAGCGTGGTTGGCGGAACACAAGACGACCGGTGCCCCCCGCTCGGCCAGTTCCGTCAACAGCGATGTCGACCAAGTTGTGCCGTGCGCATGCACGATCACGCCCGCGATCTGATCCAGCGGCGTGCGGCCAATCTCTGCCCCGTTCTGAGAAACCTTCAGAAATCCACGGTCGCGCGACAGGTGCCGCCCGTCAGTCGCAATATCAATGATCTGGTCCACACGTTACCTCTCACGCGCCCACGCGAATCGTTAACGCATTGATTGTATTGCAACTCTACCTTTTCACCAAATCCGGGAGCCTATGCAGGCGGTCCAGGATCCCGCAGGCGGCCCATTTCATCCACGATAACCCGGCGGGCTTTGGCTTTGATCAAGGTTCCGGCTGTCTTGCGAATATAGACATTGTCGGACTTTTCCCTGTTATATCTCTCCGCTGCATCGGCCTCCGTATGTGGGATCATCTCGATCTTTCCACTACTGTCGAATTTCTCAACGGTTACGGTCACTTCTTGGCCACTAGTGTCCAAAAGTCGCACCATATCATTCTTTTGGAGCCTCATTATCATACGTGCTGCCGGATGAGGACGCTGGCAAGTGGACGGCAAGGCCGGTCTTGCATCCACAGGAAGGTCTGAATTATGAGCATAAAAAGTCGGAACGACCCAATCTTTCAGTTTTCCGTCAGGCATTTTCCAGATCTCGTAGCGATGATTGCCCCGGGTTACATAGGCCTTACGAGCTTTGTCGTCACCGTTTGAAATTGGTGCAGCACTTAGTGGTTCGATGATCCGCACATGACGAATGCCATGATAAGGACCTGGTCGCCTCGCGAAGGCTTCGAGGGCCGCCTCGAAATCCTTACCGTCCTTCCCGTTGGTCGCCTTTGCCAATGAATCACGCAGGTCCTTGTCGCGGATCATCCCGCCTTTGCCAGGCTCGGTCTTAGCAATCTGTGCGGGTTTTAGACTGAGAAGCGGTTTACGTGTGACGTAGAGCGAAAGTCCTTTCCCGTCGGTCTCTCCGGTTGGGCCAAATGCCGTGTCCTGATGCAACGCTCCACTTGTGCTATCGCGGCCCGATTTTCGCGCGGCTGGGTCGATACGCCCGTGATCGGCGCGGTGGCTAACGATGATCCGCGCGATCTGAGCGCCAATGTCGTCGCGAAACCCCTCCCACGGGGGCGGCACAGAGCGTGCGACCTTTTCGGCGCCGTTCAACTCGTCTCGTTGAGCCATGTCGGCAACCCGTTTGATCAGCCCACGATCGGTGGCGGCCACCACAGCGGCATCGATCGCGTGATGGCGGTGGTCGGTACGGTTTTTGGCCTTGACGGTTTGTGCGTCGCTGTCCGTCAGCTCGGTCAACCCATTCAATCCCCAGTGCCGCCGCAGCATCTCTGTCAGACGGCCCGGAACGACCCAGACGTGGCTCTTGCCATCACTCCCGTCATACAGCGCATCGAGATAGGCCCGCGCGATACGGGATAGGTACTGCGTGTCCTTCAGGGCGCGGGCAGAAAAGTCATTCTCGCCCTCGAACCGCACCATCGCGTCGGGCGCAAAACGCCAGGCCTTGTTGGCTGGCAGGTTCTTGAGGTTGGCGGCAATCGTCTCCCACTGCTCTGTCTCGCCCCATGTTTCCCACGGGGTCCTGTTGGTTTTCTGACGGTTCGCCTCTTTCAGGCACAGCGTGCGGTTGGCGAATCCATCATCCAGCGTGCGCGAAAACGGCAGGATATGATCCACGTCGCAGGACCCGTCAAACAGCATGCCTGGACTGATCCGCTCTCCGGTGTAGGGACAGAACCGCTTCATGCAGTCATCACGATTCAGGTCTTCCCAAAGACGAAGGATCATCCGGTTCGCACCGGTGTCTTTTTGCTTCAACTCTTCAACAAGCTTTTTGCCCCGCGCAATCGCCGCCTCGGTGTTTTTCTTGATGTCGCGCTGCACGTCCTTTTTCTGATCTTCGGACAGCTTCAGATCACGGGCCAGCTCCACGATAATCTCGTCCGGCTTGCCATAAACTGTGATGATCCGGTTGACCAAACGGCGCAGCTGGTTCAACCCGATATGCACGGTCGGGTTGGTGATCCGGCCATAGCGTTTTACGTCATCATCATTTGGATCACCTGTTCCAGGGATCACGTGGCGTTCAAGAACTTCCCCGTAGTATGGCAGGTTCTCCAACACTTCCCCCGTGCGGCCATCCGAGTGATGCCACCCGCAGGCCGACACCGCGGCACTGTAAGTCAGGACATCCGACTCCAATGCCTCCAGAATCCGCGTAGTTGCTGTCAGGCCCAACCGCCCGTAGCCCTCGGGCAAAGGCGCTTTCGCGGTTTCCTCCGCGTGAGGTCGGTCCAAATTGTAGGTCCGCATCAACCAATCAACGAAAACACCAAGGCACCTTTCGCTTTGAACACCACGTATCCTGCGTACGATTTTCATTTGAGCGATCCAGTCAAGCGTTGACCATTGCGGCCCAAAGCGGTCGGGATGGGACAAGCTGGCCCGCACCGGATCGCAGGCAATGGCATCGCGGTTCGCGGTCTCCAGCGTAAAGCTCTGCTCGGGCCGCAGTTTAATTTCCCGGCGTAACGACTTAAGCGTGATGCTGGGCCCATGGGTCGCTGACTTTGGCGCGGACCGCGCCGGTTTCTTATTATCTAGCGCGAACAGAATTTTGTCTCGCTCTTCCCGAGTAAGTGAACGTGATGGCTCGCCTCGTGCCGCAACCTTCAGATTGTTCACCGTTTCTAGTAAAATCCGACGCTGGTTGAGCGGGTGTGCGCTTGGAATGCGCTTGTCACGCTCCGGAACGCCATGTTGGCCGGTGAACAGACACAACCCCACCTCCGGCGTCTTCAAGGGGCGTTGGTGAAAGATGATCGTCGCAATCTCGTCGCGTAGGTCGTCTGTCAGGACATCCGGCGCGTGACTGGCCTGCGCCGCCCACAGTTTGTCAAACTCCTCAGACAGATGTTTGCGGTCGGGATAGAAATCATACCCAGCTTCTTCCTTTTCCGCATTATCCCGTCGCGCCACGGTCAACCGCGTGCGCACACTGAGCACGTTTTTGGGGTCGGGTGCCGCGGCACGGCGCATATGCAAGAATTCGCCATAGGTGCGCGCGCCGTTTGACCTCATCTCCTCATCAAGTCGTTTGGTGGCATCCTTGATCTTGCCGCTTTCGTTGTCGCCCCGATCCGTCTTGCGGTTGGACTTGAACCCCCGACGCTGGTTGAGATGGAACAACGCCCGCCCAAAGTGGGTGAGCGGCAGCGGGCCATCCAACCCTTTTGCCCGCAGTTCATATGGGTCCAACACCTCAAGCACCTTGGCTTCGGACGGGTCAGCGGGCATCAGTCCCACCTGCGCCATCCGTTTCATCAACGCCGCCTTGCGACGCAAATACCTGTCACGCCGCCGCCTTTGCGCTCGGGCGGCTCTGCGATCCACCGCCAACGACGCCTTGGATTTGGGGTCCCGCCCGTCAGAAAAAATGCGCACGCCACCGTCTACCACTTCGGAGATCCTGCCCTCATCCGTGCCATAAAGCCACCAACCAATGGAATTCGTGCCAATATCAAGACCGAGCCGCATAGAAATCCCCTCTCAAAAATACAAAGAAAACTTTACACTTGCACAAGGGACACTCAATCTAAAAGTGTACTTGACCCCCGACGGAAGTCGCGAAATACTAAAAGGGTTCAAAATTCGCGGTCGAGCCGTTAACAAGCATTCGATTGCACCACATTGAAGCGCAGGCTACGGCCTGCGCTTTCTTTTTTGTGTAGAGTGGATGTCCGCTTTCGAAACATCGATTAAGGATGTCGCATCTGCGGCGAAAGTCCGCATTCCGCCGAAAGTGCGGACCGGCCATGTCCGCTTTGGGCTGGAAGCAGTCACTGAAGCACTTGCAGCGAACTCACACTCCGTCCGCATTATGGACGTCCAAGGCTACAATAGCCTTCTGCGGTGTTTTCGAAGCCACGCAGGGACAAGGATAGGCCGAGGGCTACGCATCTGTGCCTGACCTTTACCAACGGACGAGACACGCC
>JBOEGO010000044.1:0-547 GCA_050633465.1 Paracoccaceae bacterium | reverse complement strand
TGCGGCAACGTCATCCAGAAGGGAGAGCTGTGGCCCGCCATCACGGTCCGCATCGTCAGCAGGAAGTTGTTCACTCCCTGGTAGGGTTCTCCGCCCACGCGCAGGGGACGAGAGCTGCCACCTGCGGTCCATGGCTTGCGCCACGGCAGGACGCCGCGCTCGATGATGCGGATGATTTCGTTTGTGATGACCTCGGAGGCATCGAATTTGGGCGTGCGGGATCGGGCCATGGCTGGCCTCCTTTCGAGTGTTGGTGAGAAGATTGGGAGTCAGGTTGTCTGACGGGGCCGCGGATCATTGGCGACCTTCGCGCCAAGCTCTTCGACCATGTCGATATAGGTGGTCAGTGAAACGGACCTGGCGAGCCCCGAAGGGGCAGCGTCGACCGATCCGTCCCGCGCCACGCACGGCAAGTTCGCGAAGGCGATGACGTCACGGACGGGTCGGATATCGATGAACGGTGTCCCTCGCACGACTGCAAGAGCGGCCAAGGGAAAGCGCTCGATCGGCGCGAAAGTCGACACTGTGGTCCAACCGAGATGGAGGA
>JBOEGO010000043.1:0-1340 GCA_050633465.1 Paracoccaceae bacterium | reverse complement strand
ATGATCACTCCGAGGAAGCCCGCATCTTTCGCTTTCAGAAATCCTACCGCGTGTTCAATGCCTGCCAGATCGAGGGCTTGCCCGACAGCTTCTTCCCCGATCCGGAGCCCGTGCCCGAGCATCCGCCGTCCGAGCCCATCCCGCACATGCAGGCGTTTTTCGATGCCATCGACATCACAACCGTCTTCACGGGCACGGAGGCGTACTATTTGCCCCCCGTGGACAAGGTTTACATGCCATCCATCACGCGGTTCCAGGACCCGCGCAATTTCTACGGGGTCTGGGCCCATGAGCTGGCCCATGCCACGAAAGCCCCCCATCGACTGAACCGTGATTTCGGGTTCTCGAAGTTTGGCAACACGTCCTATGCGCGCGAGGAGATCGTCGCGGAATTGACCTCGGTGTTCCTGGGTCAGACGCTTGGCTTCACGGCGCATACGCTCGAGATGAATGCCGCCTATCTCCACAACTGGTTGCGCGTTCTTCGGTCGGACAAGGGCGCGATCTTCCGGCACGCCGCGGACGCGCAGCGCGCCTGCGACTATCTGATCGCCAGATCGGAGACGGGCAGGGCAGGGCGCAGTGCCGAGGCCGCCTGACCACACGGAGAACGGAGACTCGCATGTCACGCAAGGAACCCAAAACGCTGCGGGTGGCCTGCTTCAACGACGGCCGCCGCAAGATCATCGTCTTCAAACGCGGAGCTCCTTGGTGGAGCCAGTCCGAGGGCGCTTATCCGTTCTCGGCAGCGCTCGAGAGCATCAAAGAACAGGGCGGCTGGGTCGAGACCATCCCCAACCCGAATTACAGACCCAAGGGGCTGTTCGGGTAGGGCACCTTCTCCTTCGGTCCTGCCACCAAGCAGAAAAGGAAAAGCGGGCTTTGGGAAGGGTGTTTCAACTTCTCAAAGGAATGTCCGATGACCATCACCGCACAACCCCAGACAGACCGCCCAGATCCGAGTGTGATCGCAGCGCAGAACGATGCGTTTCGCAAGCTCGCGTGCCTTGGAGTGCCGCCCGCGCAGCCCATCCAAGGCCGCATGCACGTCACCCGCTCGCTTATGGAGGCCGGTGACGGCTTCATGGCCGAGGCGGTGAAGGCCACGGGCATGTTCGACACCTTCGAGCCTGAGAATGACCCGGAAGGCTGGCACGGTTTCAGGGCGATCGAGATCCGTGGCGAGACCGTGTTCTGGAAACTGGATTTGTACGAAGCGGATTCCGACTTCCGCTATGGCGCCGAGGCCCCGGACAATCCCGCTACCACCATGCGTGTGCTCACCATCATGCTGGCGTGCGACTGGTAGGGGAGGGTATTGAATGTCACTGAGAACTGAC
>JBOEGO010000042.1:0-11865 GCA_050633465.1 Paracoccaceae bacterium | reverse complement strand
TAGATCGGGTTGTAATAGCCCATCAGAACAATCGGGGTCACATCGTCGGTCTTGCGAAACTCTGCCGCCATATCCAGCGTTTTTTGCAGGGTTTGCCCGCCTTTCAATGCGCGTTGCCCCGCCAGTTGGATCGTGGCCCCATCCGCCATCGGGTCGGTAAAGGGCACGCCCAATTCGATTACATCAACCCCGGCGGCGGGCATCCCCTGCATCACTTCCAGCGATCTGGCCGGATCGGGGTCGCCTGCCATGATATAGGCGACAAAGGCTTTTTTGCCTTCGGCTTTCAGGGCGGCGAATTTGGCGTCGATCCGGGTCATGGGCTGTCCTTTGGCTGCGGTCCGCGCAGATGTGCCAAAGGATGCGCCCAAAGGCAATGCCCGCGTTACATCGTCGATGGCCCGCCGATCATCCACGAGGTGCCGAAACGGTCCACCACCATGCCGAAACCGTCGCTCCAGAAGGCATCACCGAACGGCATCATCACCGATTGCGCCCCTTCGCTAAGCCGGTTGAACACTGCCTCGGCGGTGGCCCTGTCGGCGCAGCCATGGGAAATGCCCACGCTGGCCTGCGCCATGTCCATGTCTGCCGACGGGTAATCCGATGCCATCAACATGCGCCCGTCCAGCGTCAGGCAGGCGTGCATGATACGGTCGGGGTCGTGTGGCATCGGCGGGGCCTCGCCCTCGGGGGCGGCGGAATAGGGCATGATGTCCAACTGGCCGCCCAGGACATCGGCGTAAAATTGCATCGCCTCGGCGCAGGTGCCGGGAAAGTGGATATAGGGATCAAAGCTCATAACCGTTCCTTTACATGGGTTGGAAAACCCTAGGTCCGCGCGCAGCATTGCGTCAACCGGGCTTGCGCCTGTGCTTGCAGCCGTGCGGGGCTTTGCCTATGTAGCCATGAATCAAGCAACAGGAGTGTGCGGCATGGGTTTCAAGATGGGTATCGTCGGTCTGCCGAACGTGGGCAAATCGACCCTGTTCAACGCGCTGACCAAAACAGCGGCAGCGCAGGCGGCAAATTTCCCGTTTTGCACCATCGAACCCAATGTGGGCGAGGTAAACGTGCCCGATGCGCGGCTGGATACATTGGCCGAAATCGCCGGATCCAAGGAAATTATCCCGACCCGCATGACTTTTGTCGACATTGCCGGACTGGTCAAAGGTGCATCAAAAGGCGAGGGGCTGGGCAACCAGTTTCTGGCCAATATCCGCGAGGTCGACGCCATCGCCCATGTGCTGCGCTGTTTCGAAGACGGCGATGTGACCCATGTGGAAGGGCGCGTTGATCCGGTGGCCGATGCCGACACCATCGAAACCGAATTGATGCTGTCCGATCTGGAAAGCATTGAAAAGCGCCGCGCCGGATTGGTGCGCAAGCTGAAAGGCAACGACAAGGATGCACAGCAGCAGGACCGCCTGCTGGCCGCCGCGCAGGCCGTATTGGAAAATGGTCAGCCCGCCCGCACCGTGGATGTGGACGCCGACGATGCCAAGGCGTGGAAAATGCTGCAATTGCTGACAACCAAACCGGTTTTGTATGTCTGTAACGTGGCAGAGGATGAATCAGCCAACGGCAACAAACATTCCGAGGCCGTGGCGAAAATGGCAGCAGATCAGGGCAACGCCCATGTCATCATCTCTGCCCGGATCGAAGAAGAGATCAGCCAGCTAGACGCCGAAGAGGCCGAAATGTTCCTGTCTGAAATGGGTCTGGAAGAACCGGGGCTGGATCGTCTGATTCGCGCCGGTTACGACCTGCTGCATCTGGAAACCTATTTCACCGTCGGCCCGAAAGAGGCCCGCGCATGGACGATTCGCCAAGGCACCGGCGCGCCGCAGGCGGCTGGTGTGATCCACGGCGATTTTGAACGCGGGTTCATCCGCGCCGAAACCATCGCATACGCCGATTTTGTTGCCTGCAAGGGCGAACAGGGCGCAAAAGAGGCCGGAAAGATGCGCGCAGAGGGCAAAACATACACCGTCAAAGATGGCGATGTGCTGCACTTTCTGTTTAACACCTAGGGTTGCGCGGGCGGCGCAGTTGATCGTTCTTGTGGCATATTTGGGTCATTTCGCGAAAAATGCGCGATAATTGGCCGTAATCCGGCGGAAATCGGTTTGCACGGCTTCAATTGTTCTGCATTAGCTGTATTGTAACCACTGACTCGGTATGCCCCGCGTCAGATTTAGCTCTGAATGTTGGAGAGACATTATGAAAAAGTTTGCCCTTGCAGCCGTTGCCGCACTGACACTGGCCTCTGCACCCGCAATTGCCAAAGAACAAGTTTCGGCCGATCCCTTTGCATCGACCCAAGGTTCCGCTGCCCTTCTGGGTGGTCTGGGTGCCGGTGGTATCGCAGCAGTTGTGGTTGTTGTTGTTGCGGTTATCGCCGTTGCAGCAGATTCCGAAGAATCCACCACTCACTAAGTTTGGTGCGGCCATTTATGGCCGGTCTGCCATATGGCAGAAGACATGACATAGAAAAGGCGGGCTGTTATGGCCCGCCTTTTTCTTGTTTCGCAACCGGTTCCTGATGCCTTAGCGGCGCAGCACCTTGATGTCGGCCATGCCGCGCCCGATGCTCATCCATTGACGCGAGGCGACGATTTCGCCCTTGCCCGTCACCTGATAGCTGGCGGTAAATGACTGCCCGTCGGATTGGCATTGTTCGGTCACGGTTTGCGCCCTGGCACGGACCTGCCCGTTGGCCACCATGCCAGATGCGCCGGGGGTAACGGTGCAATTGAATTGCATCACATCCGTTGTATTTTCCCCGTTCAAATAGCGCATGATGCGCGTTGCGCTGCCTGCCTTGCGGCCACGGATCAGGGGTAGCACCCCATCAACATTGGCCGACATCAGGTCGTTGCCCAAACCCCGTGTGGCCGTGACGACCCCGTGTTTGAACGTGACCGTGCGCCGGTCGGCGGTGGCGAATGTGCGGTAGGCGCCGTTGGTTTCGATCTGCTGTATACCAGCCACCGCGCCATCTTTTTCAAACGCGACCAGCCGCAGCGGGCCGGACGTGCCCGCCACCATGCCCGCCGTATCAGGTGCGGCCTGTGTGCCATTGCCGCCCACCTTTAGCCCGCGTTCCTTGATCCCCACCAACACTGATTTCATATCGTTGTTGCCCGCGTCATTGCCGCAGCCCGACAGCGCCACAGCCGCCAATGCGGTGATTGCAATTGTTCTGATCATCGCCATACGCGGCCCCATTCCTTGGCCAAATCGGGCCGATGCGTTGTGCGCACTTTTTCATACAGGCGGTCGTTCAGGTTCAGCTGCGCACCGCCATCGCGGGTCAGCGACCGGATGTTGATGGTGTTGGTTTTTTTCGACGGACGACCAATCGCCCATTCCAGCGGCACGGTCACGCGCACGCCTTTGTCAAACGATCCCTCGCCGAAGTCGTCAAACGGCACATCGGTCACGGTGGCATAGGCCCCCACGCGCCAGCCATTGGCAAATTCACGGTCCAGCGACACGGTCGCGCCGATATCACCGGCCAGGTAGCGGCCCACATCCAGCTGGCCATGAAACCCGTTGCCGAAATCGTAATAGGCCGACACATGGCCCATCAGCACGTCATAGGATTGCAGCCCGAACATCTGGTCGAAATCGCGCTGTTTGACATAGTTCAGCTCGGCCCCCAGTGCCAGGCGGCTGTCCACCGGTTTCCACAGCAATTCGCCCGAAACACCCGCATACATTTCCTCTAGATAGCCTGCGCTGACGCGGGAATAAAGGTTGCGACCGGGGCGCCCGAAATGGGTCAGGGTCAGGTGTTCAATCGCGGGGTCGCCCTCGCGGTTGTAACGCGCGTAATCGGTGCGCACCTTGGGCAGGGTCGATGCCACGGCCAGCGTGGATTTATCCTGATTGCCCGCCAGTTTCTTGGTCAAGGCCCCAGACAGCACCAGATTGGGTTGCAGATAGAATTGCCCCTGAAGCCGCAAGCCGGCGCTGGCGCGCACGGGGCTGTCAGGGTCAAAAAAGCTCATGCTGAAGTAAGGCGACAGCGACCAGTTCAGCCGCGGATAAATGCCCGCATCGGCACCGGGTGTCAGGTTATAACCGTCAGAGAATTTGGCCCGTGCCAGCAGATCATCGGCGGGGGCATTTTCCAGCTGTTCCAGATCGCTGCGTTGAATGGTGACCGCGCCACTGGCGACCCCGTTCACCACAGGCACAATCACGAATGTTTCCACAGAGGCTGGCAACACGCGGCTCATCACGCGTGCGGCGCGGCCCACGGCCTGTGCATCTGCGCCGTAACGTGTGTTGACCATGCGCAGGGTGGCGGAATTGGCCCGCAGGTCCAGCCCCTCGTATGCCAGCCCGTCCCGTTGCAAGGCGACCGACAGTTCCGATGCGGTGCCGGATTTGGCCGCCGGATTGCTGGCCCAGCCCAGATCGCGCGGCCTCTTGGCGCGCACGGAAACGGGCACAGGCGCGGTTTCGGCCCCGCCTGCCAATGCGCCCTGTTTGGGGTTAATATGAAACGACAGCATCGCGCCGAATTCATTGCCATGCACCGAATAGACCGACAGTTGCCCGCCGCCCTTTAGCCGGTAATCCAGCCCGAAATTGAACGGGCTGTCATGGGTGACGATGTTATAGGATGCCTCGTTCACATAGGCGTCGGATGAATATTCGGCCTTGAATGTAAGGCGGTCCGTTACCTTGTAGGACAGGCCCGCAAAAGGCGCGACATCGCCGCGAAACCAGCGGTCATAGGTGGGCACGCCGCCAAGGCCCAGAACCTCGGCCGGGCGGTTGCCGGTTGCACCGATGGCGTTATAGCTGCCCAAACGGCCCCAACCCAAACCGCCGGTGACAGACAGGCGGGTGCCGATACTCTTGCTGGCGACGATATATTCGCCACCATAAAGGCCCGTGCCGATAAAATCCTGCAAACCGATTGTGACGGCAGGGCGCAGCGCGGTTTCCGTAATGATCTGATACCGCAGATCGAAACTGCGGTCATAATAGGTGGATCGGGTATAGGTCGGCGGGGTCAGCCCCTCGATCGAGGAATATCTGAACGTGCCGCTAAGGCGTGGCAAAATCTGGAAGGTCAGCGAACTGCGCGTGGTGCCTGCGCTGTGCGACGCAGAGGTGGTCAGCGTCGCATCAGGGGCCATATGCGCCGATGGCATGTCGATCAGGCCGGGGCCGCCATAGGTGTTGAACGATGGCACATCCTGCGCATGGGCGGGGGCCGCGCACAGCAGGGTCAATGCCGTGGTCGCCAGACAACCCGCGCGAACGGGTTTTGCGGTGTCTTGCTTGCTCATAATGGCGCGTATTCCTTGATCCGGTCGTAACCTGACTATGGGAAACGCCGCGCCCTGTCCATTGCTGCCACGCCTATGTGCGATGGCTTGCCCAAACCGTGGCACGCGGCACACGCATGACCTGCCCTAACAGCAGGGAAACTTGATGGATGCCAGAATTTCGCTTTGTGCGGCATTGGGCGTGGCGCGGGCAAACCGGTTTTTCAGCCAATGGGTTAAGCGGGTCATGTCATTGCCTCTTTTGGTGTGTCGCGTTGTTTGGCCCGGCGGATCGCGGTCAGTTGCGCCAGAATGGACAGGGCAATTTCATCGGGGGTGACCGCATCAATCGCCAGCCCGACGGGGGCGTGGATTTCATCCAGTCTGGTCGCGTCAAATCCCTGTTCGATCAGTTTGCCACGCAGGGCAGCAAATTTGGCGCGGCTGCCGACAAAGCCGATGAATTCGGCATTGCCCAGCAGGGCGGCGGTCAGGCAGGCGATGTCACCCATGCCCTGTGATGCCACCACGATCATGCGCCGCGCGTTTGGCGGGGTTAATGGCGTGCCCGCGGGGGTGGGTGTCACGCTCCAGTGAAACCGCGCTGTCAGATCGGCAAGCGCCCCTGCCACGGGGGATTCGCCCAAAATCACCAGTTCGGGTTGCGGCAACACGGGTTCGACGAAAATATCCATTGATCCCTTGGACGGGCAGCCGTTGCGGGCAAATTGCACGCCCTCTACATCCTGCCCTGCGCTGACACCCTTTTGCGCCAGCAATTCATCGGGGTGCAGCGATATCACCTGCGGTGCGCCGGTTTCCATCGCGCGTGCTGCGGCCCGTTTCAGCGCACCGCGCACGCAACCGCCCCCGATCCAGCCCTGTGCGATGCTGCCATCGCCCAGCAGTAACGCCTTGGCCCCCGGTTTTGCCGCCGTTGCGCCCACGGTGCGAATGACCGTGGCAATGGCAAAGGGTTCGCCCCTGTGGCGCAGGGCTGCGGCCATATCGGCCATGGTATCGTCCAGTAGTTCGGCAGGGATCATAGGCGGGTCAGCTCCGGTTCCAATCGGGCCAGATCATCCAGCGATCCGGCGGCGGCGAAATGATCAAGATAGGGCAGGGCGGCGGCCATAGCCCCCGCAACAGGCGCATAATCACGCCATGATTTCATAGGGTTCAGCCAGATGATGCGGCAGCCGCGCTTTTTTAGCCTTTGCATGGCCGCGCCCAGATCGCTGGCCGGATCGGTGTCGTATCCATCAGACAGGATCAGCACGACCGAGCGCCCGTTGACCGATTTCCGTGCATAGCTGCGTGCGAATTGATCCAGCGCCGCGCCAATGCGCGACCCGCCGCCAAACCCGTCTGACAACAGGGTCAGACGATTCAGCGCGCGCATCGCATCAGCGTCGCGCAGCGCCTGTGTGATCCGCACAAGGCGGGTGTGAAAAATATAGGCATCCGTGTTCGGATCGGCCCGCATCAACCCCGCCAAAAAGGCCAGAAAAACGCGGGCATAGACGGTCATCGACCCCGACACATCACAGAGCGCGACAATATTCACGGGCCGGTCAGGGCGGGTGCGGCGCGGCAGGGTGATCGGTTCGCCCCCCGTGGCCAGACTGCGCCGGATGACGCGGCGAAAATCAATCTGGTTGCCCTTGCTTGCCGCACGACGGCGACGCGAACGGCGGTCACGCAGGGCGGCGCCCAGACGTGCGGCCAGTTGTTCGGCCTGCGCGATATCCTGCGGCGACACCACATCGCGCAGGTCCTTTTTCATCAGGTTGCTGATGGTTGTGGCGATCAACCGCCCGCTGCCGTCGGCCTCTGCCTCGCCCTCTCCGCTATCGGGGGAATGTGTCTGGCCTGCGCTGCCCGATTGGGCCTGTGACTCCATGCTCGAACGCAGGTTGGGGCGCGATTGCATGGTGGTGCCGGGCATGACGCGGGTGCGCACGCGGCCCTCGTTCATCCAGAAACTGTCGAACAGGGTGTTGAACGCGGCGGCATCCTCGGCGCATCCGGCGCAGACGGTTTTCAGCGCAAGCCGCGCATCATCGGGGTGGGCGGCGTTGATATGGGTCAGGGCGGATAGGGCGGTTTCGGCCTCGCCCACGCCCAGTCTGAACCCGTTTTGACGCAGATGCGCCATGAAACCGGCCATCCGCGCCATGGCCCCCGGATCGCGGGCGGCAAATTTGGTGACGCGGCTCATGCCGCCTGTCCGGCAAGGCGCTGCGCGACCTCGGGTGCGATATTGTCGCGGTCGGTGCGGGTTTTCAGCAGGGTGGTCAGGGTCGCCTGCAACACCGTCGGATCGTCTGTCAGATCGGCAATGCCCAGCCCCATCAGGGCGGCAGCGAAATCCAGCATTTCTGCAATGCCGGGGGTTTTTTCCAATTCCTCGCCGCGCAGGGATTGCACGAAACCGATGATCTGATGCGCCAGCCTGTCCTCGATCTCGGGGCATCGGGCACGCAGGATTTGCAGTTCGGTTTCGCGGTCGGGGTAATCGACATGGGCGTATAAACAGCGGCGGCGCAGCGCATCCGACAAATCGCGCGTGCCATTCGCCGTCAGGATCACAATCGGGATGCTGCGCGCCTTGATCGTGCCCAGTTCCGGCACGGTGATCTGGAATTCGGACAGGATTTCCAGCAGGTATGCCTCGAATTCCTCGTCTGCGCGGTCGATTTCGTCGATCAGCAGAACGGGGGGCGTGTCCTGACGGATGGCCTGCAACAACGGGCGTTCCAGCAGAAATTCATCGGAGAATATCCGCTGTTCGACAGCGCGGCCCGTGCTGCCATCCTCGGCGCTGGCGCGGATCGCCAACAACTGGCGCTGATAGTTCCATTCGTAAATCGCATGAGAGGCATCCAGCCCCTCGTAGCATTGCAACCGGATCAGGTTGGTCGAACGCAGATCGGCCAGCACGCGGGCGACCTCGGTCTTGCCCACACCTGCGGCCCCTTCCAATAGCAACGGCCGCCCCAGTGACAGCGCAATATGCAGCGCCATCGCCAGATCATCAGAGGCGACATAGCCATGCGCGGCCATATCCGTTTTCAGCGCGTCCCAAGTCATATTTTCATCCGTTCAAATGGGGCCGCACCCGTGGCGCGGCCCCTGTTTGGTTCAACCGTGCAGGCCCAGATCATTGGCGGTTTTCCAGATGCGCCAATGGTCATGCGGCATGTTGGTGTGCCGGTTGCCAAAGGCGCGGAACGCATCCTGCACCGCGTTGGAAAAGCAGGGCACACCGCCGACATGGGGGCTTTCGCCTACGCCTTTGGCTCCGATGGGGTGGTGCGGCGACGGGGTGACGGTGTGGTCGGTTTCATAGTTCGGCACCTCCCACGCGGTGGGCAGGAAGAAATCCATCAAGGTGCCGGTTTTGACGTTGCCCATATCGTCATAGGCAATTTCCTGCCCCAATGCGACGGCCAGTGCCTCGGTCAGGCCACCGTGGATTTGCCCTTCGATGATCATCGGGTTGATCCGGGTGCCGCAATCATCCAGTGCATAGAATTTGCGGATGTCCGGCACGCCGGTATCCACGTCGATGTCCATCACACAGACGTATGCGCCGAACGGATAGGTCATATTGGGTGGGTCGTAATAGCTGACTGCTTCCAGCCCCGGCTCTAGCCCCGGAATGGCCTGATTATAAGCGGCATAGGCGATTTCGGTCATGGTTTTGAACCGTTCCGGCGCGCCCTTGACCACAAAACGATCCACGTCGAATTCCACGTCGTCGTCGTGGACCTCTAGCAGGTAGGCCGCGATCATCTGGGCCTTGGCGCGGATTTTACGCCCCGCCATGGCCGTGGCCGCGCCCGCAACGGGGGTGGACCGTGACCCGTATGTGCCCAGACCATAGGGGGCTGTGTCGGTATCGCCTTCCTCGATTGTGATGCTGTCGGCGGATATGCCAATTTCCGATGCAAGGATTTGCGCGAAGGTTGTCGCGTGGCCCTGACCCTGTGAAATCGTGCCCAGACGGGCAATCGCCGACCCGGTGGGGTGAATGCGGATTTCGCAACTGTCGAACATCCCCATGCCCAAGATATCACAATTCTTGACCGGACCCGCGCCGACGATTTCGGTGAAAAACGTCAACCCGATCCCCATCAGGCTGCGGGTTTCACCGCGTTTGAACGCCGCGACCCTTTCGGCCTGTTCGGCGCGCAATCCGGCATAGTCCACCGCCTCCAGCGCCTTGTCCCATGCGGTGTGATAATCGCCGGAATCATATTCCCACCCAAGGGCAGAGGTATATGGAAACTGCTCCTTCTTGATGAAGTTGATCCGGCGCAGTTCTGCCGCGTCCATGTTCAATTCAATCGCCAGCACCTCGATCATGCGTTCGATCAGATAGACGGCCTCGGTCACGCGGAAGGAGCAGCGATAGGAAACGCCGCCCGGTGCCTTGTTGGTGTAAACCCCGTCCACGGTCAGATGCGCGACGGGAATGTCATAGCTGCCCGTGCAGATGTTCATGAACCCGGCGGGGAATTTGGTGGGATCGGCGCAGGCATCAAATGCACCGTGATCGGCGATCACGTGGCAATCAAGGCCGGTGATCTTGCCCGCCTTTGTGGCGCTGATCTTGCCGGTCATGTGGTAATCGCGCGCAAAAGCCGTGGACATCAGGTTTTCCATCCGGTCCTCGACCCATTTCACGGGTTTTCCGGTGACGATGGAGGCCACGATAGAACAGACATAGCCGGGGTAAACGCCCACCTTGTTGCCGAACCCTCCGCCGATATCGGGGGAAATGACGCGGATGTTGTGTTCTTCGATGCCCGACAGCAGTGACGCCACCGTGCGCACCACATGCGGTGCCTGAAAGGTGCCGTAAACCGTCAGCTTGCCGTTGACCTTGTCCATCGACGCGACCGATCCGCAGGTTTCCAGCGGGCAGGGGTGGGTGCGGTGGTAATACATCGACTGTTCGACCACCACATCGGCGCTGTCCATCACCTGTTCGGTGCCGTCCTTGTCGCCGACCTCCCATGTGAAAATGTGGTTGTGGTGTTTGCGTGGGCCATGTGCGCCGCTGGTCTGCCCTGCCAGATCCTCGCGCAGGACCACATCGGATTGCAGCGATTCATGCGGGTTCACGATGACGGGCAGGTCTTCGTAATCGACCTCGACCAGTTCCACAGCGTCGGCAGCGACGTAACGGTCACGGGCGACGACAAATGCCACCTCTTGCCCCTGAAACAGCACCTTGCCATCGGCCAAAACCATCTGTTTGTCGCCCGCAAGGGTCGGCATCCAGTGCAGGTTCAGCGGGGCCAGATCCTCGGCTGTCAGCACGGCAATCACACCGTCCAGCGCCAGTGCGGCAGAGGTATCAATGGATTTGATCCGCGCGTGGCCATAGGGCGAGCGCACGAAATCGCCGTGCAACATTCCGGGCAGTTTCACGTCATCGACATAGTTGCCCTTGCCTTGGGTGAAACGGGCGTCTTCCACCCGTTTGCGCGAACAGCCCATGCCTTTCAGGTTGGCAACACGGTCCTCGCGGTTTTCCACTTCGTCCTTCATTCTGCGGCCTCCTGTGCGGCGTTCATCTCGCTTGCCGCGGCAAGGATGGATTTCACGATGTTCTGGTATCCGGTGCAGCGGCAGATGTTGCCAGCCATGCCGAAACGCACATCTTCCTCGGTCGGGGTGGGGTTTTCCTCTAACAGTTTCGCGGCGCGGGTGATCATGCCGGGGGTGCAGAACCCGCATTGCAACCCGTGATGTTCGCGGAACGATTCCTGCAACACATGCAGGGCGTCGGGGGTGCCGATGCCTTCGATTGTGGTGATGTCGGCGCCATTGGCCTGCGCCACGAAAACGGTGCAGGATTTGACGGATTTACCGTTCAGCGTGACGGTGCAGGCCCCGCAATGCGAGGTGTCACAGCCCACATGCGGGCCGGTGATGTTCAGCCGCTCGCGCAGCGCATAGATCAGCAATTCGCGCGGTTCGGCCAGAAATTCCTGCGCCTCGTCATTCACGTTCAGTTGGATATGCATTTTATTGGTCATAACGGGTTCCTTCAGGCGCGGCTAAGGGCGCGGCGGATGGCGCGGGCGATGATGATGCCGGCAACGTGGCGTTTGAATGCAACGGGGCCCCGGTTGTCCGCGCCCGGGTCAATGTCGGACAGGGCGGCGGCCACGGCGGCATCCACTGCGGCGTCATTGCCATCGGTCCCGACCAGCGCGTCAGCCGCGCCTGCCGACCAAACGGGAACATCCGACAGGTTGGTCATGGCGATGGATGCAGCGGTGCAATTTCCCCCCTGTTTTGAAATCATCACTGCCGCCGCTGCGGTGGCATAATCGCCGATCTTGCGTTTTTGTTTTTCATAGGCATATCCGCCGCCCGTGGCGTCAAATGTGATCGCGGTTAGCACCTCGTCGTCGCTGCGTGCCGTGACATAAGCGGATTCAAAGAAATCGCGTGCGGCCACATTACGGGTGCCATCGGGGCCAAACAGGGAGAATTGCGCATCAAGGCATTGCATCAGCCCCGGCATGTCATTGCCCGGATCGCCATTGGCCAC
>JBOEGO010000041.1:0-8690 GCA_050633465.1 Paracoccaceae bacterium | reverse complement strand
TACAAATCTAGGGGCACCTCAAGATTAGGGTGCCAGAATGCATCCCCTCCGCACCTCACCGAAAAATCTAGGACTTCGGCTTTCTCAACCTGTGACCCAGATGTTTGGGCTCACAGTTTGACGCCGCGATCTTATCCAAAGCTTGAAAGGAAGCACATTGGGAAAAGTCCGTCACGGGAGCGGCACAACAATGAATGCACTGTCAGAGCACCAATACAACGATTGTAAAAAGAAACGCATCTCTGAAACCAATATATTTGTCTCCGCAACGAATCCAAGTCAGCCCAGAAAAGCAGACGCAGTTCAGGCCCTACCGCACACTGCAATCACACCTCCTCTAGGAGCTGGGGGCAGGCTGAAAGATATAGTTACCAGAAAGGTTGACAATTTATGGCTGCTTTAATCTATTAACTATGATTGTGGGTGAGAACATATCGGTATGATAAAGTCAAATTTGCGTAAACTATGGGCGAATGGCGAGGGCCGACTGCTTCTGACGAATATCGCAAATCAACTCGACAATGGCGTCATCGGGCACGACGAAATTGCGCCTTTCTTGCGGCGTGCGCGGCATCGCGAAGCAGATTTTTCCACACGGGGTAGCGCACTTGCCTACACTCAAGAGGATCTGGATCAACCGGACAATCCCAGTGGTGTCCTCAAAGGGCGGCTCTGCACTCAGATCGCCGATGATACTTTTTTTCTGCGCGTGGCTCCATTCCAAAATATCATCGATAATATAGTTTTTTATAATAAAGACGATGTGCGCACTACTGGTATCAAACCCAATTTGAGCAGGCTCTTGGAGGTTGACATAAGTAACGATGAGGCTCACCAAACCGATAGCGCAATTAAGGGCTATCTGAGCAAATACGCCAAAGAAGGCGGCGAGCCATCTCGATGGAAACTCCCTCCGGAGGTTGCTGCCCTTTCCCCGGTTGCCTGTAGGTTTGGTATGCGTTCTATCCGGTTAATTGATAAGGCCAAGGGAGAGCCTGTATTTGTAGCGCCGGTCGTCGGCGGGGGGAGAACCCTTGTGCCGCTCTTTCAGTCTCTAGATGCTGACGGCATCGCTGACGCCTTCCGGGATCGGCTTGGATTGGATGACTATGACTGGTCCTACAAAAAAAAAATGCGGACCGTTATTGGAGGCATCCTATTTCGAAAGAATCAGATTGTTGAAACGACTTTTCATCGCCCTACCCCTTTTGATTATACATCAAAGGCGCGGTTCCGTGGAGCTTATGGCGCTTACGATGCAGGACGCGGGGCAATGGGGCGGGCGGCAGATTTGGCTCTGGCCGGTGGGGGCGCCGCGAGCCCCGGCTGCGCAGAACTGGTTGCCAAAGATGGTCATTTCGCGTCCAATGACTCGGAAGTGCTCATATTTTATTTTGGTCCGGTTAAAAACCCAAGGAACGATCATTATCAGGCGGGGCAATGGCGGCCGGAAGATGACGCATTTGCTGAAGGGTGTCTCGGCAAGGGGAGACATACGCGGGTATTGGCGCGGATTGTGCTAGCAGCGCTCCGTGTCGACCCATAGGGACAGATAATCTGATGGACAAGTCACGCGCCACATCCACCTCCGAAGGACGCCTTATCGAGCGCGTCGGCAAATTCATGCCCGACTTTCGTGATTATCGGACGCACCCTGTGGAAGCATTCAGAGATTGGCTCGGATTGGCTTTTACGGAATTTTTCCATCGCGGGACCGGTGCCGCATTCGCGCCGTTCAACGACCGGTTTGAAGGCCGTATGGAATTTCCCGAAGCCTTCTACGAATTTGTGCAAGTCGACGTCAGTGGACAACGCGTAGGGGATTTTGACGCCAGGGCCTTGGTCATCATTTTTTTATCCAGCAGGTTGGGCGAAGCTCTGCAGGATTTCGCTCCTTATGACCGTAGCGAAAGTGATGGGCGCCTTTTTATCCGTGACTATCCACTTCAGCTGTTCAGAGCACTGCGGCTTCTTGATGAGGAGCGGGCTTGTGAATGGGCGGCGAGCGCGACGCGCTCGATGGACGGGGCTGCCATCCGCTGGACAATTGATAGGCAGCCACTTCCGGTGGCACTTTACTATGAGATGAGAGGGCGCGCCATAGCCGGCCTCAACCGCCAGGACTTTAATGATGCTTTCCTTGAATGGTGCTCCAAGAACCGCAATCTGGAAGGGGTTGTCGGCCCTGCGTTCGAGGTGCTTATGGATGTTTTGCGCGTGCGCAATGCCCAAGAGCGGATCGCGCTAGTTCACTGGCGGCAGGAACTCCTCTTTACACTTTGCTCCGGGTTCTTGCGCTTGGATGAGTTGATGGAGACCGATTGCGAGGAGCTTTCGCGGGCCGCAAAACGACTTCGAGAAGCGTTTGGTGCAGATGGTAGAGAGAAGATTTCCGCGATGCCCTCTGACAAAAAGGAAGAGTGGAACCGCAATTCATTGTTGGTTGAGGCTTTCGGGCCCGAACTTGTCTCGCACTCCGAGCGGGAAGGCGGGAACACTCCAGCATGGTTTGAAACAATGACAATGTGTCAGCCTGCCAACGACGTTTCTGCGATGCTTCAAGATGTGTCGGAGATGAGAGCTTTGGGAGGAGCATGGTGACGCCATGGAAAGAAACCTTGATCCCAACCTGAAAATTTTGCGAAACGCCGCGTTTCTCCGGCGCGAGTTCGTGGGGCTCGAGATCACCCGGGCGATTGATGGCGGTATTTCAGATCGGCGTAAAAAGACGATCTTCGTCTACGATACAGACGTGATCGTGACATATTGTGAACCTTGGAGAAACGGACCATCCAAGCCCGAGGAATGGGGTGACGGATATGGCGAGATCCTGTCAGTTTCTTCGGATGACAAGGCCGAACGAGAGCGGGCCATGGACGTCGCTGCAGTCCTGGCAGAACGCGCGCTGCTTGGTGTGCGAGACCGAAGCATCCCGGCATTCATCTTCGATGGACATCTTGACGAAACAAACAGGGTATACGCAGAGATCGGAAGGCGGATATCGGAACGAGGCGACAGTCCCAGCCTCGACTTTGAGGAAGAACGCAATCGCCGACTTAGGCAATTGTTCGCTATGATCAGCTATCGGTCATCCTCGAGCAATCCGGCTCCGACGCAGCTTTCTCCTTTGGTCAAAGAGCTTTTTGCAACCATGAACGCAGCCTCTAGCTATCCCACTAGCAAGCAGGCAAAGGACGAAGCTGCGCTGAGGAACCTGTTTGAACTTCGGGTCAAAACTGGGAACATTTATCCTACCTCCAAAGCTGTAGCCCTACTTGACGGCAGTGTGCCGGACGATGTTCGTGATGCGCTCGGTGTGTTTTCGACCGAAAAGAAAAACCTGACGGATGATGAACTGCAAGATCTGAATATAATTGCTCACCATTTCTCGCGGTCGTTCAAAGCGGGCCAGGAGGCGGATTGGAATGCGATTGGCTTGGTGTATCTGGTCAATGGGCGTCTCAAGAAGACCGGTTGGCGGGTCGTGCTGATGACCGGAACGACATCGCTCGTCAACGCCTGTCACGGCAACTTTGCAAAGATCAGGGGGCTTGACCCCATGCGGGCGGAAGGCCTGCAAAAGAAATTCTCCAGTCGTTTCATTCGCCATTTGTGGTCGGGAACGACCGAGGCGCTTTTGGAGCCTGCGTCGGATGACTTGAACGGAAATCTGCAGGACCGGTTCGTCAATTGGCTTGATGGTTTCATAGCCGATTGCTCGAATGCAGATCGATTTGAAGTCGAAAAACTGGATGAGTTCGTTTCCGATCCTCAAAAAATGTTCAAGGAAAACCTCGAAAGACGCGTTGGCGAAGCGTCCGATCATTGGAAATCGCTGATTCAGGATGCATTGCAAGATTATCGGTTTCGACAAGTCGGAATTGATAACGAAGCGGCACTCAAACTTCAGAGCAAACTACTGTTCAGGATTTCATCGGCCAGAGGCTTGTCGTCGCCCCCGTCCTTCACGGAAATACTCCGGGAGCACCAAGAAGAATACGAACGTGAGCGAGATCTAACTTACACTAAGCTGTCCGATATCGGCATTGAGTCAATTTTGAGTAGCCGTGGCATTGGTTTGCGCAATCCGCCTGATCTAGCATTCGAAACCTTGAAACGGACAAATATGATCTTCCAGACCCTGTGTAGCGAACACGGATATGGTGACCCAAAGACACGCTTAAAAGATTTTTCGAATGACTACAGTGAGATTTGGAGGGATACTCGCGACGAGAAGGATACTAATGACCCGCGCATGGAATGCTATCTGCGTTTTCTCGCACTTGGTGCCGCATTTGCCAGTGGGAATTTGTGGGGAGTTGCGCTGAGCCAAGGTGAACGTGCCTTGGCAATTGTTCGTCGTTCGAAGTCGAGAGGCACTATCCCTGACAAAATATGTCAAGATGACAGGGTCACGCATATCTCTGGTCGTGAAGCGTATTTCCTCTGCGCAACCGCACAGAGAGCCGTTGCGAGGACAAAAAAGGAGTTTGACCGCTCGCGTCGGCATCTAGAGGACACCGAACGTTGCTTGGAAGAGGACTGGAAACACGGCTCCGCATTGAGTGCCTCTAGGCTTCGCTTCAAGGGGGAAAAGCTCGCGCTGCAATTGAGCCGATATTATGATGCTCGAAAAAGGGCTGAGGAGGCCGGCCGTAAAAACGACTTTTGCGACGAACAAGCGACTGATGTTTTTTACTCTGCAAGAGATTTGTTGGAATATTTCAGACATATCGAAAGTAATGGCGTTGGGTTTTGCAAAGATGGAAAATTCTATTTTCCGGGGTGCAGCCTGACAGAAAGACCTTCTGTTGGTGAAGTAATTTCTGTCGACGGAGAGCCAAAAGAGATTACGCTATATCCGAGCTATGGGAAGGTGAGTCTCTTACATATTTCGACGAACTTTGTGCAAGCAGCGATAATACGTTCCTACCGAGCATGTATGGGGCAAGGCACGACCGATGAATCACCTCTGACCTATGAAAATCTTCGCTTCGCCGTTGAGTTGATGAATTATTTCACCGGCAAGGCCGACAAATTTCCGTCGAGCAAGGTGCGCACTACAAAACATCTGCTTAGGGCAAGTCCTCTGGTTCTTCTCTACCGAGAGGCAGGGGCGCTGCTTGTCGGCCCGGATGCCGTTCCTATTATGGAGAGCAAAAATAGCGTAGATGATTATTTTGAGAAGAATAAAAAGGACTTCAGGGTGGCAGATTACGACGACTGGCGCCTGAAGGCTTTGAGGACTCACTGTGAGCGCCTTGTAACGCTGTCGGCAGATGATCGAAGTAAGTTCTTGTATGTTTAAGTTAGAGTGACCTACGCCGAGGTTGCTTGCACCTGTTCGATTGTAGCGTCGACGGTTGGAACCAGGCGACAAGCAGATTGTATTCAAACCCTGCTCCGAAAACCTAAAGAAACGTCAGATACTTAGAACCAGATGCAACCCGTCGGATTTTCTGCATTCTACTCTCCATCAGCATATGAAGGGCTGCTACCTAAGATTCTTGTTGAGGGGGCGCTGCACGGCCGGAAGTAAGTCGTCCGCCCAACTATCTGTTCCTTTGCACAATCAACTTGGTCTGAGTTTCTTCACAAGCGCTAAATCATCGCGAACCGAACCGGAACGATCCGACGAACGCCATGGCCGCCTAGAACGGCCTGAGGCCCGGACGGAGCATAGAAATCGCCCAAAGGAAGCAAGCGCTTCGTCCCAAAGCTCTTTCCAATACTCCCATGGACGTTTTTTTAATTCGTGTCTGCTTCGCAACTTGGCCAATCAGACCTTTGTCACAACACGCGGCCGAAACCAAATATAGACGAACACTTTCCCGTCACTTCCGCCCTCACACTCGCATGAAATTTGCTACAAGCCTTATTTTAAAGCCGTTGGCTCAGCACAGGGTTTACATTCGTTGCGAAAAACGCGTTTCTCTGCCCTCCCGATGTAAACTTCAGGTAAACTCTAGGTAAACCTGCGCCCCTGATCTCGGCCTCAAAACAGCTGATTTCCGGCCCCTCGGAAACCCTCCATGATGTGCCATGTCAACTTTACGTAAACCCATGTAAACCCCATCAGAACACAAGGGATCCGGCGAGGCGTGCCGCTCCAGCCATTCCTCGCCCCATTCCCCACTGCGCGCTCAGTCAGGCCCGCCGCCCCTCACAGACCCGTCGAAGCAATTGCACCCGGCGCAGTGTCACCTTCGGGTCAGACCCATTGGCAACCAGCCTTAGAAACATCAGCCAGGATTTCTCATTCTCGGTTAGCTGAAGATCGTCACTCATGTCGTTCCTCACTTCCCGAAAATCGCACGGATAGCGGCTTGCGCCCTGCCCGTCATGCGCGGATCGGCGTTGCCAGAGGCGTCACGGATTGCGCGCAACCATCCGACCTCATTGGCCGTCACAGGTTCCCCGAACACCTCAATCACCGCATTGGCTGCCGTTTTCCCGATGGCCTGCTCAAGCGCCAGGCGCATGACATATGCGGCATCGCTTTCCAGCGCCTCAGCCAAAGCAGGCACACGATCCAGCGCCACCTTCGTGGCCCCCTGTTTGATCATGGTGATCATGTTCGGGTTCACATAGCCCGCCTCTGTCGCAATATCCGACTGGCTCTTCTTGGGCCTCAGCTCCAACACCCGACGCTCCACGAATTTCGCCAGCTCGGTTTCCGCATGGGGTTTCTTCTTCATCTCTGTTCTCTCCGATGTGACGCAGCACGCGCTGCACTTCTTCGATATAGCGATCACGACTATGGGGATGTGTGGCGGGAGAGATTTTAGAGCACTGATTTCGTTGATATTTTTCAAGACCGACCAATCCAGCGCCAATCGAGCGCCTGGTATTTTTATCACAAGCAGCCTGATTTACAAAAACCCGAAGCAAGCGTCCGGCTCGTTGCTATAGCAAAGCTATGAGCGTCAAACTGGAACATCTCAAAGCTGCATATTGCAAGGCTGCCGCACTGGTCATCGCAGACCCGGTCTACCTGCCGGTCTTCGAAAGGCTGCAGCATGAGATTGCATGCTTTGAACGACAGGAAGACGTCATCGAACGCGCCAAGGCCATCGCAGAGCGTCACAAGGCGGTAGGCTGAATCAACGACCGTAGATGCTCCAGGGTCGCGCCCTTGCCATAGCGCTCGCGATCCAGAGCATGCCCCATCAAGTCACGACGAATACGCTCATCGATACCAGCAGCCAACATGCGATCCTCGAAACTGTGCCGCAGACCATACAGAGTGTGCTTTGGCGTCTCCATCAGCCCGTTCGAGCGCATGAACTTATTCACGGTCGCCGACAAGCTTGCAGAACTGTCATTGTAGCGCGCAAATCCATCGGGGCTGTTTCGCATCGCCTCCAGACTGATGCCGCACAAGGGAATGACGCGCCGCGCATTCGCACTCTTCAGCTGTCGCTCGACCGGCTCGATCGAAATATGCGGAACATTTGCGTCCAACCGAATTTGCGCTGTCGTTAGCGATGCCAGTTCACTCGGACGGGCACCTGTGTTGATCATCGCCAGCAGAATGCACCGTGCATCCGTGTTCAGACCATCCAAAGAGCCCTTTGCCAGAATTTTTTCTCTGATCCAATCATCGGAAAACGGGGGCCGCGGTTCGGCCTCTCCCTCCTTGAAGCTCAGATCAGACAGCGGCAGCACCAAATTCAGGCGCTTCATCTTGTTGACGGTCCGCAGAACATCTCCGAAATGGATGAGATCCTTGTTCGCACTGTTAGCCGACAGACCTTCATTTTCGATCCGGTCCATCCACCAATCGCGAAAATCCAGCATATCGTCTCCCGAGATGTCAGAGATCGCCTTGTCGCCGACAACGTTCACAAAGGCCTTGATCGCCTTCTTGCGCGGGTTCTTCCACTTGCGGAGTTGATCGTCGCTCTTTCCCAGCGTCTTTTCACGCGCCAGATCCCAATACAACTCAAGAGCGCGCGTGACAGTGATCGGAGGCTCCTTGGCACCGCCAAGCAGGGCAGCGGCCTCCTTCATATCGGGCTCGCCTTTCCGAGACGAAACAGCATCAAGCCTTGCCAGCAGCTGCTCTGTGGGCAGCTTAGCGACCTTCGCAACCGGCATGTAGCGAAAGCCGCGAGCCTCCGCGAAAGCGCGCGCCGCTTCAAATCGCTGCTCGGCATCGGTGGTATCGCCTGCCAGCTTCGCCTCCCACCCGGCGATCAGCTGCTCCCATACAGGGCCCTGCTTGGCCTTCGCTTCGGTCATGCTGTCTGTGTGCAAAGCCACCCAAACGAAGGTGCGCGGCTCAATGGCTTCATATCTTTTCGGCACCCGCCTATAGAGCGAGAACGACTTACCGCGCTTCTTGATCGCCATTTTCACCTCACCGCTTTCAGCCAATGTAGTGCAAAATGTATAGCAAATTGTATAGCAAAAAATCGCGTCGCACCAGGAAAACCCGAGAAAGACCCCTGCAAATAAAGCAAAATCAATAACTTAGGCATTAACTCAGTGTGACGCATTGGCGGAGGAGGTGTCCGCAAAACAAATCGATTAAACCTCTATTTTCAAATGGAAAATTGTCAATATTGAAAAATCATACCACAAAAAATACCACCATGCGGTCAGAAAATGGCGTTTTGCTGGGGAAGGGTGCGCCCAGCGCCATCAGGCATCTTTGGGCCTCCTAAGCCTTCTGTATCTCCAGTTTG
>JBOEGO010000040.1:0-30418 GCA_050633465.1 Paracoccaceae bacterium | reverse complement strand
TGTCGTGGATGTCGCCCTTGACCGTGCCGATCACCATTTTGCCCATCCGGGGCGCGCCGGTTTCGATCAGCAGCGGTTTCAGGATCGCCATGCCGCCCTTCATCGCGTTGGCGGCCAGCAGCACCTCTGGCACGAACAGGATGCCATCGCGGAAATCCTGCCCGACGATGGTCATGCCACCGACCAGCGGTTCGGTCAGCACGCGATAAGGTTCCCAGCCGCGATCCAGCAGGATACGCACACCTTCCTCGATCTCGTCCTTCAGGCCGTCATACAGGTCGTCCATCATCTGGGCGGTCAGTTCTTCGTCGTCGAGTTCCGACAGGATGATGTCTTCTTCTTCAGACATGGCGCGATTCCTTTGTGGGGGCGGCGGTGCGCCCGGATTGTCCTGCCCCATTTCCCCATAACTCTGGGTTTCGACTGTCCGGTTTACGACATGGGGCGCGTTCAATCCGACTTATAGACGGGATTTCCTTGAGGTGGAGTGAAAATTACGCATCAAGATCATGGGGCTGGTTGCATTTGTTCCGGTTTTGTTCATGCTATGGCGATGGAATGGGATGATTTGCATAGAATTGATCGGGATCAGCGGCGCGGGCGCGGCGCGATCAGCAACCGTGCGGGCCGGTTTGAGGGGCGCGCGCGCCTGCCCGCATGGGACGGTTGGGACCTGCCCGAGGAATTGCCCGTGCTGCGCACCGAAATACGTGATGAACGGCCGCGTTGTGCGATCAGTTATAACCGCTCTCCGGATTTGCCGTTTGATCGGTCGATCAACCCCTATCGGGGCTGCGAACACGGCTGTATCTATTGTTTTGCGCGCCCCACACATGCCTATCTGGGGATGTCGCCGGGGCTGGATTTTGAAACGCGGCTGATTGCGCGGCCCGATATGCCGGATGTGCTGGCGCAGGAGTTGCGGGCGCGGCGTTATCACGTGGCCCCGATTGCGATTGGCACCAACACAGATCCCTATCAACCGATCGAGCGGGACCGCGGCATCATGCGCGCCTGTTTGCAGGTGTTGCGCGATTTCCGCCATCCGGTGGCGGTGGTGACCAAGGGCACGTTGATCGAACGCGACATTGATATTCTGGCCGATATGGCGGGGCAGGGGCTGGCGCGGGTGGGGGTGTCGATCACGACGCTGGACGCAGGATTGGCCCGTGCGATGGAACCACGCGTGCCGTCACCGGCGCGGCGGTTGGCAACGGTGCGGCGGCTGGCGGAGGCCGGAATTCCGGTGCGGTTGATGTGTTCGCCAGTGGTGCCTGCGCTGACCGACCCCGAGTTGGAGTCGATCCTGCAAGCGGGGGCGGATGCGGGGGCAACCTCGGCCAGCTGGATCATGCTGCGCCTGCCACGAGAGGTGTCACCGCTGTTTCGCGAGTGGTTGGAGGAGGCATATCCCGGCCGCGCTGCACGCATCATGGCGCGGTTGCGCGAAATGCACGGCGGGCAGGATTACGCGGCAGATTGGGGCAAACGCATGCGCGGGACCGGGCATTATGCCCACTTGATCGGGCAGCGGTTCGATCTGGCGGCGCGGCGTCTGGGGCTGGATCAGAAACAACCGATGCTGCGCTGTGATCTGTTTCGACCGCCTGTGCGGGTGGGCGATCAGATGCCGCTGTTTTAACGCCGCGCTATCGGCGTGGGGCGCAGGCGGCCATGGCCGCCAAGGCGGTCAGGCGCGTGGCCTGCAATGCAGGCTTAAGCCGGAGCGCGGTTTGATGCTGGTCGCTGCGCGTGCGGCGGCCAGCATGTTTAGCTGCGCGTGCGGCGGCCAGCATGTTTAGCTGCGCGTGCGGCGGCCAGCATGTTTAGCTGCGCGTGCGGCGGCCGCGACGCTCCCGTTTGGGTGCGTCATTGTCATCGCCCGTGCCATCCGAGGCAGAGGAGAAACCGCCCAGCTTGGCCGTCACTTCCTCCAGGGTGGGGCGCGGGCCGCGCGGGGTTTCCGACAGGGCCTTGTGCATGGATTCAAGGTGTTCGGGCATGGTGCCACAGCACCCGCCCACAATGGTTGCGCCGCAATCACGCGCCAGAACGGCGTATTCGCCCATCAACTCCGGCGTGCCATCATAATGGATATGGCCGTCGTGGTATTTGGGGATGCCTGCGTTGCCTTTGGAAATAATGGGCCGTTCCGATCCCGCCGCGGCAAAGCCCAGAACGGTGCGCAGCAGGTCGGATGCGCCAACCCCGCAATTGGCGCCATAGGCCAGCGGCGGGTTGGGTAGGGACTCGACCATTTCCACCATTTGCGCCGAGGTCACGCCCATCATGGTGCGCCCTGCTGTGTCAAAGCTCATGGTGCCGCACCATGGCATATCGGCGCGTGCAAATGCTTCGGCGGCGGCGCGGTATTCCTCGGGTGCGGAGATGGTTTCCAGCCAGGCCACATCTGCACCGCCCTCTTTCAATCCTTCGGCCTGTTCGTGGAACATTTCCACGGCCAGCGCATGGGTCATCGGGCCCATCGGTTCGAAAATATCGCCGGTTGGGCCAACAGATCCGGCCACGATGACGGTGCGGCCTGATGCGTCTGCAACCTCGCGGCCCAATTCGGCCCCGATGCGGTTCAACTCGCGCACACGCGATTGCGCGTTGTGCAGTTTCAACCGGCTGGCATTGCCGCCAAATGTGTTGGTTAAAAACAGGTCGCTGCCTGAATCCACCGCATAGGAATACAGTTTTTTGATCCGGTCGGGGTGATCCACATTCCACAATTCGGGCGGGTCGCCCGCACCCAACCCCATATTGAACAGGTTGGTGCCAGTGGCCCCATCCGCCATCAGCCAGTCGCGGGTTTCAAGAAGGCGGGAAAGTGCATCTGTCATCGGATCGTTCACCATATCTGGTTGCGCTCGCGCGCTTCCTGTCATGTTTAACGGGCGGGCGCAAACTCATATTCTTCATCTTGATCATGCGCTGCGGGCTGGTTTGCGCCATCCGGCAAGGGGGCAGATCGGGGCGCATCGGGCCAACGGATGGCGCGGGCCAGATCGGCACCCGCCAGCGCCATGGCCCCCCATGTGGGCGCGGCCAGATACAGTGGCTCCAGCCGCGGGGCAAAGGCCAGTTTGAACTGGCGCAACCCGCCCGCGCCCCATGTCCGGTTCAGCCAGTCGCGCAGCGCGCATTCATGCGGGCGGTTCGGGGTGCCGGTGGCGGGCAGGGCGGCCAGTGACAGCCGGTCGATCCCGGTGGTTTTGGCGGCGGTAATGGCCGCCACGATCAGCGCCTGCATGGTGCCATCAGGCAGATCGGGGCGCGCGCGCATCAGATCCAGACAGAGTTCGGATTCGGTGACATGAAAGGTGACAAAACCCACCAGTTGCCCGTTGAGGCGGGCCAGAAACACCCATTGCTGCGTCAGATATTCCGGTGCGAACTGCCCCATGGATGTGCCGCGCGCGGGCCCGTGCGCCGATTTCCATGCGCGATCCACTTGCGCCATGTCAGACAGCGGCAGGCGGCTGTCGGCGCGTGCGATCACTAGGCCGGATTTTTCCGCATGGCGCAGTTTGCGGCGCAATTGGCGGTGGTGCGGGCCATCAAGGGTGAAACCACCCGCGTCGATCACCGCCTCGTCTGCGATATGTAGCAGTTTCAGCCCGGCCTTGCGGGCCGTGACAGCGTGGCGGGATGACAGTTTGTAAAAACAGGCAACACGGCCGGATTGCCGCGCAAGGCGGGTAAAGCGGTGCAGCAATGCAGGGCTGCGCAGGTCCAGCGGGTCAAACAGCGCGGTCAGACTTTGCGATGTGGTGACATAGCCAAGCGCGCCTGCATCGGTTTCCATCACCTGACCGCCGTTCTGGCGCAACACGCCCAGTTCGGACCGGCTGGCGCGGGCCAGTAGCGTTTCACCGCGCGCGGTTCCGGCTGGCATCACAGGGTTGGAAACACGTCGTGTTGCCAGCGGTTTGGCAAGGCTGACAAAGGCCAGACAGGCGGGCAGGGCATAATAAATCACCCGAAACGCCAGAATGGCCCCCAGCAGTTGCGGTTCGGGCAGATGCGGCAACAGAGCAATCAGGGTCAGTTCAAATGCGCCAATCCCGCCGGGGGCGCCCGACAACAGCCCCGCCCCAAGCGCCAGCAGGAACACGGGCAGCAATTGCGCGAAACCCAGCGCGATTTCGCCGGGCAGCAACAGATAAAGCGCGGCCGCCGCCGCAACGGTATCCAGCAGGGTCAGCGCCAGAATCGCCCCCATCGCGGGCAGCGATGGCATCGACAGGGTGAACCGCCCGATTTTCATTGCGGGCCGCACAAAGGCCAGAACCGTCAGTCCAGCCGCCCCCAGCAACACCAGCACCAGCAACGCGGCAGGGATCATTGGTGGCATGGGCAGGACCAGCCCCGCGGCGGCAATGATCACGGCAAGCCCCGCCATAAAAGAAACCGAAACATAGGTGGTGATCTGCGCCGCCCGTGCCAGCCCCAGATCGGGCAGCATCCGCCAGCGCGCAAGGGTGCCGGACAGCAGGCCCATGCCGACGGTTTGCGCCAGCGCGATCGACACAACCCCCGCATGGGTGGCATCGCGCCCCGCAATTCCGGTGCCCAGATGGGCATGAACGATGGCATCATAGCGCCCGACAGCCCAGAGGCTGACAGCGGTGGCCAAGGCCGCACCCAACCATTGCAATGTGGTGATCGCGCGCGTGGCGCGCATCATTTCATGCAGGTCCAGCGCGCCCAGACGGTCGGCCAGCAGCCACAGGCAGGCCGCGCCAATTGCAAATGGCAGCATATTGCGCAGCACCCCGCGCAACATGCGGGCAGGGCTGCGGGGAATAGCATGGGGGATAGTGCGCGCATGGCTGCGGGCAAGCTGTCCCTCTGTCAAAGAGGCGCGTATGCGGTTGATCACGGCTCGTTCCTTTGGTCACTGGCCACATATCGTGGCAGCGATCCCTTTCCGACCTGTTAATGGCTGGCCGGTTTCTGGCTGAAAGGTAAACAAAACTGCGGGTCGGGTTAAGCAAAACGCGGGTCCGTTTTCGACCCGCGTTCGCCAATCGTCAAAACCGATGCCTGTTACATGTGCAACAGGCGGGGGGTTATTCCATCAACTGCGCTTTGGCGATGGGGCGCAATTCGGCCATTTTGGCACGGATCGCATCGGCATCGGCCTTGCCGTCCAGATCGGCGGCAACCTTGCGCACCACATCTTCGTGGCCTGCTTCTTCAAAGTCGGCTTTGACCACTTCTTTGGCGTATTCGGCAGCGGCGTCGCCGGTTTTGCCCATCAATTCAGCAGCCCAAAGGCCCAGCAGTTTGTTTGCGCGGGCTTCGGCCTTGAATTTCATTTCTTCATCGTGGGCGTATTTTGCCTCGAATGCGTGTTCGCGATCGTCAAAGGTGCTCATTTGTCGGTCCTCTGGTAGGGTTTGGTTATCCCCCATATGCCCAAGGCGGGGCCGTCGTGCAAGCCAATCCGGCGGGGCGGGGGCGTTTGGGCGCAGGACAGGTGGCATGCGGGTTCTCTTGCGGCGGGGCGGGTGTTGCACTAAAGGAAGGAAAAAGGCTGCGGACTCATCTAGCGGCCCAAGCGACGGAGTGGCCATGGCACGGCGCAAGAAAATCTACGAAGGTAAGGCGAAAACCCTGTATGAAGGTCCCGAACCGGGCACAATCGTGCAGTATTTCAAGGATGACGCCACCGCGTTCAACGCCGAGAAAAAGGCGACCATCGAAGGCAAGGGTGTGCTGAACAACCTGCTGTCGGAATATTTCATGACAGGTCTGGCCAGCATCGGGGTGCCGACGCATTTCCTGAAACGGTTGAACATGCGTGAACAGCTGGTGCGGTCCTGCGAAATCATTCCGCTGGAAGTCATCGTGCGCAACTATGCCGCCGGTTCCATGTCAAAGCGTCTGGGGATCGAGGAAGGCACGTTGCTGCCCCGTCCGATCGTTGAATATTGTTACAAGGATGACAAGCTGGGCGATCCGCTGGTCACCGAAGAACATATTGCCGCCTTTGGCTGGGCCAGCCAGCAGGATATGGATGACATTCTGTCGCTTGCCCTGCGGGTCAATGATTTTCTGTCGGGTGTCATGTTTGGTGTCGGCATCCGTCTGGTGGATTTCAAAATCGAAATCGGTCGCGTGTATGACGGTGATTTCCAGCGCCTTGTCGTTGCCGATGAAATCAGCCCCGACAGCTGCCGTTTGTGGGACATCGAAACCCAGCGCAAGCTGGACAAGGACGTGTTCCGCCGTGATCTGGGCAGCCTGACCGACGCCTACACCGAAGTGGCGCGGCGTTTGGGCGTGATGCCCAAGGGCGCGACGCCGATGGCCAAGCCGACACTGATCAATTGAAAGCAGAGGCCCCGTCTGGTGCGGGGCCGAAGCTGAGTATTTACGGAACAAAGAAGGGCGTATTTGCGCCCTGATGAGACCAAGACGCAAGGAGTTGACCCATGAAAGCACGGGTTCATGTGATGTTGAAAAACGGAGTTCTTGATCCGCAGGGCGAGGCCGTGAAACATGCGCTTGGCGCATTGGGGTTTGACGGTGTGCAGGGCGTGCGTCAGGGCAAGGTGATCGAGCTGGATCTGGCCGAGGGCGCAAGCGAGGCCAGCGTGACAGAGATGTGCGAGAAGCTGTTGGCGAACACCGTGATTGAAAGCTACACGGTGGAGATCGCCTGATGCACGCCGCTGTTCTTGTCTTTCCCGGGTCCAACTGCGACCGCGACCTTGCCGTGGCATTTCAGGCCGCCGGTGCCAAGGTGACCATGGTCTGGCACAAGGATCAGGGCCTGCCCGAAGGTGTTGATATTGTTGGTGTTCCCGGTGGATTTTCCTATGGCGATTACCTGCGGTGCGGCGCGATTGCAGCCAATTCGCCGATCTGTGGCGCGTTGAAATCCCATGTGGAGCGCGGCGGTTACGCGCTTGGCATTTGCAACGGGTTTCAGGTGTTGACGGAAACGCGGTTGTTGCCCGGTGCGCTGCGCCGTAACGCCAATCTGAAATACATCTGCAAAACCGTGCCGCTAACCGTGGGCACCGCCGACAGCGCCTTTACCAGCGGTTATTCCAAGGGTCAGCGGATCGACATTCCGATTGCCCACCATGATGGCAACTATTTCGCCGATGACGCCACGCTGGCGCAGCTGCGCGACGAGGACCGGATTGCCTTCACCTATGGTGACAATCCCAACGGGTCGGTTGATGATATTGCCGGTGTGTTGTCGCAAAACCGGCGCGTGCTGGGGATGATGCCGCACCCTGAACGTGCGGCAGAGCCATCCCATGGTGGCACAGATGGCAAGCAAATGTTCGCCGGTTTGCTGGATCAACTGGTCAACGCGTGACTTTACCCTGCTGTGGGCGTGGCTTATCCTAGGTCATGGCCGCAGCACCCGCACCCCCCAACACCAACGCGACCACCCGCACAGTAAGCTGGCGGGTGCGTTTGGCATTGGCTATGCTGCTGGCCGTTGCCGTGGCCACGGTGCTGACCACCAATTCCCTGCTGACCAGCCGTTTCACCGAAAACACCCGCAACCGTGCGGAACTGCGGCTGGCGCTCTATTCCGGTAACCTGTTGTCCGAGCTGCGCCGCAACGCAATTGTGCCGCAACTGCTGGCCCGTGATCCGGCTCTGATCGGCGCGTTGAATTCCGGCGATTATTCGCAATCGACCCAGCGGCTGATTTCATTTGTCGAGGAAATCGGCGCGGCATCCCTGATGATGCTGGACCGCGACGGGCGCGTGGTGGCCGCGACCGATCGCAATCTGCTGGGCGGTCAACTGCGCACCGAATCCTATTTTATCAACGCGATCCGCGCCAATGAAACGGTTTTCACCGTGCAGCGGCGCGAAAGCGGCGGCTATGATTTCGCCTATTCGCGCCGCGTGACCTCGGGGCCGGATGCTTTGGGCGTGATTGTTGTGCTGGTTGATCTGGCCAAGTTTGAACGCGCTTGGGCGGGGATTTCCGATGCGGTTCTGGTGTCGGATTCCGAAGGCGCGATCATTCTGGCGACCGAACCCCGATGGCGTGGTGTGACCGAAGCAGAGGCATTGCGATACGAACCTGCCGACAGCGCGATCCAGCGCGCCATTCAGGCCACCGCCGATTGGACTGCGCTGCCCGCCGATGCCTATGTTCAGGGCGAGGCGGTGATCCGCATGGAAAGCCGTATCCAGTTCCGCGGCTGGCGCATTGCCAGTTTCACCACCTATGATTCCGTGCGCGAAAAGGTGAACGGGTTTCTGGCGCTGGAAATCATGGGATTTGCGATTCTGCTGGCGCTGACGTTCTATGCGCTAAGCCGGAAAACCGCGTTGCGCATGGCGCTGTTCCAGCGCGAGTCGGCGGAGTTGCGCCAGTTGAACGAACGCCTGCAGCGGGAAATCGCCGAACGCGAAAGGGTGCAGGAAACGCTTGCCGTGGCTGAACAAACCCTAGCGCAATCATCGAAACTGGCCGCGCTTGGTGAAATGTCCGCCGCTGTCAGCCACGAATTGAATCAACCGCTGGCGGCGATGAAAACCTATCTGGCGGGGGCGCGGTTGCTGTTGCGCCGCAACAGACCCGACGAGGCGCTGTCGTCGTTCCAGCGCATTGACGATCTGATCGAACGTATGGGCGCGATCACGCGGCAGTTGAAATCCTATGCGCGCAAGGGTCAGCAGGATCTTGGCCCAGTAAATATGGGCGATGCACTGGCATCCAGCCTGTCGATGATGGAGCCGCAGTTGAAAACCCGCAAGGTGCGCATCACCCGCCATCTGCCCCAGCAGGACGTGATGGTGATGGGCGACCGGTTGCGGATTGAACAGGTGATCGTCAACCTGTTGCGCAATGCATTGGACGCCACACAGGGCGAGGACGACCCGCGCATCGACCTGTTGCTGGCGGCGGGTGAAACGGCGGTGTTGACGGTGCGCGACAACGGACAGGGGATTGATGATCTGGAAAACCTGTTTGAACCCTTTTACACCACCAAACGCCCGGGTGATGGCGTGGGGCTGGGGCTTGCCATTTCCTCGGGGATCGTGAACGACCTTGGCGGAAGGCTGACGGCGCGCAATGCCGAAGGCGGGGGGGCTGTATTTGAAATGCAGTTGCCTATCTTGAATACGGAAACAGGTTTCGAGGCAGCGGAGTAGACCCATGGCCAAGATGATGAAAATCGCAATTGTCGATGATGAACAGGATATGCGCCAGTCGATCAGCCAGTGGCTGGCGCTGTCGGGCTATGACACAGAAACCTTTGCCAGCGCCGAGGATGCGCTAAAGGTGCTGGGGCCGGATTACCCCGGTATCGTGATTTCCGACATCAAGATGCCGGGCATGGACGGGATGCAATTCCTGAAAAAACTGATGGGGGCCGACAGCGCCCTGCCGGTGATCATGATCACAGGCCATGGTGATGTGCCCATGGCGGTCGAAGCGATGCGCGTCGGCGCGTTCGATTTTCTGGAAAAGCCGTTCAACCCCGACCGGATGAGTGAACTGGCCAAAAAGGCCACAAATTCGCGCCGTCTGGTATTGGACAACCGCGCCCTGCGCCGCGAATTGTCGGATGGTGGCCAGTTGATGAAGAAGCTGATCGGCACCTCGCCCGTGATGGAGCGTCTGAAAGAGGATATTCTGGATCTGGGGCAGGCCGATGGCCATGTTCTGATTGATGGCGAAACCGGCACCGGCAAAACACTGGTGGCCCATGCGTTGCACGCCGTTGGCGCGCGGGCGGGCAAGAAATTCGTGCTGCTGTCCTGCGCCGCGATGGAGGAAGCGGCGCTGTCGAAACGTCTGTTCGGCCCGATGCTGCCCGAAGACAGCCAGCTGCCCGCCGTCGAAGAAGCCCGCGGCGGCACATTGGTGTTAGAGGATATTCAGGCCCTGTCCGACAGCCTGCAAGCGCGGTTGCTGTCGTTCATCAACGAAGAGGGCAGTCCGCCCGAAACCCGCATCACCGCCATTTCCAACCTGCAACAGCAGGATAAAACACTGGAAGACGTGCTGCGCCCCGATCTGTTTTACCGTCTGGCGGCGTTGCGTATCACCCTGCCGCCGCTGCGCCAACGCGGAGAGGACATTTTGACCCTGTTCACCCGCCTGGGCGAACAATACGCCGACGAATACGGGTGCGATGCGCCCAAGGTGTCAGCGCAAGAAGCCGCGCAATTGCTACAGGCGCCATGGCCCGGCAATGTGCGCCAGTTGATCAATGTGGCCGAACGCGCCGTGCTGCAATCGCGGCGCGGGTCGGGCACCATCACATCGCTGTTGATGGCAGATCACGATGAAATGCAAACCGTGATGACCACCGAGGGCAAGCCGCTGAAAGAATACGTCGAAGCGTTTGAACGGATGCTGATCGACAACACCATGCGTCGCCACAAAGGGTCCATTTCCAACGTGATGGATGAATTGTGCCTGCCGCGCCGGACCCTGAACGAAAAAATGGCCAAATATGGTCTGCAACGGTCGGATTACCTGCATTAAACCGCCCATGCGCGATCGACATGCAAAAGGGCGACCCGTTGGGGCCGCCCTTTTTCGTCAATCGGGGGGATGGGGTTAGTTCATGCCCTTGGCCATGCAGGATGCATAATATGTGGTGGTCGCGGGCCAGTCCGAGAACATGCCCTTGATGCCGACATCCTGCGCCAGCACGTCCAGCACTTCGAAATAGTTGGCATCGTTGTTGGTGACATCCTTGACCGACTGGAAATACCAGCCGCCACCGGATGCCAGCGGGCCAGAGCGTTCCAGTGTCCAGGAGATCAGGTTCAAACCTGCTTCTTTCGCGGCCATGGCATAGGCCGAGGCCTCGACCTTGCCGTTGGTGTCTGTCAGCAGCATGTTCATGGACGGGGCCAGATATTGCACGCCTTGTTCTTTCAGCGCGGCGAAATCCTCTTTCCAGGTGGTTTTGTCCTGTTCGTCAAATCCGTCGGACCATTCTACCAGATACACGGCCTGCGCGCCGAATTCGGGCTCTGCCTTGATCCAATACAGCACGTCATCCAGATTGAACGACTGCGCCCAGACATCGGATGCAGGCACGCCTGCGGCCTTGTATTCGTCGATCAGGGCCTGGGCATATGCCTCTTGGGTGTAACCATCAAAAGGCATGTCCACGGCGGGGGATTTCAGCTCGGGGGTGAATTTCACGCCCAATTCCTTGAACAATGCGATGGATTCGGCGTGGGTCATCACGGTGCCGGTGGTGGCATATAGATCGGTGCGCCAAGCGGCGGTGCCATCCATGTATTCCGCAGCCGTGGTGCCCATTTTATTGGCGGCGTCCATTTTGCCGTTCAGCGATTTGAACTCGGCCAGCGTCAGGTCTGATGTGCGGCATTCGGCCTGCGCCGTTGCATCGCCATTGGCGGGAACAAATGGCGTGGTGCATTTTTCGGCCAGATCACTGCCCAGAATATTTGTGGTGGTGTGCAGATCGTTTTGCGCGTGACGGCACACCAGTTGTTTGTCGGCGGTGAATGCCACGTCACATTCCACGATGCCCGCGCCCATTTTGGCAGCCGCACGATAGGATTGTTCGGTATGTTCGGGGAACATCATCGGCGCGCCGCGGTGACCGATGGAAAAGGTGGAGCGCAGCGGTTCAATGCCGGCACAGGCCGCCAGTTTATCCTTGAGCGGGCCTTCCTTCATGGCGTCGATCAAATAGGCGGGGCGCGGTCCCAGCTCGATACGGTCTGCGAATGCAGGGGCGGCAAATGCGCAAAGCGCAAGGGCCGACAGGGCGGAACGGGTTGTCAGGTTCATAGGGGGCACTCCTGTTGATGAAGCCGTGATTGGGGTTCAATCGCCTGTGCGCATGACAGGGGTGCGATGGTTTTATGACGGCGGCGCAAAGCCTGTGTGACGCGAATATGACGGTGCTTGTGGTGCGCGGGCAGGGGGGCTGCGCATATCCGCAGGGCGTATTGGGTATTTTCCCCATTGTCTTTGCATCTTTGAAAGCCTTATGGTGCAAGAACGGCAAAGGGCGCATTGCGTCCGCCGCATGAGTTTCGCTGTTCCAGCGCGATGTAGGACAAGATCCGGCACGACTGGACAGACCGATTGGGCCTTGTGACATCTGTTGCAATGGCCGCTGAGAACGCCCAAAGGCCGATAAAACGGAACCCGAGGGCCATAAATTGGCGCAACGGGCCGGGAAAACCGCCCGATATGCGTCGGAGAAGAAACGCGATGAGGCGTGCGAGAGCAGAACATGCAAGGGATGGGGCCGGAACCGGCCTTACCCCTATCCGCGCCATCGCCCTTAATAGACATCACAGACCTTTTGCCAGCCCTGTATTGGGCGGCGCGGCGCGTGATGCGAATGGAAAACATGGCGAAGAAAATGCTAATCGATGCGACCCACGCGGAAGAAACCCGCGTTGTGGTCGTAGATGGAAACAAAGTCGAAGAATTTGATTTCGAGTCTGAAAACAAGCGCCAGCTTGCGGGCAATATCTATCTGGCAAAGGTAACGCGGGTCGAACCCTCGTTGCAGGCGGCGTTTGTGGACTATGGCGGCAACCGCCATGGTTTTCTGGCGTTTTCGGAAATCCACCCCGATTATTACCAGATCCCCGTCGCTGACCGCGAGGCCCTGATGGAAGAAGAGCGCGCCTATGCCGAGGCAATGCGCGCCCGCGACGAAGAAGACGAGAAAAAGAAATCCAGCCGCACGCGTTCGCGTTCGCGGTCCCGCTCCAAGGCGGCGAACACCGACAGCGATGATGCACTGGTCACCAAAGAGGTCGATGCGCCTGAAGGGTCCGCCGAAATTTCCGGCATGGAAACCATTGATCTGGAGTCCGATGGCGAATCTGTAGATCAGGGCGCGGCTGATACCGTGACCGAGGGCACGTCGCCCATGGAAACCGTGGCCGAAACGCCCGTTGAAGAACCCGTCGAAGAACCCGCAGATGATGCGGCAGAAACCGATGCCGCAGAAACCGATGCTCAGGACGCGACAGCAGAAACCACAGCCGATGACGATCAGGGTGATGACGCAGCCGAGGACAAGGCCAGCGCATCGGAAAAAGACGATTCCATCGAATCCGTCGCGGACGAGGACGACCACGAGGACATCCGCCCGCCGCGCAAACCGCGCCCCAAGCGGTATAAAATCCAGGAAGTCGTCAAAGTGCGCCAGATCATGCTGGTGCAGGTCGTCAAAGAGGAACGCGGCAACAAGGGCGCGGCCCTGACCACCTATCTTTCGCTGGCGGGCCGGTATTGCGTTTTGATGCCCAACACGGCGCGCGGGGGTGGCATTTCGCGCAAGATCACCAATGCTGCCGACCGCAAGAAGCTAAAAGAAATCGCATCCGAAATCGAAGTGCCGACCGGCGCAGGCCTGATTGTGCGCACGGCCGGTGCGCAGCGCACCAAAACCGAAATCAAACGCGATTACGAATACCTGTTCCGCCTGTGGGAACAGATCCGCAAGCTGACGCTGGAATCCACCGCGCCTGCGAAAATCTATGAAGAGGGCGACCTGATCAAACGCTCGATCCGTGATCTGTATTCACGCGAGATCGACGAGGTTCTGGTCGAGGGCGAGCGCGGGTATCGTATCGCCAAGGACTTCATGAAAATGATCATGCCGTCCCACGCCAAGAACGTGAAAAACTATGCCGAAACCATGCCGCTGTTCGCGCGCTATCAGGTCGAAAGCTATCTGGCGGGCATGTTCAACCCGACCGTGCAGCTGAAATCGGGTGGCTATATCGTGATCGGCGTGACCGAAGCACTGGTCGCCATCGACGTGAACTCGGGTCGCGCCACCAAGGAAGGCTCGATCGAGGACACCGCCACCAAGACCAACCTGGAAGCCGCCGAAGAGGTGGCGCGCCAGTTGCGCCTGCGCGATCTGGCCGGTCTGATCGTGATCGACTTTATCGACATGGACGAGCGGAAAAACAACGCCGCCGTCGAAAAGCGCATGAAAGACAAGCTGAAAACCGACCGTGCCCGCATTCAGGTGGGGCGCATTTCCGGTTTCGGCCTGATGGAAATGTCGCGCCAGCGTCTGCGCCCCGGCATGATCGAGGCAACGACCCAACCATGCCCGGCCTGTCATGGCACCGGTTTGATCCGGTCCGACGACAACATGGCGTTGAACATCCTGCGCCAGATCGAAGAAGAAGGCACCCGCCGCCGGTCACGCGAAGTGCTGGTAAAATGCCCCGTTGGCATCGCCAATTTCATCATGAACCAGAAACGCGAACATGTGGCGCAGATCGAAACGCGCTATGGCCTGTCCGTGCGGATCGAGGGTGACCCGATGCTGGTTTCGCCCGATTTCACGCTTGAAAAGTTCAAAACCGCGACGCGGGTCGTTCCCGAAGCAGCCCCCGTGGTATCCGCCTCTGCCGCGCTGATGGACGAGGTGGACGACGATGTGGTCGAGGACGCCGAAGAGATCGAAGCCGAGGAAGCGCCCCGTATCAACGAGAACGGCGAGGAAGAGACCAAGCCGAAGAAGCGTCGCCGCCGTCGTCGCCGTCGCTCGTCCAAATCCTCGAACGGGGAGAATGGCGAGAACGGTGAGAATGGAACCGAAAACGGCGAAAACGGCGACAACGGTGAAAGCGGCGGCAATGACACCGACACCGCTGACGCCACTGCCAAAGCAGATTCGTCAGTAAGCGAAGAGGCGACCACCGCCACGTCAGAGGTCGAATCGCCTGCGCCCGAAGAGGCGGCAGAAAAGCCCAAACGCACACGCTCTCGGTCTTCCTCCAGTCGCTCACGTTCCTCCAAAGCTGCCAAAGAAGCAGAGGCGTCAGAGGCGGCCCCCGAAGCAGAGGCCGCAGCAGATGCGGAATCCGTGGAAAAGCCCGCCAAGGCGAAATCCACCCGCACACGGTCAACCTCGACCCGCACACGCACCAGCGCCAAGGCCAAGAAAGAGGCCGAGGAAGCCGCCGCCGCTGCGCAGGCAGAGGAACAGTCAAAGGAACAGGCAGAGGTCACCACCGAGGCCACGCCAGAGCCTGCCGCTGAACCGGCACCTGCGCCAGAACCCGCAGCCGAGCCGGCACAAGTGGTCGCGCCCGTGGCAGAGGCCAAACCGGAACCAGCGCCCGTGGCAGAACCCGCAGCTGCACCGGAACCCGAACCGGCAACCGCAGAACCAGCGGCCGACGACAAACCCAAACGCCGTGGCTGGTGGTCGCTGGGGCGCTGACCCAGACCATAGTCAGAACAAAACGCCGCCCCCGCAACGGGGCGGCGTTTTTCGTTTCGACCAGACTGTTACAACTTGCCACGCCATTGTGAAACCGCGGGGCCGTGACGGCGGCGCATCAATCCCCTATCACAGGCTTCATGACGGGAATCGAAATCATCGACGTGGGACTTCTACCCGCAATGGCCATGGCGCTGCTCGCGGGGCTTGTCTCTTTCCTCAGCCCCTGTGTGTTGCCCATCGTGCCACCCTATCTGGCCTATATGTCGGGGGTGTCGGTCACCGACCTGAGCGAGGGGCGCAACCGCGCCATCCTGCCCGCGATATTTTTCGTTCTGGGCCTGTCAACGGTGTTTTTATTCCTTGGCTTCACCGCCTCGGCGATCGGCAGCCTGTTCCTTAATTATCAGAACTATTTCAATACCATAGCTGGCATAGTGGTGATGGTTTTTGGCGCGCATTTTGTCGGTGTCTACCGCATCGGATTTCTGGACCGCGAAGCGCGGATGGATGCAGGCGACCGCGGCGGTTCAGCCTTTGGCGCCTATGTGCTGGGGCTGGCATTCGCCTTTGGCTGGACACCCTGCATCGGGCCGCAACTCGGCGCGATCCTGACAATCGCGGCAAGCGAAGGCTCCATCGCCAAGGGCACCTTTCTGCTGGCAATCTATGCCGCCGGGCTTGGCATTCCCTTCCTGCTGGTTGCGGCGTTTCTGCCGCGCCTTGGCGGGGTGCTGGCATGGATGAAACGCCATATGGATCGCATCGAACGCATCATGGGCCTGCTGCTCTGGACCATCGGTTTGCTGATGCTGACAGGGGGCTTTTCTGCCTTTTCCTATTGGCTTCTGGAAGTATTCCCCTCGCTTGCCCTATTGGGCTGACCCGCACCTTCATTGTTCCATAAATACCTCCCGCCGGAGGCGTCACCACGCCGCAACGCGCGGGCTGGCGCGGGGTCTTACTCTTGCCCCAAAGCTGGGTTAACCTACGCTCAACAATAGGTAAGGCCCATCCACATTGGCCCAGAACAGCAAAAATCCTGTCCGCAAACGCCGGGTGTTTTACATCCCCGGCTATGATCCGATTCATCCCCGCCGCTACCGCGAATTATACCGCAAAGAGGGCGCGGATCAGGCAGCCGTTTCGGGCTATGACATCGCGCTGAAACCCAAAACCGGGCAGGGGCCATATGGCTGGCATGTCGATGCGGTGATAGAGGGCGCGGATGTTCAGGCCGATATCGAAGTGCTGGTCTGGTCCGATATCGTGCGTGACAGCATGGGAAAATCCATCCCCGCCACCTATGGCCAGCTGATCCGCACCGCATGGACCTATATCGCCAGTGGCGCGCTGTGGCGGTTGATGATGTTGCGCAAGGGGCCGGTGATTGCCGCGCTGTATCCGGTGCTGTTTCTGCTGGCGCAATTGATGCTGGCCCTGGCAGCGGGTCATCTGGTCGGCAGTGTATTGGCCTATCTGTCCGGTTTTCTGCCGATCCGTGGTGACAGCACGGTGTTCGCCGCGCGCATGATGCTGGAAAGTATACTGTATCTGCTGGGGCTGGCTATTTCTGCATGGGCGGTTCTGAACTGGTTCAAACGCCATGACGGCCGGTTTTTCGCCTATTACCTGATGCATGATTACGCCTATTCTGCCCGTTGGCGCGGGGCCAACCCGCCCGAACTGGAAACCCGTATGGGTGAATTTTCCGACCTGATCGCCGATGCGTTGAACGCTGATACGGACGAGGTGCTGATCGTTGGCCATTCATCAGGTGCGCATCTGGCGGTGTCGATCCTCGCCGATCTCATCCGCGCGGGCAGGGTGCCTGCCGAAGGTCCGGCTTTGGGTTTTTTGTCGCTCGGACAAGTGGTGCCGATGGTGTCATTTTTGCCCAAAGCCCACCGTTTGCNNCGCATCTGGCGGTGTCGATCCTGTCGGATCTGATCCGCGAGGGGCGGGTGCCGATGAACGGCCCTGCCTTAGGCTTCCTCAGCTTGGGGCAGGTGGTGCCGATGGTGTCATTCCTGCCCGATGCGTATCGGCTGCGCGCCGATCTGGCGTATCTGTCCACGCGCGACGAGTTGTTCTGGCTGGATGTCACCGCGCCGGGCGATGGCTGCGCCTTTGCCCTGTGTGATCCGGTGGCGGTGACGGGGGTCGCGCCTGCGGGCAAACGCTGGCCCATCGTGATTTCTGCGGCCTTTACGCAAACCCTGTCGCCCGAACGCTGGAACGAGTTGAAACGCCGGTTTTTCCGCCTGCATTTCCAATACTTGTGCGCCTTTGACCGCCCGGCGGATTACGACTATTTCCGCATCACGGCGGGGCCGATGACACTGTCAGCGCGGTTTGATGGCCGCGCCCCGTCGAAATCGCGTATCGAAAGGGCGGTGTCGAAATACACCGCCACCGCGCCATGACCCTGCCGCCGAAACCAGCGGCGCGGGCGGGTAAGGTTTCGCTTTGGCGCTATATGCAACTGTTCAAACAGGATATTCTGTCGGCGCAACCGGCGCGGCTGTATCGGGCCTGGATGGCAGAATTCAAAACGCCGTTCTTTCGTAGTTACTTGTGCAATGATCCCGAACTGGTCGAATTGGTTCTGCGCAAACGCCCCGATGATTTCCCGAAATCCGACCGCGTGCGCGAAGGGCTGGCACCGCTGCTGCGCCAGTCGGTGTTCGTGACCAATGGCGATCAATGGAAACGCCAGCGCCGCATCATTGATCCCGCATTCGAAGGGGGCCGGTTGCGCGATACATTCCCCGCGATGTGGGCAGCGGGGCGCGCTGCCGTGGCGCGACTGGCACCGCTGGCCAATGGCGAACCTGTTGAAATCGAACTGCAATCCAGCCACGCGGCGGCGGATGTGATTTTTCGCACCCTGTTTTCGATCCCGATCGAGGATCAGACCGCGCAGGCGGTGTTCAGCGAATTTCGCGACCATCAGCGCACCGCGCCTGTGGTCAATATCGCGGCGTTGTTGCCATGGCCGAAATGGCTGCCGCGCTGGCACAAAAAACGCACCCGCCAGACGGCGGCGACCATCCGTGCCCTGATCACCGACCTGACCGAAACCCGCATGGCGGCGATTGAAAACGGCACTGCGCCCGACGATCTGGCGACCAAGATCATGACGACCACGGACCCTGAAACCGGCGACAGGTTCGACACCGATGAAATGGTCGATCAGGTGGCGATCTTCTTTTTGGCGGGGCATGAAACCAGCGCCTCGGCGCTGGCCTGGGCGCTGTATCTGCTGGCGATGCACCCCGATTGGCAGGATCGTGTCGCCGCCGAGGCGGCGCAGGAAATCGAGCCGGAAAAGATTTATTTTTCAACCCTTTCCAAGCTGCGCGTGGCGCGGGATGTGTTCCGCGAATCCCTGCGGTTGTATCCGCCCGTGCCGATGATGGTGCGCGAATCCACCTGCCCTGAACATTTCCGCGACCGCGATGTAAAACAGGGCAGCCAGATCGTGCTGTCGCCTTGGCATTTGCACCGGCACGAACGGATTTGGGACAATCCCGACGGGTTTGACCCCGCGCGATTTGGCTGTCCCAATGGCAAGGACGGGTTGCGGCGCGCCTATATCCCGTTTTCACAGGGGCAGCGCGTTTGCCCCGGTGCGGGGTTCGCCATGGCCGAAGGACCGCTGTTGCTGGCGATGTTGCTGCGCGAATACCGGTTTGAACTGGTGGCGCACCGCCCTGCGATGCCCGTGGCGCATCTGACCGTGCGCGGCAAAGACGGCATCTGGCTGCGGATCACTCCGCGCTAAGGGATTGATAATACTTCAGAACAAACAGGCGGATGGCGGTGGCCAGCCCCGTATCCATATCGCGGGCGGCGTCGATTTCGGCGGCCAAAACGTTGATCGGCTGGTCGCGCTCATCGGCGATTTTACGGAATGCGCGCCAGAATTCATCCTCCAGCGACACAGATGTGCGGTGCCCGCGCAGTGTAAGGGAATGTTTGACAGGCGCGCTCATGTGTCATCCTTTTGGTGACCATCAAGCCGTTGCCTGGCCCGTTCGGCCAGCGTTTTTTCGCGCTGTTTTTCGGCGCCGGTGCGGCCGAATTTCACGGCGTTTTCATCGGCGCGGGCCTTGTCGCTGGCCCGCGCCTTTGCTTTGCGAAACCGGTTCAGGTTGACCGGTTCAGACATTACTTTGGCCCGATCATGTTTTCGGGGCGCACGACCTTGTCGAATGTTTCGGCATCGACAAAGCCCAATGCAATCGCCTCTTCTTTCAATGTGGTGCCGTTTTTATGGGCGGTTTTGGCCACTTTGGTCGCGTTATCATAACCGATGGTGGGGGCCAGCGCGGTCACCAACATCAAGGATTCATGCAGAAGTTTTTCGATGCGCGGTTCGTTTGCTTCGATCCCTGCGACCATATTATCGGTGAAGGCCGAGGCCGAGTCGCCCAAAAGCTGCATGGATTGCAACACGTTATAGGACATCATCGGGTTATAGACGTTCAATTCGAAATGGCCCTGCGACCCTGCGAAACCCACCGCCGCGTCATTGCCCATGACATGGGCGCAGACCATGGTCAGCGCCTCGGCCTGTGTCGGGTTGACCTTTCCGGGCATGATCGAGGAGCCGGGTTCGTTTTCCGGCAGGATCAATTCACCCAGACCACAACGCGGGCCGGACCCCAGCAAACGGATGTCATTGGCGATTTTGAACAGCGATGCGGCCACGGTTTTCAACGCGCCCGAGAACATCACCATGGCGTCATGGGCGGCCAGTGCTTCGAATTTGTTGGGTGCGGTGACAAACGGCAGGCCGGTGATATCGGCCATATTGGCCGCGACCATTTCGGCCCAACCTTTTTGCGTGTTCAGGCCGGTGCCAACGGCGGTGCCGCCCTGCGCCAGTTCATAAATATCGCCCAGACAGGCGTTGACGCGTTCGATCCCTTTGCGGACCTGATGCGCGTAACCGCCAAATTCCTGACCCAGTGTCAGGGGGGTGGCATCCTGCGTATGGGTGCGACCTATCTTTATGATATCTTTGAATTTTTCGGCCTTTGATTCCAGCTCGGTCGCCAGTTTTTCCAACCCGGGCAGCAGCACGTCACGCGCCAACATGCCGATACCGACATGCATCGCGGTGGGGAATGTGTCGTTCGATGACTGGCCCATGTTGCAATGGTCATTGGGGTGAACCGGGGATTTCGACCCCATCACGCCACCCAGAATTTCGATGGCGCGGTTGGAAATCACCTCGTTCGAATTCATGTTGGACTGGGTGCCAGACCCGGTTTGCCAGACAACCAGCGGGAAATTGTCATCGAATTTGCCGTCGATCACCTCGCCAGCGGCGGCGATGATGGCATCGGCGATTTCGGCCTCCATCGACCCGTTGGCCTTGTTCGCCATGGCGCAGGCTTTTTTGATCACACCCAATGCGCGGATGATCGGCACGGGCTGGCGTTCCCAACCGATGGGGAAATTGATGATCGAGCGTTGTGTCTGCGCGCCCCAGTATTTGTCTGCGGGCACTTCGAGCGGGCCAAAGCTGTCGGTTTCTGTGCGGGTGTTGGTCATGGTCGGCAACTCCTGAAATGACGTTGCCGACCTATTACCCATTTGGGCGCAAAGTTCAATGTTGTATACGATGGAATGCAAAGACCCGCGCGGGCGGCAGGTTGGCCCAGACCGTGCCGCGTTTTTCGTATCGCACGCCTAGTTCGGCCTGCATTTCATCCGATATCGGTGCGCCGGGGGAATAGGTGATTTGCACGAACACGCCGTCAGGCGCCATCACGTTGAACGCGCGGCCCACGACCTGACGTTGGATGGTGGGGCGGGCCAGAACCGGAACGCCGGAAATCACCGCACCAATGCCGCGCAACCCGATTTTTTCAATGTCCTGCGCGGGGCGGTTCAGCACGGTTACGCCCGGGAATTTGGCGCGCAACGTGTCGCAAAACCGCGGGTTCATTTCCATCAGGGTCAGACGTTCGGGGGCAACACCACGGTCCAGAATGGCGCGGGTGAAACTGCCGGTGCCGGGGCCGATTTCAACGATGGGGCCATGGATGTTTTCCACCCCTTCGGTCATCTTGCGCGCCACCGCAGCCGAGGACGGGGCAATGGCCACCACCTCGGTCGGGCGGCGCATCATTTCACCGATGAAAATCGCAAAATCACTGGGCATGTTCGAAACTCCGTTTCTGGGTGTTTCGATAGAATTTGCCGCGAAATGTAACAAATTGGTGGCTGTCAGCCCGATGTTACCAATTCTTCATGGTTACTTGCGAAAACTGTCCAGGCTGACCACATCTGCGTCTTTGGCGGCAGATGTTTCATCGGGCTGGTCGTTGTCGTCCTCGTCTTCTTCTTCTTCCTCACCATCCTGATTTTCAAACCGCAGCCCGAATTCGACGGACGGATCGACAAAGGTTTTGATCGCGTCATAGGGCACATACAGGGGTTCGGGGCTGTCGCCGAAATTCAGCGTGACAGAAAACCCCTCGTCCGTGACATCCAGCTTGTCATACCAATGCTGCATGACCACGGTCATGTCCTCGGGGTAGCGTTCGCGCAGCCAATCGGCCAGTTGGGCATCGGGGTGGCGGGTGTCGAATGTTATGAAAAAATGGTGGTTGCCGGGCAAGCCGTGGTCGGACACGTCTTGCAGAACTTCCTGTATCAATCCGCGCATGGCGCGATGCATCAGGTTTCCGTAATCAATGGATCGTGTCATTCGGTTTCTCCGGCTAATGCGGCCAGCATAGGGGATTCTTTGCAAAACAAAAGATGCCAAAATCGGGTTGGAGTTTGAAGCCGTTGACGGTCAGAAAATTGCGCCGGTTGCCAGTCCGGCCAGCGCCATGATGGCCAGCGCGGGGATCATGGGCAGGCGCGTCAACAGGGGCACGGCCAATAGGGTCAGGATGAATGCAAGGGGTTGAAAACTGCTGAATTCGGGGAAGGCGCCGAAGCGCGTGTCGCTGACGCTGGTGAACAATACATGCAGCGCGAACCACAGTGACAGGTTCAAAATAACGCCGGTGACGGCGGCGGAAATCGCGGCCAAAGCGCCGGACAGGCGTGGTTTGGACAGGATCCATTCAACATAGGGTGCGCCCGTAAAAATCCATAAAAAACAAGGGATAAAGGTCATCCATAGGGCGGTTGCCCCTGCCGCCAGCGCCAATGCGGGGCCACCCTGTGACATGCCGGCCAGCAGGGCAACAAATTCGGTTACCAAAATCAGCGGGCCGGGGGTGGTTTCGGCCAGGCCCAATGCGTCGATCATTTGCTGCGCCGATAGCCAGTGTTTGGTGTCGACAACAGTCTGCGCCATATAGGCCAGCACCGCATAGGCTCCGCCGAATGTGACCACGGCCAGTTTGGCAAAGAACAGGCCGATTTCCGTTAGAAACTGGGCATTTACAGCGCGAAGGTAAAGTAGGGGCGCGGCCCATAATGCAGCCCAGATCGTGATGGTGCGCAGGGTATGTGCGGTGCGGGGCAAGGGCGGGCTGTCGCCGCTGCCGCCTGTGCTGGCAAAACCATAGATGCCCGCGACAAGGATCAGCAGGGGAAAGGGCAGTCCGGCCATATAGATTGCAAGGAAAGACAGCGCCGCAATGAGCCGCGCCGCAGTGGTGGTAAGCGATTTTTTCCCTATTTTTACAAGGGCCTGGATCACGATCACGATCACTGCCGCCTTGATGCCCAAAAACGCCGATTGCACCAGCGGCAATTGGCCATATGCCGCATAGAGAAAGGCCAGCGCAAGGATCACCGCAGCGCCCGGCAGCACAAACAACAGCCCTGCAATCACCCCGCCCAGAGTGCCGCGCAAACGCCAGCCGGAATAGGTGGCCAGCTGCATCGCCTCTGGCCCGGGCAGCAGCATGCAAAACGATAATGCGCCCAAAAACTGCTTTTCTGTCAGATGTTTGTGTTCATCCACAAGGCTGCGATGCATCAGCGCGATCTGCGCGGCTGGCCCACCAAAAGACAGCAGGCCAATACGCCCGAAAATGCGGAACAGTTCGGGTATCGTGATCATTGCGCGCCAATCCCTTTGTCCGGTTGATAGGCTGGCGCGCGAGATCGGGTCAAGCGCGGTTTACTGCAATGGTTGGCCTGACAGCAGCAGGGCCACGGTATCGGCGGGCAGCAGCCCGAGGCTTTCGAAAAACCTGATGAAATCCATGGTGTTATAGGCTTCGACGATGCGCCCGTTTTCAAAACGCACGAATGTCATGGCGGTGCAGGTGAAAGGTGTCGCGCGGTCGCGTGGTTCTGCTTGCATGGTGATGAATCCCGAGACCCAATCCCCATCCTCCATGGTTTTTTCTACCTTGATTACAGGGGGATAGATCAGTTCGCCCAGAGTGATGACCAGCAATTTGAATTCGTCCGGCCCGATTTGCATACCCGGCACCAGCCCGTCGGTGGTGATGTCGCTGCGCATCAATGTATCAATGGCAGATATGTCGCCCTGCTGCCAAACCCTGTCATACCATTCTTGTAATAGCTTCGCGTTTCCGGTCATTTTTGCCTCCTGTTTCGCAGGGGAATATTAGGACAAATGCGTAAACGGTTGCCTAACCGACACCTATGACCGAACGTAAACCATAGGTTTAAGTGCGCGGCTCAAGTATTTGAATTTATAGGGTAAAGTGTAGGCTTCTGTTGCCAGGTGCCTACGAACCCCGCCTTACGCGGCTAGGCGTAAGGGCTTAAGTTTCGATAGTTCGAACCGCTTACGCGGCCAGAGCCATCGGAGCACGATTGTTATTGGCAATTGTACTTAGCGTACCGATAACGGTGGTAACTCACCGAAACAAAGCTAACCCCTTTAGACGTTCGTCGATCCTGTTTCGACCCCATTGTCCCCCAATAAGGGATATTTGGTGGAGTCGCCGGGTACCGCCCCCGGGTCCGATCCGCTTATTACGAGCGCGTTTATGTCCATAGTCCCGAAGGACAGATTGAATATAGGCGCATCAACGCGGGATTTCCAGTGCCAGTTGATGAATAGGGCGATTGATTTGTTAAATGTGTGTTTACAGCGGGTTGGAGCGCGCAGTTCTGGCATGGTTTCGCGCCAGATCCGGCCCCTGATGTCGTATGATCCGACCATGAAACCGTATGAATCGTGAAAAACAGGGGGGCAAATCCATGGTTTTGGCCCTGAAACCGGCGCAGCGGCGCGCGCATGGGCAGGGTTTGGTTAAGGGGGGGGGCGGATTTTTTCGCAGGGCCGCGGATTTATTTTCCGTTGCTTCGGGTATCAGGGGCCAGACCGGCGCGGGCGGCGAATACCTTTTGCCCCAGATCGGCGGTATAGATTTCCAGCGCATCCAGCGCGGTCAGCACCGCTGCGCCGTCGTGCGATTGCAGCGCATCGGCGATGGCGGTGTGATGGGTCACGATCACCTCGCGCGAGCGGGCGGTGAAGGTGATGACGTTCATCAGGGGCTGCATTGCCTCGATCGCGCCGGCAAGGTGCCAGGACAGCACCGGATTGGCGGCGGATTCGACCAGGGTGCGGTGAAAGGCGGTATCGGAATCACAGAAGGTTTCATCCGACAGGCCCGGCTGTGACTGGCGGTGGATTTCGGCCCGCAGGTCGGCCAGTTGATCGGCGGTGCGGTTTTGCGCGGCCAGCGGCGCGCAGGCGCGTTCCAGCGCGTAACGTGCCTGTAGCGCGGTATCAAAACTGACATCATTCATCGAGAGCAGCAGGGTGGAGGTGGTGACCTGCGCGCCGCGGGCATCGTCATAGGAGAGCCGGTTGACGAAAGCGCCGCCCGTGGCCCCGCGCTGTGTGCGGATCAGCGATTGCGCGGCGAGGCGTTTCAGCGCCTCGCGCACGGTGGGGCGGGAGACGTTGAATTGCGTGGCCAGTTCGGATTCCGATGGCAGGCGGGCATCGACCAGCAGGGTGCCGTCGATGATCGCCTGACGCAGGGCGGTGGCGATCTGGGCAGAGAGGTCCTGGGTGCTGTTCGGGTCGATTTTCATTTGTCAGACATTTAAATTGGTGGCAGGGTGGCGGGCAGCGGATGCCCTGAGTTGGCTGGCAAGCATAGGCTGCGGATGCGGCGTCTGGCAATGCTTGCCATGTGGGGTGTTCAGGTATTTTTGGAACAATGAAGCAAGGAAGTGAGACATGGGTTTCAAGGCGTTGGTGATGGATCAGGACGGCGAAACCGCCGTTGGATCGGTGCGCGAATTGCAGGTTTCGGACCTGCCCGAGGGCGAGGTTCTGGTGGCGGTCAAATATTCCACCGTGAATTACAAGGACGGGTTGTGCCTGTCGCCCAAGGGCGGCGGATTGGTGCGCAAATACCCGCATGTGCCGGGCATTGATTTTGCCGGTGTGGTCGAGGAGTCCACTGATCCGCGTTACAAGGCGGGCGATGCGGTGGTATTGACCGGCTGGCGTGTGGGTGAGGCCCATTGGGGCGGCTATGGGCAAAAGGCGCGGGTCAGGGCCGATTGGTTGGTGCCATTGCCCGATGGTTTGGATGCGCGTCAGGCCATGGCCGTTGGCACGGCGGGTTTCACCGCGATGTTGGCGGTGATGGCATTGGAGGACCACGGGTTGAAGCCCGGTCAGGGGCCGGTTCTGGTGACGGGTGCCGCTGGCGGTGTCGGGTCGGTGGCCACGGCCATTCTGGCGCATTTGGGGTATGAGGTGGCGGCGGTGACCGGACGCCCCGAAACCGGGGCCTATTTGCGCGACCTGGGCGCGACGCAGATCGTGCCGCGTGCCGATCTGGCCGAGGCGGTCAAGCGCCCGCTGGAATCCGAAACATGGGCCGGGTGCATTGATGCCGTGGGTGGTGAAATGCTGGCGCGGGTTTTGGGGCAGATGAAATACGGGGCTTCGGTTGCGGCGGTCGGTTTGGCGGGGGGCGCGAAATTGCCCACCACGGTGGTGCCGTTCCTGTTGCGCGGTGTGAACCTGTTGGGCATCGATTCTGTGATGCAGCCCTATGACAACCGTTTGCGGGCATGGAAGCGGGTCGCCACCGATCTGCCGATGGAGAAGTTGGAGGCGATGGTGCATCCGGCGGTATTGGCCGATTTGCCGCAGCTGGGTGCGGATATTCTGGCCGGTCAGGTCAAGGGGCGTGTGGTTGTGGATGTGAACGGCTGAGGCTGTTGATATGTGTGATGAGTGGGGGGCTGCGGCCCCCTTTTTCTGTGGTCGTCATTTTGGGTGATGGGGTTTTGTGGGGCAAGGACGCTGTGGTTTGCGGATAATTTTGAACCGCTGTGCCGGTTGGGGCGTATGGGGGTAGAGTTTTCGGGGAAGGTGGAGCTATGGCGGTGACGATTGTTTGGCTGCGGCGTGATTTGCGCCTGACGGATCATCCGGCGTTATTGGCGGCGGCGGCGCGTGGTGCGGTGGTGCCTGTGTTCATTCGTGATTTTGCCATGGATGATGTGGGGGCGGCGGCGCGGATGCGTTGGGGCATGTCGCTGGCGGCGCTGGCGGATGATCTGGCGGCGGCGGGCAGTCGTTTGCTGTTGCGATCCGGCCCTGCGCTGGAGGTGTTGCGGGAGTTGGTTTCTGAAACGGGTGCGGATGCGGTTTATTGGTCGCGTCTGTATGATCCGGCGGCGGTCGAGCGCGATATCCGCGTGAAGTCCGGCCTGAAAGGTGATGGAATCGTTGCGAAATCATTTGGCGGGCATGTTCTGTTCGAGCCATGGGATGTGGAGACGCAGGCGGGCGGGCCATATCGTGTTTACACGCCGTTCTGGAAGGCGGTCAAAGATCGCGATGTACCGGAGGCGCGTGCGACCCCGTCTGAACTTTGCGCGCCTGATGTATGGCCCGCCGGTGAGGATTTGGACGGTTGGGCATTGGGCGCGGCGATGCGGCGTGGTGGCGATGTGTTGCGCAAATATGCCGTGGTCGGGCAGGGTGCGGCCAGCCAGCGTTTGGCCACATTCATCCGGCATCGGGTTGACGGGTATAAGGCGGATCGGGACCGGGTGGATATGGAGGCGACCTCGGGGCTTTCGGAAAACCTGACCTATGGCGAGATCAGCCCTTATCAGTGTTGGGCGGCAGGGGTTGCGGCGCGTGACGGGGGCAAGGCGGGGGCCGAGCATTTTTTGAAGGAGCTGGTGTGGCGCGAGTTTGCCTATCATTTGTTGCATCATTTCCCGACCCTGCCAGAGGAGAATTTTCGCGAAGGTTGGGATGATTTCCCGTGGAACGGGGATGCGGACAGTGATGTGGTTATGGCGTGGAAGCAGGGGCGCACCGGCGTGCCATTCGTGGATGCGGCCATGCGGGAAATGTATGTGACGGGGCGGATGCACAATCGTGCGCGTATGATTGTGGCGTCCTATCTGACCAAGCATTTGCTGTGTCACTGGAGGATCGGGATGGATTGGTTTGCGGATTGTCTGAGCGATTGGGATCCGGCCAGCAATGCGATGGGGTGGCAATGGGTGGCGGGGTCCGGCCCTGATGCTGCGCCCTATTTCCGGGTGTTCAACCCCGATACGCAGGCAGAAAAGTTCGACCCCATGGGCGCATACCGGCGCGCATGGATTGCCGAGGGGCAGGGCGCGCCGCCCGACACTGCACTGGATTATTTCGCTGCGGTCCCATGGGTTTGGGGCCTGTCGGCGCAGGATGAATACCCCGATCCGGTGGTGGGGCTGGCCGAGGGGCGCGACCGGGCATTGGCGGCATATAAGGCACGCAATGATTGATCAGGCCCAAACCGTGGGCGCAAGGACACGGTGGGGATATGAATGCTGTGGGCTGGCTTGCGCAGGGCCGCGCCATGGATGATGTTTGACCAAAGCCAACCAGGGGCCGCAGCAGCGCGCCAAACAAAAGGGTCACGCATGGGACTGAACATCATGCCAACTGCGGCCAAGGCCGTGGCCGCGCTGTCGCTGGGAGCGACGGGGTATATCCTGTCGGGGCTGGTCAAGGCCGAGATGCCTGAGATCACCAATTGGGGCTGGTTTTTGCCGTTGAACCTGACGCTGGGGGCGATCTGCGGCTGGGTGATGATTGGCAACCGTGTGGGGCGGGGCATCAATTTTATCACTTCTGCCGGGGTGTCGGCATCGGTGATGATGGTTGTTTGGGCGCTGTTTTTGCAGGCTGGCAACGAGGCCCTGCGGCTGGCATTGCGCCGCCGTTTCGACGGGATATTCGAATTCATTGCGGGGCTGTTTGATGCCATGCTGGAATTCGGCGCCGCGATGGCAACCGTTGAATTTGTTGTGGTGATGCTGGTGGGCGGGGTCGTGTCGGGCATTCTGGCCGAAATCGCGGGCAAACACTGGAACTGACCGGCCCTTTGGTTGGCGGGAAACGGAACGCATGACAGATATATTTCTTTACGGCAGTTTGCTGGACGATGGTTTGCGCGCTGTGGTGTTCGGGGCCGATGTGGCCCTGCGACCGGCGCAACTGGACGCGCATCGCGTGGTCTGGGCCGTGGGGCAGGATTTTCCGCTGTTGCAGGTGGCGGCTGGCCATGTGGCGCAGGGCGCGGTGGTGACGGTTACCGATGATGTGCTGGCGCGGATGGATTTTTACGAGGGCGGGTTTGGCTATGAGCTGCGCGATGTGACATTCACCGATGGCAGCGCGGCGCAGGCGTGGTTCCCGCGTGGCGGGCTGTGGCAGGCGGGGGCGCAGTGGTCGCTGGCGGATTGGCAGGCGCGGCACGGGGCGCTGTCACGCGAAGCCGCCCGCGAGGTGATGGATTACATGGGCCGTTACAGCCCCGAGGATGTGCTGCGGTTCTGGCATATGATCCGTGTGCGCGCCTCGGCCCGCGTGGCGGCGGCGGGGCGGGTGGTGCCATCATTGTCGGGCATGACGCGTGATGATGTGGCGCTGGACCAACTGCACCGGCCCTATACCAATTTCTTTGCGATGGAGGAATACGACCTGCGGTTCCGCCGCTTCGATGGCAACATGAGCGAAGAGATCAACCGCGGGGTGTTCGTGGCATCCGATGCGGCGCTGGTGCTGCCCTATGATCCGCTGCGCGACCGTGTGATGGTGATTGAACAGTTCCGCGCGGGGCCATACGGGCGCGGCGATGCGGCGCCATGGCCGCTGGAACCCGTGGCGGGGCGCGTGGACCCGGGCGAAACCCCCGAAACAGCCGCCCGCCGCGAGGCCGAAGAAGAGGCGGGACTGACCCTGACGGGGTTGGAAAAGATCGCCGAGGGGTATAGCTCTCCGGGGTCGAGCAGCGAATATTTCTATGTCTATCTGGGGTTGGCCGATCTGCCGGATGCGGCGCAAACCGTGGCAGGCAAAGCCGAAGAGGCAGAGGACATCCGGTCCCATGTGCTGGACTGGGATGTGTTCGCGGCCATGATGCAGCGCGGCGAACTGAACGTGTTGCCATTGGTATTGGCGGCTGGTTGGCTGGCGATGAACCGTGACCGTTTGCGCAGCCAGGCGGAGACGCGCTGATCCGGACACTGATCAGGGCGCTGATCCGGCGGACCTGCGGGGCAAGCCCGCGCAGGGCTGTTATTTGGTTTTGTATGGGCAGGCCCATCCAAAAGAAGGGGGCGTTGCCCCCTTGGCATGCAAAGCCCTCCGGGCCTTACATGCTGACCCCCAGAGTATTGTGGCCAAGAAAAAGCCGGGCGCGGGGCGTTTTGGCTTTTTCTTGGTGAAAATACTCCGGGGGTGTTCATTTCCCTGAAATGAACTTGGGGGCTGGCCCCCGTTTTGACGGATGCAACGGGGAATCGCGCTGATGTGATCGGGCTGTGCGGATTTTCGCACAAAGCGGGTGCCGGCCTGTGTGGGATTTCGCACGTTGCCGCATTGCAGCATGGCCGTTATGCGTTTTGCGCATGATTAGCCTATTGAAAATGCTGGAAAATTTCAAACTGTTGAAAAATCGGGCAATCGGGGTTGAGCGGATAGGCGCGCATAAGCGAGGATGCGCCACCGTGTCTGGCAGGGCTGTCCTGTTGGCACGTCAGAATTTGAAATCCTCGGGAGGAGACCAACATGAAATTCCTGACAACTGCCGCCACCGCGCTGGCGCTGACTGTGACCGCACCCGCCGCATTTGCCGCCTGTGACGAGGGCGAAATCGTCATCAAGTTCAGCCATGTCACCAACACCGACAAGCACCCCAAAGGGATCGCCGCGTCGCTGCTGGAAAAGCGCGTGAACGAGGAAATGAACGGCAAGGCCTGCATGG
>JBOEGO010000039.1:0-615 GCA_050633465.1 Paracoccaceae bacterium | reverse complement strand
CGAGATGCAGCTCCCCTGCCCCCGCTTTCTGGACAATTCCACGCAGATATCCACCTGGAGATGCGACTTCGCCTGCACAATGCTTTTCGAACGTGAGAACCAGCGCTGCTGTCGCGACTTGAGGCCCAAGCCGGTCCTGCGCTATGTTCCAGGCGTGCTCTGAGACGCCGATCATTGGCCTCAACTGCCCCACGACACGGTGCAGATCGCCCCAATCCTTCAGATATCCGCCCATATTGCGCGCCCAGGACGCAAACTCAGGACAGGCTTGCATGACTGTCGGCAGATCCAGGCTTGCCCCGCGCTTCTTGCGGGTTTCGGCCACCCAGTCTTCCAACTCCTTATCCACCCGCTCTTCCGGTGGCGCATTGGGCACCACGCAAGCCGCTTGCTCAGTTTCTGAGCGATTACAGGTTACAGGATTAAGTTGATTTGTAATTAGTATATGAGGTTCGGAATTGACCTCCCTGGGGTCCATTACTTGAGTCTTCTGAAGCACTTGCTCGGTGGTTTCAACGGTGTTTTCCACAACCTTATCCGCTCGAACTGCCTTGAGGTACGCCGCATCTACACGTTCCTGGAGCTCTTTGAACCACTGTCGCGTTGCCCTTAAAT
>JBOEGO010000038.1:0-10643 GCA_050633465.1 Paracoccaceae bacterium | reverse complement strand
AGTTGAAGATACAGTTGCTAGGGCAGTTTCTTCTTGCCCGATCCGCCGCGATGCGCCAGAATATCCGCATATTTATTGACGATCCGGCCAATCTTTTTCCCGCCCGGCACCATATGAACAAACGATTTTTCAGAAAGGGATAGCCATGAGCGCCCCGCAATTCGTATTTTTTGGCGACAGCCTGACCGATGACGGCAACCTATATAATCAGGCCGAAGGGCTGTTGGACGATGTGTTTCGCGATGCGGCGTCCGGCTATGATGGGCGGGCCAGTGACGGGCCGACATGGGCCGAAAATCTGGCGAACCGCGCAGGTGTCACCTATGACATCTACGCCGTTGCAGGGGCCGAGGCCGTGGGCAGCCAGTCGCTGGTCGAATTCGCCACTTCTTTCGGGGCACTGGATTACGCACTGGTGCCGCTGAACGATCCTGCCCTGCAATGGGATATGAACCTTGCCGCCCAGATCGACAGGTTCGAAACCGACACGGCGGGCATGGACCTGTCCGCATCGACCGGCATCATCATGATTGGTGGCAATGATTACGGCGCATTGCGCGAAACCCTGCCCGCACTTGATCCGGTTCAGGCGCTGGCCGCGCTGGCCGATACGCTGGTATCCACCGTCACCGCGACCCTTACCAATGCACTGAATCTGTATCAGACGGGTATGGATCAGGTGGTTGTTACCTCCCTCCCCGAGGCCGAGTTTTTCCCCGCGATCAATGCCACAGGCGCCACCGTTTCCGGCCTGCTGGGCGGGGTGTTCGACGTGCATAATGACTTGCTAGAGGCTGGCGTGGATATCCTTGCCGGTCTGGGGGCCGATATCACATTCCTTGACCTTGGTCCGATCACCGGCGCCATTGCCGAAGACACGACCCAGTTCGGCATGATCGCCCCCTATCAATTGTTCACCAACACGCTGCCACCGTCCTCTCCTTATGAAGCGGATCAGATTGCGTTTTGGGATGATATTCACCCCTCGGGCCAAACCCATGAATTGATCGCCCAGTTCATCCTGACCGCCAGCACCACCGAAGTGATAACAGGCGCGAACAGCGCTGAAACACATGACAACACCAGCAATTCCGCCGAAACGCTGGCTTTCTTGATGGGGGGCGACGACCTGTATTTTGGCAATGCGGCGCAGAACACTGTGTTTGGCGGCACCGGCAATGACGAAATACACACAGGCGCATCCGATGACCTGCTATCAGGCGGCGCGGGCGCAAACACACTGCTCGGATACGAGGGCAACGACATTCTGGCACTTGGTGGTTCAGGGTCCGCGGGCCATGGCGGTGCAGGCGATGATCTGTTGATCCTGCAACAGGGCACGGTCAACGGGCTGGCCGATGGCGGCATGGGCAACGACATCTTCGTCACCGGCCTTGGCACCGGCACCCTTTCAGGCGGCGCGGGCGACGACATATTCCTGATCTACCTTGATCAATCCGCCGATATGTTGACCCAACTAGAACAGATCGACGTTCAGGGCGGTGAGGGGCATGATCAGGTGGCGCTGCTGTATGATGGTCCGTCAATGGACCCGCAATATGTGGCCAACGCGCTGCAAATTACACTGACGAACGTCGAAGACATCATGATGATCCCCGACCTTGGCGGGCTGTTCGATGGCATCCCCGATATTATCAACAGTGCTGCTGATTGGGGGCTGCTGCCCGATGCGTGGGTCTACGCGGGGTAATCTCCGGCGCGCCAGACCAGATACCCGAACGAAAAAGGGGCGCCACAACGGGCGCCCCTTTTCAATTCTGTTGCTCACTCAGATGATCCTGAAAAAGGATCAGTCCTGCGCAGCTGCCGTTGCAACATCAATCGACACGGCCGGACCCATGGTCGAGGAAATGGCGATTTTCTGCATATAGGACCCTTTGGCGCCTGTCGGTTTGGCACGGGCCACGGCGTCGATGAACGCCTTGATGTTTTCAACCAGTTTGGCCGCATCAAACGACGCCTTGCCAACACCTGCGTGAACCACACCGGCTTTTTCAGCCTTGAACTGGACTTCGCCGCCTTTGGCCGCTTTCACGGCGTCAGCAACATCCATGGTCACGGTGCCAACCTTGGGGTTGGGCATCAGGTTGCGCGGGCCAAGAACCTTACCCAGACGGCCAACGATCGGCATCATGTCGGGGGTGGCAATGCAGCGATCAAATTCGATCTTGCCGCTTTGCACGATTTCCATCAGGTCCTCGGCACCAACGATGTCCGCACCAGCGGCGGTCGCTTCGTCAGCTTTGGGGCCACGGGCGAAAACGGCAACACGCACGTCTTTGCCGGTGCCGTTGGGCAGGCCAACCACACCACGGACCATCTGGTCGGCGTGACGCGGGTCAACACCCAGGTTCAAAGCGATTTCAACGGTTTCGTCGAATTTGGCGCTGGCGTTTGCCTTGACCAGTGCGACCGCATCTTCAACTGACAGGTTTTCTTTGCCTGCGAATGCTTCGCGTGCTGCGCGGGTGCGCTTTCCGATTTTTGCCATCTTACTTCACCTCGATGCCCATGGACCGGGCAGAGCCCAGGATGATCTGCATCGCCGCTTCGATATCGTTGGCGTTCAGATCTTTCATTTTCGCTTCGGCGATTTCACGCACCTGCGCGGCGGTTACGGAACCCGCAACGGCACGGCCGGGGGTGTTCGAACCGGATTTCAGCTTGGCTGCCTTTTTCAGGAAATAGGACGCGGGGGGCGTCTTGATTTCCATGGTAAAGGATTTGTCCTGATAATAGGAAATCACGGTGGGGCACGGTGCGCCCGCATCCATATCGGCGGTCTTTGCGTTGAACGCCTTACAGAATTCCATGATGTTGATGCCGCGCTGACCCAATGCGGGGCCGACGGGCGGGGAAGGGTTTGCTGCGCCTGCGGGCACTTGCAGTTTCAGCATACCTACGAGTTTCTTGGCCATGAGCCTGTTCCTTTCTCAACAACCGCAAAACGCGTTTCGCGGTGTCCGTGTTGTGTGGTCCGGTCCGGATCGCGCGCGACCCTCGCCTCCCACGGCGGAATCACCCCGTGCGGGGCAATTCGCGCGGCATACATTCACCCGCCCCATATGGCAAGCCCTGCCCTGCTCCATCGCAACAAACCAGCCGCATAAAAGCAAAAAACCGGACCATTGGCCCGGCTCTCGTATTCTGAATCGGCTGCCGGGCTTAGCCCTGCTTGGTCACCTGCGTGAATTCCAGTTCGACCGGAGTTTCGCGGCCAAAAATCGACACCGCCACTTTCAGGCGCTGGTTCTCCTCGTCGACTTCTTCGATCATGCCGTCGAAATCTTCGAAGGGGCCGTCGTTGACCTTGACCTTCTCGCCGATCTCGAAATGGATCAGGGTGCGCGGGCTTTCCTCGCCTTCCTGAACGCGGTTCAGGATCTGGTTCACCTCGGCGTCGCGCATCGGCATCGGGCGGCCCTGCGGCCCCAGAAAACCGGTGACGCGGTTGATCGAGTTGATCAGGTGATACCCCCGGTCCGACATTTCCATCCGCACAAGCACATAACCGGGCATAAATCGGCGCTCGGTCGGGACCTTTTTACCGCGGCGGATTTCGATCACTTCCTCGGTGGGAACCAGCACTTCTTCGATCTGGTCTTCAAGCTCCTGCTCGATGGCCGATTGCCTGATTTGCTCGGCAATCTTCTTCTCATAGTTCGAGAGAACGCTCACCGAATACCAACGCTTCGCCATCTTGCCTTAGTCCTTCGCATCACCCCGCCGCAGCGCGGTATTTTTCAGTCAAAACAAACGCTTATACGCCTGCACTTGGATACAGAAAATCGGCGCGCAGTCGAATCAACGCACACCGGAAAACCGTGTAGCCTGCCGGATACCCTGCTTGCCCCATGATTTCAAGGGGCTGGCAGGGCGGCAGACAGCGCCGGTATCAGCTGCCAACAAAGGCCAGCAACCCCTGCAGGCCGGATTTGATCAGAATATCGACGATGCTGAAAAACACAGCCGTGATCGCGGCCAGAATGAACACCATCACGGTGGTCAACAGCACTTCGCGGCGGGTCGGCCAAGCAACTTTGGCGACTTCCGCGCGGACCTCGCGGATAAAGGAAACGGGGTTCGAGCTTGCCATGGGCACATCTTTCTGTCTGGATCGTCGCCCCACATACGCGGCGCGCAACGCGATTTCAAGGCGCAATCCGCCTTTGATCCCTTGCTGCCCGATCGGCATCAGGGCTGTCGCGGCGTGGATTGTCTGGCAGTCGGTCGGTGGCAGGGGCAGCAGGGTTCGAACCCGCGACCTACGGTTTTGGAGACCGTCGCTCTACCAGCTGAGCTATACCCCTAGGACCGATGCACCGGATAGCGGGGGCGCGGTGCGATTTCAAGAGTGTTTTTGCCCTTCTGTTACGATTGCTGCTGCGCGCGGGCGGGATCATGGTCACAAAATCCGCAATGTCTGCATCTGCGGCAGGGCGGGGGTGCCTCCGGCGGGAGTATTTTAACCAAGAAAAAGCCCGGTCGCGCTGTGAAAACATCGAAAACACGCATCATTTCCGAGCGAAGCGAGGCCACGCCCAACCCCGAATGTTGCCGCCGGAATGGCGGCGGCGGTGAGGGGGCGGGAGCCGCTGTTTTATCTGTGCAATCAGGCCTCGGTGGTCTGTGAAACCAGTGCGTGTTCCAGCATCAGCGCTGCATAACCGGCGCTTTTGTGGCCGGTGTCGCCAGATTTGATCGCATTTTCCACCGCATATTCGAAACGGGTGAACGTGCCATTGGCAATGGTTTGTTCCGGTTGGCGGATCAGGGCCACGCCAGTGCCGGCGGCCTGATGTTCCAGCGCATCCCAGATGCGGGCGCGGTGCTGTGCGGTGGCCTGTGCCGCCAGCGGCCAGGCCTGCAACACGCGGTCGCGAATTGTGTAATCCTTGACCTTTTCTGTGGGCAGAGGTCCGGGAACAAAGACCACGCTGGCCCCTGCCCCCGCAAACACACGGGCAAAGCGAAAAGCGCGGGTCATGATCAGCCATGCCTCGGCGGCGGCGCGCAGGGCGGCATCGGTTTCAAAACTGTTCGGGTCTGCGGCGCGGTGCAGGTAGGGTGCCATGAATTCAATGGTTTTCAGGCGGGCACCGTAGAACAGGTAGATATCGAAATCCTGCGCGGCAATGGTTTTGCGCCCTTTGCCGTTGATCCGCGCCACTGTATCGGCGGCGGCACCCCGCGGAGTGATCACCCCGTTCTGCATGTCCAACTGGCGAAATTCAGGGCCGGTTGCACCCCAGAATTCAACATCATAGGCAGACAGATCGACCAGCCCCTGATCAAGGCATTGTTTGACCGACCCCAGGTGACTGTCGCCAAAGATGCACAGGCGGGGTTTGCCGCCGGTGTTACGCTGCAAAGGCACCCAGCAGCTCCTCTTCGCATTTCACATCGTCATCGGTGGCGCTGATCGCATCACCTTGGTCCGGCACGCGCCGGTTTTGGGGTTTGTTCGCGCCAAACGCCGCCTCTTGGTCGGCAAAAAACTGCGCCATCACGCGGTCCACCCCTTGGGGTTCAACGCTGCGTTGGTTGGGGGCGTAGTATTGCCCGCCAAACACCGGGCTGGTGATGATTTCATAGGATGGGAAGTAATCGACCCATTTTACCTCTTCGGCCATCTGGCCCGCCACGGCGCGCAGCACCGATTTGGAATAGGTGGTCGCGGTCATCACATGTTTGCCCGATGCCGTGGCCGTCAGCGGCACAGGTGATACGGTCAGCAGAACACGCATGTTTTTGTTATGGCGGCGCAGGGTGCGCAGCGCGCGATCCAGTTCACGGAAAACCACGCGCATATTGGCGTTGGAAAACCTGTGTTGCGCGGCGTCGAATTCACCCGCAACCGTGCCCGGACACATGGCATATTCCAGCCCCGTTCCGCTGTTCTGCCAGCTTTCGGTCAGGCCAAGGGTGAACACGAACAGATCGGCGCGGGCCAGCGTATCGCGCATGGCGGCGCAGGTGGCGGCGCGGGCGGCGAACAGTTCGTCATGCGATGCAAACCCGTTGGGTTCGATCAAGGGGCGCAGCGGGTCATAGACGCGCCCGTCGCGTTGCCAGACCTCGTCGCTGTCAAAGCCGCCAAAGGCCAGTCCCAACCATTGGTTCAACATCCGCGGCGTATAGATATTGCCGGTGCGAAATGTAAAAATACCGTAGTTCAGCGCCCGCGCATCGGCCCCCAAAACATAGGGTGGCGCAGGTTCGGCATCGACCCAGCCATAACCGCGCCCGTGCAGCGCACGCCCGATATGTTGGGCAAAACACGACCCTGCGGTGACGATGCTGTCACGGGGGCGAATGCGGAATTTGGGCTGCCAAAGCCCGGACAGGTCGCTTGTTTCCTTATCCGCCACGGCGGATTTCCAGAACGCGGACTCGCCCATCGACAGATAGGGATGCGTCATTTACTGCTGCCTCGCAAATGGCCGATTTTCCGGCCTTATCCCCAAAGGTTAGCAGAGCAGATTCAACCGGACAATCCGCCTGTTCGGCCCGCATGGCAAGTGTTGCACAGCTACATCCAGCGCATGCGGCGCAGCGCGATCACCTGCACCAAAAGGATCAGGGCCAGCGCCCCGCAAAACACATAAAACGCCATCGGTTCGGAGGCGCCCGGCATGCCGCCGACATTGACCCCGAACAGCCCCGTCAGCACGCCAAGCGGCAAAAACAGCACGGAAACGATCGAAATCAGATACATATTGCGGTTCAACCGGTCCGACAGTTGCCCCGATATTTCCTCGCGCAAAACCGTCAGGCGTTCGCGCATCGCGTCCAGATCCTCGATCAGGCGGGTCAGGCGGTCGCGGCTTTCCTCTAACCGGCGCTGGTCCAACGCGTCGAACCACTCCAGCCCCGAATGCTCCAGTTCTGACAGGGCATCCCGTTGCGGCGCAGCATAGCGGCGCAGGCCGATAACGGTCTGGCGCAGGTCCAGAATATGCTGGCGGTTGCGTTCCGTGGTGTCCGCCGTTTCGGGCGTGGCGGACATGACATCAATTTCCAGCTGTTCTAGGTGGTCGTCTATATCGGCCACCACCTCGTCCATGCGGGCGATCAGCCGTTCCGACATCATCCCCAAAAATGCCGCAGGATCATCAGGCCCGTGCCCACCGGCCAGGGCTTGTTCCACATCCTCGACGGCACGCAGGCGGCGGCGTGACAGCGACACAATGCGATGCGCATCGGCATAGATGCGGATCGAAATCATATCCTCGCGCTCTGCGCCCTCGTTCAAATTCACGCCACGCAGGATCGCCAGAACCCCGTCCCCCAGAACGGTGGCGCGGGGGCGGGTTTCTTCGGCCACCAGTGCCGAAATCGCATGCGGATCCAGATATGACAGGTGGGTTTCGATCCATGTCCGCGCCTGCGGGTGGGTGCCGTCCAGATGCACCCATGCCAGGGTATCATCACGCAACAGCGCGATGGCCTCGTCTTCGCTCAGGGCGCGGCGGCGGTCGGGGCCTTGCAGGGCATGGGCATATTTGATTGGGCTGGTCATGGTGCAAACGGTAAGGCGCAGCCGGGGCGCGGACAAGAGCGGTTTCGGCGCAAATTGCAGCGCAGCGTGCAAATCCTCCTCGCGCTGTGCGGGAATATCCCATATCAGGGCGATCATGCGGTTTGTATCTGGCATTACGGGCAATATTCTGGCGGCTTTTGCGGTGATGATCGCATTGGCCCTGTCGGGTTTTGCGCATCAGGGTGCTGGCGCCACCACTGCGCCCGGATACGCCGCCTATGTCGCTGCGGGCGGATCTATTGCCGATCTTTGTGGTGATACCAGCGGCAGCCCCAAATCCATTGGCGCAAAATGCGAGGCCTGCCGCCTGATCGGCGCGGCCATTGTGCCCTGTGCCGCCACGGGTCTGGCCCTGCATCTGTCTGATCCCGTCAGCGTCGGATACATCGTGCCGCGCCTGTCGGTTCACCCCGGCCGGTCCGACCCCTCCCATCCCGCACGCGCCCCCCCATTGGCCTGACCTTTACCCGTTAAGTTCAGTTTTTTTCGCCCGCCCTTGTGCGGGCCAGTCAGGCATGGAGCCACCAAATGACCACCACAACCACCGATGCGCAGCCTCGCGGCAGCGCCAACAAACTGTATTTCGCCGCATGGCGCTGGCATTTTTATGCTGGTCTGTTTGCTATTCCTTTTTTGACCGTTCTGGCCTTCACCGGCATGATGATGCTGTGGATCGCGTGGATCGACGGGCGCGATGGCGAACGCACACCCGTCATGGCGCAAGACAGGGTTATGGCCGTATCCGCGCAGGCCGATGCCGCCGTTGCCGCGATTCCGGACGGAACACTGAAACAATATGTGGCCCCGCGCAGCGATGATGTCGCCGCCCTGTTCCGCGTTGACGCCGGGGGCGATGCCACCATGGTTGCGGTCGATCCCTATACCGCACAGGTGATTGATACCTTTCCCCGCCGCAGCGGCTGGTATGATTTTTTCGACAGCATCCACAGTGATCTGAAACTGGGCGTTGCGGGCGACCGTATGCTGGAAACTGCGGCCTCGCTGGCGATGGTTCTGGTGGCAACGGGCCTGTATATGTGGTGGCCGCGCAATGCAGGATGGCGGCGGGCGCTGGTGCCCGGCTTGGGCCGTGGTCGCGGGCTGTGGAAATCCCTGCACGGGGTGGTCGGTATCTGGATTTCGCTGTTTTTGGTGTTTTTCCTGATTTCCGGTCTGGCATGGGCCGGCATCTGGGGTGGTAAAATGGTGCAAGCATGGAGCCAGTTCCCCGCCGAGAAATGGGACAACGTGCCCCTGTCCGATGAAACCCACGCCAGCATGAACCATGACCGCAAAGAGGTGCCATGGGCGTTAGAGCAAACCCCAATGCCCGCATCCGGCAGTGATGCAGGTGCGGCGGGCGTGACGGGTGCGATCAATATCGACAGCGTCGATGCATTTGCCCGCCAGATCGGATTTGATGCACGATACCAGTTGAACCTGCCCAGCGGTGGCAGCGGCGTCTGGACCATGGGGCGCGATTCGATGAACACCGACAGCACCGACCCGATGTCGGATCGCACGGTGCATATCGACCAGTTCACAGGCAAGGTGCTGGCCGATGTCCGATACGCGGATTATTCGCTGGCGGGCAAGGCCATGGCCGTGGGCATCGCCCTGCATATGGGCACCATGGGCCTGTGGAGCGTGTTGGCCAATACGCTGGTCTGCCTGTCAGTGATGTTCCTGTGCGTCAGTTCCGTGGTGCTGTGGTGGAAACGCCGCCCATCGGGTGCGGGCCGCCTGTCGGCCCCGCCGATGCCGGCAGAGTTGCCCCTGTGGCAGGGGGCCGTTCTGGTCGGGCTGGCCGTCTCCATGGCCTTTCCCATGGCCGGACTGGCGCTGCTGTCGCTGCTGGTGTTCGACCTGCTGGTGCTGTCGCGCCTGCCAGCCCTGCGCCGCAGCCTGACCTGATGTGACAGCTTCCGCGCCGCCAGCATTCGGCGGCGCGGGGGATTCGGCGGATGCGGCGGATGCGGCGGATATACCCTGCGCCACAATCCCTGCCGCATGACAGATCACGCAACCCGTTGGAACCGAACTTCATCTGCATGTAAAAAACAGGTCTTGTCGAATATCCCCGCAGGAATCGGATTGGGTAGGCGAATATCGTTCAGGCTTGGCACAGCTTTGCTTGCGGGATCGAAATAGCGATCGACCTGCGAAATAAACCCCAAAATCACCCCCTTGCTACGCGCAAAGCAGCGAAGCGACTGCAATTGATCGGCAATCGGGGGGGTGCTGCGTTTCTGGTCAAGTATCTGCAAATAGTCGATAACCGCCAGCCCCCCTTTCGGCATTCCCTCAAGATACCGACATAGGAAATCTGCACTTATCTCCTCCGATGTCACAATGTCCGGCGTGGCCATGGCCTCTGCCCCTCCGCTCATCAAGCGGAACAGCGCGGCCGCCTCCTTCTCCGAATACTCAAGTGTAAAGAAAACACTGTGCCGACCAGTGCGCGCCGCCTCCAGCAGCAATTGCATCCCCAGTCTGGTCTTTCCCTGGCCGGGTCTTGCACCAATCAACAGCATGTCCCCGGCATCCAGCCCGCGCAACACATTCCGTGCCGTGGTATGGTTCGGCACACGGGCCGACAGCAGGCTCCACCGCGCAAAGCCCTCTTGTCGGGCCACAAGATCAAGCGCCTCGTGCAGGGGAATACCCCGGTCGCGGGATAACAACTTTGCCCGTCGTTTCAATTGATGGATCGGCACAGATAAACGCATGGTCTTTCCTCCGTATCGAGCCGAAAACACAACCCCTCTTTATGTGGATGCTCGAACAGATGAAAAGATGAGTATCACCCCGTATGTGCAATACTTCCCAGTTCAGAGGGAGGAGGCGCGGGCCAAGCCTGAGGCCAAGATTAGCGCGCAGCACTGAACCGGACAAGTCCGAACGCGCAGCAGCCCGAAATTTCGGGTGGGGTTTCAATGTCCCAAATCAGATCAAGCAAAAAGGGCCACCCTTTCGGGCGGCCCTTTCCGTTTTCTTCGACACACTCATCAGCTGCGTCTCGGGATCATTAGGCAATGATCTTCGACACACTCATTAGGTGCGTCTCGGGATCATTAGG
>JBOEGO010000037.1:0-16094 GCA_050633465.1 Paracoccaceae bacterium | reverse complement strand
AAGTTGAAGATACAGTTGCTAGAGCCTTCCCGACATCTTTCGCAAGGGGAATGGCTGCATCTTTTGTTCTCCATTTTGCAGATGTGAAAAAATGGCACCCAACGCCGGTCCCTAGATCGACAGGCGAAAAGTTTAGCCCTCCCCCCCCTAGTGGGTTAACCAACAGCCACAACCTTGAGCTTTGCTGTTGCTTTTGTATTCCCCCGCTGCTTTGGTGCCGCTGTTAGTTTTGGAGGTTGCCATGAAATTGTTTGCCATTTGCTCTATACTTTTCCTGTCCGCCTGCATGGATGATGTAGCGATAAAGACTTTCAGCGATGCGACGAAGGACGTGAACGAAGGCTTTGCCATGGGCAAGCGTTTGCGTGATCGATGCGCCTCAACAAATGACATTGACCACTGTCAGGCTTGGCTTGACTACAAACGGACTGAGGAAGCGGACAACAGCCTGCTGGACTATGACAAGGCGCTAGCGCGATGGGAAGCTAAGGGGCCATACTGAGGCGTCACTTGCCAAGCACAAATCCCGCCTTGCCGCTGGCTAAATATAGCCAGCCGCAGCATGGGAACCCGCCCCTACTGCCCTTTTGGGGTGTGGGGAATATGCCTTAGAAGCCCCCGCGCTTCTCTGACTATCTCCCCCGCCTCGCGCCGCATTTCCAGCCATTCACGCGACCTCAGGCCATGCCGCCAAGACGGGTGGCCTTTACCTGCCTTCTGCCCTCCACCCGCGCCATGAAAGCGGCACACGGTCCAACCTTTAACCGCTGGCCCCTTGCATCTTTCGCCCGTGCGCTTGGACGCGGCCTTGCATCGCGGGGCCGCGTGCGCCTTGCTCATGGGGTTGTCGCCATTATTCATCCTTGCCCCCTCCCCCGTGCTGCACGTTGCCGACAATGGCTTGTCCGCCGCTCTCTACCGTCACCCGCTCCACCCGCACCACTTGCTGCCCTTTGGCGCGGTATTTTCGCAAGGCTTCCATCTGGGCCAAGTATGACCGGCTAAGGCGCGTGACCGACCGTTCGCAGCTCTCCCTTGCGAGGTAGGATTGCTGAGAAAGCATCCGCCGCGAAAGCGTTGTCATCGCTACATGGGTGGCGGTCATTTGCGCGACCAACATGGCCTCTACCGCGTCCTGTGGCTCAATCTCTGCAAACATTGCCGCGACCATATTGGCCTTGTCCTTGGCATTGCCGCCCAGCGCGTCCAGTGCCGTGAGCAAGACGCCTTCCGCCGCCGCCTTGGTCTGCATCCCCAATGTCGCCTCTATCTGGCCCTCCGCCTCCAGAACGACATTCAACCCGCCCTCTTCGGTTTCGTGGATTTTCGGGAAGAGGCGCAATTTGCCCGCTTCCGGTTTTGCTGGTGCCTTTGCTGATGGTGCCTTGGTCATGCTTCCCTCTAGGAGTGGTGATTATTAGTGTTCCGATCCAGAACCCAAAGAGCGGGCGATTTTCCGCCCTGACGGGTTCCAGATTGGAACAACAAACGGCCTTCGGTTCTGAAACGGTCCGACGAAAACGCCTGACGGTTTCATTTCAGAACCGCGTTTTGTTTTTTTGGGGGGTAGCTACGCCAATCATGCGTTGGGGGTATCCTGCCTCGCACCGCTTGCACTGGCTTGATTGTCAGCCGCCATTCGTGCGCCCTCCGGTGATACCAGTTGCCCTCGCGCTCCAGCACCACGAACCCTTTTTCCTGCAAATCGGCAAAGGCCCGCTGCACGGTGGCCTTGCCCAACCCCAAAGCTTCCGCCGCCTCAGCATAGGACAACGTGACCTTGCCATTGTTGCCCCCGTTGAAACGGGTGTGAAGCTCTAGGAACACTTTGACCGCCGCCCCCGACAATTCCCGCCACGCGGCGCTTTTCAACAGGGCGTAGGGGAGGGGCGCATATTGCCCCTCCTGGCCTTTCTTGGCCTCCTTAGCCATTCGCGGCCCTCCGCTGCCCAGAAGCCGCCTCAGGGGCGCTCTCTGCATCGCCCAGCGCCCCAAGCAACTCCGACAGGACACCTTGCGCAGAACGGGGGTATTTCAGGCCCAGCGCGTTGCAGTCTGCCCTTAGGCAGTAGTGGGCAATCCGATCCGGCCCGCGATAGTCTGTCTCAATCGGCCAGCCGTAGTTTTTGCGCAGGTTGTGAACGATAGCGCCCAGACGCCAGCCGCGAACCTCTCCGATTTCGTCCATATGGTTGATGGTGCGCCCCATAGCCAAGGCGCGGCACGTCCAGAACACTTGGGTTTTGTTGCTAAACCAAAGGTCAGTCATAGCGGATAGCCCCCTTGCAGATGGTGACGGGTTCAACGGAATTGCTGGCAGGACACCAGAAAAAGCGCCGTTCGGAATGTGTTGCGAAGACGTGGCCCGATGTGCCATCAACTGAACTTGCTACGGTGGCAGTTGATGTCACTCGGAAGGCCCCGACCCCGCGCTTTGCGGTGTTGGGGTCTTTCACTATGCGGCCTCGTTATTGGGGTCGGTGCGCTGGGCGGTCAGGTAGGCATTCAAATCGGTGCCGTGATACCCGATGCGCCGCCCGATGCGGATAAAAGCGGGGCCGCGATTGCGGTGCCGCCACTGGGCCAGTTTTTCCACGCTGCCCAGAACGCGCATTTCAGGGTCTTCGGGAAAGAAGATTCGGTCTTGGTCGAAGATGTTTGCCATCGGCATTCCCTTTCAGTCAAAGCTTGTCTGCGACAACAAGCATCAACCAAGAAACGCCAACAAAAAAGATTAAAAATCAGTAGCTTAAGCGCCTCTCCAGGAGCGGAAAGCCCCTAAACGCCAGCCCAAATTTTCTTTGCCCGCAACAGCAAATCGCTATCTTGGACAAACCGCTTAAGCGCTTTTTAGCAAGGCCCTAAAGCGGCTCTGATACCTTAGGTCAGATTTCATTTCGCCTAGGTATTCCGCCATTTGACCCCGACCTTGCGTCCACAAATCGGGCTGTAGATGAGCAGCGTCTTCAATCGCCAACTGCGCCAAGACTTCTATTGGGGCCCGCAGGAGGGCAGGATTGTCTACTGCTAACTTCTCCATGCAGCACAGCATTTGATGGATGCGCATATGCCTATTGCTGGTTGATCTGGCACCACTCGCTTCGGTTCGTTTCTCAACGGCTGCTTGAGCAGCCATTCCTTGTTCAGCCAGTTCTTCTACTCTCGCCTTGAGAAAATACTCTCCAACCAAGCGCCCCAGTGCATATCCATGATCGAAAGTTTCCCTCCAAGCTTCGCGCTCATCTTCATCTTTGATGGAAGAAACCACAGAACCGAAAGTCCCCAAGTGGAGCGCCAAGCTAGTTAGCAAATGCCGCTCCCAGAGCTCTGTTTTGTCAATAGCCTTTGCACACTCGCTACAGGCACAAAACGGGTGCTCTATCTCATGGTAGTTGCGCCCCAATTTTTGGGAAATACGACTCTCGAGAATTAGCCGCTCACCCGACGACGAAAATGGCCCAGAAGTCTGCACCCAATCGAAAAAACCTGTCAAACTGGGGTATTCAAGCAGTTCTCTAGCAGTAAGAGTCCAAGATATTTGGGATAGCCCGACTATGCGATGAACAGTTACAACTTCGGTAGAACAATTCTTGTCGCCGCATCGGCATGGCTCAATCAGCAAGACTACCTCGAATGGGTTGCCCGGCTGCGACATACGAATTGGCCCAAACTCTTGATAGGAATGCCTGACTTCATCCAGATCAATTGGGGCATCCAAATCCAACTTAGCTTTGATCCATTCTTTTTCCATGAGGCATCCAGTTCAATTGAACGACAGAAAATACAAACCCTGACCAACCCAACATCAACTCGCGCCGCCGTTCAAGCAAGTCTGACCGCGCATATGCCCGCTCCACCTCAGAGCCGAACTGGTGCGCCAATGCGGCCTCCGCCACTTCGCGGGGCGCTTTGGCAACCTCCGCCGCCCAATCGCGGAAGGTGCTGCGAAAGCCGTGAACGGTGAACTCACCCTTGCCCATGCGCCTTAACAGCATCAGCATAGACATATTGGAAAGTGGCTGGTGGCGCTTCTGGCCCTCGAACACATAGTCAGACCCCAGCGCCTTCATTTGCTCCAGAATGCCCAGCATTTCGCCGGTCAAAGGCACGCGGTGCGCCGCGCCGCCCTTCATCCGCCCCGCTGGAATCGTCCAAAGTTTGGCGTCCCAATCAATCTCGGACCATTTCGCGCCCAGCACTTCGGATGTGCGCAAGGCGGTCAGGATGGTGAATTGCAGCGCCCGCGCCGCCGTGGCGCTCCGCTCGGACAATTCGGCATAGAAGGCGGGAACGTCCGGCCACGGCATCGAATCATGGTGCTGGGCCTTTATGTTGACCTTGGGCAAGACCCCCGCTTCCTTCACCGCCGTGACGGGGTTTTCGCCCGACCGGAAGCCCTTGGATTTCGCCACATCCAAAACAATCTTGATGCGCTGGGCCAGCCGCCGCGCCGTTTCGTGCTTTGCAGTCCAGATAGGTCCCAAGCACATCAGCACTTCGGGTTGCCCGATACTATCGACAGGCATCCGGCCAATCTTGGGAAAGGCATAGTCGCGCAAGGTGTTTATCCATTGCTGCCCGTGCTTGGCATTTTTCCAAGTGGGCATCCGGTCAATGTGAACCTGCTGGGCGATTTCCTCGAAAGTGGGGATTTCGCGCTTGGCATTGAAACGCGGGTTCAGGCCCGATTTCGCCATGCGCCGATATTCAAGCGCCCGTTCGCGGGCTTGGTTGAGCGTGACCACATCAGCGCCGCCCAAGCCAAAGTCAGTGCGCAACGGTGCGCCTTTGCGATTCTTCTGCCCTTTGACCGTGACGCGAACAATCCAGCGCCGTGCGCCTGAGGGATCGACCACCAGATAAAGCCCCGCCCCGTCACCGTGGCGACCTGGCCCAAGGTTTTCCACCAGCTTCTTTGTCAGTTTCCCGCCCAGCGCGGCCATGCCTAATACCACCTTTTCTACCACACAAGAAAAGCATACAGGCGAAAACGAATGAAAGCCAGACAAACCCCAGACAAAGAAAAAGCCCCGCAATTGCAGGGCCTTGTGGCATTGAAAGCCAATCAACGATGTCGTGTAAAATGTGTGGATGGCGGAGGAGGTGTCCGCCCCTTTCATTTCCCACTCAACCCCAAATCAAAACACAAATACCTGTTTTTAATGAAGAATATTCAATACCTCGCTTACGCATCACCTATCCTGTAACATGTAGGCTTATCCAATATCGCGCCCAATGTGGGGCTGGATGTGGGGCTATCAACGTGATTGTATGCGCTGACTGTCCTTCAAAAAGGCAACGAAAATGCTCACTGATCTCAAAGCGCGGAAGATGAAATCTGGCGACCGCCCTCAATCTGTTGGCGGAGTGCCCGGCCTTTCGCTGCATTCGAAGTCGACCAAGGGAACCGGAAAATTCATTCTCAGATTTGTCTCGCCCGAGACAGGCAAGCGCCGCGACATGGGGCTCGGCTCCTATCCTGAAACGGGCATCGCTCAAGCCAGAAAACTGGGCTTCGAAGCGCGCGAACTCATTGCTCAAAATATTGACCCCATAGAACACCGCCGGCGCACGACCGCCCAACAACAGGAGGTGGACGAAACGCCCAGTTTCGAGAAAGCTGCAATTCAGGTGTTCAACGATATTGCGCCTGGATTCAAAAACGCCAAGCACCGCGACCAGTGGATCAACACACTGCGCACCTATGTTTTTCCAGAACTTGGCAGAAGACCGGTAGACGGATTGTCCACCGCCGACTTCGCCTTAGTTCTGCGACCAATCTGGTTGTCGAAACCGGAAACTGCCAGCCGCGTTAGGCAGCGCTGCGAGCGCGTCATGATGTGGTGCGTTGCCCGCGAGCTTGCTCCGACCAATCCTGTCTCTGCCGTAAATGCACTACTGCCCAAGCAAAAGACCAAACGGGATCGTGTCACGCATCAGCCTTCTGTCCCATGGCGCGACATGCCGGATCTGTTCACGAGGCTATTCGACGCCCAGCGCCTAACCGCGGGAAAGCATGCGTTGCTCTTTACGATTCTTACAGCATCCCGATCTGGCGAGGTTCGAAACGCAACATGGGATGAAATTGACCTGGACAAAAGAGTTTGGACGATCCCCGCCCAGCGCATGAAGGCCGGCGTTCAGCATCGCGTGCCTCTTTCGAACCAGTGCTATGACATTCTCAAAAAGCGAGCAGAGTTCTCGTTCAACACGGAATGGATATTTTCCAACTCCGGCACAAAACCGATCAGCAACATGACGCTGACAAAAGTGCTGCGGGATAATATGATTGCCAGTGATACGCCCAGACGATTGGCCACTGCGCACGGGTTCCGGTCCAGTTTTCGGAACTGGGCATCCGAGAAGTGTTACCCGCGTGATTGCGCAGAACGGGCACTAGCACACACGATCGCAAACGAAACCGAGGCAGCCTATCATCGAACAGACCTGCTGGAACAACGTCGCCCGATAATGCAGGCTTGGGCGGATTTCGTGACAAAGCCCCTTAGCGCTGCGGAACAAGACAACCGATCCAAACCTCTGGACAGCTGGGCATCGTAGACCAGCTTGAGGTCAAAGGTCGCTCAGCGAGCGCCCTCGAATTCATCGCCAAATACTGGAATGGGCTTTGCCGGTTCCTTGATGACGGCCACTTCGAAATCGACAGCAACGTCGGCGAACGCTCTATCCGCCCCTTCGGGAGAGGTTGGTCATTATGCACCCCCTTTGTAAGTGTTTGTAAACATTGAAAGCTGATCTTCGGATTGATCGCGACACGGGGGCCTTTTACGTGTGAGCGCGTCTTTGACCGTGTCCGAATGCAAGTCATCAACCTTGAATTGGTACGGCGCGCCGTCCACGACCTGATTTGCGGGCAGAATTCCGTCCTTTATCAGACTGCGGATGACATGATTGGTAACCCCCATCTCCTGTGCTGCTTCTGACATGGTGCGATACGGGCCGGTCTTGTCAGCGGAGAGATATCCGTCAATGTTGTTGACGCGCCGTATGGAAGATACGCGCTTCGCATTCCAAGTCTTGCCCTGACCGGTCGGCATCCCCATGCGATTGAGGCAAGCGGCAATCGCTTCGTCAGACCATCGGCCTGCCATGTCGCGGATGATTGCAAGCGCTTCTTCGCTGGTTATGGAATTGTGCTCACCAGCTTTGGGCTTCATCACCCGCAGTTCCGTATGTCGACCGCCTTTCCAATGCACCACGAGAACGATTTCACCGCTACTGTCGTCAACATCTGCGACGATGTCTTCGACCAGCGCACGGATCAGCCTTTGCCTGTCACGCATCGTTGTGGAGGAGGCGTCCCATGCGGTGCGGAGGTCGTCTGCCAGACCATCAAGCTGCGTGACGTCGACATCCGGGAGGGTGTTCAACTCAGCGTTCAGGCGATCTTCAAACGCCACAACACGGGAGAGTGCTTCCTCCCATCGCCTCTCGAGTTCGGACGCGATGAGGCGATTGTCAGGGTCACAGGCGGCATAGCGCCGCTCGGCTAGAGTGGCGTCATAGCGCGCCTGGCTGAGCTCCATCTCCAAAACGGCGCGCTTGTCTTCCAGGGTTTGCTTCACCATGGCGCGTGCTTCCGCTGCAGCCTCGATGGCATGCGGTGAAAGTACTTCCAGCACTGCATCACGGACGAGATCTTCGGCACGCCGACCGCCAAAGGTGAGGCAGCGCTTTCTGCCCAACAAGAGGTTTGGGTTGTCGCATCTATATACGGGGCGTGGCTTGCGGCCGGTGTAGACAACGTGAAGCCGGCGCCCGCATCGGGCGCAGCACAGCAGGCTGGCGAGCAGTGCACCACCACCTCGGCCGGATTTGACCCCGCCCGTGCGTCCGAAAGCATTCTTGGCCAATTGTGCCTGGTTGCGCTCATATGCTTCCCAATCGATGTAGCCAACGTGGTGGTCCTTGAGCACCACATCCCAGTCTTGAGGGTCTTTGCGGTTTTTGTAGGTAACATGAGCGCGCCCGTCACGCACTTCGGCGCGCCTGCCGGTCTTCCCATAGGCATAGACGCCCGCATAAAACATGTTTTTGAGCACACTGATCACGTTGCGGTAGCGGATCGGACGCCATTCAAAACTGGTCAGCCGCGCCCCGTCAGACGGCCTGGGAAAGTGGATCCGCTCGTCAGACATAGCCAGCAGAACCTGACGTGCACTTCCGAGCTCGTTGAAACGGCTGAAAATCTGGCGGATTACTTCCTGTAGCCGGAGGTCTGGATCGAACATGATACCGGCATCTTTGTCCCAGATATATCCAACGGGCGGCCGGTAACGCAGCTCTCCGCGACGAGCCTTCGATCGTGCCGCCTCCACCATGCGGGTCCGTAGGACGCCAAGCTCGAACTCGCTGATACTGCCCTTCATGCCGAGCAGAAGCCGGTCATTGGGCTGTCGCGGGTCGTAAACTCCATCATGGTCCACAACCCTTGCCTCCACCAGACCACAAAGCTCCAGCATGTGGTGCCAGTCTCTACCATTGCGCGCGAGACGTGAGACTTCGAGACAGAAGACCGCGCCCACAGCACCTGAGCAAAGCATCGCAACAAGCTTCTCGAAGCCAGGCCGCGTCTGACAACCGCTCGCTGACACACCAAGGTCATCGTCAATGACATCAATGCCTGAAAACCCATAGCTGCGCGCCATCTCGACAAGGTCGTATTGGCGGCGCTGACTCTCGAGGTTCGTGATCACCTGGCTCTGCGTCGATTGGCGAACATAAACGACGGCACGGCGCTTCAAGAGTTCCGGCGCGAAGGAGAAGGACATATCATTCATCGCACGGCCCTCCCGGTTTTGTCGCCGCCAGAAGCAGTTGCGCCAACGCTGTGATCACTGCTTGCTGTTCTGAAGGGCTCAACCGTGGTTCGGCCGCTGTGTGCAGCGGCAGGGCAAGCTGTTTTGGGATCAGGGGATGGGTCATTCATGGCCTCCGAAAGTGATAAGTCACCTTCGAAGCATCGCCGAAATCCCAACTCTGAGAGAACAGAACTCAAATCAAACAGAGCTTCCAGCGAAGCTTGGCCGTCTCCCAGTGCAAGTGAGTGGCAATGCGCGGCGTCAAGAACCCAGGACGGCGCATCAATAACAATGCCCTCATCGCGCTCAATGCGAACAAGCTGTCCGTCACTGCGATTGAGCACCTGGTGAACTTTGGCATCTGCGCCAAAATACGCGTGCCAACGATAATGAACCCGATAAACCTGCCCGACATGGGCAGAATGAACGGGAACTGGGGTTGAACCGCAAAAACGCTCTCTTCGCGCGTCTCGATGTAGCTGCGCAAAACTGGGGTTTGCTGACGTCCCTGATCTAAACCTGCAAGCTCAACGCCATCGATCGTGAAGCTTGACTGACGGCCACTCGCCAGGCAATCGTCACCGGACCTATGCAAACCCGGATCGTTGACCTCTTGCCCTGGAACTACACCCCGACCGTGTGATCAAGCTCCATCTACGGCAAGCAAAGACTAAGGGAAGGAACGGTTACTAATAAGTCGCTATCAGAGACGCTGATGAATATGGAAGTGCGGGCATCCAAATGACCGGATCAATTCGTCGAAGCTGTCGGACAATCAGTATTTATGCGTGAAATTCTTCCAACTCAGTCGTTAATTTTCGACCGACGGTTCCGGTCATCTTACAAAATTTGCATCCATGACCTTCGCATTCAGAACAAGCTATTGGCTCGAGCCTTTGACCAAGAACTCCTCGTAGGACATCCCGTAAAATAAATTCCTCTACGCCCAAATCGAGCATACGTGCAACAGCCCCTTGCGCGGAGTTGGTATGCAATGTTGAAAGAACCATTCGCCCCACCAAAGCCGCGCGGCACGCGATCTCTGCAGTGAGAGAGTCCCGGATCTCTCCGATCATAATCACGTTGGGATCCTGACGCAGAACCGATCTCAACACCTCTGCAAAGCCCAAGCCATCACGCTCATGAACCTGGACTTGCTCCACACCAGAAAGCTGATACTCGACAGGGTCTTCCAGGCTGATGATTTTACTGCGTTCTGAGCGCAGATGACTTAGCGCCGTATAGAGAGTTGTCGTTTTTCCTGACCCCGTCGGCCCCGTGACAAGAAAAAGCCCGGATGGCTTTTCAATTATCTTGCGAACTGCTTGTTCTGTTTTGGGGTCGAATCCCAAATGGACCCAACCCAGCTTCAGCGCTTTTGGATCAAGCACCCTAAGCACAATGCTTTCTCCTTGTTGCGTTGGAAGTGCGGAAACACGAAAATCCACCGCACGCCCGCCAATTACCGCTGCAATGCGGCCATCTTGCGGCTTTCGGCGTTCAGACACGTTCATACCAGCCATGACTTTGAGCCGCGCAGCGACGGACGCAGAACTGATTGAATGAGAGACTGGTTGGCGGATCAAAATACCGTTGATGCGAAACCTTAAATCCAACCCGGTTTCGTTTGAGGAAAAATGAATGTCGGACGCTCCCTGAGCGACGGCCTCGTTCATTTTCTGGGAGACAAAGGCAATAACAGGACCGTCCAGTTGCGCTTCGGTAAATTTCCGTTGGTCTTTCGCGACTTGCTCCGCAGAAGGAACGGTTTCCATTTGTGTCTGCGCAAACTCATTCAGCTTGCTCATGATCACATGGCCCGGCGCCACGAGCAGGCTCACATCGCGATCAAGCTGAAAAGATATTTCTTTAAAAAGCTGATCGTCACTTGGCGAAGAACAGAGGAAAACGGCGTTTTCATTATCAGTTTCGACCGGTGCTACGGCATTGCGCAAAAGGTACTGCAATCCAAGCCTTTGAACGATATCTGCGTCAAGCGTGAGTCGAAAGGCATCGTCAATGGACGGGAGGCTGAGCAGATCGGCAAGAGCCCGAAGCACAAGATGTTCTTCCGCCAGACCCAAATGCAAAATAGCCCGATCAATCGACAACCCGTCAGACGCGGACAAAGCCTTGGCGCGCGACAAAGCAGCAACGTCCAAGACACCGTGCTTTGTCAGCAGCTCGCCTAGTGATGATACGGTTTCCGGATCATTTTTTTGCATAATTCACCCTACAATGGCATAAATGTAGATACAGATGTAGAGGAAAAGAACGCGGCAGCGAATACGCGAAAAAGCGTACGGGATTTGAAAACAGGCAGAGTTGTGAAAATATCATTCCTCCCTCTTATCTGGCTTCTGGCACCTGGAATGGGATTGCGCAGAATGCGGCATGTACAGATTGACAGCTTTCAACCTGACGACATGGTCATGCAAACTGTTCCGGACGGTCCATTGCTGTTCGAAATCCCCGCGGACCTTTGCCTGCAACGCGAAATCCGTCTGCCTGCGGAAGCGGCTCGTAAAGCTGCTCAGGTGGCCGACTTTGATCTGCGACAGTCGCTGCCCTTGCAGGGCCGCGGGCTCGTCTGGAGGTTGGGGAAGCCCGAGCTGCGTGGCAAGCACCTGTATATTCAGGCATTTATTCTCAAAACATCTCAACTGGAAGCGATTCAAAGACACTTTCTCGGGCGTGTGGCTCGTATTGAGCTACGGGGAGCACCCGGAACGGCACCGTTCATTGACAACCGTAAGGTTTATCTGAGAGGGGTCGGCACATGGAGCGTTCTGGCGCTTGCCGCACCCATTGCAATAATATGCATAGGTTTGTGGCCACAGTGGGTAAAACTGAAGGAAACACGCGCACAAGTTTCTATCGAGGCCGCTGAACTACAAGAGTTAACAACCCAGACTGTGGCGCTTCGCGATGCAGCAACCCGGAGAACAAACGACACGGCACGCATTGAGGCCGAACAGGCATTGCTTCAGATCGGCAGAGGGCGCGTATGGCTGTTGGCTGAACTCACACAGAAGCTGAATGATGACACCTGGGTAAGCGCATTCGTCTTAAACGGTGAAGAATTACGATTGACTGGGTATACAAAAGGCTCGGTCGCAAATCTCATCGCAGCTCTTCAATCCGAAGACTGGGTTGTCAGTGCCCGTCTGGATGGTCCGCTGATGCGCGATAATTTCCTGAACGCGTCTCGATTTGACTTGCTGCTGACATTGAAACAGGTTTCGACAACACAATGAGCGCACGTCACTATCGTTTGTTAGTGCTTCTGACCCTGGCTGGCGTGGTGGCTGGAATGGGCTTCATTGCGCTCGGGAATCTGTCTTCAGAGCAAAGCTCGCTCAATCGTGACCTGTCCGAAACCCGAAGAAATTTGATGATGATGCGGGAAAGACATTCTGAAGTGAACATTCAAACGGCTCAGCAGGTTTCTCTGAGTTCGCTGGAAGCCAAAGATGAGATAGCCGCAGAAACGGCGCTTCAAAGTACTTTGTTAAAAATGGCCAGCGACCATGACATTTTACCTCGGAACTTCGGCCGTACAGCTATGCCCGTGAAGACGGAGCAGACTTCGATCGCTTTCAATTTTGATTTTGAAACTGGTATGTTACGTACTGTCCGCTTCTTCGAGGCGCTGGAAAGTCAAAAGCCAACAATGTCTCTGCATGGCATTTGGATCAGGCATTTGCCCGCAGGCACTCTTGGAACTGAAGAGACGCCGGTTTCCGTTCGGCTGACACTCTGGACATTTTGGTCGCCCAGACAGGCTGACAGGCCTGCAGAATGAACCATACGCTGATCCCTTCGCCGCTTTTTGCCGCAACCTGTGTTGGGGCGGCTCTGGTTTTCTTGGGCAAACCATTTTTGTCACCAGCCCTACCCGAAGTTATCGAACCATCCGTCGCAGAGACGCCCACCGACATTCAGCTTGCCCCCGCCCCAAAGGAGGCTTTGCCCATATTGGTTCCGGGCCGTGAACAGCGTATAGCTTTGGAGACTCGCCCGCTCTTTTCCGCAACCCGCACGCCTGCGGTTGCCAGGAAAGATAGGGCAAAATCGTCTGAGAACGATTTACAGCCGACACAATCAAGTTCAGACACCCGCGCCGAAAGAAAAGAAAATCGCGCGCCTGAGAAAAGCATCGCTCACCCCGAACTGAAGCTTTCGGGCCTCTTCCTTTCCGATGGCAAAGCTCGCGCCCTATTCGCAGGGTCCGACTCCGGGTTCGAAACCTGGCACGAAGTAGGCGACATAATCGACGGCTGGAAAATTGTGTCTATTGAGCATGACACCGTGCATTTCAAACAAAATGAGGTTGAATTCGTTGTCAAACTAAGTCGCTGACGATTACAATGCATGGCAACAAGGCCGGAAAACCGGCCATCAGGCAGAAAACAGGCAATCGTAAAATGCACAAGTCGATCCGAATGCTGGGGCCACTTGCCTCTGTACTCTTTATGGCGTCATGTGAGGAAAACCCGGCCCCTCATTCTCGGTTCAGCTCCGGCGCATTTGGCCAGGATCATGCGGTGGTTTCGCGAACTGTTTCTCGAAATGCGGCAAACCCCGATACCGCGATGTATGAACGATCAATCCTGCAACGGGGAAACGGAACCTTCGTTGACCCGAGCGCAATCTCCGAGACCAGCCGTTCCCAAGCGATTGCCGTTCCTCATGGGAACAGTCAGGTGGAACTGTCGCTGGTCAATGCATCAATCGCTGCTGCCGCAGAAGAGATTTTGGGAAAAACGCTCGGTCTGACATATGTTATTTCCGACAAAGTGGAGGGGCGGATCACACTTCAGACGACAAGCCCCGTGCCAAAAAAGGCACTCCTGGATCTCTTCCGTGCCGCTTTGGAAGCGAATGGCGCAAGCATTGAGTGGAAAGATAAAGTGGCCCGCATCATTCGTGGGACGACAGGGAATAACACCTTTCGGATGGCACGGGACGGGGCCGGAGAGAGCGGGGCAATCATTGTCGCGCCATTGAAGTATGTGTCGCCAAACGAAATGATCGGCCTGATGCAGCCCCTTGTTGACGATGGGTTGAAAGTCGTCCCCGACAAAGCAAGAAATCTGTTGTTGATAAGCGGCTCCAAAGCGTCCGTGGAAGCGGGGCTCGATGCACTGAACTTGTTCGATGTGGATGTCATGCGGGGAAAGTCGGTGGCATTGGTCAAACTGAGAGCCGCGGAGCCGAATGATGTTGTTGCTGAACTGACCCGCATCTTCGAAGCGCAGGATGGCGGCGCCCTGAACGGGGTGATCGAATTTATGCCGAACCAGAGGCTGGGTTCCATTCTGATCATTTCATCCAAAGCCGAATACATGGACCGTGCGCGCAAATGGATCAGGGATTTCGATCAACAGGCGACAGTTTCGTCGCGATACTTGCAAACATATGACCTGCACAATCGGAACGCAGATGAGGTTGCTCCGATCCTTGACAAGCTTTTATCCGCTGGTGAAGGCGGCTCCCGAACGGAAACGAGCCCTGATGGGACATCTTCGGCCAGCGCGTCGCAAGTGACCTATAAAGTCGCAGCGGACACCAGCCGCAACGCCCTGATCGTACGTGCAACCCAAGACGAGCATAAAGAGATTTCTGCGCTGCTCCGGGACCTCGACACCACTGCACGCCAGGTTCTTCTGGAAGCGACCATCGCCGAGGTGACGCTGAACGACGAAATGAACGTGGGCGTCCGCTGGTATCTTGAAAGTGGGAATGTGGCGACAGGCTTTTCCGATCTCGACACAGGGTCGGTGGTCGGAACCTATCCGGGCTTCACAGCCGTGCTGTCAAAGGGCGGCGCGAAAGCGGCCCTGTCGGCCCTGGCAGCTGTCACGGACGTAAAAGTGATTTCCTCTCCTACGCTGATGGTCGTGGATAACCAGGAAGGGCTGTTGCAAATTGGTGATCAGGTTCCCGTAGCTCTGCAAACGGCATCAGAGGCAAGCGATACAGCGGTTGTTTTGACGCAAATCGAATACCGTGACACAGGCATCATTCTTAAAGTTCGCCCCCGGATCGGTGCCGATGGGGCGGTAAACCTGAAGATTGAACAAGAGGTGTCGGATGTAAGTTCGACCCGATCCTCAGGAATCGACAGCCCGACGATCAGCACCCGCAAAGTGCAGACTCATGCCGTTTTGGCGGATGGCCAGACCCTGACACTTGGCGGACTGGTTCAGGAGCGTGACAATAAAACCCGCGCCGAGGTGCCAGGTCTTGGCCGCATACCTGTCGTAGGAGGGCTGTTCCGCAATAAGGAAAGCAGCAAAAAAAGAACCGAACTGATCATAATGATCCGCCCCCTGGTGGTTCATAACGCGGGGCAGGCAGGGAGCGTAACAGCATATTGGCGCGACAAACTGAACGGGGCCAATTCCCTGCTGAATACCGGGCTGGGTTCTCCGCGTCACCGCATCTCGGAAATCGTCAGCGAATAGGGCTGTCGCTCATCCCTGCCCATGGTCTTCCCGCCCGTCATCCCGCATCCGGTTTGGGTGCAGCGCGGGTTTCGGTTTTCCGGGCGGGCTAGCAGAGCGCCCGGTGCCCGTACCCGAAACGCAACCCCGGGTTTGACCATGGACCTCCCGCGTGACGCGTGCGGTTGCGGCCCCGGATCGAGCCCGAGGCCGGGAGGGTGTGGAGGGGCATGGTTGCGGATCAACCACCCTACGCTTTCTATAAGAGCTTATAAATCAGCCCAGGCATCACAAACAATGAAATAACCACGGCCAAAACGAAATTGGCTAGGAATGCCCATTTTTCCCGCAGGAAAAATATAGAAGCCTCATACAACGCCCACATGATAAAGGCCGAAATAGACATAGCGATCCAATGACCATGAAAGAACGAATTGATCGAACCCAGGCCAAATACTATGCTTTCTTTTACACCCAACTGAATGTAACTCGGGACCCAAAAGGCCAACCAAACAAGAAAAACACCGGTGCATCGCAAAAAATAGTCGCTCACGGCGCCAACTCCATGTCGCAGGTACATCTCCACGCAGCAGTAGGACGTGATCCCCCAGGCCGGAAACCCCAGCGGTTATGCACAATTGTTTCGGTTTCAGAGCTTGCGGATACCGTTCCGGAAGTGCCGTCCGGGAGTGGATAGTAGATTCCAACATGGCTCCCATCGCTAATGATATCCCCAATCCTCTGAAGTGGTCCCAACATTTCGGACAGTTTTGCAGCGTTTCTAAGGTGTATCGGGTTTAAGTTTCATGCTGCCTTTTGCTCT
>JBOEGO010000036.1:9599-15248 GCA_050633465.1 Paracoccaceae bacterium | reverse complement strand
TTGCCTTTGCCATGGGTTTGGCTCCTTTTGTCTTACTTAGGATGGCGGGTGAAAACCCGCCCTACGGTGGTGGGTAGGGCGGGGCGAACCCCGCCATCCCGTTATGCGTATTTCGCTTGGATCTCTTCCGAGATGTTGTGCGGCACGGCTTCGTAATGGTCGAACTGCATCGAGAACTGCGCGCGGCCCGAAGACATGGAACGCAGTGTGTTGATGTAGCCGAACATGTTTGCCAGCGGCACAAAGGCGTCGATGGCAATCGCGTTGCCGCGGCTGTCCTGACCCTGCACCTGACCACGACGCGATGTCAGATCGCCGATGATACCACCTGTGTATTCGTCAGGTGTGATCACTTCGACTTTCATGATCGGTTCCAGCAGTTTCGCGCCAGCTTTGCGCATACCTTCGCGCATGCCCATGCGGGCCGCGATTTCAAAGGCCAGAACGCTGGAGTCAACATCGTGGAACTTACCGTCGATCAAGGACACCTTGAAGTCGATCACGGGGAAGCCGGCAAGGGGGCCGCTGTCCATAACCGACCGGATACCTTTTTCCACACCGGGGATGTATTCCTTGGGAACAGCACCGCCGACAATCTTGGATTCAAACGAATACCCTTCGCCCGGCTCGGTCGGTGTGATGACCAGCTTGACTTCGGCGTATTGACCCGAACCACCCGACTGTTTCTTGTGGGTATAGGTATGCTCGACTTCGTGGGAAATCGTTTCACGATAGGCCACTTGGGGCGCACCGATGTTGGCTTCCACTTTGAATTCGCGCTTCAGACGGTCCACCAGAATGTCCAGGTGAAGTTCGCCCATGCCNNTTCATGATGGTCTGACCGGATTCGATGTCAGTTTCCACACGGAAGGAGGGGTCCTCGGCGGCCAGACGGGCCAGACCTGCGGACATCTTCTCTTGGTCACCCTTGGTTTTGGGTTCCACGGCAATCTCGATCACGGGATCGGGGAAAGTCATGGTTTCCAGAACCACCGGCTCGGACTGCGAACACAGCGTATCACCGGTTGTGGTGTCTTTCAGACCCGCAAGCGCGATGATGTCGCCGGCGAATGCCTCGTCGATCTCTTCGCGGTTGTTCGAGTGCATCATCATCATCCGGCCAACGCGTTCTTTTTTGCCTTTGGTCGAGTTCAGAATGCTGTCGCCTTTGTTCATTTTGCCCGAATAGATGCGGGTAAATGTCAGCGAACCAACGAAGGGGTCGTTCATGATTTTGAACGCCAGACCGGCGAACGCCATGTTGTCATCCGCACGCCGTGGGATGTTGCGCTCTTCGGTTTCGTCATCGGGGCTAAAGCCCATGTAATCAACAACGTCCAGCGGGCTGGGCAGATAGTCGATCACAGCGTTCAGCAGCGGCTGCACACCTTTGTTCTTGAACGCGGAACCGCCCAGAACGGGAACGAAATGCAGCGCCAGCGTGCCCTTGCGCAGCAGTTTGCGCAGGGTGGGAACGTCGGGCTCGGTGCCGTCAAGATAGGCTTCCATCGCATCGTCGTCTTCTTCGACGGCCGCTTCGATCATCTTGCCACGCCATTCGTTGGCCATGTCCTGAAGTTCGGGGCGGATGTCGACCTGAATCCAGGATGCGCCAAGGTCTTCACCCTGCCACAACCATTCTTTCATGGTCACGAGGTCAACCAGACCTTCCAGCTCGGTTTCTGCGCCGATCGGAACACCGACAGGAACAGCACGCGCACCGGTCCGATCTTCGATCATGCGCACACAGTTAAAGAAGTCTGCGCCGATCTTGTCCATTTTGTTCACGAAAACCATCCGCGGAACCTTGTAGCGGTCAGCCTGACGCCACACGGTTTCGGTTTGGGGTTCAACACCTGCGTTTGCGTCAAGAACGCAAACGGCACCATCCAGAACCGCAAGCGAACGTTCGACTTCGATGGTGAAGTCAACGTGGCCGGGGGTGTCGATGATGTTCAGGCGGTGTTTTTCGGAATCAGGCGAAACACCGTCTTCGGTGCGTTCCCAGAACGTGGTGGTCGCAGCCGAGGTGATCGTGATCCCGCGTTCCTGTTCCTGCTCCATCCAGTCCATCGTGGCCGCACCGTCGTGGACCTCGCCGATGTTGTGGGATTTGCCGGTATAAAACAGGATCCGTTCGGAACAGGTGGTTTTACCTGCGTCGATATGGGCCATGATGCCGAAGTTACGATAGCGGTCTAGCGGATAGTCGCGTGCCATGGGTCAAATGCCTCTTGGGATTACCAGCGGTAATGGCTGAACGCTTTGTTCGCGTCGGCCATTTTGTGGGTGTCTTCGCGTTTCTTAACGGCGGAACCGCGCGAGTTCACTGCGTCAAGAAGTTCACCTGCAAGGCGCTCTTCCATCGTGTTCTCGTTGCGGGCGCGGCTGGCGTTGATCAGCCAGCGGATCGCCAAGGCTTCGCGACGCTCGGGGCGCACTTCGACGGGCACCTGATAGGTGGCACCACCGACGCGGCGCGAACGCACTTCGACCGAAGGTTTGATGTTTTCGAGGGCTTCGTGGAAGATTTCCACGGGGGCGCGTTTGACCTTGTCTTCAACACGGCCAAGCGCGTTGTAAACGATCCGTTCCGCGACCGATTTTTTACCATCAATCATCAGGTTGTTCATGAATTTTGTTAGCACCTTATCGCCGTATTTGGCGTCGGGCAGCACTTCGCGTTTTTCAGCGGCGTGACGACGGGACATCTGTTAATCCTCTTACTTCGGACGCTTGGCGCCGTATTTCGAACGACGTTGTTTGCGGTCTTTAACGCCTTGGGTATCCAGAACACCGCGCAGGATGTGATAACGGACACCCGGAAGGTCTTTTACGCGGCCGCCACGGATCAGAACCACAGAGTGCTCCTGAAGGTTGTGGCTTTCACCGGGAATATAGGAAATCACCTCGAAACCGTTGGTCAGGCGCACTTTGGCAACCTTACGCATAGCGGAGTTCGGTTTTTTCGGAGTGGTCGTATACACACGTGTGCAAACGCCGCGTTTCTGCGGGCATTGCTCCAGGTGCATCGACTTCGAGCGTTTAATTTTAGGCTGACGCGGCTTGCGGATCAGCTGCTGGATCGTTGGCATTGGGTCTCTTTCCCCGTCTATTCAACACATGGTCAGCATGGTCAGACCATGCGGATTCGAAATTTCACTGCAATACGCGCGTCCGCATAAAGCAAAAACCGCTTCGCTCCCGTTCCGAGGTGAGCGACGCGGTGGGTTTCCAGAGGATCGGGGCGATATGTGCCCGGATCTTGACCACTTCAGTTTTGATACTCGGCGCTTGGGGCGACCCCCATAGCCGTGGATGACGGGCGTATAAAAGGAGTCGCCCCCCATGTCAACACAGGCAAAACCGCCACAGGAAAAACCCCATACGACACAGCCCCGCCCACCCCGCCACCGGGCACGCCCGAATGCGTCACGCATTCGGTTCGGTTTCGTTCAACGAAACCGCGCGCGCTGCGGGGCACAGCCCCCTTAGCCACGTGGCGCGGCCGCTGCGCGGGTGGTCCCTGCAAGCGGTTTGCGCGACAGCTTGCGTTCGCGCCACAGCATGAACAGCCCCGACCCAACGACGATCCCTGCCCCGATCAGGGTCTGCGTGGACGGCCAGAACCCGAATACCAACCAGCCAAGGATCAACGCCCAGACCAGCCCCGTATACCGGAACGGTGCAACGAACGAAATATCGCCCACCCGCATCACCATCACAGATGTCAGATACCCCAGACAAACGAACAATGCCGAGGCCACCGTCAAGCCGGTCTGGCGAGGGGTCATCACCACCCAGTCCTGCCACGCCGATGCCACGCCAAAGGCCACCATCACCGCAAAGGACGTGGCGATTGTCACCATGATCGACGGCACAGCCCCCGTCAGTTTGCGCGTGGTCAGATCGCGCACCACCACAAACCCCAACGCCGCAAGGGCATAGACCGAATAGATGTTAAACCCGTCCCCCGTCGGGTTGATGATCACAATCACCCCGACCAGACCGATCAGAATGGCCGACATGCGCCGCCAGCCAAGTGGTTCGTTGAAAAACGCCCATGCGGCAAGGCTCAGCACCAGCGGAATGGATTTCAAAATGGCTGTCACATTGGGCAGCGGCATGTTGAACAGCGCCGTCAGGAAAAAATAGGCCGCGCCCACCTCGGCCAGCGATCGCAGCAGGATCAACAGCGCATCCCTGCCCGACATCCGAAACGTAAGTTGACCCAGGATGGCCGCGATCACGACCAGCAGGGCCGTCGCCAATATTCCGCGCAACAGCAGCAGCTGATACAGCGGCACCTCGCCTGCCATCAGCTTCATACAGGTGTCGTTGGACACAAATCCCGCCATCGACACCATCATAATCAGCGCACCCTTGGTGTTGCCCGACATACCTTGCAGAAATTTCATGGGTTACAGTGCTTTCAACATGGCTGGATCAAAACCGAAATGCTGCTTGATCTGTTTTTCAATCAGGCGTGGGCGCATTTTTCCGGTGATCCCCTGTTTTGCCGGGGTGGACACGTTGTCGGAATGGATGGTGCGCAGAAAACCGGGCACCGAAATATCCGACCAGCTGTTGTAATGCTGGGCAAAGGCACGGTGGTTATAGCGATAGGGATTCAAGGGCTGATCCGCCGGATGCATCAGCGCCGTGCCAACCGACAGGGGCGCGCGTTCCACGGAGTCAATCAGCGGGTTATCCCCATCCTCGCGCAGTTCGACATAAAAACCGCGATTGAACGAAATCGCCGTGGGCGTGTCAGCCCCCGTCACTGCCAGCAACCCCGCGCCTGTGCGTTTCAGCCGTGCAATATAGTCCAGATCCAGCGCATCATCATCATCCAGCCTGAATGACAACCGATGGCTGGATTGATCCGGTTGGACCGCGCCATAGGCCGCTTTGATCAACCTGTAATGCCCGTCCACAGCAGCGGCATTGACACGGATATGCGGATGCGGCGCGACCAGATCACGCAACCTGTCCAGAAACGGTGCGGGCATGTCAGCCGAGGTCAGAATGACAAACTGAAAATCACCATCCGTCTGGCGCGTCAGCGAGGGCAGGCAGACGGTTTCGAACAATTTGAACCGCAGATCCAACCGGTCGGGGCGAAAAATATTGTCGCGGATTTGCGCAAAGGATCCCAGTTTTTCAGTCATGAAATCGGTGGTCAGCACGGAAAACCGCAACAACCCGACCGTCTGAAACCCGTTGAAATCCATCACCCTGCCCCTTTGCGCCCTGACCGCAGAAAACACCCAATGCGCCCGAATGAAAAGAGCCGCACAAACAAAAACCCCCGCCGGATCGCACCAGCGGGGGTTTTCAGATTTTCAGAACTGCTGCGACTTATTCGTCGCGGCTTTCGGGGGTTTCGACCAGCGTGTCAAAGGCGTCACCACCCACAACATCATCCACAGGCGCGGCCAAGGCGGCCATGGCTTCGGCCTCTTCGCGGCGTGCTTCGATCACGACATTGTCGCGCTCGCCGGCGATGTGGCGCACGCGTTGCGTGGCCCCGCCAGTGCCCGCCGGGATCAGACGACCCACGATCACGTTCTCTTTCAGACCGACCAGTTTGTCGCGCTTGCCCTGAACCGATGCTTCGGTCAGAACCCGCGTGGTTTCCTGGAACGA
>JBOEGO010000036.1:3147-9561 GCA_050633465.1 Paracoccaceae bacterium | reverse complement strand
GCTTGTCGTTGATCTTCACGCCTTGCAGGCGATACACGTCCTGCACCTCGTTGATCATATAGTCGGCCAGCGCCTCGACACCCATGATCGACAGGATGTCATGCGGCGCGGGGTTGCCGTCCATGATGTAATCGCCCTTGGATACGAAATCGCCCTCTTGCACGGGGATATGCTTGCCCTTGGGCACCATATATTCGGCGGGCGACAAGGTATCGTCGGTCGGTTCGATCGAAATGCGGCGCTTGTTCTTGTAGTCCTTGCCAAAGCGCACATAGCCGTCGATTTCGGCGATGATTGCGTGATCTTTGGGGCGGCGTGCTTCGAACAATTCGGCCACACGCGGCAGACCACCGGTGATGTCCTTGGTTTTCGCACCTTCACGCGGGATACGCGCAACCACGTCACCGGCTTTGATTTCCTGACCTTCTTCGATGGACAGAACCGCATCAACCGACATCGGATAGGTCAGCGGATTACCGGCATCGTTGCGCACGGGTTCACCATCTGCATCCACCAGAATGATCTCGGGTTTCAGCTCGTTGCCTTTGGGGGCAGCGCGCCAGTCGATCACGATTTTCTGGGTCATGCCGGTCGCGTCATCGGTTTCATCACGCACGGCGATGCCCGAAACCAGATCCACGAATTTCGCAGTACCGGCTTTTTCGGCGATGATCGGCAAGGTGTAGGGATCCCATTCAAACAGCTTGTCGCCGCGGGCAATTTTCGCACCCTCTTTGACAAACAGTTTGGAGCCATACGACAGCTTGTGATTGGCCAGTTCGGACCCGTCCGCGCCGTCAACGATCATCAACTTCATGTTGCGACCCATGACCAGCATTTCGCCATTGGCATTTTCCAGCAACTGCGCGTTTTCATATTTGATTACGCCGTTCTGGGATGCCTCCTGGAAGGACTGCTGACCACCCTGCGCAACGCCGCCGATGTGGAATGTCCGCATCGTCAGCTGTGTGCCGGGTTCACCGATCGACTGCGCCGCGATGATGCCCACGGCCTCGCCGGTGTTCACACGGGTGCCGCGTGCAAGGTCACGACCATAGCACATGGCGCAAACGCCGTCGTCTGCTTCACAGGTCAGCGGCGAACGGATGCGCATGGATTGCACCGCTGCCTCGTCAATGCTGTCGGCCATACGTTCGTCGATCAGCGTGCCGCGTGCGACCAGCACCTCTTCGGTGCCGGGGCGCATTACGTCATCCGCCGACACCCGGCCCAGCACACGTTCCGCCAGCGAGGAAACAACCTCGCCGTCGTTCACGGCTGCTTCGGCTGTGATGCAACGCTCGGTGCCGCAATCAATACTGCGCACGATGCAATCCTGCGCAACGTCAACCAGACGCCGGGTCAGGTAACCCGAGTTCGCTGTTTTCAACGCCGTATCCGACAGACCCTTACGGGCACCGTGGGTCGAGTTGAAGTATTCAAGAACGGTCAGACCTTCCTTAAAGTTCGAGATGATCGGCGTTTCGATGATGTCGCCGTTCGGCTTGGCCATCAAACCGCGCATCCCGCCCAGCTGTTTCATCTGCGTCACAGAACCACGCGCACCGGAATGCGCCATCATATAGACCGAGTTCGGCTCCGCTTCGGCGCCCGCATCATCGACCTTATTGGACGAAATGGTGGTCATCATGGCTTCGGTGACCTTGTCGTTACATTTGGACCATGCATCGACAACTTTGTTATACTTCTCGCCCTGAGTGATCAGGCCGTCCATATATTGCTGTTCAAAGTCTTTCACCAGATCGCGGGTTTCATCCACGATTGTCCATTTGTTGTCGGGCACAACCATGTCGTCCTTACCGAACGAAATACCGGCCTTGAACGCTTCGCGGAAGCCCATGGTCATGATCTGGTCACAGAAGATCACGGATTCTTTCTGACCGCAGTAGCGATAGACAGTATCAATAACCTTTTGCACGTCTTTCTTACGCAGCAGCGTGTTCACCAGATCAAAAGGTGCCTTGGCGTTTTTCGGCAGCAACGCGCCCAAACGCACACGACCGGGGGTCGTTTCAAAGCGTTTGATAACCTCGTTGCCTTCCTCGTCGAACTGGGGAACGCGGGCTGTGATTTTGGCGTGCAGGTGGACCTCGCCGGAATCCAGCGCGTGCTGGACTTCGTCGATGGACGAAAACGCCATGCCCTCGCCCTTCATGCCTTCGCGCATGATGGTGGTGTAATACAGGCCCAACACCATATCCTGCGACGGAACGATGATCGGCGCGCCGTTGGCGGGCGACAGCACGTTGTTGGTCGACATCATCAAGACGCGCGCTTCCAGCTGTGCCTCAAGGCTCAGCGGGACGTGAACGGCCATTTGGTCACCGTCAAAGTCGGCGTTGAACGCGGAACAGACCAGCGGGTGCAGCTGAATAGCCTTACCTTCGATCAACACGGGTTCGAATGCCTGAATGCCCAAGCGGTGCAGCGTCGGCGCACGGTTCAGCATGACGGGGTGTTCGCGGATCACCTCGTCCAGAATGTCCCATACCTCGGGGCGTTCTTTTTCGACCAGTTTCTTGGCCTGTTTCACGGTGCTGGACAGGCCTTTGGCCTCTAGCCGCGAATAGATAAAGGGCTTGAACAGTTCCAACGCCATCTTTTTCGGCAGGCCACATTGGTGCAGTTTCAATTCCGGGCCGGTCACAATAACCGAACGACCCGAGAAATCGACGCGCTTACCCAAAAGGTTCTGACGGAAGCGACCCTGCTTACCCTTCAGCATGTCCGACAGCGATTTCAGCGGGCGCTTGTTGGCACCCGTGATCACGCGGCCACGGCGGCCGTTGTCGAACAGGGCATCGACAGATTCCTGCAACATGCGTTTTTCGTTGCGCACGATGATATCGGGCGCACGCAGTTCGATCAGGCGTTTCAGGCGGTTGTTCCGGTTGATCACGCGGCGATACAGATCGTTCAGATCGGACGTGGCAAACCGGCCACCATCCAGCGGCACCAGCGGGCGCAGCTCTGGCGGGATCACGGGCACTACGGTCAGGATCATCCATTCCGGACGGTTGCCGGATTCAAGGAAGGATTCCACGACCTTAAGGCGCTTGATGATCTTTTTCGGCTTCAATTCGCCCGTGGCTTCGGCCAGATCGGCGCGCAGCTTGTCTGCTTCGGATTCCAGATCAATCTGGGCCAGCATTTCGCGGATCGCTTCGGCACCGATATTGGCCGTGAACGCATCCATGCCATAGGCATCCTGCGCGTCCATATACTCTTCTTCGTTGAGCATCTGACCATAGGTCAGGTCGGTCAGGCCGGGTTCGATCACCACGTAGTTTTCGAAATACAGCACGCGTTCCAGATCGCGCAGGGTCATATCCAGCATCAAACCGATGCGCGACGGCAGCGATTTCAAAAACCAGATGTGCGCCACGGGCGAGGCCAGTTCGATATGGCCCATGCGTTCGCGGCGGACCTTTTGCAGCGTCACCTCGACACCGCATTTTTCGCAGACAACGCCGCGATACTTCATGCGCTTATATTTGCCGCACAGGCATTCGTAATCCTTGATCGGGCCAAAGATACGGGCGCAGAACAACCCGTCGCGTTCAGGTTTGAACGTGCGATAGTTGATGGTTTCCGGCTTTTTGATTTCGCCATAAGACCACGACAGGATCCGTTCGGGCGATGCCAGCGAGACCTTGATCTCGTCGAACACCTTGGCCGGGGTCAGCGGGTTAAACGGGTTGTTTGTCAGTTCCTGGTTCATTTTCAATTCCTTGAATTCGGACAGAGGGGAAAAGGGTTAGGGCACGATGGCCCTTATTCCTCATCCTCCGCATCCAGGAGTTCCATGTTCAGACCGAGGCCACGGACTTCTTTCACAAGCACGTTGAAGGATTCTGGAATCCCCGCTTCGAAATTGTCTTCGCCTTTGACGATCGATTCATAGACCTTGGTCCGGCCTGCCACATCGTCCGATTTAACGGTCAGCATTTCCTGCAAGGTGTAGGCGGCGCCATATGCTTCCAGCGCCCAAACCTCCATCTCACCGAAACGCTGCCCACCGAACTGCGCTTTACCGCCCAGCGGCTGCTGGGTGACAAGGCTGTATGGCCCGGTCGAACGCGCGTGGATTTTGTCATCCACCAGGTGGTGCAGTTTCAGCAGGTATTTCACACCCACGGTCACCTTGCGGGTGAACTGCTCGCCTGTGCGCCCGTCAAACAGAACCGACTGGCCCGAGGTATCGAAACCGGCACGTTTCAGCGAATCGTTCACGTCTGCCTCTTTCGCACCGTCAAAAACGGGCGTGGCAATCGGAACGCCGCGTGTGACGTTGGCGGCTGCATCGACCAGCGTGCCCTCGTCCATGCCTGCGATGCCTTCTTCGTAGACATCGTCGCCATAGGCGATTTTCATGGCCTCGCGCACGGGGGTCAGATCACCGGAACGACGGTAGGTTTGCAGCGCCTCGTCCACATTGATGCCCAGACCGCGTGCGGCCCAGCCCATGTGGGTTTCAAGGATCTGACCGACGTTCATACGCGACGGAACACCCAGCGGGTTCAGACAGAAATCAACCGGCGTGCCATCGGCAAGGAACGGCATATCCTCCATCGGGACAACCTTGGAAATCACACCTTTGTTGCCGTGACGACCGGCCATTTTATCGCCCGGTTGCAGCTTGCGCTTCACCGCGACGAAAACCTTGACCATCTTCATCACACCCGGCGGCAGGTCATCCCCACGGCGGACTTTTTCGACCTTGTCCTCGAAACGGGCATCAAGCGCGCGTTTCTGCGCTTCATACTGTTCGTGCAGAGCTTCGACGATTTGCGCGTCCTGCTCTTCGGCAAGGGCCAGTTGCCACCACTGGCCACGCGACAGCATGCCCAGCAATTCGTCGTCGATGACAGCGTTCGGTTTGACACCACGCGGGCCTTTTACGGCGGTTTTGCCGCTGATCAGGTCCTTGAGACGGGCATAGATGTTGCGATCCAGGATCGCCAGCTCGTCGTCGCGGTCACGCGCAAGGCGCTCGACCTCTTCGCGTTCGATCTGCACCGCACGTTCGTCTTTTTCAACGCCGTGACGGTTGAACACCCGCACTTCGACCACGGTGCCATAGTCACCGGGCTTCACGCGCAGCGATGTATCACGCACATCGGATGCTTTTTCACCAAAGATGGCGCGCAGCAGTTTCTCTTCCGGCGTCATCGGGCTTTCGCCCTTGGGGGTGATCTTACCCACCAGAATATCGCCCGGTTCCACATCGGCGCCGATGTAAACGATGCCCGCTTCGTCAAGGTTGCGCAGGGCTTCCTCGCCGACGTTGGGGATATCGCGGGTGATTTCCTCTGGGCCGAGTTTCGTGTCACGCGCCGCGACTTCGAATTCCTCGATGTGGATCGAGGTAAACACGTCATCACGGGCGATCCGTTCCGAAATCAGGATCGAGTCTTCGTAGTTGTAACCGTTCCACGGCATAAACGCGACGACCACGTTTTTGCCCAGGGCCAGTTCACCCATATCGGTAGAGGGGCCATCGGCAATCACTTCGCCTTTGCCAACCAGATCGCCCACTTTGACCAGCGGACGCTGGTTGATACAGGTGTTCTGGTTCGAACGCTGGAATTTGCGCATACGGTAGATATCAACCCCCGCATCGCCCAGTTCCAGATCCTCGGTGGCGCGGATCACGATACGCTGCGCATCGACCTGGTCGATGATACCGCCACGCTTCGCCATGATCGCAGCGCCGGAATCCCGTGCCACGATTTCCTCGATGCCGGTGCCGACCAGCGGCGCCTCGGCGCGCAACAGCGGAACCGCCTGACGCTGCATGTTCGAACCCATCAAAGCGCGGTTCGCATCGTCGTTTTCAAGGAAGGGGATCAGCGAGGCAGCGACCGAAACCAACTGTTTCGGGCTAACGTCGATCAGGTCCACGTTTTCATTCGGCGCCAGTGTATAGTCACCCGACTGACGGGTGGACACCAGATCGTTCATGAACTTGCCGTTTTCGTCGAGGTTGGCGTTGGCCTGCGCCACGGTGTGACGCATTTCCTCGGTTGCGGACATGTAATGCACTTCGTCCGTGACCTGGCCGTCTTTGACAACGCGGTAAGGCGTTTCAATAAAGCCGTATTTGTTGACACGGGCAAAGGTGGCCAAAGAGTTGATCAGACCAATGTTCGGACCTTCGGGCGTTTCAATCGGACACATCCGGCCATAGTGGGTCGGATGAACGTCGCGTACCTCGAAACCGGCGCGTTCGCGGGTCAAACCGCCCGGCCCAAGCGCGGACAGGCGGCGCTTGTGTGTCACTTCGGACAGCGGGTTGGTTTGGTCCATGAACTGCGACAACTGGCTGGAGCCAAAGAATTCGCGCACCGCAGCAGCGGCAGGTTTGGCGTTGATCAGATCCTGCGGCATCAC
>JBOEGO010000036.1:0-3110 GCA_050633465.1 Paracoccaceae bacterium | reverse complement strand
CGATACTGGTTTTCCATCAGTTCGCCGACCGAGCGCACACGACGGTTACCAAGGTGGTCAATATCGTCGATATCGCCCTTGCCGTCGCGCAGTTCGACCAGTGCCTTGATGCAGGCCACGATATCAGCGCGGTCCAGCGTGCGCTGGGTGTCTTCTTTGTCCAATGCCAGACGCATGTTCATTTTCACGCGGCCAACGGCGGACAGGTCGTAACGCTCGCCATCAAAGAACAGCGTGTCAAACAGGTTCGACGCGGCTTCGACGGTGGGCGGTTCGCCCGGACGCATCACGCGATAGATGTCCATAAGCGCGGTGTCGCGGCCCATGTTTTTGTCCATCGCCATGGTGTTGCGGATGTAGGGGCCGACATTGATGTTGTCGATATCAAGACAGGGAATGGTGGTCACGCCCGCATCAACCAGTTCTTTCAGAGAACCGCCGGTCACATTGCCCTCTTTGTCGTATTCAAGGGTCAATTCGTCCCCTGCTTCAACATAGATCGCGCCGTTTTCTTCGTTGATGATATCCTTGGCCACGAACTTGCCCAGAATATGTTCGTAGGGCACCAACAATTCGGTCACGTTGCCTTCGTCGATCAGTTTCTTGACCGCACGAGGGGTAACTTTCTGGTTGGCTTCGGCGATCACTTCGCCGGATGCCGCATCCACCAGATCATAGGTGGGGCGGGTGCCACGCGCGCGCTCGGGGAAGAACTTGGTGACCCAGCCCTTGCCTTTTTCCAGCTTGAAATCAACGGTATCGTAATAGGCATCCATGATCGCTTCTTGATCCAGACCCAGCGCATAAAGCAGGGTCGTCACCGGCAATTTGCGGCGGCGGTCAATACGCGAAAACACGATATCCTTGGCGTCGAATTCGAAATCCAGCCACGACCCGCGATAGGGAATGATACGGCAGGCGAACAGCAACTTGCCCGAGCTGTGCGTCTTGCCCTTGTCATGGTCAAAGAACACACCGGGCGAGCGGTGCATTTGCGAAACGATCACGCGTTCGGTGCCGTTCACGACAAAGGTGCCGTTCGGTGTCATCAGGGGCATATCGCCCATGAACACGTCTTGTTCCTTGATATCCTTGACGGATTTGTTGCCTGTGTCCTCGTCGACATCAAACACGATCAGGCGCAGGGTCACCTTCAGCGGGGCTGAATAGGTCATGTCGCGCTGCTGACATTCCTCGACATCGTATTTCGGCTGTTCCAATTCGTATTTCACGAATTCCAGCACGCTGGTTTCGTTGAAATCCTTGATCGGGAACACCGACTGGAACACGCCCATGATGCCTTCGCCGTCTGTGGGCTTGGGTGCATCACCGGAATTCAGGAATAGATCATACGAGGATTTCTGAACCTCGATCAGGTTCGGCATCTCCAGCACTTCGCGGATTTTGCCGTAATATTTGCGAAGACGTTTCTGGCCAAGAAAGCTTTGCGCCATGACAGGTGTCACCTTTCGTTTCTCATCAGGTGTGCGCACCGTCGGGCTACGGCACCACGCCCCTCTGAAATAGGCAGTTCTGATCCATTCATGGCCGCCGTCCCATCCAGCAACCTCCCGATCAAGAACCTAGCCCTAGATAAAACCCGCAAATCAGGCCCTATCTAAGACAGGTTCGGCTGGGCCCGGAAACCACCGGACCCAGCCCTATTTTTGTGCCGGGAAAACCCGGAACGTCGATTACTTCAATTCGACGGTTGCGCCAACTGCTTCCAGTTTGCCCTTGATTTCTTCTGCCTCGGCTTTGTCGACGCCTTCTTTGACGGCTTTGCCGCCAGCTTCGACCAGCTCTTTGGCTTCTTTCAGGCCCAGGCCAGTGATGGCGCGGACTTCTTTGATGACGTTGATTTTCGACGCGCCAGCTTCCATCAGCAGGACGTTGAATTCGGTTTGCTCTTCAGCAGCACCGCCCGCGTCGCCTGCGGGGCCAGCCATCATCACAGCGCCGCCAGCGGCGGGCTCGATGCCATACTCGTCTTTGAGGATGGTTTTCAGTTCTTGTGCTTCAAGCAGGGTCAGACCAACGATCTCTTCTGCCAGTTTTTTCAGATCAGCCATTTTACTGTTTCCGTTCGTTTAAGATGTGTTCCAACGCGGTGTTTTCAACCACGCAGATCCGATAGGTTGCTTACGCGGCCTTCTCTTCGATAGTCGAAAGGATGGACGCGATATTCGAAGCAGGTGCGCCAATTGCGCCAGCGATGTTCGAAGCAGGTGCGCCGATACAGCCCACGATCGAAGCAATAAGCTCCTCGCGCGAAGGCATTTTCGACACGGCCTCGACACCGGCCTGGTCAAGAGCGTTCTCACCCATTGCACCGCCCAGGATTTCGAACTTGTCGTTACCCTTGGCAAAGTCCTGAGCAACCTTGGCCGCAGCCACAGGATCCTCAGAATAGGTTAGAACGGTCATACCCGTCAGAAGGTCGGCAATGCTTGCGCAGGGCTTTCCTTCAAGGGCGATTTTGGCAAGCCTGTTCTTGGCGACACGTACGGCCCCACCTGCTTCGCTTGCGCGCGCACGTAGGTCCTGCATCTCAGCAACCGTAAGACCTGCGTAATGGGCTACGACCACCACGCCAGAGCTTTCAAAGATTTGGCCGAGCTCGTCGACCACTTTTTCTTTCTGGGCTCTATCCACAGTTCACTCCAAGTTTGGGGTTCCCCCCGGCTCAGTGTTACCGGATCTCTCCGGCGGTTCGGTCCGTTTAACTAACGGGACTGTCACCGCCAGAGGCTCTCTCGGAGCCCAAGGCTAAATGGCCTGATCCCGCCTCAGGCAGGAATTAATGGAACCAAGGCCCCAACCCACCGTCTCGGACGAATACAAACAGCGCACGACGAATCGCACGCTCTCTGAATGGCTGTGTTTAGAAAGGATCACACCAAAGCGCAAGACCCTTTGCAAAAGGTGAACGCAAAGCGCCAGAACCGGCCGGTTCACGTAGCGACAAATCAGATGAAAGGCAAATCAACTGCTTCGCAATACCGATCCTCACGCAGGCCTCGCGCAACCTCAGATATACACGGCTGATCCCGCCACACACTCGGGCGTGTAAGTGCTTTCGACCCCCTTGACCCTTCTGTATCTCCAGT
>JBOEGO010000035.1:0-33985 GCA_050633465.1 Paracoccaceae bacterium | reverse complement strand
ACTGGAGATACAGAAGGGTCAACAGTTGACGTGGTGATTCCCTGCGTCATGCGGCGCATTGGCCAATCTGGTGGTGCGGGGTTGCGTCCAACGCAAAACATGCCACCTATGCACCGCTATATTCAAAAGGAGGCACCCCAATGGCCGTCACCCGTCAACAGGTCGAAGCGGTTCTGGACCGCATCATGATTCCCGATGGCAAAACCCTGCTGTCATCCGATCTGGTGCGTGCCCTGTCGGTGGATGGCGATACGGTGCGTTTCGTGATCGAGGCACCATCGCCCGAACTGGCCCGTCAGATGGAACCCCTGCGCGCCGCCGCCGAATCCGAAGTGGCAAAAATCGCAGGCGTCAATAGGGTGTCAGTGGCGTTGACCGCCCATGGCCCGTCAGGTGGCCCGTCAGGTGGCGCATCCAAGGCGCCCGCATCCGCAGGGCAGGGCGAGGCGCCTTCGCTGAAAATCGGCGGTCACCCCAAACCGCAACAGGGCAGTATGAACCCGCCCGGTGTGAAACACATCATCGCCATCGGGTCTGGCAAGGGCGGCGTGGGCAAATCCACCGTGTCGTCCAATCTGGCCGTGGCTTTGGCGCGGGCAGGGCGCAAGGTGGGTTTGCTGGACGCCGATATATATGGCCCGTCACAGCCGCGCATGATGGGCGCAACCGAACGCGCCGCCAGCCCTGATGGCAAAATCATCGAACCGTTGCACATGCATGGTGTCACTCTGATGTCGATTGGCCTGATGCTGGACGAGGCCAAGGCCGTGATCTGGCGTGGCCCCATGTTGATGGGCGCACTGCAACAGATGATGGGGCAGGTGAACTGGGGCGAGCTGGACATTTTGCTGATCGACCTGCCACCCGGCACGGGCGATGTGCAGCTGACATTGGGGCAGCGCGCCGAACTGGACGGGGCCATTATTGTATCCACCCCGCAGGACGTGGCCCTGCTGGATGCGCGCAAGGCGATTGATATGTTCCACACGCTCAAGGTGCCAGTGCTGGGGCTGATCGAAAACATGTCGTTCTATACCTGCCCCAATTGTGGCCACGAGGCGCATATTTTCGGCCATGGCGGCGTCGCGGACGAGGCGTCAGGCATGGATGTGCCCCTGCTGGCGCAATTGCCCATTGATCTGGACACCCGCGTGGCAGGCGATGGCGGCACCCCGATTGCTGTGGGCGACAACCCCATGGCGCGGGCCTATGCAGCATTGGCCGAGGGGCTGATTGCGGCAGGCAAGGCGTGATCCCCCGCCTATAGGGCCCTTATCGCAGGCATTCACCGCGCCCCGCCCGAAACGGCGGGGCGTTTTGCGTTTTCCGGGATGGTTCCGGGATTTCATGGCACTTGGCGGCCTGCGCCATGGGATTTCATGGAATCCCTGCAAAATCACGGGTGAATCCCTTTGGTCACATCTGCCGCCATTCCGAATCACTTGCCCGTGAATCCCCGTGATTCATGGGTGAAACGTGGCTATCAGGGGGTTATCCAGCCTTGGGATAACTCTGTAGGTGAAATTTATTGGGAAATTATGGGAAATTTGGGCACCGCAAAATCTCAACTACATATGGTGTTATTTGTTCCAGATTTATCAACAATCTGTGTTCGTCGGCGTAAATCCGCACCCATATCTTGTTTTTCGACCCTGTGGATAACTACATCCTGTGGTGATCGGGGTTAAATTTTTGTTGCGTCCCATGAATTCCCACGTCATACATAAATCACACGATGAGAACGGGAACTAAGGGGCGCCAAACGACCCCGAATTAAAAAACACCCTAGCAGGTTTCATACAGGCATCTCGCTTTCATCGAACCAAGAGATCCGGCGCGCGGGCGAGCAGACATCCCCCCAGGTGGCGCGCGCAGCTGGACACCCCGCAACACGCGGGACGAGGGCGGCGAATAGGGCATGTGGCAGCAGCTCTATTCGCCGTTTTTCGTATCAAACACCAAATCTGGGCGGGGCAGGGCGAAAGGGGCCACGGGATAGTGAGCCTGAGCTTCAGAGGCACGTTCAACCAGAAGGTTGATGGAAAGGGGCGGATGTCAATTCCGGCCGATTTCCGACGTGTGCTTGAAGATGGCGATGCCCGGTTTCCCGACATTCCCGCGCCGCGGATGGTTGTGCTCTATGGTCCCCACCTAAAGGGTTGCCTGCACGCCTATACGATCGAGGCCATGGCCGAAATCGAAGCCGATATCAAAAAGCTGCCACGTGGATCCGAGCGCCGCAAACAGGCCGCCCGCATGATCCTTGGCATGTCCTGGGAAACCGAGGTCGACAAGGATGGGCGCATCGTGCTGCCCAAAGAGCGGCGCGAGCAAATAGGCCTGACGGGCGAATGCACCATGGCTGCTGCCGGAGAATATTTCGAAATCTGGAGCGCCGACACCTACCGCGAGACGGTTGAGGCGGATATGGAAAGCTTCCTGGATGACATGCCCGATGATTTCGATCCGCTGACCCTATTGTCCGGCGACGGGGGCGCGTGACGCATGGCTGCTGCCACGGCCCCTGACAACGCCCCGCATATCCCTGTATTGCTGCGCCCGTTGATTGCTGCGGTTTCGCCTGTGTCCGGTGTTTGGCTGGATGGCACGTTCGGCGCGGGCGGCTATACCCGTGCCTTGCTGGATGCGGGCGCGGACAAGGTGATTGCGGTGGATCGTGACCCGCTGGCGTTTGAAATGGCCGCGCCATGGGCCGGTGAATACGGTGACCGTCTGGAAATGGTGCAGGGCGTGTTTTCGCGGCTGGATGAATATGCCGGCGATCTGGATGGTGTGGTGCTGGATCTGGGGGTTTCCTCGATGCAGCTGGATCTGGCCGAGCGCGGATTTTCATTCATGCGCGACGGGCCGCTGGACATGCGGATGAGTCAGGACGGCCCCAGCGCCGCCGATCTGGTCAATGAGGCAAGCGAAGAAGAGCTGGCCGATATCCTGTATCACTACGGAGAGGAGCGGGCCTCGCGCCGGATTGCGCGGTTTATCACCCGCGCCCGCGCAGATGGGCCAATCACCTCCACGCTGCAACTGGCTGGTATCATTGAAAAATCCCTGCCACGCGCCAAGCCGAACCAAAGCCACCCGGCGACCCGCAGTTTTCAGGCGCTGCGCATCGCGGTGAATGACGAATACGAAGAACTGGCCATGGGCCTGCTGGCCGCTGAACGGGCGCTGAAAACCGGCGGCACGCTGGCGGTGGTGACCTTTCATTCGATCGAGGACCGCATGGTCAAACGCTTCTTTCAGGCCCATGGCGGCACGGCGGGGCGCAGCAACCGTTATGCGCCGGAAACCGAACAGATCGCCGCGCCGCTGCATGTGAAATCACGTAAGGCCATAGGGCCGGATGATCAGGAACTGGATGAAAACCCCCGTTCGCGCAGTGCAAAACTGCGTGTCGCCACGCGCACCGGCGCGCCAGTGGGGGAATTGGACCGCAAGGCATTGGGGATGCCGATTGTAAGGGGGAAACAGTGATGCGCACGTTTTTGTTTGTGCTGACCGCCATGGCGGTGATCGGGCTGGCCTTTTGGGCCTACCGCGAAAATTATGAAACCCAAGAGGCACTGGCCCAAACCGAGCAGGTGCAGCGCGACATCGGCGATGCCCGTGCGCGGCTGGCCGTTTTGCGTGCTGAATGGGCCTATTTGAACCGCCCTGACCGGCTGCGCGATCTGGCAGAGCTGAATTTCGACCGTCTTGGCCTGCTGCCGCTTGCGCCTGAACAGTTCGGTTCGGTCGATCAGGTGACGTTCCCCGATGCCATGGCCGACACCCGCCTGCCGATCACCGATCCGGTCGAGGTATCGACCATGAACGCAGACGGAACCGTGGAGGCAAACCAATGATCCGCACCCCCCTGCGCCCGCTGGCCCGCATCCTGCAAGCCCGCCAAAAGGGCGAAAACCCCGACGCGATCGAACGCGAAAACATCCGCCTGCGCCACGAAGGCATGCGCGACCGCGCCCGCCTGCGCGCCGAGGGGCGTTTGCTGCTACTGTCCGGCGCATTTATGGGCATTTTCGCGGTGGTCGGGCTGCGCATGGGCGTTTTGGCCGCATCCGAACCAATGGAACCCCGCGCCAGTGCCGCCGGGGCGCAGATCGTCGCGCAGCGCGCCGATATTATCGACCGCAAGGGGCGTATTCTGGCCACCAATCTGGAAACCTTTGCCCTATATGCGCAGCCGCCGCAGATGATCGACCATCAGCGCGCCGCCAGCGAACTGGCCCGCATTTTCCCCGATCTGGACGAATCCGAACTGTTAGAGGATTTCACCGGAAAGCGTAAATTCCTGTGGGTGAAAAAGAAAATCAGCCCCGAACAGCGGCAGGCCGTGCATGATATCGGCGAACCGGGCCTGTTGTTTGGCGCACGCGAAATGCGGCTGTATCCCAACGGGAAAATCGCCGCACATGTATTGGGCGGCGCGTCATTCGGCCGCGAGGGCGTGTCGGCCGCCGAGGTGGTCGGCGTTGCAGGCATAGAAAAGAAATATGACGACCGTTTGCGCGATCCGGCCATGTCCAGCCAGCCGTTGGAACTGTCGCTGGATCTGACGGTGCAGGCCGCTGCCGAACAGGTGTTGTTCGGCGGGATGAAACTGATGAACGCCAAGGGCGCAGCGGCGATCCTGATGGATGTGCATACCGGCGAGGTGGTGGCATTGGTCAGCCTGCCCGATTTCGACCCCAACGACCGCCCGCGCCCTGCGGTGGAAGGCGCACCATCGGACAGCCCGCTGTTCAACCGTGCGGTGCAGGGGGTTTACGAACTGGGTTCGACCTTCAAGATTTTCGCCACGGCGCAGGCGCTGGATTTGGGGTTGGTCAACCCAGGCACGATGATTGATATCAAAGGCCCGCTGCGCTGGGGCAAGCATAAAATCCGTGATTTTCATAATTACGGCAAAGAGTTATCCGTGACCAAGGTGATCGTGAAATCATCCAACATCGGCACCGCCCGCATCGCCCAGATGATCGGGGTCGAGCGGCAAAAAGAATTCCTGCAAGCGCTTGGCCTGTTCGAGGCAACGCCGCTGGAAATCGTCGAGGCATCGGGCGGGCGCCCCTTGTTGCCGCCCAAATGGTCCGAACTCAGCACCATGACCATTTCTTATGGCCACGGTATATCCACCACGCCGCTGCATCTGGCCGCGGCCTATGCTGCCATCGCCAATGGCGGCACCAAGGTGGAACCGACCCTGTTGAAACAATACGGCCCCCAATACGGCCCCCGCGTGATGAGCGAAGTCACCGCCGCGCAGTCCCGCGCCATGCTGCGCGCCGTGGTGACCGAAGGCACCGCCAGCTTTGGCGAGGTCGAGGGCTATCACGTGGGTGGCAAGACCGGCACGGCGGACAAGCCCAAGGAAATGGGGGGCGGCTATTACAAGGACAAGGTGATCGCGACTTTCGCATCCATGTTCCCGGCCCATGATCCCAAATATGTGCTGGTGGTCACGCTGGACGAACCATCGGAAAACAGCGGCGACAAACCGCGCCGCACCGCAGGGTGGACAGCCGTGCCCGTGGCCGCCGAAATGGTGCGCCGCGTGGCGCCATTGCTGGGGCTGCGGCCACAGATTGAACCCGCCATGATGACTGGTATAACGCTGACATCCAATTGATCCGAAAAGGGGCGCGGCAGGCATGTCAGGACAGGTCAAGACACTGGCAGAACTGGGCCTGACCGCCCGTTCTGGCCGCGAGGCGCAGATCACCGGCCTTGCCGTAGACAACCGTTTGGTCAAATCCGGTTTCCTGTTTGCGGCGATGCCCGGCACGCAGGTGCATGGCGCGCATTTCGTGGCTGGCGCATTGGAATCCGGCGCGGTGGCCATTCTGACCGATCCGGCGGGGGCAGAGATCGCCGCCGACGCGCTGCGCGGTTCCGATGCCGCCCTGATCGTGGCGCAAGACCCGCGTCAGGCGCTGGCGGGCACCGCCGCCCTGTGGTTTGGCGCACAGCCCGAATGCATGATCGCCGTCACCGGCACCAATGGCAAAACATCCGTGTCCACATTCGCCCGCCATATATGGGAGGAACTGGGCATTCCCGCTGTCAATCTGGGCACCACGGGGATCGAGGGCGCATATAACGCACCGCTGGCCCATACCACGCCCGAACCCATCACCCTGCACCGCGCCTTGCGCGCCTGTGTCGATGCGGGCGTGACCCATGCCGCAATGGAGGCATCATCGCACGGGCTGGCGCAGCGCCGTCTGGACGGGGTCGTTTTGGCCGCAGCCGGTTTCACCAATTTCACCCAGGACCATCTGGATTACCACGCCACGTTTGACGAATATTTCAACGCCAAGGCGGGGCTGTTTGCCCGTGTTCTGCCCGAAACCGGCACGGCGGTGATCAATATTGATGATGCCAAGGCGGCGGATATCGTTTCCATTGCCTCGGATCGGGGGCAAAGCCTGATCACGGTGGGGCGGCAGGACGGGGCCGATTTACGCCTGACCGCGCAACGGTTCGATGCCACGGGGCAGGAAATCCGGTTCGAATACGAAGGGCGCGCCCATATGGCCCGCCTGCCGCTGATCGGCGGGTTTCAGGCCGAAAACGTGTTGCTGGCCGCGGCGCTGGTGATCGGCGCGGGCGAACCGGCGGATCGTGTGTTTGAAACGCTGCCCTATCTGGGCACTGTCAGGGGCCGGATGCAGCTGGCCGCGACCCGTGCCAATGGCGCGGCGGTGTTTGTGGATTACGCCCATACGCCCGATGCCGTGGCCACCGCCATTCAGGCGCTGCGCCCGCATGTGATGGGCCGTCTGGTCGCCATCATCGGCGCGGGGGGCGATCGTGACCGCACCAAACGCCCGCTGATGGGGCAGGCGGCGGCGGAACATGCGGATATGGTGATTGTGACCGATGACAACCCGCGCTCCGAAGACCCCGCCGAAATCCGCCATGCCGTGATGATGGGGGTGGTGCAGGGTGGTATGGACAATGGTCAGGACATCGGTGACCGCGCCAAGGCGATCCTGATGGGGGTTGATGCGCTTGGCGCAGGGGATGCGCTGTTGATTTGCGGCAAGGGGCATGAATCCGGTCAGATCGTGGGCGATGATGTGCTGCCCTTTGATGATGTGGAACAGGCCAGCGTCGCCGTTGCCGCATTGGACGGGAGGCTGGCATGACACCGCTATGGACCGCAGCAGATGCCGCAGCAGCCACCGGCGGCACCGCGCATGGTGATTGGTCGGTGAACGGCGTGTCGATCGACACCCGCACCTTGCAACAGGGTGATCTGTTTGTGGCGCTCAAGGCCGCGCGCGACGGCCATGATTTCGTGGCCGCAGCGCTGAAATCCGGCGCAGGGGCGGCGCTTGTGTCGCGCATCCCTGATGACGTTGCGCCCGACGCGCCGCTGCTGGTGGTGCCGGATGTTTTGAAAGGACTAGAGGATCTGGGCCGCGCCGCCCGTGCCCGCACCCGCGCCCGCGTGGTGGCGGTGACCGGATCTGTTGGCAAAACCTCGACCAAGGAAATGCTGCGCGCCGTGCTGTCGGGGCAGGGGCGCACCCACGCCGCCGAAGCATCCTATAACAACCATTGGGGCGTGCCGCTGACACTGGCACGGATGCCCGCCGACACGCAATTCGCGGTGATCGAAATCGGCATGAACCACCCCGGCGAAATATCCCCGCTGGCGCAAATGGCGCGCCCGCATGTGGCGATGGTCACCACTGTGGCCGCGGCACATCTGGAGGCATTCGACAATATCGAAGGCATTGCACGGGAAAAGGCGGCGATCCTTGACGGGCTGGAACCCCGCGGCGTGGCCGTGACCAATGGTGATCTGCCCACCGCCGCCATTCTGGAAGCTGCCGCAAGGGCAAGGGGCGCGCGCATCATCACATTTGGCGAAACCCCGCGCAATCACCACCGGATGAACACATTCCGCCTGTGCGATGACACATCCGTGGTCGAAGGGCGCGGCTGGCGTCGCCCGATCCTGTACAAGGTGCAGGCGGCAGGGCGGCATTTTGCCGTCAACGCCATGGGGGTGATGGCCGTGGCCCATGCCCTGCGGCTGGACCCGTCGCTGGCCGCCGCCGATCTGGGGCAATGGCTCCCCCCCGCCGGGCGGGGCGCACGCGAACGTATCACCATGGATGCGGTGTTTGACGATCAGGCGTTCGAATTGATTGATGACGCATTCAACGCCAACCCCACATCCATGGCCGCATCGCTCGAGGTGCTGGCCGCCGCCCATGTCGTCAACGGTAAGGGGCGCGTGGCCAAGGGGCGGCGCATTGCCATTCTGGGTGATATGCTGGAACTGGGACCGGACGAACGCACCATGCACGAAAACATCGCTGATCTGCCCTGGCTGGCCGATATCGACACGATCCATTGCGTTGGTCCGCGTATGCATGCGCTGTGGCAGGCATTGCCCTTCGCCAAACGCGGTGATTGGGTGGAACAGGCCACGGATATGGCCAAACGCGCCCCCCGATTGGTGGATGCAGGCGATGTTGTGCTGATCAAGGGATCAAAAGGCAGCAGGGTTAGCCTCGTGGTTGACGCCCTGCGCAAACTGGGCCATTCGACCCCAACAAAAAACCAAAGGGACGAGTAATGCTGTATTGGCTGACCGGGCTGTCGGACGGGGGCGATTTTTTCAACCTGTTCCGGTATATCACATTTCGCGCGGGCGGCGCATTTCTGACCGCGCTGATTTTCGGGTTTCTGTTCGGTCCGCCCCTGATCAACGTGCTGCGCAAACGTCAGGGCAAGGGCCAGCCGATCCGCGAAGACGGACCCGAGGGGCACTTCGTCAAGGCAGGCACCCCCACCATGGGGGGGCTGCTGATCGTCGGCGCGCTGCTGTCATCCACCCTGATCTGGGCGCGGCTGGACAACCCCTTTGTATGGCTGGTGCTGTTCGTCACGATCAGCTTTGCCGCGATCGGTTTCGCCGATGATTACGCCAAGGTCAGCAAACAAAACACATCCGGCGTGTCCGGTAAGGTGCGGCTTTTGCTGGGTTTTCTGATTTCTGCCATCGCGGCCATCTGGGCCACGGCATATCACCCCGAAGGGTTGCAATATCAAATCGCACTGCCCGTGTTCAAGGATACGCTGATCAACCTCGGCTATGTCTTTATCCCCTTTGCGATCATCGTGATCGTCGGCGCTGCCAATGCGGTCAACCTGACCGACGGGCTGGACGGGCTGGCCATCATGCCGGTGATGATTGCCAGCGGCACGCTTGGGCTGATCGCCTATTTCGTCGGCAACGCGGTCTTCGCCAACTACCTTGATGTGCATTATGTCGAAGGCACAGGTGAAATTCTGGTCTTTTCGGCGGGGCTAATCGGCGGCGGGCTGGGGTTTTTGTGGTATAATGCGCCCCCTGCGGCCGTGTTCATGGGCGACACCGGATCGCTGGCATTGGGTGGGGCATTGGGCGCCATTGCTGTCGCCACCAAACACGAAATCGTGCTGGCCATCGTCGGCGGGTTGTTCGTGGCCGAGGCCCTGTCGGTGATCATTCAGGTGCTCTATTTCAAACGCACCGGCAAACGGGTGTTCCTGATGGCCCCGATCCACCACCACTACGAGAAGAAAGGCTGGGCCGAACCGCAAATCGTGATCCGGTTCTGGATCATCTCGCTGATCCTCGCGATGATCGGTCTGGCCACGCTGAAAGTGCGCTAACGTCACGCCAGTTCGGGCGCGCACGACCTGGCCTGTGCGCGTCCTCTCCCAGCAAACACCCAAACCATTCATTGTTCCCCAAATACCTCCCGCCGGAGGCTCCGACCCTTTGCGCCAGTCACAAACCCGGCCGCCCCTTGCGGTGCCACCCGCCTGCGGGCATCTTGCGCCAAGCTAATTCAAAGGGGCATAAGATGATTCCGGTGCAGGGCTATGACGGGCAGCAGGTGGGCGTTTTGGGGTTGGGGCGATCCGGCCTTGCCACGGCGCGGGCGCTGCATGCGGGGGGCGCGGTGCCACTGTGTTGGGATGACAACCCCGCCGCGCGGGATCTGGCCGAGGCAGAGGGCCTTGCCATCCGCGATTTCACCCGCACAGGCGCGTTTGATGACGTGGCCACCCTTATCACCAGCCCGGGCATCCCGCATCTATACCCCAATCCAAACCCCGTCATCGCCGCAGCATGGGCTGCCGGGGTGCCGGTGGACAATGACATCGGGCTGTTCTTTCGCTCTTTCGCGGCCAGTGGATGGGCCGAATTCGAAACCATGCCCCGTGTGGTCGCGATCACCGGATCGAACGGGAAATCGACCACCTCGGCGTTGATCCACCACCTGCTGACCCATGCGGGAAAGCCCGCGCAACTGGCCGGAAACATCGGGCGCGGCGTGTTGGACATTGACCCGCCCGAGGATGGCGGCGTGGTGGTCTTGGAACTGTCCAGCTACCAGACCGATCTGGCCCGCGCCCTGACGCCGGATGTGGCCGTTTTCACCAACCTGTCGCCCGACCATCTGGACCGCCACGGCGGCATGGGGGGCTATTTCGCCGCCAAACGCCGGTTGTTCGCCGAGGGCGGACCAGACCGCGCCATTATCGGAGTTGACGAGGTTGAGGGCCAGTATCTGGCCAACCAACTGGCCGAGGGCGCGGCGGATGACCGCGTGATCCAGATTTCGGTCAATCGCAAACTGTCCGGCCCCGGCTGGCATGTGTTTGCCCGCAAGGGGTTTTTATCGGAATACCGCAAGGGGCGGCAGGTCGGCTCGATTGATCTGCGCGACATCAAGGGGCTGCCCGGTGCGCATAACCACCAGAACGCCTGCGCCGCCTATGCGGTCTGCCGCACGCTTGGCCTCGCGCCCCGCGTGATCGAGGAAGGCATGAAAACCTATGGCGGACTGCCACATCGCAGCCAGATCGTGGCCGAAAAGGGCGGCGTGACCTATGTGAATGATTCCAAGGCGACGAATGTGGACAGCGCCGCCAAGGCCTTGTCAGCGTTCAAAAATATCCGCTGGATCTGCGGCGGGTTGGAAAAGGATGGCGGTTTGGATGCGCTGACCGCCGCCGCAGGCGAGGTGCGCCGCGCCTATGTGATCGGGCGCGAGGCGGCGCAGTTTGCCATGCATCTGAACGGGGTCGAAACCGAGGTTTGCACCGATATGCAAACCGCTGTGGCCCGTGCGATTGACGACGCCGAGCAAGGCGACACAGTGCTGTTGGCCCCGGCTGCGGCCAGTTTCGACCAATATGACAATTTCGAACAGCGCGGCGATGATTTCACAGCGCGGGTGCGGGCGATCCTGGGGGGGTAACCACGCAATCAGGTGGTGCGGATATGATCCGCCGCCGCCGCAGCCGATGCCCATGCCCATTGAAAATTAAACCCGCCCAACCATCCGGTCACATCCACGGATTCGCCAATGAAATATAGCCCCTGAACGGTTTTCGACATCATGGATTTCGATGATAACCCATCGGTGTCGATGCCGCCAAGGGTGACCTCTGCTGTGCGATACCCTTCGGTGCCGGTGGGTTTGACCTGCCAATCGGACAGGGCGGCGCAGATTTCGGCCAGCCGCGCATCGGATTGATCGGCCAGATTGCCTGTGATGCCCAGTTCGGGCGTCAGGTAATCCACCAGTTTCGCGGGCAAATGGCGTGACAATTCGGTGGTCAGGTTGCGCCGCCCCTCGGTCTGGCGCTGCGCACGCAAGCGATCAAACAGCGGCGTGTCGGGGATCAGGTTCAGGGCAACGCTGTCACCTTCGACCCAATAGGATGACGCCTGTAGGATCGCGGGGCCGGACAGCCCGCGATGGGTGAACAGCACCGCCTCGTCGAACGCTGTGCCATTCGCGGTGACACGGGCGGGCAGGGCAGTGCCTGACAGGGGTGCAAAGCGTTGATCGGAAAAGGTAAATGGCACAAGCGCGGGGCGGGTTTCGGTGACGCCATGGCCGAATTTAGCAGCAATGTCATAGGCCAATCCGCTGGCACCCATTTTCGGGATGGATTTACCCCCCGTGGCCACAATCACATTGCGCGTGGTCACGGTTTGACGCGCACCGCCCTGTTCCAGCACCGCAGTAAACCCGCTGTCGGATTTATCCAGCGACACCAATGTGGTTTGCAGGCGCAAATCCACCCCCGCCTGACGTGCCAGCCCCAGCAACATATCCACGATCTGCGTCGCCTTACCGTCGCAAAACAGCTGGCCCAGGGTTTTTTCATGCCATGCAATGCCGTGGCTGGCGACCATATCGACAAAATCCCAGGGGCCGAACCGCGACAGGGCAGATTTGTGGAAGTGTTTGTTTCGCGACAGGAAATTCGCAGGTTCGGTATGGATATTGGTGAAATTACAGCGCCCGCCGCCGGAAATGCGTATTTTCTCGCCCGCCGCGCGGGCGTGATCCACCAGCAGCACCCGCCCGCCTGCGCGTCCTGCTGCCATCAGCCCTGCGGCCCCTGCACCTATGATCAGCGTATCAATATCCATGTCTGCGCCTTAGCCGCCCCCGCCGCCCCTTGGCAAGGGCAAGCCGATCATCGGGACCATAGCATTAAGGGTGGAAACGCCACGCGATATTGGTTAGACTGGCCGGAATACCCCAACATAAGGGGTGCCCGTCAAAGGGCGAGTAGAGGCAGTAAAACGGCGGTATCCCATGACGGAAATGGTCTATGGCACGGTGCCAGTGCGGCAGGGCGAACCCGTCTTGCCGAAATGGTGGCGCACAATCGACAAATGGACAATGTCCTGCATTCTGATGCTTTTCGGGGTGGGGATGCTGCTGGGGCTGGCCGCATCGCCACCGCTGGCAGAAAAGAACGGGTTCGAATATTTCCACTATGTCAAACGTCAGGCCTTTTTCGGGTCGGTGGCGTTGATGGTGATGTTCATCATGTCGATGATGTCGCCCGTGGTGGTGCGCCGTTTGGCGGTTCTGGGGTTTCTGGCCGCGTTCATCGCCCTGCTGGGGCTGCCGTTTTTCGGCACGGATTTCGGCAAGGGCGCGATGCGGTGGTATTCGCTGGGGTTTGCGTCATTCCAGCCGTCCGAGTTTCTAAAGCCCGGTTTCGTGGTTGTGGCCGCATGGATGATGGCCGCCAGTCAGGATATCAACGGCCCGCCGGGGCGCAGTTGGTCGTTTGTTCTGGCGGTGATCATCGTGGGCATTCTGGCGATGCAGCCCGATTTCGGTCAGGCCAGTCTGGTGTTGTTCGGCTGGGGCGTGATGTATTTTATCGCCGGTGCGCCGATCACCCTGATGGCCGCATTGGCGGGGGTTGTCGCGCTTGCGGGCAGTTTTGCCTATTCCGCATCCGAACATTTTGCCCGCCGCATTGACGGGTTTCTATCGCCCGACATCGACCCGCGCACCCAGATGGGATATGCGACAAATGCCATACAGGAGGGCGGGTTTTTCGGCGTTGGCGTCGGCGAGGGGCAGGTGAAATGGTCGCTGCCCGATGCCCATACCGATTTCATCATCGCCGTCGCAGCCGAAGAATACGGGCTGATTTTGGTGCTGTTCATCATCTCGCTTTATATGATTGTGGTGGTGCGTTCGATGCTGCGCCTGATGCGCGAACGCGACCCGTTCATCCGGTTGGCGGGCACCGGACTGGCCGCGATGTTTGGCGTGCAGGCCGTGATCAACATGGGCGTGGCGGTGCGTTTGCTGCCCGCCAAGGGCATGACGCTGCCCTTTGTCAGCTATGGCGGGTCGTCGGTGATTGCATCGGGCATTGCCGTGGGCATGTTGCTGGCCTTCACCCGTTCGCGTGCGCAGGGTGAAATCGGAGATATTTTGCGGGGGCGGGCGCGATGAATGTGGATGCGCCCCTGTTGGTGATCGCCGCCGGTGGCACGGGCGGGCATATGTTCCCCGCACAGGCTCTGGCCGAGGCAATGCTGCGCAAAGGCTGGCGGGTGAAATTGTCCACCGATGCGCGTGGCGCACGTTATACAGGCGGATTTCCCCATACGGTCGAAATTGAACAGATTTCATCGGCCACATTCGCCCGTGGCGGAGTGCTGGCCAAGGCGATGGTGCCGTTTCGCATCGCGGGCGGCATTTTCGGCGCGACATTTCGCATGATGCGCGCCAAACCCGCCGTGGTGGTGGGGTTTGGCGGTTATCCGACCATTCCGGCCATGGCTGCGGCGACCATTCTGCGCAAACCGCGCATGATCCATGAACAAAACGGCGTGTTGGGCCGCGTGAACAAACTGTTCGCCAAACGGGTCGATGCGGTGGCCTGTGGCACCTGGCCGACCGATCTGCCCGAGGGGGTAGAGGGGCTGCACTCTGGCAACCCCGTGCGTGCTGCCGTGCTGGAACGGGCGGGCGCGGGCTATATCGTGCCGGGCGATTATCCGATGTCGATACTGGTGATTGGCGGATCGCAGGGGGCGCGCATTCTGTCCGATGTGGTGCCGCCCGCGATTGCCGAATTGCCATCCGAATTGCTGGCCAATATCCGCGTCAGCCATCAGGCACGGGACGAGGACGGCGAACGCGTGGCGCAGTTTTACGCCGACAACGGCATCGCTGCCGATGTGCAGCCGTTTTTCACCGATATCCCCCGCCGGATGAGCGAGGCACAGCTGGTGATTTCACGCGCAGGTGCGTCCAGCGTGGCCGATATTTCGGTGATTGGTCGCCCGTCGATCCTGATTCCCTATGCCGCCGCCACCGGCGATCACCAAACCGCCAATGCGCGCGGGTTGGTGGATGCGGGTGCGGCCATTCTGATCCCCGAAAGCAAAATGCAGGTCGATTCCCTGTCGGCCCAGTTACAGATGATCCTGACCAACCCCGACGGGGCGTTGAAAATGTCGCAAGCGGCGCTTGGCTTTGCCCGCCCTGATGCGACAGATACGCTGGTTGAAATGGTCGAGGTGTTGTCGATGAAAGGCAAGAAACAGTAATGAACGCGGCAACCAAACTTCCGGGCGATGTTGGCCCGATCCATTTTGTTGGCATTGGCGGAATCGGCATGTCCGGCATCGCCGAGGTGCTGTTGAACCACGGCTATGTTGTGCAAGGGTCCGACCTGAAGGCCAGCAAGATCACGGATCGTTTGCACAAGATGGGCGCGGTGATTTTTGTCGGCCAGCAGGCCGAAAATCTGGCCGATGCCGAGGTGGTGGTGATTTCATCCGCGATCAAACCGGGCAATCCTGAACTGGACGAGGCCCGCCGCCGTGGCTTGCCCGTGGTGCGCCGCGCCGAAATGCTGGCCGAACTGATGCGGCTGAAATCGAACATCGCCATTGCAGGGACGCATGGCAAAACCACCACGACGACCATGATGGCCGAATTGATGGTGGCGGGCGGGTTCGATCCGACCGTGGTCAATGGTGGCATCATCCACGCCTATGGGTCCAATGCGCGCATGGGGCAGGGCGAATGGATGGTGGTCGAAGCGGATGAATCCGACGGCACCTTTAACCGTCTGCCCGCGACCATCGGCATTGTCACCAATATCGACCCGGAACATATGGAACACTGGGGCAGCATCGAAAACCTGCGCAAGGGGTTCCTGGATTTCGTATCGAACATTCCGTTTTACGGGCTGGCGGTGTGTTGCACCGACCACCCCGAAGTGCAGGCCTTGGTCGGTCGCGTCACCGACCGCCGCGTGGTGACATACGGGTTTAATGCGCAGGCCGATGTGCGGGCCGAAAACCTGCACTACGTCAAAGGTGTCGCGCATTTCGATATCAATTTGCAGGCCGAGGGCATCCGCATTGACGGCTGCACCCTGCCGATGCCGGGCGATCACAACGTATCAAACGCATTGTCTGCCGTGGCCGTGTGCCGCCATCTGGGCATGAAGGGCGATGAAATCCGCGCCGCATTGGCCGCGTTTGGCGGGGTGAACCGCCGGTTCACCAAGGTAGGAGAGGTCAACGGCGTCACCATCATTGATGATTATGGCCACCACCCCGTGGAAATCGCCGCCGTGCTGCGTGCCGCGCGTCAGGCCAGCGAAGGCCGCGTGATCGCTGTGCACCAGCCGCACCGCTATTCGCGCCTGCACAACCTGTTTGATGATTTCTGCGCCTGTTTCAACGACGCCGATGTGGTCGGCATTGCCGAGGTATTCGCCGCTGGCGAAGCCCCGATCGAAGGTGCAAGCCAGTCTGATCTGGTGGCGGGGTTGGTGCGTCACGGCCACCGCCACGCCCTTGCCATCCATTCCGAGGATGATCTGGAACAGCTGGTGCGAACCGAGGCAAAGCCCGGCGATATGGTTGTCTGCCTTGGTGCGGGCACCATCAGCGCATGGGCCAATAACCTGCCGGACCGCCTGAAAGGATAATCCATGCCCGCCGATACCCTGCAACGCCGCATCGGTCCCGGTCTTTTGACCGCCTATGGCGTCGGGGTTATGGTGGGTGCGGGGATTTACGTGCTGACGGGTGCGGCGGCAGGGGCGGCTGGCATCTGGGCGCCTTTGTCGTTTTTGCTGGCGGGGCTGGTGGCGGTGCCATCGGCATTGGCGTTTGCCGAACTGTCCGCCCGCATCCCCGAAGCCGCAGGCGACAGCGCCTATATCGAAGTCGGGCTAAAAGCCCATTGGCTGGCCGTGTTGGTCGGTATGATCAATATCATCGCGGGCACGGTTGCCGCGGCGGCCGTGCTGCGCGGCGGTGTGGGGTATCTGACCTCTTTCATCGACATGCCGTTCGCTTGGGCTGTGGTCGGTTTGGGGGTGGCGCTGATTGGCGTGGCCATCATCGGGGTGCTGGAAAGCCTGGCCTTTGCCGCGATCCTGACCGTGGTCGAGGTCATCGGCCTGTGTCTGGTGATCTGGGCGGGGATGGGCGCGGAACCTGTGGCGGAATGGGTCGCGCGCCCCTTGCCTGCGATTGAATGGAACGGGGTCGCCGCCGCGACGATATTCGGGTTCTTCGCCTTTATCGGGTTCGACGATATGGTCAACATGGCCGAAGAAACCCGCGCCCCGGAACGCAATATGCCCCGCGCCATTCTGTGGGCACTTGCCATCACCGCGCTGTTATATGCGCTTGTATCACTGGCCGCGGTGCGGGCCGTGCCGCGTGAATTGCTGGCCGGATCGGAACGCCCGCTGGCGCTGGTATGGGAGGCAGGCACCGGCACATCCGCCGTGTTCCTGTCGGCCATTGCAGTGGCGGCGGCGCTGAACGGGGTTCTGGCGCAGATGGTCATGGCCGCGCGGGTGCTGTTCGGTCTGGGGCGCAGATCAAAAGGGTTCGCGCCGTTTCACCGTGCGCACCCGCGTTTCGGCACGCCGGTATTGGGCACCGTGATCGTGGGGCTGGCGGTGATTGGCGCGGCGCTGATGCTGCCTGTGGCATTGTTGGCAGAACTGGCATCACAGGCCCTGTTGATCGTATTCGCCATTGTGAACGCCGCCCTGATCGGGGTGAAACGCCGCCAGCCCGCATCGCCCTTTGCGGTGCCTGCATTCGTGCCATGGCTTGGCATCATCGTCTGTCTGGGTGCCTTTGTGGCGTCATTGCTAGGGGGGTAACCCATGTCCGGTTCCATCATCGCCGCCTGCCTGTGGGGGCTTGCCGCCAATATTCTGGCGCTGCTGCCCTCCAAAGACAATTACTGGAGCCGCGCTTATGTCCTGATGGCGATCGGCGTTCCGGTGCTGGGTTGGGTCACCTATGAAAACGGGCCTTGGGTCGGGTTGGCGGTGCTGTTGGCGGGCATGTGGATGCTGCGTTGGCCGGTGCGCTATCTGGGCCGCTGGGTGAAACGCAAATTCAACGGGGCGGCGTGAAATGACTGCCTTTGTAATCGTTGCCATCTTTGCGCTTGTGCCTGCTGCGATCACCTATGGGCTGGCGCGGTGCAAACGCCAGCATATGGCGCTGTGGATTGCGATCCTGACGGGGCTGGCGTTTTTGGGGGCGTTTTCGCTGGAAACTGCATTGGGGCAGGGGATGTTCCGCTATGTGCTTAGCTTTGGTTTGTTGTTGCCCGCCGCCATCGGCAGCATTTTAGGGCTGTTTATTGGCAGCGCCCCGTGGAAAAAGACGCCCGATGACACAGAATGAACAAACCACCATGCCCGAAACGCGCGGCAGGCTGACGCCAAACCGCCCGCTGTCCGATCTGACCTGGTTGCGGGTGGGCGGCCCTGCGGATTGGTTGTTCCAGCCTGCGGATGTGGATGATCTGGCCGCGTTCCTGCGCGGGCTGGACCCGGCCATGCCGGTGTTTCCCATGGGGGTCGGGTCCAACCTGATCGTGCGTGACGGCGGTTTGCGCGCCGTGGTGGTGCGTATGGGGCGCGGGTTCAACCATATCGAAATCGAAAATGGTCTGGTGCGTGTCGGGGTGGCCGCATTGGATGCCCATGTCGCCCGCAAGGCCGCCGAAGCAGGGATCGACCTGACATTCCTGCGCACCATCCCCGGTGCCATCGGCGGTGCCTTGCGCATGAATGCGGGCTGTTATGGCAGTTATACCGCCGATGTTTTCGTCAGCGCCACGGCGGTGACCCGCAGCGGCGATATTGTCACACTAACCGCAGATGACATGAACTTCCGCTATCGCCAGACCGATCTGCCCGCAGGATGGGTGCTGGTCGAGGCCGTGCTGCAAGGCCCCGCAGGTGACCCTGATGAACTGGCCACCCGCATGGATGCGCAATTGCAAAAACGCGATGAAACCCAACCCACAAAGGACCGCAGCGCAGGCAGCACCTTTCGCAACCCTGCCGGGTTTTCATCGACAGGGCAGGCGGACGATGTGCATGACCTGAAAGCGTGGAAGGTCATCGACGATGCGGGGCTGCGCGGTGCGACCCTTGGCGGCGCACAGATGAGCGAAAAGCATTCGAATTTTATGATCAACACCGGCACCGCCAGTGCCGCCGATCTGGAAAACCTGGGCGAGTTGGTGCGGAAAAGGGTTTACGATTCAAGCGGTCTTACGCTAGAATGGGAGATCATGAGGGTCGGTGAACCGGCCCCGACAGGCAGTTGACTAAAATTCGAATTAAATCGGGTTCAAGTCGCACATAAGCGAACGAAAATAACAAATGAAAATGGGCCTGATCAACAGGCCCACCATTACGAGGCACATTGGGTATGTCGAGCGGGACAAGCCCCAAGGTTGTGGTGTTGATGGGTGGTCCCTCTGCTGAACGCGAGGTGTCATTGGCAACGGGGCGCGAATGCGCCGCTGCACTGCGGGGACAGGGTTATCAGGTGGTCGAGGTCGATGCAGGCCCTGATCTGGCTATGCGCCTAACAGAGATTTCACCGGATGTTGTGTTTAACGCGCTGCACGGCCCCTTGGGCGAGGACGGCTGTGTGCAGGGCATTCTGGAGTGGCTGCATATTCCCTATACGCATTCCGGGGTTTTGGCCTCGGCGCTTGCGATGGACAAGCAGCGCACCAAAGATGTCTACCGTGCCCATGGCTTGCCCGTGGTCGACAGCCTGCTGGCGGATAAGGCCGATGTGCAGGCGGGGCATGTAATGGCACCGCCCTATGTGGTCAAACCTTATAACGAGGGATCATCCGTCGGCGTCTATCTGGTGAATGCAGGCGCCAATGCGCCGGTGATGGCCGATGACATGCCCGATACCGTGATGGTCGAAGCATTCGTGCCGGGGCGCGAGCTGACCGCCACCGTGATGGGCGACCGCACCCTGACGGTGACCGACATCCTGACCGACGGATGGTATGATTACGACGCCAAATACAAGGCGGGCGGTTCGCGTCACGTTTGCCCTGCCGATCTGCCGCAGGATATTTTTGATGCCTGCATGGATTACGCCCTGCGCGCCCATACCGCATTGGGCTGTCGTGGTGTCAGCCGCACCGATTTTCGTTGGGATGAAGCCCGTGGGCTGGACGGGCTGATCCTGTTGGAAACCAACACCCAGCCCGGCATGACACCCACATCCCTGTCGCCCGAGCAGGCCGAAGTCACAGGTATCAGCTTTGGCGAAATGTGCCGCTGGATGGTCGAGGACGCCTCATGCAACAGGTGACCCGCTCTGATCCTGCGCCGTCGCGCGCGTCATACCGGATGCAGCGCCTGATGCTGACACCGCTGTTTCGCAGGGGGCTGCGGGTGGGTATTCCGCTGGCCGTTGTGGCATTGGGCCTGGGGGTCTGGCTGGGCAGTGCGGACCGGCGAGAGGCGGCGGTGACCGCCCTGGCGGATATGCGCGACCAGTTCCAGAACCGTCCCGAATTTCGCGTCAACCTGATGGCGATTGATGGTGCCAGCGCGGCGGTGTCTGCCGATATCCGCGATATCCTGCCGATTGATTTTCCGGTGTCCAGTTTCGACCTGGAACTGGCCGATGTGCATGCGCTGATCCGTGCATTGCCCGCTGTGGCCGATGCCAGCGTGCGCATCCGTCAGGGTGGCGTGTTGCAGATCGACGTGACCGAACGGGTGCCTGCTGCTGTATGGCGCAATAATGACGGGCTGGATTTGATCGACGGCACCGGGGCGGTGGTGCGTTCCGCCGATATGCGCGATGCCTATCCCGACCTGCCGCTGATCGCGGGCGAGGGCGCGAATGCCCGCGTGGGCGAGGCGCTGCAACTGATCCGCGCCGCAGGGCCATTGCTGCCGCGCACCCGTGGATTGGTGCGCATGGGTGAACGCCGCTGGGATCTGGTGCTGGATCGCGGTCAACGCATCCTGTTGCCGGAATACGCGCCGGTGCAGGCACTGGAGCGGGTGATTATTCTAAGTCAGGCACAGGACATGCTGGCGCGTGATCTGGCCGTGGTAGATATGCGGTTGGCCGAACGGCCGACCATCAGAATGAACCAGACCGCCGTCGAAGAATGGTGGCAGATCAGGCAGACGATGACAGGGGCAGGTAACCAATGATCGAACTTTATGAATCCCAGCGGGCGATGCGCAACATGCGCCGCGCCGCTATGCAGCGCGGCGTGGTGGCTGTGCTGGATGTGGGCAGTTCGAAAATCGGCTGCCTTGTGCTGCGGTTTGATGGCACCGACGGGGCCGAAGCCGAAGGCGTAGGGCCGCTGGCGGGACAGGCGGGATTTCGTGTGATCGGTGCCGCAACCACCCGTTCGCGCGGGGTCAAATTCGGCGAAATCCACGCCATGCAGGAAACCGAACGCGCCATTCGCACCGCCCTGCAAGGGGCGCAGAAAATGGCCAACATCCGTGTTGACCATGTGATCGCCTGTTTCGCGGGCGCTGATCCGCGCAGCTATGGTCTGGCGGGCCAGATCGAAGTCGAAGGCGCGGTTGTGGGCGAACAGGATGTCAGCCGTGTGTTGTCGGCCTGTGATGTCCCCGATTTTGGCGAAGGCCGCGAGGTGCTGCATGCGCAGCCTGTGAACTTTGCCCTTGATCATCGTTCGGGTTTGTCGGATCCGCGCGGGCAGATGGGCAATTCGCTGGCCACGGATATGCATATGCTGACGGTGGATGGCGCGGCGATTCAGAACCTTGCCCATTGTATCAAACGCTGTGATCTGGAACTGGCGGGGGTTGCATCCTCGGCCTATGTGTCGGGCATTTCCAGTCTGGTCGAAGACGAACAGGAACTGGGCGCGGCCTGCATCGACATGGGTGGCGGGGCCACGGGCGTTTCGATCTTTATGAAAAAACACATGATCTATGCGGACAGCGTGCGCATGGGGGGCGATCATGTGACCAGCGATATTTCCATGGGCCTGTCGGTGCCGCCCAATGTCGCCGAACGGATCAAGACATTCTATGGCGGGGTTGTGGCCACCGGCATGGATGATCGCGAGATGATCGAACTGAATTCCGACACCGGCGATTGGGAACATGACCGCCGCCGCGTCAGCCGCGCCGAGCTGATCGGCATCATGCGCCCCCGTGTGGAGGAAATTCTGGAGGAGGTCCGCGCAAGGCTGGACGCCGCCGGGTTCGAACACCTTCCCAGCCAGCAGATCGTGCTGACGGGCGGGGGCAGCCAGATACCAGGCCTGGATGGTCTGGCCAGTCGTATTCTGGGCCAGCAGGTGCGGCTTGGCCGTCCGTTGCGGGTGCATGGGTTGCCACAGGCCGCGACGGGGCCGGGTTTTGCCAGCTCTGTCGGCATGTGCCTGTTTGCCGCCCATCCACAGGACGAATGGTGGGATTTCGAAATTCCGGTGGATCGCTATCCCGCACGGTCACTGCGACGCGCGGTCAAGTGGTTCAAGGACAACTGGTAGGGTGATTTGCGGTTGCCCCTGCGGGGCACCGTGATAATCTGTGATCAGACGCTTCGAGGCAGAAAGCGCAAATGCCGGAAAAATCCGGCGCTGAAGACATAAACAGAGGGTCGAGCAGAGCCCCGATAGAGATGAATCATGTGAGTCGCGCAAAAGCAGATATGCTGTGCGGGCACATCTTTCTGTTGTGTTGTTCCTGAAATATTCCGCAATATCTGGTCGGGTCGGCAATATCCCGCGTAAATATTGGCGATTCATCCCTATATTTTGTGGTTAAATTGTGTTTTTTGGGTGACGCCTGATGGCCTTCAGGTTAACAATGTGTTTGGAACAGGCAGAATTTTACCCGCTTCAGGCGGGACGTAACAATCAGGCGGACAGAACCCATGACCCTTAACCTTTCGATGCCCGGACAGGACGAACTGAAACCCCGCATCACCGTTTTCGGTGTAGGCGGCGCAGGCGGCAACGCTGTGAACAACATGATCGAAAAACAGCTGGTGGGCTGTGATTTCGTTGTGGCGAACACAGATGCGCAGGCGCTTCAGCAAAGCCAGTCGCAAAGCCGCATCCAGTTGGGTGTGAAAGTGACCGAAGGTCTGGGGGCGGGGGCGCGCGCATCGGTTGGTGCCGCCGCAGCCGAAGAAAGCATCGAACAGATCGTGGACCATCTGGCGGGGGCGCATATGTGCTTTATCACCGCTGGCATGGGTGGCGGCACCGGCACGGGTGCTGCGCCGATCATCGCACAGGCCGCCCGTGAATTGGGTGTTCTGACCGTTGGTGTTGTGACCAAGCCGTTCCAGTTCGAGGGCGCAAAGCGCATGAAACAGGCCGAAGACGGGGTGGAAGCCCTGCAAAAGGTCGTGGACACGCTGATCATCATCCCCAACCAGAACCTGTTCCGTCTGGCCAATGAAAAAACCACCTTTACCGAAGCCTTTAGCATGGCAGATGACGTGCTGTATCAAGGCGTTAAGGGTGTGACCGACCTGATGGTGCGCCCCGGGTTGATCAACCTGGATTTTGCCGATGTTCGCGCCGTGATGGACGAAATGGGCAAGGCCATGATGGGCACAGGCGAGGCATCGGGCGAAGATCGTGCGATCCAGGCCGCAGAAAAAGCCATCGCCAACCCGCTGCTGGACGAAATCAGCCTCAAGGGTGCCAAGGGCGTGCTGATCAACATCACCGGTTCGCATGATCTGACCCTGTTCGAACTGGACGAAGCCGCCAACCGCATCCGCGAAGAGGTGGACGCAGAGGCCAATATCATCGTCGGTTCCACGCTGGACACCGATATGGAAGGCATGATGCGCGTGTCGGTCGTGGCCACAGGCATCGACGCGGTCGAAGTGAACACAGACATGCCCGTGCCGCGCCGCTCGATGGCTGCGCCTTTGGCCCAGCCTGCGCCGCAAGCCGCACCCGTGCAGGAACCTGTTGCCCATGCAGAACCGGCGCCCGCGTCGCAGCCTGCTCCGGCGCAGCAGCAGCCCGCGCAGCAGTATCAGCCCGCAGCCCAGGCGGCCCCCGCGCCGCAGCCCGCCGCTGCCGCGCCGTCGCTGTTGGACCGGATGGAGGCAGAACGCGCCGCCGCGCATGACCAGATGGAAGACATCTTCGAGGATGAAACCACCGCGGACGACCTGCCCGCACCGGCCTATCGTCCGCAGCCCGCGCCGTTCCAGCCACGTGGCGAAGAACCGCAAGCGGCCAGCTTTGTAGCGCCCCGTGCCCCTGCTGTTGGCACCCCTTCGGATGACACCATGCAGCGCCTGCGCACTGCGGTGCAAAACTCTGGCGCGGCGCGTCCGCAGCAGGCACAGCCCGCCGCGCAAGCCCCCGCAGCCGCAGCCGAAGGTGAACGCCCGCGGTTCGGGATCAATTCGCTGATCAACCGGATGACAGGTCACGGCCAGGAAGCGCCGCAGCAACCGGCGCGTCAACAGCCCGCCGTGCGTGCGCAACAACCCGCGCCGCAGCCGCACCAAGAGGCCCAACCCGAGGATGACCGGATCGAAATTCCCGCCTTCCTGCGCCGTCAGGCCAACTGATCCGGATCACATTTAGTGTTAAGGGGCCGCCATTTGGTGGCCCTTTTTCGTTGTGATAACATTGGGTTGCATGGCGTGATTGCGTTAACAGGCCGGGTTCCGCCGAATTGTTACAGCCATATTACAGACCGTTGCAAAGAGTGAGTTGAGGCGGCGGGGTGCAGGCCTTATCTCCATGCTCAACGGCGGACACAGCTATGCCCGCCCTTCATAACCCCGAGGGCATTCGTGCAAACGACCATCAAATCAGCAGTGACCTTTCAAGGTGTCGGTCTTCACTCCGGCGCGCCGGTGCGCATGGTTGTGCGTCCTGCCTCGGTTGAACACGGCATCTGGTTTCGTCGCACCGATGTGATTTTCAAGGATAACCTTGTCCCCGCACGCTGGGACGTGGTGAATCAATCGCCCCTTTGCACCAAGATCCAGAACGAATCCGGTATTTCGGTGTCGACCATCGAACATATCATGGCCGCGCTGATGGGCTGTGGCATTCACAATGCGCTGATCGAACTTGACGGACCCGAAGTGCCGATCCTTGACGGATCGTCGCAGCAATTCGTGCGTGCGCTTTTGGCCCGTGGGCTGCGGGTGCAAAATGCCCCCGTGCGCGCCATCGAAGTGCTGAAACCGGTCGAGGTGCGTCGCGGTGACGCGGTTGCCCGGCTGGAGCCATCACGCGAATTGCAAATTGATTTTCGCATCGAATTTGCTGATGCAGCCATCGGCGCGCAGGCCAAGGTGCTGAATATGGCCAACGGATCATTCGTGCGCGAGCTGTGCGACAGCCGCACATTCTGCCGCAAGGCCGATGTCGATGCGATGCACGAACAGGGGTTGGCATTGGGCGGCACCATGGAAAATGCCGTTGTCGTCGATGGTGATCGCGTGCTGTCCCCCGGTGGTTTGCGCCACGCGGACGAGGCCGTGCGCCATAAAATGCTGGATGCGCTTGGCGATCTGGCGCTTGCCGGTGCGCCGATCCTTGGCCGATACAGCGGTGAACGCGCGGGCCACGCCCTGACGAACGACCTGCTGCGCTGTCTTTTTGCCGATCCCGAAGCATTTCGCATGGTGATCTGCGATGCGGCCACATCGGCGCGTTTGCCCGGTGCAGGTGTGCATATGGGCGAAATCCCCGAAGTGGCCTAAGTGCGATTTCGTTGACCTTGCGACAACACAAGCACGGGAAATGTTCACTAGGCGTTTTGCACCGGAATTTTCTGTGCTAGGACCATCTGGAATGGCGGGCAATAAGCCTGCGAAAGACAAACAAGGGTGAGAGCGAGCATGGCAATCGGCAAGTCCCGAATTCGGGTGATCGGTGTTGTTTTCGCAGCATTGCTGCTTGCGGGTTGCGGCGACGGCTATGACCGTGTGCGTTCCGGCGACATTCCGATCGAAGGTTTCTCGGCGGAACAGATTTTCGGTCGGGCCGAATTTGAACTGAATCGCAACAAAGCCGACGACGCGGCGTTTTACTTTGCCGAGGTCGAGCGCCTGTATCCCTATTCCGACTGGGCGAAACGGTCGGTGATCATGCAGGCCTATGCCTATCATCAGGGCAAGGATTACGAAAACAGCCGCGCCGCCGCGCAGCGTTACATTGATTTCTATCCGACCGATGACGATGCCGCCTATGCCCAGTATTTGCTGGCGCTGTCCTATTACGACCAGATCGACGAAGTGGGCCGTGACCAGGGGCTGACCTTTCAGGCGTTGCAGGCCCTGCGCACCGTGATCGAACGCTATCCCGATAGCGAATATGCGCGTTCGGCGATTTTGAAATTCGATCTGGCGTTTGACCATCTGGCCGCCAAGGAAATGGAAATCGGGCGTTATTACCTGAAACGCGAACACTATACGGCGTCGATCAACCGGTTCCGTTCGGTGGTCGAGGATTTCCAGACCACCAGCCACACCGCCGAGGCCCTGCACCGTCTGGTCGAGGCATATCTGTCGCTGGGTCTGACCGACGAGGCACAGACCGCTGGCGCGATCCTTGGCCATAACTTTCAGTCCACCGAATGGTATCAGGACAGCTATAAACTGTTGACGGGCCGCGGGTTGGAAATGAAACCCAAGGGCAACAACTGGCTGGCACAGGTGTATCGTCAGATGATCCGGGGCCAATGGCTCTGACGAACAGGAGCGGCGGGGCCTCGTCCCGCCCGAAGCATCCATGCTGCGCGCGCTAGAAATCAGGGATATGCTGATCATTGACCGGCTGGAACTGGCGTTCCAGCCGGGATTGAACGTATTGACCGGCGAAACCGGGGCAGGCAAATCTATCCTGTTGGATTCATTGGGGTTTGTTCTGGGCTGGCGGGGCCGCGCCGATCTGGTGCGCAGCGGTGCCGAACAGGGCGAGGTTCTGGCCGAATTTGACCTGCCACAGGGGCATCCAGCCCGCGATGTTCTGGTCGAGGCGGGCCTGCCCGAGGATGACAGCCTGATCCTGCGCCGCGTGAACGGTCGCGACGGGCGCAAAACCGCATGGGTTAATGACCGTCGCTGTTCCGGCGAGGTGCTGCGCGCCCTGTCTGCCACATTGGTGGAACTGCATGGCCAACACGATGATCGCGGGTTGCTGGATGCGCGTGGTCACCGCGAATTGCTGGACAGCTACGCCGCGCATGGCGATCTGATGCATGACGTGGCAGAGGCATGGAAAGCCGCATCAACCGCCCGCCGCGCGTTGCGCAAAGCCGAGGCAGACCTGCTGAAAATCCGCGAAGAAGAAGAATACCTGCGCCATTCCGTGGCCGAAATGGACGCGCTAGACCCCCAGCCCGGCGAAGAGGCCGCGTTGGATGTCAGCCGCCGTTCGATGCAGGCCGCCGAACGCATCCGCGCCGATGTCAACGCGGCGCTACAGGCGCTTGGCTATGACGGGGCCGAGGGGGCAATGGCCAATGCGCAACGCTGGCTGGAAGGGGTGTCCGACAGCGCCGAGGGCGCATTGGACGCGCCGCTGGATGCCTTGGGGCGCGCCTTTACCGAATTGGGCGAGGCGACGCAGGGCGTCGAAACCGCATTGGAACACCTGAACTTCAACCCGATTGATCTGGAAGAAACCGAAGAACGCCTGTTCGCGATCCGCGCATTGGCGCGCAAACATGCGGTTGTGGCCGATGAACTGGGCGAACTGGCGCAGTTGCTGCGCGGGCGTCTGGCGGCACTGGAACAGGGCGATGCCGATATCGCGGATCTGCGCCGCACCCTGAAGCAGGCCGAAGAAACATATGATATGGCTGCGGCGAAACTGACCGCCTCGCGGATCGAGGCAGCGAGCAGTCTGGACGCCGCCGTGACCGGAGAACTGGTCCCGTTGAAAATGGAACGCGCCGTTTTCACCACAACGCTGACAGCGGCCGAACCGGATGGCGGCGGGCGCGACATGGTGGAATTCACCGTGGCCACCAACCCCGGCGCGCCCTCTGGCCCCTTGGGGAAAATCGCATCCGGTGGCGAACTTAGCCGGTTTTTGCTGGCGCTCAAGGTCTGCCTGTCGGATCGCGATGCCGGTATCACGATGATTTTCGATGAAATCGACCGCGGTGTCGGTGGTGCCACGGCCGATGCGGTAGGGCGGCGGCTGAAATCGCTGGCCGATGACGGGCAGGTGCTGGTCGTGACCCATTCGCCGCAGGTTGCTGCCCTTGGTGCGCATCACTGGCGGGTGGAAAAACGGGTCGAAAATGACATGACCCTATCCACAGTCACGCCGCTGCCCGCACCCGAACGGGTGGATGAAATTGCGCGGATGCTGTCGGGTGATACGATAACAGACGAAGCCCGCGCAGCCGCCCGCGCGCTTTTGGGATAAATTTCGCCTGAACCGGATAGGGCAGGCCGGGGCCAGCCCCGGACCCCGGAGTATTTTCACCAAGAAAAAGCGCAAGGCGTGATTTTTTCTTGGTTCAAATACTCTCGGGGGGTGTTCATTTGCTTTGCAAATGGACGGGGGGCAGACGGCCCCCCGCGACGTTTGCCCCGAGACGGGGGGGCTAGTTGCCGGGCACCAGTTTGCCGGGGTTCATCAGGTTTTGCGGATCCAGCGCCATTTTCAGCGCGCCCATTACCTCCCATGCGTCGCCGTGTTCGGCGCGCATATAGGGCAGTTTGCCGATGCCGATACCGTGTTCGCCTGTGGATGTTCCGCCCATGGCCAGGCTGCGTTCGACCATGCGGTGCGACAGGGCCTTGGCGGCTTCAACCTCGGCTGGGTTGTTGTCGTCGATCAACAGGATGGCGTGAAAATTGCCATCCCCCACATGGCCCAGGATCGGGCCGGGGATGGGGGAGGCCGCGATATCGGCGCGGGTCTGTTCCACCGCTTCGGCCAGTCGTGAAATCGGCACGCAGATATCGGTGACAATCGCCCGTGCGCCGGGGCGCGAGGCAAGGATCGCGTAATAGGCATTGTGCCGCATGGTCCAGAGCGCATTGCGGTCCTCGGCTTTGGTGGCCCATTCAAACCCCAGCCCGTCATGGTCACGCGACATATCTCCGAACATTTCAACCTGTTCTTCGACCCCGGCACCGGAACCGTGGAATTCCACGAACAGATGCGGTTTGACCGGAAATGCGCTGCCCGCATAGGCGTTGACTGCGTCCACCGATGCGGCGTCTAAAAATTCGATCCGTGCCATGGGGATGCCGACCTGTATCACATCCTGCACGCAGGCGACCGCGTCTTCTAGCCGGTCAAAAGCGCAGACGGCGGCGGCTGTTGCTTCGGGTTGGCCGTGCAGGCGCAGGGTCAGTTCGGTGATCAGGCCAAGCGTGCCCTCGGCCCCGACGAACAGCGCCGTCAGGTCATATCCGGCCGAGGATTTGCGCGCCCGCGTTCCGGTGCGGATCACACGGCCATCGGCCAGCACCACCTCTAGCCCCAGCACGTTGTCGCGCATGGTGCCATAGCGCACCGCCGTGGTGCCCGATGCGCGGGTCGAGGCCATGCCGCCGATGGATGCATTGGCCCCCGGATCAACCGGAAAAAACAGCCCCGTGGCGCGCAATTCATTGTTCAGTGTCTCGCGCAGCAGGCCCGGTTGCACGCGCACATCCATATCGGCGGCGTTCACGGCCAGAACCTTGTTCATGCGGGTGAAATCGACCACCACGCCGCCCTGAAACGCCTGTGCCTGCCCTTCGAGCGATGTGCCTGTGCCCCAGCCCACCACGGGGCAATCCTGTGCGGCGCAGATGCGCATTAATGCGGCGACCTCTTCGGTGGTTTCGGGATAGGCCACGGCATCGGGCGGGGTGGGTGCAAAATGGCTTTCGGATCGGGCGTGCAGGTCCAGATCGGACTTGGACCGCGAAAGCCGTTGCCCTAGTAAGGTAGACAGATCACGCAGCGCGGTGTCGATGCTCATACGATTGGGTATCCCGAATTTAGTGCTGTGGCACCCTAGGCCATGCAGGCGGGCCGGAAAAGGGGGCACAAGCATAAGCTGTCTGCAATTGGATAAGATGCCCGAGCCGTCAACACATATTCTGCACGATTTGGCAGCACAGGCTGTGGAGGCGATGCGCCATGGCTGGCGGGTGATGCGCCTGCGCGGGCCAAGCCAGTTCCAGTTCTGGCTGATCGCCCTATGTATCGGCGTGGCCGCCGGTTTTGCCGCCCTGTTTTTCCGGCGTGGCATCGCGGCCTTGCAAAGCTGGGTCTACGGAACGCCGGACACCGCGCATTTGCACAGTTATGCGGAAACCCTGCAATGGTATTGGTTGTTGTTGATCCCTGTGGCGGGGGGGCTGGTCGTGGGGGTGATCCTGCATCTGTTCACGCCTGACGGGCGGGTGCGTTCGGTGGGCGATGTGATCGAAGGCGCCGCCATGAACGAAGGCCGCGTCGAGGGCAAGGCGGGCATTGCCTCGGCGCTTGCGTCACTGATCACCCTGTCCACGGGCGGGTCAACGGGCCGCGAAGGGCCGGTTGTGCATATGGCGGGGGTGATTTCGTCATGGGTCAGCGAAAAAATCCATGCCGATGGCATCACGGGGCGCGATTTATTGGGCTGTGCCGTGGCCGCCGCCGTTTCGGCCAGTTTTAACGCGCCCATTGCGGGGGCGCTGTTCGCGCTAGAGGTGGTTTTGCGCCATTTTGCGGTTCACGCCTTTGCACCCATCGTGGTGGCCAGCGTGGCGGGCACTGTGATCAACCGGCTGGAATTTGGCGATGTCACCGAATTTTCCCTGCCCGGCGTGCCAGAGTTGCAATTCTATCAGGAACTGCCTGCCTATCTGTTGCTGGGGCTGGTTTGCGGCGTTGTGGCATTTGTCCTGATGCGGGCGGTTTTCCTGGCCGAGGATCTGGGCAATGCCATGCAGGCGCGCACGGGGTTGCCGCGTTATTTACGCCCTGCGGTGGCGGGGCTGTTGCTGGGCGCATTGGCGATATTTTTCCCGCATATCATCGGGGTTGGTTATGAAACCACGTCCAGCGCCCTGACCGGGCAGTTGCTGCTATGGGAGGCGGTGGTGTTTGCCGCGCTCAAGGCGCTTGCCGTGGCGATCACCATGGCGGGGCGCATGGGGGGCGGGGTGTTTTCCCCGTCGCTGATGATGGGGGCGTTGACGGGGCTGGCGTTCGGGCTGATCGCGACCGCTGTGATGCCGGATGTGTCGGGGGCGCATACTTTATATGCGCTTGCCGGTATGGGCGGGGTGGCGGCGGCGGTGCTGGGTGCGCCGATTTCCACCACGCTGATCGTGTTCGAATTGACGGGCGACTGGCAGACGGGGCTGGCGGTGATGATCACCGTGTCGATTTCCACGGCGCTTGCCTCGCGGTTGGTGGACCGTTCGTTTTTCCTGACCCAGCTGGAACGGCGGGATATCCATCTGGCTGCAGGGCCGCAGGCCTATTTGCTGTGCATGATCCGCGTGGGCACCATCATGCGCAAACCCGAGGATCCGGGCGCAGCCCCCGCCGACACCTGCGCCGAAATGGTCGAGGATGGTATTTTTCTGGATTTCAACGCCACGCTGGAACAGGCAATGCCCCTGTTCGACCGCGCCGGATCACCGTTCTTGCCAGTCGTGACAGACGGGCCTGAGGGGCCGAAACTGCTCGGGGCGCTGTTTCATGTCGATGCGTTGAAAACCTATACCAAGGCCCTTGCCGCCACGGCGGCAGAGGAACACAGCTAACCCGCTGTTTGGTCCGTTCCGCGACCACTCAAGAAAAAGCCCCGAACCTGCGCAGGGTCGGGGCCGTTTCTGTTCGGATTGTTGCGGGCGCAAGCTCAGACCTGTTCGATGGCGACCTTATCGGTGGCATAGAATGCCAGATAGCCCTTGATCCGTTCGGCACCGGCCAGCGGATTTTCATAGGACCAGCCCGCATTGATCAGCGTGGTCGATTTGGTCACGATGGAATAATAGCTGGCATCGCCTTTTTTCGGGCAATGGGTGCTGTGGTCTGTGGCATCCAGGAACGCCATGGCGATGTCGCCACGCGGGAAATAAATCACTGGCGCCATATCGCCTTCACTCAGCTCCAGCGCGTCCGAGCTTTCACCCAGAACCGCGCCGCCTGCGCGCACAACCCAGGTTCCATCCGCCTTGCGGATCGTCATATCATTTGCCATTTTCTGGTGTCCCCCCGAAATCATATCAACTTCTAGCGCGCCAATAATGAATATTTCATGTCAAAGCGGCTGTGTTGCCTGTTCCAACCATACACGCGCCGCGCCGGATATCCGAGTGCCGATTTTGTCGCGGCACGCAGCGTGATATGCGTTCAACCATGCCAGTTCGTCGCCACTGAGCATCCGGGTGTCTATCAAGCGCCGGTCAATTGGCGCAAAAGTCAGGGTTTCGAAATCCAGCATGGCGCGATGCGCGTCGCCATCCGGCAGGGCAGGGGCATCCTGCACCGCGATCAGGTTTTCGATACGGATGCCAAATGCGCCCTCGCGGTAATAGCCCGGTTCATTCGACAGGATCATACCGGGGCGCAGGGCGATGTCGGACAGGCGCGATATACGCTGCGGCCCCTCGTGGACGCATAGAAACACACCAACCCCATGGCCGGTGCCATGGTCGTAATCCTGCCCCGCCATCCACAGCGGCGCACGGGCCAGTGCATCCAGATGCTGCCCCGCCACACCATGGGGAAACCGCGCACGGCTGATGGCGATCATGCCCTGCAACACGCGGGTAAAGGCCTGTTTTTCCGCCGCGCCCACGCTGCCCACGGGCAGGGTGCGGGTGATATCGGTGGTGCCGTCCAGATATTGCCCGCCAGAATCGACCACAATCAATTGCCCGTCTTCCAACCGTGCGTTGGTGGATTCGGTCACGCGGTAATGGATCACAGCGCCGTTTGCGCCGGTGCCGGCGATGGTTTCAAAACTGATGTCGCGCAGCTGGTTGGTGTCGGCGCGAAAACCCTCTAGCGCGGTCACCACGTCAATTTCTGTAATGCTGCCAGCGGGTTGTTGATCAAACCAGTGCAGGAATCGGACCATGGCGGCCCCGTCGCGCAGGTGCGCCTCGCGGGTGGCGGTGATTTCGGCGGGGCTTTTGCAGGCCTTGGGCAGCACACAGGGGTCTTGCCCCGCGACATGGGGCACGCCCGCATCATTCAGTTCCTGCACCACCCAGATCGGGGCCGAGCCATGATCCACCCGCACCGGGCCGGTCAGACTGCGCAGCCCCGCACCAAAGGCGTTTGGCGGGCGCAGTGTAATGTCAGTGCCCAGATGGGCGCGGGCCGCGCCGTCCAGCTTGGCCGGGTCAACATACAGGGTCAGGCGCGCGTCATCGTGCAACACGGCAAAGCAATGCGGCACAGGGTTGCGGGCGATATCGGTACCGCGAATGTTCAACAACCATGCGATGCTGTCGGGCAGGGTCAGCACCGCCGATTGCTGCCCCGCCTTGCGCAGGGTCGCTGCGATGCGGGTGCGTTTGGCGGCGTGGGATTCACCGGCCAGCAATTCGGGATAGGGGGTGATCGCGCCCTGCGGCGGTGCGGGGCGGTCATGCCAGATGGTATCGACCTGATTGGCACAAGCGCGCAGGGTGATGGATGCGGGCAGGGCCGCGGTTAACTCGGCAATCTGCTCGGCTGTGTGCAGCAGCGGATCATAGCCGACAACACCCGCGCCCAGTTCGCTGGCCAGCCATCCGGCCAGCTTTACCTCGGGCCATGGCACGGGGGCGAAATGCGCGGGGTCCACCTGCGCCTTGACCTGTGTGCGGTAACGCCCGTCGATGAACACGCCCGCCTTATCACGCAGCGCGGCGCAAAACCCCGCCGATCCGGTGAACCCTGTCAGCCACGCCAGACGGTCGTCGCAGGGGGCAACATATTCGCCCTGATGCACATCGGCGCGGGGGATCAAAAACCCGTCCAAACCTGCCGCCACCATGGCACCGCGCAGATCGGCCAGCCGTGGCGGCCCCTGTTCCGGCGCAGCAGAAGAGGTAAAGGTTTGAAACATGCCCGCCCCCTACATTGCCTTTTTCATACCAACCATACGGGCACGCGCCCGTGGGTCGCTGTCAAACAGCGATGCCAGTTGTTCGGTCATCGCACCGGCCAGTTGATCGACATCGGTGATGGTCACGGCGCGGTCGTAATACCGCGTCACGTCATGGCCGATGCCAATCGCCAGCAATTCCACCGCTTTGCGTTTTTCCACCATGGCGATCACATCGCGCAGGTGTTTTTCCAGATAATTCGCGGGGTTGACCGACAGGGTGCTGTCATCCACCGGCGCG
>JBOEGO010000034.1:0-1164 GCA_050633465.1 Paracoccaceae bacterium | reverse complement strand
CTAGCAACTGTATCTTCAACTTGCTGGAACGGCCCATTTCTGGCTTGATTTACAGAGGGCGTTGACGATTGTGACGAGCTTTCGAGCGACAGCTGTAATGACGACCTTGTGTGGCTTTCCTGCGGCCCGCAAACGATCGGCGAAGGTTTTCAGGATTGGGTTGTGATGGCTGGCGACAAGAGCAGCCTGGAACATGACATGTCGTAGCAGTCGCCGACCGCCGCCAATTGCACGCTTGCCTCGCATCGCCCCACTGTCATGTGCAATGGGGGCCAGGCCTGTGAGGGCAGCAGCTTGCTCGCCACTGATCTGACCGAGTTCCGGCATTTCTGCGATCAGCATCGTGCTGGCAACCGGGCCGATTCCGGGAACGGAACGCAGGATATCGGCATTCATGGCAAGGCTCTCATCGGTTACGATGATATCTTCAATCTGAGCTTCGAGCCCGGCAATTTGCCTGTCGAGCAAGCCTTTGAGGTCTTCGTCCATGGCTGCAAACATCTCGGCTGATCCGAGCTTCCCCTGAGCCTTGATCTGCCCAAGAAGACGTTTTCGGGTTTCGATCAGCTGCGCCCGCTTAGACGTCAATGCTCTGAGATGACGTAACTTTCCATGTGGGAGGGTTCGCCCAGCATCAGGTCTGAAAGCCATGAAACGCGCAATGAGTTCCGCGTCGATCCGGTCGGTTTTGGCCCGTGTGCCCCTGCTGGCCGCGAAAGCTTTGATCTGAGCCGGCGGCAATTGTCGCGTCGCGATGCCGGCATCGTCCAACGAGACCCAAAGCCGCCACTCCTGCCCGCCGGTGGCCTCGAAGCAGACCAGCGCGTTCAGCTCGAGAGCGAGTTGAGCGACTTGCTCGTGGCCTTTGACTTTGTTCGGGAAACGCGCGCGGTTGCCTCCTGGCAAACAATGAACGTCTAACCAATCACGGCTGATATCTATGCCGATGATCGCAGCTTGTGTTACCGTATCCATGTTCTCTTCCTTCTGATCCGTGGTCCGATCTGGCCACATGCAACTGTTCGAGATGATGAAGAGAGACGGTGCTGGCTCGCTAGCAAACGTGGTTAATGCCACAAGGCTCAGACGCCATACACCGCCCCGTCAGCGACCTCGGCCAAGGCCGCTGACGGGGACAATATAGCAAACTGGAGATACAGAAGG
>JBOEGO010000033.1:0-13470 GCA_050633465.1 Paracoccaceae bacterium | reverse complement strand
CCGCCCATATTGCGCGCCCAGGACGCAAACTCAGGACAGGCTTGCATGACTGTCGGCAGTTCCAAGGCGGCCCCGCGTTTCTTGCGCGTTTCAGCCACCCAATCTTCCAACTCCCTATCAATTTGCTCCTCCGGTGGCGCATTGGGCACCACGCCCGCCGCTTGCTCAGTTTCTGAGCGACTACAGGTTACAGGATTAAGTTGAGTTGTAATTAGTATATGAGGTTCGGAAATGATCTCCCTGGGGTCCATTTCTTGAATCTTCTGAAGTACTTGCTCGGTGGTTTCAGCTGTGTTTTCCACAACATCATCCGCTCGAACTGCCTTGAGATACGTGGCCTCTACACGTTCCTGGAGCTCTTTGAACCACGCCAAAAGCCGTTCCAGTGCCTCAGAGGCCGTATTCCTGCGCGGAAGGCGGTCCAAAAGATCCTCGAAAAGGCTTGTGAGGTGCGTCCACGGGCCTCTCAGCGCGCCGCTGAGCGCAGCCTCGATCCGCGCGCGGATCATCCGGCGGGACACAGTGATCTGCCGCTTCAGGCGCTGACAGTGCGCGCGCTCGGCCTGCAGCTCTGCGTGTAGCTGCTCGAACTCTTCGACGCGAGCGGACAGCGGCGACAAATCAAAGCCGTAGGCCTCAATGATACGGCCCTCTGCGTCCCTGTGGCCCCAACGCTTTCCATTGGGGCTGTCTTTAAAGGCGACTACACCGATCTCGGCCAGGCGACGCGCATGGCGCTTGAGCGCAGAGAGTGAAAAGCCCGTCTGCTCCATCAGATAGGCATTGGAGGCCCAGACGATCGGGCGCTGACCCTCTTCCCAATCTTGCGCCTGCGTGAAGGCCCCAAGCGTATCGAGGAGCATCATATCCCCTGCCTTGAGGCCGATATGCGCACCTACGCGTTTCACGGCAACAAAGGCCTGTGTCTTGGGTACTGATACCCGTTCACCGGCTTGGGCAAGCTGCTCAGCGACGGCGAGCCCGGCTGTCGCCTTTCGCCACCCCGAGGGTTGGTTGATATTGGACATACCTCCACCGTTCTGAGGCATGCCTGTCCCAGTCGCTCCATGCGGAGCATCATTGAATTTCGTCATTTTGTGTCAGCGACAAAGAAATCCCGTTCGCTCAGAAGCGTTTTCTCTTGTGTGGTGATTCGTTGGCTGCTAGATTCTAGGTGTCTAATCTAAGAATTGCGCTTGCGCAGCAGCCCTCGAAGCTCCGGTTTCGGGGGTTTTCTTTGTTTGCCGTTCCTCCTTTCTGCTCGTCCTCAGTTGTCATCCACCGATTTTACACCTGCAAATTCGGCATAGGATTTCTTGATAATCTCTGCGAGATTGCTCTCAAGCCAGGTTGCAAACTCAGCGCTTGTGCCAGACTTCTTCACTGAAAGTGACAGTGTTGCGCGACCAGCTTTGATGGTTACTCCCTCTAAAGGCGTGATCTCCCGAGTTCCGCTCGACGTCTTCGCGCCGCGCTTTGTCGCTTCCTTAATGAGCAATTCAAGGCGCTCGTCTGAATTCGCTGTTGCACTGATCTTAGCCAAGATATCGAGAGCCGCACGTTCAGTGAGCTTTCTGGAGAGAAAGAGCTCTGCTAACTCCGTCCACCTCGGACGCCCGGACTTCGGTGCCGCGCCAATCAGGTCACCTATCTTGACCGGGACATTTTGTGTTACCTTCGTTAGGTGCGACTGACCGGACGCAGAGAGGTTGAGGACCTGCCTGACAGTTGCTCCATCGTAGCCAGCAGCTTGGATAGCCTCGGCGAACCGCGCTTTCTCGTAAAAAGACAGGTTGCGGCGCGCTGCATTTTCCAATCCTTTCGCCAGCAAAGCCGTAGCATCATCAATTTCTTGGACGTTTGCACGAACCTTTATGCCGAGATCACGGCAGGCCTTTAAGCGGCGCCGCCCGTAAATTGCTTCAAAGCGCCCTTCAGCAGCTTTTGACCGTCGAACAAGAATAGGCACTTGCTGACCGCCATCGCTGATGCTGCTTTTTAGTCGTTCGAAGCTCTCGTCGTCGTCTTCGACGTTTACAGCTGTAAACTCTTCAAGCCGGTCTGCGGGCCCCCAATCGTCGATTAGATTTGGATCAATTTCTCGGATAGATGCCAGAGAACCTTGAAGGGCGCCCAAAGCAGGTGCACTGGTCTTCGCCGGTCTCTCTGACTGTGATCCACCGGAACGCGCGATCGTGTTGGCAATTCCAGACATATCGCGAAGAGATTTCCTAGCCATTACTTACGCCCCCACGATTGATGGATCATCGCTTCCACTTCATGCCCTACCGCATCCATCGAGCCCTTGGCCCGATCATACGTGGCGCGTGTCATCTCTGAACGCACCACTTCATAAATCGACTGCTTGAGCATGGTGGCGTCACTGATTGCTGTGCTCTTCAAGGCAGTCGCCGACATCACCCGGTCTTGAAACAGAGCCCGCATGAAAGAGGTCAGCTGCTGAGAAGGTACGTCCGTTGGTTCGTCTCGGGTGATGAGAAACTTGAAGAAATCATACTGCAGAGTTGCACCAGCATCTTCGATCACGCCCATATACGCCCCAGCAAGTTCGAGAAACTGAGCCGTTGAAGAAACGTCCAACATCGATGGAGTTAGAGGAACGATCAGGGAGCTGCCGGCAGCCATCCCCGCAATGGTCAAGAAACCGAGTTGTGGTGGACTATCCATGAGAACGATATCAAAATCATCCTCGACCTGCGCCAAGGCATTCCGGATGCGCGTAAAGAATGGTTGGTCCGGGTTCGAGTGAACTGCTGATTCCGTCTCAAATTCCGACAATATCAAGCGAGACGGCGCAATCGAGAGCCCCGGAAAGTATGTCGGGACTACGACGTCCGCCATGCTGACCGGTTCGTCGTAGCGGATCGCATCATAGACAGTCAGTCCATCAAACTCGATTTCGGGGCTAATACCACACATTGATGTGAGCGATCCCTGTGGATCCAGATCCAAGGCTAAGACCCGATAACCTCGAAGGGCAAAGTAGTGAGCGAGGTGGATGCTCGTTGTGCTCTTACTGGAACCGCCCTTGAAGTTCATCAGCTGCCAAATCTGCAGCTTCTCCTCACCGGAGCGGCGAGGCATATAACGTCCCTTCTTCCGAGAGGTTTTTTCCAGAATTTCACGGGCGTCCCAAATTTCTTGGGCTGTGTAGTAGCGCCTGCCACCCCGGATATCTTCAGGCTCTGGGATTGTCCCTTCAGCGTGGACCTTTCGCATGAACTGCCCGGACACGCCCAAGAGCTCAGCGGTCTCTGGTGCCGAAAAAGAACGTAGCGTTTTTGAATTGTCTGGGGCAAAAGCAGACAGTAGATGCTCCCTGATGGCAGCGTTGAGCCGTTCGGATATCTCCGTTGCAAGGGCCGATGGGCGCTCATTTGACAATGGTGTCACAGGAATCATCTGGTTGCCTCAATTTCCAAAATGTGGCCTTTTTCGCGCCACTTGGGGATAAAAGCAGCGATTCACGCGGCTAAGTCAAGATTTTTCCTCTATTTAGTGTCTATGAAGGCCGTTGGGGACTACATCCGCGAGCACAATCTAGACCGAGTTTACAGCTGTAAACGTGGTGACCACAAATATCTCTACCCTATCCTACGCTCTGCCGCGCCTCTCAGACCTAGAATTGGTCTTTGAGATCAGTGTCGAGATGCAGCACCCAAATGTGGTGATTTCGATCTTTCCGCCCTCTGTCGTCGATCTGCTAGTTCATTGGTTACCGCGTGATACACAGCAACCAGTTAGCTGTCCAAACATGAACCGCGCCGGACACGAGGCGCCGCGGGGCAGGGGAGGGGGAGTGCGAAAACCAACAAGGAAGGGACGACGGCTGCGACATGGCACTCATGCGACCTACCCAAATCGGGAGGCAAGCCGAGGGCAAAAGTCGCTGTCCACGAACGGCTGCCATTCTTTCGGTGATATTGCAGGGTAGCGGATGCCCACTCTTGGACTAAGTCTAATACACATCGGCAAGTGCCTAACGGGGAGAAACTGCGCTGCGCCAGGTGCAGATGCGAGAAATGCCTTGGACGAACCAAAGCTTGCCTTTTGATGGCTTTGGATATACATGATTTGATGTTTATCCACACCGGAGAGGACAAGATGCAAGTTGCCAAATGGGGAAACTCCCTCGCCGTCCGGCTACCCGCGGATCTTGTGCGGGAACTCGGCTTGAAGGAAGGCGACCAGATCGACCTGGTAAAGGACGATGGAACCATTCTTGTGAGGCGCCAACCTCGCGCCGATGAAGTCCTGCAAGGGCTAAGGCGGTTTCGCGGAAAGTTATCCAAGGACGCACGCTTGAGCCGCGACGCTGCGAATGAGCGCTGAATTCGCGGATACAAATGTCGTCCTTTACCTCCTTGACGACGGCCCAAAGGCGGATCGGGCGGAAGACATCCTGGGGCAAGGGCCGCGGATCAGTGTGCAGGTCCTGAACGAAGCGATGGTCAATTGCCGGAGGAAAGCCGGTCTCAGTTGGGAGGAGACCGGCGCTTTTCTCGCAGGGGTCCAATCCTTGTGTGAAGTCGAAGACCTGTCTGTGCAAACCCATTTGGTGGGCCGAGCTTTGGCAGAAAAATACCAGCTTTCGGTCTATGACGCGATGATTGTGTCGGCCGCCCTTATTGCTGGATGCACAACTTTGTGGAGCGAAGATATGCACGACGGATTGCTGGTTGAAGATCAGTTACGCGTCGTGAATCCATTCACTTGACCAGAAAATGGGCTGCAACCTTGCAATCGTTCCATGAGTTGGAAGATTTGCAAGGTTGTGTTTATTGCGCGGACTTCAGCAAGCCCAACTTCTCCGCGCGTTCCAGCAGCATCCTCACGGACGACGGCTGCCAGCTGGCGCGTCCACGCGGGGTGCGTTCGCGCATGGATTCCAGCCGGTCACAGATTGCCTGGAGCGTGATGTCAGGGTCCGCACCCTTGATGCCAGCGACAATCGCGGGCAGGCGGTCGTCGGTTTGGCGTCTTCCAGCGCGACCAAGCACTTCATTGGGCAGAAACCCGTCGCGCACATAGGCTTTCACTGCGCGCAAAAGGCGGCTTTGCGTCCAGTGGCGGTCGTAGGGCAGGGGGCCATTGATGATCCGAAGCACATCTTCCCAGGCCATATCGGGTCGAAGTCGTCGGACATGTGGGACCCAGTCCTGAGCCGTCTCGTTCAGCCGCTCCATGTAGCCGTCTTGCCGCGCGAGCCGCACCTTGCGTAGCGCGGCTGGATCGCGGGCGCGCAGGCCCGGGTTCCCGCCGACCCGGCCCTTAGTACGGGCACTCGCCAGCCCCGCCTTGGTACGTTCGCGGATCAGCGCCCGCTCGAACTCGGCCGCGGCGCCCAACACCTGCAGCGTGAACTTGCCTTGCGGGGATCCGGTGTCGATCGGGTCCTGAATGGAACGAAAGAACGCCCCCTTGGCCTCCAACCGTTCGATCACCTCGAGAAGGTGCGACAGAGACCGCGCAAGCCGGTCGATCCGTACGACAACCAGCGTGTCGCCCTTGCTGATGCGCTCCAGCACACGCGCAAGCACTGGCCGGGCACGATTTCCGCCTGAGGCGTGCTCTTCGAAGATCTCGACGCATCCCGCAGTTTGCAGGGCCTCAGACTGGGGCAGGGGGGTCTGATCTTCTGTCGATACGCGGGCGTAGCCTATCAGGTGCATGAAAACGGGCCGTTTGCAATTTAAGGTACCATCAATAAACGACCGTTTGTAAACGAATGCAAGATAGTGTTCTCTCGTCGCGCTGGCGCACAATCCCTTGGTTTTCTTGTGCTGAGCGCGATCTGAGAGGTTCCGCTGACAACCGCGCGCGCGTACTATATAGAGAGCGAGGGCAATTGGTTAAAAATCACTTGGGTAATGTACAAAAACACAGTATTTTGCACATATGAAGCCACAAGCCTCTACATTGACTGATGATTACGACGACCCCCTCATCACCATCGAGGAGGATGAAGAGGCTCACGAAGTGGATCTCTGGTTTCTGCCGGGACCACTCGAAGAAGAACCGGATGATTTGCCTCCCGGGCCCCGGGCAGAACCGCCCGACACTGCTGTCATCGAAGACTGGGCAAAGGCAGAAAGCGTTCACGCTGCGCGACTGGCACGGGTCGCTGGACGTCTGGGTGCTCTGGATGACCGGTTGCTGCGCGGCCCGGAAGGCTGGCGGCATCGCCTCGCTCTGATCGAGGCAGCGGACCTTAGCTGGTTCGCAGGGGATCGGGTGAGTTCTGATCGTCTGGCGCTCTGGATATCGATGCGGCTCTCGGGTGCACAGGATGACCCAAATGCCCTGGCAAGAGTTGGATGGGCTGTTCGGCGCCTGACAGGCGGTCCCGGACCAAAAGCTGATTTGGCCGCCTTCCTGGATCGCCGCGATCCCGAGAACATTGAAGACAGCGCAGAGCGTTTCGAAGATCGCGCGGGCGGTTGGCTGGATGTTATGGCAGCTGCGGGCGACTTACATCCAATCACGCGGGCTTGCATGGGCTTTCATCTCTGGAGTCTGGCGGGCCTCGGACAGCACGGCGACCAGATCGAAGCCGCCGTCACCGCGTCCAGGATCGCGGCAAGCGATGGCACCGGCGCCATCTTCGCACCGCTCGCTATGGGTGGGGCAGGGGGGCTACGTGTCTCGGGCTCGCCTCCCGAACGCTTGGCCCGCTGGTTGGACGGGATGGCAAGTGCAATTCTAACGGCAATGCGAACACTTGACGATATTGAAGCGTGGACGGATCGGGCAGAAAATGTCATGGCGCAATTGTCTGGCCGCACGCCGGTTGCCTTGCGAAGAACGTTCTCTCAGTGGCCCTTGGTCTCCGCCCCAATGGCAGAGGACATGACGGGTGCCAGTCGCGCCGCCGTTCAGCGCAATCTGGCGTGGATGGAGGCAGGCGGCTTGATCCGCGAAGTGACAGGGCAGGGGCGGTACCGAATGTGGAAAGCGACAGACTGACCTATCGCAAAGTAATGGATGGTGGCGATTCAGACCAACTTTCAAAGAGTTACTTGGCGGCGTGTGCAGATCATGTTCATATCTTGAATGCACTCTCTCGTGGTCTGTCACGTGATTTTCTGCCAATTGCGTTCAGCTGCAGGATACTTGGGGTTGCGTTCGACGCTGTTTTTCTACCCCTGCGACCGGGCAAAGCTCGCACAAATTCCGGATCGGAATGAACGTCCGCTAGGTAATTTGCATTGGTCTCCGTTAATTCCAACTGTTTCTGTTACTTGAGGAGGCGAGGTGGGTCAGCGACCTTTTGAAACGGCAGCATTGCCCCGTTTCCTTGGCCGAATATCCTCGAGCGCTGCATAGAATGCGGGCAACACCAAAAGGATCAATACCGTTGCTGCTAGCAAGCCGAAGACAACTGAAATTACGAGTGGCTTGAGTGTTTGAGCCTGGGTCGACGTTTCAAGCAGCAAGGGCGCCATGCCCATGATAGTGGTCGAGACAGAGACGAAGATCGGTCGGAATCGCGACCGAACGGCCTCGCCCGCGGCCAGCGCGGCAGAAAGCCCCTCGGCGCGACGGGCGTTGATGACGCCGACCAGTAGGATGGCGTTGTTCACTACGATGCCCGCGAGCGAGGCCGCCCCCACAAGCGACGGCATGGAGATGTTGTAGCCCATCAGGACATGGCCCCAGATCACGCCGAGAAATGCCAGCGGGATGGTGATCATCACGATCAGAGGCTCGACATAGCTGCGGAACTGAAAGCTGAGCACAAGGTAGATGCCAACGAGTCCGATCAGGAAGCCGCGCAGGATCGAGGCGACGGTTTCCGCCGAATTCGCCGCTTGCCCACCGATATCGAATCCGAGTCCGGGGATGGCGGCCGCGAGATCGGGCAAGAAGCCTTCGGCCATCCGGGCAGTGATCGCATCGGCGTTGCCGATGCGCCCATCCACATCGGCCGCGACGGTCAGCGTGCGCAGGCCGTTGCGCCGCGTGATGGTGCCCCAGCTGCGGGCCTCCGTGATCGCGGCGATGCTGGAGAGAGGCACGGTGCCGCCCGCGGGCAGTGCGATCTCGAAGGCGGTCAGGTCGGTGCGGTTGGCGCGGTCCTCATCGGCCAGCCGCACCTCGATATCCCAGGCCAGATCACCGCGCCGGATTTCCGCAAGTTGCGTGCCAAGAAAGGCCGCGCGGATTTGGCTTGCGACATCCGTCGCAGTCAAACCTAGGGCTTCGGCTCCCGGCGAGAGGCTTAGCCGCAATTCAGGCGCGCCGGGGCGTAGGTCTAAGATCGCATTGCGCACACCGGCATAGGTCTCCAACTCGGACAGGGTTGCGCTGCCCGCGGCCTCAAGCGTTGCAAGGTCGGGGTGGCTCAGGCGCAGCTCTACGGCGATTCCCTGCGGGCCGATGCCCGGCTCGGTGAGGATCAGGGAGTTGACACCGGGCAAGGAGCCTATTTCCTCGCGCCAAAGCGAGACGATGTCGTCCAGCGTACTGGCGCGCGTCTCGGCGCCCAGAAGGTCCACCGCGACCGTGGCGACATGCGCGCCGCTTTCACCCGCCGAGAGGTTGCGTCCGAGCCGGGTAATGCGGCGGATCACCAGCGATTGCGCCTCGTGTTGTTCAGGCGTCATGCGAGCGTTGACCCGTTCAAGCGCGGCCTCGACTTGCGCGACGGCCTCTGTCGTGCGCGTCAGCGTGGATCCTGCAGGGAGCATCAGCCGCGCCTCCAGCACATCGCCGTCGATCTCGGGCATCGCCTCGCGCTTGACCACGCCGCCGCCCAGGGCTCCCACGGTCAGGATCAGTGCGCCGATGGAAAGCCCCGCGACCAGCCAGCGCGCCTTGATCGCGGCATCTGCCAGACGGCCCACGCCGCGTTCGCGCAGGGCATCGAAGCCCGCGTCGAAGCGGACGCGAAAGCGGGAGGAAGGGGCCTCCTTCATCCCGCCTTTCAAGTGGTGGGGTAGGATAAGGAATGCCTCGATCAGGGATGCGGCGAGAGCCGCCAGCAGGACCACCGGCAGAACCTCGAGCACAGCCCCAAGTTCCCCTGCAAGAAAGGCGAGGGGCAGGAACACGGCCAGTGTCGTCAGGAAGGACGAGATCACACCGGGGGCTACGGCGGCAACGCCTGCCGCGACGTTCTCGACCGTGGCTCCCTTGGCGGCGTGCACGGCGATGGAATCCGCGATCACGATGGAATCGTCCATCACGATCCCGATTGCCATCAAAAGCGCTACCAGCGTCATCATATTGAGGCTGAGCCCGGTCAGTCCCATCCACACAAATGCGCCCGCAAAGGCCACGGGCAGACCCATGGCGGCCCAGATTGCGAAACCGGGGCGGAAGAACAGGCTCATCACGACGACGACCAGCACAAGCCCGATCACCCCGTTCTGCACCAGCATCACCAGCCGGTCGCGGATGATGGAGGTTACGTCCTGCACCACCTCGACCGAAATCGTGGCGGGCAGACGGGCGCTTTCCTCAGTCACCCGTTTGGCGACGCCGTCCAGCACGCGCAGCGCGTCAGCATCGAGGGCTTTGGCCACGTCGATCACGATGGCGGGTGTGCCATCGACAAAGGCGCGATCCTCGGGTGGCTCGAACCGTTCCTCGATCAGAGCGACGTCGCCCAGCGTCAGCGTCGCGCCATTCGGCAGGACCAGCACGGGGATCGTGGAAAGAGCGGAGGCTGTGTCGCGTTCTGCCGTGAAGCGTAGGGTCAGGTCCGCGCCGGACCCCTCCAACGTGCCGGCGGGCAGGTCGATGTTCTGCGCGGCGACGGCGGCGGCGAGCGTCGAGGGTGTCAGCCCGTAGCTATCGAGAACGGCGCGATCGGCAGTAATGGTCAGTGTCCGGGTACCGAGGCCCCCGCGCGTCACGCGGGCGACACCCGGCAAAGTGGACAGGCGGTCGGATATTGCGTCCGCGTAAAGGTCCAACTCGCCCAGCGGTAGATCGCCCGAGATGGCGACCGAAGTGACCGGATCGGAGCGGTGCAATTCACGGACGACAGCCGGATCGGCGCGGTCCGGGAAGGTGTCGATGGCCGAAACCTCGGTGCGCAAGGAATTCACGAAGCGCAGCGCGTCATTGCCGGGCGCCATGGTCGCAACGGCGCGCGCGCGGCCGGTCTGAGCGGAGCAGGTGACGGTTTCCAACCCCTCGACACTCTGCACGCCATCCCAGAGCGGCGCGCAGATGGCGGTTTCGACATCTTCGGCGGCGGCACCCCTATAGGGCACGGTGATCTCGGCCTCGACCGCGCGGAAATCGGGAAATGTCTCGCGCAAGAGACCGGGAGCTGCAAAGACGCCTGCTGCAAGAAACAACAGGAGCAGCAGATTGCCCGCTGTCGGGTGGCCGGTGAACCAGCGGATCATTGCTGGACCTCGACCGGCGTTAGCGCCATGCCGGGGATGGCCGGAGCGATGTCGTCGATCACCACGCGGTCGCCAGGCGACAGGCCTTCGGCGATCACGACAAAGCCACCTTGCGCGAAGGCGGCGGTGACGGGGCGCAATTCCAGCAGGTCATCGGGACCAAGGATACTTACCATGCCGCCATGCAAGGCGGCCTCGGGGATCGCGATGGTGCCTGTGAGGGGCGCACCCGAAAAAGAAAGCTGCACCTGCATGTTGGGCACCAGCGGCAGGCGGCGAGGCGGGTCCGCGCCCTCATAGGGGTCGTCAACCCTGACGACGACCGGCACGGTGCGCGCACGGGCATCCAGCGCGCCCTCGATCCGACTGATGTGGGCGGTCCAGATTTGCGTCCGGTCCGACAGCGGGTTGAGCGTCACATCAATGCGCGTGACGGGCATGTCGCTCATCATGTCCGCTAGGGAGATGCCTTCTGCTGCATCTCCCACGAGCCGTCGAAAACTGTTGATCGGCAAATGCGCCACGACCTCGGCCGCCGCGATCCCGTCGGCACGAATCACCACATGGCCAGGGGCGACGGTCTGAAACTGCTCTGCAGTCACCTCAGTCACCCGGAGGTCGAACGGCGTCGTCAGGGTCGTGCGGTTGAGCGACCGGCGCGCACGGTCGATGGCGGCCTCGCTGCGCGCGACCTGTGCCGCTATCCGCGCCTCGCGGGACGGGATCAGGGCGAGCGTGTTTTCCAGCTCCGCCACCGTGCGGCGGGCCAGAAGCGTGGCGCGCTCGGCCTCGTCAGCGCGCGATTGTGGGACGGTGCCCTGTTCGGTCAGCGTGCGGGTGCGGGTCAGGTCGGCCTCGGCCAGTTCCAAGCGGGCACGTTCCAGATCAAGGATTCGGGCCGTATTGGCCGCCTCGGCGGCTAGTTGAGCACTCTCGGCGGCAAGTGCCGCAAGATCGGCCTGCGATTGTGCAAGCGCCAGTTCGTAATCGGCCGGGTCTATCTGCAACACCTCGGTTCCAGCCGGGATCAGGCGTCCGGCTTCCAGATCAGGATGGCGCCAGATCACCTCGCCCTGCACCTCGGCCACGGCGACCCAGGTGTCGGCCGCCCTTAGATTGCCCCAGGCGGTTGCGGTCGGGCGGATATCCTCCGCTGCGACCGTCATCACCCGGACGGGCAGGCCGGGCGCGCGCCCTTCGATCTGCGCCGGACCAGGCGCGTACGAGACCATCCAGACCGCAACCGCAGCACCAAGAGCAATGGGCGGAATGGCAAGAAGTGGGGCCAGACGCATGGGCTCAGTCCTGCGCACGGCGCATCCGCGCCAGAGTGCCGTCGCGCAACACGAACTGATGGTAGAGCGCGCCGACCACATGCAGGGCGACCAAAGCCAGCAGGACAATCTTCAACACATTGTGCCCCTGCGCTGCGGCTTCGACCCCGCCGAACCACGCGACGGACCCGCTGAGCGGCATCAGGATCATCAGCGCGTAAAGGCCCACATGGGTAAGCTTGGCGAGAATGCCCTGGACTTTGCTGGCCTCGATCGCTGGGGGCAGCCCGCGCCGCGCGCGCAGTGTCAACCGCCACAGCGCGAAGATCAGCACCAGCGCGCCGCCCGCAACGTGGGCAAGGACCAGCGGGTCGAATCCTGTCTCCAGCCCATCCGTGATGCGGTCCCAGGCGGCCGACATCGCGTCCTTGAAGAGATATTGCTGCGCGATCAACGCGAAGACGAGCCAATGCAGCGCGATCTGCAGGCGGGAATAGCCGGTGGGTGCGTTTGTGGCGGGCATGGCGAGGATCCTTTCGGTCTGGGCGCGCGACTCGGGATAGAGCTTGCGGTTGGCAACAGTATATGTTAGTGAGTTATAACTAACAAGAGGTGACGCATGTCAGGCCGTCAAAGCGCTGAAGAGAGAAAGGCGCAAATCGTGGCCGAGGTTCTGCGACTGGCCGATGAGATCGGACCCGACCGGCTGAGCACCACAGAAGTCGCGCGGGCCATCGGTCTCAGTCAGCCTGCGATCTTCAGGCATTTCCCCACCAAGGGCGCGCTTTGGCTGGCGGTGGCCGAGGATATCGCTGATCGGTTGCAGAGTTACTGGGCTGCGGCCGAGGCGGGGGCCACCGGGTCGCACGCGCGCCTTAAAGCGCTGATCAGTGCGCAGCTGACGGCCGTTGCTGAAACGCCTGCCCTGCCGTCGATCCTGTTCTCGCGCGAGTTGCAGGTGGACAATCCAGCCCTGCGTGACGTGTTTCGCAAGCTTCTAAGCGCGTTTCAGGGCCGTCTTGTCGCCGCGATCCGGGAACTTCAGGCGGCGGGTCACCTGCGCCGGGACGTCGGCCCGGAGGATGTCGCCATCCTGTTGACGTCGCTGGTGCAGGGCGTTGCGATCCGTTGGACGCTTGGCGCGCGGGGCTTTACGCTCGTGACTGAGGGGTTGCGGCTGTTTGACGTGCAGATGGAACTTCTACGCCCAAAGGAGGGCGCTTGCGATGCCTAGAACCAGTCTGATGCTCCGCATAGCGGGCGGTGTTGCGATTGCCTTTGGCGTGCTGACCATTTTCTCTGGTGGCCGAACATTACTCGGATCAGCCGACATGGGGGCGGTCGTACCCTTCGTGCTGTGGTTCAACACGCTGGCCGGGCTTGCATATTTCGTCGCGGGCCTTGGCCTTTGGCAGGGGCGACGATGGGCATGGCCCCTATCGTTCGCAATCTTCGCCGCAACGCTGTTGGTCTTTGCTGCCTTCGGTCTGCACATCGCCCGGGGCGGAGCCTTCGAGATGCGGACCGTTTTCGCCATGGCCCTGCGCAGCACGGTATGGGGTAGCATCGCGCTGGTGGCGCATCAGGCATTTTCGGGTCGGTAAACGCAATCGGCCAGAGTGCTGCGGTTGAGATCGGCGACAAACGCCGCCTCGGCATGGGCCAGTCGCGCTTTCAACCGACAGTGCGGGGTCAGGGTGCAGGCATTGTTGCCGGCGGCGAAGCACTCCACCAGCGCCTGATCGGTTTCGAGCACCGCCACCACATCGCCCAGCCGTATATCCTCGGGTGGTGTCGCGTAGCCTTTAATTGTG
>JBOEGO010000032.1:0-15920 GCA_050633465.1 Paracoccaceae bacterium | reverse complement strand
GGCAGAACCCGGCCATCGATGAAGCGACGGCGGTGTCGGATTTTGATTTCCGGACGATCCGGAAGAAACCCTTCTCCGTCTATCTTGTGGTCCAGCCACTTATGGTGAAGCCTCTCGCGCCCCTCATCCGGCTCTTCTTCTCGGACCTTCTCTCAGCCATGCAAGAAAAAGACCCCGGGCCAGACGAGCCCTGGCCGGTGATGATCATGCTCGATGAGTTCAATCGCCTCGGCAAGATGCCCATCGTGGTCGAGAGCATCGAGACCCTGCGCACCTATCGCGGCCATCCCACCTCGCAGGAACGCCAAGCGCTGGAACCCCACGACAGCAGGCGCAATCGCGCACAACGAGGCGCTTCGAGTGTCGATATAATTCCGCCCTAGGAAAGAGGTAGCCTGATCATCCGCCGATTTGCGCAACAGAGTTGACCTGCCCCAGTAAAGCTTTCTTCACCAAACTGATGTCTGTTCAACGAAAATAGAGGATACGGATACCCCTTTAACCTTCGGAGATGAGATGCCCCGTCAAGAAAATGAAGCAGAAGAAATTGAAGGACTGATTGGAGGTCTGGCCCTACTGGCCATGGTGTGCACAGCCGTGCTCGCGTTGGGTAAAGCAAACACGCATATGTCCGAGGAAGCAAGCATACGCCCGTCCGTTTCACAAAGTGAAAAATTTTCGGACTGAGGTGCCCGTAGATTTTTAGACAGTTTGCTTGTTAGTTTTGGAACCAAGGAGAGTCAGATATGAACGAGGGAATAAGATTTACAGTTGAGTTTAAACAGGACGCTGTCGCGCAGGTCATTGAAACTTGGGCGCAGGTCAAGTTTCGGATACTCCTTGCGTACTGTCTAGTGGCCTTTTGCCTCATAATATTGCACTAATGAATATTTCCACATCCGCATCAGGTTCGTCTTGTTCTTCATTGAAGGCTCCGTCCTGCCAATGCAGGTGCAAAATCTTCCCGTCTGGCATGTCGATCGTCACATGGGCGCTTACATCGATTGCGTTAGTAAGCGAGCAAATAGATCTGTTATTCCAAAGCAAGTCAGTTCCCTCATCTGTCTCACAGACTTGAATGCCATTGCTTCCCGCCAGTTCCGAAGCAGATCTCACTGCCATCAGGCTTTGAAAGTCGACTCGCATCTCAATGACCAAGCTGTCGTCAATCTTGTTAAAATCCTGCACTACCGCAGCAAAGTTCTCACCGATCGCATTGAACTCCATTTCAAAGCGATCCGCCCCACCACCACCCTCTACAATGTCCCCCGTAGAGAACCGAAGAAGATCGTCTCCATCTCCCCCTGACAGATAATCCTCGGCTCGATCATCGGTCTGGAAAGACGCGTCGGCATCAGAACTGTGATAACTGGCCTCCGTAATGCCCCCTACAAGCGTATCATTTCCTTCACCGCCGATCAGCGTGCTCGTACCCTTGTCACTAAGCAGCATATCATTGCCTGCATTGCCGCTCAAAGTTGCTCCGTCACCGATTGCCTGAGCAAACTCATCTCCTGCGCCGCCCTGCAACTCTCCTCCTTCAACTGCCACTGCCACGAAGTCGCTTATACCTTCGGCCTTGTCGGGGCCGAGAACAAGATCTCCTCCGCCGAAAAAGATGAGAGCCGTGTCCGCATCACCAGCATCAACTGTGTCCGCTCCACCACCACGCACACTAACTATGTGATGGCCTTCACCTAGTTCAATTCGCTCATCCGGTTCGGAGCCCTCGATACTATCGAAGCTATCATTTTCCATCGTGTAAGTTGTCAGATCAATAGGAATGATACTGTTCTCTGACGAGCTAGGCTGGGCGTTGGAATTGCCAAAGTCTGGATCGTCTAACTCGAGGCCCATTCGCGTGGCATTCTCATCAAAATCTTCCTCCTCTGTCGCTTCTTCCTCTTCTGTGCCCCACTCAAAAACTGCAACAGCGCTGGCGGCCATGCCAAAAAGAAAGAGCACCCCTAAGCCTAACATGCGTTCAACCCTTCATTTTATTCTCCACTTGGTTATATGGGAAAGGTATAAACTATCCTTATACAAAATATAAAATACCCAATAATTGTAACATATAAAATTGTCGGACAAATTTATTCGAGTTTCATTCTCATTAATCACTCAGGTCTAATTGTTTCCATATTTGACGCCAAAAAATGTCTGGCTCGAGAATTAGTCACTCCCCCGTGGAATGAACCGATTGTGGTCACTGGTGGGAGAAACGAAAATGACGGTGCTCAGCGCAAATGTCACTATTGGTGAAGAGGTTAACTCTGGGCTTTTCGGAGGCAATTTTCTATTTCATCGAGATGTTGCAGGAGAAGAGGGAACGTATTCACAAACGGTGGATGACCTCGGAGTTACCGGATTGCGATTTCCGGGTGGTGCTATTACCGAAGGTCTTTTTGACATCAACAATCCGGATGCGACTACAGCAAATTACCCTGGAAGCGGTGCAGAAGAAACTATTTTCCCTTTTTCAAAATTCATGCAGTTCGCTGAAGAAAGTGACCGCCCTGTAACTATCGTTTTACCTACTCGGCATTATCTGACTGAGGAACAGGACGAACTCGGTCACAGCTTCGCGAACGTAGATGAGGCCGGATTGCGTCAATTCGTAAGCGACACACTTAGCGGGTACTACGGATCTCCATCGATCAAGTCCTTCGAAATTGGCAACGAATATTGGGGTATTGGCGATTGGGACGACGGCTCAATGACAACGCTAGAATATGCTCGCGTTGCCAGCAAGATGTCGGAGATCATCGCCGACGAACTGGACAAATTTCCTGTCGACTCGCAAGCGCACGACGTCGACATCGTCGTGCAAATAGGCACGAACAATAACGAAGCTAATTTGCGCGGTGATTATTCAGAGTGGTCTGACCCCGAGGATGCGCTGGCTGCCATCGGGTATGACTATGGCATTGAGCTGGACGAATCCTATATAATGACCACGGGTGCTATAGATTATACCGAAGTAGCAAACGCAATCATGATCGGACATTTTCAAGAAGAAGGTACGATAGGTTTAGTTGATGGTATTGCTGCGCATGTTTACGGAAAAGGAGAAGACAATTCATCGTCTTGGTATCATGAATTCGATACGATTGCTGAAACCTGGGGTCAGATCGACCAGCCTATTGCCATTTATGTTACTGAATGGAATCAAAAGGCCAATACTGGGAATTTCGACCGCGAGACAGATTTCGGGCTTCACACTCCGGCGGAAATGCTTGATATTCTTGAGGCCATGGTGGAAGCCGATGTTGAGGAAGCCCATGTCTGGGCAATTCAACACAACACCAGGACATCTCTTGCGAGCGCTGAGGGTCAAGAGGACTTAAACATCCCCGGAGAATTTTTTCGCATGATGTCTGGGAACCTTGAAGGGCTTCGCGTCTTGGATGCCAATGCTGGATCCAGGGAGACCGAACTGGTCGACGAGGGGATGGAAGTACACATGTTTGGCGGCGAAGAGCGTTTTGTTGTGTACATGATTTCAAACGATGATCACGGTGCCGAGGCAGATCTGGACTTCAGCAATATTGTCGCTCAGTGGGAGACGGCAACCGTAACAAGGCTAGGTGTTGTGGAAGGGGACACGCCGGGCAACCCCGACTCGCGGGCTCAAGTAACGGACCTGGACGCAGATACATCCCTCGAAGATGGAGTCATTATGGAAGATCTTGAACCTTACGAGATTATCCAGATCGTTCTCGAGAACCCCGTTTATTCTCCGGAGATGCAAGAATTGCTTGGTATAGTGGAAGATGACCCCGTGAAACTCGCATCGAACGAATGGGCTAATGAAGAAGCTCTTACATACGGCGAAGCGGAAGGCATCGAATCACAGGAGGTGCAGATCGAAGATCTGTTCATTTCGATGGAAGGTACGGAACACTCTGTACCCGATGATGATGAACAAGAAGAGGAGGGTTTTGATGAAGATAGCAGCGGTTTTGGTGCCCTAGGAGAACTCTTGGGTTGGCTTGTGGGTCTTGCCCCATTGTTGGCAGCGATGGGCTGAGAGGTTACGCTTGGCTAGTTCAACTAACAGAATAAATCCAACCTACCACACACAGGGTCAAATTCTGAATTACTTCTGGACCCCCCATAGGAGCATAAGTAGCCTCCTGACATCATAAGAAGTTCGGCGAAATTTCAGAGGGAGAACACGATTTGAGAGAAGGTATCTTGGATCTGGCAGATTGGATCGCCGGGGTGCACCCGGCAGTCAATGCATTCGTGATATTCGTCAGCATGGTGCTGATTCGAGAATCGAGAGGGCAAACCATCGAAGAACTTATGATTGCGGGTGCCTTTGGATGGGTCATTTTACGCGCTTTGGGCGAGCATCGAGGTTAAGCGTCCGGCCTTGCTGCTCTGACGCGCCATAGAGTGTGTTGATAGTGTCCACCAACGATAGTGGACATCTTGAGGGCTGCAATGGCGGGCAAGAAGGGTCAGAAGAAGCGGTTCTGGTCGGATGTGGGGAAGGTGTCGATCTGCGCGCAGGCATGCACCCCGGGGTTATCGGTAGCGCAGGTCGCGCGACGGTATACCAAGAACACCAACCTTATCCACAAATGGCTGCGTGGTAGTCCTCCCTAAAATTAGTGGTGCTCAAAAGTAGAGTTTTCTCGGCAAGATATCTGAGGAGATTTACGATGAAGACAGCACGATACAGCGCCGCGCAGATTATGGGCATCTTGAAGCAGGCTGAGGGCGGTGTGCCGGTCTCGGAGCTGTGCCGGGAGCATGAGATGAGCAGCGCCAGCTTTTACAATTGGCGTGCCAAATTTGGCGGCATGGATGCCTCCCTCATTACAGAGATGAAGGACATGGCCGAACAGAACCGTCGCCTTAAGAAGATGTATGTTGAGATGAGCATGCAGAACGATCTGCTGAAGGAAGCCTTGGGAAAAAAGCGTTAAGACCGTCTTTGGGGCGAGAGATGGCCATGAATGCGGTCGCACGGCATAGGGTCAGCATTGCGTTGGCTTGTCGTGCTTTTCAGATCAGTGAGACCTGTTATCGGTACCCCTCGTTTCGGTCCCATATGTTCCTGCGCCAGATTGAAGGCATGTGAACCTGCTCGAACCCGGGATGTGACCAAATCGAGGAGGCGTACCGCGATCCCGAAGCGGAAGAACCGGATCAACCTGTTCAGCCAGGTCCCGAACTGGAAGCTTTCCACGCTTGGATCCAACAAGGCCCTTCTAGACGCCCATGGATACGAGGTGTCCGGGCGACGACAACTCTACTGCACAATCTCTGGCAAGATGCCGAACCCAAACGGCTTCGTCCTGTCCGTCGACGGCGACAAGGACTGGCTGAGACAAAACCATGTCGAAGCCGAGAAGGTCACCCGAATGGTCATCTGGGAAATGTCGAAACTACGGGAGCGCTTAACATCGAAGCATCGCCAAACATTCTGGGTTTCGGCCGAAACTGAAGTGGTCCCAGAAGTCCGGACATGGCCGGGCGGCACCGGGTGCGTAGGCTGATGGCAAAGATGGGGCTGGAGGCGATCTACAAGCGGCCGAGGACCAGCCAGCCGCATCCGCAGCACCCGGTCTACCCGTATCTGCTGAGAGGCATGACTATCGACCGCCCCAACCAGGTCCGGTGCGCTGACATCACCTTTATTCATGTTCGGCACGGGTTCCTCTATCTCGTGGCGATCATGGATTGGGTAACCCGCAAGGTTCTGAGCTGGCGGCTGTCGAACACGATGCATGCCGGCTTCTGCGTCGAAGCGTTGAAGGATGCCATCGACAAGTTCGGTCCGCCCGAGATCATGAACACCGACAGTCATACGATTGGTGCCAGTTCTCGGGTGGTTTGACTCAAACACCGATCGACCATTCGCTGGGTTGGTGCCGCATGGCTTTCCGGTGTGATCTGACTCTCACTCCGATCGACCTGACACGTGTCTTTCCCTGGACCTGTCGATCATCCGGGAACGCCCTGCGGCGAGCTTGTCTCAAAGGTGCGCCGTGACCCAAGAAGGGCCTGACCATCTGGTCTCATGACTGTCCTGTCCCTGCATTCTTCTGAGCAATGCTCGTTCACGTGCCGCAGGAAAGGATCTTGGGATGGCCGAACACTCAGAAGCATCTCACGTCGTCGGGGGCGTCGATACCCACAAGGACTTGCACGTGGCTGCGGTCGTCGATCACCAGGACCGCGTTCTCGGTGTCGAGAGCTTTCCCACAACGCGTCATGGCTACCGCTTGATGCTCGTCTGGATGCGGTCTTTCGGCGACTTGCAACGCGTTGGAATCGAATGCTCGGGCAGCTATGGCGCAGGATTGTTGCGTTACATACAGACGGCTGGTGTCGAGGTTCTGGAGGTCACTGCCCCTGACAAGCATGACCGACGCCGACGCGGAAAGAACGACCACTTCGATGCAGAAAGTGCGGCCCATGCCGCCTTTGCCGAACGGCATACCGTGACACCGAGAAGCCGTGATGGAATGGTCGAAAGTCTCCGTGTTCTGCGGGTTTGTCGCAAGACGGCCGTCCAGGCGCGCCGCATCGCCTTGCAGATGATCCAGACGACGATTGTCTGCGCGCCCGACAGGTTGCGGGACCCGTTGCGGCAGATGACCCGCATGCAGTTAATTCGCACGTTGGCAGCGTGGCGGCCTGATCTCACGGCGTATCGGGAAGTCGAAGAAGCCTATCGCATCTCGCTCAAATCGCTGGCGCGGCGCTATCTGGAACTCCATGACGAGATCGCCGACCTGGATGACATGATCGAAGCCATCGTCAAAGATCTTGCCCCAGAGCTGCTCGAACACACAGCGATCGGCTTGAACAGCGCAGCGCAGCTGCTGCTGACGGCTGGCGATAACCCCGAGCGCCTCAAGTCGGAGGCCAGCTTTGCGGCATTGTGTGGCGTCAGTCCTGTTCCGGCGTCATCAGGTAAAACCGTTAGGCACAGATTGAATCGAGGCGGCGATCGCGCGGCCAATAGCGCCATCCACATTATCGCGATCGGACGATTGCGACTGGAGCCGCGCACCCAAGCCTACGTTGCCAAACGCATCGCTTCTGGCAACTCGAAGCTGGAAGCAATTCGCAGCCTCAAGCGCTATATCGCCCGAGAAGTCTTCGGCATCATCATGCGGCGCCAGAAACAGATCAATCAGTCCCAGATCGCCGCTTGACTCTTAGAAGGGCGTCCAAGGGTCGCAGTTCACCGGATCGGCCTGGATCGCCACACTGACCGAGGCCGGCGTGCGAATCTCGATGGATGGCCGGGGCAGCTGCATGGACAACATCTTCATCGAACGGCTCTGGCGGTCCCTGAAACAGGAAGCGGTCTATCTCGAAGAAATCGCCGACGGCTTCCACGCCTGGCGCGTAATCAGCAACTGGATAGTGTTCTACAACACCGAGCGCCCTCATTCCTCCCTTGAGCGCAGAACGCCAAAGGAGGAATGCTGGGCCCATCGAAATCAGAAATTGGCAGCATGAAACCTAAATCCGATACACCTTAGAAACGCTGCCAGGCTGTCCGAAAAATCGGGACCACTTCACAAGGGCCATGCGAACCATGGCGTCGCGCGACGGTGTGTATTTGTAGAGCGTACGCAGACTGACCCCCGCGGCTTCGCGCAAGTCATCCACACAGGGTTCAGAAAATCCCCGAGCTGCAAAGGCGCGTTCCAAACCTGCGGCGATCTTGGTGGCCGTGTCTCTCATACTTGACGTGGTAAAGTAATCCTTCTGCTCATGCAAGTAGAGCAATCATTCCACCAGAGAAACGTATGGCCCTGCCACTACAAATGACTAGTGTTATCCGGTGGACCGGACAAGCTGGAGTTTCGCACATATTTGGCGGTTCCTTAGCCAGGGTCGGGTGAGGTGATTAGAGACGGACGAAAGCCCCGAGGACAAATGATCCCCGAAGGCTTATCGTTTTAGGTTCAGTAGTTCTTTGATAAGTTTAGTGGGGCGTGCCTTCGCCCATGCCTGCCTATCAAGGCGTGGTTAAGGGCGTATGAACGTCAGGTTTGTCAAATATAGAATCGCCCATATTTGGGGCGGATGGTGACAATCACACGCAACTGGGCCGGCACGATGTCCAGCCGCTCGCTGCGATCTTCGCTGATCTTGTGCATGACACCGCAGCCACAAGGACAGATCAGGCTGTCGGGCTCGACAACCTCTTCGATGCGCGGCAGTGCGGCCGGGAGATTGCCGATGGTGCGCTTTGGCGCAGGCTTGGTTGTCGTCTTGTCACCTGCCTTGGCGGCCAAATGCTCCTTCTGCACCTCACCTCGGCCAGTGCGATGGACAGATCCTCGAACGCCAGCTGCCGCTCATCCTCGGTCAGCTTTTCCGACCGTTTGCCATGTAGGGCATGGTTTAGCTCCGCAATCAGGTGTTCTTGCCGTAGGGTGATTTCCGTAAGCGCCGCTACCTTTTCCATCAACGCCAAAACCGCCTCACGCTGTGCGGCAGGGATGGTGGATAGGTCAATGGCGGGTGTCGTGATCATGCCCTCAGGAAACGATACAACCGCAGTAAAAACACACAAAAGACAGCGGTTGATTCACTCTGCCGCAGCAGGTGGGCGCATCTCCAGAGCCTTGACCTTGCGCCAGTCCAGACCGGCAAACAGGGCCTCGAACTGAGCGTGGTTCTGCGCCATCATCCCGTCCTTGATCGCCGGCCAGGTGAAGGTCGCTTCTTCCAGCCGCTTGTAAGCCATCACCAATCCGGTGCCGTCCCAATACAAAAGCTTCATCCGATCGGCACGACGCGAACGCAACACAAACACCGTGCCGGTGAACGGATTCTTGCGCAGCACCGATGACACGGTCGCCGCCAGACCATCATGACCTTTCCTGAAGTCCACAGGCTGCGTCGAGACCGGAACCCGCACGCGATTTGACGGGAACATCATGGGTTGGCCTCCAGGCCGCGCACGACCGATACAATCCCTTCCGCTAAGGCCCCGGCTTCCAGCCGGATCACGACTGCGCCCATGACAATCTCCGGCCGATCCACGGCATCAGCCTTACCACGCGGGGCATTGTCAACTGCTCCAACGACCAGTGATGCAAACTCAACAGGATCTTCCGGCGCAGGCAGCACCAGCCGTCCGGACCGCGCCAACGTGAGCCATGAGGACAGATGGTTCGCAGTCACACCATGTCGTCGCGCTACAGCATTCACGGTGCTGCCCGGCACCAGCGTCTCTGCCACGATCCGTGCTTTCAACTCATCCGGCCATTTCCGGTTACGACGTCCCCAGCCATCAACCGGGAGAACCTCCAATGTAGTCTCCATGGAGAAAATCCAGTCCAAAAATCAACAGGGTCCAATGAACCGTAAGCGGTGCGTCAGCCCCGTCGTATCGGCGTGGTGACGTTTGATGCATGCCATTCTGCAACTAAGTTTGCAGGAGTTTGGCAGTGGAGCACCAAAATGAGCACCGGATGGAGTCGCGGGGATCGAAGGGAGTGTCGCGGATCGAGGTTCTTGATGGCCCGACTGGACGGCGGCGCTGGCCGGATGATGTAAAGGCGCGGATTGTGGCGGAGAGTTTTCTGCCGGGCGCACGGGTCTGCGATGTTGCTGCGAAGTATGGATTGATCGCACGGCACCTTTCCGGATGGCGTGGCCTTGCACGCAAAGGCGAACTTGTTCTGCCAAGTGATGCGGCCCCGACTTTCGTGCCGCTGGTGATTGAGCCATCACCTCCAGACACAGCCGCTGGCGTACCCGCGGACACAGGCGTGATCAGGGTCGATATTTGCGGTGCGGTTTTGCATGTGACACCGGACTGCAACCCGGAGCGTGCGGCCGCTTTGGTGGCAGCATTGAGGAAGGTGCTGTGATCTTTCCGGATCAAGCGGTTCGGATCGTGATCGCGACTAAGCCGGTGGACTTCCGTAAGGGGCACGACGGACTTGCAGTCGTGGCGCATACCGAGTTGGGCTTTGCGCCCAAGGCGGGGGTGATGGTGGTGTTCCGTTCTAAACGTGGTGATCGGATCAAGGTTCTCTTCTGGGATGGCAGCGGAGTCGTGATGATCTATAAGCGATTAGAACAAGGCGGCTTTGCCTGGCCCAAGGTCAGCGACGGGGTTATGCGCCTGTCGCGCGTGCAGTTTGAGGCACTGTTCGCAGGCCTTGACTGGCGCCGTATCCGGGCCCCGCGCCCGCTGCAGCTCACCGCGACCGAATGACTCGGGTTGCTTTGTAAATATGGGAAATTGTAGGGGCACGCGGTATGAACGGCCATGTCTGCGCCCGCCTCACAACCCATTGATCTGGATGCTCTTCCGCCAGCTGTGCGCGAGGCGTTTGAGGCCATGCAGGCCAGGGTCGCGGGCTTGGAGGCCCAGACTGAACGCCAGGATTATCTGATCGCCGGGCTGCGGCACGCGCTTCATGGCAAGCGGTCCGAGCAATTGGATCCCGACGAGCGTCAATTGGCTTTCGAAGATCTGGAAACGGCTGTCGCCGAGGCCGAGGCCACCCGGGATGCGCTGGTCGAACGCAATGCCGATGGCAAGCCCAGACGCCCTGCCGCCAAACGTAATCTTGGCCATCTGCCAGACCATCTGCCGCGCATCGAGCAGGTGATCGAACCTGCACAAAAAGTCTGCCCCTGCGGCTGCGCCGAGATGGTGAAAATCGGCGAGGATCGTACTGAACGGTTGGATATCATTCCCGCCCGCTCTCAAGTCATCGTCACCGTCCGCCCCCGCTATGCCTGCCGCCGTTGCGATGCAGGCATCACACAGGCTGCGACGCCAAACTGGCTGATCGAAGGCGGTCTGCCAACCGAGGGAACACTCGCCCACGTTGCTGTCTCCAAATACGCAGACCACTTGCCGCTTTACCGCCAGTGCCAGATTTATAGCCGGGGTGGTGTGGATCTCGATCGGTCCACCCTCGCAAGCTGGTGTGGCACAGCAGCCTATCATCTGGCTCCGGTTGTTGACCGGATGCTCACCCACCTTAAGCGATCAGATCGCCTGTTCATGGATGAAACCCGGGCACCGGTGCTTGCCCCCAAGACCGGCAAGACCAAGACTGGTTACCTCTGGGCGCTGACCCGCGATGATCGCGGCTGGGGTGGTGCCGATCCGCCCGCCGTCGTCTTCACCTATGCCCCCGGGCGCCATGGCAGCCATGCGATGGACGTTCTGACTGACTTTGACGGCATCCTGCAGGTTGATGGCTATACCGGCTATAATGCATTGGCCGAACCCAAGCGCGTGGGTGGAGAGCCCCTCCAGCTTGCCTATTGCTGGGCGCATTCCCGGCGTAAGCTGCATGATATCCATCAGAAGGACGGCTCCGTGATTGCAGCCGAAGGTTTGCGCCGCATCGCCCAGATCTACAAGATCGAAGCCAGCGTCCGAGGGCGATCGCCGGAAGAACGTCTTGCCGCACGCCAGGCGCAATCTGCACCCTTGGTCACCGACTTCCGTCTTTGGCTGACCCATCAGCGCAGCTGCATCTCCGCCAAGTCCCGCCTCGGCGAGAAGCTTGGTTATATCCATCGGCATTGGGACGGCTTGCAACTATTCCTGACGGATGGCCGCGTCGAGATGGACACCAACCCGGTCGAAAATACCATTCGACCCATAACTCTCAATCGTAAGAACGCGCTCTTCGCAGGTCACGACGAAGGCGGCCGGACTTGGGCGCGTATGGCCTCACTCATCGAAACCTGTAAGCTGAATGCCGTCGACCCCTACGCCTACTTGCGCGAAACACTGACCGCCATTGCGGGCGGCCACCCCGCGTCATACATCGACGACCTCATGCCATGGGTATTCCAAAAACCGTCAATCTGAACTGACAACGGGGTTCAGGCACCGCTTACATCATGTTGGCAGCCAGGCGCTGACCACGGACCGAAGCATGTGCCCAAAGGACCTCAATGCAGGGCGGCGTAAAGAACTGGCGCGAACACCGAAATAAGGTCAATCAACTGCTTCGGCGGGAACAATCTTTTTGGACAGAATGCCTTGACTCGGACGGACCCGTTACCGAAGTCCTGACTCTAGGAAACTAGGGGCACCTCAAACAATGCCACGCCGGATACTTACCGCACAAACTCATCCCCGTATTCTACAATAAAAAGTCGGAAGGAGTTAACTCCAATAGACCAGTGAGCTCTATTTCGAAGTCAGGCAGCGTGTCCCCATCGGTATCACCCTGTACTAGAGTGAATCCAGCCTCTTGCTCCGCAAACCACCGCAGCTCGCCCGCTTGACCAGAAAACACTGCATCATCAATGAACACGAACCGCTGCTTAAAACCGAGCGTCGTGTCTGCATCAAAGCGGCTGATTTCTATCCGGTCTGCTCCTGGCTGAAAATCCGTGATGATGTCGCGGTTGCCTTGCCCGACGCCCGTCTCGCTTATTGCAAAATATATAAACCGGTCCCGTATGTCGCCATCGCCCCCCGTCATAACATCGGCACCTAGTCCCCCATAAAATGCATCCGCGCCACTTTCTCCAAAGAGCACATCGTTTCCAGAACGACCATAAAGGCGATCTGAAAAAGCTCCCGTATAAAAGACATTGCCGCGCTCATCGCCCCTGAGTTGGTCAGGGCCCCGCCCAGTTTGGAAGATTTCTATACTAATATATGTGTCGCCGACCGCGTCTCCAAAATCATATGCTTCATTTTGGAGATCAACCATAACCCGACCTGTAGAAAACACATAGCTGGCAATATCTTGCCCCCCTCCCCCATCCAGAAAGTCTGCTCCGTTCCCCCCCTCTAGGCTATCATTCCCCGATCCCCCGAACAACGCATCATCTCCCCCACCACCAAGAAGGAAATCCTTTCCTTTAAAACCGAAAATCACGTTGGACCCGGCGTCGCCACTCAAAGTCTCTTGCGAAGATGTGCCCGTGAGAATCGGTGTGCTATCATCGTCGAGAACTATCAACGTCGCCGAGTTGTTCAATTGCACAGCATCCGATGTCGCGATTGTAATAATGAGATCTTCGTCAGGCTCAGGCTCGGAATCTCCAGTTATCTGGACCACGAAATATAGACGCGATTGCCCAGCGGAAAAGCTCAGATTGCCTGACATGGGCATATTGATCAAATCTGAGCGCGCAATATCCCCAGATAGCACATAGCTCAACGCGAGCGGTTCGCTCAGATTACCGATACGGTCGATCCAGAAGACCGCATCTCGTGTCCCTGAGTTACCTTCAACTAGCTGCGTCGTTGCACCGGACACCAAGGTCGCGCACGCCTCGTCTGGTAAAATCGATGTGAAATGAATGATGCGCTCGGGCGTGATCTCAAGCTCAGTAAAGTTGTCAATAAAGAACGGGTTTCCGGTCAATGCAAAATCGAGAACCGCCACTTCATGAAGCAAACTGGGAAAGTCGTCCAATGCCTGAGCTGCGGCTTGAGCGCGCTCACGTAGATCTAATGGCAGGTCAGACAATGCCAACGGTAGATAGTATGGTGTTAGGTCTTGCCAATTATCTGTCAACTCACCAAGGCGACGATCAAAAAAAGAGAAACTGTCTTCTATGCGCCATTCATTTAAGAATGATGTTGTGAATTCCGCTTGGCTGCTGGGGGTATTGAGCGTCGAACCGTCTCTAGTTGATAGGTCATCCTCAAACGTATCATTGGCATTCCCCCAAAGACCGAGTACTTGGCCTGTTGGCCGCTCTGCGGCTAGGTGAGAGCTAACGCTGATATAGCCGAATGAGTCCATTTCTATTATGAACTGATCGCCATCGGGCAAGATAAGCGTATATTTCTCCGCATTCCGATAAAGAAGAGCACCCGTATTTCCGATCTCGAGGGGTCCCTGAAGCTCATCTACCACAGTCCTCGTGCCATTTATGTAGAGGGGTGCCGACCGTGATGGATCAAGTGTTACGCGATGGCCGAGAACATTCATCGCGACACTGGTTGCTGCAGTTACATTTCCACCCGTCGCTTCTGTCCTTAGCTGTATTTCGAAATCACCCCCATCTCCGAACTGACACAGGGTGAACTCTCCGGCGGCACGCAGTTCATAGAACAAACCATCAAATGTCATAATGCTGGCGGTACCCACAAAAAATGCGCTAGGCCCATTACTTGGTGCGGGTGGTGCGGGGGTATCATCGTCGAGGATCGCCGCGGTAGCGAACGGCTGCTCAAGAATCACTGGCGCAGTTGTACTTGAAACCGGATTTTCTATGGATACGACTACACGCTCGTCAAACTCTGGGTAAAGATCTCCTTGGATCGGAATCGAGAGTGTATGTGTCGTTTCACCCACATCGAAGAAAATTGAACCTGAAAGAGGCAGCGTTGTGGCCACATCACCTGGCCTCGCTGGATGAGCTGAGGTGCCCGCCGCATACCAATCGACGCTCAGTGTCCCTGATGTCTCGCCAGTCCTCTCTAAGGTGAAACTTAGTGGCGTTGTACCCGTATCACCTTCTATCATGTCGCCCTCGGCGAGTATACTAATGTTCTGAGGAGCCGAGCCGTTGCGGATTTCGAACTGCCAAAGGCCAGGTTCACCTGTATTTCCCACACTCGATTCCAGTTGCAAAAGAGCTTCATGATCTCCCGATTGCGGCAATTCGAAATAGTGTTCTCCATCACCTGCGGAAAAACCGGCGCGAGCGTACCCGTCTGCGAAATACCCACCTGCCGTCCAATCTATCCACTCATAGCGCAGCTCAATATCAAAGTCGCCAACGGAACGCCCGGGACTGGAAGATCGATCCTGAATGACCAGCTGGAAAGCATTCGAGTAATCGTTGCTCGAGGGGAAATATCCTACATCATCCCAGGTGACGACCAACCGATCATTGATTGGGTCGAATTCGTAATAAACGAGGTTAGTACCCTGCGAAGTGCCTCCAGGGGAAGCTGAAGCAGCCTGTTGGTTGCGTGTGTCTATATCGGTCCAGAAGGGGAAAATACCAGCTGGGATCGAGCCATCGATTGTCTGGGGCGACGACGATGATAAAGGGCCCGAAAAAGTTATTGTTCCGTTGGTATTGATCCAAAGCTCTGAATAGACCACCCCAAATAGGTCCAGTCCGTTGTCAAAGATCGAAAGTAAATCAATGGCAGCGCTACCGAGGTCATCGCCTCGGGCAAGCGTGTTTTCTCCAAAGCCAGTAGGCCCACCCATCGAATTGATCAAGCTTGTCGCGGTCATTCAACTCTCCCAAACCACCAATGAAGTCGAGCGTACTAAGAATAACCGACCAAAACGTTAACGCATTTGACCTGCCGACATGGCTTTGTTGCACAAATCAGGTGAAGGCCGCGCTTTCCCTTTCCCCGGGCGGATTTATCCTACGGGCTCGATGACAGGTATGGCGATCTTGAAGTGGGTTCAGGATACAGGCATCGACTGACATACATTGCGCCTGGAAAGCCCCAGCAGAGCTGGTCGCGGAATTTCGGACCAGTCATTAAGGTGGATCGCACGATGAGAGAGGTGATCCAAGATGAATAAACGAAAGAACCATTCGCCTGAATTCAAGGCAATGCCCGTCATTGAAACCGCCAAGCTGAACGGTCTCGACCCGTTGGCCTATCTGGCTGACATCTTCGACCGCATCCACGATCACAAGATCAACAGACTGGATGAATTACTGCCGTGGAATTGGGCGCCATTGGCATCCGTGACGGACAGTCAAGCCGCATAAGCTGCGGTGTCAATGGCCTGGTTACGGCATAGGTGAGATCAGGATGATTGGCACTATAGCATGCCAAGCTCATGCAAATCTGGCTGGCTCGGCTTTCAGAGGCGGATGCAATGCCGTCAAGGCCAAGTACCTGCTATGAAATTGGCGGCTGAATACGGCATGTGTGCTGCGATGAGGCGAAATGGTCGCTACATTCGCTTGAACCCCATGCCAAAAACTAGCAACTGTATCTTCAACTT
>JBOEGO010000031.1:0-78990 GCA_050633465.1 Paracoccaceae bacterium | reverse complement strand
GGGAAGCCCCCCTCAAAACAAGATCTCCCTGAGGGCCGAGGTAGACCACCTCGTCGATAGGCCAGAGATGTAAGTGCGGTAACGCATTCAGTTGACTGGTACTAATTGCCCGATAGGCTTGATTTGATCCAGTAGTAGAATAATTGAAAACTACGGAACAATATCAAAAGCATACACACTAGTAATACTTGGACTTGGACAACACGTTGGGTTTTTTCTTGGTTTGGTGGTCACAGCACGAGTGAAACACCCGATCCCATCCCGAACTCGGCAGTTAAGCACCGTCGCGCCAATGGTACTGCGTCTTAAGACGTGGGAGAGTAGGTCACTGCCAAACCTAGTAAAAACCCAACAAACGTATCTCTCTGACGATCAAATAACCCCGATTAGACAACAAATTGCCAACCAAAACGGCAATGCGCTAAAGCGCAGCGACAGTGCTAAACCAATAAAGCACACAAAACGTCGCGGGATGGAGCAGCCCGGTAGCTCGTCAGGCTCATAACCTGAAGGTCGTAGGTTCAAATCCTACTCCCGCAACCAAAATCTATCACATGATATCAAAGCATTAATACCCGCCGCTACGCGGGGCTTTTGCGTTGCAATCGGGCGCGCTGCTACAGCGATGAGACCGAACTGCCGGAGCCAGGGCACCTTAAACCATGACAGGGTCAGTGCCGGCACAGCTTAGTTGTGATCTTCTACGGCTCTTGCTGCGCGGAGATTGCGATGGGTGATCTCTTGTCCGGTTTTTGCGTCGATCAGCTTTGGTTCGACAGGTTCGTTTGTGTCGCGGGATAACAGTGTCATCGCATGGCTGTCATCGCTGGGCACATGCGCATTCGCCCAGTGAATAAGTGTTATCAACAGGGGATGAAGCGCCTTGCCGCGATCGGTCAGCCGGTATTCATACCGGGGCGGGCGCTGTTGATAGGCTTCGCGGCGCAGCACTCCGTCTGCTTCCAGTTTGCGCAACCTGTCGGCAAGCACATGGCGGGTTATGCCCAGACGTTCCTGCATCTGGTCAAACCGGCGAATGCCAAAGAAACATTCGCGCAGCACCAGCATAGTCCAGCGATCGCCAATAACGGACAGGCCGCGTGCGACCGGGCAGGATTCGGTGTGCAGTTCATTCCATTTCATATTGGAATGTTATCAAGGATTGACAGGTTCCGAAAGGGAACTTATCCAGATTCACCATGGTGAGTTCCAAAATAGAACTGATGGTCGAACCCCGCGCGGGTTTGGCAAATGCAAGCAGGGGCAGGGCAATAGGATGACCGGAAAAACCCACTTTGATGGCCGTTTTCGGCATGGTTTCGCGATTGCCAACCAAACCGGGGGCCTGTGATGAAGGATGCCTCGGCTTTCAAAGCAGCGCGTGCGGATGCGGCAATGTCGGCACGAGCGGCCCGCACGCACACCCTGCTGACCGCCCCTATCGGGCCAACCCTGGCAAAACTGGCGGCGCCTAATGTGTTGGCCATGCTGGTGCAGGCGGCGCAAAGCATAGCAGAGGCTTATTTTGCCAGCCTTTTGGGGGTGACTGTTCTGGCCGGTCTGGCCTTGGTGTTTCCGCTTGTGATGTTGACGCAGATGTTGGCGGCCGGTGCGATGGGCGGGGCGATATCGGCCGCGATTGCACGTGCGCTGGGGGGCAACAGCCCGGAACGTGCGGCACAATTGGCCATCACGGCGTGGATGATTGCGGCGGGCTTTGCCTTGTTTATGGCGCTGGCGATCGGGGCATTCGGACCGCTGATTTTCAGTGCATTGGGCGGCGGAGCAGACGCCGTGCGGGCGGCCGTCAGCTATGCGGTTATCTTCTTTCCGGGTTGCGCCGCAATTTGGCTGTGCCATTCGTCGCTAAGCATCATCCGCGGCACCGGGAATATGCAGATGCCTTCGCTGTTGTTGCTGTTGGTGTCTTTGATTTCGATCCCGCTGTCGGGCGGCTTTGCTCTTGGCTGGGGGCCGTTGCCTGCGTTCGGCATTGCGGGGCTGCCCATGGGGTTGGTTGTTGCCTATGGTCTGGGTGCAACCGTGGCGGTTGCATATATCATTGCGGGCCGGACGGGGCTGGAATTCAGATGGGCCTATATCCGCGTTAAAATCGGCTTGGTCCGCGATATTATGCGGGTTGGTGCAATCGCCTCTGTCAACACGTTGCTGACAGTTTTGACCATTGTGCTGATGGTCGGGATGGTCGGGCAATACGGCGAGGCGGCGCTGGCGGGTTATGGGCTTGGCGCGCGTCTGGAGTTTCTGATGATACCGGTGATTTTCGGTATCGGAGCCGCAATGACAGCCATGGTCGGGGCGAATGTCGGGGCGGGGCAAACCGAGCGTGCATTGCAGATTGCATGGGTGGGATCGTTCTCAGGTGCCGCCATTGTAGGTGTTATCGGGGTGGTTCTGGCGCTGTTTCCCGATCTTTGGCTGGGTATGTTCCTTGATCCGTCCGATGCTGCAACGCTGGCGGCAGGGCGGGCATATTTCAATATCGTTGCGCCGTTTTATCCGTTCTTTGGCTTCGGGCTTGCGCTTTACTTTGCATCGCAGGGGGCGGGTGAAATGCTCTGGCCTTTGATTGGCAGCCTGTGCCGCATCGGCGTTGCTGTGGGCGGTGCGGTGCTGCTGTCGTCTGCCACCGATTTGGGGGTCAGCGGTGTGTTTGTGGCTATTGCCTTTGCGATGTTCGTCTATGGGTTGGTGATTGGCATCGCCACATGGCGCAAACGGTGGTCGTGATGCGGGGGTTGCTCCGGGCGTTTCCAACTAAAACTGTCGGAATTGACATATCCGACAAAAGAAGTCAGGTTGGTGCCGGGCTTTGGGTGAACCTTTGATTCTACCCCGGGGGTCCGTCTGTCATCGCTGCTAGGGATTGCCAAAATGATCGTTTGCCACTGCATGAGCATCCGTGACACCGATATCACCGCTGCAATTGACTGGATGCGTGCATCCGACCCCGACACCATCATTACACCGGGAAAAGTTTATCGGGCGTTGGGGAAAAAGGCCGATTGCGGTGGCTGTTTGCCGCTGTTTGTTCAGACCATGGCACAAAGCCCCAATCTTGAAGTGCCTGCCATCCTGCGCTACCTTCAACGACAACCGAAACAAGGAAGCAAATAAGGAAGCAACCTATGAAGGGTGACGCAAAAGTCATTGAATACCTGAACGCCGCATTGCGCAGCGAATTGACCGCTGTCAGCCAGTACTGGCTGCATTTCCGGCTGCAAGAGGACTGGGGGCTGGGCCGTCTGGCTGCAAAATCCCGCGAAGAAAGCATCGAAGAGATGAACCACGCCGACAAGCTGATCGAGCGTATCATCTTTTTGGAAGGGCACCCGAACCTGCAAAAACTGGACAGCCTGCGCATTGGCGAAACCGTGCTGGAAACCCTGGAGGCAGATCTGGCCGCCGAACATGAGGCGCGCACCCTGTATATCGAAGCGCGCGGCCATTGCGACAAGGTCGGCGATTTCGTGACCAAGAACCTGTTCGAGGAACTGATCGCTGACGAAGAGGGCCATATTGATTACCTTGAAACCCAGATTGACCTGCACGGCCAGTTGGGTGATTCCAGCTATCGCTTGCTTCAGGCGAAACCCGCCAATGAAGTCGAAGAATAAGCAAACGGGCCTGCCCCTTTTGCCAAGCCAGCAAAAGGCATCGCAGTTTGCGGTGCCTTTTTTTATGCCCGATGCGGTCGAAACCGCCGAAACCGCCGAAACCGCCGAAACGGTCGGGCAGCGGGCGCGGTATCAATGTCACAGATATCATCATGAACAGTATCCAGACCGCGGAATATTGACCTGACTAATTTAGTCAGCTAATGGCAGGATCAAACATATCAAACGCAGCAAGATCGCCGTCCCCTGACGGGCATTCCAGCCACGTGGAACATTCGAAGGGGACAACATGATCTATTTGAACAGCCGCGGCGCTTTGCTGCTTGGCACCTGCCTGTGTGCAACCAATGTGATGGCACAGGACGCAGACCCGCTTTTCCTTGGCACATTGCGGATCGAATCCGACGCCGCGCAGAACGTGCTGGGCAATGATGAAATCACCCAGGAAGAAGTGGAACAGCGCAATCCGGCGGGGGTGGCCGATGTGTTCGCTGGCGAAACCTCGGTCACGGCCAGCGGTGGCGCGGCGATCGCGCAAAAGGTCTATGTCAACGGGATCGAAGAAAGCCTGCTGTCGGTCACCATTGATGGTGCGCGCCAGAACAAATCAGCGTTTCACCATACGGGCAACGTGCTGTTTGATCCCGCGCTGTTGAAATCGGTCGAGGTCAGCGAGGGCATCGCCCCCGCCGATGCCGGTCCCAACGCATTGGCGGGCGGTCTGGCCTATACCACCAAGGATGCCCGCGATTTCCTAGAGGAGGGCGACGGGTTTGGCGGGCTTGCCAGTCTGCGTGCGGGCAGCAATGGCGCCGGGTTCCGTCGTTCGCTGACATTGTTCGGGCAGCAGAACGGGTTTGAATGGTTTCTGAGCGGCACCCGTCAGACCGGCGATGACTATGAGGATGGCGATGGCACATTGGTGCCCGGAACCGAAGCGGACCTAAGCGCCTATGTGCTGAAATTCGCCTATACATCGGACAGCGGCAAACGGCTGTCGTTTTCGGCGTCCGAAACCAAGGATACCGGCATTCGCGCCGCGCAGGCCGGTCCCGGTGGCATTCTGTTCACCCGTCCCGATTTCGCCGGAGTGGTGGGCCGCAACAGCAGCTATGTCGAGGCCCTGTCGCGTCGCACATCCTATACCCTGACCTATACAGACGAAGCCCCCGATGGCTGGTTCGCCCCCACTGTGCAGCTAAGCTATAACGAGCAGGAAATTGATGCCTCGGGCGTTTGGGGTTTGAATACCAGCCTCAGCGGTGTGGCCAAAAACGACTGGCAGCTGGGCAATGGCACCGTGACCGCCGGTCTGGATTTCTTTGTTGAATCCGCCGAGGGGCAGGGCCGTGGCACAGGGGCATTCGGTGCCTCTGGCAAAGAAGAGTTGAAAAGCATCGGCATTTTTGCGCAGTCGCGTCAGGATCTGTCAGACCGCGTTTCGGTGTCCTATGGTGCGCGGGTCGACCATCAGGAATTTCAGGGTGCAGACGGCAGCACATTCACCGACACCGGCGCCAGTGTGAATGCCGCCGTGGATGTGGTTTTGACCGAAACGCTCAGTTTCAACGCCGGTCTGGCGACCAGCTGGGGCGGGTTTGAACTGGGCGAGGCCGCGTTGATCAACTTTGGCACTGCCTGGGATTACGCCGGTTTCACATCTTCGCGGGCACATGCTGCGCGGATTGGCCTGCGCTATGACAACGGCCCATGGGAGGTCAGCGGCGCGCTGTTCCACACCGAAATCAGCGATATCAATAATGTGGTGCCATCTGGCGGTTCGCGCGGTTTGACGAATGATCTGCAATCGCGCGGGTTTGACGGGTCACTGTCCTATACGGCTGCGCGCGGGTTTGCCCGCCTGAATTACACCTATGCCGAAGTAGAGGTGAACGGCGCGCCCGTCGGATCGACCGATTACTATCTGGGGCGTCCGGTTGGGCATATTCTGGGGCCGGAAGCCGGATATGACATCACATCCGAATGGCGCGTTGGCGGAACGGCGCAGATCGCGCTGGAAAATGACGAAGGTGCCAATACCCTGCCCGCATATGAGGTGGTGAACGCCTATGTCAGCTATAAACCGACCAACCTGAACGGGCTGGAATTGCGTCTGGACGTCGAAAACCTGTTCGACAAAACCTATGCCAGCCGCAGTTCGGACGGCATTGGCCTGACCAATGTTGTGCCGCTGAATGAACCGGGGCGCACGATTTCGCTGACGGCATCGTTGCGGTTCTAACCGGCGGTCCATATCAACCCGATACGAAAAGGGGCGGCTTGCGGGCCGCCCCTTTTTTGTGTCCGGTTACTATCTTTGGCCCTGTTCGGGTGTTCGGGCCAAGTCGGGCGATTGGCCGGTTCAGGCGGGTTGCCATTCCATGCCGGTGAAACCCTCGCGAAAGGCAAAGCGTTTCAGATGGTCGTCGATCACGAAACGTGCGCGGATCATATTTTCGTCAGTTTCTGCGTTGATTTCCACGCGCAACCCGTTTTCGTCTGCGGCCAGTTTGGCCGGACCTGCGGGCAGGGCGGCGGTGCCTGTGGTGTCGTCATATTCTACGCTGACTTTGTGTTCGAAATGTTTGCACAGCTGTTGCAGGTATTTCGATGCATTAGGAGTGGTGAATAGGCCGATTTCTGTCATGGGAGATTCCGTTTCCTGATTGTTTCAGTCAGATTATGCCTTGCTAAGGCACAGGGCAATCCGTTACCACCAAAATAACCTCACGCAGCCACGCCGGAACAGGCCAGCCACGCGATTGCATCAACCACAGGAGCGATCCCATGCGCACAGCCATTTTTGCGGGCCTTTTGGGGGCCGTCATTGCCATTCCCGCCGCGACATCCGTCATGGCCAAAGATGTGACCGTGGACACGGCAACCGGCCCCGTTGCCATTGCTGCAAACCCTGAAAAGCTGGCGGTGTTTGATGTGGCCGCGATTGATACGCTGGCTGCGATGGGGGTGGCGATGGCTGGTGTTCCTGCGCCGCTGTATCTTGACAGTCTGGCGGATATCGGCGCGGGCGCGCAGGTCGTCGGAACCCTGTTCGAACCCGATTTTGAAACCTTGGCGGTGATGCAGCCCGACCTGATTATCGTGGGCGGACGTTCGTCGGCGCAGGCCGCCGCATTGGCCCCGATTGCCCCTGTGATCGACATGACGATCGGGGTGGAAGGCATGGCGGACCAGGCCAGAGCGCGCATCGCAACCTATGGCGCACTGTTCGGCGCAAAGGACAAAGCCGATGCGCTGACCGCCGCATTGGACGCCAAATTGGCCATGGCCCGCGCGGCGGTCAAGGGCAAGGGAAAGGCGCTGATCGTGCTGACAAACGGTGGTAAGATTTCCGCCTATGGTGCGGGCAGCCGGTTTGGTTGGTTGCACAGCGATCTGGCCCTGCCCGAAGCGGTGGAAAACCTGAGCGCCGAAACCCATGGTCAGTCGGTTTCCTTTGAATTTCTGGCCGAAACCGACCCCGACTGGTTGCTGGTGGTGGATCGTGGTGCCGCCATCGGTGCAGGCGCCAAGGCCGCAAAGGCAACGCTGGACAATCCCTTGGTCGCACGCACCAAGGCCGCACAGGCGGGGCAGATCGTATATCTGGACGCCGCACCATTGTATATCGCGGGCGGCGGTGCTGGCGCGATGATGCAGACCCTGGACGAGGTCATCGCGGCCTTTGGCGGCGGCAAAGAGGGCTAAACCGTGCGAATGCCCCGACGGCCTGCGCTGCGGCTGTGGTCACTGCTGTTGGCCGTGCTGGCCATGCTGGTTTTTCTCAGCCTCTGCATTGGCGCGGCCTCGCTTTTTTCGGGCGACGGGGGCTGGATTCTGATGGTCAGCCGCCTGCCGCGCACCGCTGCCGCATTGTTGGCGGGCGCGGGATTGGCCGTGGCGGGGGTGGTGGTGCAGCAGGTGGTGCAAAACCGTCTGGTCGAACCCGCGCTGACCGGCACCCCCGAGGCAACGATGCTGGGCCTGCTGGCCGTCACCCTGATCGCACCGGGCATGTCCATCGCAGGCAAGATGCTGTTTGCGGCGCTGTCGGCGCTGGTGGGCATGGCCGGATTTCTGGCACTGGCAGGACGCGTGCCACGCCATGACCCGATGCTATTGCCGATTGTCGGGCTGGTTTACGGGGGCATTCTGGGTGCGGTGGCCACATGGGCAGCGTGGTATACGGACCTGTTGCAATATCTGGGCATCTGGCGGCTGGGTGAACTTTCCGGCGTGATGCAGGGGCGATATGAATGGTTGTGGGGTGTCGCGGCGCTGACGGCTCTTTTGTATCTACTGGCTGATAGGATCACGATTTTGGGGCTGGGGGCTGCGCAGGCGCGTTCGCTGGGGCTGGATTATGGTCAGACGCGGGCACTGGGATTGGTGATGGTGGCGGCGCTGACGGCACTGGTGCTGGTAACGGTGGGGGCGTTTCCCTTTGTCGGGTTGGTTGCGCCGAACCTTGTCTCGCGTTGGCGCGGCGATGATCTGCGTGCGAACCTGCCCTTGATTGCCGCGGGCGGCGGGATGCTGGTGCTGGCAGCGGATGTGATCGGGCGCGTGCTGCGCTATCCCTATGAAATCCCCGCTGCGACAGTGTTTTCTGTCTTTGGTGCAGCGGTGTTTTTGTGGCTGTTATATGCGGCACCGGATCAGCGCAGGGTGCGCGACTGATGGTCAGTCACCGTATGTCGCTGGGTCTGATGTTTATGGCGCTTTGTCTGGCCGGGGCGGGGTTTTTGTTGTGGCATTTGCGTGCGCCGATGGGGTTTATCCTTGAGCTGAGGGCGCTGAAACTGGCGGCGCTGATCTGTGTCGGAGCGGCCACTGGCGCCTCGACCATTCTGTTTCAGACCGTGGCGATGAATCGTTTGCTGACGCCGGGGATCGTCGGGTTCGATGCCCTGTTCATATTGTTTCAAACGCTGCTGGTGGCCAGCCTGGGCGGGGTGGGCGTGGCACAGATCGCCCCCGCCCTGCGTTTCGCGATCGAGGCGGGCGTGCTGATGTTGGCCGCGACGGCGCTGTTTGGGTTGCTGCTGCGCAAAGGGGCGGCAGATGTCACACGCATGATCCTGACAGGAGTCATTTTGGGCGTGTTGTTGCACGGATTGGCGGCGATGGTGCAGCGCGTGCTGGACCCATCGGAATTTTCCGTGGTGCAACAGGTGATGTTTGCCAGTTTCGGGCAGGTGGATGCCGGGCAACTGGTGGTTGCCGCATTGATCCTGTCGGCAGCGATGGTCGCGGCACTGCGGCTGGCGCCTGCATTGGATGTGGCCGGACTGGGGCGTGGCACGGCGCTGGGGCTGGGGCTGGATCACAACCGTATCGTGGTGCTGGCGTTGCTGCTGGTTGCGGCCATGGTCGCCGTGTCCACTGCGCTGGTCGGGCCGATCACTTTTTTCGGCCTGCTGGCGGCCAGCCTTGCGCGCCATATCACCGATACCCACCGCCACGCGATCCTGATCCCTGCTGCGGGCCTGATCGGCGCGGTGATCCTTGTCGTGGGGCAGTTTGTATTCGAGCGCCTGATGGCCAGCCAATCTGCGCTGGCTGTGGTGGTCGAATTCTTTGGCGGGGTGCTGTTCTTGATACTTGTCTTACGGAGCGGTCGCGCATGATCGACATTCATAACCTGACCTATTGCGCGGGCGATACCACGATCCTGCATGATGTTTCGTTGACACTGCACAGCGGTGGCATCACGGCCCTGATCGGGCCGAACGGGGCAGGCAAGTCATCGCTGCTGCATGTGGTGGCGGGGTTGAACCGGCCATTTGCGGGAACAGTGGGAATTAACGGGTTGGACCCGTTCACAGCCACGGGGCGCGCAAGGGCACAGGCGGTGGCGCTGTTGCAGCAATCGCCCTCGGTGGTCAGCCGTTTGCGGGTGCGCGAATTGGTGGGGTTTGGCCGCTGGCCGCATCATCAGGGGCGCCCCACCGCGCAAGACGCCACATTGGTGGAACAGGCGTTGGATGCCTTTGCCCTGAATGATCTGGCCGACCGCCCGCTGGACACCCTGTCGGGCGGTCAGCGTCAGCGGGCATTTATCGCCATGACCTATGCGCAGGATACGCCCTGGATGCTGCTGGACGAGCCGTTGAATGCGCTGGATCCGCGCCATGCCCGTGATCTGATGGCGCGGTTGCACGGGCTGTCACGCGCCAGTGCAGCGGATGGCGGGCGCAGTATTGTGATCGTGCTGCACGACATCAATGCCGCCGCAGGATGGGCCGACCGGATTGTCGCAATGAAGGACGGGCGGGTGATTGCCCATGACAGCAGCGCCGCCCTGCTGACGCCCGACACATTGCAGCATGTGTTCGACACCCCGTTCGAGGTGCTGAACCACAACGGGCGCGCCGTGGTTGTGACCCGATAATGCACAGACCGCCGGCCTAGCGCCCTTTGATCTGCACAGAAAAACTGCGACGTGCGCCGCTGGGCGGGCGCGGATATGGCGCGGCGCTTTTGACGATGCGCAGTGCCGCCTGATCCAGCTTTGCCGATCCCGAGCTGCGGGCAATCCGCGCCGATGACAAACCGCCGCTGGACGCGATCGAAAACGCCACCGTGGCCGATCCGCGTGCATTTACCCGTGGTTTGCCTGCACGGGACAGTTTGCGCATGACCAGACCGGGATAGTTGCTGACAGCGGCATTGCCCGCGGCCTTGGATTTACCGCCATTGCCGCTGGTTTTGGCCTTGGCGGATTTCGTGCCGGTGGATTCGCCTGCGCGTGCGTTGCGCTGGGCGTTGCCCTTGGTTGCTTTGGCTGCGGGTTTTGGTTTGGCCTTGGTGTTTGCTTTGGCGGTTTTTGTCGGCTTCGGCTTCGGTTTATGCTCTGCGGCGCGTTCGGGGTCGCGCAATTGCGGGCGCAATGACCGGCTGACAGCCGCTGTTTCGGGCGCCGCGCCGGTGATGGCCGTGCTGGTTTCGGGTTTCAATGCCTCGGTCGGGGTGGCGGGTTGCGCAGCCAGTGGCAGCACGGCATCGGGTGCAGGGGCTGCCTGCTGGTGTTTTATCGGTTGGCCGGGCGTCGCCGGTTGCACGGGCCGGACCATTGCGGCGGTTTGCGTGGCGGGTTGCATTGCGGGTTGCGGCGCGGGGGTGGCATCCTTTGCCGGTTGCGCCGTCATCGTGCCGGTTGCCATATCGGCAAAGGCGTTGCCCAAGCGGACCTCGGCTGCGCCTGTGGCCCCTTCGATCAGGGTGGGTTCGGATTTGACCAATGCCATGCCAAGCGCGGCATGGGCGGCCAAGGCCAGCGACAGAGCCGAGAGTTTGGCGATATTAGATGAGGTGATCATTCCAGCCCCCGTTGTGTAACGATCAGCACCTTGCCCGCGCCCGCGTTACGCAGGGCGCGGGCGATTTCAACCATGCGCGTGGCGGGCAGGTCGCGGTCGGGCACCATGCGGATTTCGGTTTTGGCGCTGTCATCCAGACCTGCCATGAATTCGGTTTCCGACAGCACGGGTTCACCCTGCCATGTCAGGGTGCCGTCGCTATGGGCCACCAGCATATCGGCCGCCGCAGCGCCATCCAGATCGGCGGTGCGCACCAGTTTCAGATCCTTGTCCAGCGGGCGGGCAATGGTGCCGGCCACCAGAAAGAAGATCAGCATCAGGAACACGATATTGATCAGCGCAATGGTGGGTTCGCGTTCGGATTTCGGGCGGGCAAAGGGGCGCAATGCGGTGGTCATGTCGCCCCCCCCAGCACGGTGATGCGCAGGCCGGAAACGCCGCGCAGGGTGACCAGCAGGTCGGTCAGCCGTTGGGCGGTGACGGGGCCGTTCAGGGCCACGATCACGGGGGTGTCGCCAGTCGTATCACGCTGTCCGGATGTCAGGGTTTCGGGCAGCGCGGCCATTGCGGCATCATTACCGTTCAGGGTGATCCTATCGGGCGACAGGCGCAGGAACAGGGGCCGTTCGCCGGTGGTGGTGGCGCCCGATCCGGAGGCGGCCAGTTCGACTTCGGCAAAGCGGGTAAAGGTAGAGGACAGCATAAAAAACAGCAGAAGCAAGAATATCACGTCGATGAGCGAGGTCATCGAGAGTTTGCGCCTGCGTCGTTTCCTAAGCATGGGCCGCGCCCGTTCCGGCGTTCTGGGCCGCGTATTCCGGCGTGGTCGCAGCCTGACCTGTGGGGGCCAGAATGGTGCGCAGCGCCTTATGTGCCAGCACCCGTTCTGCATCCATGCGCGATTCCAGCCAGCTGAGGATCAGGGCGGTGGGCATGGCAACGGCCAGCCCGACAGCGGTGGTCAGCAGGGCAACCCAGATACCACCCGCCAGAATCGAGGGATCAACCTGTGACCCGGCCTGTTGCAGCGCCTGAAACGCGCTGATCATGCCCAGAACGGTGCCGAACAGACCCAGCAGCGGGGCCAGTTGCGCCACGGAATCCAACAGGCGGAACCCTTTCTCCAGCGTGGCGAAACGGGTTTCTGCCTCGGCCTCCAGCCGTGGGGAATCGGGGTGGGGGTGCATGGCCATTTCGATCACGGGGCGCAGGTAGCTGCGCGAGCGGTCAAGGTGTTGGAGCGCGCGGGCAGGGTCGCCCGCATCCCATGCGGCAATCGCATCTTGCAATGCGCGGTGACGGCCCACACCCGCCTGCACGAATTGCCATAACTTATACAGGATCACCGCCAGCACCAGCACCGACAGCGCACATAGCAGCAACACAACCGGACCGCCCAGATCAAGGATACGGTTGATAGAATCAGTCAGCGCGGCAATCATCCTGTCACCTTTATGTCTGTCAGGCTGCGCAGTTGCAGGCCATCGGTGCAGGCGGTCGCGGCCTGTGCGGGCACGTCAGGCGCGCCATCAACGGTGCAGGTCGCGGCCCCGTTGAACAGCACCTGCCCCAGATCGGCGCAGGCCAGATCGGGCACAACGAACTGGCGCACACGGGGGCGTGCGGCGGGCAGGGTGCCGAAATCAAACAGGGTCATGCGGTCAACACGGCCCTCTTTGTCAAACAGCACTGCTTCGAATACCGCCTGTGTGATGCCGCTGGCATGGCCGTTTTGCAGCAAAAAGCTGATGCGGCAGGCGGCGTCCACCTGATCGGCGGCGTTCAATTCAATAGACAGATGCGCGCCCTGATCGCTTTGCGCCATTGCGGCACCTGACAGGCAGGGCAGCGCGGCACAAAAGGCCAGAACCCGCAATGCAAGACAGGTCATGGCCCGGCCTTTCCAATGTGCGATGTTCGGGGTGATCTGGCTATGGCACGAGGGAGCACCAAGGGCTGGAGTACCTGATTCATTTACCATTGTGACAGGCGGGCGGCAATACCTGATAGAAAGAGTTTGGAATCGTGCCGCGTGATTTATGCGCCCATCTCGGACTGGTCCAGAAACCGCAAACGGTTGCCGCAGGGGTCGGTGACGGCCATTTCCAGCCCCCAATCCTGATCCTGCAAGCCGGGGCGGTTGTTGGCATAGGGCCGCGCCAGCAGGGCCGCGTGCCAATCACGCAGCCCTGTGACGAAAACACAGGTGGTAGACCCCGGCGTGGCATCGCCGTGGTGTTCGCTCAGGTGCAGGTGGAAATCACCCAGCCGCAGGAATGCGTATAGCGGCGCACCATCATGGAACCGGTGTTCGCCGACCCATTCAAACCCCAGCCAATCCACATAGAACGCCCGCGCCTGCGCCGCATCTATGCTGCGAAACACAGGGGCGGTGCGTGTAACGGTTATTATCGGGGCTGTATCGGTCATGCGGATTCGGTCGCCTGCGTGGGGGCGGTGATGGATTGGATCGAACGGAACCCTTCGAATTTGGGGGCGCCTGTGTGCAGTTTGCGCGACTGGCCCGCGCGGGCGTGCGAGGCGCGGAATTCGCTGCTTTGCGTCCATGCGCGAAAGTGGTCTTCGGTTTGCCAGACGGTGTGCGAGGCATAGAGGATAACGCCGTCTTCTTCGGCACCTTTCAGCATGTCAAAGGCGACGAAACCGTCCAGATCGGCAAGGCGGCTCTCGCGGGACAGCCACAACTCTTCGAAATCGGCGGCGTTTTCCAGCGGGACGGTGAAACGGTTCATGGCAAGATACATAGGTTGGTTTCCTTTTAGGCAGATGCCGCATGGGGCAGGATAAAGGGGATGTCGCGCGCGGGCAAAGTGGAAACGCGCAGGTGGCAGCCATAGGCGCGCGACAGGGTGTCGTCGGTCAGCACGGTTTGCGGCGGGCCTGCGGCGATGCATTGCCCCTGTGCCAGCACCGCGACCTGATCGGCATATAGCGCAGTCAGGTTCAGATCGTGCATCACGGCCACCACACCGCCGCCAGCCGCCGCGAAATCGCGGGCAATATCCATGACTTGCAACTGGTGGCCGATATCAAGGCTGGACACGGGTTCATCCAGCAGAAGCCAGCGGGGTTGTTCGTTTTCCACGGGGGACCAGACCTGTGCCAGCACGCGGGCCAGCATAACGCGCTGTGCCTCGCCGCCCGACAGATCGGTGAAAAAGCGGTTGGCGTAATGGGCCAGACCGACGCGGGCCAATGCCTGCATCGGCACCTGAGGGTGGTCGCCTGCAGTGCCTGATTGCAGGCCCAGCCGGACGACCTCGATCACGGTAAAGGGAAATGCCAGCCGTGAGGATTGCGGCAGCACGGCGCGTTGTGCCGACAGTTGCCACGGTTTTTGCCCGACCACATCGCGCCCGTTCAGATGCACGGTTCCGGTATGGGGCAGGCTGCCCGTGATCGCGCCCAGCAGGGTGGATTTGCCCGATCCGTTGGGGCCGACGATGGCGGTCAGCGCGCCCGCGCCTGCGGTGAAATCGACACCATTCAGGACGGGGGTGCGGCCATAGCTGGCGTGGATGTTGCGGGCGCAAAGCGTGTGGTGATCCATTGCTTATCCTTCGTTCAGGCCGCGACGGCGCAGCAATATCCACAGAAACACGGGCGCGCCCAGCACGGCGGTCATGATGCCGATGGGCAATTCGGCGGGGGCGATGATGACGCGCACGATCACATCCGCCAGTATCAGCAGGCTGGCCCCCAGCAGCGCCGAATTCAGCAGCAGGGTGCGGTGGTCGGGGCCGGACATGATGCGCAGCAGGTGCGGCACCACGATGCCGATAAACCCGATGCCGCCGGACACGGCCACCGCCGCGCCGGTGGCCCCTGCGACGGCCAGAATGGCGATGCCTTTCATGCGCTGCACGTCGATGCCGATATGGGCGGCGGTTGCCTCGCCCAGGGCCAGCCCGTTCAGCCCGCGCCCCAGCGTCAGCGCGGTGCCAAGTGCCAGCGCGATCAGCGGGCCAGCGGCCATCACCTTGGCCCAGCTGGCACCGGCCAGCGACCCCAGCCCCCAGAATGTCAGGTCACGCAGCTGTGTGTCATCGGCGATATAGACAAGGATACCCGACAGCGCACCGGCCAGCGCCCCCAGTGCGATACCGGCCAGCAGCATGGTGGCAACATTGGTGCGCCCGCCACGGGTGGAAACGCGATAGAGCAGGATCGTGGACCCCCAGCCGCCCAGAAAGGCGGCCAGCGGCACCAGTTGATTGCCCACTGCATTGATGATCGCCACGGGCAGCAACCCGCCCAGAACGATGGCCAGAATGGCCCCCAGCCCCGCGCCTGCGCTGACGCCGACGATGCCCGGATCAGCCAGCGGGTTGCGAAACAGCCCCTGCATGACGCTGCCCGACACGGCCAGCGCCGCGCCGACCAGCGCCCCCATGGCCAGTCGGGGCAGGCGAATATCAAACAGCACCACCCGTTCCATCCGTGTCAGGGTATCGCCCGACAGCAGTTTGCCCAGCAGCGCCGACAGGGTCACATCGGTGGCCCCGATTTGCAGGCTGGCCAATGCGCAGAGCACCAGAAACCCGGCCAGCGCCCAATGCAGGGCGCGGGCGCGGGATTGGCGGTCACGCGGTGGGGTGGAGGCAGAGGAAGCGGTGTCGGGCAGGGCGGTCATGACTCAGCCCTTACCATACAATGCGTTGGACAGGGCGGTGACGGCATCGGCTGTGCGCGGGCCAAAACCCAGCAAAAACAGCCCGTCCATCCGCACCACAGACCGCGTTTGCGCGGCGGGGGTCAGGCGTATGGGTGGCATGGCGAAAAGTTCGTCATCGGCCACGCCGTGGTCGCCGCCACGGTCCATCATCAGGATCACGTCGGGCGCGGACAGGCCCACAGATTCGTCGCTGATTTGTTTGTAACCGCTGAAATCCGTGACCGCGTTTATACCGCCCGCCATGCGGATGATGGCATCGGCGGCAGTGCCTGTGCCGGATGCATTGATGCGCCCGCCTGCGGTGGACAGCACGAACAGCACCCGTTTTTTGCCCCCCCCATGCGCGTTGGCCTGTTTGATGGCATCGGCCAGCGCCGCGCCGACCTGACCGGACAGTTCTGTCGCCTGATCAGGCACGTCCAGCGCCGCGCCCACGGTGGTGATTTTGGTCTGGATGCCTGCGGCGCTATAGATTTCGGGCACTTCGACGAATTCAACATCGGCGGCGCGGATCACTGACAATGCCTCGGCCGGGCCTGCGCCCGCTTCGGATATGATCAGCGAGGGGCCGACGGACAACACGCCCTCGGGTGACAAGGCGCGCATATAGCCGACATCGGGCAATTGCGCGACCGACGCGGGGTAGGTTGATGTGGTGTCACGCGCCAGCAGGCGGTGTTCCTGCCCCAGCGCGACCACGATTTCGGTGATGGAGCCGCCGATGGACAGGACATCGGGTTTGGTTCCGGTTTCAGCGGTGGCGACGGTGGCTGCGGGCAGGGCAAACAGCCCCGCCAGCAGCGCGGCGCGCAGGTGCGGCAGGGCGCGCATTATGCCACCCCTTCGCTCAGACCGGGCAGGCCAGCAACGATGCGGCCCCAGACGGGGCGGGAATCGCGGCCTTCCTTGCCGACACCGAACACCTGAAAAATCAGGCCGCCGTCTGCGTCGAATGCCTCGACCGAGATGGCGGGGCCACGTTGAGTGGGTTTTTCCACCGCCCATACCTCGGCCACCATATCGCTGCGCAGGTGCAGATTGAAACCGGGGTCCATGATGTTTTGCCACGGACCCATGGGCTGCAGGCGGTTCACAGGGCCGGAATGGATCTGGATGCAGCCGCGATTGCCGACAAACAGCATGATTTCGATTTCTGCCTGCTGCACGGTTTCCAGCATTGCGTTTACCGCAGACGGATCCAGCTGGCGCACAAAGGGCGCACCGGCGATGCGATAGGCCCCAAGGCGGTTCATTTTCAGTTTCGAACAGAGGCGCAGGAACTGGTGGGTGTCGGTCAGACGCGCCCACTCTTTCTGCAAAATATCCAGTTTTTCGGGGGCGGATTTGGCGGGTTCGGTGGGTTTGCGTTCGCCCACATCCTGCCCCTGCGACTGGTCGGGATGTTTCAGATCATTGACCAGCGTGGCCCATGCATCGTGGTTGGATGCATCGCGCAGGTGGATTTTATGCACCGCGTCACCCGCCGCATCAAACACCTGCAACGAACGGCGCACACCGTTTTCGCCGGGTGTTTCAACCGCATAGGCATGCACCCAATGCGAGGGAAAAATCCGCAGATCAATCGCATCGTTCAGCACCATCGAGGCATGGTCGCCGCTGTGGTAATTGGCATAATGCCCGACCTTTTCATGCACGCAGGCGGGCAGGCGGGTCAGGGCCATGACCTCGCCCAGTTGTTCGGCGGCGGGCATCAGCGCATCGGGGTGCGCAGCGATGCGGGTGACGCCCTGACCGATGCGGGATGCGACCAGCGTGGCCTCGGATATCGCCAGTTTGTCGGCCAGATCGCGGGCGCGCAATTTGGGGTTTTCGGCCTGTGCGGCACGGATGTCAGCGGGGGATAGGGCGGTTTGCACGTTCATGGGCTACCTTCGGGAACGGTTTCGTTCGATGGCTGCGCCCAATGTTATTCTGGTGCGTGGCTGTTCAAAATACTTGACTAATTTAGTCTGAATGAATTAACGCTGCAACCCGTCGCGATAAGATTTATCGCAAAGGCATCAATCCGCCGCGCCAGCCCTTGCAAGCTACGGCCCAATTCGTAGATCACAGGAAGGCGCTTATGCTTACTCCCCTATTGCGCGGCTCGACCGCGCTTGTTTGTATTTCATTGGCGGTTCCGGCCCTTGCCCAGCAGGCCGAAACCGACGTATCCAATGATGAACCCGGTTACCTTGGCACCCTGGTATTGACGGGTGGCAAGCGCGACCTGAGCTATGGCACGGCGCTGTCGCGCACCGTGGTCGATGCCGAAGAAATCGAGGACCGTCAGGCCAGCACCGTGGCGCAACTGATCGATTCGGTGCCCGGCGTGACGCTGGTGAATGGCACCACGCCGCAGGGGTCGGGCATCAATATTCGCGGGTTCGGCGCCAATACCACCTATGGCAGCGACCAGAAAATCGCGGTGCAACTGGATGGTGCCAGCGTCGGATCAGAGGAGCTCTACCGCATCGGCACGCAGCTGTTCACCGATCCGCTGTTGTTCCGCGAGGTCGAAGTGCTGCGCGGGACCATCGGCAGCTATGCCTACGGGTCGGGCATTGTGGGCGGTGTCGTCCTACTGGAAACCAAGGATGCATCGGATTTCACCCATGGTGATCTGGGGTTTGCGGGCGCGCAGACGCTGCAATATTCCAGCAATGGCGACGGGTTTGTCAGTTCGACCACGCTGGCCTATCAGGCATCGGAACGGGCTGAATACCTGTTGAATTACACCTACCGCGATCAGGGATTGTTGACGGCGGGCGATGGCAGCACCATCGGCAACAGCAATTTCACAACCCCGTCGGGATTGGCCAAGGCGCGGTTCACATTCGGGCAGGAAGACGACCACGAATTGACCCTGTCGTTTTCGCAAACCGTGGCCGATGACAAAGACGTGCCATATGACCAGTTCGCTACCGATGGCGGCATGTTCGGCAATGTCGACCGCCTGACCCATACGCGGCAGGTGATTGCGAACTACCGTTACAATCCGGCCAATGACATGATCGATTTGCGCGCCAATCTGTCCTATGCCGACCAGCGGATCGAATATGATTACATCACCGGATCGTCGCCATTAGAGGGCACGCCGACATTCGCGTTTCTGGAAAGCACGGTAAACGCGGACCAGCGGTATCAGACCACAAAATTAACGGTATCCAACCGTTCGCTGTTTGACACAGGGTTTGTGCAGCACGATCTGTTGGCGGGGGTCGAGGCGGTGCGCCGCGAACGTGCCGACAATGATGCGGCCAGTGCGCCGGGTGGCACCGACCGCCGGTTTGCCCTGTTCGTGATCGACGAAATGAGCATGGGCCAGTTCACCGTCACACCTGCCTTGCGCTATGAAACATCGACTGTGGACAGCGCCAGCACCTATGGGTCGTTTACCAATGACGCACTCATGGGCGGTCTGGCGCTTGGCTATGACTTTGGCAACGGGTTTTCGGTGTTCACCAGCGCCGCCTATACCGAAGGCCTGCCGATCATCGACGATCTGGGGGCATCCGCTACGGCGATTTCGCGTATGAACACGACGGAAAAATCCCACACCTTTGAAATCGGGGCTGCCTATTCCGGCAACGATATTTTTGCATCCGGTGACCGGCTGGCGGTGCGCGGCAATTTCTATGCCACCGAAATCTGGGATGTCACCACCTTTACCGTGGCCGGTTCGACGGGCACCAATCTGGACCGGATTGAAACGCGCGGGGTCGAGTTGGAAGCATCATACGGCATGGCCAACGGGTTCTATGTGGATCTGGCGGGGCATGTCGGCGAGGGGGACGAGTATAACCCTGATGGCTCCTCGGCGATTTGGCGCAATAGCGCGGCAGACCGGTTGCGTCTGACACTTGGCAAGCGGTTGAACGACAAGCTGGACCTGAGCTGGGAGGTGGTTCACAGCGCCAACCAGCGCGATTCGTCGGGCACCGCATTGTCTGACACCACGGTGCATAACCTGCGGGCCACATGGGCGCCCGATGTTGGCGTGCTAAGGGGTGCAACGGTGCGGGTCGGTGTCGAAAACCTGTTCGATCTGGATTACGTCGGGCATCTGTCTTCCCCCACGCGCAAGGCTCCCGGCCGGACCTTGAATGTGACCCTGACCAAAACGTTCTGATTTTCAGACATGATCGTATCCGGCGGCCTGTGTCGCCGGATACGGATATGCGGATATGGTTTGCGGTGCAGATCATGTGAAGCCAGATTCCGCCAGGCGCTTAGAAACGACCTGATTTATGGCCTGATTGATACCTGTAAGGCACGCACCCCGATGGCCCGCTATTGCGGTTCGATGCCTGCGCTGCGTTTCGTTTTTGCGGCGGCATCCATGAACATGATCGGGATATGCGCGCTGCCGGTGATTTTCACAACGATCGCATCGGTCTGGGCCTTTTCCAGCGCATTCCAGAAGACGGATGGAGTATGGATGCTGGCCGCCAATAACGACAGCCAGTTCATCAAACTTTCCATCGCGGTAAGCCGTCCTGACATTCTGGATGATCCCCGAGGGGCAACACCTGCCGCCCGCATAAACGGCAACGGGGCCGTTGGTGGCATTTCTTAGGGGCAGTATGTCATTGGGGATTTATGGTAGCGGAGGAGGGACTTGAACCCCCGACACGCGGATTATGATTCCGCTGCTCTAACCAACTGAGCTACTCCGCCACGGTGGGTGGGATTTAGGGGATCAAGCATAGGGGGTCAAGCACGAAATGAGGCGAAATCCTTGTTTCTGCATTGGGGTGATGGCCCCTGCGTTTACCAGCGCTGCGGGGCGGCGAAGCACGCAAAAGGGACATGCCTGTGATGCTGTTTTTATATTTGCCCAAAAAACAGGCATGTCGGCGCAACAAGAGGCGGGTCAGGGTGATTCTTATGGTGAAAACGCGGGTTGCTCTCTTGATCACATGGGCAAGCGGTGGCCTGTTGGACAGGACCGCCGCGCATGGTGCGCAGCAAGTTTACATCGGGGGCAGCTATTAATATCGCAACGGCCATAACTTCGGCGGTGCAGCAGCCACGCGCGCGCGGCGAGGTGCGGCTGTCGGTGCAACAGGACGGGCGCACGCGCCTGCGTGATCTGCGCCAGTCCGGCTGTATGAAGGTGCTGTTCCCCAACACCGGCGGCGCGTTTCAGGCGGTATTGCTGAACAGTTCGGGCGGGGTGACGGGGGGCGATTGCCTGTCGGTGCGCGCCCATGCCGAAACCGGCAGCCACCTGACCCTGACCAGCCAGGCGGCCGAACGGATTTACGCGGCACAGCCCGGTGAAACGGGGCTGGTCACAACCGGATTGCAGATTGATGCGGGTGCGCGGCTGGATTGGTTGCCGCAGGAAACCATCCTGTTTGACAAGGCCGCACTGGATCGGCGGCTGGATGTGGATATGGCCACAGATGCGCGGTTTTTGATGGTTGAAACGCTGGTGCTGGGTCGTGCCGCCATGGGCGAAACGGTGCAATCCCTAACGCTGCGTGACCGCGTGACCCTGCGCCGTGGCGGTCGGTTGCTATGGGCCGATGCCACGCGAATGGATCACGCGACCCTGCCGGACCTGACCGGCGCAGCCACGTTGAACGGGGCTGGTGCCATGGCGCTGGCCGCCTATGCCGCCCCCGATGCCGAGGCGCATATTGATACGTTGCGCGACATGGCCAGCGGTCTGCCCTTGCAAACCCAGCTGGGGGTCACCCTTGCGCGGCCTGACCTGTTGATCTTGCGCGCAGTGGCTGCTGACAGCTATCTGTTGCGCAAAGCCCTGATCCCCGCGCTGGAAAGGTTGCGCGGTGCCAAACTTCCCCGAACATGGACCATCTGACATGCAACTGACCCCCCGCGAAAAAGACAAATTGCTGATTTCCATGGCGGCCGAGGTGGCCCGAAAACGGCTGGCCCGTGGTGTCAAACTGAACCACCCCGAGGCCATCGCCCTGATCACCGATGCCGTGGTCGAAGGGGCGCGTGACGGGCGCAGCGTGGCCGATATGATGCAGGCTGGCGCGCAGGTCATCACCCGCGACCAATGCATGGATGGTATCGCCGAAATGATCCACGAGGTGCAGGTCGAGGCAACATTCCCCGATGGCACCAAGCTGGTCACCGTTCACAACCCGATCCGCTAACCCCGACCCGATAGGAATAACCCGATGAAAACACTTGTCCCCCTTGCCCTGATCCTGTCTGCCGCGCCCGCATTGGCCCATACCAGCGCGCTGCCCCACAGCCACGCCGAGGGCGGATCGACCCTGCCGCTGTTGCTGGGGCTGCTGGCGATTTCCGCCGCAGCCGCCATCGCATGGGTGCAAAGATGATACCGGGTGAATTGTTCCCCGCCGAGGGCGAGCTGACCCTGAATCCCGACCGCACGGCCATCACCGTGATGGTTGCCAATACCGGCGACCGTCCCGTGCAGGTCGGGTCGCACTATCATTTCCATGAAACCAACCCCGCGCTGGAATTCGACCGCGCCGCCGCGCGCGGTATGCGGCTGGACATCGCCGCAGGCACCGCCGTGCGGTTCGAACCCGGCCAGCGCCGCGAAGTGCAACTGATCCCGCTGGCGGGCACACGCGAAGTATACGGATTTAACCAGAAAATTATGGGGGCGTTGTGAAACGACACGTCGCAACCCTGTGTATCTTTGCTTTTTACGCAGTTTCTGCGGAGAAATCGCAAGCGGCCAGCCTCAAACACTGTGACGGAATGTCGAATGCCGAACGCGGCCATTGTATTGCGGATGAGTCCAAAGGCTTGGAACTGGAAATGGTGACGGCATACAGAATGGCGGATGCGCGTATGCTGGATTATGAGGCGCGTAATATTCCCGGCGCTGGAAAGTTACATGATCCCCTTCAAGCCTCGCAGGTTGCATTCGAGAGCTTTCGTGACAAACAATGCGGGTTTGTCGCAGACTTATATATGGGCGGGACGGGGTCGGCAGTTGGTCATTACTTGTGTCGTATCCATCTTACCGAAGAGCGCACCGATTTTCTGAAACAAATAGCAGGTATCAAGTAATGTCTTTTCGTCCCACCGACCTATCCGAATTGCTGCACACGCAACTGACCCTTGGCATGATCGCGGCTGAATCCTCGGCTGTGATCTGGATGCGGGTGATGGGGATGGGCGGGCTGTGGTCTGTCACGCCCCATGAAAACAAACGCATGGTGACTGAAAAAACCGCCGCCTATGGCAAGGCGGCGAATGCCGCGATGACGGCGGCGATGAACGGCGAAAGCGCCGAACGCGTGATCGCCGCATCCAGCAAACCGATCCGGCAAGCCACCCGTGCCAATGCCCGCCGCCTGTCGAAACGCGGCCCCAAACTGCCGAAATAGGAGAGCAAGATGCCCGCCCGCATTTCCCGCCATGATTATGCTGCCATGTATGGCCCCACCGTGGGTGACCGTTTGCGGCTGGCCGACACCGACCTGATCATCGAAGTAGAGCGCGACCTGATCGCCGAACGCACAGGCGCAGCCACGGGCGGCACGGGGCGTAATGCCATGGCCTACGGCGAAGAGGTCAAATTCGGCGGCGGCAAGGTGATCCGCGACGGGATGGGCCAGTCACAGGCGACGCGGGCCGAAGGGGCGGTGGATACCGTCATTACCAACGCGCTGATCGTTGATCATTCCGGTATCTACAAGGCCGACGTGGGGTTGCGCGGCGGGCGCATCCACAAGATCGGCAAGGCGGGCAACCCCGACACGCAACCGGGTGTCGACATCATCGTCGGACCGGGAACCGAGGCCATCGCCGGCGAGGGCAAGATCCTGACCGCAGGCGGGTTTGACAGCCATATCCATTTTATCTGCCCGCAACAGATCGAGGATGCGCTGCATTCCGGCCTGACCACCATGTTGGGCGGCGGCACCGGCCCCGCGCATGGCACATTGGCGACCACATGCACCCCCGGCCCGTGGCATCTGGGGCGTATGATGCAGGCCGTGGACGGCGTGCCGATGAACATCGGGTTCGCAGGCAAGGGCAACGCCTCGCGTCCTGATGCACTGGTCGAAATGGTCAATGCGGGCGCCTGTAGCCTGAAACTGCACGAGGATTGGGGCACCACTCCCGCTGCGATTGATTGCTGCCTGTCGGTGGCCGATGACATGGACGTGCAGGTGATGATCCATACCGACACGTTGAACGAATCCGGTTTTGTGGAACACACGGTCAAGGCGATGAAGGGCCGCACCATCCATGCCTTTCATACCGAGGGCGCAGGCGGTGGCCACGCGCCCGACATCATCAAAATATGTGGCGAGGAACATGTGCTGCCCTCGTCCACCAACCCGACGCGGCCCTTTACCGTCAACACGCTAGAGGAACATCTGGATATGCTGATGGTTTGTCACCATCTGGATAAATCCATCCCCGAAGACGTGGCATTTGCCGAATCCCGCATCCGGCGCGAAACCATCGCCGCCGAGGATATCCTGCACGACATGGGCGCGTTTTCGATCATCGCATCGGATTCTCAGGCCATGGGACGCGTGGGCGAGGTGCTGATCCGCACATGGCAAACCGCCGACAAGATGAAGAAACAGCGCGGCCGCCTGCCCGAGGAAACCGGCGACAACGACAATTTCCGTGTGCGGCGCTATATCGCGAAATACACCATCAATCCGGCGATCGCCCATGGGGTGTCGCACGAGATCGGGTCGATCGCTGAGGGAAAACGCGCAGATCTGGTGCTGTGGTCACCCGCGTTTTTCGGAGTGAAACCGGAAATGGTGCTGATGGGCGGGTCTATCGTATGTGCGCAGATGGGCGACCCCAACGCATCCATCCCGACGCCGCAACCCGTATACACGCGGCCCATGTTCGGCGCGATGGGGCGGGCGGTGGAACATTCCGCCGTTGTGTTCGTATCCGAAGCCGCCCATGCCGACGGCATCGGCAAGAAGCTGGGGCTGGCGAAACAGACATTGGCGGTGAAAAACACCCGCAACATCGGCAAATCCGACCTGATCCTGAACAATGCAACACCCAAGGTCGAGGTGAACCCCGAAACATACGAGGTGCGCGCCGATGGTGAATTGCTGACCTGCGAACCCGCGCAGACCCTGCCGATGGCGCAACGCTATTTCATGTTCTAAGCGAATGTTAACAGATCAAGCACCCTTGCATGGCGCGGGCGGCGGTTATGCAGATGCAGCATTTGTGAAAATGCTGCGGTGCAGCTATATTGGAGCCAAGGGAGGCGAAAGTATCGCTTCAGGAAAGGTATCCAATGGCTTTTATCACTGCAAACCCAACGCAAGCGCCCGAACCACTGGTATCGCGCGCATTTTCCACCATCTTTCGCGGGTTGGTGTCAATCGCAGAAAGCAGCAGTCGCATGAAATCAATCAACCGGTTACAGGCGATGGACGACAAACAACTGGCCGATATGGGCCTGCGCCGCGAAGACATCGCGCGCCACGTGTTCCGCGACGTTTACGCGATCTGATCCGTTTCGGGTTCGGGCAATCCGCCCGGCACTGCACTACATCACAAGGCCACGCACCTGTTTCATGGGGCGTGGCCTTGATCTGTTCGGGGGGATGCAAATGACCATCAAAAGCTACAAATTTCACCGCAAGGGCACATGGAAGGGGGCGGCAGACCACCTGTTGCTGACCTATGACGAACGGTTCCTGCGGCGTCGCGTTCTGACCACTGCACATGGGGCAAAACTGTTGGTCGATCTGGCGCAAACCGCGTCGCTGAACCATGGCGATGCATTCGAGGTGGACACCGGCGAAATGATCGAGGTGCAAGCCAAGCCCGAGGGGCTATTGGCCATCACCGGCGATGATCTGGTGCGGCTGGCCTGGCACATTGGCAACCGCCACACCCCCTGTCAGATCGAAACCACCCGCCTGTTGATCCAGCGCGACAAGGTGCTGCGCGACATGTTGGGGCAGTTGGGCGCGCATGTGGCCGAGGTGACAGAGCCATTCACCCCCGAAGGCGGCGCATATGGCCACGGGCGCACCCACGGGCATTCGCATGGCGATCATTCACACGACCATGGCGACCACAATCACAGCCATGATCATGATCACAGCCGCGACCATGATCATACCCAAGCGCAGGCTCACAGCCATGACCATGGCTAACACCACCACGCCTGAAATCGCGGCGCTGCTGACCCTTGCCCAATGGCTGTCGCCTGCCTATCCGGTTGGCGCATTTGCATATTCGCACGGGTTGGAATGGGCTGTCGGGGCGGGTGATGTCACCGATAGCGCCAGTTTTCAGGCCTGGATCACGGCGATCCTGCAACATGGGTCGGGGCGCAATGATGCGATCCTGTTGGCCGCAGCATATAATGCACCTGATGATCTGGAAAATACCGACGATACCGCCCGCGCCTTTGCGGCCAGCCGCGAACGGCTGATGGAAACCGAATTGCAGGGCGCGGCCTTCGTTCGCACGGTGAATGCCACCCATGACCTGACCCTGCCGGAATTGTGCTATCCTGTCGCTGTGGGCGCGGCGGCGCGGGCGCTGGGCCTGCCGCTGGATCAAACCCTGCCGCTATATCTGCACGGCTTTGCCGCCAATCTGACCTCTGCCGCGATCCGGCTGGTGCCACTGGGCCAGACCGACGGGCAGGCCACGCTGGCGCGACTGGCCCCCATTTGCCAATCCATCGCCACCACAGCCGCCGCACAAACGCTGGACGATCTGGGCGGTGCCTGCATTCTGGGTGACATCGCGGCGATGCAACACGAAACCCAATACACAAGGTTATTCCGTTCATGACTTCTCCCAATGGTCCCCTTCGTATCGGCATCGGCGGTCCCGTCGGCGCGGGCAAAACCACGCTGACCGCCGCCCTGTGCCGCGCCCTGTCCGCGGATTATTCCATCGGTGCGATCACCAATGACATTTATACGCAAGAGGACGCAGAGGCATTGATGCGGATGCAGGTCCTGCCACAGGACCGCGTGATCGGGGTGGAAACCGGCGGCTGCCCGCATACGGCGATCCGCGAGGATGCCAGCATCAATCTGGCCGCCGTGGCCGAAATGCAAAAACGCCACCCCGAGGTCGAGGTGGTGCTAATCGAATCCGGTGGTGACAACCTGTCGGCCACATTCAGCCCCGAACTGGCCGATATCACCCTATATGTGATCGACACCGCCGCAGGCGAAGAAATCCCGCGCAAGGGCGGGCCTGCGATTACCAAATCCGACATATTGATCATCAACAAGACCGATCTGGCCCCGCATGTCGGTGCGTCATTGGATGTGATGAACCGCGATGCCAAACGGATGCGCGGCGATTTGCCGTTTGTGTTCGCCGCCCTACGGCACGGGCAGGGGGTGGATGACGTGGTTGCCCTGATCAAAGAGATCGGGGGGCTGTAACCACCGCTTTGTGACTATGGTCACCCCTTGGGCAGTAATGCCTCGATCGATTGGGTGATCGCGCCCGACATGGGGGTCACTGGCGCGCCCCAAAATCCGGCCACGCGCCCGTCCGGCCCGATCAGGATCTTGTTGAAATTCCATCCCGGCACAAATCCGGCCTGCGCCGCGACCCATTTGTAAAACGGGTGCGCATCGGGACCTTTGACATGGGTGATCGTCGTCATCGGCAGGGTCAGATCGAAATTCAGCGCGCAAAATTCCGCGACCTCTTTGTCGGACGACAATTCCTGTTTGAAATCCTGCGAAGGCACGGCCACCACGACCAAACCGCGATCCTTATAGGCGTCATACAGCGCCTGAACCTCGTTGTATTGCGGTGTGAAACCACAGCGCGACGCCGTGTTGACCACCAGAACGGGCTGTCCCTTCCAGTTGTCCAGATCCAGCACACCGCCGTCGATGGATTGAAACTCCGACCGCTCGGATGCGGTGGCGGGCAGGGTGACGGCGCAAAAGGTGACAAACATAACCAACAGGCGCAATATGGCGCGAAGGGGTGAAAACGTGGTCATTTGGCTGCTTCCTCGGCAAGACTCTTGTGGAACTTAGCGCAGGCCGTGCCTTTGTCCAGCCTTGCACTTGTGCGCCCCCGCTTACACTATGTGCCCGAGCGAGGAGAGACAAAGCCCATGATCGACAAGTTAAAGGCCATCCTTGGCCCTGCCAATGTGTTACAGGGCGATGATGCCGCCAAATGGAGCCACGACTGGACCGGCCAATACCAGTTCACACCGCTGGCCGTGCTGCGCCCAGCCACCACAGCCGAGGTATCGGCGGTGATGAAGCTGGCCCATGCCACGCAAACCCCCGTGGTGCCGGTGTCGGGCAATACCGGATTGGCGGGCGGCACCATCGCCGAGGGCGCTTTGATGATCTCTCTTGATCGGATGAACGCCCTGCGCGACATCCGCCCCGATGCCCGCATCGCGATTGTCGAGGCGGGGGTGATCCTGCAAACCCTGCAAGACGCGGTGGAACAGCAGGGCATGATTTTTCCGCTGACATTCGGGGCCAAAGGGTCGGCCATGGCGGGCGGGTTCTTGTCGACCAATGCGGGCGGGTCCAACGTGCTGCGCTATGGCAACACCCGCGATCTGTGTCTGGGGCTAGAGGTGGTTCTGCCCAATGGGGACGTGCTGGATATCATGTCTGAACTGCACAAGGACAATTCCGGTTACAACCTGCGTCATCTGATGATCGGGGCCGAGGGGACGCTGGGGATTATCACGGCCGCCGTGCTGAAACTGCACCCCAAACCGCTGGCCTATGGCACCGCGATGGTGGCCGCCCCGTCGCTGTCGGGCGCGTTGGAACTGCTGAACCGTCTGCAAGAGGCCACGGGCGGCAAGGTCGAGGCATTTGAATATATGCCGCGCAATTACATCGCCCATCATCAGCGGATCAAGGGCGGCAAAGCCCCGTTTGATGCGGATTATGACGTGAATATCCTGGTGGAAATCGCCAGTGCCTCGGCTGCGGATTGCACGCCGGATGACAGCGGCCAGACCCCGTTGGCGCGTGATCTGGAAACCGTGCTGGAGGGGCTGTTCAACGACGGTCTGGTGCTGGATGCGGTGGTCGCGCAATCCGTGGCGCAGCGGGCCGAAATGTGGGCGCGCCGCGAAGCCGCCGCCGAGGTGATCCTGTCGCGCCGCCCCTTGGTCAATAACGATATCGCTGTGCCGCTGGACAGAGTGGCCGATTTCCTGGCGATCATGGAAGGCAAGCTGCAAACCGTCGATCCGGGGGCCGAGGATGTATCGGTGGCCCATCTAGGCGATGGCAATGTTCATTACGCCGTATGGGCCGCCAGCGATGATCCCGTGGTGCATGACCGGATCATGGAAGAGGTCGAGGATGTGGTGCTGTCGCTGGGTGGCAGTTTTTCCGCCGAACACGGCATTGGCACGTCAAAACTGCCATCCATGGCGCGGCGCAAAAACCCCGTGGCGATTGCGACGATGAAGGCGATCAAAGCGGCGCTGGACCCGCATAACATTATGAACCCGGGCAAGGTTCTGCCGGAATAATCCGCGCAGGCGGGTTATTTCAACGGCACCGACACGCGAAACTGGATGGTTTCCAGCCCCGGATTGACGGCTTTCAGGTCGGCGTTTGATCTGTGGTCAAAGGATGCGCCAAACCGAATGCCATTGGATGCCACATAGCCGATTTCCGCGCCCGAGCGGAATTCCAGAGCGTGGCCCAGATCAGGCCCGCTGCCCTGAGCATAAAAGCCGGGCATCAGGTGCAATTGCACATAGGCGTGGCGGCCCAGATTTTTGGTATATAGCGCGCCAAACCCCACCCAAGCGCTGCCTTGATCAGTGACGGACAGGCCGACAACGGGTTGGAACGGGCCACGGGTCTGGCCCAGTTCGTAACGCACGTATGCCTCGGTCGCGATGGAGTTTTCCTGAAACTGGACATCGCCAAATGACAGCGACATGCGCGACTCTGCGTCGTTCTGCGCCAGACAGCCGCCATTGCCGCAATGGTTCAGCCCCATATCGGTCAGCCCTGCGGCCAAAAACAATGCTGCTAGAAATCCGTCCATATCCGCCCCCGTGATTCAATGGAATCGGGGTATCACGGATGGGCGGGCGGGTCACGCGGGCGTTGCCCGACGGGGGAAACTTTCCAGTAGCGTGGCGATCAGGCGGGCATCTCCGGGGCGCGACAGGCTGGGCGCGTGGCCGCATCCGTCAATTGCCGTGATGGATTGCACGCAGGGCAAACCGCGCATCCGTTCGGCAATGTCGCTGGTCAGGATATCGGAATTCACCCCGCGCAGCACATGCACGGGCAGGGTGATGCGCGCCAGTGCATCCCATGTCACCATTTCATCGGCAAAATGCGGGAATGCGGCGATGATTTTCGGGTCGTAATGCAGGGTCAGCCGCCCGTCATCGCGCCGCCTGATGGATGTTTCCGCCATCCGGTGCCAGAACGTATCAGGTGCGGGGCCGAACGGGGTGTAAACCGCACGCAGCCAATCCAGTGCATCGCTCACGCTGGTAAACTCCGGCAGGGTGCCCGCATACTCCATTATCCGCGCCACGGCATCGGCAGGGATTTCCGGCCCGATGTCGTTTAGTATCAGCCCTGTCAGGCGGTCTGTGCCGGCGGCCAGATGGATGCCCACCAACCCGCCTAGCGACGTGCCGATCCACGCGGTTTGCGCGATGCCGTAATGGTCCAGCATCGCCAACGCGGTGCGGGCATAGGCGGATGGGCCGTAATCAGTGTTCGGCGAATCCGACCAGCCGGACAGCCCGCGCCCGATGGTATCAGGGCAAATCACGAAATACCGATCCGAAAGCGCCCGCGCCAGTTCATCAAAATCGCGCCCCGTGCGCGCCAACCCGTGCCACATCACCAGCGCCGGATTGGCCGGATCGCCCCATTCGCTCACATGGATTTCATGCGCGCCAAGTGTCACAAACACCGACCGCCCGTTCATTTCGCCGCGCCCTTTTTCATCAGCGTGCCCGCGATCCCTGCGGGAAAGAAATAGACCAGCAGGATGAATATGATGCCTAGCCAGAACAGCCAGCGATCAGGGTTCAACAATTCGGGCAACAGGGGGATTTGCGCTGTGGCCTCGGCTGCGGCGCCCATCAGGTCGCGCAGGTAATATTGCGCCAGAACCAGCAGCGTGGCCCCGATCACCGCGCCCCACATGGTGCCCATGCCGCCGATCACCACCATCAACAAAATGTCTATCATAATGGCGAAACTTAGCGCCGTGTCCGGCCCGGTGTATTTCAGCCAGATCGCATAGATTGATCCGGCCAGCGAGGCGACAACAGCCGCCAGACAGAACACGAATGTGCGGTATGCAACCACGCGATATCCCACGGCCTCGGCCCGGATTTCGTTTTCGCGGATTGCCTCTAACACCGTGCCAAGGGGCGACGCGACAACACGCATCAACCCGATGAACAACAGCAGCGAGGTGATGAAAACGAAGTAATAAGCCGCCAGTTTGCCGTTCAGTTTCACCCCCGCGATGCGCATCACCTTGCCCCCGTCATCGGTCAGCAATTTGGTGGCAGGTTTGAATAGATCGGGGGCGCGATAGGTGATCCCGTCCTCGCCGCCCGTCAGGCCGGACAATTGCGATGCCAGCACCATCATCACCGATGCCGCCGCCAGGGTGATCATCGCAAAGAAGATCGCCTTGACCCTGAGCGACAGTAAACCGATCAGCACGGCCATAATGACCGATATCAACAGCCCTGCCAGCGTGCCCAAGGCAACGGCATCCCAGCCCGGCCCCATCTGTTTCAGCGCAATCGCCGCGCCATATGCGCCGAACCCGAAAAACATGGTGTGGGCGAATGACACGATGCCCGTATAGCCCAGCAAAAGATCGTAACTGGCCACCAGCACGATGAAAATACAGATGCGGGCGGCGACTTCGATGGCGCGCACGTCCTGAAACAGGAAGGGCGCGAACAACAGCAATGCGCCGATCAGCAGCACGGTCGACTTGACGGTCAGGGTTCCGGTTATTTTTGTCATATCCGCCTCACTTTACCGCCGGGGCCAAGCCCGAGGGCCGCCACATCAGGATTGCCATCATCAGGATCATATTGGACGCCAGTGCCATTTTCGGGGCCAGAAAGCCCACGTAATTGCCCACCAGCCCGACCATGATCGCGCCCAGCAATGTGCCGCGGATCGACCCCAGCCCGCCAATGATCACCACGATGAAAACGATGATCATCATTTCGCCACCCAATGCGGGGGAAATCAGGGTTTCATACCCCGCCCACATCGCGCCACCCATCGCGGCAAGGGCGGACCCCAGCATGAACACCCCGATGAACAGCCGGTCGATGCGAAAGCCCAATGCCTCGACCATCTCGCGGTTTTCGACGCCTGCGCGGATCAGCAACCCGATGCGAGAGCGGTTCAGCAGCAGGTAAAGCAACCCGTATGTGACCGCGCCAACAAAGAACGCGAACACGCGGTAGATGTCGATAGAGGCATCGCCGACCAGCAGCGTGCCCTCTAGAAAGGCGGGGCGCGGCACGGTGATGGGTGCGCCGCCCCAGATTGCCAAAATCATCTGCTCGGCCACGATCAGCGCGCCCATGGTGATCAGGATCTGGCGCAGGTGGTCCTTATACACAGGTTTTATGATCACCCGTTCGAAAAAATATCCGGCGAACAGCCCGAACCCGATGGCGGCCATGATCGCCAGCGCCAGCGCGGCGGCGTTCAACAGGATCGAAGGTGCGCCCAGCCAGCCCGACAGCGCCGCCAGCACCGATGCCGCGACAAACGCGCCAAAGGACACGAAAGCCGAATGCCCGAAATTCAGCACATCCATCAGCCCGAACACCAGCGAAAGACCCGAGGCCATGAGGAAAATCATCATCCCCATCGACAGGCCCGCAACGGTCAGGGTCAACCATGATGACGGTGCGCCGATCAGCAGGAATGCCACAGCGGCCAGCGCCAGGGGCAACAGCATCACCCCGCCCAGTTTTTCGGTTATTTTTGTTAGGTTTTCCATATTCTTACCCTATGCCGACAGGCCCAAAAGGCGGCTTTGCAGGTCTGTATCTGCGGCGAAACCGGACATGGTGCCGTGATGCACCACGCGGCCATCCTCGATCACGGCCATGTCGCGGCCCAGCGATTTGGCGAATTCGAAATTCTGTTCGACCAACAGGATCGTGGTGTGCTGCGCAATGTCACGAAATGCATCTGCCATGGCGTCGACGATGGCAGGGGCCAGCCCCTTGGTCGGCTCGTCGATCAGGATCAACTCGCGCGGTTCAATGATGGCGCGGGCGACAGAAAGCATCTGTTTTTGCCCGCCCGACAGCGACCATGCCTGTTTGTTCCAGAATCGTTCCAGCGCGGGAAACAGTTCGTATATGCGTTGCAACCGCTCTGTGTTGAACTTGCCCTTGGCCGTGGCCAGCACCATGTTTTCGGCCACGGTCAACCCGCCGAAAACGCCCATGTTTTCCGGCACGAATGCGATGCCAAGGCGGGCAATGTCGGATGTGTGCATCCCCGTGATGTCCTGCCCGCGAAACATCACGGAACCGGGCGAGGGCTGCCACAGCCCCATGATGGAACGCAGGGTCGAGGTTTTACCCGCACCATTGCGCCCCAGCAGCACGAAAACGCCGCCCTCGGGCACGTCCAGCGACACATCGTGCAGCACCTTGTATTGCCCGATCGAGGTTTGCATCCGGTCGATTTTCAGCAGGGTCATGCCGCGCCCTCCGCTGATTTTCCCAGATATATGTCGCGCACGATCTGGCTGTTCATCACCTGATCCGGTGCGCCATCGGCGACCAGTTCGCCGTTGTGCAGCACGATGATCCGGTCGGCCAATGCGCGCACCACATCCATTTTATGTTCGACCAGCAGCACCGTTTTGCCGGTGTCCTGTTTGATATTTGCGATCAGGTCCAGCACATCGGGAGCGTGGTCCAGTGACATGCCTGCGGTGGGTTCGTCGAACATGTAGATGTCGGGTTCCATCGCCATCAGCAGCGCCACCTCTAGCTTGCGCTGGTCGCCATGTGGCAACAGGGCGGCGGATTGGTGGGCGACGGCGGTCAGGCGCGTGGCCTCTAGATAGGTTTCGGCGCGGGCGGTCAGGCTGTGCAAGCCCTTGACCGGGGACCAGAAATTCCAGCCTTCGCCGGATTGCGCCTGCACGGCAAGGCGGATGTTTTCCAGCACGCTGAGCTGCGGGAACAGGTTGGTCAGCTGGAACGCGCGGCCAATGCCGTGGCGCGCACGGGTTGATGGTGCGGCGCGGGTCAGGTCCTTGCCATCTTTGGTCACCTGCCCCGATGTGGGGGTCAGCTGGCCCGAAATCATGTTGAAATAGGTGGTTTTGCCCGCACCATTGGGGCCGACGATCACGGTCAGTTCACCGGGGTGAAAATCGCATGTGACGGCATTGACGGCGACATGGCCGCCGAAACGGATCGTCAGGTCACGGGTTTGCAGGGAAGGTTGGGTCATGGTTCTGCTTTGTTGTGGCGCATCCCGATAGGGGCGGCGTGTGCCGGAAGGGTCGATGCCTCTGGCAGAGGTATTTTGGGAACAATGAAAGGTTTGGTGCCCCCGCACGCAGGATCAGGATTTGCGCACGGGGGGAGGGAAGCCTTGGGTGCTTCGCGGGTGCGGGATCAGTCGGCGTTGTTGCGCGCGATCGGGATGTTCATCTCGCTTGCTTGGATTTCGCGCACTTTTTCGGGGATGGCCCAATCGACGCCTTCATCGACGCGAATTTTGAAATGGGTCATGTTTTGCAGGGCTTGGTGATCTTCGGGGCGGAAGGTCATCGGGCCTTTGGGGGTGTCCCATGTCATGCCTTCCATCGCGGCGATCAGCCCTTCTGTATCCAGTGTTTCGGCGGTTTCCAGCGCCTTGACCACGGACAGGGCTGCGGCCATGCCACCCGCGGTAAAGAAATCGGGCGGGGAGTCAAAGCGTTTCATATGCTCGTCCACCAGCCATTTGTTGATCGGGTTGTCGTGGTTTTCATGGTAGTAGTAAACCGCGCCTTCCATGCCGGGCACCCGTTTGTAGGTGGGCAATACGGGCAGGATGTGCCCGCCGGTGGAAATCTCAATCCCGAAGCGTTCGGGCTGCATGGCCTGAATTTTGCCCATGGGATCGCCGCCGCCCGCGACGTAGATCAGGATGACCTTGCGGCCTTCTTTGTCTTTTAGTGCGTTGAACATGCGTTCGGTAGCAGCGGTGAAATCGGATGTTTTCTGCGGCACGTATTCTTCGGTCACGACGGTGGCGCCGGTGCCATCCAGTGCGGATTTGAATGCGTTGATGCCGTCGCGACCGAATGCGTAATCTTCGGCCAAAGTGGCGACGAACAGGTTTTCATCGGGGGCCAGCGCCAGCGCCTGTGCCTGCATATCCATCGAGCTGTTGCGCGAGGTTTTGAACACATAGCGGTTGCTGTCCGGGCCGGTCAGGCTGTCGGCCACTGCCGGTTCGACCAGCAGGATTTTTTCGTATTCTTCGGCAATCGGCAACATGCCCAGTGTCACGCCGGATGATGTGCCGCCAACGGCCAGCAGCACGTCGTCGTCGCCGTAGGCTTCGGCCAGAACGGCGCGGGCCACGTCGGGTTTGAATTGCGTGTCTTTCAGGATCAGTTCAATGGGGTGGCCTTTGACCGTCATCTTGCCGCCGGTGGCGTATTCGATGCCCATTTCGAACCCTGTGTGGGTTTGTTTCGAGAATACCTCGAATGCGGAACCGGACATGCCGTGGACCAGCGCGATTTTAATCGGGTCTTCGGCATGGGCGGGCAGGGCAAGGCCCATGCAGAGGCCCGCGGCCCCAAGAAGCCGTGTGATGGATTTCATTTCTTTCTCCTCCCGTGGTGGCACTGCCCCCTATGGGGGCTGTTTTTTAATGCCGGATGATCTTACGGTATCAACAGGGTGGCGCAGCGGGAGGTTTGGCGCAAGTTGGGGAAAACACGTATTGATAATGCGTTTGCGGCGGGGGATCTGGCCGAGTTGGCGTTTGATTTTGCGCCAATCGGGCTGGTGGTGACGGAAAACCGCATGATCCGTGAATGCAATGCGTCGTTTGCGGGTATGTTCGGCTATGCCCGCGAGGATCTGTGTGATCACAGTTTCGAGAAGTTATACCCGACCCACAGCGAGTTTGTGAAGATTCGCGACCGTGGTGTGGATGCCCTGCGTGCGACGAATTCCTATTGGGACGAGCGGGTGATGGCGCGGGCTGATGGCGGGTTGTTCTGGTGTCGTGTGCGCGGGCATTCCCTGACGCCGGAAAACCCGTTGGGGCGCGCCGTCTGGAGTTTTGCCGACCTGTCAGAGCATCGCCCCTATCAGCCCGTGACCCCGCGTGAGCAAGAGGTGATTGCCTGTTTGAGTGAGGGGCTGACCAGCAAGGAAATTGCGCGACGGCTGGATATTTCGCACCGCACGGTCGAGGTATATCGCGCACGGCTACACAAGAAATTCGGTGTGGCCAATACCAATGCGTTGTTGACGGCCATGTCGGGGATTCCGCAAGAGCGGATCGTGCCGGTGGGTTAGTTGACCCGAGGCGTTGCATGGGGGGAGGGCAGAGCGAGAGGCCAGCCTCTCGCGCTCTCCGGAGTATTTAGGCCAAGAAAAAGTGCAAAGGGGCGCGAGGGTGGGGCGCGCCCCTTTTGGTATTATTCGGCCACGCGCATGGCTTCGATGGCGGTGGACAGGTCGATGGCACCGATGGGCGTGCCGGTTTTGTCCACAACTGTCGCGGACTGCCCGTCGATATTGTTGAGCAGGGGCAGTGCCTCTTCTAGTGGGGTCGAAGCGGGGATGGTGGCCGTGATATTGCTGCTGACCGGACCCATGATCGAACGCATGGTGATCACGCGGCCACGGTTGATATCGGCCACAAAGTCGCGGATGTAATCATCGGCCGGTTTCATCACGATGTTCTGTGCGGTGCCGGTCTGGATCACCGCGCCGTCCCGCAGGATGGCAATGTTTTCGCCAAGGCGCAGGGCCTCGTCCAGATCATGGGTGATGAAGATGATGGTCTTGTGCAGTTCCTCTTGCAGGTCCAGCAGGATGGATTGCATATCGGTGCGGATCAGCGGGTCAAGCGCCGAGAATGCCTCGTCCATCAGCAGGATTTCGGCATCGGTGGCCAATGCGCGGGCCAGACCCACACGTTGCTGCATGCCGCCCGATAGCTGGCCGGGGTAGTGTTTTTCAAACCCCGACAGGCCAACGCGGTCGATCCAGTGGGCCGAGCGTTTTGCGGCGTCATTTTCATCAACGCCCTGGATTTCCAGACCGTAGCTGACGTTTTGTTCCACCGTGCGATGCGGCAGCAGGCCGAATTTCTGGAACACCATTGAGGTTTTGAACCGCCGCAGGTCGCGCAGCTGTGCCGGGTTCATTTCCAGCACGTTTTCGCCGTCAATCCAGATTTCGCCCGCTGTGGGTTCGATCAGGCGGTTGATGTGGCGGATCAGGGTGGATTTTCCCGACCCTGACAGCCCCATGATCACCTGAATACGCCGCGCCGGAATGTCCAGCGAGATGTCGTTCAGCCCCATCACATGGCCGGTTTGATCCAGCAGGTCGGTTTTGGATATGCCGGCCTGCACCTTGTCCATTACCCCTTGGGGGTTTTTGCCGAACACCTTATACAGGTTGGAAATGCGGACCTTGAGTTCGTCTTGGTCGCTCATCAGTGGTGTCCTTTCCGGTGTGCTTGCAGGCGTTTGCCATAGGTCTGGCTGACACGGTCAAAGATGATGGCAAGCGCCACGATGGCCAGACCGTTCATCAGGCCAAGCGCCAGATACTGGTTTGAAATCGCACGCAGAACCGGAACGCCCAGCCCCTGCACACCGATCATCGACGCGACGACAACCATGGACAGGGCCATCATAATGGTCTGGTTCACACCGGCGAAAATATTGGGCAGGGCCAGCGGCACCTGCACGCCCCAGAGTTTCTGTTTCGGGGAAGCGCCGAATGCGGTTGCGGCCTCTAGCACGTCACGATCGACCAGCCGGATGCCCAGATTGGTCAGGCGCACGATGGGGGGCACCGCATAGATACAAACGGCCAGCAGGCCCGGCACCTTGCCGATGCCCAGCAGCATCACAACGGGGATCAGATATACAAAGGACGGGATGGTTTGCATCACGTCCAGAACGGGGGTGATCAGCCCCTGCAATCGGTCCGAACGGGCCATCAGGATGCCCACGGGAATGCCCACGGCGATACATATGATGGTGGCCACGGATATAATGGCAAGGGTGGACATCGTGTCCTCCCACATGCCGAAAATGCCGATGGCAACAAAGGCGATCACCGCGCCTGCTGTCACCTTGACCGAACGCGAGCCAAGCCAGGACAGCCCGCCAACAACCAGCAGGATGATCGGCCAGGGCGTCGCCTGAAGCAGTTTTTCAAACCACACCATGAATTTGAGGAGTGGATAGAAAAACGCCTCGAGCGCCTCGCCATAGGCGCGGGAAAATTCGCGAAAACTTGCGTCGATTGCTTTTTTCATCTCGCTTAGGTCGCGCCGTCCCAGCGAGGGGAATTCGGTTAGCCATTCCATGGAAATGCCCCCTGTTTTTTATTCTAGCCCAGCAAACGGATGCTGGCGGATATGGAAAAGCGGGAGGCGATTGCCCCCCGCTTTCATTTTTAAACCAATGCGATCAAAGCGCCGATTTGATTTTTTCTGCTGCTTCGGGGGAAACCCATTTTTCCCACAGGTCACCATGCTTTTCCAGGAATTCGAATGCTGCGTCTTCGCCGCCTGCCTGTTCGTCCTGCATGTAAACCAGCATGCCGTTCATGACTTCACCGGGGAAGATGCGGGTGGACAGGTAATCCACGGCCGGGCCGCCCTTTTTCTTGAATTCGTCGGTGATGACGGTGTGGACCTCGGATTTGGTCCATGCGGTTGCTTTGGGTTCGGCGCAATCCTGTTCGGCCAGCGCGATGCAGCCGTTCCAGTTTTCATCGCCTGCGTATTCGGCTTCGAATGGCAGCAGCACCATTTCGTATTTGCCGATCATCGCGGTGGGCGACCAGTAGTAACCAAACCACGGCTCGTCACGCTCCACGGCCTTGGCCATTGACCCGTCAAGGCCAGCGGCCGAACCGGGATCGACCAGAACCCAACCTTTTTCTTCCATGTCAAAGGCGCGGAACAGGTTGGCGTTGACCAATTGGCAACCCCAGCCTGCGGGGCAACCGATGAACGCACCCTTGGATTTGTCTTCGACAAAGGGGAACAGTTCGGGGTGTTCCAGCAGCTTTTCAACGGTGTTCAGTTCGGGGTGATCCGCCGCAAATTTCGGTGTCACCCACCACCCTTCGCCCAGACCTGTGATCGGGCCATCCAGCGCAGAGTGCAGGCGGCCTTCGGCGATTGCATTGTCCAGCTGGTCACGCACGGCGTTGATCCACAGCTCGCCCGCGACATCGGGTTGGGCTTTTTCGTTCATCGAGGCGAAGGTGGTGGTTGTCGCGCCGGGCACCAGCGATACGTCGCAGCCGTAACCTTCCTCCAGGATGATTTTATCGACATTGGCCATCAGTTCGCCCGATGCCCAGTTCCATTCGGCGATGGACACCGGCCCACATGCGCCGTGGCTTTCGGCCTTGGCCGCGCCAGCAAGGGTCAGGGTCGTGCCAAGCGCCGCAAGCGCGAGTTTGGTCGTGTTCATATGTGATTGCTCCCAGATCTTATAAAATTACCGCACGCGGATCTTCGGTTTCACGTTCGGTCACCACCCCGTTCGGGTGATTGTTGCTGTTCTATTCATGCCGGATGTCGGCCCTGTCAGAAACTGTGTCGCAAACAGAACATATCAAGGGCGCTGTGTAAACCGATACCTATGCCGCGGGGCGGGAGTAGCGATGTTTTTGATTTTGAAGCATAAAATCTTGGTCATTTCGATGAAAAAACCATGAAAACCTGCCGGTGTGGCGGTTGGAAGGCGCGAGTATCCATGTCGGTTTTCGCCATCGGGTGGTGTGATGGCGATGCAGGAATCGCGCAAATCCGGGCGGTTCCTGCATCGCGGGTGGGGTCGGGGCGTTATTCCCTGGTTCTGGCATAGGCGATAAAGGCATCGAAACTGTCGGGGTTGGCCATTGAATCGCGGTTGACCACCTTGGCCGGATCACCGCCCAACAGCAGTTTTTTGACCGGGACCTCCAGTTTCTTGCCTGACAGGGTGCGGGGGATTTCAGCGACCTCGATTATTTCGTCCGGTAGAAATCTGGCTGAAACACCTGCACGGATTGCACCATTGATTTTGGCCTTTAGCGCATCGTCCAGCGCCACATCGGGTGACAGGGTCACGAACAGCGGCATAAAGCTGTCGCGGCCAAGGAATTCCAGATCAATGACCAGACTGTCCTGAATTTCGGCTAAACCCTCGACGGCGCGGTATATTTCCGAACTGCCCAGCCGCAGCCCGCGCCGGTTGATGGTGGCATCGGACCGGCCAAAGATCACCGAACCGCCGGTTTCGGTAATTTCGATCCAGTCACCGTGGCGCCAGACGCCGGGGTAGGTGTCGAAATAGCTGTCGTGCAGGCGCGATCCGTCGTCATCGCCCCAGAAATATAGCGGCATGGATGGCAGCGGTTCTGTGCAGACCAGTTCGCCCACCTCGCCGAACAGTTCGTTCCCGGATTCGTCAAAAGCGCGCACCGCATTGCCCAAGGCGCGGCACTGCATTTCGCCCGCGCGCACGGGCAGGCAGGGATTGCCCAATACGAACGCCCCCGCCAGATCGGTGCCGCCCGATATAGGCGCCAGCCAGACGTCACCGCGCACGGCGTTGTAAATCCAGTCGTATCCCTCTTGCGCCAGTGGTGATCCGGTGGACCCGACCGATACCAGTGCAGAAAAATCAAGCCCGTCGCGGGGGGTGATACCTGCCTTTTGGCAGCCGCTGAAAAACGCGGCTCCGGCCCCGAAATAGGTTAGTTTTTCGCGGGCGACAAAACGCCATACCTCTAACATATCGGGGTGGTTGGGCGCACCGTCGAACAGGGCGACAACCCCGCCCTGCGCCAGTGCTGTCCATTGTGAATTCCACATGATCCAGCCCGACGAGGTCATCCAGCAATAGCGGTCATCGGGGCCAAGATCCTGATGCAGCGATTGTTTCGCGCCCTCTAACAGGACACCGCCATGGCCATGCACGATGGGTTTCGGGTTGCCAGTGGTGCCGGACGAATAGACGATCCAGATCGGGTGGGAAAATTCAACCATTTCAACGCGCAGGTCAGCCTTGCGCATGATCAGATCGTTCCAGTTCAGCGCCCCGCCGGGCAGATCGCCCACCACGGGCAGCACGATGCGTTGTTCAAGGCTGGGCAGTTCTGCGGCGATGCCCTGAATCAATTCGCGCCGGTCGATCTGTTTGCCGCCGTGGGTGTATCCGTCCTGCCAGATCATCACCTTTGGTTCGATCTGGCGGAACCTGTCCAGAATCGCGACATGGCCCATATCAGGTGCGCATAGCGACCAGATTGCGCCGATGGATGCGGTTGCCAAAAAGGCAATCAACGCCTGCGGGGTGTTGGGCAGCACCGCGACCACGCGGTCGCCCTTGGTCACACCCATGTCGCGCAGATGGCTGGCGACTGATGCAACCTGATCGCGCAATTCGGCCCATGACATGTCGCTGCGCCCGAATGTTTCCGATTGCAGCACCACGGCGGTCGCGTCTGGTTTTACCTCGGCGTGGCGCAGGATCTGATCGGCGAAATTCAGGGTCGCACCGGGAAACCAATCGGCACCAGGCATTTTGCGCTCGGGCAGGACATCATCCCATTTGCGGCCAAACCGGATGTCGAAAAATTCGGCAATCGCGGTCCAGAATGCGGGCAGGTCGGAAATGCTCCACTCCCACAAACCATTGTAATCATAGAATTCCAGATCACGGTTTTCGGCCAGCCAGTCGGTGAAACGGGTGATGCGGGCTGCGGCAATGCGTTCGGGGGTCGGGGTCCACAGGATCGGGCGTTGTTCGGTCATTGTGTGATCGCCCCATGCACCAGTGCCTTGAGTTGCGCGCGCGACGGATAGGACGACGAGGGCGTCAGTTGCGTGAAAAACACCACGCAAAGGTCCAGCACATAATCCACCCAGAACCCTGTCGATGCCATGCCGCCCCATGCGAAATCACCCACCGAACCGGGCACGCCGACCTGTCCGGGGTTGATCACGACCGACCCGCCCAGCCCGAACCCCATGCCGCGCATCGGCTGTTCGGCGAAACTGCTTGCGCCCATCGACGCGATATCACCGGGCAGGTGATTGCGGCGCATGAAATCCACCGTCAGCGGTGACAACAGGCGGTTGCCGCCCAATTCGCCGCCACGGCGCAGCATTTCGCAAAACTGCATATAGTCATCAATCGTGCCGCACAGTCCGCCACCGCCAGACAACAGCGAAGGCGCGTGAAACAGCGACTTTTCCGGCCGGTCCACACAGCGCAGGGTGTCGCCAGCGCCCTTGTCGTTCAGTTTCATCGGGTCGCCCGCCAGTGGGGTATATAGCGCGGCAAACCTGTCGCGCCGCGACTGTGGCACATCGAACGCGGTTTCGTTCATGTTCAGTGGCGCGAAAATCTCCTCGGTGAAAAACTGGTCCAGCGTTTTGCCCGACACCACCTCGACCACGCGGCCCAGCACGTCGATGGATACCGAATATTCCCATTTGGTCCCCGGTTTGAATGCCAGCGGCAGCGCCGCCAGATCATCAACCCGTTGCGCCAACGCGGGTTCATCAACGCGAAACGTGATCTTCTCGGCCTCCATGTGCCGCGCCAGAACGCCGGGATTGAACGGATAGCTAAGGCCCGACGAATGGGTCAGCAACTGGCGCAATGTCGGCGTGGCGCAGGGTTCAACCTGATCAATCGACGTGGCCCCCGGCACCAGCGCCTGCATTTTGGCAAAGGACGGAATGAAATCGGAAACCGGCGCATCCAGATGGAACAGACCCCGTTCGGCCAGCATCATAATGGCCACCGATGTCACGGGTTTGGTCATGGAATAAATCCGCGCCACGGTATCGCGGGTGAATTTCGCACCCGTTTCCAGATCGCGCAGGCCGGTGTCATGGTAATACACCTCGTCCCCGCCGCGCCGGATCAGGACCGAACAGCCCGGATATTTGCGCGCGTCCACATAGGTTTGCATCCAGTCCGCGATACGGTCCAGCCGCGCGGAATCAAAGCCGTGGCTTTGTGACATGATATTTCTCCCTCTCCGTTGTGCGGAATTGTGTTTCACTGGTGAAGGATAGGCAAGCGCCTTTGCCGCCTGCGCGGGTTTTGCCTGCGGATTAGGCAAAAACAACAATTTGCCACCCGCACCGCGGAATTTAATTTTTTACCAGTTGATAAAAAATGAAATCGTGGCAGAGTTATCGGCAAGACAACAGCGGAGGGTCAAAATGACCGATAAGGCCTATGCAGCCGGTATCCTTTCGGGGCGCCTGCCACACACGGACTATGCGGCGAATTTCACAGATTTGCATCCGGCATTTGATACGCACGAGGCGGCAGTGGCTGCCGACAGGTGCTATTTCTGCCATGACGCGCCCTGCACGGTGGCCTGTCCCAGTGACATTGATGTGCCGCTGTTCATCCGGCAGATCCAGACCGGCACAGCCGACGCGGCGGCGCGCACCATTCTGGAACAGAACATTCTGGGCGGCATGTGCGCCCGCGTCTGCCCCACGGAAACCCTGTGCGAGGAGGCCTGCGTGCGCGAAGCCGCCGAGGGCAAGCCGGTCGAGATTGGCCGTTTGCAACGCTTCGCCACTGATACGGTGATGGCATCGGGCATACATCCCTTTGATCGCGCTGATGCGACAGGCAAAAAGGTGGCCGTGGTGGGCGCGGGTCCGGCGGGCCTGTCCTGCGCGCACCGCCTGGCGATGAAGGGCCACGATGTGGTGATTTATGATGCCCGCGCCAAGGCGGGCGGCCTGAACGAATATGGTATCGCCGCCTATAAATCCCCCGATGGCTTCGCGGCGGCAGAGGTCGACTGGCTGTTGCAAATCGGTGGTATCAGCATTGAAAATGGTAAGGCGCTGGGCGCGGACCTGTCGCTGGATGGTTTGCGCGACAGCCATGATGCGGTGTTTCTGGCCATCGGTCTGGGCGGGGTGAACGCGCTGGGCCTGTCTGGCGAAGATGTCGATGGTATCAGCGATGCCGTTGATTTCATTTCTGATTTGCGACAGGCAGGCGATCTGTCCGGCCTGCCCGTGGGCCGCGATGTGGTGGTGATTGGCGGCGGCATGACCGCTGTGGATGCCGCTGTGCAGGCCAAATTGCTGGGCGCGCTGAACGTGACGCTGGTCTATCGCCGTGGGCGTGATCGCATGAACGCCAGTCAGTTCGAACAGGAATTGGCCGCATCCAAAGGCGTGCGGATCGTCACCAACGCCGCGCCCAAATCAATCACCGCCAATGGCACTGTGCGCGAGGTGGTGTTCGACTATGTCGATGACAACATGACCCCCACAGGCGCCGAATTGCGCCTGCCCGCCGATCAGCTGTTTCGCGCCATTGGCCAGACCTTGCAGGGCGATGGATTGCCCGATCTGGACGGGCGCAAGATCGCAATCAAGGGCGCAGGGCGCACATCGGTTGCTGGCGTCTGGGCCGGTGGCGATTGCGCCGCCGGTGGGGATGACCTGACCGTCACCGCCGTCGCCGAAGGGCGCGATGCCGCCGAAGATATTCACGCTGTTCTGACAGCCAGCTGACCAACGACAGGGGGCCAGCCCCCGCCGCAGGGAGAGACACCAATGGCAAACCTCGCATCCGAATTCGTCGGGATCAAATCCCCCAATCCGTTCTGGCTGGCCTCGGCCCCGCCCACCGACAAGGAATATAACGTCCGCCGCGCGTTCGAGGCAGGCTGGGGCGGTGTGGTCTGGAAAACACTGGGCGAGGAAGGCCCCCCCGTGGTCAACGTCAACGGCCCGCGATACGGCGCGATTTTTGGCGCGGATCGCCGGTTGCTGGGGCTGAACAACATCGAATTGATCACTGACCGCCCCTTGCAACAAAACCTGCGCGAAATCAAAGCGGTGAAACAGGATTACCCCGATCGTGCTGTGGTGGTATCCCTGATGGTGCCCTGCGAAGAACACGCGTGGAAGGCGATCCTGCCCGTGGTCGAAGAAACCGGCGCTGACGGGATCGAGCTGAACTTCGGCTGCCCTCACGGGATGAGCGAACGCGGCATGGGCGCAGCCGTGGGGCAGGTGCCCGAATACATCGAAATGGTCACCCGCTGGTGCAAACAAAACACCCGTATGCCCGTGATCGTCAAATTGACCCCCAATATCACCGACATCCGGCAACCCGCACTGGCGGCGCAGCGTGGCGGGGCCGATGCGGTCAGCCTGATCAATACGATCAATTCCATTACCTCGGTCGATCTGGACCTGTTTGCACCGGAACCCACGATTGATGGCAAGGGCGCGCATGGCGGATATTGCGGCCCTGCGGTCAAACCCATCGCGCTGAACATGGTGGCGGAAATCGCCCGCAATCCGGAAACCGCCAATCTGCCGATCTCGGGCATCGGCGGCGTGACCACATGGCGCGATGCGGCCGAATTCATGACACTGGGTGCGGGCAATGTGCAGGTCTGCACGGCGGCGATGACCTATGGTTTCAAAGTGGTGCAGGAAATGATTTCCGGCCTGTCACAATGGATGGATGAAAAAGGGTTCGGCAACACGGCGCAGATCACCGGCCGTGCAGTGCCGAACTGTTCGGACTGGCAGCACCTGAACCTGAACTACATCGCCAAGGCCAAGATCAATCAGGACGATTGCATCAAATGCGGCCGCTGCTATGCGGCATGCGAGGACACCAGCCACCAAGCCATCGCAATGGAGGAAGGGCGCGTTTTCACCGTGAAAGACGACGAATGCGTGGCCTGTAACCTATGCGTCAACGTCTGCCCGATTGACGGCTGCATCACGATGGAACCTGTCGCCGCTGGCGCTGTTGATCTGCGCACAGGCAAGGTGGTCGAAGCAGACTATGCCAATTGGACAACCCACCCGAACAACCCGGGCCGGGTAGACGCCGCAGAGTAAAAACGGGGGGCCAGCCCCCCACCACGTTGCGGTGCAACGCGGCTCCCCCCGGAGTATTTGAACCAAGAAAAAGCGAAGCCCTCCCCTTGGCTTTTTCTTGGCAAAATACTTCGGGGAGGAGGGCGAAACTTGTTTCGTCCGGAGGGGCTGGCCCCTCTGCCCCGCTTGCCGCATGCGGCAAGCCACAAAAAAGGGCCGCGTGGATGAACCGGCGGCCCTTTTGTTTTATCGGGTTGCGCTTAGCCCCCGTGCTTTTTGATCAACCCTTTGGCTTGTTCGATCAGGGCCATTCCGTCGATGCCCTTGGCATCCATGTCTTTGACCCAGCGGTCGATGACGGGGGTCGCTTTGGCTTTCCAGCGGGCGACTTCGGCTTCGTCCAGCGTGACGATGGTGTTGCCGGCCTTTTCGGCGATGTTGCGCCCCGGTTTGTCATAGTCATACATGACCCGGGCTGCGAATTGCGCCAGTTTCTGTCCCGATTCTGTGTCAATCGCGGCGCGGATATCGTCGGGTAGGCTGTCGTATTTCGCTTTGTTCATCACCATGATGATGGTCGCGGTATACAGCGCCTCTTTGCCGCCGAATTCGGTGTGGTTGCCCACCAGTTCCGATAGTTTGATGGCTGGTGTGACCTCCCACGGGATCACGGTGCCGTCGATCACGCCTTTGGACAGGGCTTCGGGGATGGCGGGCAGGGGCATGCCAACCGGGGTTGCGCCCAATTCGCCCAGCATATCGGAGATCACGCGGGTCGGGCCGCGCAATTTCTTGCCTTCCAGATCTTCCAGCTTGGTCACGCCATCCTTTGTGTGGATTACGCCGGGGCCATGCACCCATGCGCCCAGAACCTTGACGTTGCTGTATTCACCGTCTTGCAGGTCGGTTTCCACCAGATCCTGAAACGCCATCGAGGTGGCAACGGGGTCGGTCATCATAAAAGGAAGTTCGAACACTTCGGTTTTCGGGAAGCGCCCGGGGGTATAGCCCACCACGGTCATAATGATATCGGCCACGCCATCCACAGCCTGGTCCATCAGATCTGGCGGGCGACCGCCCAGCGACATCGCATCGTAGTGCTCGATTTTCAGCTTGCCGCCTGCGGCCTCTTCGACCCTTGTGGCCCATGGTTTCAGGATATGTTTGGGCACTGTCGCGGGCGGCGGCAGGAATTGGTGCAGCCGCAGGGTTACATCCTGCGCAAACGATGCGGTGCCAGTCAGGCCCAGCGCAAGCGCCGCCCCTGCCACCGATTGGATCAGTGTTCTACGTTTCATTGGTGGTGGTTCCTCCCTTATGTGCCGGTTTTTCCGGCTTTGTTTTGCAATCTTGCAAGGAATGGCCCTGCAAGGACAATAGGTTATTGGTGATAGCAGTCAGTTCAGCCGCACGGGCAAATGGCGCGGCCCGCGAAAGCCGAAACCGTAGAAATCCACCGCCGCAGGGTCCGCCAGAGACATATTCGGAAAGCGGTCAAACAGCATTGGCAGCATGATATCGGCCAGCATCCGGCGCGCCACATGGGTGCCTTGGCAAAAATGCGGCCCGTTGCCGAACGCCTGATGCTGCGCCTTGTCCCGGTGGATGTTGAACAGGTGGCCGGTGCTGCCGTATATGTCCTCGTCCCAATTGGCCGAGGCCTGAATGGTCATCACGGTGTCGCCTTTTGGAATCAGGAAACCGCGCAATTCGGTGTCTGCGGTGACCAGCCGCGATGACACCTGAATGGGGGCGACCCAGCGCACGCCTTCGTCGAAGGCTTGCATCCACATGGCGTTTTCCTTGCAGGCGGCGAATTGGTCTGGGTTGGACAGCAGGCCATAGACGATGGTCAACAGGGCATCGCGGGGTTCGTTGATGCCGCCGCCGATGGCGATTTTGATATTGGACCAGATTTGCGATTGCGCGATGGGATCGTCGGCGTTGACCATGACCGACAGGGCGGATTGATCAGGATCGGCGCGCAGGCGTTTGGCGGCACTGGCAAACAGCGCATCCATTTCATCATTGGCCTTGTCGCATTCGGCAAACAGCGCGTCGGACCAGCCGAAATTGCCCGCGCCATCAATCAGGATCTGTGACCAGCGTTGCATGTCGTCATCGCTTGCTTCGGGAAAGCCCAGCAGATGTGTCAGGCAACGCGCAGCAAAGGGGCCAGCAAGTGTGGGGAACAGGTCCACCACCCCGTCACGCGGCAGGGCGGCCACGTATTGTTCGGCGATCTTGGTATAGATCGGTTCCCAGCAATTTTTGATATTGCGGGCGGTGAATGAAGGGGCCATCGCGCCGCGTTCGGCCTGATGGGCGGCCCCGTCCTTGCGCATCAATGTATGGGCACGAAAGGCGCGCTCCATCGGGGTGTTCGGGTCATTCGCGGAAAACAGGCCGGGGTTGTCCTTGACGAATTTCGTATCTGCAGCGCGGGTCAACAGGGTGCGGCCCAGCGATTTGACCCTTAGAACGGGTGTGTTCGCCCGCATCTGTGCATAGACCGGATAGGGGTCATGGGTCAGTTGCTGGATGGTGATCCGGTCATTCAACGGCGCAAGTGGCGCATCTATGGCGGCTGTGTTGGTCACGGTCAGGCCTCCCCTCCTGATAGTGGAAGGGTAGGGTAGGCGGGGTTTCACTATCTGACAATCTGATGGATTTGATCCGCCCAATCGGATATTTCGATAGTATTAGCCAGAGGATGCCATGACCGATCCCTTAGCCACCGATTTTGCCGCGCTGCGCGTGTTGCGTCTGGTCCATGCGCATGGGTCGTTTTCCCGCGCTGCCGAAGGGTTGGGCGTGACGCAATCCACTGTCAGCTATACGATTGACAGGCTGCGCCGCGCCTTTGGCGATCCATTGTTCGTGCGTCAGGGCGGCGGTGTGGTCGCGACGGACCGCTGCGAGGAAATCGTGGTCGCCACGGCACGGATGCTGGATGATTTCGTCGCCCTGTCGGAACCGCGCGGGTTCGATCCGGCGCAGGCACAGGCCGAGGTGCGGATCAGTTGCAATTATTACGAGCGGGTGACGATCCTGCCGCCACTGGTGCGGTTGCTGCGCGCACAGGCACCGGGGCTGCGGCTGCATGTCTTGTCATCGACATCACGGGGCAAGGAACAGTTGAACCGAGGCGAAAGCGATCTGTTGATCGGGCCGGTGCGCATTGACGATGCGGGGTTTTACGGGCGGCGGTTGCTGGCGGATCATTACGTCTGCGTCATGGATGCGGCCCGTGCGCCAAAGGGCGCGATGAGCATGGCAGAGTTCACCGCCGCGCCCCATGCCATGGTGACCTATGGTGGCAACTGGCGATCCGCCTATCTGGAACAGATGGAGGAGGCAGGCCTGCACCCGAATACAGTGATAGAGGTGCCAAGCCCCGCCAACCTGCCCGACATCCTGATCGGGACCGATCTGGTGGGCACGGTGCCAACCCGCACGGCGCGGGTGTTCGGCGCAGGCGTGGCGGTGGTGGGGTGCCCGTTTCCCGCGCCATTCGGGATTGATCTGTATTGGACGGGGCGCACCCATGCTTCGGCCATGCACAAATGGTTGCGCGGCCAGATCGGGCAGATCGCGGCGGGGTTGGATCGGGCGGATCAGGGCGGTTGACGCAGGTCGATCAGCAGCCCGTGGCGGACGGGCCAGCATCGGCGGGCGCGCAGAACAGATTATACAGCAGCTGGATCACCTGATTGGTTTTGTCATCCGCCAGGCTATAGAAAATGGTTTTGCCATCGCGGCGCGTGGTCACCAGCCCCTCTTCGCGCAGGCGGGCCAGCATCTGGCTGACCGCGGCCTGACGGATTTCCAGCAGGGATTCCAGTTCGCCCACAGATTTTTCACCCGAACCAAGGTGGCACAGGATCATCAAACGCCCCTCGTGGGCCAGCGTTTTCAGATAGGCGGCGGCGCTTTGCGCGTTGCGGGCCATTTCTGATGGGGGGGCCGGTGGGGATTGTATGTTCACGTTTGGAATACCTGATCGCTTTTCGGGTTTTTAGCACTGCCTTTGCCAAACGGCGAGGCGGATATAACATGTATTAGAATGATGGCTTTTGGCGCAGGTTTCAAGGGCCGGCAGGGCAGGCGCGGCAGCGGTGTTGCCGCCGCGCCTGAGGAGCCTAAGGATCAGGCGTCTTTCAGGATGATCACATTGCGGCGTGCCGCGCCGGATTTGGTGTCCTCGATCGCTTCGTTGATCTGGTCCAGCGTCCAGCGGCCCGAAATCAGTTCGTCCAGTTTCAGGCGGCCCTGCTGATACAGATCGACCATCCAGGGGATGTCCTTCTTGATCACGGTGTCACCCATCATTGTGCCTTCGATCCCTTGGCCCGCATTGGCCATGATGAGCGGCGAATAGGTGGCGTTTTGCCCGAAATGCGGCATCCCCACCATGATCACGCGGCCACCCGTGGCCAGATAACGCGGGGCGCTGTCATAAACGGCGGCAACGCCCACGGTGACCAGCACCGCATCGGCCCCGCGACCCAGGATTTTCTTGACCTCGGCAAAGGGTTTGCCCTCGGCCAGAACACCGTCGGTTGCGCCGAATTCCTTGGCGACCTCCAGTTTCTCGGCGTTCATATCGACGGCGATGATGCGACGTGCGCCCGCGATGCGTGCGCCCTGAATGGCGTTCAGGCCAACACCGCCTGCGCCGATCACCACAACATCCTGACCGGCGCGGATATTGGCGGCTTTGACTGCGGCACCAACGCCGGTGATGACGCCGCAGGACAGCAGGGAAGCCACCTCCATCTTCACATCCGAGGGGATTTTCACCACTTGGGATTGGTCCACCACGACCCGTTCGGCGAATGCGCCACAGGCCAGCCCCTGCGACAGGGCGCCGCCATCAGGCAGGGACAGCGGGCCTTTGGCCTCGTTATAGGGGGTTTCGCAGGTGGCAGGGTGGCCGGTGCCGCAGCTGTCGCAGGTGCCGCAGGCGCGAATCAGGGTCACGCAGACGGTATCGCCCACCTCGAACCCGCGCACGCCCGCGCCGATGGCGGTGACCTTGCCTGCGGCCTCGTGGCCAAAGACGGCTGGCAGTTGCCCGCCGAACCCGCCCTGCCAATAGGAAATATCGGAATGGCAGATCGCGACGGCGTGCATGTCTACCTCGATCTCGCCCAGTTCGGGGCCGCGCAATTCGACCTCTTCGATGGTCAGGGGGGCGCCGTGTTCGCGGCAAACGGCTGCTTTGATCGTGGTCATGGGTGTTCCTCCGGTGGGCAATGGGCCTATTGGTCGGGCGCAAAGATGCCCTTGGGGCAGGTTTTCCTCAAGTGCGAAAATGAATTCCGTTTGGCGAAATTACGCAACGGTATTGCGTTTCAGCGCACGTAAATAGGCGATGATCGCCAGAACCATCAACGCGGCCGACACCAGAAACGGGGCGCCGGGCAGATAGGGCGTGGCCCCCGCGTGGCTAAAGGCGGCAAACACCTGCGTCGCCACCAATGGTGTGATGATCATCGCCAGTGACGCAAGCGAGGTCTGGACCCCCTGCAACGTCCCCTGCATGTCATCGGCGATCATCCGCGAGGTGATGCCCTGCAAGGCGGGCAACCCGATCCCCGCCAGCCCCAACAGCGGAATCAGCCACATCAACAGGGTGCCGCTGGTGATAAACCCAAGGATCACCAGCGCCATCAGTTCCAGCAGCAGGCCCAGCATCACCGCACCCCGATCGCCCAGAATGCGGATGGTGGGCGCGACCAATGCCCCCTGCGTCACCGCCAGCGACACGCCGTAAACCGCCAGCGACGCGCCGATCATGGCGGGCGACCAGCCAAACATTTCGCCGGTGAAAAACGGCCAGATGGCGGGGTAAACGGCGGTGGACACGTGATACAGGAAAATCACCCCCAGCAGCGGTGCGGCCCCTTTGATGCGGCTGATGTCGAAAAAGGCCGACAACGGATTGGCGCGCCGCCATGAAAACGAACGGCGGATGCGGTCGGTCACGGTTTCCGACAGCACGAAATAGCCCAGGGCGGCATTGGCCAACGCCAGCCCGCCTGCCGCCCAGAACGGTGCGCGGGTGCCGAATTCGGCCAGCAACCCGCCAAAGGCCGGACCCAGCACAAAGCCGATGCCAAACCCCGCCCCGATCAACCCGAACCGCGCGGCCTTTTCATGGGGGGCGGAAATATCGGCCATATAGGCGGCAGCGGTGGCATGGGTGGCCGATGCGATGCCGCCGAAAATGCGTGCCGCCAACAGCAACCACATGGTTCCGGCCACGGCCATCATCCCGTAAACAAGGGCCACAACGACCAGCGAAACCAACAATACGGGCCTGCGCCCCTTGGCATCCGACAGTGACCCCAGCATGGGCGCGAACAGGAACTGCATCACCGCGAACACGGTTTCCAGCACCCCGCCCCAGATCGCGGCATGGGCCAGGTCCTGACCTGTGACCTCGCGTATTAAATCGGGCAGAACGGGAATGATCAGCCCGATCCCCATGGCGTCGATCACCACGGTCATCACGATCACGAATACGGGCAGGCGGGTCATTTTATGCGCTTTCACGGGGTGGTTTCGGGCGCAACCTATGGGCCGCGCCCGCCGCCGTGAAGGCGTAATCGTCCCCTAGCTGCGCATTGCTGACACAGCTTGCGCCAAAACGGCAAAGGCGCGGGCGTCATCGGGGGCATGGCCCATCTGCTGCGCCGGGTCGAAAATATCGGATGTGTCGATATCTGGGTATGCCTGCGCCGCCAGGGTTTTTAGCGGCGTATCGGTTGCCATCGCCTGTTTGCACAGGGTTTTGATGGCGGCCTGCGCATCGGGGCGGGGCAGGGACCCGGCCAGCCGGAACGACAGGGCCTCGGCGTGGATCAGGCCCAGCCCCGTGTCGAGCGGGGCCACCATGGCCGCGCGATCGGGGGCGATATTGCCCGCCAGTTCCTGTGCGCGGATCAGGGCCGATGTGGCCGACAGGCACAGTTGCGGCAGGGTCAGCCATTCGGTGAACCACGCCGCGCCGTCGCGTTGTTGGCGGTGGATGCCCGCGCCTTGCAATATCGCGTTCAACCCCACGGATTGCCGCGCCAGCGCCACCATGGCCGACGGGGCCACAGGGTTTTGTTTTTGCGGCATGGTCGATGATCCGCCCGCGCCGCCCAGCGTCACCTCGCCCACGCCGGATTGCACCATGATGGTCAGGTCCTCGCCCATCTTGGCCAGCGCCACGGACAGACGGGTCAGCCAGTCGGCCAGCGCCATGATGGGGCTGCGATCCGAATGCCAGCTGCGTTGCGGGTCATGCAGGCCCAGGGCCAGCGCCAGTTCGGCGCGGGTTTGCGCGGCCTGTGCGCCCAGCGCCGCACCAGTGCCCGATGCGCCCGACAGCGACACCCATAACACCCGTTCGCGTAAGCCTTTCATTTCGCCCAGAAGCCCCAACAGCGGCGCGCCCCAGCCCGCGATGACCGCGCCAAAACTGGTGCCCGTGGCGAACTGGCCATAGGTGCGTGCCGCCATCGGCGTGTCGGCATGTTGCGCCGCCATGGTGCCTAGCGCACGGATGGTTTCGCGCAGCGCGGTTTCATGGTGGTTCAGCATCTGGCGGATACGCAGCATCTGGCCCGTATCCATGATATCCTGCGATGTCGCGCCCCAGTGCAGGAATTGCGCATGCTCCGGTGCCTCTAGTGCCTTGCGCATGGCGGCGATCAGGCCCGGAACGCTGACACCGTTTACGCCCGTCGGATCAGCCAGGCCCGCCGGATCAACCTGTATTTCCATCGATGCACGATGCAGGAACGCCGCCGCCGTTTCGGGGATCACTCCAAGGTTGCCCTGCACACGGGCCAGCGCCCCCTCGACCAGCATCATGGCGCGGATCTCGGCTGTGTCGGTGAACAGTTTGCCCACCTCGGCGGTGGGGAAAAGGCGGGTGAATTGCTGACTGTCGAAAACCGATGCGGCCATGGGTCTACCCCTTTGATATTGTGTTCAATAGCCCCGCCAGCCCGTCGGGGTCGGCGAAAAAGGGCGAATGCGCGGTATCCATAGAATGGACGGTGCCATTGGGCCAGTCCTGCACCATTTCGGCCTGAAAGTCCGGCGGTATGGTGCGGTCATCGGTGCAGCGGATGTAATGGCGCGGCACGCTGTCATAACGGGCTGTGGTTGGCACGGGAACGGCGGTGGGCTGTGTTGCCTGAACGCAGAGGCGCGGCGCGGCATAGGCCAGCGTTTCGGGCGGGCAGTCGTGATAGAACAGCGGTTCGATCATATCGGGGGCGACGGTCCAGCCCTTGCGGTCATCAGCCATGCGGATCGCGGGCAACAGCGGCTGTTGTGCGGCCTGCATCCGGCGCTGGGCCAGCGACAGGCCGGGGGCGGGGACATAGGCGCATAGGTAAACCAGCCGTTCGATTTTATCCGGTGCGGATTCTGCCGCTGCGGTGATGGGATAGCCGCCCATGGAATGCCCGACCAGCGTGACGGGCGTGTCAATTGCGGCCAGAATGGCATCGCGATAGGCATCCAGCGTCACGTTGGTATAGGGGGTTTTATCATCGCCATGCCCGGGCAGATCAATGGCGCGGGCACTGTGGCCCAGCGTCTGCAACGCGGGGATCACATCGCGCCAGCACCATGCGCCATGGGCGGCACCGTGGATCAGCAGGAAATCGGTCATGGCGTGTCTTTCATAAGAAAAGGGCGCGGTTGCCCGCACCCTAAAGCGTTTTCGCAAAATGTCGCGTCAGATATCAAGGAACACGGTTTCACCGTCACCCTGTAGCCGGATGTCAAAACGATACTGCCCCGCGCCCGTCTTTTTCGCGATCAGCGTATCAACGCGGTTGCGCTGTTCGATCCGGTTTAGCAGGGGGTCATTGCTGTTGTCCTCGTCTTCGAAATAGATGCGGGTTTGAAGGCCGATGTTGATGCCCCGCGCCACGATCCACAGCGAAATATGCGGCGCTTGCATCGCGCCGCCACGCATCGCCACCGCGCCCGGTTTCACGCTGCGCAGGGTGAACAGGCCTGTGTCGGCATCTGCGGCAAAGCGGCAGTGGCCCGATACGGCAGGGTCGGCCCCGTCCTGACCGGCAAATTTGCCTGCCGCGTCCGGTTGCCAGCTTTCGATCAGCGCGTCGCGCAGCGCCCAGCCGGTGCCGTCGAACACCTCGCCGGTGATTTCGATCAGCTCGCCCTTGGCTCCGTCTGTTATGGGTGAGGTGGCGACCTCGGTCGCGTAGCAACCGGGGTTGCCCGCATAGGTGGGCATCAATCCGATGTGGACATATGGCCCAGCGGTTTGCGAGGCGGATTCAACCAGATAATCCAGTTTTTGCACCATATTACATGCCCTCCAGCTTGTTTTCGAACATGGTCTGGCGGCGACCGCGCAGCACGATGTCGAACTTATAGGCCAGAAAATCCAGCGGGCGCGATTTGCCCATATCCAGCGGCGCGACCAGATTTTCCAACTGGCTGCGATCCTTGACCGTGGCCGCGATCGGGCAGCGGTCAATCAGGGGGTCGCCTTCGAAATACATCTGGGTGATCAGGCGCTGGCCAAAGCTGTGGCCATAAACCGAAATATGGATATGCATGGGGCGCCAGTCATTGGCGCGGTTCGGCCACGGGTATGCACCGGGGCGGATGGTCAGGAATTCGTAATAGCCGTTTTCATCGGTAATCGTGCGCCCGCAGCCGCCAAAATTGGGGTCCAGCGGCGCAAGATAGGTGTCTTTCTTATGACGGTAACGCCCGCCTGCATTGGCCTGCCAGATTTCGACCAGTGTATGGGGCACGGGGCGGTTGTTTTCGTCCAGCACGCGACCATGCATCAGGATGCGTTCGCCCACGGCGGGGGCTTTGCCATTGGTGAAATTCAGGATCAGGTTGTTGTCCAGATCACCCAGCAATGAGTGACCAAAACGCGGGCCTGTTTCCTCGGACGGGGTGGATTCCATCGACAAAAGCGACCAGCGCGGCGAACGCGGCACCGAGGTTTTATAGTCGATATCATAGGCGGGCGGATGAACGGCGCGGTTGCGCGGCACCAGCGGGCCAAGGTCTGTGGCGTGTGGCTCAGACATCGTGGTCTTTCTCCTCCATTTCGGCATAGGTTGCCTTGGCTATTTTCAGCGCGTGATTGGCGCGGGGGACGCCAGCGTAGATGGCGACATGCTGGAACGCCTCTAGCACGTCCTGTTTGCTGGCCCCCGTGCGGGCGGTGGCACGGATATGCATGGCGATTTCTTCGAAATTTCCGGTTGCGGCCAGCAGGGCCAGCGTCAGCATGGAGCGTTCGCGCAAACTGATCCCGTCGGATGCCCAGACGGTGCCCCATGCCCCTTCGGTGATCAGGGTCTGGAATGGTTCGTCAAAGGGGGTTTTCAACCCTTCTGCGCGGTCCACATGGGCATCGCCCAACACGCGGCGGCGCACTTTCATTCCGGCGTCGAATTTATCAGACATGCCCGACCTCTTTGAAAAATTTTGTCAGGATTTCTGCGTATTCTGCGGGCTTTTCCACGCAGGGCAGGTGGCCCGCACGGCGGATCAGGTGGAACTGCGACCCCGGAATCAGATCAACGGTTTCGCGCACCAGGTCGGGCGGGGTAGAGCCATCCTCGGTTCCGGCGATGCCAAGCGTGGGCAGGCGCAGGCCCGAGGTGGGCGTATAAAAATCGGTGCCGGAAATGGCAGAGGAACAGCCCGTGTAACCCGCAACCGATTGCTGGGACAGCATGTTGCGCCATGCGCGCATTTCAGGCTGGGCCTGGAAATCCTTGCCGAACCACCGCGCCATCACACCATCGGCCAGACTGTCGATGCCGTTTGCGTTGATCGCGTCGATCCGCTCCTGCCACATCTCGGGCTGGCCGATTTTGGCGGCGGTGTTGGACAGCACCATGGCGCGCACCAGATCCAGCCGTTTTACCGCCAGCCCCTGTGCAATCATGCCGCCAATGGACAGGCCGACAAAGATGCAGTTCCTGACCTCTAGCAGGTCCAGCAGGCGTTCCACATCGCGCACCAGCGTGCCCATGGAATAGGGCGCGGGCGTCACATCGGACAATCCGTGGCCGCGTTTGTCATAACGGATATAGCGCAGGTTTTGCGGCAGCAGCGGCAGCACCTGATCCCACAGGCGCAGGTCGGTCCCCAGCGAATTGGCGAACACCACGGGCGCGCCATTTGGGTCACCATCATCGGAATAATGGATGTTGATATCGTCGAATGCAGCGATTTTCATCAGTATGGCAGCCCTACATAGTTTTCGGCCAGCACCTGTTGCGCGGCCTTGTTGTCACGAAGGAAGGCAAGGTCGGCCTTCTGCATCTTGATGTCAAATTCCGACTGATCGGGAAAGCGGTGCAACAGGTTGGTCATCCACCAGCTGAAACGCTCGGCTTTCCAGATGCGGGCCAGTGCCTTTTGCGAATAGGTGTCAATGCCGTCGTCGTTATTGTCTTTGTAATGGCTGGTCAGCCCTTCAAACAGGTAATGAATGTCGGATGCGGCGGTGTTCAGCCCCTTGGCCCCCGTGGGCGGCACGATATGCGCCGCGTCCCCGCACAGGAACAAGCGGCCCCAGCGCATCGGTTCGGTCACGAAACTGCGCAGTGGTGCGATGGATTTTTCGATGCTGGGTCCGGTGACCAGTTTGGCGGCGGCCTCGGGGGGGATGCGGGTTTTCAGCTCGGCCCAGAAGGCATCATCGGTCCAGTCATCGGGGCTGTCTGACAGTGAACACTGGATGTAATAGCGCGACAGATTGGCGTTGCGCATGGAGCACAGCGCGAAGCCGCGATCGGAATTGGAATAGATCAATTCGTGATCAACGGGCGGTGTTTCCGACAGGATGCCCAGCCAGCCAAAGGGGTATACCTTTTCGTATTCGCGCCGCACGGTCAGGGGAATGGCCTGACGGCTGGGGCCGTGAAACCCGTCACAACCCGCCACGAAATCGCAATCAATCCGTTCTACTTTGCCAGCCTTGATATAGGTGACATAGGGCGCATCGCTGTCCAGATCATGCGGGGTCACGGCGGAACATTCATGCAGCACCGCGCCGCCTGATGCCTCGCGGGCGTCATACAGGTCACGGGTGACCTCGGTCTGGCCATAGATCATCACATGGCTGCCGGTCAGGTCGGCGAAATCAATGCGGAACTGTTCATCGCCCGTGGCAATCAGGGTGCCATCGTGAACGAAGCCTTCGCGGTCCATCCGGTCGGATACGCCAGCCTTGCGCATCAGGTCGACCATTCCGGTTTCCAGCACGCCCGCACGGATGCGGCCCAGCACATAGTCGCGGGTTTGCCGTTCCAGCACGATGCTGTCGATACCTTGGGTATATAGCAGTTGCGACAGCAATAACCCCGACGGGCCGCCACCGATAATGCAGACCTGAGTGCGCATGATTCCCTCCCTGTTTCGCTAAGAAAGGGTCTCAAATATAGTTTGCGATGTCAACTAAATTTGTTGACGTGTTAAGGGCGTCGCTGTTTAGGTGTCCAGCGTTTCCAATGCGCGGGCAAACATGGCGGGGTCGATATTGCCGCCCGACCCAACCGCAATCACCGCATCGCCCTGAATGGTATCGGGGTGGAACAGCGCCGCCGCCAATGCCGCCGCGCCGCCCGGTTCCAGCACGATTTTCAACCGCAGAAATGCCAGCGCCACGGCGCGCAGGCATTCGTAATCGGTGACAGCAATCCCCGCGCCGCACAGGCGCTGCATGATGGGAAAGGTAATCGCGCCCGGTTGCGGCGTGACAATGGCGTCGCAGATTGACCCCGACAGGGCGGGATTGCGCAGGATTTCGCCCGCCGCCAGTGAACGGGCCACATCGTCAAACCCGGCGGGTTCAACGGGGCGGGCGCGCATGCCGGGCGCGTGCCCCTCCAGCGCCAGCGCGATGCCCGAGGTCAGACCGCCACCGCCGCAACAAACAAGCACATCGGCGGCTTCAATGCCCTCGGCGCGGGCCTGCACGGCGATTTCCAACCCGGTGGTGCCCTGGCCTGCGATGACCTGCGGTTCGTCATAGGGCTTGACCAGTGTCAGCCCGCGATCCGCCGCCAGCGCCGCGCCGATTTCCTCGCGGTTGCCGGTGGCGCGGTCATACAGCACCACCTCGGCCCCCAAAGCGCGGGTGTTGGCGATTTTCAGGGCGGGGGCGTCCTCGGGCATGATGATCACGGCGGGGACACCGTGGCGCGACGCGGCCAGCGCCACGCCCTGCGCATGGTTGCCGCTGGAAAAGGCAATCACGCCATTCTTGCGCTGTTCCTCGGGCATGGCGGACAGGGCCGACCACGCGCCGCGAAATTTGAAACTGCCCGTGTGTTGCAGGCATTCGGGTTTCACAAACACCCGCCGCCCCGCGATTTCATCAAGGAAAGGTGATGACAACAGTGGCGTCATGCGGGCATGGCCGCGCAAGCGTTCGGCGGCGGATTCGATCATGTGCAGATTCATGCGGTGGGTCCTGTGGTTTGGGCAATAAGCGCGGGAATGGCGGTCAGGTCTGATAAAATATGCTGCGGACGGGCGGGCAGGCGATCAACGGGCGCGCCCGCGCGGTTCACCCATGCGGTTTGAAACCCGTAGGTGGCGGCTGATCCGGCATCCCACCCGTTCGAGGAAACGAACAACACCTCGGTGCGGTCCGTGCCGAACCGCTGACCGACCAGATCATAAACCGCGGGGGCGGGTTTGAATATGCCGACACTTTGCACCGACAACACATCATCCAGCAAATCGCCCAAGCCCGCGCTGTTGACCGCGCCGGATAACATATCAGGCGACCCGTTCGACAGGATCGCGGTGTTCAACCCCGCTGATTTCAGCGCGGTCAGCATTGCGGGGACCTCTTCATAGGCGCCAAGTTCCCAATACAGCGCCAGCAGGCGGGCGCGCAGGGGCGCGTCACCATCCAGCCCTGCGGATTCCAGCGCCCAATCCAGCCCGTCCTGCGTGACCTGCCAGAAATCGGTGTGATCACCAGTGATGGCGCGTAACCAGCTGTATTCCAACTGTTTCAACCGCCAGTCGCGGGCCAGTGTTTCCCAATTCGCGGCCAGTGCATCATTGCCCGGTTCGCCCGCCGCCACCCTTGCGGCGGCGGCCACATCAAACAGCGTGCCATAGGCATCGAAAACGCAGGTGGTGATGGTCATGGCGCGGCCTTTCATGTGGTTCACCGGCAGAGTGTCAGGGTTTGGCGCGGGGGAAAACCCTGCTTGTTTGCATGTTGTGCCATGGCGCGTTATTCTGCCCCCCGATCGAACGAGAACCTGCGCGCTGCGCGGCCTTGAAACCCACACCCCCAACATGACTGGATATTCCATGACGCAAGTTAAATCGGGCGATACTGTTCGCATTCATTACACCGGCACCCTGACCGACGGGTCCACATTTGACAGTTCCGACGGGCGCGACCCGCTGGAATTTCAGGTTGGTTCCGGCCAGATCATCCCCGGTCTGGACAGCGCGATGCCCGGCATGGCCGTGGGCGATAAGAAAGTCGTCGAAGTGCCCGCCGATGCGGCCTATGGCCAACCCGACCCCGCCGCACGCCAATCCGTGCCGCGCACCGAAATCCCTGCGGAAATCCCGCTGGAACTGGGCAGCCAGTTGCAGGTGCAAACCCCTGATGGTCAGGTAATGCCGGTGACCGTGGTCGAAGTGACCGAAGCCGAGGTTACGCTGGATGCCAACCATCCGCTGGCGGGCAAGGACCTGACATTCGCGATTGAACTGGTCGAAATCGCCTGATTTCGCGGCAAATTGCCGAAGTTAAGATAAAAACGGGCGCATGGGATGATCCAGGCGCCCGTTTTTTATTCGGATTTTATTCGGATGTTTCCAGCGCCCGAAACAGGCGTCTGGTTTATTTCCGCCGCAGCCGGATCACCACATCGACAGATGCAATTTCCGACCCTTCGGGCGCATCGGGCACGCGGGCAATTTCCAACTGGTCTGACGGGGCATCGGTCAGTTTTCCGTCATCCTCCCAGAAAAAATGCGGGTGGTCCGTGGTGTTGGTGTCGAAATAGCTTTTGGAGCCGTCAACGGTGATTTCATGCAACAAACCCACATCGCAAAAGGCGCGCAGCGTGTTGTAAACCGTGGCCAGTGATACGGATTCGCCGTGGTCGCGCGCCTTTTCAAACAGGCTTTCGGCGGTGACATGGCGGTGCTGTCCGTCGCCCACCAGCAATGCGGCCAGCGTCACGCGCTGGCGTGTCGGGCGCAGCCCTGCCTTGCCCAGCCATTCGGCCCCGCAGGTGGTTGTATCATTGGTCAATGTCATTGCACGCCTTTCGAATTAGAATGAATATAAGGCAGGCAAGGGGTGAATTTCAAATGAATTTCTGCCTGTGGGCGGGCCGAAAGCCGCAGCAGCGCAGGCTTGCAACGGCTTGGGGCGCGATGCTAGAGGGGATACAGCAGCATAGACAGACCCAAAGGGGGCGCGCCTGAATGGCCCAATATCCGAGCAGTTTTGACAAAGACGAACTTTTGAAATGCGCGCGTGGCGAGCTTTTCGGACCCGGAAATGCCCAACTGCCCGCGCCGCCCATGCTGATGATGGACCGCATCACCGAAGTGTCCGGTGATGGTGGCGCCCATGGCAAGGGGCATATTCTGGCAGAATTCGACATCACGCCCGACCTGTGGTTTTTCGATTGCCATTTCCCCGGCAACCCGATCATGCCCGGCTGCCTTGGCCTTGACGGGTTGTGGCAGTTGACCGGCTTCAACCTTGGCTGGCGCGGCTGGCAGGGGCGCGGTTACGCCTTGGGCGTCGGCGAGGTCAAACTGAAAGGCATGGTGCGCCCTGATCGTAAGATGCTGACATACAAGATTGATTTCACCAAGGCGATCCAGACCCGCCGCCTGACCATGGGCGTGGCGGATGGCATCGTCGAAGCGGACGGCGAAGTTATCTATGAAGTCAAAGACATGAAAGTCGCGCTGAGCGAGAGCTGATCAGCGCCGACAAGCCAAGCACAGGAGGTGCATATGCGCCGAGTTGTCGTCACCGGATTGGGCGTTGTATCGTCCATCGGGAACAATGCAGATGAAGTTCTGGCCTCGCTCAAGGCCGGTAAATCGGGGATCACCGCCAACGAGGCGATGATCGAACACGGGTTCCGCAGCCAGATCGCGGGTGATGTGAAGCTGGACGTGACCGAACATGTGGACAAGCGCACGCTGCGGTTCATGGGGCCGGGGGCGGCCTATGCCCATATCGCTATGACGCAGGCCATTGCCGATGCAGGGCTGGACGAAAGCGATGTGGTCAACCCGCGCACGGGGTTGGTGGCGGGGTCCGGCGGGCCATCGACCAGCGCCATGTTCGCGGCGCATCAAACCGCGCTGTCCACCGGCGCGACCAAACGCATCGGCCCGTTCGCGGTGCCCAAATGCATGGGGTCGACCATTTCGGCCAACCTGTCGACCGCGTTCAAGATCAAGGGCATCAACTATTCCATCACATCGGCCTGTTCGACCAGCCTGCATTGCATCGGCAACGCGGCGGAACAGATCATGATGGGCAAGCAGGATGTGATGTTCGCCGGCGGCGGCGAGGAACTGGACTGGACCCTGTCCTGCCTGTTCGATGCCATGGGCGCGATGTCGTCCAAATTTAACGACACGCCGGAAAAGGCATCCCGCGCGTTCGATGCCAATCGCGACGGGTTCGTGATTGGCGGTGGCGGTGCCATTCTGGTGCTAGAGGAACTGGATCACGCCAAGGCGCGCGGCGCGAAAATCTATGCCGAGGTGACGGGATATGCCGCCACATCCGACGGGCACGACATGGTGGCGCCGTCGGGCGAGGGCGGCGAACGCGCCATGCGTCTGGCCCTGTCCACGTTGGCCGAGGATCGCACCGTTGGTTATATCAACGCGCATGGCACCTCGACCCCTGTGGGCGATGTCGGCGAAGTCGAAGCGGTGCGGCGTGTCTTTGGCGAGGGGAATACCCCGCCGATTTCGTCCACCAAATCCATGACCGGCCACAGCCAGGGCGCGACCGGCGCTCAAGAGGCTGTTTATTGCCTGCTGGCGTTGAAGCACGACTTCCTGATCCCGTCGATCAACGTCGAAACGCTGGACCCTGCGTTGAAACCGGCCGAAATCGTGACCGAGTTGAAAGAGGGCGCAGGGCTGGATTCGGTCATGACCAACTCTTTCGGGTTCGGCGGCACCAACGGGTCGATGATCCTGTCGCGCTACCGCGACTGATTGTTGCGATGAACGGAATGAAAAAGGGGGGCGCGCTGCCCCCTTTTTGCTTTCATGCCCTGGCGTGGTGTCCTGTCGGAAAATAGCGCAGCGCAAATTCAGCGCGGCGTTTCACACTGGGGTCGGTCGATCTCGCGCGGTCGCGGACCGCCTCGCGCAGGGGGTCGCTGTCGATCATGGGGATCAATTGGCAGATCCGGCGAAAGCTGCGTAGGGCTGCGTTCTCGATACGATTGAGCAGCAGCCGTTGAAGCGATGCCTTTTCAGTGGGCGAGAGGGACAGCTTCTTTACTCGCTGCAATATGCTTTCCAGCATATAGCCTGATCTAAAGAAATAAGGGTCCTGGTCGATATATGCGAAGGCAAACCTGCGCAAATCGTCATCGTGCAGAAGCCCGTCCCTGAGGCATTGTGCGACCAGATCATAGAGTGGTGAGTTGTATTCGCGGAAAGCTGCGGCGGACCTTTTCCAAAGCTCGTGGTGGTGTGCGGATTTGCCTTTCAGCCGGTGAGCCTCTTTCAGGTTATGGCGAAGCGCGTTTGTATCGGCTTCGCACGTAGCGATAAGCGCGGCATAATCGGTCATAGGGTAAATATAGCGTTTTGAAGACGGCTATTGAACAACGAAATTTTTTGAGCTGATCGGTCCGAATGCCGCAGCGTTTGTTGCGCGGGGGGCATGGTCCCGGCGCTGGGGGGGGCGTAGCTGACGGGCTGGTCGCCCAAGCAGCGGGCGCGCTTTGCCGCCGGTTTGCGCGCCTTAGGCGGCTTCTTTGCGGCGGCACGCAACCTTGACGATCCGCGGTAAATGGGCGACATCACGGGCAGTTTATGAGGATTTGATATGACTTCGATGACCGGAAAACGCGGGCTGGTAATGGGTGTGGCCAATGAACGCTCGATCGCCTGGGGGATTGCCAAGGCAATGCACGAGGCCGGGGCGGAACTGGCGTTCACCTATCAGGGCGAGGCATTCGGCAAGCGGCTGGAGCCTTTGGCCGCCACCGTGGGCAGCGATTTCATGGTCGATGTGGACGTGACCGACGACGCGTCACTGGATACGGCATTCGAGGCGCTGTCGGCCCGCTGGGACAGCATTGATTTCGTGGTCCATGCCATCGCATTTTCCGACAAATCGGAACTGACGGGCCGGTTCATGGACACCAGCCGCGCCAATTTCAAAAACTCGATGGATATTTCGGCCTATTCTCTGGTCGAGGTGGCGCGGCGCGCCTATCCGTTGATGAAAGACGCAGGCGGCAGCATCACGACGCTGACCTTTCAGGGGTCCAATACGGTTGTGCCGAATTACAACGTGATGGGCGTGGCCAAGGCGGCGCTGGAATCGACCACGCGCTATCTGGCCAATGACCTTGGTCCCGATGGCATCCGCGTGAACGCGATTTCGCCGGGGCCGATGAAAACACTGGCGGGTGCGGCCATTGGTGGGGCGCGCAAGACCTATAAACACGCCGAGCAAAACGCGCCGCTGCGGTCCAACGCCACGCTAGAGGCCGTGGGCGGCACGGCTGTTTATCTGGCATCGGATGCGGGTGCGTTCACCACGGGTGAAATCATCCACGTTGATGGCGGGTATCATGTGCTGGGGATGCCACAGCAGGAAAACCTGTAAGTTTCAGGGCTGGTTTGATCGCCAGCCCCAAACCCCTGAAGCCGCAAATCGGAAAACACCAATCTGAAACCACCAATCTAAAACCGCAGATCTAGAACCACTGGCCCGGTTCCATCAGCCCCAGATCCAGCAACTGGCGCGAATGCCATTCGAACGGGGTGGAGTTGTGCCAGCGAAAGGTTTCGATATCAAAGGTCGAACCGGGGTTGGTTTTCAACGCCTTGGCGGTGCGGAACGAACATATTGCCGCCGTCAGGTTGTGATGCCACGGGCAGGCATAGGTGTTGTATTCCTCTTCCTCGAACGTGTTGTCGTCACGCAGTTTCAGCCCCGCAGCGGATTTGAACAGCGCGATACGATCAATTTTGCGGCGGCGCGCGGGAATGTGTTCCTCATAACGCCAGCGCAGCCCGCCAAAGAAATCCAGCTGCCGTTCCTTGGGGTGGTTGTGGTTGGCCGCATCGGGGCGGGCCAATGCGTAATAGCCGGACCTGTCGATGAACGAATCCTCTAGTGATACGGCATTTCCGTGCTGGTTCAGGTCGCCCGCATATAGATCAACAACATAGGCCAGCATGGCGTCGCGGCGCTCTTCGGTGTGAAAGGCCAGCATTTCACCCACATCGCGGGATTCGCAGAACGGATAAAACAGGTATTCGGCGTTATAGCAGTAATACATCCACAGGCCGGGCGCGGCGTCGATCACGGCATTCACCGCATCCTCCAGCGCGCCGGGGCGGGTCATTTCGTAATCAATCCGGTGGACCTTGTCCGTGGTGTCTTTGGCCAGACTGAACGCGGCGGGCATGAACACCAACACGGGTTTGAACCCGATTTCAATGTGGTGGCGGATGGTGGAATCAATTTCCACCTCATCCTCGACAAAGATCATGGCGACCGGCCCTTTGGCCAATGCGTCGCGCCCCTTGGACAGGAAATCCTTGATGCCTGAATACTGCATGTTGCCTCTTTTCGCCTTTGCCGCGCAGAATCCGCCAAAACCGCGCGCATTGCAAGCCGCGCCCTTGCACAGTATACGCGCGGCCTGAAACCGCGACGGGAAATGTGTCATGGCCGAGCCAAAGAAGCTGTATATCAAAACCTATGGCTGTCAGATGAACGTCTATGACAGCGAGCGTATGGCCGAGGCCATGGGCGGTGTTGGCTATGTCGAAACCGACAGCCCGGCGGATGCGGATATGATCCTGCTGAACACCTGTCACATCCGCGAAAAAGCGGCGGAAAAAGTGTATTCCGAACTGGGCCGGATGCGTGAATTCAAAAATGCCAAACCCGATCTGAAAATCGGTGTGGCGGGCTGTGTGGCCCAGGCCGAGGGCGAGGAAATCATGCGCCGTCAGCCGCTGGTCGATCTGGTGGTCGGGCCGCAAAGTTACCACCGCCTGCCCCAGATGGAGGCAAAAATCCAGCAAGGCGAAAAGGCGCTGGACACAGATTTCCCCGAGGAAGACAAATTTGAAAAGCTGAAAAACCGCCCCAAGGCGATGCGCGGCCCGTCGGCATTTTTGACCGTGCAAGAGGGCTGTGACAAGTTTTGCGCCTTTTGTGTGGTGCCATATACGCGCGGGGCCGAGGTCAGCCGCCCGGTGGGCCGCATTCTGGACGAAGCCCGCGATCTGGTCGAACGCGGGGTGCGCGAAATCACCCTGCTGGGGCAGAACGTCAACGCCTATCATGGTGATGGCGAGGGCGGCACTTGGGGGCTTGCCCGTCTGATCTGGGCGCTGAACGACATTGACGGGCTGGAACGGATTCGTTTCACCACCAGCCACCCCAACGATATGGATGACGATCTGATCGCGGCGCATGGCGAATGCAGCAAATTGATGCCCTATCTGCATCTGCCTGTGCAATCTGGCAGCGACCGCATTTTGAAGCGGATGAATCGCAGCCACACGGCGGAACAATACCTGCGTCTGGTCGAGCGCATCCGTGCCGCACGCCCTGATATTTTGCTGTCAGGCGATTTTATCGTCGGCTTCCCCGAAGAAACCGACCGGGATTTCGAGGATACGATGAACCTGATCCGCGAAGTGAATTACGGGCAGGCCTACTCGTTCAAGTATTCCACCCGTCCGGGCACCCCGGCAGCCGAGCGCGCCCAACTGTCCGAAGAGGTGAAAACCGAACGTTTGCAACGGCTTCAGGCGTTGATCACCCAGCAACAGCGCGCGGTGCAGGATTCAATGGTGGGCCGCGAAGTGAATGTTCTGTTTGAAAAACCGGGCCGCCGTGAAGGTCAGATGATCGGCAAATCCGATTACCTGCACGCGGTTCATGCCATCGCACCGATGGAGGCCAAAGGGCAGGTGCGCCGCGTGCGGATCGTGGACAGCGGCACCAATTCACTGGCCGGAGAGCTAATCCAGGGGTGAAGCCGCCCCGAGGTCACCCCAAACACGGCCAAAACAGGCGTCGTTTCCATATTAGACACAATAAACCGTTAGTTTTTGCTTCACTCTTTGGGAAATTTCCTACATCCTTAAGGCTGTTAGATGAAAAGCGCCGCTGCCAATTTTAGAATTTGGGGCTTTTCTGGGGGATAATTGAAATAGGGTAGTAGCTGTGGTGACAAAGATATCCAACGCAGTTCGGAACATGGCGGCCTTGGTTGCTGCGGTTCTGATAATGGGGCTTGCTGGTGCGAATACCGCTCAGGCGCAATCGATTTTGCTGGCTCCGACAGATAGAAACGTGACCAACGAGCGTTATGCGCCGACAGTCTGGATTGATCCGGATGGCTGTGAACACTGGGTCATGGACGATGGTTTCGAAGGCTATATGACGCCGCACGTCACCCGTCAGGGCATTCCGGTTTGCCGCCGCGGCAACGTATGTGGCGTTCTGAATTCGGATCAGTATTTTGCAACAAACAGTTACAAACTGTCGCGCAACGGTGTTGAGCAGTTGAAGAACTTCTTCCGTCAGTCGGGCGCACGCGCCTATATCGTGGCGGGTCATACCGACAGCCGCGCCAGCGATGAATACAACATGAAGCTTAGCTATAACCGTGCCAACACGGTTGCAGGTGTGGCGCAAAGCATCGGTGCGAAAATTGTTGACGTGCGTGGATATGGCGAACGGATGCCTGCGGCCCCGAACAATTCAGCATCCGGCATGGCAAAAAACCGCCGTGTTGAAATCATCTGCATTCGCTAAGGGGACGTATCAATGAAAATGGTAAAAGCATTCGCGGCCCTGTCGATTGCCGGACTTGTTTCGGCATGTGGCGAAGGTGGCATGGGCCAGGTCAAGACGAACAAGACCATCGACTATGGCTTCAAGAAACATCACCTGTCGACCATGGTTGCGGGCGTTTGGGTTGACCCGAACGGTTGCGATCACTGGATCATTGATGACGGGATCGAAGGATACCTGTCGCAGCGTCTGGACAAATACGGCAAGCCGGTCTGTTCCGGTGCGGCACCGCCAAACACGGCGACCGGCCCATACAAAAGTTCGGAAACGATCAGCGATCCGCTGTAAATCACGACAAAATGTTGAAAAAATGGGCCGTGGGATATTTCCTGCGGCCCTTTTTGTTGTCATGCTGGCGTCACCATACCCATATCTATTGCCAACAGGGGCCAAGACAGGCACCATATAGTGGCACCTCATGCAAAGGAGAGCTGATTGCCTACAAGTATTCTGCCCGCTCCGTCCGAACCGAATCCTCTCTCCGAGGTTCGACTCGAATTTCCGGATAACCGTCTGCTGATTGATCTTTGCGGTCCTTATGACAAGAACCTTGCAGATATCGAACAGAAGCTAAGTGTGCAGATTTTGCGGAGGGGCAACCAGTTGGCCGTGATGGGCGATGCCGTCGCCACAGCCGAGGCCGAAACCGTTCTGAACGCATTGTATGAGCGTTTGGAGGCAGGCCGAGACGTGGAATCGGGCGATGTGGACCGCGAATTGCGCATGCATGGCGAAGAGGCGAAAACCCCCGCTGCCCAGTTGGAAATGTTCAAGGGCGGCAAGGTTGAAATCAAAACGCGGCGCAAGCTGGTCGAGCCGCGCACCGATGCGCAAAAGGCCTATGTGCAGTCATTGTTTGCCAACGAGCTGAATTTCGGCATCGGCCCTGCCGGCACGGGCAAAACCTATCTGGCGGTGGCAGTGGGCGTGAATATGTTCATCAACGGGCAGGTGGATCGCATCATCCTGTCGCGCCCTGCGGTCGAAGCGGGCGAAAAGCTGGGCTATTTGCCCGGTGACATGAAGGACAAGGTCGACCCCTATATGCAGCCGCTATACGATGCGCTGAACGATTTTCTGCCTGGCAAACAGGCCGCCAAGATGATCGAGGAAAAGCGCATCGAAATCGCGCCTTTGGCATTCATGCGCGGGCGCACGCTGGCCAATGCCTATGTGGTGCTGGACGAGGCGCAGAATGCCACAACCATGCAGATGAAAATGTTCCTGACCCGTCTGGGCGAGGGATCGCGCATGGTGATCACGGGGGATCGCACCCAGATTGACCTGCCGCGTGGCGTGTCATCGGGCCTGCATGATGCCGAACGTCTGTTGAAACATATCGACAAGATCAGTTTCAGCTACTTCACCTCCAAGGATGTGGTGCGACACCCGCTTGTGGCGGCGATCATCGAGGCCTATGAGGCAGAGGATGCCAAGGGCTGACCAGCCCCTGACCCCTTTGTAACAGGCCTGAACGCGTGACCCTGACTGACACCATGATCGAAGATCCGCGTTGGGAAACTGCGGATCTACCCGCGCTGGCCGAACGCGGCGCGCAGGCCACGCTGGCGCATCTGGGTCTGGTGGCGGATGATTGGGAAATCGTCGTCATGGGCTGTGATGATGCCCGCATCGCCGAATTGAACGGTGATTTTCGCGAAAAACCCGTGGCCACCAATGTGCTAAGCTGGCCATCAGAGGACCGCGCGGCGGATGCTGACGGCGCGGTGCCGGACCTGCCCGATGGTCCTGATCCTGAACTGGGCGATATCGCAATTGCCTATGAAACATGCCTGCGCGAGGCATCAGAAGCGCAAAAACCCCTGGCCGACCATGTGACGCACCTGATTGTTCACGCTTGTTTGCATCTTTTGGGTTATGACCACATCCGTGACCAAGATGCCACTTTGATGGAGCAGGTTGAGGTAGACATACTTGGCAAACTGGGGCTATCGGACCCATATTCGTAAACTCTGGGTCACAGACCCGTATTTGGAAAGGTATCATGTCCGACTTAAGCGACGGGTCTTCTATTGCGGCGCAAAGCGCGCAATCACAGGACGAGACGAGTGACAGCCAGCCCCGCACGGGGTTTTTTATGCGCATCATCGGTGCGCTTAGCCCCACGGATGTCGGCGAGGAAGCAGAGCCGGAACCGGATCTGGCCACACCCGCCGTCAGCCACAGCGTGCTGAACCTGCACCGGATGCGGGTCGAAGACGTGGCCGTGCCAAAGGCCGATATCACCGCCGTTCCGATGGACATCAGCAAAGAAGAGCTGGTCGAACTGTTCCGCGACACCGGCCTGACCCGTCTGCCGGTATACGAGGGCACGATGGACAGCCCGCGCGGGTTGATCCATCTAAAAGATTTCGCACTGAAACACGGGTTCAACGGTTCGGGCGCGCCCGAGTTCGATCTCAAATCCATGCTGCGGCCGCTGTTGTTCGTGCCACCGTCGATGTCGATTGGTGTCCTTTTGCAGAAAATGCAGAACGAACGTCGCCACATGGCGTTGGTGATTGACGAATACGGCGGGGTTGATGGTTTGGTCACGATCGAGGATCTGATCGAACAGGTCATTGGCGAGATCGAGGATGAACACGACACCGAAGAAACCGAAATGTGGGTCGAACAGAAACCGGGGGTCTGGCTGGTGCAGGCCAAAACCCCGCTAGAGGAGTTCGAAACCGTGATCGGCACATCGCTGACCGACACGGACGAGATCGACGAACAGGAAATCGACACTCTGGGTGGTTTGGTGTTCATGCTGGCGGGCCGCGTTCCGGTGCGCGGAGAGGTGGTGAAACACCCCGACGGCCCCGAATTCGAGGTGGTCGAGGCAGACCCCCGCCGCATCAAGCGTTTGCGCGTGCGCATGGGTGCGGGCAGCAATGGCTAAGGCTGGCGCGCCGGTTTCGACCCATCGGGTCGAGGCATGGCTGACCCCGCGTGTTTCGCGCCGCAGGGACATGTTCCTTTGGGCGTTTATTGCGGGGCTGCTCACGGCGCTGGGTCATGCGCCGTTTAACCTGTGGCCCATTGCGGTGCTGGGGTATGCGCTGATATTCACCCTGTTCCGGCTGGCCCGCAGCCCCCGCGCTGCGGCCTTTGTAGGCTGGGGGGCTGGCACGGGGCATTTTGCGCTGGCGCTGAACTGGATCGTCGAACCCTTTTTTGTCGATCTGGCGCAGGATGGCTGGATGGCCCCCTTTGCCATTGTGTTTCTGTCCGCCGGACTGGCGCTGTTCTGGGGGGGCGGGCTGGCGCTGGCGCGCTATGCGGGCGGGCGGCCCTTGGCGTTTATCATCGGGCTGGCGCTGGCCGAACTGTTGCGCAGTTATATCTTTACCGGTTTCCCCTGGGGGTTGATCGGGCATGGGCTGATCCCTTCGCCGTTTTTGCAATTTGCTGCGCTGGTCGGGCCGCATGGGTTGACCATGATGATGCTTTTGATGGCGGTCACGCTGTGGCGTCTTGCGGGGCCGCGACCTTGGGTGTCGGGTATTTTGCTGCCTGCCTTTGTCGCGCTGTTTTTCATCGGGGGGCAGATGGGCAAACCCGTGCTGCCCGCGCCGGATGCGCCTGTCATTCGCATGGTGCAGCCCAACGCGCCGCAGCATCTGAAATGGCAGCCCGAATATGTGCCGATGTTTTTCCGCCGCATGATGGATGCAACCGCCGCCCCCGCAACGGGGCAGGCCCCTGCGCTGATCGTCTGGCCCGAAACCGCGCTGCCGGTTCTGTTGGAAAACGCGGACGAGATTTTGCGCGATATTGCCGCGGCGGCGGGTGATGCGCCCGTGGTGCTGGGGGTGCAGCGGTTTGACGGCCCGCGCCTGTATAATTCGGCTGTTTTACTGGACCAGCAGGGCGATGTTGCCGCCCTATATGACAAACACCATCTGGTGCCCTTTGGCGAATATATGCCGCTGGGTGATCTGCTAGCGGATTGGGGCATTCACGGCCTGGCCGCGACCGAGGGGCAGGGATATTCCGCCGGACCGGGTGCGCGGCTGATGGACGTGCCGGGCATCGGCCCGGCCCTGCCGCTGATCTGTTACGAGGCGATTTTCCCCAACGATGTCGCCGCCGCCCCGGCCCGGCCGCGCCTGTTGTTGCAAATCACCAATGATGCGTGGTTCGGGCAGGCCGCTGGTCCCTATCAACATCTGGCGCAGGCACGGTTGCGTGCGGTGGAACAGGGGCTGCCCATGGTGCGGGTCGCCAATACCGGCGTGTCTGCGATGATCGGCCCCAAAGGCGACCTGCAGGCCGAACTGGCATTGGGCGAAACCGGATGGCTGGATGCGCCATTGCCACCCGCATTGCCCGCCACGCCCTATGCGCGGGCGGGGGATTTACCGTTTCTTATCTTGTTTACCGTCTTGATGGCCGCAGTTGTCGCACGCCGTTGGACAATCGGGCGTTGACCCTATGACGGGCGGGGCTTAACTGTCACTGAAATCTTGGCACAACGGCTTCCTGGCGTGTCGGGCAAATCCAATGGAGCAATTTCATGTCACGACCCAACTATACCTTCGCCTCTGAATCCGTATCAGAGGGGCATCCCGATAAGGTGTGCGACCGCATTTCGGATGCCATTCTGGATGCATTGCTGCGCGAAGAGCCCGAAGCCCGCGTTGCCTGCGAAACCTTTGCCACCACCAACCGCGTGGTGATCGGCGGCGAGGTCGGGCTGTCGGATCAATCCAAACTGTCCGAATATATGGAAAAGGTGGATGCGATCACCCGCGCCTGTATCAAGGATATCGGATACGCGCAGGACAAATTCCACCATGAAACGGTGGAAATCACCAACCTGCTGCACGAACAATCCGCCCATATCGCGCAGGGTGTCGATGCGGCCGTGGACAAGGAAGAGGGCGCAGGCGATCAGGGCATCATGTTCGGCTATGCCACCGATGAAACCGTCGCCTTGATGCCTGCACCGATCCAGTATTCCCATGCCATCCTGCGCCGTCTGGCCGAGGCCCGCAAATCGGGTGCCGAACCCACCCTGCGCCCCGATGCGAAATCGCAACTGTCCGTGCGATACGAGGGCGGCAAGCCCGTGGGTGTGTCATCCATCGTGTTGTCGACCCAGCATTCGGATGAAAACCAGACCAGCGACGACATTCGTGCCTTGATCGAACCCTATGTGCTGGAGGTTCTGCCCGAGGGTTGGATCACCCCCGAAACCGAATGGTGGGTGAACCCCACGGGCAAGTTCGTGATTGGTGGCCCGGATGGAGATGCGGGCCTGACAGGTCGCAAGATCATCGTCGATACCTATGGCGGTGCCGCGCCCCATGGCGGCGGTGCGTTTTCCGGCAAGGACCCGACCAAGGTGGATCGCTCTGCCGCCTATGCCGCGCGCTATCTGGCGAAAAATGTGGTGGCGGCGGGGATGGCGAAACGCTGTTTGATCCAGGTCAGCTATGCCATCGGGGTGTCCAAACCCCTGTCGATCTATGCCGAAACCTATGGCACGGGCGAAGTGCCGCCCGAAGCGATCGAACGCGCCGTGGCGCAGTGTATGGACCTGACCCCGCGCGGCATTCGCGAACATCTGGAACTGAACAAACCGATCTACGAGCGCACGGCGGCCTATGGCCATTTTGGCCGTGCCCCCGAGGCAGATGGCGGATTCAGCTGGGAAAAGACCGATCTGGTCGAGGCGTTGAAAAAAGCGGTGTGATTGCTGTTTTCAAACGGTGGCGCGCCTTGCGGCGCGCCGCTGTATTCCGGGCTGCGTGGATGGGCGACGCCCAAACCCGCTGTTGCGTGGTTTCGCAATCGCGGTTAGGAGGCGGCGCATGACTGATACCAAGCACCCCACCGGCGCCCCGTGGCGCAATTTTTATGGCCGTTTCAAGGGCAAGGCGATGCGTCCCCTGCAAGAGCAGATGCTGGACGAGGACCTGCCACGCCTGTCCCCCGGTGCTGTGGGATGGGAAGAAAACCCGGACCGGATCGAACTGGACCTGTCGGATTTCCTGCAAGGGCGGCCCCTATGGTTGGAAATCGGGTTTGGTGGTGGTGAACATCTGGCGCATATGGCCGCGACATATCCCGACGTGGGCATCATCGGCTGCGAGCCATATCTGAACGGTGTTGCCATGACCCTGGGCAAGTTGCGCAAGGCGGGGGTGGACAATGTGCGCATTCATCCCGGTGATGCGCGGCATTTGTTTGATGTATTGCCCGCCGGATCGGTGGCCAAGGCGTTTTTGAATTATCCTGATCCATGGCCCAAGGCGCGCCATCATCGCCGCCGTTTCGTGACGGCCGAGCATTTGGCCCCCTTGCATGGTTGCATGGCCGAGGGCGCGGAGTTTCGCGTTGCCACGGATATTCCCGATTATGTGCGTCAGACCATGGCAGAGGTTCCGCCTGCGGGATTTGAGTGGTTGGCCGAGGGGCCAGAGGATTGGCGCGCCCCATGGGGCGACTGGATTTCGACCCGATATGAGCAAAAGGCCCTACGCGAGGGGCGTGTGCCCCATTACATGACTTTTCGGCGGGTTTAAGCGTCGGAGCCTTCGGCGAGAGTATTTTTGCCAAGAAAAAGTGGGTGATGGACCGCGCCTGCGCCCTGCGGTATCAGCGATGGAAATTGCGCTAACAGGAGCTTTCCCATGTCTGGTCACGGCACGCCCATTCCTATGTCTTCGCACGCCTGCGGCCCGTTAAAGGGCGAGGCGCATGTGCCTGGCGACAAATCCATTTCGCACCGTTCGCTGATTTTGGGTGCGATGTGTGTGGGTGAAACCGTGGTGACGGGATTGTTGGAAGGTGAGGACGTTCTGGACACCGCCAAGGCGATGCGCTCATTCGGGGCGGATGTGACGCGTGACGCGGATGGCACATGGCGGGTGCGCGGCGTGGGGGTGGGTGGTTTTGCCGAACCTGACCATGTGATTGATTGCGGCAATTCCGGCACCGGTGTGCGGCTGATCATGGGGGCGATGGCGACCTGCCCCATTGTGGCGACATTCACCGGTGATGCCAGTTTGAACAAACGGCCGATGGCGCGGGTGACTGATCCGCTTGCGTTGTTTGGCACGGTGTCGGTGGGGCGCTCTGGCGGGCGGTTGCCAATGACGATTGTGGGTGCGGTTGATCCGGTGCCCGTGCGCTATGTGGTGCCTGTGCCCTCGGCCCAGGTGAAATCGGCCGTTTTGCTGGCGGGGTTGAACGCGCCGGGGCAGACCGTGGTGATCGAACAAGAGGCGACCCGCGATCATACCGAACGTATGCTGGCGGGGTTTGGTGCGGAAATTACCACCGAGGTGACCGAAGAGGGCCGCGTGATCACCCTGACCGGACAGCCCGAATTGCAGGCGCAGACGATTGTGGTGCCGCGTGATCCCAGTTCAGCCGCGTTTCCGGTTTGTGCGGCGATCATTGTGCCCGGGTCGGATGTCTTGGTGCCCAATATCGGGTTGAATGACACCCGTGCGGGGCTGTTCACCACGCTGCGCGAGATGGGTGCGGACCTGACTTATGAAAACCCGCGTGAAGAGGGTGGCGAGCCTGTGGCCGACCTGCGGGCGCGGTTTTCACCTGACCTGCACGGGGTCGAGGTGCCGCCCGCCCGTGCCGCATCCATGATTGATGAATATCCGGTGCTGTCGGTGGTTGCGGCCTTTGCCAAGGGCGATACGGTGATGCGCGGGGTCAAGGAATTGCGGGTCAAGGAGAGCGACCGGATTGACGCAATGGCGACTGGCCTGCGCGCCGGTGGTGTAAGTGTCGAGGACGGGCCGGATTGGTGGATCGTTAAGGGGTTGGGCCATGGTAATGTGGCGGGCGGTCAGGTGGCGGTCAGCCATCTGGATCACCGGATCGCCATGTCATTCATGGTGATGGGCATGGCCACGCAGAACCCTGTGAGCGTGGATGATGGTGGCCCGATTGCCACGTCCTTTCCTATATTCGAGGGGCTGATGGGCGATCTGGGCGCGGACATTCGGAGGGATTGATGAGCTTTACCATTGCGATTGACGGGCCCGCGGCGGCGGGCAAGGGCACGATTTCCAAGGCCGTGGCGGCGCATTTCGGGTTTGCGCATCTGGACACGGGGTTGTTGTATCGTGCGGTGGGGGCGCAGATGCTGGATGGGGTTGAACCGGTTGCGGCAGCCCAAACCCTGACCGCCGAGGACATGGAAAACGACGCCCCCCTGCGCAGCGCAGCGGTGGCGCAGGCTGCATCCAAGGTGGCCGTGATCCCCGAAGTGCGCGCCGCCTTGCTGGATTTCCAGCGGGCCTTTGCGCGCCGTGCGGGCGGGGCGGTGCTGGACGGGCGCGACATCGGCACCGTGATCTGCCCCGAGGCCGAGGCCAAGCTGTTCGTCACTGCCAGTGCCGAGGTCCGCGCCGAGCGCCGGTTTCTGGAACTGTCCGCCAAGGGTGGCACATCGACCCGCGAAGAGGTGCTGGCCGATGTGAAGGAGCGCGATGCACGCGATATGGGCCGCGCCGATGCGCCGCTAAAACCGGCGGATGATGCGGTGATCGTCGATACCAGTGACCTGAGCATTGCGGATGCAATTGCCGCCGCGATCACGGCAGTCGAGGCGCGGCGTTAGGGCTGGTTTGCCGGAACGTCGGCTTTGGCGTCATAATCGGCGCGGGCGGCGTCGATATTGGGCAGGTTGCCAATCGCCCATAGCCCCAGCGCCCTGACGGGTTCACGGAATGATTCGCCCAGCGGGGTCAGCGCATATTCGACCTTGGGCGGGATGGTCGGGTAATAGGTGCGGCTGACCAGCCCGTCACGTTCCATTTCACGCAATGTCAGGCTCAGCATCCGTTGGGAAATGCCCAGATTGCGTTTCAATTCGTTGAAGCGCAGCACGCCATATTCTGCCAGTGAAATCACGATCAGCACGCTCCACCGGTCGCCGACACGCGACAGGACCTCGTTTATACGTTTGCAATCGGGGCATCCGGTGGGGTTGGCGGTTTTGGCGGTGGGCTGTGGCATGGTGGTTCCCTTTGTGTGACCAAGGCGCGAAAATGTGCCTTCTTGCGGGGGATGCTGGTGCTAACTATATCGTCGGTTACAAATCTATACCAGCCTTGAAAGGGCAATGCCATGACCGCGAACCTGAACGACCTGATGAACTGGCGCTATGCCACCAAGAAAATGGACCCTGCCAAAGCGGTGGACGAGGCCAAGGTTGAAAAGATACTTGAGGCGATCAAACTGGCGCCCACATCGTCGGGCACGCAACCGTTCGAGGTCTTCGTCATCACCAACCCCGAAATTCGCGGTGAAATCCGCAAGGTGGCGTGGGATCAGGCACAGCTCACCGACGGGTCGCACCTGCTGGTGTTCGCCGCATGGGACAATTACACCGCGCCGCGCATTGATGCGGTTGTGAGCCAGATGGAGGCAGAGCGCGGCGGCAAAAACCCGTTGCTGACGCAGTATTACGAGAACCTGAAAAACACCTATCTGCCACGCCCCGCTGATGTGAATTACGAACATGCCGCGCGTCAGGCCTATATCGCGTTGGGTTTCGCGTTGCTGGCCGCCGCCGAAGAGGGCGTTGACAGCACCCCGATGGAAGGATTCGATCCGGCCAAGGTGGACGAAATTCTGGGCCTGTCCGACAAGGGGCTGCGATCTGTCATTCTGCTGCCGCTGGGGTATCGCGATGCATCGGGCGACTGGCTGTTGCCGTTGAAAAAGGTGCGCAAGGGCGGTGATGCGCTGTTTGCGCGGATCGACTGATTCTGTTGACGGATTGTGAAATTACATGGGGGGCGCGTTGGTCGCCCCCCTTTTTCGTGCCGGAATGCCTGTTTTATAGGGGGATTGCGGCCCCTGGCCCTTGCATTTCAGGGGCGATGCGCGTAATGGCTGCGCTGTCGATAAGGTGAAAACACCGCGATACAAGGAATTCGAGCAGGGTCGGGCATACCGGCCCTCTTTAGTTTTGCGTTGGCCTGATCGACCAATTGAAACCTCAAGACCGGCGGAGACAACCGCACGGCCCGAAACAGACGTAAAGAATAGGATATCAGAGACCACATGGCTCAGAACACATCAATGGAAGAATTCGAAGCACTCTTGAACGAGAGCTTTGAGATGGACACACCCGAAGAGGGTTCGGTTGTCAAAGGTAAGGTCATCGCGATCGAAGCGGGCCAAGCCATCATCGACGTCGGCTACAAAATGGAAGGCCGCGTCGAGCTGAAAGAATTCGCAAACCCAGGTGAAGCCCCGACCATCGCCGTTGGCGACGAAGTCGAAGTCTTCTTGCGCTCGGCTGAAAATTCGCGTGGCGAAGCGGTTATTTCCCGCGAAATGGCCCGCCGCGAAGAAGCATGGGATCGCCTGGAAAAAGCATACGCAGACGAAGAGCGCGTCGAAGGCGCCATCTTTGGCCGCGTCAAAGGTGGCTTTACTGTCGATCTGGGCGGCGCTGTTGCGTTCCTGCCCGGTTCGCAGGTTGACGTGCGCCCCGTGCGTGACGCCGGCCCGCTGATGGGTCTGAAGCAGCCGTTCCAAATCCTGAAAATGGACCGTCGTCGTGGCAACATCGTTGTGTCGCGTCGTGCCATCCTTGAAGAATCCCGTGCCGAACAGCGTGCCGAAGTGATCGGCAACCTGACCGAAGGCGACGTGGTTGACGGCGTTGTGAAAAACATCACCGAATACGGTGCGTTCGTGGATCTGGGCGGCGTTGACGGCCTGCTGCACGTGACCGACATGGCATGGCGCCGCGTCAGCCACCCGTCTGAAATCCTGACGATCGGTGAAACGATCAAGGTTCAGGTGATCAAGATCAACAAAGAAACCCACCGCATTTCCTTGGGTATGAAGCAGCTGCAAGACGATCCATGGGATCTGGTTGCTGCGAAATTCCCGCTGGAATCCGTGCATCAGGGTCGCGTGACCAACATCACCGATTACGGCGCATTTGTTGAGCTGGAACCGGGTGTTGAAGGTCTGGTTCACGTGTCCGAAATGTCCTGGACCAAAAAGAACGTGCACCCCGGTAAAATCGTGTCCACCTCGCAAGAGGTTGAGGTCATGGTGCTGGAAATCGACCCCGCAAAACGCCGCGTGTCGCTGGGCCTGAAACAGACCATGCGCAACCCGTGGGAAG
>JBOEGO010000030.1:0-8129 GCA_050633465.1 Paracoccaceae bacterium | reverse complement strand
TATTACAACCCGATCTATAATCGTGGTGTGGATCAGTTTTTACTGGATGCCAAGGCGGCGGGCATTGACGGTTTGATCGTGGTCGACCTGCCCCCCGAGGAAGATGAAGAACTGTGCATCCCCGCGCAGGCGGCGGGGATGAATTTCATCCGGCTGGCCACGCCGACAACCGATGCCAAACGCCTGCCAAAGGTGCTGACCAATACGTCGGGCTTTGTTTACTATGTGTCGATCACCGGCATCACCGGCGCCGCCGAAGCGCAGGCCGACCAAGTCGCCCCCGAGGTGAACCGCATCAAAGCATCCACCGACCTGCCAATCATCGTGGGCTTTGGCGTGAAAACCCCCGAAACCGCGCAGGCGATTGCGGGCATCGCGGACGGTTGCGTTGTCGGATCGGCCATTGTGGATCAGATCGCGCAGGGCAAACCCGCGTCCGAGGTGCTGGCATTTGTCAAAACCCTGTCGGACGGCGCGCACCGCGCCTAAGGCAGCGTTTTGCGGGCGGGCGGGCGGGTTGCACCCCGCCCGGCCTTATCCCAGCGTCACATCCAGAATCATCATCAGGATCAGCCCGAACAACAACCCTGTTGTGGCGCGGTTCTGGTGCCCGTTGCGGTGGGTTTCGGGGATGATTTCATGGCTGATGATATACAGCATCGCACCGGCGGCAAAGGTCAGCCCCAGCGGCAGCACATAGATCGAGCTATGCACCAACGCCACGCCCAACACCCCGCCAACGGGTTCCACCAGCCCTGTCATCATCGCGATGATGAAGGCACGTTTCTTGCTGTAACCCTGCCCGCGCAGCGCCACCGCCACGGCCAGCCCTTCGGGTGCGTTTTGCAACCCGATGCCCGTGGCCAGCGACATGCCATTGGCCACATTGCCCCCACCAAAGCCGATGCCAACGGCCATGCCCTCGGGAAAATTGTGAATGGTGATCGCGATGACGAACAACCAGATTTTCGGCAATGCACCGGGGTCTGCGCCATCCGGCCCGTTGACAAAATGTTCGTGCGGCAGGGAATGGTTCAGCCATGCCACCAGCCCCGCCCCCAGCGCGATGCCGACCCCGGCCATCACCGCGGCAATGGTGACCCCGCCGTAAATTTCCTCGGCTGCGTCGATCCCCGGCAGGATCAGCGAAAAAAACGAAGCCGAAATCATCACCCCCGCCGCAAACCCCAGCATCATGTCGCTGTTGCGCTGGCTGATCTGCCTGCCAAACAGCACCGGAATGGCGCCCACCGCGGTCATCAACCCCGCGCCCAGGCTGGCGACCAGCCCCAGCATTATGATGTTCATTTCGCTCATGTATTCCACCGCACTGTCTGACCGGATGACTATAGTGCGCGCATCACCAAGGGCAATATGGCTTACCTATTTTGCGGGGCGACGAAACAGCATGTGGATGATGGTATAGCGCATCACCGTTTCACCATTCTGGTTCAGCACGTCATAGGTGATTTCCGTCATGCCCGTATCAGGACGCGAGCGCAGCGGGGTGGATTTCACCACCTCGGCGCGCACGGTCAGGATGTCAGCAGGGCGCACGGGCAACAGCCAGCGCACATCATTCATGCCGGGTGATCCCTGTGACGCCTCGTTCCAGATATCCGCCTGTAAAGTCAGGGTAAAAGCGGCCGACAGGGTGTGCATGCCGCTGGCGACGATACCGCCGAAATGACTGTTGGCGGCGGCATCCGCATCCAGATGAAACGGCTGCGGGTCATATTTTCGGGCGTATTCCAGTATCTCGTCCAGCCCCAACTGGCGGGTGCCCGTGGTGAATGTGTAACCCACGGGTAGATCATCGAAAAACATCTGCGCCTCCTGCCGTTTGGCGCAGGGTAGCAGGCAAATGAGCGCAGGGTTGTATCCAAGATTGCGATTACGCAACGGCATTGGTAAAAGAACCTAACCAATACCCGCCAAAAGGCCATCGCCATGCCCGTGATCACCAATATCGACGATTTGAAACGCCTGCACGAACGCCGCACGCCGCGCATGTTTTATGATTACGCCGAAAGCGGATCATGGACCGAACAGACATTTCGCGAAAACACATCCGATTTCGATCAAATCCGCCTGCGTCAACGGGTGGCGGTGGATATGTCGGGTCGGTCCACCGCCGGACAGATGATCGGGCAGGATGTGGCGATGCCTGTCGCGCTGGCCCCCGTTGGTCTGACCGGAATGCAACACGCCGACGGCGAAATAAAAGCAGCCCGCGCCGCAGAGGCGTTCGGCGTGCCATTCACCCTGTCCACCATGTCGATCAATTCGATCGAGGACGTGGCCGAGGCAACAACCGCGCCGTTCTGGTTCCAGCTTTACACCATGAAAGACGAGGATTACCTGCGCCGCCTGATCGAACGCGCGCGGGCGGCGAAATGCTCGGCGCTGGTGATCACGCTGGATCTGCAAATCCTTGGCCAGCGACACAAGGATCTGAAAAACGGGCTGTCCGCCCCGCCCAAACTGACCCTCAAAACCATGGCCAATCTGGCGACCAAATGGCGCTGGGGCATTGGGATGCTGGGTGCGAAACGCCGCGAATTCGGCAATATTGTTGGCCATGTCAGCGGTATTTCTGATCCGTCTTCGTTGATGGCATGGACGGGTGAACAGTTTGACCCGACGCTGGACTGGTCCAAAATCGCCAAGATCAAGGAAATGTGGGGCGGCAAGGTGATCCTCAAGGGGATTCTGGATGCCGAAGACGCCCGCGCCGCGCTGCAAGTGGGGGCCGATGCCATCATCGTATCCAACCACGGCGGGCGGCAATTGGACGGCGCAATTTCATCCATCAAGGCGCTGCCATCCATTCTGGATACCGTGGGCGACCAGATTGAGGTGCATCTGGACAGCGGCATCCGGTCGGGCCAGGACGTATTGAAAGCCGTGGCCATGGGCGCCAAGGGCACCTATATCGGGCGCTCCTACATCTATGGTCTGGGCGCGATGGGCCAAGAGGGCGTGACCAAAGCACTGGAGGTCATCCATAAGGAACTGGACGTGTCCATGGCCCTATGCGGCAAACGGCGCGTCGATGAACTGGACCGTTCCGTGCTGCTGATTCCGCAAGGATTCGAAGGGCGCTGGCAGGACTAATACCACAGCCATGAGCAACCCGCGAAAGCCCAACCAATAAAGGCTTTTCAAACCACCGGATTCGGTCTATGGACGCGGCTTCACGCGGGATACAGCCTTGGAGGATCCCGCCCTAACTTATGGAGAATTAACATGGCTGGAGAAATTCCTGATCTTCAAGCTGAGGTCCGGACGGGGACAGGCAAGGGCGCCGCTCGTCAGGCACGTCGCGACGGCATGGTGCCGGGTATCGTTTTCGGTGGCGAAGCAGACCCGCTGGCAATCAACATTCCCTTCAACGTGCTGTTCAAGCGCCTGAAGGCAGGTCGTTTCAAATCGACCCTGTTCAACCTGAAAGTTGAAGGCCAAGAAGACGTGCGCGTGATATGCCGCGACGTCCAGCGCGATGTGGTCAAAGACCTGCCCACACACGTCGATTTCATGCGTCTGCGCCGCACTTCGCGCATCAGCCTGTTCATCCACGTTGATTTCATCAACCAGGAAGAATGCCCCGGCATCAAGAAGGGTGGCGTTTTGACCATCGTTCGCCCCGAGGTGGAACTGAACGTGCTGGCGGGTGACATCCCCGATCACATCACCATTGATCTGGCCAACACCGACATCGGCGACGTTCTGCACATCAGCGACGTGACCCTGCCGGAAGGTGCGAAAACCACCGTTGACCGCGATTTCGTGATCGCCAACATCTCTGCTCCGTCGGGTCTGCGTTCCGCAGAAGACGAAGCGGAAGAAGGCGAAGAAACCACCGAAGCGGCTGCCGAAGAGTAAGCCCTTTGGAACCCGCATAGCGGGGACAGTGAGAGGCGCGATCCTGAACGGGGTCGCGCCTTTTTCTATTTCGGCCGCAGTCGTTGAGTTTGCACCTATCGCAAGCTACATCTGACCCAAAGACGGAGCAAAAGCATGAAACTGTTTGTCGGACTGGGCAATCCCGGTGCCAAATATGCGGGCAACCGCCATAATATCGGGTTCATGGCGGTGGAGCGTATCGCATCCGATCACGGCTTTGCCCCGTGGCGCAGCAAATTTCAGGCCGAAGTATCAGAGGGCAAACTGGGCAGCGAAAAGGTGATCCTGCTGAAACCGATGACATTCATGAACCTGTCAGGCCAGTCCGTGGGCGAGGCGATGCGATTTTACAAGCTGAGCCCTGCGGATGTCACCGTGTTTCACGACGAACTGGACCTTGCCCCTGGCAAATGCCGCCTGAAACAGGGCGGCGGGCACGCGGGGCACAACGGGTTGCGTTCAATCCATCAACATATCACACCGGAATACCAGCGGGTGCGTTTGGGCATCGGCCACCCCGGCCACAAGGACCGCGTGGCGGGTTACGTCCTGTCGGATTTCGCCAAGGCGGAACAGGATTGGCTGGATGATATGATGCGCGGCATTTCCGATGGTGCGGGCGAATTGGCGGGCGGTGACGGGCCGAAATTTCTAAACGCCGTGGCGCTGCGGGTGGCCCCGCCACGATCATCGACCGGCACCGGAAAACCCAAACCCGCCGTGGCGACAGCCCCGAAACCAGACCCCGAAGACAACCGCAGCCCATTGCAAAAACTGGCCGATAAATTCCGCTAACCCCAAGTGTTTGAAAAGAAAAAGCCGCACCCCAGCGATAGGGCGCGGCTTTTTCATGCGCAATCGCTGGGGTTAGCCGCCCGCGTTGATTTCCACACCCAGATGTTTGGCGACGGTGAAAATATCCTTGTCGCCGCGTCCACACATATTCATCACGATGATATGGTCGGCGGGCAATTTTGGCGCGATTTTCATCACATGGGCCAGCGCGTGGGATGGCTCCAACGCCGGGATGATGCCCTCGGTTGAACAGGACAGCTGGAACGCCTCCAGCGCCTCTTTGTCGGTGATCGACACATATTCGGCGCGGCCAATATCGTTCAGCCAGCTATGTTCCGGCCCGATGCCGGGGTAATCCAGCCCGGCAGAAATCGAATGCCCTTCCAGAATCTGGCCATCGTCGTCTTGCAACAGATAGGTGCGGTTGCCGTGCAGCACTCCGGGGCGGCCGCCTGTCAGGGATGCGCAATGCTCCATCTTGGCGTTCACACCTTTGCCGCCTGCCTCGACGCCGATGATGTTCACCGATTTGTCGTCAAGGAAGGGGTAAAACAGCCCCATCGCGTTGGACCCGCCACCAATGGCCGCGATCAGCGTGTCGGGCAACCGCCCCTTGCCTTCCTGCTCTTGCAACTGTTCGCGCACTTCCTTGCCGATGATCGACTGGAAATCGCGCACCATCGCCGGATAGGGGTGCGGGCCAGCCACGGTGCCGATGCAATAGAACGTGTCCTGCACATTGGTCACCCAATCGCGCAGCGCGTCGTTCATCGCATCCTTGAGCGTGCCACGCCCAGAGGTCACGGCGACCACCTCGGCCCCCAGCAGACGCATACGGAACACATTGGGCGCCTGCCGTTCGACATCATGCGCACCCATGTAAACCACGCATTTCAAACCGAATTTCGCGCAAACCGTGGCGGTGGCCACACCATGCTGCCCCGCGCCGGTTTCGGCAATGATGCGGGTTTTGCCCATGCGCCGCGCCAGAATGATCTGGCCCAACACGTTGTTGATCTTATGCGCGCCCGTGTGGTTCAGCTCGTCACGTTTCAGGTAAATCTTGGCCCCGCCCAGGTGTTCGGTCAGACGGTTGGCATAATACAGCGGCGACGGGCGACCCACGTAATGGGTCCACAGATCGTTCATTTCATCCCAGAAGGCCTCGTCGGTTTTGGCCTTTTCATATTCTTCCTCAAGGCTGAGGATCAGTGGCATCAGGGTTTCCGACACGAACCGCCCGCCAAACTGGCCGAAACGGCCCTTTTCATCGGGTCCGGTCATGAAGCTGTTGAATAGGTCGTTCATCTGGATATCCACCCCTGCCTGTTCTTCGGCGGCAAGGGGAACCCCCTATGCCAGCGCCGCGCGGACAAACGCCGCAATCGCGTCTGTATCCTTGATTCCGGGGGCGGATTCAACGCCCGACGACACATCAACCTGTTTCGTGCCCGTCAGGCGGATCGCCTCGGCCACATTGTCGGGCGTCAGCCCCCCCGCCAGCATCCATGGGCGGGTCCAGTATTTGCGCTGCATCAGCCGCCAATCGAACGATAAACCGTTGCCGCCGGGCAGGTCCGCGCCCTTGGGAGGTTTTGCATCAATCAGCAATTGGTCGGCCACCTGCGCATAGAGATCAATCGCAGCCAGATCGCCCGCATCAGCGATGCCCACGGCCTTCATCACGGGCAGGCCGTAACGGGCACGGATTTCGGCGACACGCTCGGGGGATTCGGCCCCGTGCAATTGCAACATATCCAGCGGCACGGTATCGGTGATCTGGTCCAGCAGCGCGTCATCGGCGTTTACCACCAGCGCCACCTTGGCCAGCCCCACAGGCGCGGCCAGCGCCAGATCGCGGGCCAGTTCCACCGGCACATGGCGCGGCGATTTCGGGAAAAACACCAACCCGACATAGGCGGCCCCCGCATCGGCAGCGGCCACCACATGTTCGGGCTGTTTCAACCCGCAGATTTTGACCTTAACGTCAGCAGGCATGGGTCAGGATGCGTTGTCCAGCAGGGCCAGAACCTCGTCCTTGTCTTTGTCACGTTCGCCTTTGACGCGGCGCAATTCGCGTTCCAGCTTGTGCACTTCGCCTTTTTTGCGTGATGCTTCGGCGCGGTGTTTGTGTTCGCGCATCCATTCCCACAAAAACCCGATCAGCAACCCGATCACGATCCCACCGAAAAAGATCGCGAACACCGGCACATTGATCGACTGGTTGATGCCGATGATATCGGCCAGCCCTTCGGGCAGCAGTTTCAGCTGTTGCAATTCGCGGTTGGCAAGGGCGACAGCGATCAACGCAACCGCGATGACCAGCCAGATAGCATAGCGGATATAACGCATGGGTTATTTCCCGTTCAGACGGTCACGCAGCAACTTGCCAGTCTTGAAGAAAGGCACGCATTTTTCATCAACCTCGACCGATTCACCGGTGCGCGGGTTGCGGCCCAGACGGGCATCGCGTTTTTTGACCGAAAACGCGCCAAAGCCGCGCAGCTCGACCCGATCACCGCGCGCCATGGCATCGGTGATTTCCTCGAAAATGGTGTTCACGATCTTTTCGACATCGCGTTGGTAAAGATGCGGATTATCGTCAGCGATTTTCTGAATCAATTCAGATCGGATCATGTGCCAATTCCCCCGGCCGTTGTTATGCGCGCAGCATTTCTTTTCTCGGACTATAGAAAGAAAGATCGCGCCTTGAAACAAGAAGGATGTTGAAAAGACAGTAAAAGATGCCGTTTTCCCGCCGATTCCATCGTGACAGGCGCCTGATTTACCCCCCTACCCCCATGCATAGGCGTTTTGCTGCACTGCGGCCAAGGTTTCGGCCATGCCATTGATTCGGCAAAAAGAAACGGCCCCGTGTTTCCACAGGGCCGTTCCGGAGATTTCAAATCCGGCAGGGTGACTTAGTTGTCGCCCTTCAGAGCTGCGCCAAGGATGTCGCCCAGCGATGCGCCCGAATCGGAGGAACCGTACTGTTGAACGGCTTCTTTTTCTTCGGCGATTTCGCGTGCTTTGATCGACAGACCCAGACGGCGGGTTTTGCTGTCTACGTTGGTCACGCGCACATCCAGTTTGTCACCAACCGAGAAACGCTCGGGGCGTTGATCGGCGCGGTCACGCGACAGGTCCGAACGGCGGATAAAGGACTTCATGCCCTCGAATTCCACTTCGATCCCGCCATCTTCGATGGCTGTCACTTCGACGGTGATGATCGAACCACGCTTGGTGCCGCCAACGGCGTCAGCAAACTTGTCGCCGCCAACATTCTTGATCGAGAGCGAGATACGCTCTTTTTCAATGTCGACTTCGGAGACAACGGCCTTGACCATGTCGCCCTTGCGATAGTTCTGGATCGCATCTTCGCCACGTTCGTCCCATGACAGGTCGGACAGGTGAACCATGCCGTCGAT
>JBOEGO010000029.1:0-109571 GCA_050633465.1 Paracoccaceae bacterium | reverse complement strand
ACAAATCTAGGGGCACCTCACAACACCGTCCACGAACACCTCGCTTGGCGGAGCCTGAAACGCCTCAAGCGTTCGTATCGTCTTAGAGTTGAACCACCAGTTTGGGAGTTCTAAGTCTCCGAGATCGTGCTCAACGATCAGTTTGTTGGTAAGGGCGTAGAGCTTGCCGTTGAGCAAGTGAACTTGCGTGTCGAGCCATTGCCCCTTGGCCGATAGCAGTGGCCGCAAGAAGGTGAGACCGCTCACAAAGTCCGGTGGCAGCGCATAGCGTTTGCCCCTCGCCTCTATGGGCGAGAGCGGTTGAGCATATGGGCGCGTATTTTCGAACGTCTGCAACATGGTCGCGGTTGGCAAGCCTCTGACGAGAAACGATTAAACGAACATCTTCTTCAATCGTTAACCAATTGAGGTTACCAAAACGTTAACAGAATCTATGAGCGGCAAAACCAGCCTGTGTTTGAAAAACGTTTGAAAATCGCTCGCCGCTCACTGCGTGAATTCGAAATTTTCCGTTCATTTTCAGTAATTTAAATGGTGCCCCCACACGGACTCGAACCGCGGACCTACTGATTACAAATCAGTTGCTCTACCAGCTGAGCTATAGGGGCACTGGGCGCTCAGATACTCAAACATTTGCGATCGTGCAAGGGGGCATTTATCGGTTGGCGCGGGCCAGCATCCCTACCGCGACCAACCCGACGGCGATGACCATCATGGCGGCGGGCGCGGCATCGCCCAGATTTTCGAGGCTGGCCTGTTCGTGAACGCGGGTGGCCAATGTGTTGAAGTTAAACGGGCGCAGCAGCAGGGTGGCGGGCAGTTCCTTGACGCAATCGACGAAAACCAACAGCAGGGCCGATGCGACAGAGCCGCGAATGAGGGGGTAGTATACCTCGGATAGCACCTGTCCCTGACGGCGGCCCAACGATCGTGCGGCCATCGGCAGGCTGGGTGAAATGCGCCCCATTGCGGCATCGGCGGCGCCTTGGGCGATGGCGAAAAACCGCACGCTATAGGCCAGCACCAATGCGAAGGCCGATCCGGTCATCAGCAGCCCGATGTCAATGCCGGCAACCGCCTGAACGGTGTCTGCCAGCCAGTGATCCAACAGCGCCAGCGGGATCAGGATGCCCACGCCCAACACGGCCCCCGGTGCGGCGTATCCGATGGTGGTCAGCGGCAGCAATATGCGCGGCAGGGCGCGGCCCGACAGGCGCACGCCGTAAACCATGAACACCCCCGCCAACACCGTGACAACGGCCGCTGTGCCCCCCACGCTGACGGTGTTCCAAAGCGCGCGCAGCAAAGCGGGATCACCCCATTGTCCGGCGTTTTGCAGGGCGTGATGGCCAATGACGCTGGCGGGAAGGATAAACCCCATGGCAAAGGGGATCAGGCAGGCAAGAAACGCCAGCGCAGCCGCAGCGCCGTGCAAATGCACATGCTGCACCGCACGGTGGCGCGATGACAGGTTGAAAAACCGCAGGCGCCGGCGCGATGCCTTCTCCAGCCCCACCAGTGCGATTACCAGTATCAACACAACCGATGCGATCTGGGCCGCGCCGCCTGCGTTGTTGCTTTGTAGCCACACCGAAAAGATGCCTGTGGTCAGGGTTTGCACGGCGAAATAATCGACCGTGCCGAAATCATTGATGGTTTCCATCATCACGATGGCCATGCCTGCGGCGATAGCGGGGCGGGCCAGCGGCAGGCCAACACGGAAAAACCGTTTGAACGGGCCTGCGCCAAGGGAGCGCGCGACCTCGTCTGCGGCGCCGGACTGGTCGCGAAATGCCTGACGGGCCAGCAGATAGACATAGGGGTATAGGGCGGCGGACAGCACCAGTATCGCCGCGCCCATAGACCGGATTTGCGGGAACCAGTAATCGCGTGATGTTTGCCAACCCATCAGGTCGCGCAGGCCGGTTTGCACTGGCCCTGCATATTCAAACAGGTCCACCAGAGCATAGGCGCCGACATAGGCCGGGATTGCCAGTGGCAACAGCAACAGCCATTCCAGCCAGCGCGCACCGAAAAAGCGGTAACGTGCCACCAGCCACGCCGACCCCGTGCCAACTGCACCAGCCAGTGCGCCGACAGACAGCATCAACACCATGCTGTTTTGCAGATAACGCGGCAGGGTTGTCGACAGCAGATGCGGCCAGATATTATTGGTTGGAAACAGGGCCAGACCCAGCACTGCAATGATCGGCGCCAGCACCAGCGCAGCAATGATCAATGCGCCCAGCGACCATGGTTCGATCCGGTGGCGGGTTTTGGGTTTTGCGGCGGATATGTTGCCTGTGATGTCACTCATGTCTGCTCCCATGCCCGAAACCTGTTTAACTGTCCAGAAAAGAGCATATATTCGGCCATGAACAGCCCAGTCCAGTAACGGAGCCTTGATGCAGATCGTTCTTCACGCAGGGGTGCATCGCACCGACGAAGGCAGGCTGGTGAAATCCCTGCTTAAGAACGCCAAGCAGTTCGCGGAGCAGGGCGTGGCGGTGCCGCCCGTGGGGCGCTATCGCCGCCTGTTGCGCGATGCCACGAAAAAGGTGGCCGCATCTGCCGCGCCCGCCGCCAATGCCCGCGAGGTGATGCTGGACGCTCTGCTGGAGGGCGAAGAGCGCCCCGACCGCATGATCCTGTCTTCATCGACCCTGATGGCCAATGCCAAAACCGTATTGCAACGGGGCGTTTATTATTCCCGCGCAGCCGAGCGGTTAGAGGCGGTGCAGCAGTTGTTTGCCGGAGACCAGTTGGAATTATACCTGTCGGTGCGCAATCCTGCGTCGTTTTTGCCCGCGCTTTATGGCGATGCCTCGCCCTCTGCTTTCGATGATTTCCTGGATGGGACAGATCCTCGCGCTCTGCGATGGAGCGAGATGGTCCTGCGCATTCGATCCATGCTGCCCGATGTGCCTGTCACCGTCTGGTGCAACGAGGATACGCCGCTGATCTGGGGGCAGATCATGCGCGACATGGGTAACATTTTCCCCGGGACCAAGATCAACGGGTCGTTCGATTTGTTGCAGGAAATCATGTCCAAGGAAGGGATGCGCCGGTTTCGAACCTATCTAAAGGAACACCCCGGCATGACCGAAATGCAAAAGCGCCGCGTGATGGTGGCGTTTCTGGATAAATTCGCGATCGAGGATGAAATCGAAGAAGAGCTGGACCTGCCCGGATGGACCGATGAATTGGTCGATGAACTGACCGAAACCTATGAAGAAGACTGTTTCAACCTGTCGCGTATTCCGGGGGTGACGGTGATCGCGCCTTAGGTGCATGATGGTCACAACAATAGATAAATGATGGATTGGCAGGTTACGTGACAGTGCAATCAGGAAAAATCGGCGGCTTGGCAAAGCTGCTGGATGTCGAACAGATCGAGAATGATTTTTACCGCGGCATGGCCACGCCCGGTGGTGCGGGGCGCATGTTTGGCGGTCAGGCGTTGGGGCAATCGGTGATGGCGGCCATGCGCACGGTGCCGGACGACCGCATTCTGCATTCGCTGCACGCCTATTTCATCCGTGCGGGCGATGCGACTGCGCCGGTGCTGTATCAGATCAACCGCGACCGCGACGGGCGCAGTTTCAACACCCGCCGTGTTGTTGCCCTGCAAAACGGCAAGCCGATTTTGAACCTGTCCTGTTCGTTTCAAGTCGAGGAGAGCGGCCTGTCGCATCATCCGGATATGCCTGATGATTTCCCCCAGCCCGATGATTTGCCAAGCGAGGCAGAGCTGAACGAGCGTCATGCCGATAAATTGCCCGAACGATTGCGCCATTATCTGATGGTCAACCGCCCCGTTGAATTGCGCCCCTGCATTCTGCGTGCGCCTTACGATCACACGCCGCGCCCGCCGCGCTATGGCATGTGGTTTCGCGCCAAGGAACCGCTGCCGGATGATGCGAACACCCATCGCGCCGCGCTGGCCTTTGCCTCGGATATGGGGTTGTTGGCGGTGTCGATGATGCCGCACGGCAAGGGGTTTTCCGATGCCGATATGCAATGTGCTTCGCTGGATCATGCGCTGTGGCTGCATGGCGATCTGCGTATGGATGACTGGCTGCTATATGCCACCGACAGCCCCTGGGCGGGTGGCGCACGCGGGTTTGCCCGTGGCCAGATTTTCACCCGTGACGGGCGGTTGGTGGCAGAAACCGCCCAAGAGGGGCTGATCCGTCAGGTCACGCCGCGATGACACTGGAACCCCCTTCCGATCTGTTGAACCGTCTGTTTCTGCGTGCAGTGGCCGTGGCCGATCCGATGCAATCACTGGCGCAGCATCTGCCGCCGAAACCGGCGGGGCGTGTGGTGGTGATTGGCGCAGGCAAGGCCAGCGCCCGCATGGCCGAAGCCGTCGAAGCAGAATGGGGAGCCTGCGAGGGGCTGGTGATCACCCGCTATGGCTATGCCCGCCCTTGTCAGGGCATCCGGATTGTCGAGGCCGCGCATCCTGTGCCGGACGCCGCAGGTCTGGCTGCCACGGCGGACATGCTGGATTTGCTGAGCGGTTTGGGCGCGGATGATTATGTGCTGGCGCTGATTTCGGGCGGGGCGTCATCGCTGTTGATCGCGCCTGCGGGCGATATCACCTTGGCGGAAAAACAGGCGGTGAATGCGGCGTTGCTGGCATCGGGCGCACCGATTGACCGGATGAACGCGCTGCGCAAACACCTGAGCCGGGTCAAGGGCGGGCAACTGGCCGCTGCTGCCTATCCGGCGCAGATGCTGGCGCTGATGATTTCGGATGTGCCGGGGGATGATCCGGCCTTTATCGGGTCTGGCCCGACGGTGGGCGATGCGGCCACTACGGCAGATGCGCGGGCTGTTCTGGAACGCTGGCAGATCGACGCGCCCGACAGCGTGCGCGCCGCGCTGAACGCGCCAACAGGGGTGATTGCACCCGATGATACGCGCCTGTCGCGGGTGGAAAACCGTATTTACGCCGCGCCTGCGCAGTCGTTGGATGCCGCCGCCGAACTGGCCCGCAATGCAGGGATCAAGGTGCAGATTTTAGGTGACGCAATCGAAGGCGAGGCGCGCGATATCGCGGCCAGCCATGCCGCGCTTGCGCTGAAATTACAGGCGGGTCGCGGGCCGGATGCACCGCCGCTGTTGTTGCTGTCGGGCGGTGAATTGACGGTGACGCGCAGGGGCGATGGTATCGGCGGGCCGAACGCCGAATACTGTCTGGCGCTGGCCATCGCGCTGGGCGGCGCAGCGGGCATTCACGCACTGGCCTGCGACACCGATGGCGTGGATGGCGCAGCCGAGGTGGCGGGCGCGGTGATCGGTCCCGACACATTGATGTTGGCTCATAACCATGGGATCGCCCCGCAACAGGCGCTGGCGCGCAATGACGCGCACCGCTTCTTCGCTGCGATAGACCGGCAGGTGATCACCGGACCAACCCTGACCAATGTTAACGATTTTCGTGCTATTCTGGTGGAATAGACCCTATTCGGCGGCGGATTTCAGGCTGGCAATCAGGTGATGGAATTTTTCACCCTGCACCGCAACATGTTGACGGATGGCATCGGCGGCCCTGTCGGGTTGCCCATCGGTCAGGGCGCTGACAATCGCCTGATGTTCCGACAAAGATTGCCCCATTCGCCCGCGCAGTTTTAGCTGGATACGGCGGAACGGTTTCAAACGGCGTTGCAGGCGCAGGCATTCCTGTTCCAGATAACTGTTGCCGGATTGGCGATACAGAATTTGGTGAAACCGTTCGTTTTCGGCGTAATAGGCATCGGTGTTTCTGGCCTGAACCGCCGATTCACAGCGGGCGTTGGTGGCGCGCAGATCATCCAGTGCGGCGTCGGTGATGCGCAGCGCGGCCAGTCGGGCCGATGCTGCCTCCAGCTCTGCCATGACTTCGAACATCTCGATCAATTCAGCGGGGCCGGGTTGGCGCACAAATACCCCGCGCCGTGGGATCTGTTCGACCAGACCGGATTGCGCCAGCTTGTGAAACGCCTCGCGCAGGGGGGTTCGGGACACGCCGAACTGCTCTGCCAGCCGGATTTCATCCAGCCGGTCACCATCGGCAAAACCCCCGCTCAGGATGGTTTCCTCTAACTGTTCGGCAATGGTATCGGCGCGGCGTGTTGTCATGTTTTATTGATAGCATTCCGTATCGCGAATGCAATAACGGAAATCTTGTATACAAAAACATTGACTTGAGAAACATAACTTGCAACGCTTCCCCTGATCCGATGTCAATTCGGACAAAATGGGAGGAAACCATGAAACGCTATATCACAACGCCCCTTGTGGCGCTGGCAATGCTGGCTGGTGCAACCACCGCCAATGCCACCGAACTGCGCCTGTCGCACCAATGGTCCAACAAGGATGTCCGCCATAAGGTCGCGCAGATCGTCGCCGACGAGGTCGCGGCCGCAGATGTCGATCTGGAAATCAAGATTTTCGGGTCGAAATCCCTGTTCAAACCGCGTGAGCAATACAAACCCCTGTCGCGTGGCCAGTTGGATATGACCGTGCTGCCGCTGTCCTATGCGGGCGGCCAGCAACCCGCCTATAACCTGACCCTGATGCCCGGACTGGTGAAAAACCACGATCATGCGGCGCGCCTGTCTGCTTCTCCGTTCATGGAGGCGCTGGAGGCCAAAATGGCCGAAGACGATGTGATGGTGCTGGTGCATGGCTATCTGGCTGGCGGTTTCGCGGGCAAAGACAAATGTATCACCAAACCCGAGGACGTGGCCGGATTGCAAACCCGTGCGGCGGGCAAGGCGTTTGAACAAATGCTGGCAGGGGCGGGTGCATCTATCGCGTCGATGGCCAGTTCCGAAATCTATAACGCCATGCAAACCGGCGTGCTGGACGCGGCGAATACATCATCATCGTCTTTCGTATCCTACCGGATTTTCGAACAGGTGAAATGTTACACCCCCGCAGGTGATGTGGCGCTGTGGTTCATGTATCAGCCGCTGCTGATCAACAAATCCACCTTTGACGGGCTAAGCGCCGAACAACAGGCCGCGATCCGCGCAGGTGCAGCCAAAGCGCAGGCGTTTTATCTGGAAGAAGCCAAAAAAGAAGACGCGGCATCGGTCGAAGTGTTCGAAAAGAACGGTGTCGAAATCGCCAGAATGAGCCCCGAGGATTTCGACAAATGGCGCGCCATCGCGGCCGAGACATCCTATAAGGAATTCGTCGCATCCGTGCCGGACGGGCAGGCCCTGCTGGATATGGCGCTGGCTGTCGAATGAACCCGAACCGGAGGGGGCGCTGCCTCCTCCGCCCATGACTGACATATAGAACCAAGATCGGAGTCCCCAATGGCGGGCCAATCCTCGGCTGCGGTTGCGCAGACCGGCAGCAATATTTTTCTGCGCGCTGTGGCGGCAATTTCGACATTCGCGGGCTGGTGTTCGGCGGCGATGATCGTGATTGCGGTCGCCATCACCTGCCAGATGATTTTCATTCGCGCCGTTTTGAACGGGTCCACCATTTGGCAGACCGAGGCGGTGATTTACCTGATGGTCGCGGCCACGCTGATCGGGCTGCCCTATGTGCAACGCCTGCGCGGCCATGTGAATGTGGACCTGATTCCGCTGATGCTGGGGCATCGTGCGCGCTGGTTGCTGGCGGTTGTCACGCTGTCGGTGTCCTGTGTCATCATCGGGGTGATGCTGTTTTACGGCTATGAATACTGGCATTTCGCATGGGCACGCAATTGGCATTCAGACACGGTATGGGGCGTGCGTTTGTGGATTCCCTATTTGGCGCTGCCGGTGGGGTTTGCGCTGTTGCTGTTGCAAATGGTGGCTGATCTGGTGGCGGTTCTGATTGGTGCCGATACGCCCTTTGGCCTGCCGGAGGGCAAATAATGGATCCGCTTTTCCTGGGCGCCTTGGTCGCGCTGGCCACGATTTTTGTATTGTTTTCAGGTGTTTCAGTGGCGGTGGGCCTGTTGGTTGTATCCGCCGGATTCCTGATCGCATTTGACGGGTTACGTTCGCTTGAACTGATGCCGGAAATATTTTTCGGCAAGCTGGACAATTTCGCGCTGCTGTCAATTCCGATGTTCATCATCATGGGGGCATCCATCGCATCGACCCGTGCGGGCGCAGATTTATACGAGGCGTTGGAGCGTTGGCTGACCCGCGTGCCGGGCGGTTTGGTGATTTCCAATCTGGGCGCCTGTGCGCTGTTCGCCGCGATGAGCGGGTCATCCCCTGCCACCTGCGCCGCGATTGGCAAAATGGGCATCCCTGAAATGCGCAAACGCGGCTATCCCGATGGGGTTGCGGCGGGTTCTATCGCGGCGGGGGGCACGTTGGGCATTTTGATCCCGCCCTCGGTCACGATGATCGTTTACGGCATCGCAACCGAAAGCTCGATCGGGCGGTTGTTTTTGGCGGGGGTCATTCCGGGCCTGATGCTGATGGCGCTGTTCATGGCGTGGTCGATGTATGCCACATGGCGGTCTGGCCACGCAGCAGCGATGGGCAAGGCGACATATACCTGGGCCGAGCGGTTCGAAATCCTGCCGCGTGTGATCCCGTTCTTGCTGATCATACTTGGGGTTTTATATGCCATGTATGGCGGCATCGCGACCCCGTCGGAAACCGCAGCCGTGGGCGCGTTGTTGTGTCTGGTGATCGCCATGGTGATCTATAAACTGTGGAACCCACGTGATTTATGGGTGGTGTTGCGCGATTCAACCCGTGAATCGGTGATGATCCTGTTCATCATCGCGGCGGCGGGGGTGTTTTCCTATATGCTGTCATCACTGTTCATCACGCAAAGCATCGCGGAATGGATCGGCACGTTGGATGTGAACCGCTGGGTTCTGATGGGCGCGATCAATGTGTTCCTGCTGATCGCGGGGTTTTTCCTGCCGCCAGTTGCGGTGATCCTGATGGCCGCCCCGATCCTGTTGCCAATTATCACCACTGCCGGTTTTGACCCGATCTGGTTTGCCGTGGTGCTGACAATCAACATGGAAATCGGGCTGATCTCTCCTCCGGTCGGGTTGAACCTGTATGTGATCAACGGGATCGCGCCTGACATATCGCTGCGCACAATTCTGGTGGGATCACTGCCGTTCGTGGGCTGCATGGTGCTGGCGATCCTGCTGTTGTGCCTGTTCCCCGATCTTGCCACTTGGCTACCGGATGCCGTGATGGGAGCCGAGAAATGACAATGCTGGCCGACCTGTTGTCCACTGTGTTCGAGCGTCGCTATCGCGCGGCGGATACACGCCATGACAGCCGCAGCACGCCCGAACTGATGCAGGCATTGGTGGGGGCCACGGGTGAGGTGTCGGGCATTGTCATCGCGGCGCTGATCCTTGACCGGTTCGAGGCGATGGCGGATGACGACAAGCTGGCGTTCTTTCACCAGATCGCGGCGATGAACATTGACCCCGATCGGGTGCGCGACACGCTGGCCGATTATGAACAGACGCCGGGCAAGCAAAGCTATCGTGCCTTTCTGGCCGCAGCCGAACCACCACGGCAGGAATTGATCCGCCGGATGAATCAGGTGCCCGCAGCGACGGGGCGTCTGGTGCGGATGCGGGCCGACCTGTTGCGATTGGGGCGTGATGATGCGCAACTACAGGCGCTTGATCTGGATTTTCGTCACCTGTTTGCATCATGGTTCAATCGCGGATTTCTGGTGTTGCGGCCAATCAACTGGTCCTCTCCGGCTGAAATTCTGGACAAGATCATCGCCTATGAGGCCGTGCATGCCATCGACAGCTGGGATGATCTGCGCCGTCGGTTGCAGCCTGCGGACCGGCGCTGCTTTGCATTTTTTCACCCCGCTATGCCGGACGAACCCCTGATCTTTGTCGAGGTGGCGCTGACCCAGGGCGTGCCCGGTTCGATCCAGCAATTGTTGGCCGAAGACCGTGCACCGCTGCGCGCTGGCGATGCCGACACGGCGGTGTTCTATTCGATTTCCAACTGTCAGGCGGGGCTGGCCGCGGTTTCGTTTGGCAATTCGCTGATCAAACAGGTGGCTTCGGATCTGTCGACCGAACTGCCTGCGCTGAAAACATTTGTCACGCTGTCGCCTATTCCCGGGTTGATAAAATACGTCACTGATACAGGGCAGAACGCCGATTTGACCGATGATACCGCCCTGCGCCAACTGGCCGCACATTACCTGATTGAGGCCAAGCAAACCTCTGGTCAGCCGCTTGATCCGGTGGCACGGTTCCATTTGGGCAACGGGGCGCAGGTGCATGCCGTTCATGCCCGCGCCGATATATCGCCCAATGGTATGGCGCAATCGGGTGGGGCGATGGTCAATTACCTTTACGATTTGGCCCGCGTGTCGCAAAACCACGAAAGATTCGCCTCTCAAGCAGAGGTGATAGCCGATGCAGAACCGCGTGCCCTTGTTGCCGCATACACCAAGAACCAGAGCTGAGGAGAGCCAGATGGCCAACCCGCTTTTTGATACCCTTTTTGGACGCCACGCAGGCCGGAATACCCCGTTTTTGCACCTGTTAGACGGGTCTGTGATCACCCACGGCGCGTTTTTGGAAATGACCGCGCAATTTGCCCATGTTCTGGTGGAACAGGGTCTGAATCCGGGTGACCGTCTGGCGGCGCAAATCGGTAAATCGCCACAGGCATTGGCCCTATATGCGGCCTGCGCGCAAACGGGCGTGGTGTTTCTGCCGTTGAATACTGCCTATACCGTGGACGAACTGACCTATTTCATCGAAAATTCCGGTGCGCGATTGGTGGTCTGCGACCCCGAAAGCGATGAAACACTGATGCCGGTTGCGCATTCTTTGGGCGCGTCGCTGCTGACCATGGGGGCGAATGGTGCGGGCAGTTTCACGGCTTCGGCCGCGTCGATGCCCACCAGTTTCGACACTGTTCCACGGGAAAAGGGTGATCTGGCTGCGTTCTTGTATACTTCGGGCACCACCGGGCGGTCCAAGGGGGCGATGCTGACGCAGGCCAATTTGCTGTCCAACGCCGAGGTGCTGCGCGATTACTGGCAATTCAGCGAACGTGACGTGTTGCTGCATGCCCTGCCGATTTTTCACACGCATGGCCTGTTTGTTGCGACCAACATCACCCTGGCTGCGGGTGGTTCGATGATTTTCCTGCCCGGGTTCGATCAGGATGCGGTGATCGAAAACCTGCCCAAGGCCACCAGCATGATGGGCGTGCCCACGTTTTACACCCGCCTGTTGGATGACGAGCGGTTTACCCGTGATCTGGCGCAACATATGCGCCTGTTTATTTCCGGCTCTGCGCCGCTGTTGGCCGAAACGCATGAACGGTTCGAACAGCGCACGGGGCACCGGATTCTGGAACGCTATGGCATGACAGAAACCAATATGAACACCTCCAACCCCTATGATGGCGAGCGTCGCGCTGGCACCGTGGGGTTCCCGTTGCCGGGGGTCGATCTGAAAATCACCGGAGCAGATGGAGCCGAAGTGCCACAAGGTGAAATTGGCCTGATCGAGGTGCGCGGCCCCAATGTATTCAAAGGTTACTGGCAAATGCCCGAAAAAACCGCAGAGGAGCTGCGTGAAAACGGGTTTTTCATTACCGGCGATCTGGGTGTGATTGATGCTGATGGATATGTTTCCATCGTCGGCCGGAACAAAGACCTTATTATTTCAGGGGGTTACAATATCTACCCCAAAGAAATCGAATTGGTGTTGGACGAACAGGAGGGTGTGTTGGAATCGGCTGTGATCGGTGTGCCCCACCCCGATTTTGGCGAAACCGTAGTGGGTGTTCTGGTGGCGGAACAGGGGCAAGCGCCGGATCTGGACGCGATCCAATCTGCCGTGGGTCAATCGTTGGCACGGTTCAAACATCCACGCAAATTGGTTGTCATGGACGCACTGCCACGCAACACCATGGGCAAGGTTCAAAAGAACATCCTGCGCGATGAATTCAAGGATGCGTTTTCGGCTTGAACAGGCTCTAATCCGCCTGAAAATGTGCCTCGACCTCGGCCAATGTCGGCGGGTTTGCCCCTGCGCGGGATACGCAGATTGCAGCAGCGCGTGCGCCCAAGGTCAGCGCATGTGTGATTGTCGATTCGCTTAGTTTCGCCACCCCATCGCGGGACAGTGCGTTTTTTTGCGATAGGCCCGCCAGAAAGCCGGCGTTGAACGTGTCTCCGGCGCCTACGGTGTCAATGACATCGACCTTTTCCGCTGGAACAGAGACTGTTTTTTCATTCAGATATGCGGTTACCCCGTTGCCGCCCTGCGTAACGCAGAGCATCGACGGCCCAAGTTTCAAAATTGTCTGCGCATGCGTAGCAACGTCACCTGCGCCCATCAACCACTCCAGATCCTCGTCCGACAGTTTGACGATATCCGACCGGGCCATCATGCGGCTGATCCGCGCGCGAAAATTGCCCTCGTCCGTGACAAATGCAGGGCGGATGTTTGGATCAAACAGAATGGTGACACCGGCAGCGCGGGCCGTGTCGAACAGGGCTTCGAACGCGGCGCCGCAGGGTTCGCTGGCAAGACAGATTCCACCGAATAACGCAGCGGCGGGTGCAGGGCTGGGCAGGGTCAATTCGCCGGGCTGTATTTCACGCAGGGCACTGCCCGAATCGTAAAAACTGTATTCGGCTTGACCGTTAACCAAAGTGACCATGGCCAGGGTCGTGGGGCGCTGGCTGCGCACCGATCCATCCATGTTTACGCCGCTGTCACTGGCGCGTTCAAGCAAAAGCGCGCCCATCGAATCCAGTGACAAACCCGTGGCAAAACCAACTTTTTCACCCAAGCGAGCCAAGGCAATAGCGGTGTTAAACGGCGCACCGCCTGCGCGTGGAACGAATGCCTGATCACCATCAACCGTGGTGGCGGGAATCATGTCGATCAGGGCTTCTCCGGCGCAGAGGATCATGTTTGGCATCCAATTTTTGGGCGATTTTCGCGCTCTACTTGGTCGTGGGTTGCCTGATCCGTCAAGGGGCATCGCACTCCGCCCCTTGACTATGCATCCTTCAACGGCCGAAATTGGCAGGCGGAACCGCATGTTGTGAATTCGTAAAAAAACCAGCCAAAAGGCATTAAAAATGGATATGTCCGACAAGGCGAGCAAGCGGCTGGACGATGCTGCGCGGGCGGCGTGGCTGTATTATATTTCAGGCAAAACGCAGGATGAAATTGCACAGATTATGGGTGTTTCGCGCCAATCTGCGCAGCGGCTGGTGTCTTTGGCGATGTCATCGGGGCTGGTCAAGGTGCGGATTGATCACCCGATTTCGCGCTGCTTGTCCCTGGCCCGCAAGTTGCGCGAACAGCTGGGGCTGGCCTATTGCGATGTGGTGCCGACACTGCCGGGCGATGGTGGTTCATTGGGGTCTGTTGCCAATGCCACGGCGGACGTGATCGAGCGTTGGCTAAGCAGCGATTCCCCTATTGTGATGGGGCTGGGCACGGGGCGCACCCTGCGCGCAGCGATCGAACAATTGCCGCGAATCAGCTGCGACCAGCACCGGATTGTGTCGCTAACCGGAAATATCGCCCCGGATGGATCGACTGCGTTTTACAACGTTTTGTTTTCCATCGCGGACAAGGTTTCTGCCCCGACCTATCCAATTCCGATGCCCGTAATCGCGGCCAGTGCGCAAGAGCGGGATATGCTGCAGGCACAGAAAATCGTGGCGAAAACACACGAAATGGCCCGCAGCGCCGATGTTGCCTTGGTCGGGATCGGGCAGGTGGACGAAAATGCACCGCTGCTGCTGGATGGGTTCATTACCGCCAATGAACTGTCAGAAGTGCGTGACGCGGGGGCCGTCGGAGAAATCCTTGGCTGGGTGTTCGATGCAAAGGGAAATATCGTACAAGGCCTTACGAATAATAAGGTTTCCAGCACACCATTGCACAAGAACAGCGGCACAGAAGTGATTGGTGCCGCCAGCGGTAAAGCCAAGGTTCTGCCCATTCTGGCCGCGATTCGCGGCGGATTGATCACGGGTCTGGTGACCGATGAAACCACAGCCGAGGCCCTGCTGCGCCTGCAAAACTGAGCCATTGTTCGCTCGGGGCAACCTCTTTTCGCATGAAATCAATGTATTGCTGCACAGCAGCGGAAGACCCCGGTTGACAACTTCCGGCATCAAGTGAACATTTGCCCAAGCAGTCAGCGATTGCTCAAAATTTCTGGGAGGAAACCATGAAACACTTGACCCGTGCCCTGTGGGGCGCCACTGCCGCATGTGCCTTGGCCGCCGCGGCGCAGGCCGAAACCATCACCATCGCAACCGTGAACAACGGTGATATGATCCGTATGCAGGGTCTGACCGACGAATTTACAAAGGCACATCCAGACATCGAACTGGAATGGGTGACCCTAGAAGAAAACGTTCTGCGTCAGCGGGTTACCACAGATATTGCCACCAAGGGTGGCCAGTATGATGTGATGACTATCGGCACCTACGAGGTGCCAATTTGGGCCAAGCAGGGCTGGTTGGTTGCGCTGGATGACATGCCCGCCGACTGGGACAAAGACGACCTGCTGCCCGCCATCGCAGGGGGGCTGTCACAGGACGGATCGCTGTATGCCGCACCATTTTATGGCGAATCTTCGATGGTCATGTATCGCATGGACCTGATGGAAAAGGCAGGGCTGACCATGCCCGACGCGCCGACATGGGCCCAAATCAAAGAAGCCGCCGCCGCGATGACCGACAAAGACGGCGAAGTTTACGGCATCTGCCTGCGTGGCAAGGCCGGTTGGGGTGAAAACATGGCATTCTTGTCGGCCATGGCCAACAGCTATGGCGCGCGCTGGTTCGACATGGAGTGGAACCCCCAGTTTGACGGCGAAGCATGGAAAGCGACCCTGACCGACTATCTGGACCTGATGAACAACTATGGCCCGCCGGGGGCATCGTCCAACGGGTTCAACGAAAATCTGGCGTTGTTTCAACAGGGTAAGTGCGGCATGTGGATCGACGCCACCGTCGCCGCATCATTCGTGACCAACCCCGATGACAGCAAAGTCGCCGATCAGGTCGGTTTCGCACTGGCACCCGACAACGGTTTGGGCAAGCGCGGAAACTGGCTTTGGGCTTGGACGCTGGGCATCCCCGCTGGCACCGAAAAGGAGGAAGCGGCCAAGACATTCGTCGCTTGGGCCACCTCCAAGGGTTATACCGAACTGGTCGCCGCGAACGAGGGTTGGGCCAACGTGCCGCCGGGCACCCGTTCGTCGCTATACGCCAACGAGGAATACCTGAAAGCCGCGCCTTTTGCCAAAATGACGCTGGAATCGATCAACGCGGCTGATCCCAACAACCCTGCCGTAGATGAAGTGCCCTATACCGGCGTGCAATTCGTCGCGATCCCCGAATTTCAGGGCATCGGAACGGCGGTTGGTCAACAGTTCTCTGCCGCGTTGGCAGGCACTGTTACGGCGGAACAGGCACTAAAAAGCGCGCAAGCTCTGACCGAGCGCGAGATGCGCAAGGGCGGTTACCTCAAATAACCGCTTCCTCCCGATGGGGCTGGCTGTTCGCGGCTGGCCCCGTTTTTCCGCCTGAAAGGGGTTCGTCATGTCCACCGCCCATTCCCGCACCGCCGCGCGCCTGATGATTTCGCCCGCTGTCCTGCTGTTGCTGGGCTGGATGATCGTGCCGCTGTCGATGACGATCTGGTTTTCGCTGCTGCGTTACAACCTGTTGATGCCGGGAATGGAGACATTCATCGGGCTGGACAATTACCGCTATTTCCTGACCGATCCTGCGTTTTTTGCCGCGTTCAAAAACACCATCATTCTGGTGCTGGGCGTGCTGGCGATCACGACCATTGGCGGGATTTTACTGGCGCTGCTGCTGGATCAACCGATCTGGGGGCAGGGGGTGGTGCGCATTCTGACGATTGCGCCGTTTTTTGTGATGCCCACCGTTTCGGCGCTGGTGTGGAAGAATATGTTCATGAACCCCGTCAACGGGTTGTTCGCCCATCTGGCCAAATCGCTGGGGTTGCAACCCTTTGATTTCCTGTCACATGCGCCGTTATTTTCGATCATTCTGATGGTGTCGTGGATGTGGTTGCCCTTTGCCGCGCTGATCCTGTTAACCGCGTTGCAATCGCTGGACCGTGAACAGATGGAGGCCGCCGAGATGGACGGTGCTGGCCCGTTTGCGCGGTTTTTCCACATTACCCTGCCCCATGTCAGCCGCGCCGCCACGGTGGTTATTCTGATTGAAACCATTTTCCTGCTGTCGGTTTTTGCCGAAATTCTGGTGACCACGAATGGCGGGCCGGGCTATGCCTCGACCAACATCACCTATCTGATTTATGCGCAATCGCTGCTGCAATTTGATGTGGGTGGCGGGGCTGCTGGCGGCATCGTTGCGGTGGTTCTGGCCAATATTGTTGCGATCTTCCTGATGCGGATGATCGGCAAGAACCTTGACGCATAGGAAGGGATAGAACATGGCCCGCGCTGTCACAAATCGCCGCAAATTCATTGCCACACTGCTGGCGTGGACTGTGGCAATGTTGCTGTTTTTCCCGATCCTGTGGACGTTCCTGACCAGTTTCAAAACCGAGGCCGAGGCAATCGCATCGCCGCCGTCATTCCTGTTTTTTGACTGGACGTTTGAAAATTATTCAACCGTGCAGGAACGATCGAACTATGCCCGCCATTTCTGGAATTCTGTTGTGATATCTGTGGGTTCCACCCTATTGGGCCTGCTGGTGGCGGTGCCTGCGGCATGGGCGATGGCCTTTGTGCCGGGCAAGCGCACCAAGGACGTGTTGATGTGGATGCTGTCCACCAAGATGCTACCGCCGGTGGGGGTTTTGATCCCGATCTATCTGTTGTTCAAACAGTTCGGCCTATTGGACACGCGCACGGGCATGGTGATTGTGCTGATGCTGATCAACCTGCCGATCATCGTCTGGATGCTCTATACCTATTTCAAGGAAATCCCCGGTGAAATCCTGGAAGCAGCACGGATGGACGGCGCATCCCTGCGTGATGAAATCATCCATGTTCTGACGCCGATGGCGGTGCCGGGCATCGCATCAACCCTGTTGTTGAACGTGATCCTGGCCTGGAACGAGGCATTCTGGACCCTGAACCTGACAGCAGCCAAAGCTGCGCCATTGACCGCGTTCATCGCCAGTTATTCCAGCCCCGAAGGGTTGTTTTACGCCAAACTTTCGGCCGCTTCGACCATGGCAATTGCGCCGATTATGATCCTTGGCTGGTTCAGCCAGAAACAGCTGGTACGCGGCCTGACCTTTGGCGCGGTGAAATAAGGAATTCCGATTATGGGCAGCATTACCCTGAACCAAATCACCAAAAGCTTCGGCGCGAAACAGGTGATTCCACCGCTGGACCTAACCATTAACGATGGTGAATTCGTGGTGTTTGTCGGCCCGTCGGGCTGTGGAAAATCGACCCTGTTACGGCTGATTGCGGGTCTAGAGGATGTAAGCAGCGGCCAGATCATGATTGATGGCGCTGATGCCACAGCCGCCGCACCTGCCAAACGCGGGCTGGCAATGGTGTTTCAATCCTATGCTTTGTATCCGCATATGAGCGTGCGCAAAAATATCGCTTTTCCGATGAAAATGGCCAAGATGGCGCAATCGGCAATCGACGAAAAAGTGACCAACGCGGCGCGGGTTTTGAACCTGACCGATTATCTGGACAGTCGCCCCGGCCAATTGTCCGGCGGGCAACGCCAACGGGTCGCGATTGGCCGCGCGATTGTGCGTGAACCTTCGGCATTTCTGTTCGATGAACCGCTGTCCAACCTTGACGCCGCATTGCGTGTGAACATGCGTGCCGAAATCAGCGATCTGCACCGCCAGCTGGCCACCACCATGGTTTATGTGACCCATGATCAGGTCGAGGCAATGACCATGGCCGACAAAATCGTGGTGCTGCATGACGGGTTGATCGAACAGGTCGGCGCGCCATTGGAACTATACGAAACCCCGCGCAACCGGTTTGTCGCGGGCTTCATCGGCAGCCCCCGCATGAATTTTGTTGAAGGCGCCGAGGCCGCGAAACACGACTGCCACAGCATCGGAATCAGACCCGAACACCTGCAAATCTCCACAGAATCGGGCGATTGGCAGGGCAAGGTCGGGCTGGCCGAACATCTGGGTTCTGACACGTTTTTGCGGGTGCAAACCGATCATGGCGAAATGACCGTGCGCGCCATTGGCGAGGTCGGCGTGGGCTATGGCGATACCGTGTTCCTGACGCCGGATCCGGAGAAAATCCATCGTTTTGACGCTGCTGGATTACGCATTCAATAGACCCTGTTCCACCTGAAAACCTATGCTTCGCTGCTGTATAAGGCCAGATTGATGCCCGTCACGCTTTCGCTCAATACCCTGTCGGACCTGCCGGAAACCGTCGGGCGACCCGCCTATGATCGTGCAGATCTAAGCGCGGGAATCCTGCATTTTGGCGTTGGAAACTTTCACCGTGCGCATCAGGCCTGTTATCTGGACCGATTGTTTTCAACGGGTCAGGGGCATGACTGGGCGATTATCGGCGCAGGTGTGATGCCCGGCGACAGTAAGGCGCGTCAGGTGTTGGCGGCACAGGGGTTTTTAACAACAGTTGTCGCGCAAGAGGCAGACACATCAACCGCCCATGTCACCGGCGCGATGCTGGATTACATCGACCCGAACGATGCCGCCGCGATCACCCAGCGGCTTGCCGATCCTGCCATTCGCATCGTATCGCTGACGATCACCGAGGGCGGGTATTTTCTGGATGCCGGCGGCAGGTTCGACCCGGCCCATCCTGATATCCTGCATGACGCCGCCGAACCCGAAATGCCGCGCACGGTGTTTGGTCTGATGCTGAAAGGATTGCGGATGCGCCGCGCCGGGGGAACGCCGCCATTCACTGTGATGTGCTGTGACAACATCCCGCACAATGGCCATGTGACACGCAATACGCTGGTTGGTCTGGCGCGCCTGATAGACCCTAACCTGGCGCAATGGGTGCAGGATCAGGTTCGTTTCCCCAATGGGATGGTGGATCGGATCACCCCCGCCACATCAGACCGCGAACGCAATATTCTGCGCGATGATTTCGGTGTGACCGATGGCTGGCCCGTGTTTTGCGAGGGCTTCACCCAATGGGTGCTAGAAGATGATTTCCCCTTGGGTCGCCCGCCGCTGGAGCAGGTCGGCGTGCAATTTGTGCCCGATGTCACCCCCTATGAGTTCATGAAAATCCGTATTCTGAACGGCGGGCACGCGGTGATCGCATATCCTGCGGGTCTGTTGGATATTCATTTCGTCCACGAGGCGATGGAACACCCGCTGATCCGCGCATTCCTGCAAAAACTGGAACGAGAAGAGATCATCCCCGGTGTCCCGCCCGTGCCGGATACTGATATCAGCACCTATTTCGATCTGATCGAGCAACGCTTCTTGAACCCCAAAATAGGCGATACCGTGCGGCGGCTGTGCCTTGACGGATCAAATCGGCAACCGAAATTTATTGTGCCGTCGATCACCGATGCACTGGCACGCGATGGCAGGATTGACGGGCTGGCGCTGGAATCGGCGCTTTGGTGCCGCTATTGCGCCGGTGTCAGCGAAAGCGGCGCGGTGATCGCCCCGAATGACCCGAATTGGGACCATCTGCAAACCACGGCGCAGGCGGCGCAAACCGACCCCCGGGCATGGCTGAGAATGCGCGATGTTTATGGCGAACTGGCCGATAACGAACGCTTTGCCGCGGCTTTTTCCAACGCTTTGAATGCCCTTTGGCAGGAGGGCACAGTGTCTGTGCTGCAACGCTATCTGGATGAAACGCTGTAACTGATGCCCCCACCCAAACTGGTCATTTTCGATTGCGACGGCGTGCTGGTTGACAGTGAGCCGATTTCTGTTGCGGTGCTGCTGGATGTGCTGGCCAAGGCGGGTTGCCATATCGACGCTGCCACGAGTTATGAAACCATGCTGGGGCGTTCGTTAACGTCTGTGATGGCGCTGGTGCGCGATGAATACGGGCTGGAATTGACCGATGATCATCTGATCGACCTGCGAACGCAGCTGTATGCGCGGTTTCGCAGTGATCTACAGCCCATTGCTGGCGTAGCCGATGCATTGAATGCAATCGGCTGCGCACGTTGCGTTGCCTCGTCTTCGCAAATGGAGCGGATTCGCCTGTCGTTATCGGTAACCGGCTTGCTGGATTTACTTAGCCCGCATATCTTTAGCGCCACCATGGTTGAAAACGGCAAACCAGCGCCTGATCTGTTCCTGTTTGCTGCGCAGCAAATGGGCGTCAGCCCTGCGGATTGCGTGGTGATCGAAGACAGCACCGCAGGCATTCAAGCAGCACAAGCGGCCGGAATGCGCGTGGTTGCGTTTACGGGCGGCAGCCATGCGGGGCCCGCCAATCTGGATCAGCGGTCGCGGGCGCTGGCCCCATGGGCAATCATCGACCGGATGGATCAGTTGCCCGCGCTATTGCATGGCAGTAACTGAATTATATGGACCACAAACTGCCATATGTTGTTGCCGTTGATGTCGGCACAAAAAGCGCCCGCGCCGGAGTGTTTGATGCGTCTGGCCGGATGCTTGGCTATGGACGCCATGAAATTTCCCTGTGGCGCGATGGCCAAAGAGAGGGCGAACATTCCTCGGAAAACATTTGGTTATCGGTTTGTGACGCTGTTCGGGACGCGGTGAGACAGTCTGGCGTTGCGGCAAATCGGGTGGGTGCTATTGCATTTGATGCCACCTGTTCGCTGGTGTTGCGTGATGGTGACGGGCTGCCCCTGCCGTTAGGCCCTGACGGGCGTGATACGATAGCATGGTTTGACCATCGCGCCGCAGAGCAGGCAGCAATCTGCACCAAAGTTGGCGGGCCGGTTCTGGATCGTCTGGGCGGCACCATGTCGCCCGAAATGCAATTGCCCAAACTGATGTGGTTAAAACAGCAGCGGCCCGATCTGTGGTCGCGGTTGGGTCACGCGATGGACCTGTCGGATTTTCTGGTGTCGCGTGCCAGCGGTGCCCCAAAACGATCGCTTTGCACCATGGTGGCTAAATGGGGCTACCGTGCCGATTTACGGGGCTGGCCTGACGGATTTTTAAATTCCATCGGGTTGGATGATGCCGTGGACCGCGCAGGTATTCACCATGCTCCCGCCTTGCCGGGGGTCAGGGCGGGTGTGCTTCTTGCTCGATCGGCCGCCGATCTGGGTCTGGCGGTTGATTGCCTTGTCGCACAGGGGATGGTGGATGGCTATGCAGGTGCCTTGGGGGCATTGGCAGGCATGAACGAGGGCACAGCGCTGGTCGCCGGCACATCGACATGCGTGATGTCGGTATCGGATGTGGCGCGCCATGGCACCGGGATTTGGGGTCCGTTTCCGGATATTGTTCTGCCTGACACATGGGTAAGCGAAGGCGGGCAATCCGCCACGGGTGCTGCACTGGATCTGGTGCTGCGCCGTTTTGGAGATGGGGATGACAGCGCGGGAGCGCACGACCGGATTGCACGGCGTATCCAAACCCATTTGGCGCAAAGCGGGCCAGAATTTGCGCGTAATATAAATGTGTTGCCTGATTTTAATGGCAACCGCACCCCGATGGCTGATCCTGATATCGGTGCAGTGATGTCCGGCCTGTCTCTGGATTTTGATGCCCACAGCCTGCCGCAGGTTTACTGGCGGGTCGCGGTGGGGCTGGCCATGGGGCTGCGCCAGATCATAACGGTGATGTCTAACGGCAGGGACAAACCGCGCAGATTGTTTGTTGCGGGCGGCCATGGCCGCAGCGACCTGCTGATGCAGTTATATGCCAATGCGACGGGGTGTGACATTGCCCGCATCAATGGGGTCGACACCGTGTTGCTTGGCTCCGCGATGGCGGCATTGGCGACTGCGCAGGGCTGCCCGCTTTCCGCTGTTTCGGCAGGGATTTTGCCGGACCGTAAAACCCTGTCGCCTGATCCGGTATGGGCTGCTGCCCTTGATCACGACTATGCGGCGTTTACCATGATGCAGCGCCACCGTTCAGAATTGCTGACCCTGCACGCCGACCAATCAAAGGAAAGCGACCATGTTTCTGGGGATTGATCTTGGCACTTCGGGGATCAAACTTGTGCTTGTGGATGATGCCCAAGCGGTTGTCGCCAGCAGTGCCGCTCCGCTGGTGGTTCAGCACCCGCATGATGGCTGGGCAGAGCAAAACCCCGCCGACTGGATCACCGCATGCGAAGCCGCATTTGATGCGCTGGCACGATCTGCGCCACAGGGGCTGGCTGCGGTAAAAGGGATCGGGTTATCGGGGCAAATGCATGGTGCGACCTTGCTGGATCGTGCTGACAATGTGCTGCGGCCGTGTATTTTGTGGAACGATACGCGTGCCCATAGGCAGGCCGCAGTATTGGATGCGATGCCGCAGGTGCGGGCGCTGTCGGGCAATATCGTGTTTCCGGGCTTTACCGCGCCGAAATTGATGTGGTGCGCAGAACACGAGCCGGAACTGTTCGCCAAAGTAACCAAGGTATTGTTGCCAAAGGATTACCTTCGTCTTTGGCTGACGGGTGAATATGTAACGGACATGTCTGATGCCTCTGGCACCGCATGGTTGGATGTGGGCGGGCGTGATTGGTCTGATGCCTTGCTTTCGGCGTCGTCTATGACGCGTTCGCAAATGCCCGGGCTGGTTGAAGGCTCGGCAGCGTCCGGTCAAATGCGCCCTGAACTGGCACAACGTTGGGGCCTGCCTGCGGGTGTGATTGTGGCTGGCGGCGCGGGCGACAATGCGGCCGCAGGGATTGGCACCGGTGTGACGAAGGCGGGTGCTGGATTTGTGTCATTGGGCACATCGGGGGTATTGTTTGCGGCAGCGGATTCCTATCGCCCGAACGCCCAAAGTGCGGTGCATACCTTTTGTCACGCGCTGCCTGATACATGGCACCAGATGGGTGTGATCCTGTCTGCAACGGCGGGGTTGGAATGGTTCGCCCGAATCTGCGGCACAACGGCCGCTGTTTTGGACGGGGAACAGGGAAATACCCTTTTTCCGCCGGAACAGAGCCTGTTTTTGCCCTATCTTTCAGGCGAACGAACACCCCATAATGATGCCCGACTGCGCGGTGGGTTTATTGGTTTGACCCCTGAAACAGATCGCGCAGCAATGACGCGCACGGTGATGGAGGGGGTGGCCTTTGCCCTGCGTGATAATCAGGCGGCATTACAAAGTGCGGGGGCTGATCCTGCCCGTTTTCTGGCTGTGGGCGGCGGCACAAGATCAGAGTATTGGTTAAAACTGATCGCCACCGTTCTGGAGCGGCCGGTTGATGTGCCCCAAGACGGTGATTTCGGCGCGGCCTTTGGCGCGGCGCGGCTTGCGATGTTGGCAACGGGCCATGGTGATGTTTCGGCGGTTTGTATTCCACCTAAAATCGCCCGCAGTATCGACCCTGATCCAGCCCAGATCGCAAATTATTCCGCAGCATATCAGCGTTTCAAGTCAAAATTGGATGCGGCACGTATCTAGCCGTCACCCAAAAAAGAGCAGCCCAAGCGATAGCATAATAATCATTGTGACAGCGAAAACCGCATTCCACCGCATCCCGATATGAATCGGGTCGCGGTCAATGATGCGCCCCCCGATCCGAACCGCTGCGGAAAAGGGTGAAAAATTCACAATTACGGCCCATGCGGATACCGCCATTACTGCGACGGATAGGGGTGCAATCTGTAAACCATCCAGCCTTGGCAGCACTTCGACCGCCAGCGTGACGGAAATAATCGGGTTGATCCCGATGGCAGAACAAACTGCAATCGCCCAAAAAGTTAACGTCAGCACCCAACCTTCGTGCAGCCCAAGGCCGGTGACCATCGCGCCAAGCCAGGCCGTATCAACCAATGGCACCACCATGACGCCCAAAAAACCGGATCCGGCGAAAATCGCGATCTCGCTGCGCATCTGTGGCAAGCTGGGCAAGGTGTCAGTCCAAAGCCGTTTTCCCACGTGTTTGAGCCTGTTTTCCTGCCCTTGTGATTGGAAAAATATCCAAACAGCAGCCATGAAGGGCAATGCGATCAGCAGGGCGCTGATCATCGAAATGTTCAGCAATTGAGCCGAAACAAAAGCCACTGTCGGGATGAGAACAACCAACCCGACCAGCGGCAGCAATGTGATCAGGGGCGCGCCTTTTACCACATTTGCGGCGGCCGGACGCGGATATGTTAACCGGTCGATCACCCAGCCGCTGGCCAGATAGATTACCGTGAGTGTGACCCCTACAGGCAGAATATCAAAATAGGTGATATCGGGCAGCGACGCCAGAATGATCGCCAGGGTCACTGTGATCGGCGACCACATCGGGATCGAACAAAACCCGCGCAGCATGGCCAAGGTCATACGTTGCAACCGGATTTCCGATACGCGGTCTTCGGTTTTTTGGCGGCCTGCGTCGACACCTTCGCGGATCATCGTGCCAAGTAGGCTGATGGTGCCAAGGTTCAATAGAACGCCGAACAATGCGCCGCCGATGGTTAACACAGTATAGCGCCGCCCGGGGGGCTGGTTCACCACCGCCTCGCCGCAACGCCGGATCAGGGGCGAACTGCGCGCGGCGCTTTGAAGAAAACTGAGCGAGGTGACGAAGAATGCCAGAAACACGGCGCGGTCGATTGCTGCCGTGATCACGCTTAACTGCAGGCCATGACGGAAGGCCAAGAATACAGGCAAAAACAGACACAAACACACCAGAATTCGCCCAACACGCGCCAGCGCGCGCCACTCGTATGCAAAGAACGCCAACACCGCCGCCGCGCCGAATAAGGTCGGCAATGTGCCGGGGGCAAAGATGGTCCAGATCGCGGTGACCATATTGAGCATCAGAAGTAGACTGCTGGGGGAATTCATCGTTGCCTCTGGCTGGTTGAAAGGTCAGTTTATGCGCATTATTCGCATATGAACAGACGGCGCGAGGCACATTGGCATTCCCCCTGTCATTGGCTAGTGTCGTGCCAGATAATTCAATGCCGGATCGAAACCGAATGAACGCGAATAATGACATTGATGTGCTGGCCAGCGCGGCCCGTGTTTTACGGACCGAGGCCGACGCCCTGCTGCAACTGGCCGATAATTTGCCCCCCGATTTCAAACCGGTAATCGACCTGATCTTGGAATCCAAAGGCCGTGTGATTGTGTCGGGCATGGGCAAATCGGGCCATGTCGGGCATAAAATTTCCGCGACTTTGGCATCTACGGGCACGCCATCAATGTTCGTGCATCCAGCAGAGGCAAGCCACGGCGATTTGGGCATGATCACACCACAGGATGTGTGTGTTTTATTGTCTAACTCGGGGGAAACCACCGAATTGGGGGATGTGGTTGCCCATACCCGGCGGTTCAAAATTCCGTTGATCGGGGTGTCACGGCGCATGGATTCCACTTTGATGCGCGCCGCAGATTTCCGGTTGTTGCTGCCCGACGCGCCCGAAGCCTGCGCGATTGGCATGGCGCCAACCACATCCACCACGCTGACATTGGCGCTGGGCGATGCACTGGCTGTTGCCCTGATGGAGCGGCGCGGCTTTCAACCTGAACATTTCGCAACCTTTCACCCTGGCGGCAAGCTGGGGGCGCAAATGGCCAGCGTCGCGCAGCTGATGCATGGCGCGGATCGGGTTCCAACTGTCCCCGCGAATGCACCGATGGCGGATGCACTGATTGAAATGAGCGCCAAGGGTTTCGGCATGACAGCCGTGGTTGAAAACGGAAAACTGGCTGGAATAGTGACTGATGGCGATTTGCGTCGCCATCTGGATCGGTTGCAGGGCGCCACCGCAGGCGAGGTCGCAACCCGCAATCCGATCACCGTCGGGCCGACCGAATTGGCAGCATCGGCTTTGGCGATTTTGAATGACAAAAAAATCAACGTGCTGGTGGTGGTGGATGATGAAAACCGCCCGCTTGGCATTTTGCATATCCATGACCTGCTGCGCGCTGGCGTGGCCTGAAAGGCGAATATGACCCAGAAAATTGTTAAAATTGGCGACATTGCTGTGGGCGGAAAAAACCCGATCTTTTTGATCACTGGCCCGTGCCAGTTAGAAAGCCTGGATCACGCCCGCATGATGGCCGAAAAAATCGCCGAGGCATGTGCGCCAACCGGAACCCGATTCGTGTTCAAGGCCAGCTATGACAAGGCCAACCGTTCGTCATTGAACGCGACACGCGGGTTGGGCATGGAAAAAGGGCTGGAGGTGTTGGCGACAATCAAGCGCGAATTCGGCTGCCCGGTGTTGACCGACGTTCACGAGGCAAGCCATTGCGCCCCCGCCGCCGAAGTCTGCGATATCCTGCAAATTCCTGCGTTTTTGTGCCGTCAAACCGATCTGTTGTTGGCGGCAGGCAAAACCGGCGCGGTGATCAACATTAAAAAGGGGCAGTTCCTTGCGCCATGGGACATGGAGCATGTCGCGGCAAAGGTTGAAAGCACCGGCAATGAAAACATCATGCTGTGCGAACGCGGAACATCCTTTGGTTACAATGCCTTAGTCACTGATTTTCGCGGGTTGCCGACGATGGCCGCAACAGGCTGGCCCGTGATTTTCGACGCGACACATTCGGTGCAGCAGCCGGGCGGTAAGGGCACATCATCCGGCGGGCAGCGAGAATTCGCGCCGGTGTTGGCGCGGGCGGCCTGTTCGGTGGGTGTTTCAGGCCTGTTTATCGAAACGCACCAAGACCCCGACACCGCGCCATCGGACGGGCCGAATATGATTCCGGTGGATCAAATGGGCGCGCTCATTGCCGATTTACGGGCCTTTGACGCGCTATACAAAGACCGGATCGCCTGAATCAAAACGCCCCGAACCTGGGGAACGGGGCGTTTTACCATATCAAAGGGGCTTAACCCTTCATGCTGTCCCAGAAGTTTTTGACAGACTTAAAGAAAGTCGAACTTTCCGGGTTATTGTCCTCGGACAGGTCTTCGAACTCTTGCAGCAACTCTTTTTGGCGGCTGGTCAGGTTTACTGGCGTTTCCACCGCCAGTTCGATAAACATGTCGCCCGATCCGCCGCCGCGCAGTGCAGGCATGCCTTTGCCACGCAGGCGCATTTGACGGCCGGATTGGCTGCCTGCCGGGATTTTCACACGCGAACGACCACCATCAATGGTCGGGACCTCGATATCGCCACCCAGCGCCGCTGTCGCCATCGAGCTGGGCACACGGCAAAACAGGTTGGTTCCGTCGCGCTCGAATATCTCATGCGTGGCGACCTCGATAAAGATATACAGATCACCAGAGGGACCGCCGCGCAGGCCTGCTTCGCCTTCGCCAGACAGACGGATGCGGGTGCCGGTTTCGACACCGGCCGGAATGTTCACCGAAAGCGCGCGATCTTTTTGCACACGGCCCTGACCGCCACAGGATTTACACGGGTTCTGGATGATCTGACCCATGCCCGAACAGGTCGGACAGGTGCGTTCCACCGTGAAAAAACCCTGCTGCGCCCGCACCTTACCCATGCCGGAACAGGTGGGGCAGGTGGTGGGTTCAGCACCGCCTTCGGCACCGGACCCTTCGCAGGAATCACAGGGAACCGAGGTTGGCACATTGATGTTTTTATGCAGGCCGGAAAAGGCTTCTTCTAAGGTGACGCGCAGATTATAGCGCAGGTCGGCGCCGCGTGCCGCACGCGGGCGTCCACCGCCGCCACCGCCACGTCCACCCATGAAATCACCGAACAGATCATCGAACACATCGGAAAACGCGCTCGAAAAATCGCCCTGTCCGGGTTGACCGCCAAAGCCGCCACCGGGTCGACCACCGCCGCCCATGCCGCCATCAAATGCAGCATGGCCATAGCGGTCATAGGCGGCCTTTTTCTCGGCGTCCTTCAGAACCTCATAGGCCTCGTTGGCCTCTTTGAACTTGTTCTCGGCATCGGGATTGTCGGCATTGCGATCCGGGTGCAGCTCTTTCGCTTTGGTGCGATAGGCTTTCTTGATCTCGTCCGCGTTGGCGCCTTTTTGGATGCCAAGCACATCGTAATAGTCACGTTTCGACATTGGGTTTCCCCCCTCTCAGGAACGGATAGGGCCGGTCCGGCAAGGACCGGCCCCAGAGGTTCCGACTACGACGATTACGAACGTTTTTCGTCGTCGAGGTCTTCGAAATCGGCATCGACGATGTCATCATCACCGCCCGCGTGGCCCGCATCGGGGTCATCAATGGGGCTTTCGCTGTCGCCTTCTTCCATGCTGGCCTTATAGATGGCTTCGCCCAGCTTCATGGATGCTTCGGTCACGTTCTGGATGCCGGATTTGATTTTTTCGGCGTCTTCGGTTTCCAATTCGTCCTTCAGCGCGGCGATGGCCAGTTCGATGGCTTCGACCGTGGTCGGGTCCACCTTATCGGCATGCTCTTCCATCGACTTTTCGGTGGAATGGATCAGGCTTTCTGCCTGGTTCTTGGCCTCGACCAACTCCTTGCGGGATTTATCCGCATCGGCGTTTTCTTCGGCGTCTTTGACCATTTGTTCGATGTCGTCATCGGACAAACCACCCGAAGCCTGAATGGTGATCTGCTGCTCTTTGCCGGTGCCTTTGTCCTTGGCGCCCACCGACACGATGCCGTTGGCATCGATGTCAAAGGTCACTTCGATCTGGGGCATGCCACGCGGGGCAGGCGGGATGTTTTCCAGGTTGAACTGGCCAAGAATTTTATTGTCTGCGGCCATTTCGCGTTCGCCTTGGAACACGCGGATGGTCACAGCCGACTGGCTGTCCTCGGCGGTGGAAAACACCTGCGATTTTTTGGTCGGGATCGTGGTGTTGCGATCAATCAGACGGGTGAACACGCCGCCCAGCGTTTCAATACCCAGCGACAGCGGGGTCACGTCCAGCAGAACCACGTCTTTTACGTCGCCTTGCAGAACACCGGCCTGAATGGCGGCACCCATGGCAACGACTTCGTCAGGGTTCACACCTTTGTGCGGCTCCTTGCCGAAAAATTTGGTTACTTCCTCGATCACTTTGGGCATGCGGGTCATACCGCCCACCAGCACCACTTCGTCGATGTCCTTGGTGGTCAGGCCTGCGTCTTTCAATGCGGCCTGGCAGGGTTTGATCGACGATTTGATCAGGTCGTTGACCAGGCTTTCCAGTTTGGCACGGGTCAGTTTCATAACCATGTGCAGCGGCTGACCGCTGGCGCTGTCCATCGAAATGAACGGCTGGTTGATTTCTGTCTGGCTGGAGGAGGACAGTTCGATCTTGGCCTTTTCAGCCGCCTCTTTCAGGCGTTGCAGCGCCATTTTGTCCTTGGTCAGGTCCACGCCGTGTTCTTTTTTGAACTCGTCCGCCAGATAGTTGACGATGCGCATGTCGAAATCTTCGCCACCAAGGAAGGTGTCGCCGTTGGTCGATTTTACTTCGAACAAACCGTCGTCGATTTCCAGAATGGTCACGTCGAAGGTGCCGCCGCCAAGGTCATAGACCGCGATGGTGTGGCTCTCTTCTTTGTCCAGACCATAGGCCAGCGCGGCCGCGGTTGGTTCGTTGATGATGCGCAGCACTTCGAGCCCGGCGATTTTACCGGCGTCTTTGGTGGCCTGGCGTTGGGCATCGTTGAAATAGGCGGGCACGGTGATCACGGCCTGTGTCACGTCTTCGCCAAGGTAGCTTTCGGCGGTTTCCTTCATCTTACCAAGGATGAAAGCCGAGATTTGCGAAGGTGAATATTTTTCACCGCCAGCCTGCACCCATGCATCGCCATTGCCACCATCGATAACATCGAAGGGCAGGTTTTTCTTGTCTTTGGCCAGATGCGCATCATCCGCACGGCGGCCAACCAGACGTTTCACGCCGAAAATGGTGTTGCTGGGGTTGGTCACAGCCTGACGTTTGGCGGGCTGGCCGACCAGACGTTCGTTATCTGTGAACGCGACGATCGACGGTGTGGTGCGCGCACCTTCCGAGTTTTCGATGACGCGGGGTTGCGAACCATCCATGATGGCAACGCAGGAGTTGGTGGTTCCGAGGTCAATACCGATGACTTTGGCCATTATTTGATCCCTTTCAAGTTAAGGCGATGGTGCGAGGCAAAGACCCGTTATGGCATCCAGCCCCGATTTCGTTTCATACTGTCATGGCCCGCCGCATTGCGGCCCCTACAGCACGTATCGGAGCGTATATAAGGACGGCATTTTGCCCCTGCAAGCGTTGCAACCCCGACGATTTCGGGAATCTGCGTTATTTTGTTGAAAGAGTGGTTGAGAGGAGAGGAAAATTTGCCAGAAACGGCCAAGGAAACGCTGACAATTCGCGGCTTCCGTATTTTTCAGGGGGTGCTGGATCGCCCCGCGCAACAGGCGCTGGTCGCAGATTTGCGTCGTGTTGGCCGCGACGCGCCATTGTTTTCGCCCCGAACAGGGGCGGGCAAAGCGATGAGCGTGCGTATGACATCTGCCGGGCGCTATGGCTGGTATTCGGATCAGCGCGGGTATCGGTATGAACGCCAGCACCCGCAGGGTGGTGATTGGCCAGCAATTCCCGATGTGGTCACGGATTTGTGGCGCGATCTGGTGTCGCCGGACCGTATGCCCGATTGCTGTTTGGTCAATTACTATGGCGAAGGCGCACGCATGGGCATGCATCAGGACAATGACGAGGCCGATTTCACATGGCCGGTGTTGTCCATATCGCTGGGGGATGAGGGGCTGTTTCGCATGGGCAACGACACACGCGGTGGCAAAACCGAATCGATCTGGCTGAAATCGGGCGATGTGGTGGTTATGGGGGGCGGTGCGCGGCTGAAATTCCACGGGGTTGACCGGATCAGGTTCGGTTCATCCACCTTGCTGCCGAACGGCGGGCGGATCAATCTGACTTGTCGTGTGGTGGATTAGCCGGTGTTAGCGCCGCGCGCTCCAGCTGAGCGAGGCATGACGACGGGTGTAAAATTCGCCCATCAACCCGACCATAAGCAAAATCACCCCCACCCAAATCGCATAGGGCAGTGACGAATAGCGCGGCTCGTAATTGATAAACACGTGCCCGCGTGACTGGTCGATACAGTGGAACAGGGGGTTCCAGTCAAACATGGCCAACATGTAACCGGGCAGGGTGTTTGCAACGAACATCTTGCCCGATGCGATCATATTGGCCCGCTGGTAGATGGTTGAAAAAACGCCCACAGCTGTGGGAAACCACGGTTTTATGGCCAGCAAAACCACACCCAGCGCCAACCCCACAAACCACGCGACCAGCAAACAGCCAAAGGCGGCGATCGGATCCTCGATGGTGAAACGGGTGAACGCCACATCATACATGAACAGGATTACGAACAGCGACAGCACCTGAATATATAGCGTGCCCAGCGCGGCTGACATGATCGAAATGATGGTATTCATTGGCGCGTGCTGCATCATCGGGCTGGCCGGCCCTTCGGACCCGACCACCGCGCCCAGCGTTTTCGAATGCGTCATGTAAAGGAAAATCCCCGACATAATATACAGCAGGAAATCACCGCGCAGCGCCGAGGACCGCAGCCCCAGCAGTGAAAACATCACGTAAAACGCCAGCACGAAAATCGCGACCTGAAGCATGTTCATCAGGATCGACATCAGTGCATTATTATGTGTCTTTCGAACGCTGCGCACGATCGAATGATACACCAGTTCGGCGATGGTCAGGGCCGATTGAAAGCCCGAATCAGGTCTGCGCTGTTGAAACATGGCCTCACTGCCTCGCCGTTTGGGGCGATTGTATAGGGGAAAACTTGCCGTTCTCTTGACGTGGCATCATAAGGGGGACGAACTCTTTATACAACAAATCCGCGCATGGCGGAGCCGGGAGACTTGATTTGGATTACGCGAAACTAACCGATGTGATGCGCAAACTGGCGCTGGACGCAGGCGACAAGATCATGGAGATCTACAACGCCGATGATTTCGACGTAAAAGTGAAATCCGACGACAGCCCGGTGACCGAAGCAGACGAAGCCGCCGATGCGTTGATTTCTGCCGGGTTGCGCGCCGCATTCCCTGATGTGTTGCTGGTAACCGAAGAGCAATCCGCGACCCATACCGAACATTCCGACACCTTCCTGATCGTCGACCCGCTGGACGGGACCAAGGAGTTCATCAACCGCCGTGGCGATTTCACCGTCAACATCGCCTATGTCGAAAACGGTGTGCCGACACGCGGCGTGGTCTATGCTCCTGCCAAGGACCGGATGTTTTACACCTTGGCCGATGGCACATCGGTCGAAGAGCTGGGCGAATTGGCCAAGGATACAATCGGCGCGCAAAACCCGATCCGCGTGTCGGATGCGGATAACGCCGCGCTGCTGGTGGTTGCATCCAAATCGCACCGCGATCAGGCGACTGATGACTACATCAACAAATACGCGGTAAAAGACTCTAAATCAGCGGGATCGAGCCTGAAATTCTGTTTGGTCGCCACGGGTGAGGCTGACATCTACCCCCGCGTTGGCCGCACCATGGAATGGGACACCGCCGCAGGACACGCGGTGCTGCACGGCGCAGGCGGCAAGGTCGTGCGTTTCGATGACCATTCCCCGCTGATCTACGGCAAGGATGGGTATGCCAATCCGTTCTTCATCGCCTATGCGCCGTCGGTTGATTTGAAAGAGGCCTGATGAAAACCCTGATCGTTATTCCGGCGCGCTATGCCTCGACCCGATACCCCGGCAAACCGCTGGTCGAATTGACCGGCGCAACTGGCCTGAAAAAGAGCCTGATCCAGCGGAGCTGGGAGGCAGCGCAGGCTGTGCGCGGGGTGGATCGCGTGGTTGTCGCGACGGATGACGACAGGATCAAGCTCGCAGCCGAGGCATTCGGTGCAGAAGTGGTGATGACCGCCGAAACCTGCGAAAATGGCACCGAACGCTGCGCCGAGGCCCATGCGAATTTGGGCGGCGGTTATGATGTGGTGGTCAATCTGCAAGGCGATGCACCCCTGACCCCCGCTTGGTTTGTCGAAGGGTTGATTGACGGGCTGCTGGCCGATCCGTCCGCCGATATGGCCACGCCGGTGTTGCGCTGCGACGGGCGTGCATTGAACGGGCTGCTGGATGATCGCAAAGCAGGGCGTGTTGGCGGCACAACAGCCGTTTTCGGGCGGAACAGTCACGCATTATACTTTTCCAAAGAGGTGATCCCCTTTACTTCGAAACGCTATGGCGATGCTGATGAAACGCCTGTTTTCCACCATGTCGGGGTCTATGCCTATCGCCCCGCTGCGCTGGCGTCTTATGCAGGGTGGGCGCAGGGTCCGCTTGAGTCGTTAGAGGGGCTGGAACAGCTGCGTTTTCTGGAAAACAACCACGCCATCAAATGTGTCGAAGTCGCCGCCAAGGGCCGCCAGTTTTGGGAATTGAACAACCCCGAAGACGTGCCGAAAATCAACGCGATGATGGCCGAGATGGGAATGGAATGACGCAACACCCCCCGGTTAGCGTTATCATCGTCAGCCGGGGGCGTCCCGAAACCCTGAAATTGTGTCTGATTGGCGTGGCGCGGCTGGTTTACACGCCGTTTCAGATCGTGGTGGTTGCCGACACTGCGGGGATTGCGGCGCTGGGCGATTTGCCCTTTGCCAGCGATCTGATCACGGTAGAATTCAACACTCCCAATATATCCTTGGCGCGCAATCTGGGCGTGGCCCATGCGGGTGGTGATATCCTGGCCTTTATTGATGATGATGCAGTGCCCGAACCGCTTTGGCTCTATCATCTGACTGCGCCCTTTTTAGATCCTAATACAGCCGCAACAGGTGGTTTCGTGCGCGGACGTAACGGGATCAGTTTCCAGTGGAAGGCCCGCGCAGTAAACGCATTGGGCCAAACACGCGATGTGACCCTGAACCACGCCAACCAGCCTGATCTGTTGCCAAACGAGGCAATCAAACTGGAAGGCACCAACATGGCCTTTCGACGTGAAATTCTGGCCAACACTGGCGGGTTTGACCCTGTTTTCAAATTCTACAAAGATGAAACAGACCTGTGTTTTCGCCTGATGCAGGCTGGCCATAAGACACAACTGACCCCGCTGGCCGAGGTGCATCACGCCTATGCACCATCGCCCCGCCGCCACGCCAATCGGGCGGTGCGTGACCTGACCGAAATTGGTGCGTCTTCGACCCTATTCCTGCGCAAACATGCCCCAGAACAGGATTGGCCTGCACGTGAAATCGCAATGCGGGCCGAACAGGAAACCCGTCTGAATGCGCAAGCCAAGGCGGGGATATTAAAACGCGCCGATATTGCGCGCCTTTTGCAAACCTATGATGACGGTTGCGCCCAAGGGGCGGCGCAGGCGATCGAGCCGCTAAAGCCGCTGCCCGCTAAACCGGCCTTTGCCCCGTTTCCCACCCGCGCCACAGGCCAGCACCACGTTTTATCCGGTCGTATCTGGTCGGCCCGCCGCCTGAAAAATCGGGCCGCGCAATTGGCCGCGCAGGGGCATACCGTGTCGCTGTATCTGTTTACCCATACGGCGTTGTTTCACTCCGTCCGGTTCCAGCCGCAGGGATATTGGAAACAGCGCGGCGGGCTGTTTGGCAGATCAGACCGCGATCAACCCGTGTTTCGCCTGACCCATCTGCGCGCCCGCACCACCGTTGAAATGGCCAGAACAGCGGCGCAACGCGGGCAATCTTTATAATTCGGGCAAAACCGAGTAGAATGCGCAACAATTCAGCGTTGCGATGTCGCGCCCATGCGTTTTGTCATGGTTTCGACGGAAATCGGGTGTAGCGTCGCGGCAAACCGGCAAAACTCAACATCCGGATAATAAAAGGACGAGGCAATGCGTAAAAAAGTAACCAAAGCGGTATTTCCAGTGGCAGGCATGGGAACAAGGTTCCTGCCCGCGACGAAATCGGTGCCCAAGGAAATCATGACTTTGGTGGATCGCCCGCTGATTCAATACGCGATTGACGAGGCCCGTGCGGCGGGTATCAAGGAATTCATTTTTGTGACCTCGCGCGGCAAGGGCGCGCTGGAGGATTACTTTGACCACGCCCCCACGCTAGAAGCCGAACTGCGCAAAAAGGGCAAAGACGAGCTGCTGAACATTGTTAAAAACACCAATATGGAATCCGGCGCCATTGCCTATATCCGTCAGCATAAGGCGCTTGGCCTTGGTCACGCGGTTTGGTGTGCGAAACGTCTGATCGGCAACGAACCCTTTGCCGTGATCCTGCCCGATGACGTGATTGCCGCTGAAAAACCCTGCCTTCAGCAGATGGTCGAAGCGTTCGAAGAAACCCAGGGCAATATCGTCGCCGCAATGGAGGTGCCCGAGGACAAGGCCAGCGCATACGGTATTCTGGACGTAAAGGATGACATGGGGTCGATGGTTTCGGTCAAGGGCATGGTTGAAAAACCGGCCAAGGGCGAAGCGCCGTCCAACCTCGCCGTGATCGGCCGTTACATCCTGACGCCCAAGGTTTTGCAGAACCTGAACAAGATGAAATCAGGCGCCGGTGGCGAAATCCAGTTGACCGATGCCATCGCGGCCGAAATCAACGAGGGGCGCGATGTATTCGGGTTCCGGTTCAATGGCACGCGGTTCGATTGTGGCTCTAAAGCAGGGTTTTTGCAGGCAACCGTGTCGTTCGCCCTGTCCCGCCCCGATTTGAAGGACGAGCTGTCGCGCTATCTGCACGAGGTTGTCGCGCTGGAAAATGCCGCCGAATAAGCGCCGGAGAAGCAAGTGAAAAATGTATTGGTAACAGGCGGCGCGGGCTATATCGGCTCGCACGCCTGTAAGGGGCTGAAACAGGCGGGTTATACCCCTGTGACGTTCGATAATCTGGTCACCGGATGGCAGGACGCGGTAAAATTCGGCCCGTTTGAACGGGGCGATCTGTTGGACCGCGCCCGATTGGATGCGGTGATTGCCCAATATAACCCGGTGGCTGTCATGCATTTTGCCGCGCTGTCACAGGTCGGCGAAAGCATGGCAAAACCGGGCATGTATTGGCACAACAATGTTGCCGGTTCCCTGAATCTGATCGAGGCCGCAGTGGATGCCGGTTGCTTGAACTTTGTGTTTTCATCGACCTGCGCCACCTATGGCGATCAGGACAATGTCGTTCTGGATGAAAATTCGGACCAGTATCCGATCAATGCCTACGGTGCCAGCAAGCGCGCGATCGAGGATATCCTGCGCGATTTCGGCGCCGCCTATGGGCTGAATTCTGTGATTTTTCGCTATTTCAATGTGGCCGGTGCCGACCCTGATGCCGAGGTGGGCGAATTTCACCAGCCCGAAACGCATCTGATCCCGCTGATGCTGGATGCGATTGATGGCAAACGTGATGCGCTGACGGTGTTCGGCACCGATTGGGACACGCCCGACGGCACCTGCATTCGCGATTACGTGCATGTTTGCGATCTGGTCGATGCCCATGTTCTGGGTCTGAAATGGCTGGAAGATGACAAGGGCGGGCGCGTGTTCAACCTTGGCACCGGCAGCGGGTTTTCCGTGCGCGAGGTGATCGACCATTCGCGCGCCGTCACCAATCGCACCGTCCCGTTCACCGAAGGACCGCGGCGTGCGGGTGATTGCACCAAACTGGTGTCGGGTTCGACCCGCGCAATCAAGGAACTGGGCTGGAAACCCGCCCGTTCAACTCTTGAAACCATGATCGCCGATGCATGGCGCTGGCATCAAACTGGCCATTACGACAAATAGGCTCCCACCGCCTGTGCGGTTGCTGGATCTGACCCGCACGGCGCGGAGGGCCGGGCGCGTGGCGACTGGCGTGGATCGGGTTGAACATGCCTATGCACATGCACTTTTGGCTGAAACAGTGCCTGTTTTTGGCCTGATCCGCAGTGCGCTGGGCTATGCCTTGCTGGATGCTCAGGGGGTTGCAGCTCTCATGGATCGGGTGGATGGTCGCCTGGCCTGGGGCGCGCCTGACCGGTTGTCACGGATGACGCGCAAGTTGGACCATGCGGCACGCAGGGTGCAAAGCGACCTGCGGCGGTTGGCGCTGGCCCGCTGTTTGCCGCAACGTCTGGGCAAAATGTTAGCGCGCCACCTGCCGGCAGACACGTCATACATCAACACGGGCCATTCCAACCTGACGGATCGTGTGCTTTTTACGGTGAAACAGAGCCTGAATGCGCAGATTTCGGTGTTGATCCACGATACGATCCCGCTGGATTATCCGCAATTTCAACGCGCCGGAACGCCTGCGCAGTTCAGGGAAATGTTGAAGCGCATCCAGCGCCACGCGGATCTGTTGATTTGTAATTCGGAACAAACGCGGCGCGATGTGACGCGACATATGTCGCAATGGGGCAAACTGCCCAATGCTGTGGTCGCGCATTTGGGGGTTAACATTCCCGCCACTGCTGCGCCTGCCTTTCCCGCTGGATTTCAGAAAAACAGACCCTATTTCACCTCGATCAGCACAATAGAGCCGCGTAAGAACCACGCCCTGTTGCTGGATGTCTGGGATAATCTGGCCGCCCGTATTGCCCCTGCTGACATGCCGCAATTGTTGATCTGCGGCGCACGGGGTTGGAACAATGACGCGCTGTTTCAACGGCTGGACGCATCCTCACTAAAGGGGCTGCATATTTTTGAAATGAATGACCTGCCCGACGGTGCCATGATGGGTCTGGTGCAGGGTGCCGCGGGCATGTTGTTTCCGTCTCTGGCCGAAGGATACGGCCTACCCCCGATTGAAAGTGCCGCCTTGGGGGTGGCGACCCTGTGCAACACCCTTGATATTTATAAGGAAACCCTTGGTGATATAGCCGTTTACGCCGACGTGAATGATGTTTATCTTTGGGAAACAATAATAATGAGTATGGCAAACGATCAACAGGCAGTTTCCCGCGTGGAGAAGGGTAAAAAAACCTTCGCTCCGCCAACATGGGACGCGCATTTCAATACGGTCTTAACGCACCTGTGATTAGGGTCTGACCTGAGTTTCGATCACTTGTCAGGGAAGAGGAATACGGGTCTTGGGCGCCTGGCAATCATACCGGCTTAGGCTAAAGCGCCGTCGCTGGCGTATCCGTGCCTTTCGCAAACGGCGAGAGATGCAGCCGCTTGCCAATCGCACATCGCGCATCAAACCCGGTGATATCCTGTTGTTCTGCACCCTGCGCAACGAACATATCCGCCTGCCGTTTTTCCTGAAATATTACCGCGAGCAGGGGGTTAATCATTTCCTATTCGTGGACAATGACAGCACGGACGGGTCCGGTGATTACCTGGCGCAACAGGATGACGTATCGGTTTGGCACGCCAATGCCAGCTATAAAAAATCGCGTTTCGGGGTGGATTGGCTGAACTGGTTGCAGATGCGCTATGCCCACGGGCATTGGTGCCTGACCGTCGATCCTGATGAATTTCTGGTTTATCCGTTTTGCGACACGCGGCCATTGCGCGCGCTGACCGATTGGTTGGATGCCTCTTCGATCAAAAGTTTCGCGGCGATGCTGTTGGATATGTATCCAAAGGGGCGGATTGATGAACAGCCCTATCGCATCGGGCAGGATCCGCTGGAAATTGCCAACTGGTTTGACGCGGGCAATTACGCGATTTCGAAAAACCACAATTTCGGCAATCTGTGGATTCAGGGCGGTCCGCGGTCGCGGGTGTTTTTCCCTGACAAACCGGCCAAGGCCCCCGCGCTAAACAAAATTCCGCTGGTGAAATGGCACCGGTCCTATGTTTATGCCAGTTCCACCCACATGTTGCTGCCGCGTGGTTTGAACCTTGTGTACGATGAATGGGGCGGCGAAAAAGCCAGCGGCGTGCTGTTGCACACCAAATTCCTAGATACCTTTGCCGCCAAAGCAGCCGAGGAACTGACGCGTAACCAGCACTATTCGGCGTCTGTCGAATACAAGGCCTACGCCGCCAGCCTGCAGGACAATCCTGAACTGTGGTGCAAGTGGTCGGAAAAATACATCAACTGGCGCCAGTTGGAAATTCTGGGCCTGATGTCCAAGGGGAACTGGGCATGACCGTTGGTATCGTCATGCTGGTCCACACCGCATTGGGGCGCGCCGAACAGGTGGCGCGCCACTGGGCCGCGTCCGGCTGTCCGGTGGTGATCCATGTCGATAAAATGGTGCCAAAGAAAACCAACGATGCCTTTGTCAAAGCCCTGTCAGATCTGCCCGATGTGCTGTTCAGCGACAGGCACAGGTGCGAATGGGGCACTTGGGGCATTGTCGCCGGGTCGCAATCGGCATCGGAATTGATGTTGGAAAAATTCCCGCAGGTGCGCCATGTTTATCTGGCCTCGGGGTCGTGCCTGCCGCTGCGTCCGGTGCAGGAATTGATTGATTATCTGGCCGACCGCCCGCGCACCGATTTTATCGAAAGCGCGACAACAGCAGATGTGCCCTGGACGGTGGGCGGGCTGGATCACGAACGGTTCACCCTGCGGTTTCCTTTTTCATGGAAAAAGCACCGCTATCTGTTTGACCGCTATGTGAATTTCCAGCGCAAGATCGGCTATCGCCGCCGCATTCCGCGTGGGATCGTGCCGCATATGGGCAGCCAGTGGTGGTGTATGACGCGCCAGACCCTGAGCGCCATTTTGCAAGACCCTGATCGCGAAAGCTATGACCGCTATTTCCGCAAGGTCTGGATACCGGATGAAAGCTATTTCCAGACGCTGGCGCGGCAATATTCCACCAATATCGAAAGCCGTTCCCTGACGCTGAGCAAATTCGACTTTCAGGGCAAACCGCATATTTTCTATGACGATCACCTGCAACTTTTGCGCCGCTCCGATTGCTTTGTGGCCCGCAAAATCTGGCCTCATGCCGACAGGTTATACGAGGTGTTCCTGACCGATGCCGCTGGCGCGATGAAGCGCACCGAACCCAACCCGGGTAAGATCGACCGCATTTTCGCCAAAGCGGTAGAGCGGCGCACGCGCGGGCGGCCGGGCCTGTATATGCAATCGCGGTTCCCCAATTACGGTTGGGAAAATGGTATGACATCTGGCCCCTATTCGGTGTTTCAGGGGTTCAGTGACCTATTCGAAGATTTCGAACCATGGTTGGCCAAGGCCACGGGCGCACGGGTGCATGGGCATTTGTTCGGGCCAAAACGGGTGGAATTTGCGGGCGGTGAATCCGTGATGAACGGTGCGCTATCCGACAGCGCCGCAATCCGTGATTATGTGCCCGCAGCGTTTTTGACCAACCTGATCTGGAACACCCGCGGCGAACGCCAGTGTTTTCAGATGTCACCCCGCGACACGCAAGATGCCGCCGAATTCGTCGCCAAAGATCCGAATGCGCAGATTTCGGTGATTTCTGGTGCGTGGTCGGTGCCGCTGTTCAAATCCAACCGCAATTTCGCCGACATCCGCAAAGAGGCCGCAAAATTGCAGCGCATCGAAAACGATTTTCTGGACATTATGCGCAACCCCAACGCCAAGGCCCGCGTGCGCATCTGGACCATGGCCGAATTTATCGAAGCGCCGATGGAACCCCTGCAAACCATCATCGACGAAATCGGCCACCGTGCGCTGCGCCGCCTGTCAGAGGTGCCTAAAATGGCTGAACTGGCAGGGTTTGGCCAGTTCCTGCAAAACCTGAAAAATCAGGGGATGCACCCCTATTTGATGGGTGATTTCCCTGTGGCCCGCGACACCTCTCAAAACCCGCGCAAACCCCGAAAACCTTATTTGGTGCAATAACTTATGTCTGATCGTTTTGATTACTTCATCGTCTTTGCCGAAATGCGCACCGGTTCGAATTTTCTAGAAACCAATATCAACGCCTTCCCCAATCTGTCCTGTCTGGGAGAGGCATTTAACCCGCATTTCATCGGCTACCCGAACAAAACCGACTGTCTGGGCGTGACTCAAGACATGCGCGAAGCAGACCCGCAGCGCCTGATCGACACCATCAAATCGGCGCCGGGGCTGAACGGGTTCCGGTTTTTCCATGACCATGACCCGCGTGTGCTGGACATTGCGCTGGCCGACCCGCGTTGTGCCAAAATCGTGCTGACCCGCAATCCGGTCGACAGCTATGTCAGTTGGAAAATCGCGCAGGCCACGGGCCAGTGGAAGCTGACCAATATCAAACGGCGCAAGGATGCGCAGGCCGAATTCGATGCGGTGGAATTCAGCGATCATCTGGCCGCATTGCAGGAATTCCAGGTATTCCTGTTGAATGCGTTGCAAACCACGGGGCAAACGGCGTTTTATCTGGCCTACGAGGATCTACAGGATCTGGCGGTGATGAACGGCATGGCGCGGTTTTTGGGGCAGGCCGATCAACTGGACGGTCTTGATAAATCGCTCAAGGTGCAGAACCCGCAGCCGGTTTCAGACAAAGTGGAAAACTTTGCCCAGATGCAGGCCGCGCTGGCACAGTTGGACCGGTTCGATTTGTCGCGCACGCCTAATTTCGAACCGCGGCGCGGTGCGGCGGTGCCCAGCTATATCGCGGGGGCCGATACGCCGCTGTTGTTCCTGCCGATCCGTGGCGCGCCCGAATCCGTTGTGCGCCGCTGGCTGGGCGCGCTGGATGGGGTCACCCCCGCCGATCTGCCATCGAAATTCAAACAGGGCAGCCTGAAGGATTGGAAAAAATCCAACACGGGTCACCGCAGTTTTACGGTGCTGCGCCATCCGGTGGCGCGGGCGCATCAGGTGTTCTGCCGCCGTATCCTAAGCACGGGCAAGGGATCGTTTAACGAAATCCGTCAGACGCTGCGCCGTCAGTTCAAATTGTCGATTCCGGGGCGCGAACCCGATGATAGCTATGACCGCGCCGCGCATTACACCGCATTTCTGGAATTTATCGGCTTTCTGAAACAGAACCTGGCGGGGCAAACGGGTGTCAGGGTTGATGCCCATTGGGCCAGCCAGACCCAGATTATTCAGGGGTTTGCCGATCACGCGCTGCCTGATTTTATCCTGCGCGAGGATGAAATGGGCGCATGGTTGCCCGGCATTGCCATGGGGCTGGGGCGCAATGATGCACCCGATCTGGAACAGGAACAGGCCGACGCGCCCTATGCCCTGTCAGATATATATGACACGCAAATCGAAACCGCCGTGCGGCAGGTCTATATGCGCGATTATATCAATTTCGGGTTCGATGACTGGCAGCCGCCCGAGGGCTAGTCAGGGCGCTACAGTCAGCGGGGCTGGTCAGGCGGCTTGCACTGCCTCGTCCGCGATCAAAATCGCATACAGCGTCGCCGGATCGGAATTGGCCCGCAATTTGCTGCATAGTGACGGTTCACGCAGCCGGCGCGAAACCAGTGCCAATGCTTTCAGGTGTTCCACGCCCGCATCTTCGGGGGCGAACAGCGAAAACACGATATCCACGGGTTGGCGATCGACCGAATCAAAATCAATCGGTTTTTCCAACAGGATGAACGCGCCGACAACGCGGTCCACCTCGGCCAGACGGGCATGGGGCAGGGCGACACCCTGGCCCACACCTGTGGGGCCAAGGCTCTCGCGCTCCAGCAATGCTTCGACAGCGCGCGAAGCATTCAGTTCATAGGCCGAATTGGCCACATCGCCCAGTTCGTGCAACAGACGTTTCTTGCTCGATGCCGCGGTGATCACCTTCACGGCTTCGGGCTTTAGAATCTTGGATAGTTCCATGATGTCTTCGTTTGCTCCAACCTTCGGGCGCTGTGGCCCTTGGGCTTATTTCGGGTCGATCCAGCCGACGTTGCCATCGGCACGCTTGTAGACCACGTTCAACCCTTGTTTGCTTTCATTCTTGAAAAACAGGAATTGCGCGCCGACCAGCTCCATCTGCATGACCGCTTCGCCGACGGACAGGGACGGGATAGGTGTCTCCATCTCGGCGATGATCATGGGTGCAAGCGTTTCCGGCTCTGATTCCCCGTCATCCTTATCAGAAGCGAGGATATACGAGGGTGCGCCCATGAGTTCAACAGGGGAGGACCGTTCGGCGTGATGATCCTTGAGCCGGCGTTTGTAACGGCGCAGTTGTTTTTCCATTTTTTCGCGGCATTGATCGAATGCAGCGTAAATTTCGTGGGAATGGGCCTTGGCCTGCGCGGTCAATCCCGTCGAAAGATGCACGGTGGCCTCGCATACATACTCGGCGGCCGATTTGGAAAAGATCACATTGGCGTCCGTTGGACGTTCGGCATATTTCCCGACTGCATCCCCAAGCTCCTGCTTGACATGGGTTTGCAGCGCCTCGCCGATATCGATCTGTTTTCCGGTAATTTGGTAGCGCATCTTGTCTCCTTTCGCGACAAATCCGCCCTGGACACGTGGCGCATTGCGCCCGTGCTTCTGGTTCAGGTGCGGATGCTGGGTAAAGACAGGTTCGTGGGCTGACCACATCCGGGCCTTGTCACCAAGGCCTGCATTAGATGCAGAAGGTTTTCCACGACTGTCATAGCCCTATTTGAGGCCAGCAAGGGGGGGAATGTCAATTGAAACCGCAACGGAAGGTTGATGTTCGCTTACCCTGTCCGGTCAGCCGATGCGGAAATCCGACCCCAGATAGACGCGACGCACGTTTTCGTTTTGCACGACCTCTTCGGGGGTGCCCGACATCAAAACCTTGCCATCATGCAGGATATAGGCGCGATCGACGATTTCCAGCGTTTCGCGCACGTTGTGATCGGTGATCAGCACGCCGATGCCGCGTTTTTTCAGATCGGCAACAAGGTGGCGAATGTCGCCGACGCTGATCGGGTCAACCCCGGCAAATGGTTCATCCAACAGCAGGAATTTGGGATCAGCCGCCAGACAGCGGGCAATTTCGACGCGGCGGCGTTCACCACCCGACAGGGCCAGCGCGGGCGCGCGGCGCAGGTGTTCGATGGAAAATTCGCTTAGCAATTCCTCTAGCCGTTCGCGGCGTTTGTGCCGGTCGGGTTGGGCAATATCCAGAATGGCGGATATGTTATCCTCGACCGACAGCCCGCGAAAAATCGACATTTCCTGCGGCAGGTATCCGATGCCCAGTTTGGCGCGGCGATACATCGGCAGGTTGGTGGCGTCGCGCCCGTCAATCTGCACTTCGCCTGCTTCGGGATAGACCAGTCCGGCGATCATATAAAAGGTGGTGGATTTGCCGCAGCCGTTAGGGCCAAGCAGGGCAACCACCTCGCCCCGGTTCAGCTCCATCGAAAAATCGCGGATCACCACACGTTTTTTGTAACTTTTGCGCAGGTGGGTGACGCGCAGGCCGGAACCGCCCTCGGTCACTGTCAATTCGGGTTTTGCCATTGGTTTATTCCTGCGGTTGCAGGATGGTTTTGACCCGCCCGCCCATCTGTGCCGTGCCGGTTTTCAGATCGACGCTTAGTTGATTTCCGGTCATGGCGTTCTGGCCCTGTGTCAGCAACACATTGCCCTTTAGCACCACCTGCCCGTTGTCGATGTTGTAATCGGCGCGTTCCGCTTCGGCGGCATCGGGGCCGCTGACCAGGGTCACACCGCCTGTCGCCTCCAGCCGTTGGATCTTGCCGCGATCCTCGGCGTAAACCACCAGCACACGGGGCGCGGCAAGGCGCATATCGCCCTGCCCGACCAACACATTGCCGGAAAACACGGCGGTGCCGTTTTGCTGATCGACCGACAGGTTGTCGGCGGTGACTTCGACGGGTTGCGATGTGTCCTGTTTGATCCCGCCAAAGGCAAGGTTCAGCCCTTGGGCATGTGCCCCAATCGGCAACAGGATCGCGACGACAAGAAGATGCAGAAATCTCACGATGGAAATACCCTCAATTACCTGGCTCGTATATCAGATGAACGCCGCCCGTGAAAACCAAATGCGCAGCGCCCGTTTCGGGGTTGGTCGTCAGGTCCATCCGCCCCGCAGAAAAGCTGCCCGGTGGCCCCTCGCCCGCCACAGGGCCGGGGGTATGGGCGCGCACATGTTCCATGCCCGACACGATTTCCTGCGTGCGCACGGTATATCCGGTTGAACTGGTCAATACCGCGTCGCCACGCAGGCGGGCCTCGTCCTCGGCTTGGTCCACTTCGCCCTCGTTCGCCTTGAATGCGATAACCGCGCCACCCAGCAGATCAATCTGCGCAGACGGGGAAATTGCCAGTGCGCGCCCGTTCAATTCGCTGTCGGGGCGCACGGATTCAGCGGTGAACCGAATCAAATCGCCCTTTTCCGTGGCCCCTGCAAATGACGGGCGGGTCAATTGCTGGTCCTTGGCGCGTTCCTGCAAATCGACCTTGCTGAACGGGATCTGGCTAACGGGGGCGACACTGCGCGACAACAAAAACAGGGTCGACAACAGCGCCAAAGCAGCCAAAGGCAAAATCACCTTTAACCACGCGACCAGTCGCGAATATCCGCTGTCATACTGCGCCATGGCCCTAGGTATGCGCGAAAATATCGGTTTCGGGCCAACCTGCCAGATCCAGTTTCGCGCGGGTGGGCAGGAAATCGAAACAGGCCTGCGCCAGTTCGGTCCGGCCTTCGCGTTCCAGCATCATATCCAGCACATCCTTGACGCGGTGCAGGTGCAACACATCAGAAGCGGCATAGTCCAGCTGTGCATCGGTCAGTTTGGCCGCACCCCAATCGCTGGATTGCTGTTGCTTGGACACATCGACGTTGATCAATTCCTGCAACAGGTTTTTCAGCCCGTGCCGGTCGGTATAGGTGCGCACCATTTTGCTGGCGATCTTGGTGCAATACACCGGCGCGGTGACCGCTCCGAATGTGTGCAGCAATCCGGCAATATCAAACCGGCCGAAATGGAAAATCTTTAACACTTCGGGGTTTTCCAGCATAGCACACAGGTTGGGCGCCTCGGTCTGGCCCTGCGCGATCTGCACCATATGGGCATGGCCATCGCCGCCCGACATTTGCACAACACACAGCCGGTCACGATAGGGATGCAGGCCCATCGCCTCGCAATCAATCGCCACAACGGGGCCAAGGTCCAACCCGTCGGGCAGGTCACGCTGATATAGGTGGTTGGTCAAACAGATGTTCCTTATTGGATGCTATGGATATGGGGCCGAAACCCGGTATTGCCAACCCGATCAGTAGGTCGAAACCCGCTCATACAGCTGCCCAACGGTTTTGATCGACCCGTCCAGATCGTCGATATCAATGTCGATGTCGCACTCTTCTTCCAGGTCCATTACGAACTCGGTGAACGCGATCGAGCTTAAATTGATACCAGCGCCAAAGATCTGATCGCTCATTTGGACAGATTGGCCTTTCGTATAGCGTTCAAGGACTGTTATGAAAGTTTCCGATGACACCATGGTTTTGATCCTTCTTTTTTGCGCCCTTATACCGGAATGAATATGCCGCCGCTTGCCAAAACTCAATCCGCTACTGGTTCCTTGTTGGATGCGCTTGGGGTTGAATTGCGCTGGCGCTATGCGCCAGATGACGACAGGGGCGATGTGCAGCAGCAGATCGAACAGGCGCTGGATGAAACCCTGCGGGAACTGGGTTTCGAGCTGAGCGATAAAATCGCGCAGGGCCGCAAAAACCGGGTTCTGCTAACGGCAGCGCAACGGCTTTCGCGTCAGTCCGAATTTGGTGCGGCGGCGGTTCTGGCATTTTCCGCAGGCCGTTCGGTGCCACTGCTAAAGGTGCTGATCCGCGCATTAGAAGAATCCCGCCGCCCCGATCTGGTGACCAAATTCCTGACCGAGGTCGGAACCCGCGATCATTTCAGTCAGGGCGTGATGGAATATCTGTTCCAGATGCGGATGAAATACAGGGTTGGCCTGTCGCCGGATGATCACATCCGGTTCTGGGGGCCGATTGATAAATCCTTGCCCGATGTTCTGGCCAACCTGAAAGAGGGCCCGGGCATGTATCGCCATGCGCAGCAGTTGGCACAGGTATTGACGCAGATGCGCGGCAATCCGGGCGAACGGGCGGTGGATGTTCTGGCGGGTCTGAAATCGGGCTTTGCCGCCGAACATTACGCGCGTTTCGCCGTGGTCCTCAGCCGGATGATCGACAACGACCAGTTTGATACCAGCGATCCTGCGGCGCAACAGATGGCCGATCTGTGCCTCGCCATGAAGGACATATATATCGAGCCGGATTACACCGAGCTGGACCAACAGATCGCAAATGGCCGTGGCATCGTAATCCTGCGTGCCCATACGGGGATGACGGCCTATTTCGCGCAGAATTTCCGGCATGTGACGCTGCCGCATGTGTCGATTGCCGCCAATGAAAGCCTGCATAACGATGCCCATGTGGGCCGCAATGGCGGGTTTCACCTGTCCGTGCGGGGCAATTTCCAGACCGAATTCCTGCGTCTGGTCAAAGCGATGCGCAAATCACCGCATTTCGTGGTGATTTTCCCTGACGGGGCGCGGGGTGGTGAATTCGTCGAACGCAACCTGTTGGGCCGCACCATTCAGATAGGGCAAGGCGCGGCAACGCTGGCCTATCGCGGTAAATCGGCGGTGTTTTTCATGGGCACCGAATGGCGCGATGGCAAATGTCACGGCACGCTGACCGCAGGACCAGTGGCCACAGATTTTGATGATCGCGACGCCTTTGATACAGCGTTTTTCGATTTTTATACCGCGCAGCTGGAACAGATCGTTCTGGGTGACCCACGCGACATGATGGGCGCAGCAGGGTTCTGGCCCATGCTGCTGGCCGATAATTCAACCGATAAGGAGTAGTTTCGAAAATGGAATACAGCCGCACATTTGGGTAGTGTCTCAGTTTGAAATTTAAAAATGAAAGGGGCGACCGAAGCCGCCCCAATCTTTCACGCCACGCTCTTTGCCGCGCCTTCACTACCGGGCCACGTATGACCATTCAGGATTTCGCTAATCCTGCCTTGGTTCACCCCAAAGTGTGCTGCAATGTCGTGTTGGTAGGTTCCAGACCAGCGCATAAGCCATACCTGGATTGCGTCCTGATAGGACAGTTTCGGCCTTCTAGCCATTTCAAAGCCCTCGCTTCGATGGCCGCAGACTGGACGCTTGACCCGAGTCACCCGCTATGGCAGAACCAATAGTGAGATATCTCAAAATCACCGCCAGCCAACGGCGGGTTGCTTAAACCGGAAGGTGGTAGGACACCTTCCGGTTTTCTTTTTACACCAGTGGTAGTGATTCGCAAAGACGCGCGCCATATATGGCGCGTCAACCGCTTACTTTGCGGAACTGCGCTTCTTGTATGGCCCGCGCTTCTTGGGTGCTGGCGCGTTTGCGTCAATCAATCCGACAATCCATGCGGTGTCGTGCAGCGTGTCAGATACGCCAGCTGCCATAGCGGGTGTCATTTTCAGAGTCTTGTGGATGCGCACAAAGTTGTAGTGGACGAAATACAGCGACAGCATGTTGAGGTGGTTTTCCAGCTTCTTGCTGAAACCGTTGGTCAGGCGAGTGAAGCGGCGCATCCCCATACGCATGGTCAAGTTTTGGCGCTCAACATATGACGTGCTGACCAATTCACGGACAGGCTCTCCAAACACCTGCTCTTTACGCGAGCCGGTGAAGCCTGCGGGGGAATACTTCTTTTCATGCCCCTGTTGACCCGTCGCGCCACCATACATCTTGACCAGCATCGCATAGTCGATATCGCCACCAAACGCGCCCTCTACTGCGTCCAGATATGCTTTGTGGCCGTCTGTGGTCAGTTGAACGCGGTTCGCTAGGCGGGAAGCCAGATCAACCATAAATTCATACGCTGTATCGCCCGAACGGTCGCCAACCTCATAGGACAGGATCATCTTGCTATCCGCGTCGATAGCGGTCCATGTCCACACGTCACCAGCACCATCGGGAGCGGCCTTAGCGCCCTCTACGTTCTTGTCCTTGGCATAGACGAATGACCAGATTTCATCGCACTCAACACGGGTCGTTTTGACGTTGCGCACTGTGTTGTTGTGATACTTCGCGCAAGCCTCGCCAGCTTCGACAAGCAGCTTGGTAACAGTGTTGATTGATACACCCACCACGCGGCTGATAGAGCGCATGGAGTTGCCCTCTACCATCATGTTCAGGATCATTGCGCGGGTTTTGGTGTCTAGCTTGTTCATGCCTATAAGATAGGTATTTGGCCCCCAATTAGCAAGCATAAAGTTCATTTTTAATCTTGTTTAGTACCGAAAATGAAGCCAATGCAGCCAGTGACAATCGAAGCAAGTAGCGACAGAATGTTGGACGGCCCGTCCGAGATTGTTCCTGATTTTGCGTCAAAAGCCACACAGAAAATGATTATCATCGATATCAGGCACAAACCAACTGCAACAAAAGCTATGGTTTTTGATGAGTCGGTAGAGCCAATTAACTTGCCTATAGGTCCCATTTGAACCTTTAGAAGCTCTATCTCATGGTTTTTTGACCTCGCGTCCGCCCGCTCGTCTGGTGAAGAAAAATCATCAGCTTCATCGGCGGGTGTAGGATTTTGACCCAGATCAAGCTTGTTGTCTTGGGGTTTCGTCATGCTGAGCAGCCTGATTTTTCGCGGCGATTTCCGCAGCGTTAAGTAATTCGCTAAATTCCTCAAGAATATACTGATCTGGGATGTCAGTATTGTAGGCTATCTTAAACCCATTCTCTGTCGCGACCCGATGCCAAGGCGTGCCGGGCTTGTGGGTCAAGTCCGAAAGCGCAAAACCAGAAAGGTGCCCATACCGACCCCATATCCAAGCAACCAAATTACGAGTATTCTCGTCGTCGTTGTCCACATTTTCCGGGGCTTTAAACGGATTTGATGATTGCGGCGCGGTAATCGGCTTGCGTCCAAAAATTTTGAACGCGTGGTAGAGGCTATCGAATACGGGGCCGTGCTTCCATATTTCGGGGCCTTCTGTTGTGAGGCGAGGTTCGTCCAAGCCGTAGACTGCCAACGACCACCCATAAGCGCAATAAACGAGCTTCTGGAGTTTCATGTGCTCAATGCCGCCATCTGCGCCAAACTGCTCAATGAAATTGTTTGCTATAGCTAGGGGGCTGTAAGGTACAGGCATCAGCCCCACCGAGCCGCAGCGGCCTTCTTGGCGATCTCGCTGCGGTCCTCTGCTGTGGTGTTGTCCTGACGCGCCTTTGCACCCGCCAAGCCGCTCTTGCGCTTCGCTGGTTGCTTTAGGGTTGTCTCTTGTTCTTCGCCGGTCGCAATTCGTGCAATGTGGACAGCATTGCCGATCACGTCCGCTGGGCGCTTCTGCCCTTGCGGTCCTTTTGGCATGGTGTTCATTTCCTCCTGTGAGGGTTCGAAGCCCTCTTGACATAGTGTGTATCACAGTCAACACGAAATGTGGAACTTTTATCCACAATGACAAGGTGTGGATAAGTCTAGATTGTTCACGATTGTGCGCGCTGGGCGTTAACGTTCGGTTATCGTGGGCGCTATTTGCATTCATGGCAAACCACCTCAATTTCAAACTGAGACACTACCCACATTTGTCGCCGGCCTGCCCGAGCTGGACGTGCATACCCTGCGCGAAGATTGGGCGCTGGGCACGTCATTGGTGAACCACTGGGAATTGCTGGCGCAAAGTCTGGGCCTGAAACCATCGGAATGGATCGATACCAAAGGCGACCGGATGTATGGCGCCGTGGTGTATCTGAACACCTGGTTCGATCTGGATGATATCATCCGCGAGGATGACGAATTCACCGCCGAAACCACATTTCTGGGCATACGCAAACCGCACGCCCTTTCGCGCACCGAATTCAAGGTCGGCGGCAAGGTCAAGGCGCGGGTGGAAATCCTGTCATCCTTTATCAAGCGGGTGCAAAAAGGGTCGAACAAGAAATTCAGCCGCGTCCGCGATCTGTGGACCGCCGAAGATTACGGCACCGATGCCATCGACGCGCTGCTGGACCTGCACCACGAAAACAAACAGATCCCTGATATGGGTGATGTCGCCTCCAGTCAGGAAATCAACCGGATCACCGATTTCAACACCGCTGATTTCATGTATTTCAAAAACTACGTGCGCTTTGCCAAAGCCGCCGAATGGGTCGCCAACCGCGGCAATCCCGTGCGCCTGAACCAGACCCGCGAGTGTTTCTTTTATGGCAATGTTGACGACGGTCAGGTGATTTCAACCAAGGTCGGTTTTGATGGCGATGATTTCCAATCCTCGCATCATTCCGATGACGGGCGTCGGATTTTCCTGTCACGGGGCAAATCCCTGCCGGTGCAGATCGCCGAACGCTAGGACAGATACGCCAGCGTATGGATGCGCCGCCCTCGTGCGAACAGGGGCGGCGCGTTGCGTTTACATCGCGGCTTTGACCTTGTCCGCAGTGATCGGCAGGCTGCGCACCCGCGCACCCGTGGCGGCGAAAATCGCATTGGCGATGGCGGGGGCCACGACGGTGGTGCCCGGTTCGCCGCAGCCGGTGGGATATCCGCCAACCGACAGCACCTCGGCGTCGATTTCCGGCAGGTCGAACATGCGCAGCGGGGTATAGCCGTCGTAGTTGCTCGCCTCTATTGCGCCGTTGGTCAGGGTCGTGACCTCGTGCAGTGCCAGCGATACGCCCCACAGGGCCGACCCCGTCAGCTGTGCCTTGACCCCGTCGGGGTTGACGGCGGTGCCGACCTCGGTGGCCAATGTCAGTTTGTTCACTGTGACATAGCCATCGGCGGGGTCCACGCTGACATCTGCGGCGCAGGCTGTCCATGATGCGCTGGCCCGTTCCTGACTGGACACACAGGCCAGCCCGATTGCGCTGTTTTCGGGGCGTTCGCTGCCATATCCGGCACGGTCCGCCACGTTTTGCAACACCGCGGCCAGCCGTTTTGCGCCGCCCGTGGTGATACCTGAGCCCGCGTTTTTGCCCGTGGCATCCAGCAATGACAGCCGCAGTTCCAGCGGATCACGCCCCAGCTTATGCGCGATTTCATCCATGAAACTTTCAACAGCAAAGAATTGCCAGCCCGGCCCGACAGACCGCAGATGCCCCGGCGGCAGGGCGTTCTGCGCCACCATGTTTTGATACAACAGGGCGTGCTGGTTCGGGATCGTATACCAGTGATCGGCCCCGTTGATGGCAAAGCCGTCCATCTTTTTCTCGGGATCACCACTTAGGTCCGGTGCCAGAAATGCAGGCGCCTGTCGGGCCGAGGCCCAGGCCGATGCCGATGCCGAAGTCCAGGCATCAATCATGCCGCCCTTGATCCCCGCCTGCATCCGTATCGTCGCCGCCGGGCGGGTGAAATCCATCAGCATGTCCGCCTCGCGCGAATAGATCAGTTTGACAGGGCGGTCCAACTCGCGCGCGGTCAGGCAGGCCTGAACCACGTAATCGGCATCCAGACGCCGCCCAAACCCGCCGCCCAGCAATTGCTGATGCATCACGATGTTTTCCGGCGGCACGCCCAGCGCCGCGACCAGCCCCGTGGCCAGCGTTTGAAACTGGTTGCCGCAATGGATGTGATACACGCCGTCCTTGATTTCGACGGTGGCGTTCATCGGTTCCATCGGGGCGTGGACGTTGACATCGGTGCGGTATTGCGCGCTGATCTGTTCATCCGCGCCCGCCATCGCCGCATTGGCGTCGCCGTCATTCACGAACAGGCGCGACCCGTCTTTGCCATCCAGCAAGCGGTCGGATTCCGCGTGAATATCGGCCAGTGACACCCCCGCGTTGGGGCCAAGATCATAGTCGATTTTCAGAGCCTCGGCGGCCTTTTTCGCGGTCCAATAGCTGTCGGCGACAGCCATCACCCAGCCGGTTTGCGTGCCCAACGGATCATTGATTACCACGTGGCGAAGGTATCCGGGGATATCCTTGGCTGCGCTGTCATCAACAGATTTGACCGACGCGCCATAGCGCAGGGGCGGCACGGCGGGGGTGGCATAAACCATGCCGTCCAGCACCACGTCGATGCCGTAATCGGCGGTGCCGTTCACCTTGGCCGGAACATCCAGCGCGGGCACGGATTGACCGACGATCTTGCGTTGTTCAGCGGGTTTCAGGGTCAGCGCCTTTAGCTCCTCCTCGGTGAACTGGCGGGGGGTGATGCCCTTGGCGGCCAATTCGCCATATGTGATCTGTTTTCCATTGCCGCTGATCACACCATCCGCAACCGTATAGTCGGCCGCACTGCCGCCCAGTTCGGCGGCGGCTGCCTCGATCAGGGCCATGCGCCCTGCGGCACCGGCACGACTTAACGCGTCAAACGTCCAGTTGACCGACCACGACCCGCCGGTGATATGCAGCCCGAAACGTGGATCGAACCCGACATAATCAATGTCGATATTATCCCAGCCGCAGTCCAGCTCCTCGGCCAGTGCCTGTGACAGGGCGGTGCCGACGTGCTGGCCCATCTCGGCCTTGGGTATATGCACCGTCACGCGGCCGTCATCGTGAATGTCAAAATTCATATTGGGAGAGATCATCCCCGCCGCAGCCGCACCATGGCCATAAAATCCGTAACCCATGGTCAGGGCAGCGCCCGCGCCCGCGCGGATCAGGAAACCGCGGCGTGTCATGCCTGCGGGTTTCAGCTCTGTGTCTTGTTGTGTCATGTTTTGCCCCTTAGCCCGCAGCGGTTTCGATGGCATCAATGATGCGGTTATAGGTGGCACAGCGGCACAGATTGCCCGACATCGCGGCGACAATATCGTCGCGCGCGGGTTTGGGGTTTTCCGCCAAAAGGCTGGCCGCCTGCATGATCTGGCCGGATTGGCAGTAGCCGCATTGCGGCACCTGTTTTTCCACCCATGCCACCTGCAACGGGTGCTGGCCTGCGGGGTCCAGCCCCTCGATTGTGGTGACCTTGGCATCGCCGACCTGTTCGACAGGTGTCTGGCAGGATCGCACCGCCTTGCCATTCAGATGCACGGTGCAGGCACCACACAGGCCTGCGCCGCAGCCGAATTTCGTGCCGGTCAGGCCGGCCTTTTCACGGATCACCCATAACAGTGGCGTATCCGGCGCGACATCGATCGCGTGGGCCTCTCCGTTGATTGTCAGATTGAACATTGTTTTCCTCCCTTGGGTTTGCGTGTGCATCATTCACCGCGCACAAGAGGGAGTGACCGGGCAAAGCCCCTCGGCCTTGCCCGTCATTCATCCGCTATGCAGAAAATTTAATCCGCAGTGCAGACATTTGCGTGAAAAACAGGGTTTTCCGCGCATTTCCTCCCTAATAGGAATGCTGCGGAAATTATTTCCACCTGTCTACTACTTTGTGATTAGTTCAGCCAAAGGCAAAATGCCCAAGGGTTCAATCCGCCCGCAGGGTCGGCACGCCCATCACGACCTTGCCGCCATGGCCGGTGCTGTCGCCGATCCGCATCACGCCCTTGCCGTTGATCCGCACCATGGACGACCCTTTGACCATGCTGTCGGGTCCGGGCATTCCGGAGCACAGGCATTTGCCGCCCTCAACCGCCAGGGGGATGCCATTGAACCGCACATGCACCTGACCCGGTTCAATCACCGGCCCGCCGATATGGGGCTTTGGCCCCGGATCAACCACGGGGCAGGTGTGCATATGACCCAGATGAGCAATCGGTTTCGGCATGATACCAGTCCTTGCAAGCGGTGCGATTGGTCAAACTATGGGCGGCCTGCCCCGCAAAGGCAAGCGCAGCTATAGCCTGTGAATAACCACCCCGTCTCCACATTCATCCTGCGCGATATCAACCACATGCTGGTGATGCGTCAGATATATCGCCTGCCCGCGCCGCCCGATCCGCCCCATCAGGCGACAGGCGGCACGAGTGCGCCCTTCGTCAAAGGTTTCGAAAATGTCATCGCAGAAAAACGGCAGGCAAATGCCCTGCGTGGCAAGCTGTTCATAGGCGGCAGCACGCAGGGCCAGATACAGCTGGAACCGCGTGCCCTTGGACATATCCTGCGCCTGTTTGGCCATGCCTGCGCTGTCCAGCGCCAGCAATACCTCGTTTGTGCCATCGGGTTGCGTGCGCAAATGCGGGTATGCCCCGTTGGTCAGGTCGGCAAATGCCTGTTCGGTGGCATCCATCATGGTGCTGCGGTGGGCATCGCGATACCGGCGGATCGCCTCTTGGGCCAGATGGTGACCCAGATCCAGCTCCAGATAGCGCAGGGCGGTGTCCTCGATCTGGGCCTCAAGCGTGGCTTTCTGTTCGTTCAGGGCGGCGATATCGGCGTCACCTGTCACGGCGTTCAGGGCGTGGCGCGCACCGCTGCGGGTTTCTATCGCGCTGGTCAGGGTTTCTTCGATCTGGTTCAGGTCGTCCTGCTGCGCTGCCATTGCCGCGCCTAGATCACCAGCGTTCAACCCCTGCAGATCATCCCGCGCAAATGCCAGTGTTTCCGACGAAAGGCAGCTGCATATATCAGCGACCAAACCGGCCAGCCGGTTGCGTTTGGCAATTGCATCCCGTGCCTGTGCAACAGCCAGGCGCAGCTTGGGCAGGGTGGTGCAATCCACTTCTGGCGGGAACAGCGCTGCCAGTGTTGCGATCTCTTGGGTGATGGCACCCAGATCGCCCTGCACCTTGGCCAGCGTTGCCTGATCCTCTGTGATTTGCGCGGTTATGGTTTTGTGCTGGCGGTCCGCATCTTGTGCGGCGCGGGCCATGTCGCGCAGGGTGGCATGGGCCTGAACCGGATCATCGGCATTTACCCCCTGCGGTGTGGCAATCGCACTGATCCGTGCGGTAAAATCGGCCTGATCATCCTGCATTGCAGTGATCTGGTGCCTGATCGCGCCCGCCTGTTCAGACAGCGCCCTAAGGTCGCGCAACGGGTCCAGCGAAGCCTCCAGAGCCTCGGGCGGCAGGGCATTGTCAAAATGCTGTGCCACCAGATCGCGCCACACAGTATCGGCGGCCGAGGCTGCCTTTTGGTAATTTTCCAGCCGGGTCAGGCGGCGGGCGTGCTCTTCCTCCATCTCGTTGACGGATTTGCGCGCATGTCCCGTTTGTTCCGCGCTTTGCTGTTCGGATTTATGCAGGTTACGCGCAGCAGCAACCAGCGTTTCAAAATCGGGCGTATCCAGCGGGATCAACGCGCCCAACGCGGCGACCAGCCGCGCGGCCTTGTCCAGCGTGGCCGCATGATCAGAGGTGACCCGCGCCAGATGTGTTTCGGCCAGACGGGCGCTGTGCTGCTTGGTAACCCAACTGGCAATAATCGCAGGGGCAACTGTGGCGGGCAATCCCGCAGCCACGGCAGCATCTGTCAGGGGGCGGGCCGCATCATCAACCGCTTGCTCCAATTGCGCGATGTGGTTGGTTGTGGCGTTTAGCTCTACCTTTAATACGGCGCGTTGTTCCGCCAGATTGCGCAGAACACCAATATCGCTGGCTTGGGTCAGGCGCTGTTTGGCGCTGGCATCGACCGCCTGCATTGCCTTGGCAAACGCATCGGCGGTGGTTTGGTCTAATGTAGCAAGGTGCTGTTGCCACAGGGTGTCGCGGGTGGCCTGTTGCTCTTGGGCCTTGCTATCAGTGATCAGCCCCTGCGCCGTGGTGATTTGCTGTGATTTGGCGGTTAGGGTTTCTTCCCTTTGCTGTTGGGATTGCAACAGATCGCGGGCCTGTTCCAATTTGCTGGATCGGGCGCTGTGGCGGGCGGCGCATGCCCCGGCTTCCTCGGGGTCCAGATTGCAGGGGGGCAGGGCATCGAACGCCTGCCCATGTAACGTCAGCGCATCCAGCGCTATGTCGCGGCGGGTTCTGGCATCCTGCATGGCCTGTTGTGCGGCGGCGTATTGCGGGGCCAGCGTGTCCACCGAAAAACGATGCAGAACCGCCCCAACCCCCGAGGGCGCATTATGCATCTTTAACAGGGCATCCAGCCCCGCCTGCGCCAAACCCAGACGCAGGGCCAGCGCCTCGACCTCGGCTTGTTCCGCCTCGAACTGGCGTTGGCAATCATGCTGTGCCAGTTGTGCCGCGGCCAGTTCGGCCAACTGGGCCGAAGTCGGGCACAGTGATTGCGGCGAAACCCCCGCCACTGCCCCCAGATCGCGGGCAATCAGCCGCATCCTGTCCTGCACTTCGGTCAGGCTGGCACGTCGTTTGGGCAGGTCCAGATCGGCGGTCGTATAGCGGCTGCGCAGGTCATCCAGATCGTCCAGCGCATCACCCAGCCCTGCCTGTTCGGGCGCAAGGCGCAGGGCGTCACGCGCCGCTGCCTGCGCTGTCAGATCCTGATCCAGTTGCGTGGCCTTTGTTTCGGCCTGACCTTGCCGTGCCAGCATGTCAACCAAGGTTTCCGGATCAATATCCAGATGGGGCGGGTAACCGGCAAAGGGCGCCAGTTCAGCGCTTAGGCGATCCACCTCGGTTAACATTGGCAGGGCCTTGGCCTGCGCCTGCGTGCGGGCATATGCGCGGCGCAATCTATCGCGCTCTGCCTTGATGTTCTCCTCCTCTGCCTGTGCCGTATCCAGCGCCTGTTTCAGTTTGCGATAGGCGGCAGCGGGGATGTCGTGTTCCTTGATCTGGCGCTCGACCTCGGCCAGTTGTTTTTTCAGCTTGGCCAGTTCGGTGGTGCTGGCGCGTTTGCGATACAGGGCATCGGCCTGTTCGCGGGTGTGATCCAACACGCCGGTCAGGTCGCTGACCCCCGCCGCCGCAGAAAACAACAGCCGCCCGATGTCGCCCTTGCTGCTGGCTATTTCCTCTCCGCCGCGTTCGATGGTGTCATCATCCAGACACAGCAACTGGCGGTAATCCTGTTCATTCAGCCCACCCAGATGCGCCAGCAGCGTGGCGTCTGGCAGGGCGGCATTGTTGCCATCCAACAGCGACCCGATGCGGACAGGCAGGCGGGTCAGGGCGCGGGGATCGCCGTCAATGTCCAGCACGCCGGACACCCGCATATTTTTGCGCTGATGCATGAAATCATAGGGATCGCGGTGCGGAAACCCGTAGAGCAGGCGCAAAAATCCCTCCATCGTGGTGGATTTCCCTGCCTCGTTCGGGCCATAGATGACATGGAAATCGGGGGTGCCCTGCGGGGCATCGCCAAAATCAAACGCCTTGCCGGAAAAATGCCCGAACAGGTCCAGTTGAAACCGGCGCAGGCGGATCATTCTGCGGCCCCTTTCATCGCGGCGATGATCCGCGTGGCCCCGGCACTGGCCAAGGCCTGCCCCAGACCGGCGGCGGCGGTTTCATCGGGTATCAATGCCGCACGGCGATGGGCGGGTATTTCCGACATGATGGTATCCAGCGTGCTGGCCAGCGTCGCGGCGAAACCGGGTTCGCTCTGTATTTGCGCCATGATCTGCGCCAGTTCATCGACCGCCGCACCGGATTGCGCGGCATCGGGCGCGGTCAGGTCAAACGTGACCTTATCCAGCCACAGCTTGCCAGTGTCGCGGGCAAAACCATGCGCCGTTTCCAGCCACATATCCTGATCGCGCAGAATCTGCCATTTGCGCGGGCTGGCCCCGGCGATGGTCAGCCGAACCAGCCCCGCATCCAATGCCAGCCCTGCCGCCAGATCGCGCAGGGATTGGCGCAGGTGGCTGCGCAGGGCATCGTCGCCGTCCAACCCTGTGACATCGACGGACAGTTCCATGAACTCGGCGGCGGATGTTGGCACCTCTTCCACCGCGATCCGGCCATCCGTGATGGTCAAAAGCGTGGCGGACTTCGCCCCTGCCTCGCCGATATCGCGGCCCTGCGGGATGCCGGGCATCACCACCCATGGCGCGGTGCTGTGAATCTGGCGTTTGTGGATATGGCCCAGCGCCCAGTAATCAAACCCCATCTGCGCCAGTTCTGCCACCGAACAGGGCGCGTAATCGTCATGCCCCTGCGCACCGGACAGCGAGGAATGCAGCATCGCGATATTCATCGCATCCGGCACAGGCGCGGCAAATTTCCCCAACAGGCTGTCAGGCGCGTGCCGCCCGCTGAAGCTGACCCCATGCACCCAGATATCGGTGCCTGTGATCTGCGCCATGCCGCCATGCCCGTCGAACACATGCACATTGTCGGGCAGGTCAATTGCACCGGTAATGGGGTTTTCGGCATCGTGGTTGCCCTTGATGTAAAACACCTGAATGCCCGCGCGGCGCAGCCTGTCCAGCTGGGCAATCAGAAATGCCGCGGTTTTGGCGCTGCGTGCGGCCCCGTCGAACAGATCACCAGCGATCAGCAGCGTGGCGTTTTCGGCCAGCGCAGTATCAATGATGCGGGTGAACGCGGTGCGGGTGGCAGTTTGCACAGTGTCGCGCAGCCCCTCGTCGCGCAGGGCGAGCGAGTGAAGCGGGGAATCAAGGTGAATGTCGGCGGTGTGCAGCAGTTTGGTCATGGGTGGCCCGATGGAGTATTGGCGACAACCATCGCATGAAATTTGCCGCAATGAACAGCCCCGTCAGGGGTGGTGCCCCGCCTTGCGGCTGTCACGCGCATAACGGGCCAGCGCCAGATAGCGGTATAGCCCATGCACAAATTTGCCATAGGGCATGGTCAGGAAAAAGGTCAGAACCGCCCCCAGATGCAGCGCCAGCAGCACCCCCATCAGCGGCGTATGCCCCAAAAACCGCAGCAACAGCCCCGATGCGCCCGTCAGCAACAGGATCACGACAAACCCATATTCCATTCCGCGAAATCCCGGCGTTTTCAGATCATCCAGCCGCGTCAGTTTTGCATAGAGCAACCCGCCCGCCCCAATCACCAGACCGATCCCGCCTAAAATGCCCAGCAACGCCGGTGCATCCCACCAAGAATAGGGCGCAGGCCGCCCCAGCACGTAATGGTAAACCGTGGCAAGCGAGGTGGAGGCAAAGCACAGCAAGAACCCGTAAAACGTCAGATGGTGCCACAGGCGGCGGCGATCTGTGGGCGTATCATCAGCGTTGAAACAGCCCTGCCCGCCCCCATCCAGATAGGTCAGGCGCGCAGCATCATGTGCGGCGCTGGCGTGGTCGGTTGCGGCCATATCAACCGCCCCCGCATCGCGCCAGAATGCCCGTGCGCCCATGAACACGGCCAGCAGCATCCATGCGAAAGCCGCGCCAAACACCGTGACCATCACATTATGGGGCATCAGCGCGTAAAACCCGTTATCCGCCCGATGCGCCGACCAGATCGCGCCTGCATCCTGCATGGCGACAAACCCCAGCATGAACAGCGCGAAACCGGCGACAATGCCCAGCGCCAGAACCATACCGTGACGCGCAAACAGGGGTCGCGCGGCGGCGGGCCATGCGTAATGGGCGTAGCTTTCACCCCTTACCTGCGCCAGCACCTGCGGCACGTTGACGTTAAATTCATGCGGCGGCGAAAACTGGCAATCGTGGTAACAGGCCCCGCATGAATGGCACAGGTTCGCCAGATGGTTCAGATCGCCATCGCTAAAGGCGCGTTTCATTTCCATAGCCGGGAACACGGCACACAGTCCTTCGCAATAGCGGCAGGAATTGCACACGGTCATCAGGCGGTCTGCTTCGGTCAGGGCGGGGGTGCTATGGGGCATGGGTTGCGGCCTCCTCTCCGGCGATGCGGCCGAACACCGCGCCGATGGTCATACCGATCCCGGCGGCATATCCCTGACCCAGAATATTGCCCGCCATGATTTCCCCCGCAGCATAGATATTTTGCGCAGGCCTGCCATCGGCCATCAGGGCGCGGGCTTGTTTATCAACCTTGACCCCCAGATAGGTGAAGGTGATGCCGGGCCGCACCGGATAGGCGTAAAACGGGGCCTGTTCGATCCGTTGCGCCCAGTTGGTTTTTTCAATGGCCAGCCCCTTGGTGGTATTGCCGTCCTGTTCGGATGTATCAAAGGGTTTGCCCCCCACCACGGCGGCGTTGAATTCTGTAATGGTGCGGCCCAGCGCATCAGCATCCAGCCCCAGTTTCACCGCCAGTTCTGCGATGCTATCCGCAGAAACCGGCGGGTATAGCGATGGCATGAAGCGTGGAATATTGGGCGCGTCAAAAATGATAAACGCCTTTTGATCCGGCTGGTCGGCCACCAACCGGCCCCAGATCGCATAACGTTTGGGCCAGATGTCCTCGCCCTCGTCATAAAAGCGCCGGGCGTGCGTGTTCACCACCACGCCCAAAACCACGCAATCCAGCCGCGTGATAATACCACCGTCATAGCGCGGCGCACGGGCATCAATCGCAACGGCGTGGCATTGGCTGGCATCACCGATCTGCATCAGGCCCTGATCAATCAACATCCGTGTCACGGTGCCGCGATTATAGGGCGTGCCACGGATCAGAAAATTGTCGGCCTTGTCACCCCACCCCTGTTTCAGCCAGTCAAAATCGGCCTGAAACCCGCCACAGGCGGCGATGAATGCGCTGGCGGTAATGTCCTCTTCGCCAGTCGGGTGGCGCAGTGTGGCGCTGTGGAACCTATCACCATCCAGCGTCAGGCCCGTGACCTCGTGTTCATAACGCACCTCTACGCCCAGCGATTGCGCCGTGCGATACAGCGCATTCAGCATCGACCGCCCCCCGCCCAGAAAAAACGAATTGGTCCGCCCCAGGCTGATCGTGCCCCCCAGTGACGGCTGAAACCCGACGCCCTGTTCCTGAATCCAACCCAGCATATCCCCGGACCGTGCAATCATCATCCGCGCCAGTGCCTGATCGGTGTTGCCATCCGTCACGCGCATCAGGTCGTCAAAAAATTCGGACTCGGGGTAGGGGCCGGTCAGGGTGCCGGTGGCGTGGTCATGGGCGCAGCGCATGTTGCGGGTGTGGCGCGTATTGCCACCGCGATAGAATTTTGGCGCGGCTTCGGCGACCAGCACGCTGGCACCGCGACGCGCGGCGGCAATGGCTGCGCACAGCGCCGCATTGCCGCCCCCCGCAATCAAAACGTCCCATTGCGGCATCGGTTAGGCCTTGTCCATCACGCGGGCCAGAACGGGGAAATACTCGGCGCCATATCCTGCCTTGGCGGCCTTTTGCATCCTTGCCTGCGCCAGTTCGGCCCCATGGGCGCGCAGCCCCGTGGTGGTGGCCAGATCCAGCGCATAGCTGACATCCTTGAGCGCGTATTCGGTGGGGAAGGCACCCGTGGGGAAAGTATCGGGCAGCATCGCCTTTATGCCGTGATTGCGCAGGGCGAAACTGTCGGCTGATCCTTTCGACAGGGTGTCGAACAACAATGCGGGGTCCACGCCTGCACCGCGCCCCAGCGCCAAGGCCTCGGATAATGCCACCACCGTTTCAAACAGCACCATGTTGTTCAGGATTTTCACTACCTGCCCACAGCCCACCGCGCCACAATGGGTCACATCCGACGCCGCATGGTCCAGCAACGGGCGGATTTCATCGAATACATCGGGGGATGCGCCAACCATGATCGACAGGGTTCCATCCTCGGCCGCCTGTCGTGTGCGCGCCACGGGGGCATCGGCAAAGCGCATGGATTTCGCCTCCATCCGGCCCGCAATGAAACGGGTCAACCCGACGGGCGCGGTGGACATATCGACCAGCAACAACCCCGGTTTGCCATGGGCCAAAACGCCGTCATCGCCGCAAACCACGGCTTCGACCTGCGGACCGCCGGGCAGGGACAGAAACAAAATATCCACCGTCGCGGCCAGATCGGCCACGCTGGGTGCTGCCACTGCGCCATGGCTGACCAGCCGTTCAACGGGTTCGGCCCTGGTGTCGAACACATGCACGCGGGCACCGGATTTGGTCAGGATATTACGGCAGATCGGCTCTCCCATCACGCCCAGCCCTGCAAATCCGATTATTGGTTGGGTCATTTCGGTCTACTCCGGCTGTGCGATTTTCCGAAAATAGACCAACTGTTCCGTCTGGCGCAACAAATTCTTTGTGCCACACGCCGGGCTTGCTAAGCAGGATAGGCTCCGCCCAACCCGGAGCTCAGGCCGCGCGCCGCATCCAGCATCACGGGTTTCATCCGTTCGACATCGGCATTTGTGAAACGCTCGCGTGGGCCGGAAAACGATAAGGCACCCAATAGCCGACCCCTGGCCGAAAACACCGGCGCGGCAATCCCCGCACATAGGGGGTCGCGTTCCCCCAGTGACACGGCAAAACAATCACGCCGGATTTTATCCATGTCGTGCCCCTGCGCCGGGTCGCTATCAAATGCCAGCAAAACCTTGCCCGCCGCACCCAACCGGATCGGAAGCCGGTCCCCCGCATGCACCCGGTCCAGCGTCGAATGATGCGAGTTTAGCCGGAACAGGCACAGACGTTCATCCGCCGTTTGACGCACATGAAACGAGGGGCTTTCCATCCCCAGTTCTACCAGCTGTTCCAGCACCGGCAGCAGATGATGGCGCAGGGGGTTGCTGCGCTCATAGGCCATGCCCAACTGCATGATCGTTGGCCCCAGCGCGTATTTTGAATCTTCGACCCGCATGACATAGCCCGCCGATTGCAGGGATTCGAGGATGCGCAGGATTGTGCTTTTGTGCAGGCCGGTGGCGCGGGAAATTTCCGATAGGTTGCGCGGCATGTTGCCCGCTTCCAGTGCGGCAACGATCAACAATGCGCGGTCTACCGCAGCAACACCGCGCTGCGACGGATCGGTGGCTGAACTGGCTGTCTTTGCTGTATCCACGACGATCTATCCTGCGGAAAACCCATACAATGCCTATGAATTCGGCAGCATCAGGTCAAGCATAGCAGGGTAAGGGACAGTTGGTGCACCTAACGTTCGGCTGATCAAACCTCAGCACAGGGTGGCATGCGCCGCATCGTAGAGGGAGGTGGCGATGGCGCTGGGGCCGGTTGTGTCGGGGTGCGCGGTCTCGAAGAGTTTCGGATAGATCGGCAGCAGAAAGGCCAGTGATCCGAGTGTTTCTTCGGAGGGTAAATTCCTGAATTTGCCCGCTAAAACGTCTTCGCGGAATTGGTGTGCGGAATGCGCGACAGATTCGAAGACATCCGGCACCGCGCGCACATGTGCGCGCAGGCTAAGCACGTCAAACAGGATGTTGCCATTATAAGATAGGAAATGCGCCGCGGAGCGTTGGAATACATCCTCGAGGGTGCCTTCGAAGGGGGTGTCGCGTTCCAGAGGGTCTTCGAACAGATTAGCGAGATCGGGTGCCAGCCGGTCTGAGGTGGCGAAATGGCCGGATGTGGTGCCCTGCCCAAGCAGGAAGCGCATCACCTGCGCGGGATGGCATCCATCTACAGGCTGGTCCTGTGTCGCGGCCGCGTCAAAGCGGGCAAGCGTGTGTTCAATATGCTCTGACACGCCGCGCAAGTGCCAGATAGAGGCCGCGAGATCAGCCGATATCGCACCGAAAGGGTGGGCGAAGCCGTCCATGGCACGGATGGCAAACCCAATGGCGGCCGATAGGTCAATATCCGGGGTCACCGCATCTTGTGTCTGTGCAAGCAGTTTTGCGACCTGAGGGAGAGCGCCAGCGTGGAAAGCCGCCAGGAGATCCCAGTAGAGTTGGTTCGAAGGAGCAGCGGTGCGCGTGTCAGTATCGGTGAACAAGATCGTAACCCCCGTCTCCAAGCCCATGCCCAAGCGCAGCCTGACTACCACCTTCGTCAATAACGTGAGTGTACATGTAATCTGCGCCTGTTGCCCCTGCCCAACCACCAATTGCACCGCCAACGAATATCCCGATCAGACCGCCCGCGACAGCACCCACAGCTGTTCCAACGCCAGGAACGACCGAGCCGATCATCGCACCCTAGGCGGCGCCCGCTTTTGCCCCACCCCAACTGCCGACGATGGCGCCCACGACCATAAGCACGCCGCCCGCGCCAGAACGATGCCATCCGGCCCCAGAACGTCATCGAAATAGCGAAAGATATTTTCCTGCCAATGAAGCGAGCGCGCCCTGAGACCGGGTTCGTTCAAGCCGGTTCGTGCCCAGCGATGCAGCGGGTCCTGCAAGAAATCGCGACCAAGCCAGAGGGCAATATAGCAAAGCGACGAAACCTCGACCTTGGTGCTTGCACCTACGTGCTGAGCGTGGGCGCATATGAACTGGTTGTTTTCCAGGATGTTTTGGTAGCCCTTGAAGACAAATTCACGCCTGTGCAGGCTGGCGTTGGTCCGTGATGGTGAAAATATTTCGAAACGCGGAATAGTCGCGCAGCACCTCTAGCAGATGCTCATCAAGGGTGATTGCAGATTTCTGGGTTGGCAGGGTGTCAGAACGGGCAGCGATCAGCGCGGTGTTGTCTGCGAACACGATGGTGTTGACCGACGCGTCCCGGGCAAAGAAACGTTCCCTAAACAGGGTCGGCTTCGGCATGGAATTGCAGATGAACGCGAACAATCCCGGTTCCCAAAAGCGGAAATAGAACCACTTGCCTGCGTCATCGCGCAGACGCGTGAATTTTCGCAGGTGTTGCCAGACCTGGTTGAGGTCGCGTTCGGACCGCACTGGAAAGCTCGCTTGGTTGAGAGGGCAGTTACACAAAATCTTAAGCAATTTATCCCATGCGGTCTGGTGCAATACAAGCGGCAGGCGGCGTGGAGCATCGCCGACAAAGAAACCTTGCCTGTTCTGGCTGTACCGGCTCAAAGAGCCGCCTGTCCTTCATCTAGTCTAAGGATAAAGTAATTTGGTACGGTAGCGTGATTGTCGATGCATGTCTCGAGGGGGCAGCCACAGAACTGGCCATCTTCGAATACATCAATGGGTTCTATAACCCGCGACGCCGCCATTCAGCACTGGGCTGGGGCTTTCCCCAACCAGCACAAAAGGATGTTAAAGGGAAAACAATGGAAGAAAAGAGTGCATTCTTGGGAAGTATGGTGCCCAGGAGAGGACTCGAACCTCCACGGCCTTGCGGCCACTGGCACCTGAAGCCAGCGCGTCTACCATTCCGCCACCTGGGCAGGTGTCGTGAGGGGGCGTTTAATCCGGGTGTAAAACAGTGTCAACGGGGTTCGTGCAGAAGTTTGCACTATTGTCGGTTTTTATGGGCTGCGGCGGGTTTGGCGCCTGCGGCAAACTGTAAATGCGGGGTTAAGTCAGCAATTCAAAGGGTTTCGCGGCTTGTGTGCGGGCCCAAGCAGGAGTAAATCGGATGCAACCGGAAATTCCGAGGAGCCTTCCTATGTCGAAACTTGTCACCATCTACGGCGGATCGGGGTTCGTCGGTCGTTATATCACGCGGCGTCTGGCGCAGCAGGGCTGGCGCGTGCGCGTTGCGGTGCGCCGCCCGAACGAGGCGATGTTCGTGCGCCCATACGGTGCCGTGGGGCAGGTCGAACCCGTTCTGTGCAACATCCGCGATGACAATTCGGTGCGCGCCGCGATGCAGGGTGCGGACGCGGTGATCAACTGCGTGGGCATTCTGGCCGAAACGGGGAAAAACAAATTTGATGCGGTGCAGGCGGCAGGCGCAGGGCGCGTGGCGCGAATCGCTGCTGAATCGGGTGTTGACCGGCTGGTGCAGATTTCCGCGATTGGCGCGGATAAGGAATCAGACAGCGACTACGCCCGCACCAAGGCCGAGGGCGAAGAGGCGGTTTTGGCCGCATTCCCCGGCGCGGTCATTCTGCGCCCGTCGATCATTTTTGGCACCGAAGACCAGTTTTTCAACCGTTTCGCCACCATGGCGCAGATCACGCCGATCCTGCCGTTGGTCGGCGCGAATACAAAATTCCAGCCCGTCTATGTCGATGATGTGGCGCAGGCCGCTGTTGCCGCGGTTGAGGGCGCGGCCACGCCGGGCATCTATGAATTGGGCGGGCCGGATGTCGAAACATTCCGCGGCCTGATGCAGACCATGCTGGGTGTGATCCACCGCAAACGGGCGCTGATCGGGTTGCCGTTCTTTGCCGCGCGGATCATGGCCTTCACACTGGATATGGTGCAGGCTGTGACATTCGGTCTGTTTTCGAACGGCATCCTGACCCGCGATCAGGTCAAAAACCTGTCCCGTGACAATGTGGTCGGTGACGGTGTGCGCGGGTTGTCCGATCTGGGCATTCAACCCACCGCGATGCAGACGATCCTGCCGGAATATATGTGGCGGTTCCGCCCGTCGGGCCAATATGACGCGATCAAGGAATCCGCGAAAAACCTGCGCGCATTCTGATTAGATGGACCTGCCCGCCAACTTTCTTGCGCTGATCCTCGGGTTTATCGAGGGGCTGACCGAATTTCTGCCTGTGTCATCCACGGGGCATATCCTGTTGGCCGGGCATTTTCTGGGGTTCGAATCCGCAGGAAAAACATTCGAAGTGGTGATACAACTGGGTGCGGTTCTGGCTGTGCTGTCGGTTTATGCCGCGAAATTGTGGCAGGTGTTTTCCACCGCGCCCAGCGACCCGCATTCGCGCCGTTTCATCGCCGCCATTTTGCTGGCCTTTCTGCCTGCGGTGTTCATCGGTGTTCTGGCGCATGATTTTATCAAAACCGTGCTGTTTGAATCGCCGCGCCTGATTGCGGTGATGTTGATCCTTGGCGGGGTGGTTTTGCTGTTCGTCGATCGGCTGAAACTGACCCCGAAATACGAGGATGCGATGGATATTCCGATTCCGCGTGCCATCGCTATCGGGTTTATCCAATGTCTGGCCATGGTTCCGGGTGTGTCACGTTCTGGCGCGACGATTGTCGGCGCGCTGGCCTTGGGTGCCAGCAAACGGGCAGCGGCTGAATTTTCATTCTTCCTTGCCATGCCCACCATGGCGGGGGCATTTGCCTATGATCTGCTTAAAAATTGGGCCTTACTCGACCCGAATGCCGTGACACAGATCGGAATCGGCTTTGTTGCGGCATTTGTGGCCGCAGTGATCGTGGTAAAGGGGCTATTGGGCTATGTTTCCAAGCATGGTTACGCCCTGTTCGGTTGGTGGCGAATCGCCGTGGGCATCGTGGTTTTGTTGGCGCTGGGCGCGGCTTGATGCTGTATGGGTAAGCTTTACTGACCTAAAAATTGGGAAAATTCGCCCTCAAGCGCGCAGTAACGGCAGCTTTTCTGTATTTATGTCAGTCTTGCTGACTTTTCTTTCCTTTTCCCCTGAATTATGACCAACATAACCAGAATCCATAGCCAGGAGTCCGACTGTGGCCAAGCAACCGATGCTGAAATTTGTGACCGTTGAACGCGACATGCCCCAAAAGCGTGAGGCAGACCTGCGCAACACCGACTTTGACGAGATTTACGCAGAATACGCAGAGGCCAAGGCCGAAGAGCAAGCCTCGCGCTGTTCGCAGTGCGGCGTGCCCTATTGCCAGTCGCATTGCCCGCTGCACAACAACATCCCTGATTGGTTGCGCCTGACAGCGACGGGCCGCCTGCAAGAGGCATATGACATTTCTCAGGCCACCAACACATTTCCTGAAATCTGCGGTCGCATCTGCCCGCAGGACCGTTTGTGCGAAGGCAACTGCGTGATCGAACAGTCCGGCCACGGCACCGTCACCATCGGGGCGGTCGAAAAATACATCACCGATACCGCATGGGAAAAGGGTTGGGTCAAAACAATCAAACCCGCGCAGGAACAGGATAAATCTGTTGCCATCATTGGCGCTGGCCCCGGTGGCCTGGCCGCGGCCGATGTGCTGCGCCGCGAGGGTTTGCAGGTCACGGTGTATGACCGTTACGACCGCGCGGGTGGTTTGCTGACCTATGGCATCCCCGGTTTCAAACTGGAAAAAGACGTGGTGATGCGCCGCATCGAGCAGTTGGAAAAAGGCGGCGTTGAATTCGTGCTGAATTGCAACGTGGGAGAGGATATTTCCTTTGACGCGATCCGGGGCAAACATGACGCGGTGATCATTGCGGCGGGCGTTTATAAAACCCGTGATTTGCAAGGCCCGGGTTCAGGTGCCGAGGGCATCGTGCGCGCCATTGATTACCTGACCGTTTCAAACAAAGTGTCCAACTTTGGCGACACGATCGAAGAATACGAAAACGGCGAAATGAACGCCAAGGGCAAAAAGGTCGTGGTGATCGGTGGTGGCGACACCGCGATGGATTGCGTGCGCACCGCGATCCGTCAGGGCGCGACCAGCGTCAAATGCCTGTATCGCCGTGACCGCGCCAATATGCCCGGTTCCCAACGCGAGGTGCAAAACGCCGAAGAAGAAGGCGTGGTGTTTGAATGGCTGTCCGCCCCGCAGGGGTTTGCGGGCGATCCGGTCAGCGGTGTGATGGTGCAGAAAATGCGCCTTGGCGCGCCCGATGCCACAGGCCGCCAAGCCCCCGAAGTGATCGAGGGCGCGGATTATGTGGAAGAGGCCGATCTGGTGATCAAGGCGCTGGGTTTCGAACCCGAGGAACTGCCGAAACTGTGGAACACAGACGGGTTGGAAGTCACCCGCTGGGGCACCATCAAGGCCGATTTCGAAACCGGCCGCACCAGTCTGGAAAACGTCTATGCCATTGGCGACATCGTGCGCGGTGCATCGCTGGTGGTCTGGGCGATCCGCGACGGGCGCGATTGCGCCGCTGCTGTGTTGCAGGATCTGGCCGAAACCGCGGCTGTCGCTGCGGAATAAGCACATAAAACAAACGGTTTCCGGCAACGCATTGGCGGCCGGACACCCCCGAAATTCCCGGGGTCGCAGTGATCGACCCGTGCAGAGGAGAGACAGACATGACAAAATATGATGAAAGCTGGGCCGTCGCCGAACAAGCCAAGCGCAAGTGGATGGCCGAAAATGGCCTGTATTCCGAAGAAGAAGAAAAAGCCAACTGTGGTGTGGGCCTTGTCGTATCCATTGACGGCCTGCCATCGCGCAAGGTCGTGGAAAACGGCATTTCCGCGCTCAAGGCGATCTGGCACCGTGGCGCGGTTGATGCCGATGGTAAAACCGGCGATGGCGCGGGCATTCACCTGCAAATTCCGGTGCCGTTTTTCTATGACCAGATCAAACGCACCGGCCATGAACCTCGCAAGGATCAACTGATGGCCGTAGGGCAGGTGTTCCTGCCGCGCACCAACTTTGGCGCGCAGGAAAAATGTCGCACAATCGTTGAAACCGAAGTGCTGCGCATGGGTTATTATATCTATGGCTGGCGTCACGTTCCGGTTGAAACCGAATGTCTGGGCGACAAGGCCAACGCCACGCGCCCCGAAATCGAACAGATCATCCTGTCCAACGCCAAAGGTGTGGATGAGGAAACATTCGAGCGCGAGCTATACGTCATCCGCCGCCGCATCGAAAAAGCCGCCGCTGCGGCTGGTATTGTCGATCTGTATATGTGTTCGCTGTCCTGCCGTTCGATCATCTATAAGGGTATGATGCTGGCCGAACAGGTCGCAGAATTCTATCCCGACCTGAAAGACGAACGGTTCGAATCGGCTTTCGCGATCTATCACCAGCGTTATTCCACGAATACCTTTCCGCAGTGGTGGCTGGCGCAGCCGTTCCGCATGTTGGCGCATAACGGCGAAATCAACACGATCAAGGGCAACACCAACTGGATGCGCAGCCATGAAATTCGCATGGCCTCCAGCACATTCGGTGATCTGGCCGAAGACATCAAACCGATCATCCAGTCGGGGTCGTCGGATTCTGCCGCGCTGGACGCCGTGTTCGAAGTGCTGGTGCGTGCGGGCCGTTCTGCCCCCATGGCGAAAACCATGTTGATCCCGGAATCATGGTCGAAACAGGCGATCGAACTGCCCGAGGCATGGCGCGATATGTATTCCTATTGCAATTCGGTCATGGAGCCTTGGGACGGCCCTGCCGCCCTTGCCATGACAGATGGTCGTTGGGTGTGTGCCGGTCTGGACCGCAACGGCTTGCGCCCCATGCGTTATGTCGTCACCGGCGATGGTTTGGTGATTGCAGGGTCCGAGGCGGGCATGGTCCCGATCAACGAGGCAACTGTAAAAGAAAAAGGCGCGCTGGGGCCGGGTCAGATGCTGGCTGTCGACATGAAAAAGGGTCTGTTGTTCCACGACACCGATATCAAGGACAAGCTGTCGCGCGCGCTGCCATTCGGTGAATGGGTCGGCCATATCAACGAATTGGACGAGGCCCTGTCCAAGGTCGAGGAAAAGCCCCTGTTCACAGGCGAAGACCTGCGCCGCCGTCAAATCGCCGCCGGTTACACGATCGAAGAGCTGGAGCAAATTCTGGCCCCCATGGCCGAAGACGCCAAGGAATCGCTGGCATCCATGGGTGACGATACGCCTTCGGCGGTGCTGTCGACCAAATACCGCCCGCTGTCGCATTTCTTCCGCCAGAACTTTAGCCAGGTGACCAACCCGCCGATTGACTCCTTGCGCGAATACCGCGTGATGAGCCTGAAAACGCGGTTCGGAAACCTGAAAAACGTGCTGGATGAAAGCGGCGCGCAAACCCAGATTCTGGTTATGGACAGCCCGTTTGTCGGCAATGCCCAATGGGACGAGGTGACCAAACATTTCAACGCCGATATGGTTGAAATTGATTGCACCTTCCCCGAAGGGGCGGGCGCCGATGCCCTGCGCAAAAATCTGGAACGTATCCGCGCCGAAGCAGAGGATGCCGTGCGTTCGGGCGCGGGCCATCTGGTGCTGACCGATCATCACCAAGGCGCGTCCAAGGTGGCGATGCCGATGATTTTGGCCACTTCGGCCGTGCACAGCCACCTGACACGCAAGGGGTTGCGCACATTCTGTTCGATCAACGTGCGTTCTGCCGAATGTATTGATCCGCATTATTTCGCGGTGCTGGTCGGCAGTGGTGCAACCATCGTCAACGCCTATCTGGCCGAGGATTCGCTGGCCGACCGCATCGAGCGCAACCTGCTGGACGGGCCATTGACCGAAGCCGTGGCGCGTTACCGCGAAGCGATTGATCAGGGCCTGTTGAAAATCATGGCCAAGATGGGGATTTCGGTGATCTCCTCCTATCGGGGTGCCCTGAATTTCGAGGCCGTAGGCCTGTCGCGCGCCATGTGCGCCGAATATTTCCCCGGCATGACCAGCCGGATTTCCGGCATTGGTGTGTCCGGCATCCAGAAAAAGATAGAAGAGGTTCACGCCCGCGGCTTCCAATCCGACAGCGTGATGCCGGTTGGCGGTTTCTACAAGGCGCGCAAATCCGGCGAAACCCACGCATGGGAGGCATCGTCGATGCACCTGCTGCAATCGGCCTGTGATCGTGCCTCCTTTGAAATCTGGAAGCAGTATTCGGCGAAAATGCAATCTATGCCGCCGATCCATCTGCGCGACCTGCTGGCGATCAAACCGCTGGGCGGGGCCGTCCCGATCGAAGAGGTGGAAAGCATCACCTCGATCCGCAAACGGTTTGTGACGCCGGGCATGTCGCTGGGGGCGCTGTCGCCCGAAGCACATAAAACCCTGAACGTCGCGATGAACCGCATCGGCGCGAAATCCGATAGCGGCGAGGGCGGCGAAGATCCGGCGCATTTCGTGCCCGAACCCAATGGCGACAACCCCTCGGCCAAGATCAAACAGGTGGCATCGGGGCGTTTCGGCGTCACAGCGGAATACCTGAACCAGTGTGAAGAACTGGAAATCAAGGTCGCACAGGGCGCGAAACCCGGCGAGGGTGGCCAACTGCCCGGCATGAAGGTCACCGACCTGATCGCCCGCCTGCGCCATTCGACCAAAGGGGTCACGCTGATCTCTCCGCCGCCGCACCACGATATCTATTCAATCGAGGATCTGGCGCAGCTGATATATGACCTGAAACAGATCAACCCGACGGTCAAGGTGACGGTGAAACTGGTTGCATCCTCGGGTGTGGGCACCATTGCCGCAGGTGTGGCCAAGGCCAAGGCCGATATCATCCTGATTTCGGGTCACAATGGCGGCACAGGCGCATCGCCTGCCACCTCGATCAAATTCGCGGGCCTGCCATGGGAAATGGGCCTGACCGAAGCACATCAAGTGCTGGCGATGAACAACCTGCGCGAACGCGTGACCCTGCGCACCGATGGTGGTTTGCGCACGGGCCGTGACATCGTGATGGCCGCAATGCTGGGCGCCGAAGAATACGGCATCGGCACCGCCGCCCTGATCGCCATGGGCTGTATCATGGTGCGCCAGTGCCAGTCCAACACCTGCCCCGTGGGTGTCTGCACTCAAGACGAGGCCCTGCGCGGCAAGTTCACCGGCACAGCGGATAAGGTGGTGAACCTCATCACCTTCTATGCACAGGAAGTGCGGGAAATTCTGGCCTCTATCGGCGCGCGGAGCCTGGACGAGGTCATCGGCCGTGCCGACCTGTTGTCACAGGTGTCGCGTGGATCGGCCCATCTGGACGATCTGGACCTTAACCCGCTGTTGATCACTGTCGATGGTGCGCGTGATATTTCCTATGACCGGAACAAACCGCGCAATGTGGTGCCCGATACCCTGGACGCCGAAATCGTGCGCGACGCTGCGCGGTTCCTGCAAGACGGTGAAAAAATGCAACTGTCCTATGCGGTGCAAAACACCCACCGCACCGTGGGCACGCGCACGTCCAGCCATATCGTGAAACGGTTCGGGATGCGCAACGCGCTGCAATCCAACCACCTCACGGTAAAACTGACCGGTTCCGCAGGTCAGTCGCTGGGCGCATTCGCCGCGCCGGGCCTGAAAATCGAAGTTTCGGGCGACGCCAACGATTATGTGGGCAAGGGCCTGTCGGGCGGCACCGTTGTGGTGCGCCCGCCCATGGCCAGCCCGCTGGTTGCGGCCGATAACACCATCATCGGCAACACGGTGCTCTATGGTGCGACCGATGGTTACCTGTTCGCCGCAGGGCGTGCGGGCGAACGGTTTGCCGTGCGCAACTCGGGCGCCAGCGTGGTGATCGAAGGCTGCGGATCGAACGGTTGCGAATATATGACTGGCGGGATTGCCGTGATCCTTGGCTCTATCGGGCCGAACTTTGGCGCGGGCATGACCGGCGGCATGGCGTATCTATATGACCCCGAAGGCGCAGCCGCCGATATGATGAATATGGAAACGCTGGTGACCAACCCCGTGACCGTCGATTACTGGGTGGATCAGTTGAAAACCCTGATAGAGCGGCATCTGGACGAAACCGGATCGCGCAAAGCGGCCGAGATTCTGCAGCACTGGGATATGGAACGCGGCAATTTTGTGCAGGTCTGCCCAAAGGAAATGCTGATCCATATCCCGCACCCGCTGTCACTGGAACAAGGCGCTATTCCGGCGGAATAGGGTCTGATCCGACGCATAGGAACAGGGCCGCCCGGCGTATTCGGGCGGCCCTTTTTTATGGCATGGCTGTCAACCGCTTGACCTTTGCGGCCCTGCCATGGCTATTCTGCACCCGTGGCGAAAAAGACGAAAAAACTGGCGCCAAAGCGCAATAAACAAACGGGCAGGCGCATTCGACCGATGCGCATGTTACTGCGGCTTGTCCTGCGCCTGTCGCTGATCGCCTGCGCGTTGATGGCGTTTTGGGTGCTGGTCTATTCTGTCGTGAACCCGCCCGTGACCTATTACATCCTGTCGGAAAAGCGCCGCTTGGGCGATGTTGACAGGCTGTGGGTGCCGCTGGAATCGGTCACGCCCCATATGGCGCGTTCGGTTGTCGCGGCTGAGGATGCAAATTTCTGCAATCACTGGGGATTCGACGTGGATGCAATCCGCGCCGCCATCGAAGAGGGCGGAAGTCGCGGCGCATCAACCCTGACCCAGCAAGTGGTGAAAAATGTGTTCCTGTGGCATGGCCGCAATTGGTCGCGCAAAATGTTAGAGGCCGTTTTGACCCCGCTGGTCGAAGCGACATGGTCGAAACGCCGCATCATCGAGGTGTATTTGAACATCGCCGAATTTGACGAGGGCGTGTTCGGGATAGAGGCCGCAAGCAGACACTATTTCGGCGTAAGCCCGGCCAAATTAACGCCCGTGCAGGCGGCGCGATTGGCAGCGGTTTTACCCTCTCCCAAAACGCGTTCGGCGTCCAAACCCTCGGCTTCTCTCAGGCGCAGGGCGGCGATGATCATGGATGGTGCCGCGACCATCAATGCAGACGGGCGTGCGGGGTGTTTCCAGGACTGATACCGCAAACTGGTCGCGCCAATGCCCAAATTTTGCCAGTTCCGGGTGCGAAACTACCTGCAAATTGAATTAACAGCAGGCTCCTCATGTCCACATTCGCGCGGATACTCTTTTTATTGTTTTGTTCTGCGGCCACGGCCATCGGCATTGTGTCTGTGCCCAGCCTTTGGCCCAGTGCAGATATCGGAACGGTGCTGGTGCCCGGGCCTGCGCCCTCGGTCAAGGTTGCGACGCTGGACACCATGCCGCCTGAAACCTTGCCTGAAAACCTGGCCAAAGAGCAAGAACCAGAGACTGTTTCGCCTGAAACCGCACAATCTGAACAGGTTTCTTCTGCGCAGTCTCTGGCCGTGACCAAGGTTGCAATGGTGCCGCCCACAGAAACCAACACAGAAGAAAACGCAGAATTTTCATACCCCGATCATGCCAATGATGTGCCTGCGCGCAGCATCCACCTTGTCTCGCCGCCTGTGAATGCAGACTTCGATGCGGATTGTGGCTTGATGTGTCTGACATTGATCGCGGCAAACGATCTGGAATGGGTGCGGATCACTCATGCTGATGGTCGGGCCGTCGTGATCGCCGCCACGAAAGAGGCATGTGATATGCCGCTGTGTCTGGCCCCGATTGCAGATGATGGCGCACCCGCGGATCGCACGCTTGAATTTGCTCCGGTGCCGCAGGATGGGCCTGGTTGGGGCAAGTTAGACCCTGAATTGGCGCTACGCATCTATGATCGCCACGGCCCATACAGCGCCGATGCGCCCGTGCAACCCGATGCAGAATCCAGCCTTTTGGCGCGTCGGTTGTCGGCGGCCGGGCTGGCCTATCTGGAATAATCGCTGGGCTAAAGGCCGCTGCAAGACCCGTTGCGCACCACAGGGGATTGAAAAGCAGGCGCTCCCGTTGCATTGAAGGGAAGTTCATCTGCTTTGAAGGCACCTAATTCTATGGCCCGTCTGTTTCATGTTCCGTTGTCCCCGTTCTGCCGCAAGGTCCGGCTAAGCCTTGCCGAGAAACGGATTGAATGCGAGCTGGTCGAGGAGCGATACTGGGAGCCAAGCCCCGATTTCCTGCGCCGCAACCCCGCAGCCAAGGTGCCGGTGCTGAAAATCGACAATATCACCATGTCCGAAAGCGCCGCGATTTGCGAGTATCTGGAGGAGGTGTATCCCGAACCCTCGCTGATGCCGCGTTCCCCTGAATCTCGGTTGGAAGTGCGCCGTTTGGTGGGATGGTTCGACGATAAATTCCACTCCGAGGTGACTTCGAAACTGCTGTATGAACGGGTTAATAAAAAGGTGATGAAGCAGGGGTTTCCTGACAGTCGCAACGTGAAAGACGGGGCCAAGGCGATCAAATACCATCTGGATTACATGGCCTGGCTGCTGGATCACCGCCGCTGGCTGGCGGGTGATGTGATGACACTGGCCGATTTTGCCGCCGCCGCACATCTAAGCGCGCTGGATTACATTTCCGACGTGGATTGGAACCGCTCGGATGTGGTCAAGGATTGGTATGCCAAGATAAAATCGCGCCCTGCCTTTAGGTCCATTCTGGCGGATCAGGTGCCGGGGTTCCCCCCGCCTGCACATTATGCCGACCTCGACTTTTGACCTGAAACAGAGCCTGATTGCGCAGGCACAGGCCGAAGGGTTTGACGCCTGCCGCATCTGCCGCCCATCGGATGTGCCAGAGGTGCCGAACCGTCTGGCCGGCTTTCTGAACGCGGGATATCATGGCCAGATGCAGTGGCTAGAGGAGCGCAGCCATTGGCGCGGTGACCCTGCGGCGCTGTGGCCCGCTGCGCGATCCGTCATCATGCTGGGCGAAAGCTATACCCCCGAATATGACCCTCTGGCCGGGTTGGAGCAACGCGACAGCGGCAATATTTCCGTCTATGCGCGGGGCAAGGATTACCATGATCTGGTGAAAAAGCGGCTGAAGCGGCTGGCCCGTTGGCTGATCGCCGAATCCGGTGGCGAGGTAAAGGTATTCGTTGATACCGCCCCCGTGCCGGAAAAACCGCTGGGGCAGGCTTCGGGGTTGGGCTGGCAGGGCAAACACACCAATCTGGTCAGCCGTGATCTGGGCAGCTGGTTTTTCATTGGATCGGTGTTTACGACGCTGGAATTAGACACTGATCCTGCGGAAACCGACCATTGTGGCAATTGCACTGCCTGTCAGGATATTTGCCCGACCGATGCCTTTCCCGCGCCTTATCGGCTGGATGCGCGGCGTTGCATTTCTTATCTGACGATCGAACATCACGGGCCCGTGGACCATGATTTGCGTGCCCGAATGGGCAACAGGATTTATGGTTGCGACGATTGTCTGGCGGCCTGCCCATGGAACAAATTCGCGGTCACCGCGCGCGAGGTGCGGTATCACGCCCGCGATGATCTGAATGCGCCGAAACTGGCCGAACTTGCCGTGTTGGATGATGCCGGATTTCGCAGCCGGTTTTCCGGTTCGCCCATCAAACGGATTGGCCGCAATCGTTTTGTGCGCAATGTGCTGTATGCGATTGGCAACAGCGATGATGCAGGCCTGACACCCGTGGCGCAGGGGCTGTGTGATGATCCCGACCCCACAGTGGCCGATGCGGCGCGTTGGGCAGTGGGGCGAATTCAGGCGAAATAGGGTCTATTTACCAGCGCGATCAATCACAGGCTCGGCAACGCCCCTTTTCAAATGCCACAAATGTCCCATCTAATGGGCGAAACAGCAAAGAAGGAGCCATTCATGCCAAAGTATGAGCGCAACCCGGATGTGGTCGCCAGCCTGACGCCCGAACAACATTGGGTGACGCAGGAAAACGGCACCGAACGGCCCGGCACAGGGGCCTATCTGAACAACAAAGCGGTCGGTATCTATGTCGATATCGTCAGTGGTGAACCGTTGTTTGCCTCGGGCGATAAATACGATTCCGGCTGTGGTTGGCCCAGTTTTACCAAACCGATCGAACCCGCAAATGTGACCGAGCTAAAGGACACCAGCATGGGCATGACCCGGGTCGAGGTGCGTTCGAAATATGGTGACGGGCATCTGGGGCATGTGTTCCCCGATGGTCCGGCGGATCGCGGCGGGTTGCGCTATTGCATCAACTCTGCCTCGCTGCGGTTCATCGACCGCGCGGATATGGAGACCGAAGGATACGGCGCCTATCTGGATCAGGTGGAGGATGCGACATGAGTAATGAACGCGCCGTTTTGGCAGGGGGTTGTTTCTGGGGCATGCAGGATCTGATCCGCAAAATTCCGGGGGTGACATCCACGCGAGTCGGTTACACGGGCGGCGATGTGCCGAATGCCACCTACCGCGATCACGGCACCCATGCCGAAGGGATCGAGGTTGAATTCGACCCTGCCGTGCTCAGCTATCGCCAGCTGTTGGAGTTCTTTTTTCAAATCCACGACCCGACCACTCTGAACCGGCAGGGCAATGATCGCGGGCTTAGCTATCGCAGCGCGATTTACTATGTCGACGACGCGCAAAAAGCCGTGGCCGAGGATACGATTGCCGATGTAAACGCCAGCGGCATCTGGCCCGGTCAGGTGGTGACCGAGCTGGAACCTGTCAGCGATTTCTGGCAGGCAGAGCCGGAGCATCAGGACTATCTGGAACGTATCCCAAATGGCTATACCTGCCATTTTCCGCGTCCTGATTGGGTGCTGCCACGGCGTAATCAGGCCTGAACAGGGTCTAATTCATGCAAAACGGGCGCTCCGGTCAGGGGCGCCCGTTTCGTTTTTCCGATCTGAACGGATCAGAACCGATAGGCCGCACGCACTTGCAATGTGGTGCCATCCAGATCGGTGCCCGAGCCGTTGAAATCTTCGAACTCGTGATACAGAACCTCGCCGCCGACCGAGAATTTATCGTTCAGCATGTGTTCGTAACCCACGCCAGCGAAATACCCGGTGTCGTCGCCCAGGTTGCTGGTATAGGCCTGCGCGCCGCCAGCCGTCAGGTAAATCAGGCCGGGACCAGTGTCATAACCCGCGCGCAGTTTCAGCCGCGCAATATTGTCAATCGACGTGCCGCCCATGTTGATATCGCCAAAATCATAGTCGATACCAGCACCGACAACCCAGTTGCCAAAGTCGTAGTCGTAACCGGCGATAACACCGCCAACAACGCCGTCACCGTTTGCGCCGCCAATTGATGCGTCCCCGTAACCCAGTTCGCCACCGATATAGCCGCCTGTCCAGTCACCCGTTGTCGCCACGGGAGTCGGGGCATAAATCACGGGTTCGGCTGGGGCCGGAGTGATGGTGCCAGCCGAAGCAGCGGCGGCGGTTAATACGGCGGCGCCCAATGCGCCCGAAGTCAAAACTGTTGCTCGTTTCATCAAGGTTTTCATGTCCAGTTCCTTTCTGGTTTGTATCGCCGCGCCTGCAAGCAGCAGGGCATCACGGCCTGTCGTGAATGTGGGTCGTTCTGAGGGGTCAACAAGACGGGCGGCGGGTTGGTTCCATCACATCGGCGTGGTCTGGCCGTGTGGTCAAAAAATCTGCGCAGGAAATGGCCGATCCCTTGCAAGGCCCGTAAATTTCCGCCACCCCTGTGCCCTAGGATCATGGCGTTTTTGGCGACATGAGGCGCGTGAAAGGCCCCGAAATGAACCCGATCAAAGGCATTTTATTCAAACTGGGCGCGGTGGCGATGTTCATTGTCATGGCGGCGCTGGTCAAGGCGGTCGCGCCGCGTGTCCCCGCGGGCGAGGCCGTGTTTTTCCGCTCGGCCTTTGCCATTCCGGTCATTCTGGCCTGGCTGTGGGTAAGGGGCGGATTGGCCACGGGGCTGCGGGTGAAATCTCCGATGGCGCATTTCTGGCGCGGTGCTGTGGGGACAGGCGCGATGGGCTGCATGTTCGCCAGTCTGGGCCTGCTGCCCCTGCCCGAAGTAACCGCAATCGGTTATGCCACGCCCCTGTTGGTGGTGGTTCTGGCTGCGATGTTTCTGGGCGAGGACGTGCGGGCGTTTCGCCTGTTTGCGGTGGGTTTGGGTCTGTTTGGCGTGATTATTGTGCTAGAGCCGCGCCTGACGTTCTTCTCGGGGTCGACGGTGGAAACCACGCAGGCATTGGGGGCTGTGATCGCGCTGATGGGGGCATTGTTTGCGTCGATTGCACAGATCCATGTGCGCCGGATGGTGCAGTTTGAACAGACCTCGGCGATTGTGTTTTTCTTCTCTTTGACCTCGACTCTGCTCAGCTTGCTGACGATTCCATTCGGTTGGGTTGTGCCCACCGGAACCGAGGCGATGCTGCTGGTCACCGCCGGATTGCTGGGCGGTATGGGGCAGATTTTCCTGACCTCGGCCTATCGCTATGCCGATGCCAGCGTGGTCGCACCGTTCGATTACGCCTCTATGTTGGCAGCGATCGGGATCGGCTATTTCTTTTTTGCCGAGGTTCCGACAGGTCAAATGCTGGCGGGTGCCGGGCTGGTGGTGTTTGCCGGGGTGCTGATCATCTGGCGGGAACACCGGCTGGGGCTGGAACGTCGCCGCGCAAGAAAAAGCATAACTCCCCAAGGTTAGAGCCTGTTTCAGCCGAAATAATCCGCAAGTCCCAGTTGGATATACCCCAGCGGCAACAACGCCCTGCGATGACGACCCAGCGGAAACCTTGGCGGGGGCTGCTGCATCGCTGCGGGGTAGGTGTGTTGCGGCACAGCCCCCCGCGCCAGATCGGCCAGCAGCGCCCCGGCATAGCTGCCCATCGCCACACCGTTGCCATGGTATCCAAACCCGGCAAAGGCATCCGGCATGTCAGGCACCGGACCGACATAGGGCAACCCGGATCGGTTCAGCGCGACGAACCCGTGCCAGCCGTGCGGCGTTTCCACATGTGACAGCGCCGGAAACATTGCGTCGAAATGCGCGCGCGTGTCCTGCATGACCTTGGCATCAGCCGTGGGCGATGAATTGACCCCGCCGCGCCGCCCGAACAGCATCCGCCCATCGGGCATCAGACGGAAATAGTGCAACAGATTACGCGTATCATAGGCCATCTGGGCGCTGGTCCATCCGGCATCGGCCTGCTCCTGTGGCGTCAGGGGGCGGGTGACCAGCACGCTGGACTGTGCGGGCAGAAACCGCCCGCCGATCCATGGCGACAAATGGTCAGGGGCATATCCATTCATGGCAAAGATCACCCGGCGCGCCAAAACATGCCCAAGGGGTGTTTTCAGGCGGAACAGTGACTGTTCCTGCGTCACAGATACCACAGGTGAATACCCGTGAACCCGCGCCCCTTGCCCCTGCGCCGCCTGCATTAAACCCAGCGCATATTTGCGTGGGTTCAGGGCAAACCCGATGGGAAGGGTCAGCCCGCCATGAAACGGACCAGCCATGCCGAGCGCGGTCAGTTCCGCCGTGTCATGCAGCACGGGTGCAACCCCGTAATCGGCTTGGATATGCGCCGCGTGGTGTTCCAGCCCGCGCATGGCCTTGGGTGAATGCGCCAGCTTGGTTTCACCTTTTGAGTGGGTGTCGGCGTCGATATTTTCCTGTCTCAGGATGTCGGCCACCAGTTCCACAGCGCGTTTTTCGACCACGCGCCATTCACGCCGCCCGGCCTCGCCCACGGCACGGGCCAGCCCTTCGTCATCCAGATTGATCCCGCCCAAACAGCAAAACCCGCCATTGCGACCCGTGGCACCAAAACCGGGGAATTGCGATTCCAGCAGTAGGGTATCGACCCCGGCCCGTGCCAGATGCAGCGCGGCTGACAGGCCGGTAAACCCGCCGCCAATCACGGCAACATCTGCCAGCGCATCACCCTGCAATGGTGGGCAATCAAACCGCCAATCAGGCACTGTTTCGGCCCAATAGCAGGTTTTAATCGGTTCTGGCCCATAGGCGTGATCGGGGAAAATACCGCTCATGCGCGCTCTGCGTCTTGCTCTTCCATGCGTCTGCGCACGGCGGCACGTTTGGTGACCAGCGATGCCGTGATCACGCCCACTGCGACTGCGGTGATCATCAGTGTCGACAGCGCGTTGATTTCGGGCGACACGCCCAGACGCACGGCGGAAAATACCTTGATCGGCAGGGTCGTGGCCGAAGGGCCAGCGGTAAAGCTGGCAATCACCAGATCATCCAGCGACAGGGTGAACGCCAGCAACCACCCCGACACCACGGCGGGCGCGATGATCGGCAGGGTGACCAACATAAATGCGCTGAACCGTGAACAGCCCAGATCCAGCGCGGCCTCTTCCAATGAATCGTCAAAGGTAACCAACCGCGATGACACAACCACCGAAACATAACACATGGTAAATGTGGTATGCGCCAGCACAATGGTCACCACGCCGCGATCTAACCCTATGCCGATAAACAATAAAAGCAGGGACAATCCGGTGATTACCTCGGGCATGACCAGCGGCGCATAGATCATGCCGGAAAACAGCGTGCGCCCCGGAAACCGCCCCGCGCGCACCAGCACCAGCGCGGCCATGGTGCCCAAAACCGTGGCCAGCGTCGAAGAGGCAAAAGCCACCTTGGCCGTGACCCAAGCAGCATTCAAAAACGCCTCGTTCTGCATCAATTCGCCATACCATTTGGTGGAAAATCCGGCCCAAACCGTCACCAGTTTGGATTCGTTGAACGAAAAAATCACCAGAATGACCATTGGCAAATACAAAAACACAAACCCCAGCGTCAGCGAGGTCGCGTTGAACCATGATACACGCCTCATTGGTCTGCCTCCCGCTCTTTTTGCTGGTTGCGTTGGAACAGCACGATCGGGATGATCAGGATCAGCAACAACACCACGGCCACAGCAGATGCCACTGGCCAGTCACGGTTGTTAAAGAATTCCTCATACAGCACTTTACCGATCATAAGTGTCTCTGATCCGCCAAGTAGAGACGGAATTACAAATTCACCCAGCGTCGGAATGAACACCAGAAAACACCCCGCAATCATGCCTGACCGCGACAGCGGAAAGGTCACCAACCAGAACGCGGTAAGCCGCGAACAGCCCAGATCCTCGGCTGCCTCTAATAATGACCCGTCCAGTTTTTCCAGCGCGGCATAGATCGGCAGGATCATAAAGGGCAGGTAGGTATAGACCACGCCGATATAGACGGCTGTGTTGGTGTTCAAAATCATCAAAGGTTCGGAAATCAGACCCAAACCCAGCAAGAGCTGGTTCAGATAGCCCTCGGCCGACAGAATCCCCATCCATGAGTAAACGCGGATCAAAAAGCTGGTCGAAAACGGCAGGATCACCAGCATCATCAATGCCGGGCGCCATTCTGGCGGAGCTTTGGCCATGGCATAGGCCATCGGATAGCCGACCAACAGCGTCAGCATGGTTGAAATAACGGCGATTTTCAGGGACGACAGATAGGCCTTCCAATACAGATCATCACTGGCCAGCCATGCGAAGTTTTCAAAATCCAACGTGCCGAAAAAATCGCTTATCCCTTGCCACCCCGCAGACAGATCCAGTTGCGGCGCATAGGGCGGGATCGACAGTGCCGCGTCAGACAGGCTGATTTTCAGCACAATCACGAATGGCACCAAAAACAGCAGGACAAGCCATGAATAGGGCAGGGCGATCAGGGAAAACCGGCGCATTTCCTAACCCTCCAGCAGGACGGCGGCGGTGTCGGTCCATGACACCCAAACCTCGTCCTCCCATGTGAATGAACGGCGCGACAGGCGGCGGGTGTTGGCGGTTTGCGCCTTGATCATCTGCCCGCCATCCAGTTCGACATGATAAGTGGACAGGTTGCCCAAATATGCGATGTCGATGATTTTTCCCTTGATCGCATTGGTGACGCCAGCGGGTTTTTCCGGTGAAATAGACACTTTTTCTGGTCGGATCGCCAGCGCAACCCTGGCCCCGTTGGCCGGGGCGTAACTGTCGCCCTCGCGCTTGTAATGCAGTGGTGCGCGCCCTTCGAACCACGCAATATCATAGCCGTCGCCAGCCTTTAGCGCGGACCCGTGGATGATGTTCACATCACCGATGAAATCGGCCACATAAACCGAGGCCGGCGCCTCGTAGATGTCGGCGGGGGTGGCGACCTGAATAACGCGGCCTTCGTCCATCACGGCCACGCGGGATGCCACGGTCATCGCCTCTTCTTGGTCGTGGGTGACGATCACGAATGTGGTTCCGGTTTTTTCCTGAATATCCATCAGTTCAAACTGGGTTTCCTGCCGCAGCTTTTTATCCAGCGCGCCCAGCGGTTCATCCAGCAACAACAGTTTGGGCGCCTTGGCCAGTGACCGCGCCAGTGCAACCCGCTGCCGTTGCCCGCCCGATATCTGGTGGGGTTTGCGTTTGGCGAATTTGGCCAGACGGGTCAGGCGCAGCATTTCATCGACACGGGCGGCCAGTTCGTCCTTTTTCATGCCTTCGCGCCGCAGCCCGAATGCGATGTTGTCCCAGACAGTCAGATGCGGGAACAGGGCATAGGATTGGAACATCATATTCACGGCGCGTTCATTGGGCGCGACGCCCTTCATGTCCTTGCCATTGATCAGGATTTTCCCGCTTGTCGGCTGTTCAAATCCGGCCAGCATCCGCATCATTGTGGTCTTGCCACAGCCTGACGGCCCCAGCAGCGCGTAAAATTCCTTGGCGTAGATATCCAGCGTCTGATTGTCGATCGCGGTAAAATCGCCAAAACGTTTGGTCACGCCCTTGAACTGGATCAGGGGCTTTTCATCGGGGTTCAGCCACGGTGCGAAAACGGATTGCTCCAAAATGCGACTCCTGCCGGAATAGAGACTGTTTTAAGGGGGTAAACCCGGCCCGCGCGTTTCTGCGCAGGCCGGAATCGGGGCTTAGACGCCCGATTTGATCTTGGTCCACATGCGGGTCACAACGCGCTGCACCTTGGGCGGAAACGGTGTGGTGGTGAACAGGTTGTTCAGCGCCGCCTCGGACGGGTAAATCGCCGGATCACCGATTACATCCTCGACCAGGAACTCTTGCGATGCCTTGTTGCCGTTGGCGTAGTAAACATAGTTCGACGCGGCGGCCATGTTCTGCGCATCCATGATGAAGTTCAGGAATTTATGCGCGCCGTCCACATTGGGTGCATCCACCGGAATGGCCATTTGGTCAAACCACATCTGCGCGCCCTCGGTCGCGGCGTTATAGGCGATTTCGACGCCGTTGTCCGCCTCGGCTGCGCGGTCGCGCGCTTGCAAGATATCGCCCGACCAACCCATGGCGACGCAGATATCGCCATTGGCCAGCGCGTTGATGTATTCCGAACTGTTGAATTTGGAAATATAGGGGCGGATCGCCATGAACACGGGCTCGACCTTGGCGATGACATCGGGGTCATGGCTGTTGGGGTCTTCGCCGATGTATTTCAGCGCGGCGGGAATCATTTCTGCCGGTGCGTCCAGCATCATAACGCCACATGCTGCCAGTTTTTCTATGTTTGCGGGGTTGAACACCAGTTCCAGACTGTCGATGGGCGCATCCTCACCCAGCGCCTCCTGAACCTTGCCGACATTCACGCCCAACCCGGTGGTGCCCCACATATAGTTGATGGAATAGGCGTTTTCCGGGTCATATTGTTCGGTGCGGGATGACACGACATCCCACATATTGGCGTGGTTGGGCAGTTTGGCCATGTCCAGTTTCTGGAACGCGCCCGCCTGAATCTGGCGCTGCAAAAAGGTGCCGGTGGGCACGACCACGTCATAGCCCGATCCACCCGCCAGCATCTTGGTTTCCAGAACCTCGTTGCTGTCGAACACATCGTAAATCAGGTCGATGCCGGTCTCTTCCTCGAATTTCGCCAGCAGGTCTTCGTCGATGTAATCGGACCAATTGTAAACACGGACCTCTTCGGCCAGCGCGGCAGTGGTGCCCAGTGCCAGTGCGGCGACGGTGGTCATCAGCGTGGATTTCATTTCGTTCTCCCCTTCGTTGCCCGTGTTGTCCGGGCGTGATTGTCGGTTAATATGATCAAGTTTTGACACGTCTGGCAACAAACCATTGTTTCAATGCTGCGTCAAAACTGGCAATGTGGTCAAAGATCGTGCGAAACTGTGCGCACAATGCAAGGATTGGCAACATGTCCGCAGATGGCGACATGCCCTGGTTGTTCGGGGCGGATTCCGACGATGGTTCTCTGCCGACGCATGAACGTGTGTACCGGCGTTTACGAAATTTGATTCTGTGGGGGGAAATCGCCCCCGGCCAGCCGGTCACGATTCAGGGTCTGACCGAACGGTTGGGCGCGGGCATGACCCCCGTGCGCGAGGCGATCCGACGCCTGATCGCCGAGGGCGCGCTGGATTTTCAGGGCAACCGCCGCGTATCCGTGCCGCAACTGACCGTCGCCAATCTGGAAGAGCTGATTTACGTGCGAAAGGCCTTGGATTCAAAGCTATCGCAGATGGCGTTTGATCAGGTCACCACCCTTGATATTGATGAGCTTGAACAGATTGACCAGCAATTGAACCGTGCTATCGCTGCGGGCGATGTCCGTGGTTATCTGGATCTGAACCACAGGTTCCACTCACGGATATATGCCATGGCTGGTGCGCCGATACTGACAGGTCTGGCCGAGGGGCTATGGTTAAGGTTCGGGCCGTCCCTGCGGGTGGTTTGTGGGCGGCTTGGAACGCAAAACCTGCCGGATTTGCATGAACAAGCAATCGCCGCGCTGCGCAGGGGTGATTCATCCGCCGCCGCCCACGCGATCGAGCAGGACGTGATGCAAGGGATGGAAGTTCTGCGCGCCGCATTGAATGACAGCTGACAGATACCGCAAAGCGTGGTTGATTCGATTGACACGGCGGAATTTGATCATATTCTTGAGTGGAACCGCAGGCTCTCTGCTCCCGCCCTTTCCTGTTACATGAGGCCCCCCATGGTCCAGATCACCAACCACATGCCCACCGCCGAATTGCAGGCGCTGGATGCCGCGCATCACATGCACCCGTTTACCACGCAATCCGAACTGGCTGAACGTGGCGCGCGGGTCATCACCCGCGCCGAGGGCGCGTATATTTATGACTCCGAGGGCAATAAAATTCTGGATGGCATGGCCGGTTTGTGGTGTGTCAATATCGGTTATGGTCGTCAGGAACTGGTCGATGTGGCGGCGCGCCAAATGGCGGAACTGCCCTATTACAACACGTTTTTCATGACCACCCATGTGCCCGCGATTGCCCTGTCCGCCAAACTGGCCGAACTGGCACCCGCGCATCTGAACCACGTGTTCTATTCCTCTTCCGGCTCCGAAGCGAATGATACCAACATCCGTTTGGTGCGCACCTATTGGGCCGAAAAGGGCAAGCCGTCGAAATCCGTCATCATCAGCCGCCACAACGCCTATCACGGCTCCACCCTTGGCGGTGCCAGCCTGGGCGGTATGGGCGGTATGCACGCACAGGGCGGCCTGCCGATTCCCGATATCCATCATATTGATCAACCGAACTGGTGGGCCGAGGGCGGCGATATGGACCCTGCCGAATTCGGTCTGGAACGTGCGCAACAGCTGGAAAAGGCGATTCTGGAACTGGGCGAGGACCGCGTTGCCGCCTTTATCGCCGAACCCGTGCAGGGTGCGGGTGGTGTGATCGTGCCGCCAGAAACCTATTGGCCGGAAATTCAGCGCATTTGCGACAAATACGAAATCCTGCTGATCGCAGACGAGGTGATCTGCGGTTTCGGGCGCACCGGCAACTGGTTCGGGTCTGAAACCGTGGGCTGGAAACCCGACATCATGACCATCGCCAAGGGCCTGTCGTCAGGGTATCAGCCCATCGGCGGCTCGATCGTGTCCGACGAAATCGCCACAGTGATTGGCAACTGCGAATTCAATCATGGTTATACCTATCACGCCCATCCGGTGGCCGCTGCGGTGGCCTTGGAAAACCTGCGCATTCTGGACGAAGAGGGCATAGTCGCCCGTGTTAGAGACGAAACAGGCCCCTATCTGGCGCAGAAATGGGCGGCGATGGCCGACCACCCGATGGTGGGAGAGGCCAGCATCGTGGGCATGATGGGGTCTATTGCCTTGACCCCCAACAAATCCACCCGCGCCAGGTTCAAGGCCGAGGCAGGCACCGTGGGTTACATCTGCCGCGAGCGTTGCTTTGCCAATAATCTGGTGATGCGCCACGTCGGCGACCGCATGATCATTTCACCGCCACTGACCCTGACCCGCGATGAGATCGACCTTTTGATTGAACGTGCATGGAAATCGCTGGACGAAGGCATGGCCGAGGTCAAGAAACAGGGCCTGTGGCAAGAGGGATAGGTTGATCGGTGGCGGGGTCTACTCCGCCACCTTTTGCACCACCTGACCGACCAGCCCATGCAGCATGGTTAGACACTGTTCCAGCTGGTTCAGTGTCACATATTCGTCGGCCTTATGCGCCTGTTCGATGCTGCCGGGGCCGCAAACCACCACATCCATCCCTATTTCCTGAAACAGGCCCGCCTCGGTTCCGAATGGCACCACGTCGGCCCCGTTGGCACCTGTCAGGCTGGCGACCAGATCGCGGGCGGCATTTTCCGGCATGGGTTCCAGCCCGGCAACCTCGCCAATCACTTCGGTTCGTATGTCGGCCAGCGGATGCACGGCGCGCATTTTAGGCAACAGGTCTGCTTCAACAAAATCATGCATCGCTGCTTTGACAAAACCGGCATCACCCGCCTGAACAGGGCGCATTTCCCATTCCAGTTCGGCACGGCTGGCAATGACATTATGCGCCACGCCGCCATGCAGCCGCCCGATGTTGATCGTGGTCCACGGCGGGCTGAATCGGGACTGTTCCGGCGCGAAACCCGCCAGATCATCGCGCAGCGCCAGCAGGCGATTGACATAGGCCACCGCATATTCCACCGCGTTCACCCCCGCATCGGGGTCTGATCCGTGGCCCTCTAACCCGTCGAACCGAACGGTGTATTCGCAGCAACCTTTGTGCCCCTCGATGATTTGCATCATGGTGGGTTCGCCGATGATCGCCATTGCGGGGCGGATGCCGCGTTTGACCAGTTCCGGCACCAGCGCCCGCGCGCCCATACACCCGACCTCTTCGTCATAGGTGAAACAGAAATGCACGGGGCGGGTCAGGGTTTGGCCCGCCAACAGCGGCGCGATGGCCAATGTGCAGGCGATGAAGCCTTTCATGTCGCAGGTGCCGCGACCAAACAGCCGCCCGTCTGCTTCGGCCATCACAAAGGGATCGCGGGTCCATGGCTGTTCGTCCACCGGCACCACATCGCTATGGCCCGACAAAACAATACCGCCATCGCCATCCGGGCCAAATGTGGCAAACAGGTTGGCCTTGGTCCCCGTTTCGTCGTGAAACAGCTCCACCCGCGCACCCAAATCGCCCAGCAGATGCGCGATATGAACGATCATTTCCAGATTGCTATCGGCTGAAACAGTCGCGAAACCGATCAGGTCGCGCAAAATACCACATGCAGCATCCAGATCGCTCATGCGGCCACGATTCCGTTTGTCTCTTTCTTGACGAACAGTTGGCGCGGGCGGTTGCAGAATGGCTGCGCCGCGCCGGTTGGGGTGATCAGAACGGGTTCTGTGATCTCCAATCCCCATTCCGATGACCACAGCCCCGGCATGAAATGGAAACACATGCCCGGTTCCAGCACGGTTTCATCGACATCACGCAGGGAAATCGTGCGCTCGCCCCAGTCCGGCGGATAGGACAGCCCGATGGAATAGCCACAGCGCGCACCGCGTTCGATGCCTGCACGTTCCAGCGGGCCAGCCAAGGCGCGGGAAATATCACCCGCAACATTGCCTGCGCGGGCGGCGTCCAGCCCTGCCTCTAACCCCTCGATCAATGCCGCCTCGGCGCGTTTCACCTCGTCCGGAGGAGTGCCCAGCCAGACAGTGCGGCAAAACGGGGTGTGATACCGGCGATATACGCCCGCCAGTTCGAAAAACGTGCATTGGCCATCCTCCATCGGGGCGCCATCCCATGTCAGATGCGGTGCCGATGCATCGCGTCCCGACGGGCACATCGGCACAATCGCGGGGTAATCACCCCAATCGCCATCAACCCCGGTCAGGGCATCGCGGTAGATATCGGCCACCAGATCGGCCTTGCGCAGGCCCGGGCGTGACCGTTCAATCGCGCCATCCACCATCTTTTCGGCGATGCGGGCGGCCTTGTGCATGAACACCAGTTCCTCGTCCGATTTAACGGCGCGTTGCCAATTGACCAGCGCGGTGGCGTCCAGCAGCGTGGCATTGGGCAGTTCGGACACCAGGGTCAGATGCGCCTTGGCCGAATAGTAATAGTTTTCCAGCTCCACCCCGATGCGCGCCTTTTCATGGCCAAGTTCGCGCAACACCCGCGCCAGATCCTGCATCGGGTGGCGTTCGGTGGATTGCACATAGGCGTCGCTGTAGGGGCGGATGCTGGATTCGGAAATCCACGCGGTGCGGCGCGCGCCATTGGCGTCGATATTGCGGCCCCACCAGACGGGTTCGCCCTCTAGCCCCAGAATCACGCCCTGATGCACATAGAACGACCAGCCATCATATCCGGTCAGCCATGCCATGTTTGACGGGTCTTCGACGAAAATGACATCCAGCCCGCGTGCGGCCATGGCCTGGCGGGTTTTGGCGATGCGGTTGTCATATTCACGACGGGTGAACGGGATCGAGGGGGCGCTCATTCATAGGACTCCAGCGGGGATAATGCCCCACCCCCGCACGGATGGCCGCGCTGCTCTAGCCTGAAACCGAACAGGAGAGAGGACATTCGCGACATTTGCAGTGATTTTACCGGGTGAATGCTTGTTTTTCATGCACTTGCCCTAGGGGCAGCCCGCAATCAGGGGCAGGTCAGCGGCCTGCGACTCGGTGAAAATCACCGGAACGGGGCTGGTAATCGCAGGAATACAGGCCTCGAATGCCTGAATAATATCCATTCCCGCGGGCAATTTTCCTGATCTCATGGCTTTCATAGGCCGAAATGCCCGTCTATGTCGGTTTCTGCCGGATTGTGCCGCGAACCGGTTGCAACACAGCGTCCAAACCGCTTTAGTTTTGATCATACCAAGCCAGGGACGTCAGATTCCGGCAGAAAAACACGGGGAGCCAGTTTTGGCATCAGATTCTTCAAACGACGCTTTCGTCGTCTTTGACCGCGTTCAAAAAAGCTATGACGGCGAAACGCTCGTCGTAAAAGACCTAAACCTGTCATTGCCCAAGGGCGAGTTCCTGACCATGTTGGGGCCATCAGGGTCGGGCAAAACCACCTGCCTGATGATGCTGGCAGGTTTCGAAACCGCAACGCATGGCGAAATCCTGTTGGACGGCAAGCCGATCAACAACATCCCGCCGCACAAACGCGGCATCGGCATGGTGTTCCAGAACTATGCGCTGTTCCCGCATATGACAGTGGCCGAAAACCTGTCCTTTCCGCTGGAAGTCCGCAAAATGGGCAAATCCGAGCGTGAAGCCAAGGTAAAGCGGGCGCTGGACATGGTGCAGATGGGCGAATTCGGTGGTCGCCGTCCGGCGCAATTGTCCGGTGGCCAACAGCAACGGATTGCGCTGGCGCGTGCGCTGGTGTTCGAACCCGAACTGGTGCTGATGGATGAACCGCTGGGCGCGCTTGATAAGCAGCTGCGCGAACATATGCAGTTTGAAATCACCTCGATTGCGCATAATCTGGGGATCACCACGGTTTACGTGACCCACGACCAGACCGAGGCATTGACCATGTCCGATCGCGTTGCCGTGTTCGAGGATGGGCGCATTCAACAACTGGCCCCGCCGGATCAGTTGTATGAAGCACCGCAGAATTCATTCGTGGCGCAGTTCATCGGTGAAAACAACACCATGGAAGGCGTGGTCGAAACCATTTCCGGTGATGCCTGCACCGTGCGTCTGACCGATGGCTCGCTGATTGATGCCAAGCCGGTGAACGTCACTAAACCGGGGGAAAAGACCCTGATTTCGATCCGCCCCGAACGGGTGGAAATGGACAAGGAACGCCTGCACCCTGATGCCCATACGCTCAAGGCAGAGGTGCTGGAATTCATCTATATGGGCGATATTTTCCGGACCAGATTGCGGGTTGCGGGGCGTGATGATTTCGTCATCAAAACCCGTAACGCACCGGACCAGAAACGCCTGAAACCCGGCGAGCAGATCGAAATCGGCTGGCTGGTAGAGGATTGCCGCGCGCTGGACGCGTAAGGCAAGCGAACGCTCATCCGCGCCACTGCTGGCGCGGGTGTGCTGGGTCCGACCGCCGGCCGGAGCATCAGGCCCAATGAACAACGACATCCGTGCCAAACAACACTCAGGGAGTTCAATAATGAAACTTAAAAGAACTTTGCTTGCCACTTCTGTTCTGACCGTTGCGACGGTTGGCATGGTTGGCGCAGAAAGCCACGGCAACATGGCCGATTCCATGACGCTGGTATCGTGGGGCGGTGCATACCAGTCCTCGCAGCAAAAGGCCTATGTCGAACCCTATATCGCCGCCAACCCCGGCGTGACCGCAACCTGGGACGAATCCTCGAACGAGGCCGTGGCCAAACTGCGCGCCATGAACGAAGCAGGCAACGTCACCTGGGATCTGGTCGATGTTGTGGCATCCGACGCCATCCGCCTGTGTGACGAAGGTCTGGCAATGGAAATCGACCCCGATACCGATCTGGCCGCAGCGCCCGACGGCACATCGGCTGCGGATGACTTCGGCGACCTGCTGGTGTCCGATTGCTTCATCCCGCAGATCGTTTATTCGACCACTGCCGGGTATCGCACCGATCTGGTTGGCGACACGCCCCCCACATCCATCTGTGCGATTTTCGACACCGAAGCATACCCCGGCAAGCGTTCGCTGGAAAAACGCCCGATCAACAACATGGAATGGGCGCTGCTCTGTGATGGCGTAGCCAAAGAAGAAGTGTATGACGTTCTGGAAACAGACGAAGGTCAGGCACAGGCATTTGCCAAATTGGACACCATCAAGGACAGCGTTGTCTGGTGGTCCGCTGGTGCCGATACGCCGCAACTGCTGGCCGACGGCGAAGTTGTGATGGGCACCACCTATAACGGTCGCCTGTTCAGCCTGATCGAAGAGCAAAAGCAACCCGTTGCTATGCTGTGGGACGCGCAGGTCTATGACCTTGACGGTTGGATCATTCCCGCCGGTCTGCCCGAAGATCGTCTGGCCCGCGTCAAGGATTTCGTGAAATTCGCGACCGATACACAGCGTCTGGCCGATCAGTCCAAATACATCTCTTATGGTCCTGCGCGCGCCTCCTCGGCTCCGCTGGTTGGGATGCACGCCGATCTGGGCATCGAAATGGCACCGCATATGCCGACCGATCCGGCGAACGCCACCAACACCTTCTTGTATAACTACGAATGGTGGGCCGATTACCGAGACGATCTGGATGCAAAATTCCAGGCGTGGCTGGCCAAGTAATAGGGGCGGTTTTCGTCTCTGATCCGGCCTGAATGGGCTGGATCGCATAAACAGGGAAAGGCCCGCAGGGGCCTTTCCACCCAGCCCCGCAAAGAGGGCACCAAAGGAACAGGGAACGCCATGTCCGACGCGACCACCACCGATCAGCTCTCCCCTTCTGGCGCGGTTCTTGCTGCCGACGGGACGCCGCTGAAAAAATCGCTGAACCGTGCCCTGCGCCGTCAGAAATTACGTGCGCTGATGCTGATCGCACCGCTTTTGTTGTTTGTGGTCATCACATTTATCGCGCCCATCGCCGATATGCTGTTCCGGTCTGTCGAAAACCAGATCGTGTCGGAAACCCTGCCGCGCACCGTTGTTGCGCTGGATCAGTGGGACGACAAAACCAACGCCCCCCCATCCGAGGACGTGTTCCGCGCCCTTTACCGTGATATGTTCATCGCCGCCGAGAAAAAGGAACACACCCGCGTCGGGCAGCGCCTGAACTATGAAACCACCGGCATTTCGTCGCTGTTTCGCAAATCGGGCCGCAAACTTGATGATATGGCCGCCCCGTACGAGGATCTGATCCTTGATGTGGATAAGGGATGGAAGGCACCAGACCGCTGGGCCACCCTATATGACACCGCTGGCGGCACCTTGCCCGCCTTTAGCGATGCCTATGCTGCGTTTGTCGATGCCTTGGCCGAAGATGACAAAGACCCCGCAAAAACAAAACCGTGGGAGCTGTTCTACTCCGAACTCTATACCGACATAGCATCGGGTGACGCGGCCGAATATACCGGCCCGCTGTCGGCTGAGCTGGCCGCCATCACTGACGCGGCGCAGGGGTTCACCCCCCCGTCACTCGCCGCCGCATTCGAAGAGGTCGACGAGGATTGGGCCGACCCCGAAGTCTGGGGCACGATCAAGGTCTATGCGCCCAAATTCACTCCCGGCTACTTCCTGACCTCGGTTGATATGCAACTGGGCGCGCATGGGATCGAACAACAACCCGATGAACAGCGCATCTATCTGACCCTGTTCAAACGCACCTTTATCATGTCGATGGCGATCACCCTGTCCTGTATCGCGCTGGGCTATCCCATTGCATGGCTGCTGGCGAACCTGCCGATGCGGGTGTCGAACCTGCTGCTTATTCTGGTTCTGCTGCCCTTCTGGACCTCGCTGCTGGTGCGCACATCAGCATGGAAGGTCCTGCTGCAACAACAGGGGGTTATCAACGATCTGCTGGTCTGGATCGGGCTGCTGTCAGAATCCGGGCGCTTGGTCATGATCAACAACGCCACCGGCACCGTGATCGCGATGACCCACATCCTGCTGCCGTTTATGATCCTGCCACTCTATTCCGTTATGCAGACCATCCAGCCGACCTATCTGCGCGCTGCCAAATCGCTGGGCGCAACCAATTGGACAGCCTTCTGGCGGGTCTATTTTCCGCAGAGCATTCCGGGTATCGGTGCGGGGTCCATCCTCGTGTTCATCCTGTCGATTGGTTACTACATCACGCCGGAAATCGTGGGCGGCACCAAGGGTGTCTTTATCTCGAACCGGATCGCGTATCACATTTCCAGCTCGCTCAACTGGGGCCTTGCGGCCGCGCTGGGCACTATCCTGCTGGCTGTCGTGATGCTCCTCTATTGGGCCTATGATAAAATCGTGGGCATTGACAACGTGAAGCTGGGATAACTGAACATGAGCCAACTTCCCCCCTATGCCACCACGGGCCAACGCGTCTGGTATTACAGTTTTCGTTTTATCTGCGGGCTGATCTTCTTCTTTCTGATCGCGCCGATCCTTGTGATCATTCCGCTGTCGTTCAACGCCGAAAACTTCTTTACCTATACGCCGGGCATGTTGCGGCTGGACCCTGATGCCTATTCGCTGAAACATTACCGCGATTTCCTGACCAATCCGGAATGGACCAGCGCGGTCTGGAATTCGGTGCGCATTGCGCCGATGGCCACGATCCTGTCGGTGTCGCTGGGCACACTGGCGGCGATTGGCCTGTCGCAATCCCATGTGCCCGGGCGGCGCGCCATCATGGCGATCCTGATTTCGCCAATGATCGTCCCGCTGATCATTTCCGCCACGGGCATGTATTTCTTTTACTCGAAAATCGGCATCGTCGGCACCTATTGGGGCGTTGTTCTGGCCCATACCGTGCTGGGTATTCCCTTTGTTATCATCACGGTAACAGCGACACTGGTGGGTTTTGACAAATCCCTGACCCGTGCGGCGGCCAATATGGGGGCCAATCCGGTCACCACGTTTTTCCGTGTGCAAATGCCGCTGATCCTGCCCGGCGTGATTTCTGGCGGCTTGTTCGCCTTTATCACCTCGTTTGACGAAGTCGTCGTGGTGCTGTTCATCGGGTCTGCCGAATTGCAAACCCTGCCGTGGCAGATGTTCACCGGCCTGCGCGAGCAAATCTCGCCCACCATTCTGGCGGCTGCGACCATCCTTGTGGCGATTTCGATCTGTCTGCTGGCCACTGTTGAAATCCTGCGCCGTCGTTCCGAAAAACTGCGCGGGATGAGCCCGGGTTGATCGGGGCGCGCTGATGGATATCACAGGTAAAACCTGTGTCGTCACCGGCGGCGCACAGGGCATCGGGCTGGCGCTGGTGCAGGCATTGAAATCACGCGGTTGCCGCGTGGCGTCGGTGGATATGGTCGCGTCAGATGCGGGCGTGGCCGACCTGACCCTCACTTGCGATGTGTCGTCACGCGAACAGGTCGGCGCCATGCTGGACCACGTCGAACGCGACCTCGGCCCCGTCGATATCATGTGCTCCAACGCCGGTATTGGCGGTGCGTTCGATGAAACATTTCAAAACATCGCATTCGCCAGCACCGAACAATGGGACCGCGCATGGGGCGTCAACGTGATGGGCCATGTCCATGCCGCCCATTTCCTTATCCCTAAAATGAAGGCTCGCGGCGGCGGCTATTTCCTGCACACGGTTTCGGCGGCTGGCCTGCTGTCCCAAATCGGAAGCAGTGTCTATTCCACCACAAAACACGCTGCAATCGGCTTTGCTGAATCCTTGGCGATCGGCCACCGCGACGATGGTATCCGCGTGTCGGTCCTGTGCCCGCAAGGTGTGGCCACGCCGATGCTGGATGGTATCCCCCTCGGCCCGCAGGCCGGTGACGGGTTGCTGTCGCCCGATGTTGTGGCCGAATGCGCCCTGCAAGGCATCACCGACGAACGGTTCCTGATCCTGCCGCATGAACAGGTGGCGGGCTATATGCAGGCCAAGCTGGACAATTATGACCGCTGGATCGGCGGCATGGCCAAACTGCAACGCAGTTTCAAACCCGAAAACTAGGCTCTAACCCGCCCTGATTTGCCGAATGCGCAGCTGGTGTGAAACTTTGCTTTCGCCCGCCCGTTTCGCCAGTTACGAATGTCGCGAAACGCGAAAGGGACGGCCATGACAGATACCGAAGATCACAAACAAAAAATGCAGGCCATGCAAAAGGCCCAAGCCGCCAAAGTGGCCGATGCAGTAGACCCGGATCGCGGGCTGATCCTTGTCCATACCGGCAACGGCAAGGGCAAAAGCTCCTCTGCATTCGGCGTGTTGATCCGCGCCCTGGGGTGGAAGCAAACCGTCGGCGTGGTGCAATTCATCAAGGGCAAATGGATCACCGGCGAACGGCAGTTTTTCCAACGTCTGGGCGGGGTCGACTGGCACACCATGGGCGAAGGTTTCACATGGGACACCCAAGACCGCGACCGCGACATCGCCGCTGCCAAGGCAGCATATGCCAAGGCGCGCGAAATGATGGAAAGCGGCAATTACGATGTGATCCTACTGGACGAAATCAACATCGCCTTGCGTTATGACTATCTGACCGTAGAAGAGGTGCTGGAGGGGCTGAAGGCCCGTCACAAACGCACAGGCGTGATCCTGACAGGCCGTGATGCTCCCGATGCGCTGATCGAATACGCCGATCTGGTGTCGGATATGACCGAGGTAAAACACCCCTATAAATCCGGCATCAAGGCACAGCGCGGCGTGGATTTTTAATCGCCGGAATACGATGCGCCCGCCGGATCAGGGCGGGCGCAATTAGACTCTATTCCAGCCTGATCAGTGTCTATCAGGCGCGTACCAATGCTTCGTAGCCTTCGGAAATCTCGCGGGTCAGGGTGCCGACCTCGAACGTATAATCACCGATCTGGCCCACGGGGGTGACCTCGGCCGCGGATCCGGTCAGCCAGCATTGCTCAAACCCTTCCATCTCCTCGGGCATGATGTGGCGTTCATGAACGGTCACGCCGCGCTCTTGCAGCATTCCAATCACCGTCTGGCGGGTCAGCCCGTTCAGGATCGCGTCGGGCAGGGGGGTGTGGACCTCTCCGTCCTTGACGAAAAACACGTTGGCGCCGGTCGCTTCGGCCACGTAACCGCGGTAATCCATGAACAGCGCATCGGAACAACCCTTTGCCTCGGCCGCGTGTTTCGACATGGTGCAGATCATATACAGGCCCGCTGCCTTGGCCGATGTCGGGATGGTTTCGGGGCTGGGGCGTTTCCATTTCGCGATGTCCAGCTTGGCGCCCTTCATCTTGGCGTCGCCATAATAGTTGCCCCATTCCCACGCGGCCACGGCCATGCGCACCGGGTTTTGTGACGATGCCACGCCCATATCCGGCCCCGCACCGCGCCATGCGACCACGCGCACATATGCGTTTTCCAACCCGTTGGCGTCCAGCACCGCACGTTTCGCGGCTTCGATTTCATCCACCGAATAGGGGATCGGCATGTCCAGCGTCGCACCCGACCGCAGCAGGCGTTCGGAATGTTTGCGCGACAGGAAAATCTTGCCGTCATAACACCGCTCGCCCTCGAACACCGATGATGCATAATGCAGCGCGTGCGTCAGGATATGCACATTGGCATCGCGCCAATCCACCAGTTTGCCATCCATCCAGATTTTGCCGTCGCGGTCATCATATCCGGTCATGGGCGTCTCCTCCGTCATATATCGACTGTTGCTTCTTTGCGAATGTTGCGCCAGAAATGTCCGAACCGGACATAAAGTTGCGCTGAAACTGATTTTCGCTATCAGTTGGCGCTTGGAGTGTCAACAAACCTGACTTAAACTGCCCAAAAGCGCGGCAAATTGTGAACGGAGGGGCCAAATGGCAGATGCAAGCAGCGGTGAAAACCTGCTTTTCCTGACGGATGAACAACTGCGGCAAGGGATCGAGGCGATGTTTTTCGCCTATCAGGGCTTTACCGCCGATCCCGATCGCATCCTTGCGGGCATGGCCTATGGCCGCGCCCATCACCGCGCTGTGCATTTCATCAACCGTGCCCCCGGCACCACCGTTAACAATCTACTGGCAATACTTGGTGTAACAAAGCAGTCGCTGAACCGTGTGTTGCGCAGTTTGATCGAGGACGGTCTGGTCGAAAGCCGTGTCGGCGTGGCTGACAAACGCGAACGCCACCTGCACCTGACCGAAGCAGGCGAGGCATTGGAGCGCAAACTTTCCGATGCACAGCGTGCGCGGATGCGTGCGGCCTTTCGCACGGCTGGTCCGCAATCTGTGGCTGGTTTCAAACAGGTGCTAGAGGCCATGATGGACCCCGAAATGCGCCGCCGCTATCTGGCGCTAAAGGAGACGACCTGATGACCACCGCGCCCGATGCGCATCTTTTGATTGTCGATGATGATGAACGCATTCGCACTTTGCTGCGCAAGTTTCTGGCGCGTCACGGGTTTTTGGTGTCGGTTGCGCGTGATGCGGCCCATGCGCGGCGGGTTTTGTCGGGGTTGGAATTTGACCTGATCGTGATGGATGTGATGATGCCGGGCGAGGATGGCATCAGCCTGACCCGTGCATTGCGCGAAACCATGGCAACCCCGATTCTGTTGCTGACTGCGCGTGGTGAAACTGATGACCGCATCGCAGGATTCGAAGCAGGGGCCGATGATTATCTGCCCAAACCGTTCGAACCCAAGGAACTGCTGCTGCGGATCAATGCGATCTTGCGGCGGATGCCCGAACCCGTGCCAGTAAGCGAAGCACCCAAAGTGCTGTCCCTTGGCCCCTGTCGCTATGATATCGAACGTGGCGAGCTGTGGCAGGGCGATCAGATCGTGCGGCTGACGGCCACCGAAAACCAGCTGATGCGCATTTTCGCCGCCCGCCCCGCCGAACCCGTGACCCGTGGTGAACTGGTCGATGATCTGGGCCGTGGCGGTGATATCGGTCAGGCACAGGAACGCGCCGTCGATGTGCAAATCACCCGCCTGCGCCGCAAGATCGAAGCAGACCCGAAACAGCCCCGTTACCTGCAAACCGTGCGTGGCGCCGGCTATATGCTGGCGCCGGATTGACCCTATTCCAGCCGGATTCGAGATTTGCGCAATGGGGAGCCTCCGGCGGGAGTATTTTGTCCAAGAAAAAGCACAAGGGAGTGAATGATGGTAACCGCGCTGTTTACCCATGACGATTGTCAGGGGCATGTGACGCCTGCGGGCCATCCGGAACAGGTGGCCCGTTTGGGGGCGGTTCTGGCGGCGTTGGACGGGCTGGATCTGGATCGCCGTGCCGCGCCATTGTGTGAGGACGGGCATATTCTGTTGTGCCATCCGCAGGCCTATCTGGACCGGATCATCGCGGCGGAACCTGAATCGGGCACCGTTGCGCTGGATGCTGATACGCATATGTCGGCGGGGTCGGTTCTGGCGGCGCGCCGTGCTGTTGGCGGGGCCGTTGCGGCGGTGGATGCTGTGATGTCGGGCAGCCTGCGCAACGCCTTTGTTGCCACGCGTCCACCGGGTCATCACGCCGAAACAGAGACTGAAATGGGGTTTTGCCTGTTTGGCAATGTGGCGATTGCAGCGCGTCATGCAATGCAGGCGCACGGGTTGGAACGCATCGCGGTGGTGGATTTCGATGTGCATCACGGCAATGGCACGCAGGACCTGTTGTGGGATGAGCCCCGCGTTCTGTTCTTTTCCTCGCACCAGTCGCCGCTGTGGCCCGGAACGGGGGCGGAACACGATGTCGGCGCACATGGCCAGATACACAACATCCCGCTAGCGCCCGGTTCCGGCTCTGCCACAATGCGCAAGGCCTATGAAACCCGCGTTTTTCCCTTGATCAGAGACTATAGCCCACAGCTAATCCTGATTTCTGCCGGATTCGATGCGCATCTGGCCGACCCCTTGGCAGAGCTGCGCTGGGGCACCGATGATTTCACATGGATCACCGAAAAGCTGGTCGCTTTGGCGGCCGCGTGTTGCGACGGGCGTTTGGTGTCTTGCCTCGAGGGCGGGTATGATCTGACTGCGCTGGCCGATGCGGCACGGGCGCATGTTCAGGCCTTGATGCGGGGCTGATCAGACCTGTTTCAGATCCTCCAACAGGCCGGTTGCCATGCGTTCCGCCAGCTTGATGCGCCGCTCTGGCAGTGAACTTCCCTCGACCCTTACCAATGTTTCGAAACCGAGGAAGAAGGGCAGGGCCAGATCGGCCTCATTCGGCTCTAAACTGGCGGAAAATGCCTCGAATGCGGCGGCATCCATGCCCAGACAGCGACGCCGCGATGGCACCATGCCGCGCCGTGACATATGCGTCAGCGCGCGGGCGCGGTCCTTGTAAATCGGCAACCGACCCGATCCACCAAGGTCGAACCCTGTCAGCACACCATCCTGATGGAACAGGTTGTTCAAATGGAAATCGCCGTGGCTGATGGCGCGTTGCCATGTCATGTTCTGCATCTTGTCGCCGATGCGCTGCATCTGTTCGAAAATACCCTGCTCTAACCCGCGCAGATGTTCAAACGGTTGGGTGGCACTGGATTCGGATGCGCGGCGCAGCCAGCGGTCGATATTGGGCGCCATCGGTTTTAACGTCGGCGCGCAATAGGTCGACAGCCAGCCAGCGGCGCGATTGATCAGGTCAACCCGCAGCGCCCGCGCCTGCAATGATCGCAGATATTCCAGCAGGGGGCGGCCGGTTTCGCGCTCCATCACGATCAGCCCCTCATCCACGATCTGCGCCAGGGGCAGAACAGACCGCAACGGACCCTGGTTCATATAGGCATTGGCCCGCACCATTTCGCGCCATTCCTTTGCGGCCTGCGCAGGCCCGCCATCATGCATCAGGAACCGGAAAACAACGGATTGCCCCGCGAATTCCCCCGCGAAAATCGCCCGATTGCCCGCAACCACGCGTAAAACCTCGCTGACCTCGGCCCCGCATAGGACCGGATCGCGCGACAGCACATCCTCTAGCCGTCGGGTGGCTTGGGCCTGTGCCTCTTCTTTGTTGGGCGCCTGTTTTGTCATTCACTACTGCTCGTTCCGGTTGGGGCAGACTCGCCTGCCCCTGCCGATCCGTCAACCGAATTGAACCTGATCCCGTGCAGGGCTATGATGTTGCAGAACGCAGGCCACAGGACAGGTGCAATGACCGACACCCCGATTGACGAGATGAGCTTTGAGGATGCGATGCGCGCGCTGGAGCAGGTCGTGGGCCAGCTGGAACGCGGCGATGTGCCGTTGGAACAGTCTATTACGCTGTATGAGCGCGGTGCCGCGTTGAAATCGCGCTGCGAGGCCAAGCTGAAAGAGGCCGAGGAAAAAGTCGCCGCAATTACTGTTGATTCCGATGGCAACCCCGCAGGGCTGAAGCCGGTCGAGGGGCTTTGATGTTTCCTGAACGGCTGGCTGCTGCTGCGGGCCATGTTCAGACCCATCTGAACAGCGTGCTGGCCCCGCTGGGTGACAGCGATGTGGTGATGGCGATGCGTTACGCCGCGCAGGGGGGCAAGCGGTTGCGCGCCTTTCTGGTGCTGGAATCGGCTCGATTGCACGGCATTTCACCCGAAATCGCGATCTGGCCCGCCGCCGCGATCGAGGCAATGCATGCCTATTCGCTGGTGCATGACGATATGCCCTGCATGGATGATGACGACCTGCGCCGTGGCCTGCCCACCGTGCATGTGCAATGGAACGAGGCGACCGCGGTGCTGTGCGGTGACGCGCTGCAATCACTGGCGTTTGAATTGGTCACCACGCCCGATGCCCATCCTGATCCGATGATCCGCTGCGAACTGGCGCTAACCCTGGCCCGTGCCAGCGGGGCGCAGGGTATGGTTTTGGGGCAGGCAATGGATATTGCGGCGGAATCGTCACTGATTCCGCTGTCACTGGACCAGATCACCACCCTGCAAAAGGGCAAAACCGGGGCGTTGATTGAATGGTCGGCCTGTGCCGGTGCGCGGCTGGCGGGGGCTGATATTGCCCCGCTTGCGGCCTATGCCCATGCGCTTGGGCTGGCGTTTCAAATCGCCGATGACATTCTGGATGTGACGGGCGACGAACAGACCACCGGCAAACGCCTGAACAAGGACGCCGATGCGGGCAAGGCCACTTTTGTGTCCCTGTTGGGGCTGGATGCGGCAAAAATCCGCGCCGCCGAACTGGTGGAACAGGCCTCGGATGCGCTATCTCCTTATGGAGCAGAGGGCGAAACCTTGCGGCAGGCCGCTGCTTTCGTTATCTCGCGCGACAGCTAAACCCGCACCGGACCGGAGGGCGCCATGAGCGACAGACCATCCACCCCGCTTCTTGATACCGTGCATGTGCCGGCGGATATGAAACGCCTGTCCGACAAACAGCTGCACCAGCTGGCGCATGAATTGCGGGCCGAAACCATTTCGGCGGTGTCCGAAACCGGCGGGCATCTGGGTGCGGGTCTGGGTGTGGTCGAATTGACCGTGGCCCTGCATGCGGTGTTCAACACGCCCAAGGACAAACTGATCTGGGATGTGTCGCACCAATGCTACCCGCATAAAATCCTGACCGGGCGGCGCGACCGCATTCGCACCCTGCGGACCAAGGGCGGGCTGTCGGGTTTCACCAAACGATCTGAATCGCCCTATGACCCCTTTGGCGCGGCGCATAGCTCTACCTCGATCAGCGCGGCGTTGGGGTTTTCCGTGGCGCGTGATCTGGGCGGCACCGCCGAAGGCGGGCTGGGCGATGGTATCGCTGTGATCGGCGATGGCGCGATGTCGGCAGGCATGGCGTTCGAGGCAATGAACAACGCGGGCCATCTGGGAAAACGCCTGTTCGTGATCCTGAACGACAACGAAATGTCGATTGCCCCCCCCGTGGGCGCGCTGTCGTCCTATCTGTCGCGCCTGTATGCGGGCGAACCGTTCCAAGAGCTAAAGGCAGCGGCCAAAGGCGCGGTTTCCCTGTTGCCGCCGCCATTCCGTGACGGGGCCAAACGCGCCAAGGACATGCTGAAAGGCATGGCCGTGGGCGGCACCATGTTCGAAGCATTGGGGTTTTCCTATGTCGGGCCGATTGACGGGCATGACCTGGACCAGTTGCTGCCGGTTCTGCGCACGGTGCAGGCCCGCGCCACCGGCCCGATGCTGATCCATGTGCTGACCAAAAAGGGCAAGGGATACGCCCCCGCGGAATCCGCCCGCGACAAGGGCCACGCCACCGGCAAATTCGATGTGCTGACGGGCAAGCAGAAAAAATCACCCAGCAATGCGCCGTCTTATACCAACGTATTCGCGCAATCCCTGCTGGATCACGCCGCCAGCGACAGCCGCGTCTGCGCCGTCACGGCTGCCATGCCCGATGGCACAGGGTTGAACCTGTTCGCCGAACGCTATCCCTCGCGGTTGTTCGATGTGGGCATTGCCGAACAGCATGCGGTGACCTTTGCCGCCGGTCTGGCGGCGGGCGGGTTGCGGCCCTTTTGTGCGCTCTATTCCACGTTTTTGCAGCGCGGTTATGATCAGGTCGTGCATGATGTCGCGATCCAGCGCCTGCCGGTGCGGTTCGCCATTGATCGCGCCGGATTGGTCGGTGCCGATGGCGCCACCCATGCGGGTGCGTTTGACACCGCATTCCTGACGAACCTGCCCGGCATGGTGGTCATGGCCGCGGCAGACGAGGCAGAGCTGAAACATATGGTCGCCACCGCCGTTGCCCATGATGACGGCCCGATCGCCTTCCGCTATCCGCGTGGCGAGGGCACGGGCGTCGATATGCCCGAACAGGGGCAGGTGTTGGAAATCGGCAAGGGCCGGATGATCCGCACGGGCAAAAACGTGGCGATCCTGTCGTTTGGCACCCGGTTGAGCGAGGTGGAAAAAGCCGCAGAGGCGCTGGGCGCGCGCGGCATCACCCCCACCATTGCCGATGCCCGTTTTGCCAAACCGCTGGACCGTGATCTGATCCTGAAACTGGCCGCCGACCACGACGCCCTGATCACGATCGAGGAAGGCTCTATCGGCGGTTTCGGGTCGCATGTGGCGCAATTGCTGGCCGAACAGGGCGTGTTCGACACTGGGTTGAAATTCCGCTCCATGGTGCTGCCTGACACATTCATCGACCAATCCACCCCCGAGGACATGTATGCCACCGCTGGCCTGAACGCCGATGATATCGAAGCCAGGGTGCTGGATGTTCTGGGCGTCGCGCAAATTGGTAAAACGGCCTGAATTAGGGTCTATTCCGTGGCGATCATCGCCTTTAGCCCGGTCCGGTAATCGGGATAGCGCAGGGTCACGCCCAGTTCATCCTTGATCCGGTCGTTCCTTACCCGCTTGGATTCCGCATAAAAACTGCGTGCCATCGGGGTCATTTCCGCCTGATTATAGGCAACTGCGGGCGGCACCGGCAGGCCCAGCAGTTTGGCGGCATAGGCGATTACATCTTGGGGCGGCGCGGGGTCATCGTCGCACAGGTTGTAAATCGCGCCCGCGTTGGGTGCCAGCATCGAGGCATATAATACCTGCGCAATGTCATCGACATGGATGCGGCTAAATACCTGCCCTTGTTTGATAATACGCCGTGCGGTGCCATTACGCACCTTTGCAAATGGCCCGCGACCGGGGCCGTAAATCCCCGCCAGACGAAAGATATGCAGGGGCAGGGGGGTGGCCCGCCATTGTGATTCGGCCATGACCCGCGCCTGCCCGCGTTTGGTGGATGGGGTCAGGGCTGTGGCTTCGTCGACCCAGCCGCCCTGATGGTCGCCGTAAACCCCCGTTGTAGACAGGTATCCGACCCATTCCGGCGTCATTTCCGCCAAGGCTCCGGCGTATTCTGCCAGTGTGGGATCACCCCTGTTGTCCGGCCCGGCGGATATCAGAATATGGCTGGAATCAGCAAATTCAGGCGGAATAGGGTCTGAAAACAACAATGGCGCAATGCCCTGCCTGCGCAGGTCATCTGCCTTGTCGGTGCTGCGCGTGGTGCCCAGTATCGTCCAGCCCTCGGCCAACAGGCGTTTGGACAGCGCCTGCGCTGAATACCCATGCCCGAATGAAATCAGTTTTTTATCCATGCCGCACAATTGGTTGCCTTGGCTCAAGTATCAAGTGTTACAAAAAACGCTTTGCGAATTGATTTTCGTAACATATAACAAATGAAGCGAACGGGAGGAGCCAGCCATGTATAGCCAAGGATTGATCGGTGCCGACGGCAGCACCGAAGAAACGCAGGACTTTCAGGACCGGTTTCAGGCGCGCATCGACGCCGAACAAAAGATCGAACCAAACGACCCCATGCCCGAAGGGTATCGCCGCACATTGGTGCGCCAGATCGGCCAGCACGCCCATAGTGAAATCGTCGGCATGTTGCCCGAAGGGAACTGGATCACCCGCGCCCCATCCCTGCGCCGCAAGGCCGCGCTTCTGGCCAAGGTGCAGGACGAGGGCGGGCACGGGCTATACCTTTATTCCGCCGCTGAAACGCTGGGTGTGACCCGTGAACAAATGACTCTGGAATTGCTGTCAGGTAAGGCGAAATATTCGTCGATCTTTAACTATCCAACGCTCAGCTGGGCCGATATCGGCATGATCGGCTGGCTGGTGGACGGGGCCGCGATCATGAACCAGATCCCGTTGTGCCGTTGTTCCTACGGCCCCTATGCCCGCGCCATGATCCGCGTCTGCAAGGAGGAATCCTTTCACCAGCGGCAGGGCTATGAAATCGTGATGACGCTGGCGCAGGGCAGCCCCGAACAAAAGGAAATGGCGCAGGACAGCCTGAACCGTTGGTGGTGGCCGTCGATTATGATGTTTGGCCCGCATGATGCGGACAGCCAGCATTCGGATCAGTCCATGGCGTGGAAAATCAAACGCTTTACCAATGATGAGCTGCGTCAGAAATTTATCGACGCCACCGTGCCGCAGGCTGAATATCTGGGCCTGACCATTCCCGACCCCGATCTGGAATGGAACGAAGAAAAAGGCGGATATGATCACGGGGTGATCGACTGGGATGAATTCTGGCGTGTGGTCAAGGGCCACGGCCCCATGGCCCGCGACCGTGTGGCTGCGCGTAAAAAGGCGTGGGATGATGGTGCCTGGGTCCGCGAGGCCGCACTGGCCCATGCCGAAAAACGCCGTGCGCGCAAAATTGCCGCGGAATAGACACTGATTCCGGCGGAGAGGGGCCAGCCCCTCCGAGTGAAATCAAAGATTTCGCTCTCCTCCCCGGAGTATTTTTGCCAAGAAAAAGGAGAAGGCTATGGCCCATGAGACACCGCTTTGGGAAGTGTTCATCCGGCCCCGTAACGGGCTAAGCCACAAGCATGTGGGTTCGATCCACGCGGCCGACGAGGTGTTGGCCCTGCAAGCGGCGCGTGATGTGTATACGCGCCGCGGCGAGGGCAATTCGATCTGGGTGGTGCCATCCGCCGCGATCACCGCCAGCGACCCTGATCAATCGGGCGAAAACTTCGACCCCTCGGCGGACAAGATTTACCGCCACCCCACATTTTATGACATCCCCGACGAAGTGGGGCATATGTGATGACTCATCAGGCATTTCTGGAGCTGGCGGATGATTGTCTGGTGCTGGGGCATCGGCTGAGCGAATGGTGCGGCCATGCCCCCATGCTGGAGGAGGATCTGGCCCTGCCCAATATGGCGTTGGACCTGATCGGCACTTCGCGGGTTTTGTATGATCACGCGGGCAAGGTCGAGGGCGAAGGCCGGTCCGAGGATGACATGGCATATCTGCGCGACGAACGGGCCTATCGTAATTGCTTGCTGGTCGAACGCCCCAATGGTGATTTTGCCCATACCATGCTGCGCCAGTTCTTCTTCGTGGCCTTTATGCACCCTTATTGGCAGGCCGCGCTGCACAGCAGTGACGCGGTGATTGCGGGTGTTGCAGGCAAGGCAGTCAAGGAGCTGGCCTATCACATCCGCCACACGGGCGAATGGGTGATCCGCATGGGCGACGGCACCGAGGAAAGCACTGCGCGAATGCGCGATGCCGTCGATGCGCTGGCAATCTATGTCGATGAGCTGTTCGAAAGTTCGGATGCCGCAGCAGAGGCCGAAGCCGCCGGCGTTCTGCCCAAGCGCGCCGACCAGCGCGCAGCATTCGATGCCACCGTCGCGCATGTGTTTGCCGAGGCAGGGCTGGAAATGCCGACTGTGTCGCATCCGCAAACGGGTGGGCGCGATGGCATTCATGGCGAAGGGCTGGGGCATATGTTGTCCAAAATGCAATCCGTTCACCGCGCATTGCCCGGTGTGACTTGGTGATTGCTGCCCGGACCCAAAACCAAGGTCCCGCATGGGAGGCCGCAGCCGCCGTGCCCGACCCCGAGGTGCCCTGCGTCACCGTGGCAGATTTGGGCATTTTACGCTGGGTTAGGGTCGAAAATAATCTGGCCATAGCGGGAGTCACCCCCACCTACTCTGGCTGTCCCGCGACCCTTGCGATTGAATTGAGCATCGAAGCCGCCCTGCGTGATGCAGGGTATGACGCCCGTATCGAACTCATCCTGACCCCTGCGTGGACAACCGAATGGATCACCGCAGAGGGGCGTGAAAAGCTGCGTGCCTATGGCATCGCTCCGCCGCAGGAACCTGCGGGATCAGTGCGCGCCCTCTTTGGCGAAATTACCGTCACCTGCCCGAAATGCGCCAGTTTAGACACTGAAAAGCTGTCTGAATTCGGCTCTACCGCTTGCAAGGCGCATTACCGTTGCCGCGCCTGCCATGAACCTTTCGACTATTTCAAATGCATCTAAAGGAGCGCCCATGTTCCGCGACCTGACCATCACCGATATCCGCCCCGAGGGCAGCGACGCCATCTGCATCACCTTTGACACGCCCGCCGATATGGCGTGGAAACCTGGCCAGTATCTGACACTGCGCAGCATGGTGGGTGGTCAGGATATCCGGCGCTCTTATTCCATCGCATCCTTTCCCGATCAGCCGCTATGCGTCGGTGTGAAACAGGTCGACGGCGGCGCATTTTCAACCTTTGCGCAGTCTCTAACACAGGGGAAAACCCTACAAGTGATGCCGCCAGAGGGGCGGTTTATCCCGCGTGGCGAGCAAAGCCTACTACTGGTCGCCGCCGGGTCGGGCATCACGCCGATGATCTCGATCGCGGCTGAAACGCTGGCCCACGGCGCGGCTGTAACGCTGGTCTATGGCAACCGGAACACCGCGTCGATTATGTTCAAGGACGCGCTGGATGCGCTGAAAGACCGCTACGTGGACCGGTTCACCATGATCCACATCCTTAGTCGCGAACCGCAGGATGTGGAGCTTTTGAATGGCCGCGTGACGGGTGAAAAACTGCAACGCCTTGCCCGTGCCGGTGCGATTGATCTGGATGTCGATGGTGCCTATCTGTGTGGGCCCGGCGCGATGATTGATGATGTATCCGCCATGATGCAAGCCGGTGGAATGCCCGCAGAAAAAATCCATCACGAACGGTTCTATACCGAAGGCACCGCTGCCCGTGCCCCCCGGTCCGAGGCCGCGCAAAATGCCGCCGAGAAGGGGGCAGAGGTCGAAGTCCTGCTGGATGGCACCCGCCGGATTTTCATGGTTACCCAAGCCGACGACAACGTGCTGGACGCCGCCGCGCGTCAGGGGCTGGAGTTGCCCTATTCCTGCAAGGGCGGCATGTGCTGCACCTGCCGCTGCAAGGTGACGAATGGCAGCGCGGAGATGGCGGTGAACTATTCGTTGGAACCTTGGGAACTTGAGCAGGGCTTCACCCTCGCCTGCCAAACCCGCCCGACCACCGACAAACTGACGCTGGATTTCGACGCGGCATAACCACCCGATGGCGGCCCCGGCAGAACGGGGTAAACCAAAGAATTTCAATGCCCGATCTGGCGACCAGACCCCCCGGATTCCCGCAAGCTCCGGATCGGGGGTGCGGTCACAAGGCAGCAGCTCACCCATGGCAGTTTGCCGAGCGGCATAACAGGCTGGCAGTTCTCTGGATTGATTGAACCAGCCCTTTCTGAAGTGGCCCGGCAAAACGGGACAGCGTGCTAGCAACTGTATCTTCAACTT
>JBOEGO010000028.1:0-1202 GCA_050633465.1 Paracoccaceae bacterium | reverse complement strand
GGTGCGTCTCGGGATCATTAGGCAATGATCTTCGACACAACGCCGGCGCCGACGGTGCGGCCGCCTTCGCGGATGGCGAAACGCAACCCGTCTTCCATTGCGATCGGCGCGATCAGTTCGACTTCGAACTTCAGGTTGTCGCCGGGCATAACCATTTCAGTGCCTTCGGGCAGCTGAACCGTGCCGGTCACATCCGTCGTGCGGAAGTAGAACTGCGGGCGGTAGTTCGCAAAGAACGGCGTGTGACGGCCACCCTCTTCCTTGGTCAGAATATAGGCTTCTGCCTCGAACTTGGTGTGGGGTTTCACCGAACCGGGCTTACACAGAACCTGGCCGCGCTCGACACCTTCACGGTCAACACCGCGCAGCAATGCGCCGATGTTATCGCCCGCTTCACCGCGATCCAGCAGTTTGCGGAACATTTCAACACCGGTACAGGTGGTTTTGCTGGTGTCTTTGATGCCAACGATTTCGATTTCGTCGCCAACATTGATCACGCCACGTTCCACACGACCGGTCACAACCGTCCCACGACCCGAGATCGAGAACACGTCTTCGATCGGCATCAGGAAGGGCTGGTCAACCGCACGCGCAGGTGTCGGGATCCATTCGTCAACAGCGGCCATCAGCGCGCGGATCGAATCCTCGCCAATCGCGTTGTCGCGGCCTTCCATTGCGGCCAGGGCCGAACCCTTGATGATCGGAATGTCGTCGCCGGGGTATTCATAAGAGGACAGCAGCTCGCGGATTTCCATTTCCACCAGTTCCAGCAGCTCTTCGTCGTCAACCTGGTCAACTTTGTTCATGTAAACGACCATGGTGGGGATGCCCACCTGACGGCCCAGCAGGATGTGCTCGCGGGTTTGGGGCATCGGGCCATCGGCCGCGTTCACAACCAGAATCGCGCCATCCATCTGCGCCGCGCCGGTGATCATGTTTTTCACATAGTCGGCGTGGCCGGGGCAATCAACATGCGCATAGTGGCGGTTTTCGGTTTCATATTCCACGTGCGCCGTGGAAATCGTGATACCGCGGGCTTTCTCTTCGGGCGCGCCGTCGATCTGGTCATAGGCCTTGAAATCGCCAAAATACTTGGTGATCGCTGCCGTCAAAGTGGTTTTACCGTGGTCAACGTGGCCAATCGTGCCGATGTTGACGTGCGGTTTGTTACGTTCAAACTTTGCCTTTGCCATGGGTTTGGC
>JBOEGO010000027.1:0-164956 GCA_050633465.1 Paracoccaceae bacterium | reverse complement strand
TTCTGGAAGAGATCGTTGGCGAAATCACCGATGAATTCGACACCGAAGAAAACCTGCCCGTGCGCAAACTGGACGATGGCAACTATGTGATTGATGCCTCGATGACCATCCGCGATTTGAACCGCGCGATGGATTGGACCCTGCCCGATGACGAGGCGAACACCATCGCCGGTCTGGTCCTGCACGAGGCGCAGATGATCCCGACCGTGGGGCAGGTGTTTTCGTTTCACGGGTTCCGGTTCGAGGTGACAGGCCGCAAGGACAACCGCATCACCCGCCTGAAAATGCGCCCTCTTTGACAGTTAATCAAACCTGATCTGCGATTTTTTCCCGCGCCGCGCCCATTCCCTGCTATGCAAATCGGGCAGACAAAGGAGAAGTGCAACACATGGCCCCTTGCCTTGTTATTCTACTGCTTGCGGCGGGGTCGTCCTCGCGGATGCGCGGGCGCGACAAATTGATGGAGGTGGTCGAGGGCCAGCCCCTGATCCGGCGGGCACTGGAACGCGCCCTTGGCACCGGATTGCCCGTCATGGTCACCCTGCCCGCGCCCGATCACCCCCGCGCCCGTGCTGTGGGCAATGATCTGGCCGATCTGGTTTATGTGCCCGACGCGGCCGAGGGCATGAGCGCATCCATCCGCCGCGGGATCGAGGCATTGCCCCCCGACACAGGTGGCGTGATGATCCTGCCCGCCGACCTGCCCGACCTGAATTCAAAGGATTTGTTGCGCATGGCATCCACATGGGTGAAATCGCCCGATATGATCCTGCGTGCGACCTCGGCCAATGGTGATCCGGGGCATCCGGTGATCTTTCCCTACGGGTATTTCGGTGATCTGGCCGCTGTCACGGGGGACCGTGGTGCGCGGATGGTGCTGTCGGATCATGCGCGCCGTGTGCGCCACCTGCCGCTGGCGGGCAACCGCGCCACCACCGATCTGGACACGCCCGAAGCATGGGCGGCATGGCGCACCGCACAGGACGCGCCATAACCCTTTGCCGCACGCCTAGGTTTGCATGAACAGCAATGGCACCTCGTGGCGTTTCAGGGTCAGGCGCACCGCCGGATAGGGTTCGGTGCCGCCATTACAGCGCAATTCGGGGAATATTTCCGCCAGTTCATTGCGTTGCGCATCATCCATGCCACGCAGCACATGGTCACCGGGCTGGAAGCTTTCGCTCCATGTGCCCTCGCCCATCACCACCTGATGGCTGTCGAACATGAAATGCACATAGGTCACGCTGTCGGGCGCGATCTGTTCCACCCCGTCCAGACAGGTCAGGTGACGGGCGGCGACCAGCACTTCGTCCTCGGCGAACCACAGCTGCACCTTGGCGCTGCCCACCAGCATACGGTGCTGCGGCGAGACGAGCAGATCCCGTTCCGGCAGCCCGTGGCCCAATGCGCCCGCGCGGATCAGCACAGGGTTCAGTTTCGGATTTTGCGCCAGTTGCGCGCCCGTCATTTCGCGGCGGCCCACCCAGCGGATCGGCTGCATGCCCTCGTCGCGGGTTTGCACCATATCGCCAATGCGCAACTGCCCCGCAGGCACCAGACCGCGGCGCGTGGTGATCATGCTGTGTTCGGTGAAACAGGGCACATGGGTGACGTTTTCGATATTGCTGAAATTCACCACCGACCCGTCCAGATAGGTCACAGTGCCGTTTTCAGGGTTGCCGCCATCGTAAATAATATTGGCCGGCCCGAATACGTTCAGGGTATCGCCTGCGGTTTCGCCCGCCTCGCCGCCGTCAATGGTGATCGCGCCGCCGTTCAGCAGGGCACTGTCGACGATAAAGGTGTCATCGCCGTCTTCGCCCCATGCGATGTCGCCGGACCCCAGGGTGATTTCATCATTGCCCGCACCGCCCGCGATGTCGTCCGCACCTGCGCCTGCGTTGATGGTGTCATCGCCATCACCGCCCGCAACGGTATCGTCGCCCGCGCCCGCGTTGATCTGATCGGCGCCGCTGCCGCCCGTGGCGCTGTCATTGCCATCACCAAGGTCCAGGATCATACCGCCGGTATCGGCCGCCATGTTCACCGTGTCATCGCCAGAAGTGGCGATGATCTGTTCGATTTCGCTGAAATCAACGGTGTCAGTGCCGATAACCGATTGGCCCGCCTCGTCGCCGCTGAACAGGATATCGGCACCCGATCCCGCACCCGACAGGTTCAGCGTATCGGCATCTGTTCCGCCTTCGCCACCGACAACGGTATCGGCCCCGCCATTCGTAAGGACAAATGCATCGGCATCATCCCCGCCCAGCAATGAATCGTCGCCCAGGCCACCAGCCAGCGTATCCGCGCCGCTGCCGCCGTGAACCGTGTCATTGCCGCGCCCCGCCAGCACAAGGTCATCGCCTGCGCCCGCAAGGATGCTGTCATCGTCGCCCGTGTGGCCCGGCAGAATCGCGTCATCGCCATCAACCATATCACCGTCAGGGTCGCCGGAATAAACGCCATCTATCGTGTCATTCCCCGCCGTCCCGCTGACGATCCCGTCAGAGGCAGGAATGCCAAGCGCGATCAACTGCTGCGGGCTGGTCACATCAGCCGGGGAAACCCCCAGCAGCGTGATGTTTTCCCCGTTGGGAAAGGTCAGTATGGCATTGCCGGACCCGTCATCGCCGACCACCACGTCATGGACATTGACCGGATCACCGCCCGCGTCGGTCATGCCCGACACGTCCAACTGATCCACCCCGGAATAGGTGCCATCAAAGTTGTCGGTGGGGGCGCTGAACCCCTGCACTACATCCGCACCCGACCCGTCGGCCAGCACCACGGTATCCGCACCGCCGCCCAGAATGATGTTTTCGATCTCGGAGAAACTGGAGGTGTCGCTGCCATCGCTGACGCTGCCTGCTTCGGGGTCATTGCCCGTCAGGTTGACGGTCACACCCGTGGTCAGGCCCGACATATCCAGCGTGTCGCCCGCGGTTTCGCCGCCTTCTCCGCCGATAATCAGGTCACTGCCGAATTGATCGTTCAACAGGATGGTATCGTCGCCATCACCGCCATGCACGGTATCATCGTCATAACCGCCATCCAGCAGGTCATTGCCCGCGTCACCCGTGATCAGGTCGTTGTCGTCCATGCCGTAAATGGTGTCATCGCCGTCACCACCACGCAGGGTGTCCAACCCGTTATCCGTCACCAGATCGGTGTCATCGGGGATGTTCAACCCCGCAGTCAGGCCCGATACATCATCGCCGTAAATCAGGTCGTTGTCGGCACCGCCCTCGATGCTGTCGTTGCCTTCGCCACCCGTGATCGTATCCGCACCCGCGCCGCCCGTGACGGTATCGTCATCGAACCCTGCATCAATACTGTCTGCGCCGTCGCCGCCATCAACAATATCGTCGTCATCGCCGGTCAGGATGGTGTCATTGCCGGTGCCGCCCTGCACCGTGTCGCGGTCATTGGCATCATCGCCATCGCCCGTGAAACTGCCGGGGTATCCGGTGTCCGGCAGGCCCGTCCCGGTCGAGGTGCGGGTGTTGATGTAATCGTCACCATCCCCCCCATCGACGCTGTCGGACCCTTCATAACCAAGGATACTGTCATTGCCCGCGCCACCCAGAACAGTGTCATCGCCTGCCCCTGCGCTGACGGTATCATCACCGACGCCACCCTCGACACGGTCATGGCCACTGCCTGCGGTGACACTGTCGTTGCCTGCGCCTGCCAGCACGGTATCATTGCCATCGCCCGCGTTGATCACATCATCGTCGCTGCCGTCAGCCGCGTCGGCTGCATCAACCATATCGCCTTCGACATCACCGACATAGCTGGCATCAATCAGGTCGTCGCCCGCCGTTCCGGTGACGACATAATCAGGACCGGGAACACCCATGGCCTGCAATGCGGCAGGGTCTGATACCGCCGCCGGGGCCACACCCATCAGGGTCAGGCTTTCCCCGTTGGGAAAGCTCAGCAAGGCATTGCCGGATCCGTCATCGCTGACCACCACATCGGACACATGCACCGGATGGCCCTGCGCATCGGTCAGGCCCGACAGGTCCAGCTGGTCGGCCCCGGTATAGGTGCCATCGCCATTGTCGGTTGGTGCCTCAAAGGCGAAAACCGTATCGGCCCCGTCGCCATCGCCAAACACAACCGTATCCGCCGCGCCGTCACCGCCGCCCAAACCGTCATTGCCCAGATCGAATGTATCATCACCCGCGCCGCCATCGACGGTGTCGGCACCGTATCCGGTGGCGACCATATCGGCACCGTCCGATCCGGTGACACTGTCGCCGCCCGATCCGGTCAGCACCATTTCGATTTCGCTGAATGTGGCGGTGTTGGTGCCGTCGCTCAGCGTGCCGCTTTCGCCATCTGCGGGATCAACGGCGGACAGGTCCACCGTTACGCCGCTGGTCATCAGCGATGCGTCCAGCACATCACCATTGGTTTCGCCGGTTTCTCCTCCCGTAACGGAATCCGTGCCAAAGCCTTCTTCCAGAACGAAAATATCGTCGCCCGCGCCACCATCCATGGTGTCGTTGCCCGCACCACCCGTCAGGGTATCGCTGTCATCGCCACCGGATAAGGAGTCATTGCCAGACCCGCCCGCCAATGTGTCGGCACCGGCGCCACCCGACAATGTGTCAGATCCCGCATCGCCCGACAGATCGTCGGCCCCGTCGCCGCCATCCAGAATGTCGTTGTCATCGCCACCCAGCATGGTGTCGCTGCCGCTGCCACCGCTTAGGCTGTCACTGCCGGTGCCGCCAACCATGCGGTCATCGCCCGCATCGCCCGACATTGTATCGGCACCGCTGCCACCCAGTAGCGTATCATTGTCATCGCCGCCCGACAGGCTATCATTGCCTGCCCCGCCCTGAATGAAATCGTCGCCCGCATCGCCGCTGACGGTGTCATTGCCCGCGTCCCCGCCCAGATCATCATTGCCCAGACCACCGGTGATCGCGTCATCACCCGCATCGCCGAAAATCTCGTCCGCGCCCGATCCACCCGACAGGGTGTCATTGCCCAAACCGGCCCAAATGGTATCGTCGCCCGCACCCGCCGCAATGGCATGGCCAAGCGTATCCCCGCCCGAGGAAACGGAATCGTCATAATCCGTCAGCACAAATGCCTCGATCTCGCTGAAATCCGAGGTCGGAGAGCCAACGCCGCCATCCGTGATCGTGCCGCTTTCGTCGCCATCATAGATGACGGTAACGGGGCCGCTCATCCCCGAAAAATCAATGGTATCGAAATCGACACCCGTGGTGGTGCCCTCGCCACCGATGAAAGTTTCGCTTGTTAATGCAGTCGCCTGGTCGAATACATCCGCATCGGCCCCGCCGCTCAGCGTGTCGGAACCCGATCCGCCAATCAGCGTATCAGCACCGTCACCGCCCAGGATCACATCATCGCCTGCGCCGCCCTCTAGTGAATCGTCGCCCGCCTCGCCTGCAACATTGTCATTGCCCGCGCCCGCAAACACCGTGTCATCGCCCGCGCCCGCCAGAATGGTATCCTGATCCGCGCCCGCACCCACGGGCACCGCATCGCCCGCATCGACCATGTCGCCGTCATTGTCACCTGCATAGGATCCGTCGATCAGATCACCCGCCGCGGTGCCGCGCACGATGCCATCGGGCAGCGGAATGCCGATTGCGGCCAATGCCTGTGGCGTGGCCAACTGTGCGGGGGTGATGCCCGACAGCAGCACGGTTTCGCCATTGGGAAATGTCAGCAGGGCACTGCCGCCAACGTCGGACACTGTCACGTCATGGGTGTTCACGGGGCGCGTGCCCGTGGTCATGCCACTGACCTCCAGCTGGTCAATGCCGCTGTATGTGCCATCGCCATTGTCGATCGGCCCGTCGAATTCCACGATGGTATCATTGCCGCTGCCATCGGCCAGAATGACGGTATCAGCCACACCATCCCCGCCCGACTGGCCGGTGTTCAGGGCAATCGTATCGTCACCCGCGCCGGTGTTGACGGTATCCTGACCCGCGCCCGTGGCGATGCGTTCATCGCCGTCACCGCCGATGATGCTGTCATTGCCCGCGCCTGTCCGCACAATTTCGATCTGTTCGAATTGCAGGGTCTCGCCACCCATGCTCAGGGTGCCGCTTTCGGGATCAGCTGCGTTGATGGCGGTGAAATCCACCACGGCATCGCCTGTCAGGGCGGTTCCGTCCAACACATCGCCGCCGGTCAACCCGCCGGTTTCCGCGCCTTCGCCGCCCAGAACCTCGTCTGCGCCAAAGCCGTCCAGCACGCGGATCAGGTCATCGCCATCGCCGCCCTCGATCGTGTCGGCGCCGCTGCCCCCCTCCAGCGTGTCATTGCCTGCGTCGCCTTGCAAAATATCATCGCCCGCGCCGCCTTGCAGGTTATCCGCACCCGCGCCGCCGACAACCGTATCGGTGCCATCACCGCCAAGCAGCGTGTCATTGCCCGCGCCACCATCGACCAGATCGTCGCCGGTGCCACCATCAACCAGATCGTTGTCGTCCTCGCCATACAGGCTGTCGTTGCCGCCAAGCCCGTAAAGTGAATCATTCCCTGCGCCACCATAGAAAATATTGGTGAAAAAGGTCGGGCCAGGTGTCAGGTCCTGCGCATCCGTGCCTGTCATACTGTCGGCATAATCCGACCCGTAAAACCCGTCGATCCCGTTGAACCAGTCACCCTGGGCATCGCCGCCAGTGGCGGTATTGTCGTTCAGGTTTACGTTCACACCCGCGCCCGAGGCAGAGTAATCGGCATAATCCATGCCGATACCGGCGATCAGCGTATCCGCGCCCGCGCCGCCCTCTAGCGTGTCATCGCCGTCTTCGCCGTATAGCTCATCATCGCCGACGCCGCCCGATACGCTGTCGTTGCCCGTGCCCGCGTATACCGTGTCATTGTCCAGCCCGGTCGACACAACATCATTGCCATCACCGGCATAGACCAGATCCTGATCGGCACTGGTGGTCGCGTCGAAATGCACATCGGTGACATACAGCACCTGCCCTGCGGTCTGGCCATTGCCATATTCCAACTCGATCCGCGCCACGGGTCCGGGGATGGTGACCAATGCGGACCCGTCCGCCTGATCGGCGTTGTCGTTCTGGTTGCTGCCCCCCGTCAGGGTGCTGCCATTGGACGCGTCGCTGTCATTGCCTTGCAGGTTGAACTGCGCCGACACCAGATTGCCATCCGCATCATAGGCGCGGATTTCCAATTCGTCTGTCCAGCCACCTTCGTCCACGTCATTGACCCGAAAGGTGACATTCTGCACCTCGTCATCAAATCCCGAACCGGACACCGACGAAAATTCGATGATTGTCGTGGTGGTGTCGGTGCCCACATGGGTGCCATTCAGGTAAAGCGACGAAGTGCCGTTGAAATCCTCGCCCGTGGCGACATATTGCGCGGTCGAACTGTCAATCGACACCTCGGTTGTGGTGGCCGAAGTGACGAAAGACACATCCACCTGAATGCCGCCGGTGTCCTGCGTGATGCCGCCGGCGACATTGGCATTGTCCGCCCCTGCTGCGGACCAGTTGAAATCCAGCCCCGTGGTGGTCGCGGTGGTGGCATCGCCCGCATCAATGCGGTCACCATCCACATCGCCGCTATAGCTGCTGTCGATGGTGTCATCGCCTGCGGTGCCTTCGACCAGCCCGTCGAAATTGTTTTCGCGGTAATCGCCATAGGTAAAGGCGGCTGTGCCTGACTCGGCATCGGGGTTGGAATTGTAATCAATGATTTCATAGCTGCGGCCGGATTCCAGCGGCTGTTCCGACAACATATAATTCCCCGCCGCGCCGCCATTTTCCACATCAAGCTGAACAATTTCAAAGGTTTGTCCGGTCAGCGTGTCGCGCACTGTCCATACGGCCTCGGCGTCCAGCGTGGTGTTGCTGGAACTGTTGCCATTGACAAAAACATTGCCGGTTGCGGTTTCGCTGCCATTGTTATCGTCATCCAGCGTGGTGGTGCCGCCCGATTCATTATCGACAATCGTGACCATGCCTGTGGCATCCGCCGGCCCACTATAGGTCGAAAAATTTCCCACCGTGGTGGAAAAAATCGTATCCGGATCAACGGCATAGAACCGCAGGTTTGTATAGGTGGCCATTGTTACGCTGCTCCGTCTTTTTGGCAAAGAACGGACGCGAAGGGCCAGCAGCCCCCCACAGCCACGCCACGCGGGCGAAATGCTTGGTGCGTTTTCATCGTCTCTGCCTCATTTCCCCCGGCACAGGTTTTCTGCGTCCGGTTCTGCTCAGGGTTCAAAAGACAGGGTTAATCGGGCCGCAGTTGGACCCGATTAAGGTAAAATTAGTTTCAAATGCGGCAGAAATGGGGGGGCGGCGATGCACAACCCGTTGAATTCACGCCAAAATAGAAAAGGGCCGGGTATGTCCCCCCGGCCCCTTGTCACACTGATTACGTTAAACTGGTTACGATAAACGTGGTTTACAAACTTAGCTCAGGGCGCCATCAATCACCAGCAAACGGGCCTCGTTTGCGCCAAGGGCGCGGCGGGCGGCGGGGTAATCCAGACCACCCATATCATCGGCAAGTTCGGGAAAAAGCGCCATGATTTCCGCCTGTTGCGGTGCGCCAACCGATTTCAGCGATGCATCATCCGGTTGAAAGCTTTCGGTCCAGGCGCCATCCGACAGCACGACCTCGTGGTGTTTGCACATGATATGCACATAGGTGACCTGTGCCGGGGTCACACGTTCGATCCCCGGACGCCCCACCAGATGTTTGGCTGCCACCAACACCTCGCGTTCATCAAACAGCATTTCGGCTTCGCCCGAGGTGACAAGCACCCGGTGGTTTGGCGAAAGAACCATATCACGCTGTGGCATACCGTTGCCCAATGCCCCCGTGCGGACCAGCACGGGGCGATGTTCAGGCTGTGCCTCTAGTTGGGTCGCAGAGAGAGTCACACGCCCCACCCACACAAGTTCCTGAATGCCATTGTCACGGGTAAAAACGCGGTCGCCCACGGCCAGTTGATCCACTGCCACTTCGCCCTTGGGCGTTGCGATCATGCTGCCATGCGTCAGGCAGGGCGCATCATTGTCGATGGGCGCTGCGGCCTGGGCAGGAAACAAAACGTGGATGTTGGAATAGGCCATCGGGGGTCTCACTTCGCGTCTGTGGTTTACAGGTCTTCACTCGTTAGCTCCGAACCGGTGTTGCGCCCTGCCCCCGCGGGACGCCTCCTCTTTCGGATATGTTGTTTATACGGGTGCGCCCCATTTCTGACAATATCTATGACAGTTGTCCCTGTTCCTGAAACCCTTTGTTAACCAAGGGTAAATCGGGATTATGCAGGGTTTGGAAACGCGGCGCGCCGGGTTTGTTTCGCCTTTTGCGGCAATCGTTCCAAACAGTGTGTATTCCCCTGCATTTCGCGCAGGATCACCGCCCTATTGTTTCTGTTCAATTTTCGGGAAATGCCGCTAAAACACCGCCACATTTCGCAATTGCGGCGCAACAATCCCGCCATATTAACCATGTTTGACCACAAAACCGCATCCAGATGCCCGGTGCAGCCAGCGGACCGAACCCGAGAATCACCCTAGCCCAAACGAATCGGGCATGAATGTGGCAGGCCCCTGCCCCGGTTCTGCGCCCCAAAACGGAAAAAGCCCGGCCCGTGCCGATCTGCGCAAAAACGCAAAGGGCACAAGACCGGGCCTCTCCCTAACCGGAGCCCCCGTTCCAGAAAGTGTGCCGGACGGGGGCGACCCGTCCGGCACATGCTGCATTACTTGATAAGCAGTTTTGCTTCGTGCTTTTTCAGCGCGCGGCGGGCGGATTGGTAATCATCCACGCCGGTTTGTGTCTTCAGCTCCGGGAAGAGTTCAAAGATCTCGTTGCGCTGTGCGTTGCCGATGCCCTGCAGGGTATAGTCACCCGGCTGGAAGCTTTCGGTCCAGGACCCGTTCGACAGCACCACTTCGTGATGATCGAACATAAAGTGGATGTAGGTCGTGCCCATCACATCAACTTCGTGGATCCCTTCGGCACCCACCAGGTGTTTGGCGGCAGCAAGAACCTCGCGCTCTTCGAAATACAGCGCGGTCTTCTCGTTGTTCACCAGCACGCGGTGGTTGGGCGATACCAGCATGTCACGCTCGGGCAGGCCATTGCCAAGCGCGCCGCGCTTGATCAACACCGGTTTCAGATGCGCATTGCGCTGCAACTGAACCCCGGTCAGGCCTTTCTGACCGATCCAGCGGATTTCCTGCAAACCGTTGTCGCGGGTGATGACCCGATCTCCGATTTGCAACTCCTCGACCAGACGTTCACCCTTGGGTGTGGCAATCGTGGTGCCGGGGGTAAAGCAGGGAATGATTTCTTCGATTTCAGAGAAGTCGAAGGACCCTGTTTCGTTGCCCGCAGCATCGTAATAGGTGACGAAACCGTCGACACCGTTGCCGTTGCTGTCCGGCCCGGTGACCGTGATGTTCAACGATCCATCCGACGGGGCGGACCCGCGCAGATCAAGCGTATCGAAATCATCACCGCCGGACCCGCCGTCGATCACATCACCCGCCGTGCCACCGATGATCGTATCGCGGTCATCGCCGCCATAGATTTCATCGGCACCGTTAAAGCCGGTCAACAGGTCGTTGCCTTCGTCACCATAAATGGTGTCGTTTTCGGCCCCTGCTTCGATGGTGTCGTCACCGGCACCACCATGAACCAGATCTTCGCCCAGACCCGATGTGATGGAGTCGTTGCCTTCACCACCGTCGATGGTGTCACGACCAGAGGAGCCAAGGATGGTGTCGTCGCCATCACCGCCGTCCATGACATCGCCGCCGGTGCCACCGTCCAGCAGGTCATTGCCGTCGCCACCCAACAGGGTGTCTTCGCCATTGCCACCGATCAGAGTGTCATCGCCTTCGCCACCGTCCAGCAGGTCGGCATTGCGGCCACCGTCGATCGAGTCATTGCCAAGACCGCCCAGAACCGTGTCGTTGCCGTCGCCACCCAGCAGGGTGTCGTCGCCTTCACCACCTTCGATGGAGTCATCGTCCAGACCACCGTCAATCAGGTCGTTACCGGTCCCGCCCAACAGGGTGTCGTCGTCATCTTCGCCATAGATGGTGTCGTTACCGGCACCACCGTCAACAAAGTCACGGCCGTTTTCCGGCACCGGATCAGTGCTGTCGTCTTCCTGACCCCACAGAAGGGTGCTGTCACCCGCATTGATCCAGTCGTCACCGTCCTGACCATAGATGGTGTCGGACCCGTGACCGCCGATGATGCTGTCATCACCCGTGCCGCCATCGACATAATCGTCGTCGATGCCCGCGTGGATGGTGTCATTGTCAGCGCCACCTTCGATATAATCCGCGTCGTCGCCGGTCACGATGTAATCGTTGCCCGCGCCGCCGATAACGGTGTCTTTGCCGTCTTCGGTGTTCGGATCGCTCAGGGCTGGCAGGCCCGTTGCCGGATCAATCAGGAACCCGCTTGGCAGGTTGGGATCGTCACCCACATAGTCGCTAAAGGCGTCGATGCCCGCAATGATGGTGTCGTCGCCGTCACCGCCATCCACATAGTCGGCACCCAGATTGGCATCAATGTAATCGTTGCCTGCGCCGCCATATACTTCGTCATCGTCAATGCCCGAGTCGATGCTGTCGTCGCCGTCGCCACCGTAAACGGTGTCTGCGTCGTCGCCGGTCAGGATGGTGTCGTTGCCGGCACCGCCATAAACCAGATCCAGATCATTGGCGTTCCCGGGCGCGCCTTCGAACGGCACCCCGACAAAGGTCTCGTGATCGTTGATCGCCTCGCCAGCACGGGCGTTGATGAAATCATCGCCTTCGCCACCGTCGATCGTGTCATTGCCCTCGTTGCCAAATATCTCGTCGTTGCCTTCGCCACCCGAGACACTGTCATCGCCTTCACCGCCATACAGCAGGTCGTCGCCGATGCCACCGTCCACGGTGTCGTCACCTTCGCCACCACGCAGAGAGTCATTGCCCTCTTCGCCCAGCAGGGTGTCGTTGCCCTCGTTGCCGCGAACCGAGTCATTGCCCTCGCCGCCATAAACGATGTCGTCGCCTTCGCGGCCATAGACCGTGTCGTCGCCCGAACCGGCATCGACCTCATCGTCGCCCAGACCGGCATCAACATAATCGTCGCCCTCATAGGCTTCGATGATGTCATCCTCGCCCATTTCGCCCGGCAGCAGCGCATCGTCATTGTCGACCATGTCGCCTTCGGGGTCACCGGTATAGGTGACGTCAATCACGTCGTCGCCAGCGGTGCCTTCAACGATCCCGTCCAGCGGGCTGTCTTCGACCGTAACGGTGACCGTCGCGGTGTCGGACCCGCCCATACCATCCTCGATCAGATAGTCGATCGTGGCAGTGCCCTCAAACCCGTCTGTCGGGGTAAAGGTCAGCGTGCCATCAGGGTTGATATCCACGGTGCCATCAGGGCTGGTCGCCGAGGTCACGGTCAGGGTGTCGCCATCCACATCCGTGTCGTTGGCCAGAACAGGAATGGTCACAGCCGTGTTATAGGGCGTGGTCTCGGCGTCGTCTTCGGCAACCGGCGCGTCGTTGACCGGAGTCACGGTGACCGTGACGGTGCCGGTGTCGGACCCGCCCTGGCCGTCCTCGACCACATAGGTGATCGTGTCGGGGCCGTTGTAATCGGGGTCCGGCGTGTATTCCAGCGTTCCGTCCGGGTTGACCGTTACCGTGCCATGCTCGGCCACGGGCACGCCCTGGATCGACAGCGTGTCGCCATCGGGGTCGGTGTCATTGGCCAGAACGTCGATGGTCAGCGGCGTGTCCTCGTCCGTGGTCACATCCTCGCCGGTCACAACTGGCGCGTCATTCTCGCCGGTGACGGTGATGGTCACCGTCGCCGTGTCGGAACCGCCCATGCCGTCGTCGACCACATAAGAGAACGTATCCTCGCCCACAAAATCGGCGTTCGGCGTATAGGTGATGGTGCCGTCGGGGTTGACCTCGGTGGTGCCGTTCGCCCCGTCCGTGGCCGAGGTCACGGTCAGAGTGTCGCCATCCACATCGCTGTCATTGCCCAGAACATCAACCACAACCGCGTTGTCTTCCAACGTGGTATCGGCGTCGTCTTCGGCAACCGGCGCGTCGTTGACCGGAGTCACGGTGACCGTGACGGTGCCGGTGTCGGACCCGCCCTGGCCGTCCTCGACCACATAGGTGATCGTGTCGGGGCCGTTGTAATCGGGGTCCGGCGTGTATTCCAGCGTTCCGTCCGGGTTGACCGTTACGGTGCCATTGTCAGCCGTGGCCGAGGTCACCGTCAGCGGATCGCCTTCGGGGTCGGTGTCATTCAGCAGAACGGGGATGTCGACCGAACCGTCCTCGTCTACCGTTGCCGTGTCATCGCCCGCAGTCGGGCCCATGTTTTCCGGCAGGATCAGGTTTTCAATCTCGGTGAAGGTCATTTCACCGGTCACATTGCCCGTGCCATCCAGAAACTGAACCGTGCCCGAGGTGGAATCGCCATCTGCATCAATGGTCTGGTTGATGATCCGCAACGGGCCTTGGCCCGACAGATCCAGCGTATCGTAGTCGTCGCCGCCGGTGCCGCCATCAACCTGATCGCCCGCATCGCCACCGATAAATGTGTCGCGGTCATCGCCACCCGACAGGATATCCGCGCCGGCGCCGCCGTCGATCACATCATTGCCGGCATCGCCGGATACCACATCATCGCCGTCGCCAGCCATAATGGTATCGTCACCGGGTTCGCAGGCTTCGCCATCGGTGGTCACATCAAAATAAACATCGGTGATGTTGATACCGGATGCGTCCGAACCCTCTTGGTTATGGGTGATTTCCAACCGGGCAATCGGACCCGCGATGTTTACCAAAGTCGAGAAGTTGGGATCGGTGTCTTGGCCATGTGCGTCCTCGACGCGGGCTTCGATGAATTCGTTGCCGCCCACACCGTCAAGGTTCTGCGCCGTCAGGCCCGACCCGACAGAGGTGTTGATTGCCACCTCGTTGCCAGCCGCGTCATAGGCTTTGATCGTCACCTCGGAATCATAGTCGATGTCATTGATACGGAAGGAGATATTTTCCACATCCGTGTCAAAGGCCAGTTGATAAACCGCGCATTCGCCCTGTGCGTTCAGCTCGGACGAAAGCGAGGAATGCGCGTCGACTGGTGCGCCATCATCGGTGATGGAATGCACTTTTTGTTCGTTGTCGGCAAATGTGGTGGTCGGGGTGTGATTTGAACCAACCACCGAATAGGTCACATTCACCGAACCGGTGTTCTGGGTGAAGCTGTTCAGCGGATCACCGTTTTCAATGGCACCGGGGCCGTTGGAATCGGGTGCCTGATCCCATTCAAAGGATTCGCGCGTGGTAACGGGGGCGCCGCCACCTGTCGCATCGCCGTCACCATAAATGGTGTCGTTGCCTGCGCCGCCGATCAACAGGTCGTCGCCACCCTGACCGTCGATGAAATCATTGCCATCGCCACCGTCCAGCGTGTCATTGCCTGCTTCGCAATCATCAGCGACCGGACCCATGACAGGCGCGTCGAAATACATATCGGTGATGTTGATCGCCGAGGAATCATGCCCTTCCTGCTCGTGCGTGATTTCCAGGCGTGCTACGGGGCCGGCGATGTTGATCAGCGCGGAATATTCCGGCGATGTGTCGCTGCCGTTGCTGCCGAACCAGGAATGTTCAGGCTGCACGGTATATACATTGCCCGATGCGATTTCATCCAGCCGCGAACCTTCGCCCACGCTGACCGACAACAGGTTGCCGTCTGCATCATATGCTTTGATCGTGACCTTTGAATCGTTGTCGATGTCATTGATACGGAACGACAGATCCTCGACCGGATTGGAATAATCCCATGCATAGGTCGCGGATTCATCGTTGGAATTCAATTCCGACGCCAAGGAGCTGTGTGCATCGGCGGATGCGCCATCGGTGGTGATGGAATGCACCTTTTGATCGTTGTCCGCGAATTGCGTTTGCGGCGATTCATGGGTGGAGACGATGCTGAAGGTCACATCCACATTGCCGGTGTTCTGCGTGAAACCGGTGATGGGGTCGCAATCATCAATGCCGCCGGATCCGTTGGGATCGGGTGCCTGATCCCACTCAAAGGATTCGCGCACGACCTCGCCCGTGGGCGCGGTGCCCGTGCCGGTGCCTGCCAGATTGGCATCGCCCAGCAACATGTCATTGCCTGCGCCGCCTTCGACATAGTCGTCGCCGCCGCCCGCATAGACATCATCATTGCCTGCGCCCGCGATCACGGTGTCGTTGCCGTCAAATGCCAAAACGATATCGTCCTGGGCCGCTTCGCCTGCAAGGATCGCATCGCTGTTGTCGATCTTGTCGCCATCGGGGTCGCCGGTATAGGCAACGTCGATCAGGTTGTCGCTGTCGTTGCCTTCGACATAACCGTCACGGGCATCAGCGGCGATGGTTTCGAAATGCACATCGGTGACCCAGATCGCCTGATCTGTGCAATCACCATTGTCATAGTCGATTTCGATACGGGCAACGGGGCCAGCGATGCTGACTGCGATCGAACCGGTGGAATCATCGGGGTCGATGCTGCTGTTGTCTACGTCCTGCGCTGTGGCCGTATTGCCGGAAATGGTTGCGCCGCCGGTGGTGGTCAGGGTCACGGGCACAAGGTTTCCGTCGGCGTCATAGGCGCGGATGGTCACGATATCTTGGTGGTTGTCATGGCTGGTTCCGCGGTCCAGGTCATTGATGCGGAACGACACGTCGGATACTTCGTCACCATAAAGGGCATTGGTGGAAGAGAAGTTCAGCGTCGTGGTCGAGGTGTTATCAATACCCCCCTCGCCGCCTGCGCCATACAGCTTCAATGCCGAATTATCAAAGGATTCACCCGCCGCAGAATATTGCGCGGTGTTGTCCGTGGTGGCCGTGGCCCCATGATCCTGAGCGTTGAAATCCACGCTGACCTCGATACCGCCAGTATCTACTGCCATGCCGCTGTTCACACCTGTTCCGTAACTTCCGAACAGGCTCCAATCCAAAATCTTATTCGCCATTTTTTCGACCCTTTATTACCATCCAGCGCGGGAAAAACCCGACCACCTCGTTAACTCGGTGCAGACCGGAATGAACCGATGCAGACCAAAATCCGTTTGAACAGGCTGTGACATATGCAAGGATCGCAGAGATGGCAGGAAAGGGGCCGTTTAACGGCACAGGTTTCCCGACCACACCAACCCTTACGGATTGATACGGCTACCACTCCGCGTCCTGATAGAACGCAGCACAGTTCAGTGGCCGCCCCCGTGGCCAACAGACTTTACCCCCCAGTTGGGCAAGATCAAATTACGTGACTAGCGGCGCAGCACAAAGGGGAAGTTTTCAAAAAAATGCCCCATTCATGGTAAATTGCCTGCTTTTGCTGATGTATCGCATGAACACTGTTTCGTGAGCGGAAATAGTTATCCACAATAGCGCGCAGAATCATGTTGATATTCGCGCCTTGGTCGCAGATTCGTCGCGGTTATCCACAGAAATCACAGGCCAAGCCTGAAAAACTGTCGCCATAACGGAAACGGTTTACCCTGCGTCCAACTTGTGCGCTTTTTGCCAGATTTCGCGGCATAGCGTTCAAGGATCGGAACCAATGCACCGAGATCGCGCCGATTGCACATTTCTTTGGACCTCTTGTTAAGGTTAACACCTTCCGAATCAATCGCTTCTTTACCTTGATTGTGACCGTAATCGGGCCGGAAATGACCTATGGGAAGCCACGCTTGGGCATCGGGTCAGCCAACACTCGCCTTGCGCGGATATCCGTGTTAGCCTTTGATCATTCAAATCTTATCGGCCCTATTTATCGGACCTTTTGTATGATCAACACATTTCTTGAACGCGCGCGCCGCTCTGCCGAATTTCGTTATGACAGGCTGACCACGCGATATCGCAATGACCGGCTGGATCAGCAATTCAACGCGGACCGCCCCGCCATGCTGGACCGGATTGACCAATGTATCACCCGTGGTGTGGGCTGGTTAGGCCCGCAGCGCGATGTGTCGATGTCGGTGCTGTATTGCGCGCTGCAAACCCTGCGCCATACGGCGGATGCCCGGTTTGAATTCGTGCATGCCCAAATGGATCATTACCGCGCCACCATCAACGATCCGGCATTTCGCGTGCTGGACCGCGATTATGATGACACAGCGCCCGAGGTGGCCAACCTGCCGTCCGTCATGGATGTGCGCCCCTATTTCGATGTCGAATTGATGATGATCGACACCGCATGGGCCGACCTGCGCCCGCAACCCGACATATTGAAACGACTGGCCGCATTCGATGATGATGGCGGATACGGGTCCACCCATATTGTGATCGGCGCGTTGATATTAAAGGAAAACGGCGGGGCTGATGCCGCTGCGCTGGATGCGCTGATCAACAGCCAGATTGCGGTGATTGCACAGTCCAATGACCAAACCGCCCGCGCCGAGGATCTGTTCGCGGAACGCTGTATGGTGCTGCAATGGCTGGGTCTGCATGATCTGGTGCGCCCGTCATGGGTGATGCGGTTGATGGACCGGCAATTGCCCGATGGCGGCTGGACCGGACGCAATATTCCGCCACATGGCCAGTCGAACCAGCACACCTCGGTTCTGGCACTGGCGGTGCTGGCGGAATTTTTGCACCATCACCGCGCCAAGCACTGACCTGTTCCAGCGCCCTGTTGCGGGGGGCTGTTTCAGGGGGCTGGAACAGGGGGCGGTTGCAGGGCCACGCTTTGCGCGCAGCCCCGCCTTATCCCTCGGCCTTGGCAGGTGTTTTGCATTTTTGCGCCAACCCGGACAGCCGCAGTGAGGCCTGCCGCCCGCGCCGGATCAACCCGCCCTTGATGCCACCGCGATACAGGCGCAGGGTTTCATGGGCGCGCTGCCCCGTGGCCCAACGGGTGAAAAATTCGGTGCGCCCGTGCATGTCGACCTCGGTCAGACCCTCTTCGCAGGCGGCGCGAAACATCGCATCAAAGGCGATCAGTCCGGGGGCCTGTTTGCGGTAACCGGCATCAAAATGCATGGTATGCACCGATACCACACCGGGCGCGGACAGCATCCGCAGCGCCGCCACGGGCCGCCCCTCCATCATTGTGATCCATAAATCGCCCAATTCTTCGGGCTGCAACCGGTCCAGCAGCGCGGTGTGGAATGCGCGGTCGGCATCATCCATGGCGCTGGCGGGGTTTTGCCCCTGCCAACTGCGCTGCTCCACCGCCCACCAATCGGGCAGCGCGGCGCGGATCTCGCCGCCATGATACCGGCGCACCTCTAATGCGCCTGCCTCCTCGGCCTTGCGGATGGTTTTTTTCAACTGCCAGCGGTGATTGCGCGACCGTGTGGCCAGAAAATCGTCATAGCTGCCGCCCAGAGTCGCGAAATACAGGCTGCGCGCCGGTCGCGGCGCATCCTGCGTCAGCCGCAAACCCGCTGCCGCCCCGCCCATGCCACTGGCCAAACCATCGACCGCAGGCATGTGATCCAAAATCAGGCTGTCCTGCCCCAGATCAATCGCCCCCAGCAGCGCCACAAGCGCCGCATTATCCCCCGCCGCCACCAATGGATCATTCAGGATCACATTGGGATTATTTGGAAACCCGTATTCGCGCACCCGCAGCCCCATCCGCACCAGATCGCGGCGCACCAATGCCATCAGCCCGCGCAACTGCCCGTCGGCCCCGCGTGCAACCACAACAACCGGATCATCATCTTTGTGATAGGTTTCCAGCACGGCCATGCCATAGCCCGCCCCGCAATAGGGCCGGTTGCGGCCATGGCGCAGCGAAGCCGCCTGCCATTCATCAAAAAGCGCGGCGATTTCATCCAGCCCGCGATAGGTCTGCGCCGTCGCCGGTAATACATCGGCCATAATAGCAACTTTCGAAAAGGGATCTAAAATAATGTTCCCATCATGGCCCGATCTACACCCGAAATGCAACGCAGCGATTACAGCAGCCGTCAGGGGCCGCGCCCTGTCTGCGACATCCCCGCATCTGTGCTGATTCGCCGCCAAACCGTGCAACGGCCCACGCCAATGCTGCCCAATTGCACAGCATACCTTCCCCGAGGTAAGGTTTTCCCGCCTTTCTGACCCGATTTCGCGCATTTGTCGTAAATTTTATGAAAACCACGGACATCTGTGTTAAGAGAATGGCAATAAATACCAGTGCGGCGCAGCCATATTTTAGGCGCCGAATGTGTTAGCAATGAATAGATACTTAAGGGGACACCATGCGCAAAGTTCTTGTGACCGGCGGTGCCGGATTTGTCGGCTCTTTCCTATGCGAAAAACTGCTTGAGACGGGGCACCATGTGACCTGTCTGGACAATCTGCAAACCGGGTCGGTGCAAAATATCACCCATCTGATCGGGCGGCCGGATTTCGAATTCGTGCTGATGGATATCGAATTGCCGCTGACCGGGTTGAAAGGCTTTGACCAGATCTTCAACCTGGCCTGCCCTGCCAGCCCGGTGCATTACCAAACCGACCCGATCCGCACCATGCGCACCTGTGTTCTGGGCGCGCTGAATGTGCTGGAACTGGCACGCCATACGGGGGCGCGGGTGTTGCAGGCCTCGACCTCGGAAATTTACGGCGATCCCGAAATCCACCCCCAACACGAGGATTACCGCGGCAACGTCAACGCCTTTGGCCCCCGCGCCTGCTATGACGAGGGCAAACGCGCCGCTGAAACATTGATGCATGATTACAACCGCATGCATGGCGTCGATATCCGCATCGCCCGCATTTTCAACACCTATGGCCCGCGTATGGCGGCCAGCGACGGGCGGGTGGTGTCGAATTTCATCATGCAGGCCCTGCGCGGAGAACCGATCACCATCTACGGCGATGGCAGCCAGACCCGTTCATTCTGTTTTGTCAGCGATCTGGTCGAGGGGCTGTATGCCCTGATGAATGCCGCGGATATGGAGGCAACACCCTGCAATCTGGGCAATCCCGGCGAATTCACCGTGCGCCAGCTGGCCGAACAGGTGGTGCGCATGACCGACAGCGATTCAACAATCGAATATCGCGACCTGCCCGTCGATGACCCGACCCGCCGCCGCCCCGACATCGGGCTGGCCACGCGCAAACTGGGATGGGAGCCATCCATCCCGCTGGCGCAGGGGCTGCGTCAGACCATTGCTTATTTCCAACAGGCCGATACCGCATCCGAGGCACCTGTGATCCGGCTGGCATCCTGATCGACTGCCCCGGTGATCGGCGGCTGCGACAAACCGATACTCAGTCAGGTCCGCTGCCGCAGGTGGCGGACCTTTTGCATGGCGCTGCGCAGCAGGCGAAACGCGGCGGCACGCGGGCCAGCGGCCCAGATCACGATATCCTCGAACCGCTGCTGCCGATTGGTAAAGGGCGCATAGGACGGGCCATCGGCATAGAAATCAATCACCTGTCCGGCGCGCAGATGCCCCTGAACAATATGTTCCAACAGCAAAAAACCCGGCGAATATTTCGCCATTTCGGCGTCATAGAACATTTTCAACAATACCAGCCGCGGCCCCTGTTCCAGTGCCAGCAGCCCCGCGATTATGCGGCCCCCCGCCCGCATGAAAAATATGCGCGGTCGGGCGAATGTGGTGTCGGGGTGAAACAGCCCGCCGTAAAACTGCTCTAGCCGGGGATTGTCCGATATCAACTCGCCATCCTGCGATTTCCACGACCCGCGCTCGGCCGCGCAATAGCTGCGCAATGCCGCGGGCAGATCGGCGCCCGCGTGTTCATCGAAACTGACGGGCCGGGCGCGGTGCAGCTGGCGCTGCTGCTTGGCCTTGCGTTTGAATGTCGATGCCGACCGCCCCGCCAGATATGCCGCCGGATCATCAATCACCGCCTGCGCATGGGCAAAGCTGTGCTCTGGCCCCGCCACCAATCCGGCATCCCGCGCCGCGCGGGTCAGGGCCGCCGCCCATTCCGGCGACAGACCTTGCAGGTGCAGCATGTCCCATGCCCCCGCCCCGATCAAAAGCTGCATCAGCGCCGCCGCATTGGCCGGATCGCCGCCCGGATCACTGCGCTGGCTTTGTCCGTTTGTGGCGCTGCGCCACACCCGCGCCCCGCTGCGCCCCTCGCGCAGCATGAACAGGCGCGCATTTCCTGCCACGGCACATGGGTCTGCTCCGCCGCCGAATGCGCTGTGCCAATTGCACAGCCATCCCGCGCTGGTTGTCGGATCCACCCCGACAGGCATCCCCACCAACCCGCCGCCCGTGTCGGTCAGATAGGCGCCAGCGCCCTGCCCTGTCAGATGCGGCGCGTTCATGCCACCGCCCCGCGCCGCAGTGCCAGCCGCCGCAACATTCCTGCATATGGCCCGCGTGGAAACAGCAACAGATGGTCCAGGGTTTCGGCGCTGTCGCTATAGGCCTGCACCCATTCGGCGTTGGAATTCAGGTCAATCCGGCTGGCGCCCTGCCGATGCGCCCAATCAAACATCCGGTGCATGACCAGACGCCCGTATGACGCCGCCCCCCGTGTCGGGCGCTGGAAAATCAATACCGTGGTCAGGCACCCGCCCTGATAAAACCCCAAACATGCCGCCTGCATCACGCCGCCCATACGGGCAAACCCCAACACGGGGTGCAACCCCTGCGCCCCGCAAAGGGTTTCGTAAAATTGCCGCTGCCCGCCCGCATAGGGCACGCGCAGGGCACCGCCCTTTTGGGGGTTGGTGTTGCTCGCCTTCCAGCTTTCGTTGCTGAGGGATGCAAATTCCGCCAGCAATTGCGCAACCTTATCGCCTGATACCACATCGAATTCTGCACCATCCGCCGCTGCTGTCCGCTCGGCCCGGCGGATATTCTGGCGAAACTTGCCGCTGCTGCGCGCCAGAATACCATCCAGCGAATCCATGGTTTCAATGGTGTGAAAATCGCGGCCCAAAGGGTGGCGTATCGCATGCAACCCCGCCGCACGCGCAGCCGCAGCACAGCCCGTAACATCGCCCTGCGCTAACGGTAATATCGCCATATCCCAGCGACGCATGGATGCCAGTTGCCGCGCCAATGCCGCCCAAATCCGGTCTTTTGGCATGTCGGGCGACTGCGCCGCAGTCAGGCGCAAATGGCTGGCCTCTAGCCCCATAACCGGGCTGATCTGGCGCACAGGTATCATGGCGCGGCGCACAGGCCCGGTCAAAAACGCATCGTCACCAGACAGGTAATCATAGCGCGGCACCAATGCAGGACCGCGCCGCAGCTGGCAGCGCATCATCGGCAACACCGCCCCGACCCGCCCGTCATCGCGCAGCGCCAAGACATCGAAAAAATCGGCCCGCCCGCCAAAAGCACGGCGAAACTGTGCGATGAATTCAGGATGGGCAAACAGCCCGCCACGGGCATCCCTTCCCGCAACCGATTGCCACTGCGCCGCGACCTCGGCGGGGGTAAACCTGTTGGTGCCGGCGCGCAAAACCATGACTTAGCCGCCTGCGGTTTCGGGCGTGTTTTGCGACAGGTCCAACCCCGCATCAAACCGCCGCGCAATCCGGTGCAGCAAGCGCCCCCACACCGTGTCGCGCATCACCATCAGCATATGAAACGGGGTCGCATGGGTGGCATAGGCCGCCAGCCAGGGGTCGGTCGCATTGTAATCAATGCCACGGATGCCCTGGGATTCGGCCCATTGCAGCATGAATTTCATTAGCGCATGGCCGGGGGCATAGGCGCGGCTGTCGGCAATGTGATAGGTGATGCCGCCCATCAGATCGGTGCCCGCGCCGCATTGCCGCGCCGCCACCCACAGCTGCACCGCCAAGGGGCGGCCATCCTGCTCCATCGTGGCGATCAACAGTCGGTGGTTGGGCAAACGGTCCAGATCGGTGAAAAACGCCAGTTGCCGTTCGGTCAGGGGCACCTGCACCGGCACGGTTTGCACATCCTCGTCGGCCTTCCAGCTGTCAGCGGCACAGGCGCGCAGATGGGCGATCCCCTGCGCCACATCATCCCCCTGATACAGGCGCAATTGCACGCCTGCATCGTCGATATTACGCTCCATCCGCTTGATATTCTTGCGCAAATTTCGTGATGCCCCCGCCATCAGCGCATCCCAGCCCTGATACTCCGGCGTGGCAAAGAATATGCGCCCCGTGGCGCGCAGGATTGGCAACAACCCCGCGTCCCGCGCCGCTGTCACCCATGCGCCCGACATATCGTCCGGCACCGGAAACTGGCCATAATCCCAGCCCCGCGTGGCCGCCACGGCGCGCATGAAATCCGCCGGGCCCTGAGGGCCGTTCTGGTCATAGCCGCCGCGCAGGTTGCCCGCCTCGATCGAAATCGGCGGCGCGATCTGGGCCAGCGGCAGGTATCGTTTGCGCCCGCGCAGCACGAACTGGCGATCCGAAGGCAGGAAATCGAACCGCGTCCCCAATTCCAGCACACGACGTTCGCGGTGGATCATAACGGGCGCGGAAAACGACGATGATCCCAGCATCCGCAGGTTCAGCCCCTGACCGAAATGGCGCTGCCAGACGGTTTGGTAATCCTCCCCCGATTGCAGGCTGGAAAACCCCCGCTCCCCCGCCGGGGGCAAACCCGCAGGCACCGGCTTTTGCGCCTCTGCGCTTATGTCCGGCCCCGCCATTTTATCGCGCCTGATCGCGGCTTAGCACCACACGCACCGTGCGCGCCCAGATGCCCAAATCGCCCCAAAACGACCAGTTGCGGATATATTCAATGTCCAGATCCACACGGCGGCGCAGCTGGTCGGGCCGATCCACCGGCCCGCGTGATCCGTTGACCTGCGCCCATCCGGTGACACCGGGTGGCACCGCGTGGCGGTGGTGATAACGCGGGTCGATGTCTTCGCACAGGGTGCCATCCACCCGCATCCCGCAGGGGTGCGCACGCGGGCCAACCACATGCATATCGCCGCGCAACACATTGTAAAGCTGAGGAATTTCATCCAGAGACGTGATCCGCAGCACATGGCCCACCCGAGTGACGCGCCTGTCATTATGGGCGGTTTGCTGCCCGCCGGTCACATCGCCCATATCGGCCCGCATGGTGCGGAATTTGAACACGGTGAACGGCACGCCGCCCTTGCCAAACCGCGGCTGGCGGAAAAACACCGGCCCGCGGCTTTCCAGTTTCACGGCCACGGCCAGCCCCAGAAACAGCGGCGACAGCACCACCAGTCCCAGCCCCGCCGCGCCGCGCTCCATCAGGGATTTCGCGGCCCATGCCATGCCAGTGGGCGCATCGGGCGCAGCCGCATCAATTAGCATATCCGGCACCACCGCAGGGTCGGCGCGCAACGCATCATCCGGCCTGGCCGGTTTTTCCAAAGTGTCGCTGTAATCGCTATAAGTCATTAAAATATCCTGATAAAATAAACGGCAAGATCACGCAGCCACGTGGCAGCCGACCCGATCCAATGCTTTGAAAACCGCATCCGTGGTTGTGGGCAAACCCACCGGAAACATCATGTATTCATCATTATGAAAGGCGTATCGGGCAATATAAACGCCCTGATCCTCTAGTGCATCCATCGCCGCATCAATGCCTTTGGGGCGTTTGGCCAGCACATAGGGGGCCTGGGATGGCAGCGGGTCCAGCCCGCGCGCGGCCAGCCCGTCGAACACGCGGGCGCGCTCTGTCGTGAACAATTCCCGCATCCTTGCGCTGCGCGCCGTGTCCTTTAGCGCGGCCACCGCTGCGGCCTCTGACAGGCTGGACACCGCGAAAATATGTTCGGCCCGCCGGATCAACCCCGCCAGTTCGGGCGCGGCATAGGCATAGCCGACCCGCGCACCGGCAAGAGCGTGGAATTTCGAAAATGTCCGCAGCCCGATGATGCTTTTGCCCGTGTTGCGCACCGCCGCGACCGTATCGAACAGCCCCTCGCCCGTGGCATAATCAATATATGCCTCGTCCACGATCACCGGCAAATGGTCGGGGATCTGGCGCAGGAAATCCTCCATCTCGGCCTGTTGTAACGGCACGCCTTCGGGGTTGGAGGGGTGAATCAGATACACCAAGCGCGTGCGCGGCGTGATCCGTTCCAGCATGGCGGGCAGGTTATGCGAAGGCCCGTCCGGCCCCGTCAGGGTAAAGGGGCTGGTGACCTGCGCCACGCCCGCGCGGGCGCAGACCATGTTGAACCCGAACCAGCCGGGCGAATGCGACAGCACCTCTTCGCCGGGCTTGGCGAACAGGGATACGATGCGGGCCAGCACCTCCCACGAGCCATTGCCGATGGCAAAGCTGTCGCCGCCTAACCCGTGGTGCGCGGCCAAGGCGGCGGTCAGGGTTTCGTGCTGTTCCTCGGGGTAATGCGACAAGGGCGCGGTGGTCAATGCAGATTGCACCGCAGCCGCAACCAAGTCACTGGGACCATAGGGATTTTCAGCACGGTCATTGATGGAAAACCGCAAGGGGTCACGCGCCACAACCGCGCCGCGATGCATGAACGGCGGATATGCGATGGGCTGGATCGCGGCATTGGGTCCGGCCAGACGGGCCTCGGCCACAGCATCATCGGCGAACCGCCACGCGGCGATGGCACGGCCCTGCACCTCTGCCGCTGGCGCGGTGGCGGCGTGCAGGAATGCGGGCACCACCACCTCGGTCGGAGGCAGCAGCGCGTTGGATGCCCAGTCATGTTCCGCCTTGCGCTCGGTCTGGACCGAATGCAGCGACACCGTGACCGCTACAACCCCGCCGCCCGCCGCATCCGATGCCATGGCGCGGGTCAGATCCTCTAGCCCTGCCTTGGACCCGGAATAGGCCGCAATGCCCGGAAAGCTCATCTCTGTCGCGACCGAGGTCACATTGATGATCCGGCAGGGGCGCGATGCCGCCACCGCAGCCGCCGCCACCGCACGCCCCATCTGGAACGCGCCGTTCAGGTTGATTTCAACGGTTTCGGCGAATGCGCCCTCGTCCACCTGCCAGAACGGTTTGCCCCACGGGCCACCGACACCGGCATTGTTGATCAGGATATCGACGGGGCCGAACGCCGCCGTCACATCGGCCACCAGCCTGTCGGCGGTGCCTAAACGACTGACATCACCGGCAAAGGCCTGCGCACCTGTGATGGTTTTCGCCGCCGCCTCTAGCGGTTGCAACCGCCGCCCGATCAGCGCCACCCGCGCGCCCTTGTCCGCAAAGGCACGGGCCAGCACCAGCCCCACGCCCTGACTGGCCCCCGTGATCAACACGCATTTGCCCGCCAGTTCCTCGGCGCTTTGGATCAGGGGCAGCTTTGCCATCTGCTGTTCAACAGCGTCGGGGGTGGAAAAATGGCTGCGCGCGCGCCGCGCCACCATGGTCGCCTTGGCGGCGAATGTCTTGATACGGTGTAATTTCGATACGGCAAAATAAGCCACAGCGGGTTTCCTCGCTCCGAAAAGGTTTTTGAAATAATGTTTGTCGGCAAAGCCGAGAGAGATATACTAAAACTATATTCATCTTAGGGCTGATCGGCCCGCAAAGCAATTTTTTTGTTGGAAAGTCACCTGTGATGACGGCTCCGGAATTGACTGGACTTCCCGCGACTGGCGGGCGTTTTTTGATGCAGAATGCTGCGGGTTTTACGGCTGTGCGCCATGGTGAAACCGTGCAGAACCCTGTTCCCAATCGCGAAATTTACCAAATAGAAACAGCGCATTGCGCCCGTGATCGGGGTGTCATGCGCCGCCTGTCCGATCTGGTGGTGCGCACCCTGCGCCCCGGTTGGGTGCGCCGCGTTCTGGCCCCTGTTCTGGACCGTTACGAAAACTTTGCCCCGATTCAGCAGATCGGCCTGCCCGCCGGGCAGCGGCTGGCGGTGATCGCGCCGCATCCCGATGACGAATCTATTGGCGCGGGCGGGTTGATTGCCCTGTGGCAGGCCGCCGGACGCCAGACAGATGTGACATTTCTGACGCGGGGCGAACAGGGAAATCCCGCCCTGCGCACCGATCTGCCCGATGCCCTGCGCAGCACCCTGATGGATGACACCGCCCGCACCCGCCGGACCGAGGCCGAGGCCGCGATTGCCATTCTGAACGCCCGCGCCGATTACTTCGACGGCAGCGATGGCGCGCTGTGGCGTGATGAGAACCGGATCGCGGATGCGCTGGCCAATCTCTGGCGCGCCGCCCCGCCCGATGTCATCGCCGCGCCTGATCCGGCCGACCGCCATATCGACCACGCCGCCGCCGCCCGCATCACCGCCCGCGCCGCGCAACAGGCCGGATTGCGCCCCGATACGCCCGTATTGGGATACGAGGTCTGGTCGCCATGCCCCGCCAATGCCGCCCTGCCGATTGCCGAAGTGGCCGATGTGAAAACCCGCGCCATTGCCGCCCACAACAGCCAGACCGCCAGCACCGATTATGTCGCGGCGGCGGCGGCGCTGAACCTTTATCGCGGGGTGACTGCTGGCATGGGCACGACACCGGCCGAAGGGTTCCACCGCCAGACCCTGACCGCATATGCAGCGCAATCTGCGCAGATGAAACCATGACAGGTAAAACCACCACTATGGGCCGCGTTTTGCATATCACCGACAAGGGGTTAGATGGCGGCGGCATCGCACAGGTGATCGCCTCACAGATGGACGCCGCCCGCGCCGCCGGATGGCAGGCCGAACGGCTGCGCATCGGCAATGGCGGGCCTGTGCCCCTGCGGTTCACTGCCTCGCACCGCCGTGGTGCGCCGCCCGCTGCGGCCCTGCGGGCGGAACTGGCCAAACCCTTTATGACCCCCGATCTGGTGCATTTGCACCTGGGGTTTACCGCGCTGTCGCCGGTGTTGATTGCTGAGATGGCGCGGATCGCGCCGCTGGTGGTCAGCCTGCACGACGTATCGCCATTTTGCCCCAATGGCACGCGGATGCGCCAACCGGGGTTGCAACAATGCAGCGCCACAGCGGGGCTGGCCTGTGTGTCCGGCGCCTGTGCGGGCCATGGTGGGCGGATCGAGCTGCTGCGCAGTGCCGCCTTTGCCCGTGCCCGTCGTGCGGTCTGGGCCGCGCTGTTGCAGCATGGGGCGCGCCTGATTGCGCCCTCGACCTATCTGGCGGATCAGGCGCGGGATGCGGGGGCAGACTCCGCCAAACTGGTCACCCTGCCGCATGGGGTGGACCTGACCCCGCCCGCGCCATTGCCGCGGCCATCGGATTGCCCGCCCGATATCGCCTATGCCGGGCGGCTGGACCTGCTAAAAGGTCCGGCGCAGGCACTGGATATGTTGCCGCATCTGCCGCAATCCGCCCGCCTGATCCTATGCGGCGATGGCCCTGCCCGCGCCATGCTGGAACACCGCGCCGCTGTGCTGGGCCTAGGGGATCGCGTGCAATTCAGGGGCTGGCTGGACCGCGCCACCCTGACCGACACCCTGTCGCAGGTGCGCTGTGTCATTCAGCCGTCGCTGATCCCCGAAGGGTTCGGCCTGTCGATCATCGAGGCATACGCCCTGGCCCGCCCCGTGGCCGGATTTGGCCGTGGGGCCACCGCCGAATTATTGCCTCAGGCTGCGATTGCCAAGGCTCCGACAGGGGCGGCGCTGGCTGCGGCCCTGCGCGGCTGGATCGATTCCCCCGGCCGCGCCGATGCCGACGGGCTGGCCGCACAGGCCCGCGTGCAGGATTTGGGCGCAGAGGCCACCGCAGCCCGCCTGATGGCGCTGTATCACACGCTATGCCCTGAAATATGCCCGCCCTATGCCCGCGCCAACCAAGCCGAAACAGACACAGGCACAGGCACAGGCACGGACACAGACACCCGCAACACCAGCGAAAGGGCCGGAACATGCAGCATTTCTGCCTGATAACCACGCTGGATGTGGCGGGGCGCAACAACAACCGCGAACACAATGTGATCCGCGCCATGGCACAGCGGTTCGACCGCGTGAGCGTGGTGTTTCGCCGCCGCGCAAAACCCGGTGCAGGCCTGCGCGCCATGCTGACCAGCCAGCGCGACACATGGCGCGAGGGCAACATCACCTATATCGCCGTCGATCCGCCCCTGAACCCGCCCGAGGGCATGGTGAAAGGCGCAACAACCCACGCCCCGCGTGCCTCTGCCCTGCGCAAATCGGCGGGGCGCGCGCTGGATCTGGTCGCCATGCAAAAGGACCACGCCAGCGTGCGCGCCCTGACCGCCGCTGCGGCCATGGCGGTTCGGGATGCGCCCGACAGCGTGGTGCAGGCCATGGGACCATGGGCGGCACGCGCCGCCGAAACCCTTCGGGCACGCGGATTGATACGCGCCTATTGCTATGTCGATCGTGATTTTGAACCGGGGTTCGTGACATCCCGCGCAAGGCAAAACCACGCCGCCCGCGCCGAGGCCCGCGCCGCGCGCTCCGCCGATCTGACCATGTGCATCGGCCATCGTCTGGCAGCCCGCGCTGCCCCCCACGCGGGGGACCGGTTGCAGCTGTCGCCCACCGGCGTCGATCTGTCCCAGTTCGCCCGTCGCGCTCAGACCGCGCCAAAACAACGGCTGGTTTATATCGGCGAGGTGGCGGATTGGGCCTGTATCGACATGGCGCTGGGTGCGCTGGCCCAACTGCGCGCCGATTTTCCGGCGCTGGAATTGCATGTGATGGGCCCGTCCCTGCCCGCCCAGCGCGATCATTTGTTGCAACTGGCACGAACGCTGGGCGTGGCGGATGCGTTTCACTGGCCCGGCGCACGCCCCCGCGCCGAGGCCATCGCCCTGATGGCTGGCGGCGGTATCGGGCTGGCCGTGTTCCAACCCACCCCGTTGCGCATCCATGCCGCGCCGCTCAAGGTGGTGGAATATATGGCATCCGGCCTGCCAACGCTGACCACGCAAGGCTCCGAAGCGGGGGATTTGATCACGCGCACAGGTGCGGGCAGCGTGATCACGCCCGGCGCCGATGCCATCGCCAACGCCACCCGCGCCCTGCTGTCCGACCCCGACAATTTCGCCGCAAAAAGCCACGCCGCCCTGACCCATGTCGAACCCTATGACTGGTCCCTGATCATGGCGCGGGAATATGACATGATGCGCGCCCTAAGTGATGCGCCCGGCGCCACGGCCCCCGCATCCGCCGCCACTACAGCGGAATGCACCACATGACGCGGCTGGCCCACCTGATCCAGCGTGTGATCCGCGCCCGCACGCTTTGGGTGGCGCTTGGCAATGCTGTTGGGGCTGGGTTCGGCTTTGTGGTGCTGATCCTGCTGACCCGCACTTTGGGGGCCGAAGGATACGCCGCGCTGGCCCCTGCGCTGGCTGTGATGGATATGGGGCAACTGCTGATTGATACCCTGCTGGCCGCAGGGGTGGTCACCGTGGCTGCACGCACGCTGGGCAAGGGCGACAGCGACCAAGCCGACGCCGCCCTGAAAACCGGCCTGATATTGCGCCTGATGGGCGGCTTGGGCTTTGCCGTGCTGTTCTGGGGGCTGGCCCCTGTGCTGGCCCCGCAGCTGTCCGCCACCACAGGCGACGCCACAGGTGCCACCACCCTGTTGCGGGTTGCGGGCATCGCAGGTGGATTGCTAGCGGTGCAATCGGCGCTGATCGGGGGGATGCAGATCACCCTGGCCTTTGGCAGGGTCGCCACCAGTGCCATGTTCAAAAACCTGTTGCGGGTGCTGGTGCTGGGCGCTGTGCTGCTGATGGGCATACGCGCGCCCCTGCCGATTGCGCTGGCCCTGTTGGGGGCGGGCATATTGGCGCTGTTGCTGACCACCTGGCTGGCGCGCCCCGCCTATATCACCCGTGCGCGATACAGCCGCCCGCTTGCGCGGGATATGCTGTCGATCAACAAATGGATGATGCTGGCCTCGATCGCGATTATTTCGGGGCGTATCGACATCCTGTTGCTGGCCGGATTTTCGCAACCCGAACAGGTGGCGTGGTATACGGCATCCATGCAATTGTGCATCGCGGTGGGGGTGCTGTCGCAGGCGCTGGTCACCACCACCCTGCCCCGCGCCGCACAGTTTGAAACCCTGCCGGAAATGCGCGGTTTCCTGCGCGGCTGGCTGTCACGCGCACCGCTGGCCCTGTTGCCGGTGCTGGCGCTGCCGTTCCTGTCGCCATGGCTGTTCCCCGCCATATTGGGTCAGGGGTTCAGTGGCGGGCACCGCGTGCTGGATCTGTTGTTTGCATCGTCCATGATCACGCTGGTGGTCAACCCCGCGCTGGTGCTGCTGTTCCCACTGGGATCCGCCCGCATCTTTGGCATTGCAGCGCTGGGTCAGGTGCTGGCAAAATGGGCCATCGCATGGCTGGTGATCGACACATACGGCGCTGTGGGACTGGCCGCTGCGGATATCGTGACCAAACTGGCAGTGACCGCGCTGATATTTATCGCCCTGTCGCGCCGTCTGGCCGGTGACGGCCCCGTTCACCCCGACGTGACCCCGATACCAAAGGCCCCAGCATGACCCGGCACCATCCCCCCCCGCACCAGCAACAGCAACAGCAACAGCCCCCCCTGCGCCTGATCGTCAATGCGGTCAATGACAACGCCCAACCGCGTGGGCCGGATCGCTACCTTGATGAATTGCTGCGCGCCATGGCGGACCTGCCCGATGCGCCCTCGGTTCAATTGGTCGTTGCGCCCTGGCAGGGGCATTTCAATGACACCCCGCTTGGCCCGCAGGGGCGGCTGCACCGCGTCACACCCCCACGCGGGCCTATCCCGCGGGTGCTGTGGCAGGCGCTGGTATTCCCGCGCATTGCCCGCCGCATCGATGGCGATGCGGTGTTCCTGCCCAATCTGCTCTATACGCCGCGCCTGCATGCGCCATCCCTGCTGACCGCCCATGACCTGCTGCAATTCCGCGCACCCGACAAATTCGGCGCCCTGAAATCGCGCCTGCTGCGCTGGTTGATCAAACGGGCGCTGCATTCGGCCAACCGCATCAAATCGGTGTCGGCCTTTACCGCATCCGACATCACCCGCTATACCGCCACCGACCCGCAGAAAATCCGCGTGATACCAGAGGGCGGACCAGCCCCCGCACCGCGCACCACAACCAAACCCGACCCGTTTTTCCTGTTCGTGGGCAAGGTCGAGCGCACCAAGAACGTGGCCCAACTGATCCGCGCCTTTAACGCATCCGACACCCTGCGCGCGCTGAAATACCGCCTGTGCATCGTCGGCCCCGATGGCAACGCGGCGGATGAGGTCGCGCAATTGCTGCCCGCTGACCGCGTGGATCGCCCCGGTTTCATCCCAGAAGCCGAACTGACCCGCCTATACGCCACCACGCGGGGCTTTGTCTTTCCCTCCACCGCCGAAGGCTTCGGGCTGGTCCTGCTCGAGGCGATGGCGCGTGGCGCGCCGGTGATCGCCGCCAATGCCACCTCTTTGCCCGAGGTCGCAGGCCACGCTGCCCTTCTGGTGCCGCCCGATGATCAAACCGCCCTGCAACAGGCGATGGAGGATCTGGCCAGCGATGATGCCCTGTTTACCCGCCTGCAACAGGCCGGTTACCGCCGCTTGGGTGATTTTTCATGGCAACAGGCCGCGCAGGACACCCTTGGCGAATTGCACGATCTTGCCGGACGCGCCCCGCCACGCCAACCTGCGGCAAGGCCCGCCCCCGTCGCAACGCCAACCCCCAGCCCCCACACACCGGAGAAGGCCAGCACATGACCCACCCCCCCGCCGTTTCCGTCATCATCCCGCTATATAACGATGCAGGGTCGATCCTGATCACGCTCAAGGCATTGGCCAAACAGGAAAACGCCCCGGAGTTCGAGGTGATCGTGATCGACGACGGATCACGTGATGGCGGCGCGGCGCAGGTGCGCGCCCATTCCACGCCCTATGCCATGCAGATCGTCAACCAACCCAATGGCGGGCCGTCCACAGCGCGCAACCACGGCGCAAGGCTGGCGGTTGCACCGCTGATCCTGTTCCTTGATGCCGATTGCACCCCGCCGCCGAATTGGGTGGCGGATATGTCTGCCGCGATGGGGCCGGACACGGGGTTTCAGGCCGTCATGGGCACCATCACCGCCGCCCATGACGGCCCCATCCCCCGCATCGTGCAGGCCGAGGTCGAGGAACGCTATCACCTGATGCGTCAGGCCACCAACGGGGTCGATTTCATCGCTGCGCCCTCCTGCGGGTTTCACGCCGATGTCTTTCGCGCCCTTGGCGGGTTTGATGAAACCCTGCGTCAGGCCGAAGATGTCGAAATCGCCTATCGCACCACCGCTGCGGGCCACCGCATCGCATTCGTTGACACTGCCCCGGTGGCCCATGCGCATCAAACCGGCTGGTGGGAATTCATCCGCGTCAAACACCGGCGCGCCATGGGCCGGATGCGGGTATTTGCCCTATATCCTGAAAAACAACGCCATGACAGCTGGACCCCGATGTCGCTGAAACTGCAATTCGGGTTCACCGCCGCGGCCATGTTGTGCCTGCTGTTCTGGTTCATCCTGAACGGCCCGCTCTGGCCCACGTTGCTGTCACTGGCGCTGGCGCTGTTTGCGGGGCGCGATACCATCCGCGATCTGGGCACGAAACTGGCCGATCTGAACGGGCCGGTGATGGCGCATCTGATGGGGGCCGGTTTCGTGCTGGCCCGTGCGCTGGCGATCCTGGCCGCCGTGGCGCGGGTGAAACTGCGCCAACAGATCACCCGATTTGCCAATCGCAAACAGGTCCAGCCATGAAACGCCTGCTGAAACTGGCGCTATGCGCTGCGCTGTGGCTGCCGCTGACCGCCCCCGCGCCCCATGCCGAAACCGGTGCAACCGCGCATCTGACACTGGGTGGTGCATCCAATGCCACCGCACGCGTCTTTGCCTTTGGTGGTGGGGTCTGGCGGGTGCCAAAGGTGATGCGGCTGGCCGAACCGACGCTGGAGGCATTGGGCCATGGCGGCACCACCCGCGCCGCACTTGCGTGGGAACTGCTGGCGCAGGCGAAATCCCCCGAACATGCGGCGCAGCTGCTGCAATCCTATCCGCTGAACGCATTCCTGAAAAACCACGCGGCCAAGGGCGGCACCGTCATCATCACGCTGGACGCCACGCCACTGTTTCTGGCCATGGACCGATCCGCCAAACAACTGGCCGATGGGCCTGCATGGGCGAAATCCCCGATCGCATCGGAACAGGGCTGGGCCGATCTGACCACCGTCATTGTGCGCCATTTCAAATCACTGGGCATCAATGCGATATACGAGGTATGGAACGAGCCCGACCACGCCCTGCGCGGCTCGGTCAAGGATTACATCCGCCTGTATCGCGCCACCACACTTGGCGCACGGCGCGCCGACCCGCGTGCCCGTATCGCTGGCCCTGCGGTGTCGGACTGGATGTCGGTCACATCCGATGGCCGCCGCTTTGTCGCCGATTTTATCGCGGGGGCGGCGCAAACCCCCGTGCCGCAACTGGGGCTGAACCGCCTGCCGGTCAACGCCCTGACCTATCACAGTTTCAACCGCGTGCCCGGTGAACACCACGCCCGCGTCATGGCGGATATGCGCGCCCTGATGCAGGCTGCGGGCTATAAAATGCCACCCGTCTATAACACCGAATGGAACATCGCCGCCGAACCGCCCTACCCCGAGGGCGACCTGAACGGCGTATTCCCCAATGCCGCCCATATCGGTGCCACGCTGATCGCCATGGCCAATGCGGGGCTGCGCGGTCAGGTGTTTCAAATGATGGTGGACCCCGGCGGCGATGGATACCACGCGGGCGTGCTGACCGCCGCCGGCACGCCCCGCGCCGCCTATCACGCCTTTGCGCTGGCCCGCCCGCTGGCGGCGGGGCAATTGCACCGCGTTGAAACCGACAGCGCCGTGGTCACGGCCATGGCCAGCAAACGCGGCAATAAAACCCATGTGCTGGTCGCGGTCTTTCCGCCCACGGATCTGATGCTGATCCGCAACGCGATGGAGGAAACGGCCATGTCCCGGCCCGCCCTGTTTCGCGCGCTGTCCAAACTGCCGCCCAAACGGCTGCTGTCCTTTTTCAACGGTGGCAAAAACCCCGCCAGCGGTGCCGAGGCCGAAGCCCTGAACAGGGGCCGCGCCCGATATGCGACAGCCCAAATCACACGCGAGGCATGGCGCAATGGCGGCACGATCACCCTGACCCTGCCCGCAGCCGCCCGCCTGAGCGCGCATCAGGTGATTGATAAATCCACCGCACCCCAAAGCGGGCACATCAGGGCCGAGGATGCCAAGACCAAATCGCAACTGGAAACCGCCCTGCGCGACCTGACCCCGAAACTGCGCAGTTTCGGCATGAAGGAATCCGCCGTGCGCCAATACGGCGAGGAACTGGGCGCACGGGTTGATGGCCGTCAGGCATTGGCGCAGGCGCAGGGGCAAATCAAATCCGACCTTACGGCGCTGGACCAGCAATGGGTCGCCCCCGCGCAGGCGCGTATCGCGGCACTGGCACAGGCGCAATCCGCCCGCCTTGCCCGGCCGGTGCAGGGCGGCACGGCGCGGCGGTTTACCATCAAAACACAGGCCTATGGGCTGCATCTGCTGACCTTTTCCCACTGACCCCGCCAGTCAATCCAAAGCTTTAACAATCACCGACAAGACGCTGAAAAACAAAAATGATCCGTAACGCACCCCTTTGGCCAGTCATGGCCGTGACCATTGCATTGCTGGCGGTGTTCGACCCGCTGCTGGCACGGCTGGTGCCATCGGGGATATTGGCGATGACGGGTCTGACACGGGCACCTGTGCAATTCCTGCCGCTGTTGCTGCTGGGCGCCGGGGCGCTGTTTTTGCTGCGGCGCGGGCTGGCACGCACGGGCGGGTTTACCGCGCAATCCCTGATCCTGCTGCTGGCGGCGGCACAGTTGAACGGCTTTGCCGTCGGCCCGCTGGATCTGTTCGATCTGGCGGTGTTTTCCATATTCGGCATCTGGCTGGCCACCCGCGCATTGGACACCAGGCGCCCGATCTATCTGCCCCCCGCCATCCTGCTGGGCGGGTTGCTGATCGCGCTGTCGGTGGCGCATCTGCCCGTGGGGTCGCCGGTGCGCTGGTTCATCGGCACTTTCGGCATCACCCGTGCCGCGCTGGTAGCCTTCCTCATCACCGATCTGTGTCGCGACCGCGCCGCCCTGACCATGTTCATCCGCGCCCTGCTGGCCGTGGCGGCGGTGTCGGCGGCCATCGGCATTGTCCAGTTCACGCTGGCCTATTCCGGCATCTATTATTTCACCTTTATCGACCCGCCCCTATCCGCGTTCAAACCCACGCCGCTGGGGTTTGTGATGCGGGCTTCGGGCCTGTGCATCACGGCACAGCATTATTCATCCTTCCTTGTGCTCGCCTTTCCTTTTGCGCTGTGGCGGCTGTCGGACAACTGGCGTTTGCGCGATTTTGCACTGGTGGCGCTGCTGGCGGGCGGCATTCTGGTGTCGTGGAATTTTGGCGCACTGTTCGCCGCGATGCTGATCGGCGCGGCGCTGCCGTTTCTGCGTTACCCCGGCCATATCGTGCATATCCTGCTGGGTGCGGCGCTGGTGGCCAGCCTTGGCTATTTCACCGGCCTGCTGCAACTGGTCTATGATATCAGCTTTGGCGATGCGGGCGTGGCCAAAGGGATCGACCAACGCCATACCCTGTTCCAGCTGGGGATCGAAAAAATAGCCGACAACCCGCTGATCGGCACCGGACCACAGCAATTTGCATCGGGGGATGGTAATTTCTGGCACCGCCCCGTCCACAATGCCTTTGGTCAGGCGGGTGCCGAGCTGGGCATATTGGCCACGCTGATCCTTGTGGCAATGTTTTTCTACCTGGCGACAGAACTGGGGCGGCTTTGCATGTATAAACCGGCCCGCGCCATGGCCGCGCCCGCGCTGCTGGCGCTGTTTGCCTTTCTGCAACTGACCCAATCCGAACCCAATCTGGATCAGGCCAACACATGGCTGATGTTCGGCTTTGCACAGGCGATTGCGCTGGTGCTGTGGCGTGAATTGCGCGGGCAATCCAACTGATCCCCCGTCAGACGATCATCCCTCTGGCGATTAACCCTCAGGCGATCATCCCTCAGGCGATCATCCCGGCGAGCGCCACCAGTATCAGACCAAACAGCGCAACAACGCCCCAGACCAGCAGCATTTCCAGCCGCTGCACGCTGCGCTGACGGGTCAGGCGGGCACGCAATCTGGCGCGGTCCTGCCCATGCACCCATGCGCCATTCACCAGAGCCTCGCCGCCCTGAACCCTTGCGCGGGCCTCGCGCAGGACTGCGGCGCTGACGATACGTTCTATGGGGCGTTGCGCCGGATTGCGATCAAGATCGGCCATGCTCACAACCCCACATTATAATGAAACAGCAGATTCACGAAAATCAGACAGGCAAACAGGGCAAACCCCGCCGCCACCAGCCCCAGGGCAAACACCCCCAGCAGTTCCCATATCCGCGCCACCATGCCAGCCCGCGCCGCACGCGCCGGATATAGCGCCGCTTCTAACGCCAAACGCGCTTGTGCCGTGGCCTCGGCCAGTTGCGGGGCCAGATCGGGGGGCAATTGCGCCCCCGCATTGTCATTGCGCGATGATGAAAACTCAGCCATGCCCCGCCCCCTTTGCCTCTGCGGCCAATGCTCTGATCTCGGCCAGTTCGGTCGCGGTGAACACCGGCAGGGTCGCACCCCCGGCGACCCGCGCCACCCGTGCCCGCGCCGCATGGCCCAGGAACAGCGCATAATAGCAGCCCAGTATCAGCCCGGTGATCACCGCAACAATCACGTTCAATACCGGAATGGGAAAGGCCGCCCGCGTGGTCGCAATGGCCCGTTCGACCATCACCAGCGGCGCCTTGGCATTGGTCGCCTGCACCTGCGCCGAGGACAGGTTTGATTCAACCCCTGCAATCTGGGCGCTCAGCCGCGCCAGCCGCTGGTCTGCCTCCTCGCGCTGCGCCAAGACATCCAACCCGTCAGACAATGCAGCCCGCGCCACAGCCGCCTGCGCTGTTGCCGCGTTCAAACGCGCCTGCAATCCGGCCAGCGCCGCGCCGGATGTGGCCAGTTCCAGCCGCAATTCCTCGTATAGGCTGCCCGACAGTTTGGTGGTGGCTGTGGCCAGACGCTTGCGCTCTTCCTCGATCGAACCGGCGATTTCATCCATCTGTTGCTGGATCGCGGTGCGGCGCGGCGACAACGGCCCGTCGGTCACCGCCGCCAGATCAACCCGCAGCGCCAGCAGTTGTTCGACCATCATATCCAAAACCGGCGTGGTCAGGGCCGTGCGCCCCGCCGTATAGCTGTCAGCCTCGCGGGCCAGCGCCGCCTGCAATTCCGCGATCCGCGCTGTGGTGGCATCAATTTCGGCCCGCACGCTGGTCACAGCCTGATCCGCTTGCACCCGCGCCGCCGTCAACCGTGCCACCATGGCGCGATCCACCGGCCCGCCCAGATCACGCGCTTGGGCATTGCCAGCGGCGCGCAATTCCCGCGCCTCGTTCTGCAACAGGGCCAGATGTGCGGTTAATGCATCGGCGCGATCCTGCGCCCGCGCCGCCATGGATGCCTCGTGAAAGGCGGCGTATTGCGCGGGCACCAGATTGGCCAGACGCATGGCGCGCTGCGCATCGGGGTCGCGGGCAAAAACATCGACCATGAATTCGCCACTGACGGTGATATCCACCCGCCGCTGCAGGGTGGATATATCGCCGCCCTCGACCTTTGCCAGCGCCGCAAACATATCGCGCCCGCGCAAAATACCTACATTCAGCGATGCCGATTTTTCATCCGCCGTGGGAAACAACGGTTCGGGCGGGCTGTCTCCTCCCGCTCCGGTAAACCCCGGCGGCGGCGCATTGCTGGCCAGATAGAAGGTGGATTTTGATTCATAGATCGGCGTGATCGCGGTGCTGATCAACCAGGCCAACAGCCCCGCCGCCAGTGCCGTGGCCAGAACGATCCAGCGGCGCGCATAGATATCGCGCCAATGGGAATGCAGGGGAACCGCTGCCGACATGGACTATTTCCAGAATGACTAAAACAATGCTATAACTCTTAGCATATACTTGTGAATTTTAAAGCCCTACCGCGCCCCTGAAACGCGGATACCCGTATTTGGAGCAGCCATGCCTTACCACCCCCGTCGCATTTTCGCGGCCTGTGCCATTGTATTCATGTTCAACACCCCGCTGGCCGCGCAAACCCTGCCCCGCATGGGGCTGTTGCCGGGCGAAACCGTGATGGTCGATGTCTATGCCCGCCCCGAACTGACGGGCGAACGCATGATCGACGCCGCAGGGCAAATCGCGATCCCGCTGGCGGGTCGAATTGATGCGCAGGGGCTGACCGCGCCGGAACTGGAAAGCAAAATCATCGAATCCCTGCGCAAATCGGGGCTGGATCAAAACCCTGCCGTCACCGTCACCGCCACCAAACGGCTGGATGTTTATGTGGATGGCGCGGTGTCCAACCCCGGCGCCTATCCCTGGCGGCCCGGCCTGACCGTGGCGCAGGTGATGGCGCTGGCGGGGGGGCGCATCGCGGTGTCTTCTGACGAACTTGGCCCCGCCATCAGCGCCCTGCGATCCATCGAATACGCCGCCGCCATGGAGCGACGCGCCCAGTCGCTGGCCCTGAACGAATCGCGCATCCTGTCGGAAATGGCATTCACCAGCGCCGCCTATGGCACGGGCGGCAATGCGGGCGTGGAACGGGCACAGTTTTTCACCCTGCCCGACCGGCTGGCCGCCAATCCCGCGCTGGCCGATCTGATCGACACACAGCGCGACGTTTACCGCCAGAAAACCGACGGGCGCGCGCAACGCTATGCCTCGCTTCTGGATCAGCAACGCCTGACCGCACAGCGGCTGGACCTGCTGCAACAACGCCAGACCGAGGTGACGCGCGAAACCACCATCATCGCTGACCGGCTGGAGGCATTTCAACAACTGGCCGAGAAAAAGCTGGTGGTGGCGGGCGATCTGGTCAACCTGCAACGGGCCAGTTCCTCGGCCAATGCGTCATTGCTGGATGTGATCGCATCCATCGCAGAAACCGAACTGGCGCTGGAACAGCTGCGGCTGGACATCGACACATTCGCCGTCACGGCGCAGGGCGAACTGGCGACCGAACTGTCACAGGTGCGTGCCGATCTGCTGGATGTGCGTGCGCGCCTTGATCCCGCCCTGCGCGCTGGCATGGTCGGGGCCGCCTATGACGGCGCCGGGGCGATGACCGGCATGGCGGGCGACAAGGCGGGCCTGCTGGACGGAGACACCACCGAATACGCCATCATCCGCGTCGGGTTTACAGCGGGCGATGCCCGGACCAAGGGCAGCCCCGCGTCACTGGTGATGCCGGGCGACACCATCACCGTCAGAAGCAACATACCGGAATAATTTCAACGCCTTGCGGAACGACCCTCATGCACCGCCGCAGACATTCAAACCCCGTGATAGTCGCGATACCATGCTACAAATGCCGCCACGCCGTCGCGCACATCGGTCTGGGGCCTGTATCCTGTCAGCCGTTGTAACAGGGTGGCATCGGCCCATGTGGCCGGCACATCACCGGGCTGCATATCCATCAGGTTGCGCCTGGCCTTGCGCCCCAATGCCATTTCAATCGCGTCAATGAAATCACCCAAAGGCACGGGCGCGGAATTGCCGATATTCACCACCCGAAACGGCGCCACAGGCGACAGGCTGTCGCCCTGTTCAACCACATCCGCCCGCTGCGGCGCGGCATCCATCAACAACCGGATCGCCTGCACCAGATCATCAATATATGTGAAATCGCGGCGCATATTGCCGTGGTTGTAAACGTCAATCGGCTCATCCGCCAAAATGGCGCGGGTGAATTTGAACAGCGCCATATCGGGCCGCCCCCACGGGCCATACACCGTGAAAAACCGGAACATCGTCACCGGAAGGTCGAACAGATGCGCATAGGAATGCGCCATGGATTCCGTTGCCTTTTTCGTCGCCGCATAAAACGACATCTGGTGATCGGCCTTCATCGTTTCGGCATATGGCATTTCGGTATTCGCGCCATAGGCCGACGAGGTAGAGGCCAGCAACATATGCGCCGGAGGGTAGGCCCGCGCCGCCTCTAACAATTCGAACGTGCCGGTGATGTTGCTGTCCAGATAGCTGCGCGGAGCCTCGATCGAATAACGCACGCCAGCCTGCGCCGCCAAATGGATCACCACGTCGGGGCGTTCCTGCGCAAACAGATCCATCAGCAATCCGGCATCTTCGACCCGCGCATGAACCGAACGGTAATTGCCAGCCAGCCGCGCCTCGCGTGCCTGTTTCAACGCCACATCATAGTAATCGGTCATGGCATCCACACCGATCACGCGCCAACCCTCGGCCAGCAGGCGTTCTGTCACAGCCGCGCCGATAAACCCCGCTGCGCCCGTCACCAATGCCGTTTTTTCTGTCATATCCTGCCCCTATCGCGGGGCTGGATGCACTTAATCCGCCCCGAACAGATCACGCGTGAACACCTTGTCGCGCACATCCGCCAATTCATCTGCCATGCGGTTGGCGATGATCACATCCGCCCCCGCCTTGAACCGGTCCAAATCACGGATCACCGGCGAATGAAAGAACTCTGCCTTATCAAGGCTGGGTTCATAAACCACCACCTCGACCCCGCGTGCCTTGATCCGCTTCATGATCCCCTGAATCGAACTTTGCCTGAAGTTATCCGATCCCGCCTTCATCACCAGCCGGAAAATGCCCACACGGCGCGGATTTTGCGCCAGAATGGCATCGGCGATCACATCCTTGCGGGTGCGGTTGGCATCGACAATGGCGCGGATCAGGTTTTGCGGCACCTCGGCATAATTGGCCAGCAATTGCCGCGTGTCCTTGGGCAGGCAATAACCGCCATACCCGAACGACGGGTTATTATACCCCGCCCCGACCCGCGGATCCAGACAGACACCATCAATGATCTGACGGCTGTCCATGCCATGTGACATGGCATAGCTGTCCAATTCGTTAAAATAGGCCACGCGCATCGCCAGATATGTGTTGGCGAACAGCTTGATCGCCTCTGCCTCGCTTGCGCCGCACAATTGCACCGGCACATTATTGGCCAATGCCCCCTGCACCATCAAATCCGCGAACCTGCGGGCTGCGGCACCGGTGTCGCCCACCACGATCCGGCTGGGATACAGATTGTCCTGCAATGCCCGCCCCTCGCGCAGGAATTCAGGCGAAAACAATATGTTATCACAGCCGGATTCCGCGCGGATACGGGCGATAAACCCCACGGGGATGGTTGATTTCACCACAATCGTCGCCTGCGGGGCCAGCAATAAAACCTGCGCAATCACCGCCTCGACTGACGAGGTATCGAAACTGTCGGTTTCAGGGTCGTAATCCGTGGGCGTGGCAACAATCGCGTAATCCACCCCGTCACAGGCCGCCGCCGCATCCTGCGTGGCGCGCAGATTCAGCGGTGCCTTGGTCAGGTAATGCGACAGTTCGGCATCTACAATCGGGCTGATGCGGGCATTGACCAACCCCACCCGCTGCGCCGATAAATCCACCGCGCGCACCTCGTTATGTTGTGCCAGTAAAACTGCGTTGGACAGGCCAACATAGCCCAGCCCGAAAACGGCGATCTTCATCAGAAATCCTTTCCCGCCCCTTAAAAACCGGGGCAGTGGCTGAAATAAATTTGCGCAAAACCGCGCCTGAAAAAATGCAAGGCCCGCCAAAATACCGGCGCCCCCTTGGCACATACCCTAGCGTAAATTAACAATTGCGTCTATGGCCCGCAGGGTCAGGAAAACCCGCCCCTCACCCTTTGATATCGCGCAAAATCACATTGGTCTGGGCGGATCGCACCGCCGGGCTGCGAAACAGGAATTCATCCAGAAACCGGTTATAAGCATCCAGATCGGGGCATAAAACCCGCAGGTGATAATCGGCCTCGCCGGTGGTGGCATAGCAATCGCGCACCTCATCGCGCAGGCGCACAGCGCGGTTGAACTCCTGCCCCTGCACGGCCTCGTGGCGATGCAATTGCACATGCACAATGGCATGAAACTGCATCCCCATGGCGGCGCGATCCAACACCGCACCGTATCGCTGAATGATCCCGCCCTCCTCGAATGCCTTGATCCGGCGCCAGCAGGCGCTGGTCGACATGCCCAGTTTTTCCGCCATTTCCGCATTCGACAAACGGCAATTCTGCTCGATCAACGCCAGCAACGCGCGATCCTTACTGTCCAGTTGCATCCCGAAACCTCATTTCACAATCATGCCAAATTCCGACATTTCATTTCATTGCTCTATGAATACTCAAAAAATACGGCACAGAAAACCACCCTTCGCCCTCTATCCTGTCACAGCGCCAGCAGGAGGATAACATGTCAGAGCCAGCCCCGAATTTCACCAGCTACCAATTGTCAGACCGCTACAGCCAGACAAAGGGCCGCGTGTTTCTGACCGGCACACAGGCGCTGGTGCGCATCATGCTGGATCAGGCCCGCCGCGACCGCGCCGCAGGGCTGAACACCGCCGGATTCGTATCGGGTTATCGCGGCTCGCCCCTTGGCGGGCTGGATCTGGAACTGTGGAACCAATGCGGATTGCTGGATGAAAACCGCATCAAATTCCTCCCCGCCGTGAACGAGGATCTGGGCGCCACCGCCGTCCTTGGCGCGCAGCAGGTGCCGCTGGACCCGCAGGCCGGGGCCGAGGGCGTGTTTTCCATGTGGTATGGCAAGGGGCCGGGGGTGGATCGTTCGGGTGATGCGTTGAAACATGGCAACGCCTACGGCAGTTCAAAAAAGGGCGGCGTTCTGGTGGTCGCGGGCGATGATCACGGCTGCGTTTCCTCGTCGATGCCGCACCAATCCGACGCCGCGTTTCTGGCGTGGTTCATGCCTGTGTTGAACCCTGCATCCATTGATGAATACCTTAGCTATGGCGAATATGGTATTGCTTTGTCACGATTTTCCGGAACCTGGGTCGGGTTCAAGGCGATATCGGAAACCGTGGAATCCGCCCGTTCCATCACCCTGCCCGCGGACCGGAAATTCACCCTCCCCGATATTGACCTGCCCGCAGGCGGTTTGCACATCCGGCGGGGCGACGGCCCCTCGCCCGACATTGAAATCCGCCTGAAACATAAACTGCGCGCCGTCGAAGCCTTTGTTCAGGCCAACCCGATTGACCACGCGATTTACGACCTGCCCGATGCGAAATACGGGTTCGTCAGCACCGGAAAGGGCCATCTGGACCTGCTGGAATCCCTGCGCCTGTTGGGGCTGGACGAACCACGTTGCCGTGCCCTTGGCATTGATATTTACAAGGTCGGAATGGTCTGGCCACTGGCACGCCGCGACGCGCTGGCATTCGTCAAAGGCAAAGCCGAGGTCATGGTGATCGAAGAAAAGCGCGGCATCATCGAATCCCAGTTCAAGGAATATTTCTATGACTGGCCGGGCAGCAAACCGGCCCGCATGGTCGGCAAAACCGATGAAACTGCAAGCCGCGAACTGGTGCCATGGACGGGCGAATTGTCACCGCGCCAACTGGCCCCGCTGATTGCGCAACGCCTGCACGCGATTTTCCCAGATGAAAACCTGCCCGCCCGCGCCGCAGCCCTGGCCGGTGATCCCCCGATATTGAACGTCACGGGCGCAACCCGCACGCCCTATTTCTGCTCGGGTTGCCCGCACAACACATCGACCCGCCTGCCCCAAGGGTCCAGCGCCGCCGCAGGCATCGGCTGCCACGTCATGGCCAGTTGGATGGACCGCGACACCGACGGTTTCGCCCAGATGGGCGGCGAAGGGGTGCCATGGGCGGCATCATCCCTGTTTAACGGGAAAAAGCATATATTCCAGAACCTTGGCGAGGGAACATGGTATCATTCCGGCGCGCTCGCCATCCGTCAGGCGGTCGCCGCACAGGCCAATATCACCTATAAAATCCTGTATAACGATGCGGTCGCCATGACCGGCGGCCAACCCGTAGACGGCCCGGTTTCGGTTGCCGCCATCGCCCAATCCAGCCGCGCCGAGGGCGTCAGCCGCATCGCGCTGGTGTCTGACGATATCGCCAAATTCAAACGCGCCGATTTCCCCGCTGGCACCACATTTCATGACCGCAGCGAACTGGACGGCGTGCAGCGCGAATTGCGCGATAGCACCGGCGTGTCGGTCCTGATTTACGAACAGACCTGCGCCACCGAAAAACGCCGCCGCCGCAAACGCGGAACGCTGGACACACCCGATGCCTTTGCCGTGATCAACCCGCTGGTCTGCGAAGGTTGCGGCGATTGTTCGACCGCGTCCAACTGCCTGTCGGTCGAACCGCTGGAAACCGAATTCGGCCGCAAACGCCAGATCAACCAATCCTCCTGTAACAAGGATTTTTCCTGCCTCAACGGATTTTGCCCCAGCTTTGTCACCGTCACGGGCGGTGAACGGCGCAAATCCGGCGGGGCCGACATTGACCTTGCGCCGCTGTTGGCCACGCTGCCCGCGCCCGACCTGCCCGATCTGGCAAAACCGTTTGATTTGCTGGTCACGGGCGTTGGCGGCACCGGCGTGGTCACCGTCGGCGCGCTGATCACCATGGCCGCCCATATCGAAGGTCGCGGATCATCGGTGCTGGATTTCACAGGTTTCGCGCAGAAATTCGGCACGGTGCTGTCCTATATCCGGCTGGCCGATGCGCCCGACTCCCTGAACCAGGTGCGCATTGATCGCGGCGCGGCCGATGCGGTGATTGGCTGCGATGTGGTGGTGTCCTCCGCGCCCAAGGCCTCGGCGCATTATCACCACGGCACCCGCATGGTGCTGAACACCGCCGCCATGCCTACGGGTGATCTGGTGCTGAATCGCGATGCCGATTTGCGCATTGATACCCGGGTCGGTGCGATTGCAGCGGCCATCGGGGCGGGCAACCTGTCGCCGCTTGATGCCAATGCGCTGGCGGAAAAACTGTTGGGGGATTCGGTGTTTGCCAATGTGATGATGCTGGGGTTTGCATGGCAAAAGGGGCTGATCCCCGTGTCGGACGCCGCGTTGAAACAAGCGATCCTGTTGAATGGCGTGGCGATCCCCGCCAATACACGCGCCTTTGATATGGGGCGTATCATGGCCCATTCCCCCGATGCCCTGACCACGCCCGCCCCCGTGACAGCACCGCAAACACTGGCTGGTCAGCAAACACTGGCCGATCTGATCGCCCACCGCGCCGATTTCCTGACCGGGTATCAAAATGCGGCCTATGCCACACGCTATCGCAATCGCATGTCGCAACTGGCGCATCTGCCCGATGCGATGCAGGTCACCGCCGCGAAATCCCTGTTCCGCCTGATGGCGTATAAGGACGAATACGAGGTCGCGCGCCTGCACCACGACCCTGCATTCACCGCATCCCTGAACCAGCAGTTTCAGGGAGATTTCAAAATTCACCACCACCTTGCCCCGCCGATGTTACCATCCGGTAAAGATGCCCAAGGCCGCCCCAACAAACGCCGTTTCGGCCCATGGATGCGCCCGGTCTTGCGCCAGTTGGCACGGCTGAAACCCCTGCGCGGCACATGGTTTGACCCGTTCGCACGCACTGCGGATCGCAGGCTGGACCGCGCCCTGCTGGTTTGGTTTGACACGATTCTGGACCACGTAGCAGCAGGGTTCAGCGATGAAACAGCCCAAACCTGCGCCAGCCTGTTGGCCCTGCCGCAGGGCATTCGCGGTTACGGGCCGGTGCGCGAACAGGCCGCAGAAAAGGCGCAAAAACAGTCGCTTACCCTATTGGCTCAGTTGGGGTGATGCCCTGATTGCAATCAGGAAAACGCGGGGTGCCGCCGCCTGATCTGGTCGGGGCGTCCGTTCAGCATCAGGCGCGCATCGCCACGCGGGGTCTGGCTGACCAGCTTGCCCTTGGCGATCACGGCCAGCCGCGCGGGGCGCAGGCGCAGCGCCTCGATCGGGTTGCCTGCGTCCAGCACCACAAGGGATGCGGTTTTCCCCACGGCTAGCCCGTAATCATCCAACCCCATGATGCCCGCGTTGACCTCGGTCACCATTTTGAAACACTGCGCCATCTCGGCCGGTGAGGTCATCTGCGCCACATGCATCCCCATGAATGCCACATCCAGCATATCGGCGGTGCCCAGCGAATACCACGGGTCCAGCACGCAATCCTGCCCCCAACCCACGGGGATGCCCATCGCCTGCATTTCCTTGACCCGCGTCAGCCCGCGCCGTTTCGGGAACGTATCGTGACGCCCCTGTAAAACGATATTTATCAAGGGGTTGGGGATCGCACTTAATTTCGCCTCGGCCATCAGGGGCAGCAGTTTGGACACGTAGTAATTGTCCATCGAATGCATGGAGGTCAAATGCGATCCGGCAACGCGGCCCTGCAATCCCAACCGGACCGTTTCGGCCGCCAGCGTTTCAATATGGCGGCTGTTCGGATCGTCGGTTTCATCGCAATGCATATCGACCATCAACCCGCGCTTGGCGGCGATTTCGCACAGCTCGCGCACCGAATCCGCACCCGCCTGCATGCTCCGTTCAAAATGCGGGATTCCACCCACAACCTCCACACCCATATCCAATGCGCGCAGGGTGTTGGCCCGCGCCGTGGGATCACGGTAAAACCCGTCTTGCGGAAAGGCGACCAGCTGCAAGTCAATGTAATCCTTGACCTTTTCGCGCACCTCTAGCATGGCTTCGACCCCCAGAAGCCGGTCGTCGCAGGTATCCACATGGCTGCGGATCGCCAGCAGGCCCATGCTGACCGCCCAGTCGCAATATTCCAGCGCACGGGCGACCATTTCATCCTGCGTCACCACCTGTTTCAGCTCGCCCCACAGCCCGATCCCCTCTAGCAGGGTGCCGGATTCGTTGATGCGCGGGGTGCCGTAACTTAGCGTCGCGTCCAGATGAAAATGCGGATCAACAAAGGGCGGCGCGACCAAATCACCAGTGGCATCAATGGTTTGACCGACATTGCTAAGGTCCAATCCAGCCGCAATCGCGGTGATCTTACCGCCCGCGATGCCGATATCGGCCACCTGCCCATCGGGCAAACGCCCGCCCTTTACCACCAGATCAAACATCAGCGTTCCCCCTTGTTGAACGGCACCATCAGGGCCGCCGGAACCTCGGCGCGGCGCGACATCACCACCAGCGCCAGAATGGACAGGATATAGGGCATCATCAGAAATATCTGATAGGGCAGATCGGCCCCCAAGGGTGTTTGCTGCAACCGGATTTGAAAGGCATCGAACCCCGCAAACAGCACCGCGCCCAGCATCGCCTTGCCCGGTTTCCACGCCCCGAAAACAACCAATGCGATGCAGATCCAGCCGCGCCCGTTCACCATGTCAAAAAAGAATGAATCAAACGCCGACATGGTCAAGAATGCGCCGCCCACGGCCATGATGCCACTGCCCACAATCACCGCGCCCATGCGGATCGCCGTCACCGACAGCCCCTGCGCTGCCACCGCTGCGGGGTTTTCCCCCGCCGCCCGCAGCGCCAGCCCCATGGGCGTGCGATACAGCACCACAGCCACCACCAAAACGGATGCAAAGGCCAGATAGGTCAGCGCGGTCTGCGCGAAAAACGCCTGCCCGATCAACGGGATATCCGAAAGGACCGGAATTTCCAGCGGCTGGAATGCGGTGATCTTGGGGGGCGTTGTCACCTCGGGCAATGCCACGCGATAGGCGAAATATGTGGCCGAGGTCGCCAGCAAGGTCACCCCCAAACCGACCACATGCTGCGACAGGCCAAAGGGCACCGACAGCACCGAATGCACCAGCCCGAAACACATGCCCACACCCATCGCCACGGCCACCCCGCCCCACAACGGCAGGCCCGCATATACCGCAAACCAGCCCGCGAATGCGCCCGCAACCATGATGCCTTCGATCCCCAGGTTCAGCACCCCTGCACGTTCGCAGATCAGCTCTCCCATGGTGGCCAGTATCAACGGGCTGGCGATGCGGATCGCCGCGGCCCAAAAGCTGGTCGTCAGGAAAATATCCAGCAATTCCATGGCTTAATCCCTTTTGACGCGAAAGCGGGTGAACAGGATCGCCAGCACCATCAACAGCAATGCCGTGGCCAGCATGATATCGGCCAGATAGCTGGGCACACCAATTGCGCGCGACATGGAATCCGCGCCCACAAATATGCCCGCCACAAAAATCGCGGCCACCACCACGCCCATCGGATGCAGCAGCGCCAGCATGGCCACGATGATGCCCGTGTAACCGAAATCGGGACTCAGATCGAGCGTCAGGCTGCCCTTCAATCCCGACACCTCGGAAAATCCGGCCAGCGCCGCCAAACCGCCCGACAGCAGCGCGGTTTTCAGGATAACGCGGGTGACGGGGATGCCAGCGAACCGCGCCGCCTCGGCGTTCAGGCCAACGGCGCGCATTTCATACCCCAGCGTGCTGCGTGCCTGTATCAACCAGACGATCAGCGCCGAAATCAGCGCCAGCCCGAACCCCCAATGCAGGCGCAGCCCGTCGATGATGCGCGGCAGTCGCGCCTCGGGGATCAGGCGGGCGGATTTGGGCCAGCCCATGCCCATCGGGTCTTTCAGCGGGCCTTCTAATAGCATGGAAACAAACAGCAAAAATATGAAATTGAACAGCAGGGTGGTCACCACCTCGTCCACGCCCAATCGGGTTTTCAGCAATGCGGGGATCAGCAAAACCAATGCCCCCGCCAGCATAGACAGCACCGCCAGCGTCGGGATCAGCGCAAAGGCGGGCCATTGCAACGCGCCCGTGCCCAGCACCACGGTCATGACCGCGCCCGCGTATAATTGCGCCTCTGCGCCGATGTTCCACAGCTTGGCGCGAAACGCCACGGCCACGGCCAATCCGGTGAAAATCAGCGGCGTCGCACGGTTCAGCGTTTCCAACAGGGCAAATTTCGACCCTGCCGCGCCTTGCAGGATCAGGCCCAGCACCGCCATGGGATCGCCGCCCGCCACCATGGCCAGCGTCGATGCAATGACCACCGTCATCACCAGCGCCAGAACGGGGGGCGCTGTGCGGCGCAGCAATGTGGGGTTGGCCAGGGGTTCAAGACGCATGTTCTGCCCCTTCAAACCCATGTCCGGCCATCCATTGCCCCAGTTCGGCGGGCTGCATCGTGCCACGGTCGAAACCGGGGCTTAACCGCCCCTCTGAAATCACATGAATGACGTCCGACAATCGCATCACCTCGTCCAGATCCTCGGATATCAACAGAACCGCCGCGCCACGATCCCGCGCTGCAAGCAATTGGGAATGCACGTAATTTACCGCACCAATGTCCAGCCCGCGCACGGGTTGGTTGGCCAGAATGATATCGGGCGCGCCCTCTAACACGCGGCCAAGGATCAATTTTTGCATATTGCCCCCCGACAACAGGCGGATGCGCGTCGATGGCCCCGGACAGCGCACATCATAGCGTTCAATAATCCCCTGCGTGAACCGCCGCGCAGCGGGCCAGTTCATCCAGCCACGACGGGCAAAGGCGGGGCTGTTATACTGTTCCAGAATGGCGTTTTCGGTCAGGTCGAAATCGGCGATGGTGCCGGTTTTGTGCCGGTCTTCGGGGATGCGGGCCACACCGCCCGCCACCGCCGCACGCGGCGACCACGCGGGCGGTGCAGCATCGTGCAGGGTGAATTCCCCCGATGCGGGCGTGATCAGCCCGCCGATCAGGTCCGACAGCGCCGCCTGACCATTGCCTGATACGCCCGCCAATCCGGTGATCTGCCCGGCGCGCAAGGCCAGCGTCACACCATCCAGACCCGGCGCGGCACCCTGATCAGGGCTGGATACATTATCCAGCGCCATCAACACCTTGCCGGGTGTAGCTAATGCCACATCCGGTGCTGACACCTCGGCCCCGACCATCAGCGCGGCCAGTTCCTGCGGGTTGGTGTCACCAATCAGCCGCTCGGCCACCAGCCGCCCGTGGCGCAGGATCACCACACGGTGTGAAATCGCCATCACCTCGTGCAGTTTGTGCGAAATGAAAATCACCGACAGCCCCGCCGCCACCGCCTGACGCAGGGTGGCAAACAGATCGTCGGCCTCTTGCGGGGTCAGAACGGCGGTGGGTTCATCCAGAATCAGGATGCGGGCTTCGCGATATAGAGCCTTTAATATTTCGACCCGCTGGCGTTCGCCCACGGTCAGCCGCCCCACCTTGGCATCCACATCGACCGCCAAATGGAACCGTTCCGACAAATCGGTAATGCGCGCCCGCGCCGCGGCACGGTCCAGCCGCCCCTGCCACAGCCCCTGCGTGCCCAGCACGATATTTTCCCAGACGGTCATATTGTCGGCCAGCGTGAAATGCTGATGCACCATGCCCACGCCGCCATCCAGCGCGGCGCGCGGGTTGCCCGGCGGCAGGGGCTGGCCGAACAATTCAACCTGCCCCGCATCCGCCGTGTATTGACCAAACAGGATGTTCATCAGCGTGGTTTTACCCGCGCCGTTTTCACCCAGCAGGGCGATCACCTCGCCCTTTTTCAAATCGAAACTGACCGCGTCATTCGCGGTCAGCGCGCCGAAACGCTTGGTGATTTTATCAAGGCGCAGAACGGTTTGCGCCGGTTCTGCGCCCTGCATCAGTTCGACTTCGGCTCTTCGTCGTTGATCGTGACGGTGAAATCGCCCGATTTGATCGCAGCGGTGCGTTCCTCGACCAGTTTCAGCGCCGCTTCGGGGATCTTGCCCTCGAATGTGCCATAGGGGGCCAGCGATGAGCCGCCCTCTTTCATAAAGGAATAGATGCCGTAATCCGCCGCCTTGAATTCCCCCGCCTTGACCGCAGCAATGGCCGCGTCCAGCGTCGGTTCAAAATGCCAGATCGCCGAGGCAACGACCGTTTCGGGATATTCCGCCTGCGTGTCGATCACATTGCCGATCGCCAGAATACCCTTTTCCTTGGCCGCATCCGACACGCCAAACCGTTCCGCATACAGAATATCCGCGCCGTTTTCGATCATGGCAAATGCGGTTTCCTTGGCCTTGGGCGGGTCAAACCACGACCCGATAAAGCTGACCTGGAATTTGATATCCGGGTTCATTTCAGCCGCGCCCGCCATGAATGCGTGCATCAGGCGGTTGACCTCGGGGATGGGAAAGCCGCCGACCATGCCGATATTGCCCGATTTGGTCATGGCCCCCGCGATGATGCCCGACAAATAGGATGCGTCCTGCACATAGTTGTCAAACACCGCCATATTGGGCAGGGCCGCATCTTCTTTGAAACTGGACCCCATCAGGAATGCCACATCGGGGTATTCGGCGGCCACTTCGCGGGCTTCGGCTTCGGCGCCGAAAATCTCGCCTATGATCAGCTGATAGCCCTGTTCGGCATATTCACGCATGACGCGGGCGTAATCTGTATTGGCGGTGTTTTCCGAATAGGTATAGGCGATATCGCCGCGTTCCTGTGCGGTGACGGCGGCCTTGTGGATGCGGCTGACCCATTGCTGTTCGACCGGAACGGTATAGATGCCCGCCACCTTCAGCGGCTCGGCAGCGCGCGCGCCCATAGGCAGGCCGGTGCCCGCCAAAATCGCCAGACCTGCGGCACCGGACAACAGTTGACGGCGTGACAGACCCGTCATTTTCGATTTCTGAGACATAATGAACCCCCTGCGGTTAAATTTTGACCATTTGGACAATGATCCTAGGGGCAGATCATTCTATGCAATCGCGCCCTTGCACCAGCTTAGTGCGGCGCGGCGCATCGCGAAAGCAGTTTGTGCGCAAACAATAGGCAGCCATGACGCAAGCGCCCAAATCACAGGCAACGCGCCAACCAACACTGGTTGGAAACCCGCCCTTGGTCCGCGGAAACCCCCGTGAAATCAAGGGCTAACGCAGCCATAGCGCGAATGCGCGGCGCAGTCGCAGCCACCGCCACAGCGAATCACAAACGCCCGCCCCATTTCACTGCCCCAGCGCGATGCCCTCGCGCCGTGGATCGGCCCCGCCCAGCAAGCCGTCAGGCGTGATCGCAATCATATGCAGGCCGGAATTCAGTTCGCGCAGGTTGGTTTTCACCCCCATGTCCGACAGGCTGTCGGCCAGCGCATCCTGCCCCCCTTCTATATTCCCAGCCTCAATGTCCCCAGCCTCAATATCCATGGTGCCGAACCGGTTCACCAGATGCCGCGCCGATACTGCCGCCTGCGGGTCCATCCCCCAATCCAGCGCGTTGATCACCGCCTGCGTCACATAGCCGATGATCCGGCTGCCACCGGGCGAGCCCAGCACCAGCACCGGCTTGCCACCCTGCATCACAATGGTCGGCGCCATGGATGACCGCGGCCGCTTGCCCGGTGCCACCGCATTGGCGATCACCGCGCCGTCCCTATGCGTGGCGAAACTGAAATCGGTCAGTTCGTTGTTTAACAAAAACCCGCGCACAAACAGGCGCGACCCGAACCCGTTTTCAATCGTCGTGGTCATCGACAGCGCATTGCCATAGCGATCCACGATCGAGATGTGGCTGGTCGAGGGCAGCTCGATCGACCGATCATCCCCCCAAATCTGCGCATGGTCCCATTCCGGCGCACCCGGCGCGGCATCCTGCAACGGGCCAACGCGCAGCAGATCCGCCCGCTGCGCCAGATACCCGGGCGCGATCAACCCCTTGGTCGGCATCGGCACGAAATCGGCATCCGCCATATAACGGCCACGATCGGCAAATGCCAAACGCGAGGCATCACCGATCAGCCGCCATGCCATTGCATCCGTCACCCCCATGCCGGCCAGATCGAAATGCTGTAACATGCCAAGGGTCTGCCCGACCGTCAGCGCACCGGATGATGGCGGCCCCATGCCGCAGACCTCATGGGCGCGGTAGGTCACGCAAACCGGCGCACGTTCCACCACGTCATACAGCGCCAGATCGCTCATCGACAACCTGCCCGCACGCGGCGCGCTCTGCACGGTTCGCACCATATCCGCCGCAATCGCGCCGGTGTAAAACGCATCCGCCCCGCCTGCCGCGATGGCGCGCAGGGTGTCGGCATAACCGGCATTGCGCAGCAGCTGCCCCGCCTGCACCGCCACCCCGTCGGGCAGGAAATAATCCGCCGTTTCGGGATGCAGCGCCAGCCGCGCCGCATCTGCGGCCACCGCCCCCGCCATGCGTGGCGACACGGCAAACCCCTGATCCGCCAGTGTAATCGCATCATTGAACAGCCCCGCCCAGGGGCGGCGGCCCCAACGGCGATGCGCCTGTTCCAACAGCTTGGGCGTGCCCGGCGTGCCGACGGATAACCCACCCACAACCGCGTCGAAAAACTTCAACGGCTGGCCCTCCGCGTCCAGAAACAGCGCAGGCGTCACCGCCAGTGGTGCGGTTTCGCGCCCGTCCAGCGTGGTCAATTCACCGCTGGCCGCATCATACCAGACCAGAAACGCCCCCCCGCCCAGGCCCGAGCTTTGCGGCTCGACCAGCCCCAGCACCGCCTGCACCGCCACCATGGCATCCGCCGCGCTGCCGCCACCGCGCAGCAGTTTTGCGCCCGCCTCTGCCGCCAGCGGGTGGGCAGCCACCACCATCCAGTCCTGCGCGCGCACCGATTGCCCTGCGGCTTTGGTGGTTTGGGCGGCAGTCGCCTGTTCACTGATGCCAGCGGCCGCGCCCTGCACCATTGTTGCGCCTTCGGGGGCCACCGCATCTGCGGCCTGTTGCGCCATGGATGATCCGGCGCAGGCGATCATGGCCAAAGTGGCAATATATCTGCGAAACATGGCGAAACCTCGTGCTATTCTGACAGGGACCGTTGCATCACAGACTGCCTTCACCGCTACCTTTTGTGAAGGGTTTGCAGATAAACCCACATGGGCTGTGCAAATTTCACGCTTGCCCAGATCAATCATTGCTTCTACTCCTCGAAAACTGAACTGATCAGTCTAGTTCGATAACAGGACCCGTCACATGCCCGTATCCACGCTGCGCACCTTGATGTTATCCCTTTGCTTCATGGGCTTGGCACCGCCACTTCTGGCGCAGGAAACCATTCTGGTATCCACCGTCACTGCCGAATCCCGCGCCGTGACCCACCGAATGTCGCTGACCGGCGAACTGGTCGCCTATGAATCCCTGACCATCGCATTCCCCACAGGGGGCCGCGTGGCCGAGGTCATGGTGGACGAAGGCGACCGCGTCACCAAGGGCGCACCGCTGGCCCGCATCGAACATGTGCAACAGGAACAGGCCCTGCGCGCCGCACAGGCAGGAATGGCCACCGCCACCGCCAGCCTGACCCGCGCCCGTGAAGACAGCGAACGACAGGCGGCCCTGTTTGAACGCGGTGCCACCACACGCAGCGCCCGCGACACCGCCGCCGATACCCTGCTGGCCGCCACCGCCACCGCCGCTCAGGCACAGGCCGAACTGGACCGCACCCGCGATGCGCTGGCCGATACGCAATTGCTGGCCCCCGCCGATGCCACCGTGACCGCACGCAACACCGAACCGGGTCAGGTTGTCGGCGCGGCGCAACCCGTGCTGGAACTGGCACTGGGGGACCGTTTCGATGCCCGCTTCGAGGTGCCAGAGGTCGCCCTGACCACCGGCGCGCCCAAGGGGCAAATCAGGATTTCACCACTGGAGCGGCCCGACCAGATCGTCACTGGCACCCTGCGCGATATTTCCCCGCTGGTGAATGCCACCCGCGGCACGGTCGAGGTAACAGTCACATTAGACAGCCCGATCAAGGGTCTGGGTTACGGCGACGCGGTGCGTGGCACGGTCGAACAGGCCTCTGATGCCCGCGTATCGCTGCCCTGGTCCGCCATGACCGCCAATGCCGCCGGTCCTGCCGTCTGGGTGCGGGACCGTGACAGCGGCGCGGTGCATCTGCGCCCGATTACGGTGCTGCGCTATGCCTCGGGTCAGGTGATCCTGTCCGGCGGTGTGGACCCCGGTGAACAGGTCGTGCGCCTTGGCACCCAATTTCTGTTCGAAGGCCGCGTTGTCGACGTGGCGGAGGAAACACAATGACCCTACCCCCAATATACCTACGCTCAGGTCCAGGATCAGGCCCGCGGCGCGCCCGCCCCTTTGCCGCCTGCGCGCTGGCGCTGATCATGGCCCTGCCCGCCCATGCGGACTCCGCTAAAACGCCCGATGGCGAAATCACCCCCGCCGCGCCGCGCCGCGTGGTGTCGGAAATGGTATCGCTGCAATCCAACCTGACGCTGGGCTGGGTCGGCACCGTGGCTGCGCCGCGTGAAATCGACCTTGGCTTTGCCCGTATCGGCACCGTGGCCGAACGGCGGGTGCGTGTCGGGGACCGTGTGGAAAAGGGCGATGTGCTGGCCATGCAGGACCCCGCCGATCTGGACACCAGCCTGCGCGCCGCCCGCGCTGGCGTCGACATTGCCCGCGCCCAGTGGAAAACCGCACAGGATGCCCGCGACCGCACCATGCAACTGGTCGAACGCGGGGTCGATTCCACCGCCTCGGCCGAAAGCGCACGCAACCGGCTGGCCGCGGCGCAGGCCCAACTGGAACAGGCCGAAGCCACGCTGGCGCAAGCACAGGACGGGCGCGACCACGCCGCCCTGACCGCCCCGCAGGACGGGGTGATCACCGCAGTCTACGCCGAAGCAGGCGCCACCCTTTCGGCGGGTGAACCGCTGGTCAAACTGGCCGCGATTGATGCCCGCGAGGTGCTGCTGGACCTGACCGAAGAAGACGTGGCCGCCCTTGCCATCGGCACCGATTTCAACATCGAACTAGAGGCAAACAACGCCATCACCGCCCGTGCGCGCCTGACATCGGTGGATGCCGTGGCCACCCGCGCCACCCGCACCCGCAGCGTGCATCTGACGCTGGCCGATGATGCGCCTGCCAGCTTCCGCTTGGGGGCCTTGGTCACCGCCCGCCTGTCTGCGGCCAGTCAGGCCGTGACCATCCTGCCCCATTCCGCCGTGATCGCGAACGCCGCGCCGCCCGCAGTCTGGCGCATTGATCCCGCGACCCGCGCGCTGCACCGCCAACAGGTGCAAATCGGCGGGCAGGCCCATGGTTATGTGCTTGTCCTTACTGGTATTTCCGTCGGGGATGAAATCCTGACCAAAGGCGTGAATTCGGTCACTCAGGGCCAGATCGTCGGCACAAGGATCCCGCAATGAAATCGTTCAACATGTCCGACTGGGCGCTGAAACACCGCTCTTTTGTCTGGTTCCTGATGGTGGTCAGCCTGCTGGCTGGTGCGCTGGCCTATACCAATATCGGCCGCGAGGAAGACCCCAATTTCGCGATCAAAACCATGATCGTTTCGGCCTCGCTGCCCGGTGCCTCGGTCACCGAAACGCTGGATCAGGTCACCGACCGGATCGAACGCAAGCTGGAGGATCTGGACGAGCTGGACAAAACCCGTTCGGTCACCCGCCCGGGCCAGACCATCGTCTATATCGACCTGCTGGCCAATACCAAGGCCGACCAACTGCCCCGCATCTGGCAGGAAGTGCGCAACATGATGGGCGATATTCGTGGCGATTTCCCGCAGGAATTCGCCGGATTCCAGTTCAACGACAGCTTTGGCGATGTGTTTGGCAATATCTATGCCTTTACATCCGACGGCTTTACCCCCCGCGAAATGCGCGATTTCGTCGAAGATGTGCGCCGCGATGTGCAGGCGCTGGATGACGCGGGCAAGGTCGAAATCTACGGCACCCGCGAAGAGGTGATATATCTGGAATTCTCCACCGAACGGCTGGCGGCGCTGGGGCTGAACCAGCAATCGGTGCAGGCCACGCTGGCGGCACAAAACGCCATCCTGCCCTCGGGCGTGCTGGACGCCGGTCCCGAACGCATGATGGTGCGGGTCGGCGGGCAGTTTTCCGGCGCGCAAAGCCTGACAGACGTGAACCTGCGCGTCGACGGGCGGTTTTTCCGCCTGACCGATGTCGCCACCGTCAGCCGGGGCTATATCGACCCGCCGTCGGAATTGTTCCGCTATAACGGGGCGCCTGCCATCGGGCTGGCCGTGGGCATGCGTCAGGGCGCCAATATCGTCACCTATGGCGAAGCATTGGCCAAAGTCATGGACGCCGCCGCCGCCAACCTGCCCATCGGCATCACCCTGCATCAGGTCGCCGACCAACCCCATGTGGTGGACGAGGCCGTGGGCCATTTCATTCAGGCCCTGATCGAGGCGGTGCTGATCGTGCTGGCGGTGTCCTTTGTCAGTCTGGGCCTGCGTGCCGGGCTGGTGGTGGCGCTGACCATTCCGCTGGTGCTGGCCATTACATTTGTGGTGATGGATTACACCGGTTTCACCCTGCAACGGATTTCGCTGGGGGCGCTGATCATCGCGCTTGGCCTGTTGGTGGATGACGCGATGATCGCGATTGAAACCATGATTTCGCGGTTGGAACTGGGTGAAAGCCTTGAAAAATCGGCCTCTTATGCATGGACATCCATCGCATTTCCGATGCTGTCGGGCACTTTGGTCACTGTGGCGGGGTTCATTCCCATCGGGTTGAACGATTCCGCCGCGGGGGAGTTCACCTTTTCGCTGTTTGTGGTGATCGCCGTGTCGCTGCTGGTGTCATGGGTGGTTGCGGTGCTGTTCGCGCCGCTGCTGGGGGTCACCTTTCTGCCCGCCAAAATGAAACATCACAGCGGCGAACCGGGGTTCATCCGCCGCCGGTTCCACGCCGTGTTGCGCGTGGCAATGCGGTTTCGCTGGGTCACCATTCTGGCGACCGTGCTGATCTTTGCCGGATCGGTCTATTCGATGCGCTTTGTCGAACAACAATTCTTTCCAAATTCCGACCGCCCCGAACTGGTGATCGACGTGGCGTTGCAACAAAACGCATCCATCGCCGATACGCAGGCCACCATGGACCGCATGGAAAAACTGTTGCAAAACAATGATGATGTGCTGTTCTGGTCGTCCTATGTCGGGCGTGGCGCGCCGCGTTTCCTGCTGTCATATGACGTGCCGACACCGGGGCCGAACACCGGCCAGATCGTGATCCAGACACCGGGCATTGAATCGCGTAACCGGCTGCGCACCCAATTGCAACAAGCCGCCAAAACGCAATATCCCGGCGTCGATGTGCTGGTGAAACTTCTGGAAATCGGCCCGCCTGTGGGCCGCCCCGTGCAATACCGCATCACCGGGCCGGAAACCGACATCCTGCGCGATCACGCCCGCGAACTGGCCGCAACCGTGGCCAGCGATGTGCGCACCGCCAATGTGGTGATGGACTGGAACGAACCGATCCGCGTCGTGCGCGTCGACATCGTGCAGGACAAGGCGCGCCAGCTTGGCGTCACCTCCAGCGATATCGCATCGGCCCTGTCCGCCATCTATGACGGGTTGACCGTGACTGAACTGCGCGATGACACCTATCTGGTCGATGTGGTGGCCCGTGGCGACGCCGAGGCACGCCAATCGGTCGAGGCCCTGTCCAGCCTGCAACTGGGCGCGGGCGATGGCACCGCCATCCCGCTGTCCTCCATCGCCGTGTTCCGCTATGAAACCGAACAGCCGCTGATCCATCAGGAAAACCGCCGCCCCACCATCACGGTTAAGGCGGCGATCACCACGGCCGATCAACCCGATACCATTGTAAACGATCTGGCGACCCAGATTGCAGCGCTGAATGACACCCTGCCCGCAGGGTATCGCGTCAGCGTTGGCGGCACGGTGGAATCCAGCGCCGACAGTCAGGCGCCCATTGCCGCCGTGGTGCCGCTGATGCTGCTGATCATGGCCTTTTTGGTGATGGTGCAGATGCAGGGGTTCCGCCGTTCGTTTGTTGTGTTCTGCGCCGCGCCGCTGGGGCTGATCGGGGTGGTGGCCGCGCTGATCCCCTCGGGGGCGCCGCTGGGGTTTGTCGCCATTCTGGGCGTGCTGGCGCTGATCGGCATCCTGATCCGCAATTCGATCATTCTGGTGCATGAAATCGAAAACCTGCGCCGTGCGGGCATGGATGCATGGAACGCCGTGTTCACCGCATCCGACAGCCGCGCCCGCCCGATTTTGCTGACGGCGGCGGCGGCCAGTCTGGCGCTGATCCCGATCTCGCGGCAGATATTCTGGGGGCCGATGGCCTATGCCATGATGGGCGGCATCATCGCGGGCACGATTGTCACGCTGGTGTTTGTGCCTGCGCTCTATCTGGCGGTGTTCGGGGTGAAACGCCCCGCCAGCTGACCCCCCTGTCACAGCACCAAAATGCCCCGCACCGGATCCGGTCGCGGGGCATTTTACACCCTATCGGCGAAAACCGGCCAATCCGGCCCCTACTTGACCCTAGGGCAATCACGCCGCATCGCGGCAATCGCGCCAAGCCCCGACAGGCAAAGAATAAAACCCGCCAAAGTTGTCTTTGGCCGGGCGCGATTTTTGTGAAAACGCTGCAACCGCACGCCAGACCTATCGTGAAAACCCCATTAAAAAAGGGCCGTCACAAAGGTTAATCCAAGCCGCAAATTATCGAATCACGCAATCCCTGCTACAACCATACCGCTTATTGGCCAATTTGCATTTTAAACGGACCTCGCATTTTTCCGCGAATTTTTCGGTCCTCACCTGTTGAAAATTATTTTGAAAAAGGAGGGTGACATGCCCCTAAAGGACTTGTCCGGCGAAGACCGGATGGATTTCCAGCAACGGCTTGCCCGGCTGGATCTGGATGAAAAAATTATCACCAATGACACGCTTGTCGTCGAAAGCGGCAAGGCGACGCGGCTGGATATGACCGGCGAAAGCGCGATCAAACCGCTGATCCTGCAAACCCGCGATATTTCCACCCTGCGCAAATGGATCGGCACGCCCGAACACGCGGTGGCGGCACGCAGTGTGGCGCCCTTTGCAGGGGTCTTGCGCTCTAGCCGGCTAGAGGAGCTGGACATGGCCCGCGCCCTTGCCACGCCCAAGGGCAAGACGGGCAAAGCCGCTGCGCGGCGGACCAAATCCGCCAAATCCAAATCCAAGGCGGGCGCATCCAAACTCTCGCTGCCCGAACTGACGGGGGTGCGCCCCGACATGCTGTTGGAAAAGCTGGCGAAACTGGAAAAGGCCGATCTGCACAAACAGCCCGAACTGGCGCTCAGTTCAATCGAAAAGGAAACCATCCGCGCCGCCGCACGCGAGCTGGTGCATGGCGATGCCCAATCGGTGTGGGAATTCAAACCCGTGGTCGAACAGTTTTTTGTCGATTTTCAGGTGGCTGTCTGGCTGTTCACCGAAATCAGGGTGGAAAAGAACGCGACCCTGACGCTGGGCGCGGGGGTTCACAACCTGACCGCCTATCGCATGGTGATCGAGGACGGCGGCACCGTGCGCTCTTACGGGCATCTGCATGTGAATGTCACGCAGATGAAAAACCCCACGGGTGGTCCTTCGGTGTTTTTGCCCTCGCATGTGTTGACTGGCCCGCTGCGCCCGACCCACGGGCTTTGACATCAGGAATTCACGCGGAATCGGCGCGGCGCGACAGGGTGCGCGGCCCCGTGATCTGTATATAAATTATTGAAAGGATTAGAAAATGCCCGGTAAATTCGAGGTAGAATCCGCCAATGGCCCCAACGGGTTTGATGGCACCGCAGGCGGCACTGGGGCCGCAGGCGCACAGGGAAACAAGGCCCGCTGCCACTGGTATGGCGACACCGGCCCGACAGGGGGCGGCAACGCAGGCGCAGGCACCAATGGCGCACGCGGCGGTGACGGGGGCAATGCGCCTTCGCCGCTGGATCTGGTGATCGAAACCCGCGATCTGATCGGCAATATCGAGGCCACGAATTTCGGTGGCAAGGGTGGCGACGGCGGGCGCGGCGGCAATGGCGGTGCTGGCGGTGCTGGCGGCGCCGGTGGCAACGGCGATGGCTGCGAACCCTCGGCCAATGGCGGGCGCGGTGGCGACGGCGGCAACGGCGGGCGCGGCGGCGATGGCGGTGACGGGGCCGATGGCGGCGATATCATCGTGCTATATACCAATCTGGTCGATGGCGATTTCGAAGGCACATCCGAGGTGGGAACCCCCGGCGCGGGTGGCGCAGGCGGATCAGCCGGATCTGGCGGCAGCGGCGGGCGTCGCGGTGGCGATGGCAACCGCGCCCAGGGCGGCAATCCCGGATCGCCCGGTGGCCCGGGCCAGCCCGGCACCGAGGGATCCCCGGGAGAGGTCATCATCCAGCTGGACCCATCGCCGTGACCGGCCAGACGCAAAACCCATTGGGCGGGCGGCATCAGCCGCCCCCCTTTCCCGCCGCCGCGCCAGATGGCCCCGACCCCGCCGCCGATGCCTTTCTGGCCAGCGTTCTGGCGATTGCGGGGCACGGCGCGGGTCATATTCATGCGCTTTTGCGCGCCGCGGGCCTGCTGGACCGTCAGGGCCGGATGCGGGCGCGCAACCCTGAAACCAGCCGGTTGAATGCCAATGGAGCGCCGGTGCAATTGTGCCTGACCACGCCGCAGCATCAGCCATCCGTAACCGACACGCGCCTGCTGCTGGACCCGTTTTTCGATCTGCCCGCGACGCAGCGCATTCGTGCCTCGCTGGAACTGGCCGATGCCTTGGCCACCCGTATGGGCACGCCTCTGCCGCTGGATCAACTGGCTCCCATGGCCACCCTGCCCGGCGTTGGCGCGATCTGGCTGGCATTGCCGCTGACCCATGGCGGCACGCCGCTTCCCGATCCGGCATCTGCGGGCATCGCCGCCTATTTCAACCCCGAGGTATTCGGTGAAACCCCATGGCCCGACACCCGCGCACGGCTGGACCGCTTGCTGCCAAACCCGGCGCGGCGCCAGCACCTGCTGGACATCGCGCAATCGGTGTCCACCCCCGTCTGTCTGGCGATCGAGGCCGCAAAGAACCGCGCCACGCGGGTCAAACTGTATCTGCGCGCCACGGGTGATCTGGCCCCCGTTCTGGCGCATCTGCCAGCGGATCAGCGCCCCAACGGCCCGCCCGACCTGCTGAACCCGCAATCATCATGGCCCGCCAGCGGCGTCACGCTGGCGCTGGGTTTCGCGCCCGACACTGGCGCGCCGGACGGGGCCAAGGTTGATCTGTGCCTCTGCCCTGATTGCCGCGCCGCTGCGCAGGTTCCCCAGGGGCTGCGCCAACGGTTGCAGCAGGCGCTGCCGTATTCCGCCCTGCCCGATCACGCCGGTCTGGCGCTGTTGGGGTTCGCGGGCGGTGGCAAAGGCGCGCGGATGAACGCCTATTTCGCGCCGCATTCAAACACACAGGCCAGCACATGCTAGACCGCAGCGCAGCCCCCCCCCCGAACCGCGTCAAAACCTGCGCAATTGATTACCTGCTGGCGGCGCAGGCCAGCGATGGCAGCTGGTCTGATTTCAACCTGCCAGTGGGCGCATCAAACGGCTGGATCACCGCGTTATGCGGATATCATCTGGCGCAATACGGTGGCGCGGCGGCGCAGCCCGCCGTGATCCGCGCCGCCGGTTACCTATGCGCAAACGGGCCGAACTGGGGCTACAACGCCACCACACCCGCCGATGCCGACAGCACCGCATGGGCCGTGCTGCTGCTGGCCCGACTGGGGCGCACCGATGCCATTGACCCCGCATTTCTGGGGGCGCATCAACAGGTTGACGGCGGGGTCGCAACCTATCTGGCGGATGACGGCTGGGGCCACGCCCATGGCTGCGTCACCGCGCTGGCGGCGCTGGCCTTTGATGCGCTGGGTGATGCGGCGGCCGCAGGAAATGCCCGCAACTGGCTGCGCCAAAGCGGGGCCGATGCCCGCGCCGGATACTGGTGGGCCAGCCCGTTTTACCCTGCCTGGGCCGTGGCGCAGGCCTGCACGGGCCATGGCGCTCTGCCACCGCTGCCAGTGCTGGACACGGCGCGCAGTGTGCTGGATCTGGCCTGCGCCCTGCGCATTGCCGCGCTGGCCCATTGCCCCGCGCCCGACCTGTTGCACCGCCTTTGTTCATTGCAGATGCCGGACGGGTCATTCCCGCCCTCATACGCGCTGCGCGTGACCTATCACTGGCTGGATTCCCCCGCAAATGCCACCGACGCGGGGCGGGTTTACGCCGATGAAAACCGCATCCTTGGCACCTGTTTCTGCCTTGCGGCCATCGCTGACCAGTCCGCGCTCTGCGCTGCTGCGCCATGACCGCGCTGCTGTATCGCATGGCCTGCCCGCGGTGCCGCGCAATTGCCCGATTGCTGCGTGTGGCCACCCTTGGCGCGGTCACCCTGACGCCGCTGCCGCGTGATCGCGCCGATGCATTGGCCGACCACACCGGAACCAAGGCCAAGCTGCTGCTGCGCCGCAATGGCGCATTGATCCACGGCCCCGCCGCCGCCCGCGCCCTGCTGCGTGCCAGCCTGCCACGCTGGGCAATGTTGGCGGCGCTTTTGCTGGTGCTGATACGGTTTCAGGGCGCGGGCGGATGAGGCATCCGCGCCAACAGCCCCGCTGCACCGGCCCGCGCATCCATTGTCAGCGCAGGGGCCAACCAGTCGCGCATCGCAGCCGCGCCGCACAACCCGTCAAATTCAAACCACCGGGGGGGCTGGTCATAGGGGCTGTTCCCCCGCCAGTCATGCACCAGCAAAGGGCGCGGATCATCCACAAACGGGTGCCGCCCGCCCAGCATCAGCGCCGCCAGAATGGCGAGCGCCCGCAGGTCATGCGCCGCTCCGCAACAGGTAACCCCCTGACCACCATCATAAAACGCGCCCGCACCCCAATCACGCGGCTGATCCGGCAGGCCCGCGCCGCTGACGCGGTCAAAATCCAACAGGGTGACATGCCCGCCCGACACCAGAATATTACCAAATCCCAGATCGTTATGGGCCAACCCCGCACCATGCACAGCCGCAACCGCGCCAAAAACCCCGCGCAAAACCCGCAGTTTCGCGGCCACATCAGGCGCGCCCTGCATCCAGTCGCCCAGCGCCACACCGGCCGCCAACGGCATCACCAAGGCGGGCAAACCGGCCCCGCCATCATCCGCCAGAACCACAGCTTCGACCGTTGCAATGCGCCAACCCTCGCCCTGACAATGGCGCAGCGCCGCCGCCGCCGCCGCCTCGGCCCGCATGGCCAGCGCATCGGGGGCGTTCAACACCTTAACCGCGCAATCGGCCCCCCTGGCCAAATCACGCGCCACGTAAACCCGCGCCAAACGGCCAAACCCGATCTGCGCGCCCAATTCATACCCATCCACCCGCAATCGCATCAGATGCCCCCCGAAACCAAAGGAACCCACCCATGAACCAGCCTCTGAACAGTGAACACGCCAAGGGCGCGCAACAGGCAGTGCAACATCGCTCATCTCCTCATTTTCGGGACAGGGATCAGGATCAAGCCTATCAAAACGCGGGCTGTCACACCATGGCGCTGCTGGATGCTGCGCAGGTGCAGACCCTGCGCGATCTGTTTCAAACCCTGCTGCCCGACCTGCCACAGGGGTTTGCATCGACCGTGCTGATGCCCCCCGCCCTGCGCCAACAGGCGCATAACGCCATTTGCGATGTGCTGGCCGACCCGCTGGGCCGTGTCCTGACTGATTTCCGTATCGTGCTGGCCAGCCTTGTGGCCCGCGCCCCGGGCAGTGACCAGCGCGACCTGCCCCTGCATCAGGACTGGAGCTTTGTGAACGAAACCACAGCCCGTTCGATCAGCGTCTGGATACCGCTACAGGATGTGGATACCGCCAATGGCTGCCTACAGGTGGTGCCCGGATCACACCGCCATGACCAACCCCTGCGCGGCATCGGCGCGGGGTTCCGTTACCGCGCCAACGAACCGGAACTGCGTGAAAAATACCTGACCGACCTGCCATTGCTCGCAGGCAAGGCCGTGTTTTTCGATCACCGCCTGATCCACGGTTCACGCGGCAATGTCACCGCCCACCCCCGTCTTGCGGTGGGCGCGGTGCTGCTGGCGCGGGACGTGCCCCTGCATATGGGCCTGCCAAATGCGACGCAAAGCTGGGATTTCGCCACCCGACCCGATGATTTCCTGCTGAACGCCGACCTTGATCAACTGGCCCGCACCGGTTCGGGGTCAGGGTCAGCGTCGGGATCGGGGTCAGGGGCAGGTTCAGCGCCAGAAACAGACGGAAATTGACAATAACAGAGTAACTCCGCCATCGCCAATTTCGTCAATGTAATAAGATGGTACCCAAGGCCGGACTCGAACCGGCACGCCTCGCGGCGGGGGATTTTGAATCCCCTGCGTCTACCATTCCGCCACTTGGGCACGCGCCACCGACTTAACGCCAGCTTTTGGCGGCGTCCAGATGCAATATGACACTTTTCTGCTATGCCCCGCACAAACCTGTGGTTAGAACGGGAAAAAACGGGCGGGCGGGCATGATCAAATCCTTATATGACTGGACGATGCACAAGGCGGACCACCCGCAGGCGCTGTGGATTCTGGCGCTGATCAGCTTTATCGAAAGCTCGGTCTTTCCGATTCCACCTGATGTTTTGATGATTCCGATGATTCTGGCGCGGCCCAACCGGGCGTGGTTGATTGCGGGGGTGGCGCTGGTGGCCTCGGTGCTGGGGGGGATGCTGGGCTATGTCATTGGCGCCTTTGCCTTTGACAGTATTGGCCAGCCGATCCTTGCCTCGATGGGCAAGGGCGATGCCATGGCCGAGTTTAACACCCGTTTCAACGATCTGGGGTTCTGGCCGGTGTTGATCGCGGGCATGACCCCCTTTCCCTATAAGGTGATCACCATCATGTCGGGCTGGACGGGCGTGCCGGTGGCCACCTTTGTCATCACATCCATTGTGGCGCGCGGGATGCGGTTTTTCATCCTTGCGGGGCTGTTGTGGAAATTCGGCACACCCATTCGTGATTTCATCGAACGCCGGCTCGGGTTGATGTTTACGCTGTTTGTCATTCTGTTGGGCGGCAGTTTCTATTTCCTGAAATACCTGTGAATGATGCCATGACCAGAATATCCCGCAAGACCCTGATTTTGATGGCCGCTGGTGGATCGGCGGCACTGCTGCTGGGGGCGTTCTTTTTCCAGATGATCGGGTTTCCGCCCTGCGCGATGTGCCTGTGGCAACGCTGGCCCCATGCGGTTGCGGTGCTGCTGGGGCTGGTCGCATACCGGTTTGGCGGCGCAGCCATCTGTTATCTGGGGGCGCTGGCTGCGGCCACCACCGGCGGGCTGGGCCTGTATCATACCGGCGTCGAACGCGACTGGTGGGAGGGGCCGACCAGCTGCACCGGCACCGGCGGCGGGCTGGGCGATCTGTCGGGCGCCGATCTGCTGTCCACCGACGTGACGGTGGTGATGTGTGATCAGGTCAGCTGGCAATTCATTTCGCTGTCCATGGCCAGCTGGAATTTCGTGGCCTCAGTCGTGCTGGTGGCGCTGTGGATCATGGCGGCGCGCAAACCCGCCTGATCTGCGCCCCTGTAGCTGTCAGAAACCGCGCCGGGCAAAAGAAAGGGCAGCGCGCTGGCTGGGGACCAACGCGCCACCCCCATGGTATTAGCTGTCAGACGGGATGATACCCTTTTCCTGCGCTGCCACCATCTCTTCGTCGCTCAGCGCGCCATCGGCATCCATGTCCACGCTGGCGAAAGTTTCCGCCGTGATTTCGGGGTAAACCGCCTGCACCTCGTCCAGGGTCATCACGCCGTCGCCATTGGCGTCGACTTCGGTTGCGGCCCATGCGGGCAGACCTGCAACAGACAGGCCGGTTACGGTCAGGGCGATCACGGTCATCATTGATTTTTTCATGTCTTCAACTCCTGAATTTTACATTTAGGAAAACCGCATCAACGCGGCCTTCCCCCTACAAGACGCGGCAATCGCCGTTTGCGTCCCTGCCCCGCACCACCACACGGCAAAGTTGCGAACACCCGCCGATATGGCAGGGGCAAACCAGCGGCCAAACGCCGAAAAACCCCTGCAAACCACAGGCAAAACCCGCTCGGCGAAATCCCCCCACCTTTCACGTGGCGTTGAACTGCGCCAGCCTTGGGCCAACACCAACAACCCGAAGGGTAAGCGAATGACCGACCCCCGATTGCTGGCGCTGATCCCCGTGCTGACACGGCTGTCCCGCCATCTGGCAGGCAATCCCGCCATGGCGGACGATCTGTTACAGGACACGCTGCTGAATCTTTGCAACCGCCTGACCAAGGGCGCAGAAATCGACGATCTGCGCCCCTATGCGCTGGCCACCATGCGCAATATGCACCGCGCCACCCTGCGCCGTGCCCGCCCGCAGGATGCATTGAACGACAGCGATGCCATCACCCTGCCCGACCCCCTGCTGCGCCTGACCTGCGCCGAGGTCACCCGCGCCATCCAGAACCTGCCCCCCGATCAATCCCGCCTGATGCGGCTGGTCGCGGCGGGCGAAACCAGCCCCGCCGCGCTGGCCCGCGCGCTGGACCTGCCCCTTGGCACGGTGATGTCGCGCCTGTCACGCGCCCGCGCCCGGCTGCGTGCCGATATGGGGATGGGCGCACAGGCCCATGCCGCCGCGCTTTGGCAGGGGGGCGATGTTTTTACGCAGATGCATTAACCGCAGCCGCCTGCCCTTTTCACACCGCCCCGCCCCCGCTATGGTCACACCAGACAGCGAGGCGCGATGATCAAGGCACAGCCCCCCAACACAGGCCCCATGGCAGGCAAAACAGGCCCCATAGCAGGCAAAATGGCAGGCCCTATGACAGGCCAGACAAGCGGCGAAACAGGTGCGGAGTTTTCCGACACCGTGTGGATGGATGTGCTGTCGGCCATGGATCGCACCTATAATGATCTGGTCGATTATCAGGAACGGCTGGAACGCCAGAACGCCGAACTGGAACAGATGCGTTCGTTTCTCGGCTCGATCCTCGGTTCGGTGTCGGATGTGCTGATCGCGGTCAATCGCGATGGCCTGATCGAGGAAACCTCGGCCTCCTTGCTGGCGCATATGCGGCTGGGGGCGGGGCAGTTGCAGGGCAAACCGGTGGCGGCGGTGTTTGCGCCCGCCTGCCACGCCGCCCTGCATGATGCCATCACCCGCAGCCGCACCCAGCGCGACACCGTGATGCTAGAGGCCGATCTGGCCGCAACACCCGGTTCCGACACAGCAACACCCGTCACGCTGGACCTGTCCATCGCGCCGCGTCTGGATGATCGCGGCCGCAGTGCGGGGCTGGTGCTGACGGGGCGGTCGGTGGGCGAATTGCGTCAGGCCTATGCCGAACTGGAACGCTCGCATGATGAATTGAAATCGGCGCAGGGGCAGCTGGTGCGCAATGAAAAACTGGCCTCGCTGGGCCGTTTGCTGGCGGGTGTCGCACACGAGCTGAACAACCCGATTTCATTCGTTTACGCCAATACCCACAGTCTGGAAAAATACGTAGGCAAATTTCAGACCTATTTCGAACAGGTGCAGGCCGGGGCATCACGCGCCGATCTGGTGCAACTGCGCGAAGATTTGCGGCTGGATCGTGCCGTGACCAATCTGGCCGATGCGGTGCATGGCGCACGCGACGGGGCCGAACGGGTGCGTGATATCGTCGAGGATCTGCGCCGCCTGTCATCCGACGGCAGCGGCGAAACCAGCGATTTCGATCTGGTCGAAACATCTCAGGTGGCGGCCAGCTGGGTGTTTCGCGGCGCGCGCAGTGCGGTGGATTTGCAATTTGACGGGCTGGACCGCCTGACCGCCCATGGCCGCCCCGGTCATGTGCAACAGGTGGTGATGAATCTGGTGCAAAACGCGCTGGACGCACTCGAAGGCATCCCCGATGCACGCATCACCCTGTCGCACCGGATCATTGCTGGCCACGCCGTGGTGCAGGTGCGCGACAATGGCGCGGGCATATCCGAAACCGACGCGGCAGCGATTTTCGACCCGTTCTTTACCACCAAACCCGTGGGGCGCGGCACCGGGCTGGGCCTGTCGATCTCGCATAAAATCGCGCAGGAACATGGCGGCGGGCTGCGCCTGTGCAATGCGGGCGAAACCGGCGCCTGTTTCCGCCTGTCGCTGCCGCTGGGCCAATCCGGACAGACCCCGCCATCCAACCCACAGGAGGAGCCGCCGAAATGAACATGCTCTGGCTGCAATCGGCGGGCTGTGGCGGCTGCACCATGTCGCTGTTATGTGCCGAAAACCCCAATGTGTTCGACACGCTGTCGGGCGCGGGCATCACCCTGTTGTGGCACCCTGCCCTGTCGCTGGAAACCGGCGGCGCGGTGCGCAGGATGCTGGCCGATATCCTGTCGGGTGCGATCCCGCTGGATATCCTCTGCGTCGAAGGGTCCATCGCACGCGGCCCCAAGGGCACGGGGCGCTATCACATCCTGTCCGGCACCGGAAAACCCATGCTGGACTGGGTGCGCGACCTGTCTGCGATTGCGCAAAACGTCATCGCCGTGGGCACCTGCGCGGCCTATGGCGGCGTCACCACCGCAGGGGGCAACCCCTCCGACAGCGCGGGCCTGCAATACGAGGGCAACCACCCCGGCGGCATCCTGCCCGCTGATTTCCGCGCCCGTTCCGGCCTGCCGGTGATCAATGTCGCGGGCTGCCCCACGCATCCCGATTGGGTCACCGAAACCCTGATGCTGCTGGCCGCCGGATCGCTGGGCGCCAAGGATCTGGATACACTGGCCCGCCCGCTGTTTTACGCTGGCCATCTGGTGCATCACGCCTGCCCCAAGAACGAATTTTACGAATACAAGGCCTCGGCCCGCGAACTGTCGCAACAGGGCTGTATGATGGAACATCTGGGATGCGTCGGCACACAGGCCGTAGGCGATTGCAACATCCGCCCGTGGAACGGACAGGGGTCATGCACCCGTGGCGGATACCCCTGCATCGCCTGCACCGCCCCCGAATTCGAAGAGCCGCGCCACGCCTTTACCGAAACGCCCAAAATCGGCGGTATCCCCGTGGGCCTGCCCTCGGACATGCCAAAGGCATGGTTCATGGCGCTGGCGTCATTGTCCAAGGCGGCAACCCCGTCACGGGTCGCGCAAAACGCCACCTCGGACCGGATCAAAATCCCCCCGACCCTGCGAAAGCCGCGCACATGAGCGGGCCAAAACTGGTCGTTGGCCCATTCAACCGGGTCGAGGGCGATCTGGAAATCCATCTGGACACCGACGCGGGCGCCGTCACCGCCGCCTATGTCAATTCGCCGCTCTATCGCGGGTTCGAACGCATGCTCGAGGGCAAGAACCCGATGGATGCCCTGACGCTGACCCCGCGTATCTGTGGTATCTGCTCGATCTCGCAATCTGCGGCGGCGGCGCGGGCGCTGGCCTCGGCCATGGGGCTGACCCCCTCGCCCGATGGCGAACGCATCGCCGCGCTGATCCATATGGTTGAAAATATTTCCGACCATATGACCCATTTCCACCTGTTCTTTATGCCCGATTTCACCCGCGCGGTTTATGCGCACAAACCATGGTACGCGCAGGCAATCAAACGGTTCACCACCATGCAGGGGTCGGCACAGCGCCACGCCATCGAAGCCCGCGCACAACTGATGCATATCCTTGGCATGTTGGCAGGCAAATGGCCGCACACGCTGGCGATCCAGCCGGGCGGCGCAACCAAGGCCCCCAGCGCCAGCGACAAGGTGCGCATCATGTCCACCCTGCGCGCCCACCGCCGTTTTCTGGAACAGGAACTGTTCGGCGCCCGGATCGAGGATTTCGCCGCCCTGACAACCTTTGACCAGTTGCAAAACTGGGCCGGGGGCGATGCCGCGCTGTTTCTGGATATCGCCGCCGATCTGGACCTTGCAGGCATGGGCAGGGGCGCGGGCCGCTACCTTAGCTTTGGCGCATATCCGGTTGCAGGCACACATATATTTGCCGCAGGCATGGATGATGGCACCACCGCCACCAATGTCGCCGCCAATGCCGTTGCCAATGCCACCACCAATGCCGCCCCCCAACCGCTGGACCTGACCACATTACAAGAGGACCTGTCGCACGCCTGGATGCTGGGCGATACCGCCCATCCCGCCCATGGCCAAACCACCCCGGACGAGGACATGCGCCCCGACGCCTATACATGGTGCAAGGCCCCCCGCCTGCTGGGCCAGACATGGGAAACCGGCGCGCTGGCACGGCAGGTGATCGACCGTCATCCGCTGGCACTGGCCCTGCGCGACACCGGCGTTTTGGGCCGCGTTGCCGCCCGCCTGCTGGAAACCGCCCGCACCCAGATCGAAATGGAAAAACTGGCGCAATCCATCGCGCCGGATGCCCAGTTCATGGTGCAGGGCAAAATGCCCGCCACCGCCACGGGCATCGGTCTGGTCGAAGCCGCGCGCGGCGCATTGGGCCATTGGATCAGCGTCGATCAGGGCCGCATCAAATCCTATCAGATCATCGCGCCAACCACGTGGAATTTTTCCCCCCGTGACGGCGCAGGCACCCCCGGCCCTGTGGAATCCGCATTGGTCGGCGCCGCGGTGCAACCGGGCGAGGACACCCCCGTCGCCGTGCAGCATATCGTGCGCAGTTTCGACCCCTGCATGGTCTGCACGGTCCATTGATGGCCTGCGGATGATCACAAAATGACCGTCCAAGGCAGCGAAATCCGCATTCGCGGGCAGGTGCAGGGGGTGGGGTTTCGCCCCTGCGTCTGGCTGGTGGCGCGTGATATGGCCCTGTGTGGCGAGGTGCTGAACGATGCCGACGGGGTGCTGATCCGGCTGGCGACCACCGCGCCCGATGCCTTTGTCAGCCGCCTGCGCGCCATGGCCCCGCCGCTGGCGCGCATTGATGCGGTGGAATGCGCGCCCTACCGGTTCCCCGCCCCGCCACATGATTTCCGCATCGCCGCATCCGGCCCTGCGGGGGCCAACACCCGCGTCACCCCCGATGCCGCCACCTGCCCCGCCTGCCTGACCGAAATCCGCGACCCCGCAGAACGCCGCCACGGCTATGCCTTTGCCAATTGCACCCATTGCGGGCCACGGTTTTCGATCCTGCGCGGCTTGCCTTATGATCGCGCGCAAACCTCTATGGCGGCATTCCCCATGTGCGATGCCTGCCGCGCCGAATATGACACCCCCGCCGACCGCCGGTTTCACGCACAGCCTATCGCCTGCGCCAGATGCGGCCCGCGCCTGTGGTTGGAACAGGCGGGCGCGGAACTGGCGGGGGATCCCATCGCCACAGCGGCGCAAATGCTGCGCAATGGCGCCATCATCGCGATCAAGGGGCTGGGCGGCTTCCATATTGCCTGCGATGCCCGCAACCCCGCCGCGCTGCACCGCCTGCGCACCGCCAAACACCGCCCCGCCAAACCCTTTGCCCTGATGGGCACCCTGCCGTTGATCGCGCAGCATTGCAGCATCAGCGCGGCGGCACAGCAACGCCTGACCGACCCCGCCGCGCCCGTGGTGCTGCTGGCTTGGGCGGGTGGCACCCTGCCCGATGCGGTGGCGCCGGGCATGGCCACCCTTGGCTGGATGCTGCCCTACACGCCGCTGCATCACCTGCTGCTTGATGCGTTCAACGCCCCGCTGGTGATGACCTCGGGCAATATTTCCGGCCAGCCGCAACTGATTGATGATGCTGTCGCGCGGGTGGAATACAACACCTATACCGACGCGATCCTGACCCATGACCGCCGGATTGAACGGCGGCTGGACGACAGCGTCGAACGCGCCGATCCGCCCATGGTGCTGCGCCGTGCGCGGGGCCGCGTGCCCGCCACCATCCCCCTGCCCGACGGGTTTGACGATGCGCCACAGGTGCTGGCATTCGGTGGCCAGATAAAGGGCGCGATCTGTCTGGTGAAATCGGGTCAGGCGCTGCTGTCACAGCATCTGGGCGATCTGGATGATGCGCTGACATTTGACGAATATAACCGCGCCATCGCCGATTACACCGCCCTGTTCGATCATGCGCCCGCGCTGCTGGCCTGCGATATGCACCCCGGTTACCGCGCCACGCAGGCGGCTGAAACCATGGCGGAAAACACTGGCCTGCCGCTGGTCCAGACCCAACATCACCACGCCCATCTGGCCGCCTGTCTGGGCGAAAACAACTGGCCGCTGGATGGCGGGCCGGTGGCGGGAATCGTGCTGGATGGCACGGGGTTTGGCGCGGACAACACCATCTGGGGCGGTGAATTGCTGCTGGGGGATTACCGCGCCATGACCCGCGCCGCCCATCTGCGCCCCGCGCCCCTGCCCGGCGGCGACGGTGCGGCCAGACAACCATGGCGCAATGCGCTGGCACGGCTGGATCAGGCCGGGCTGGCAGAAACCGCCGATGCCCTGTTCCCCGATGCCCCCCGCGCCCTGCTGCGACAGGCGATTGCCGCAGGGGTCAACGCGCCCCTGTCATCATCGGCAGGGCGGTTGTTTGATGCCATGGCGGCCATTCTGGGCCTGTGCCCCGATCATCAAACATACGAGGGCGAGGCCGCGATGCGGCTTGAGGCACTGGCGGGGCGCGCACAAAAATCCGCCCCCCTGTCCACCCCGCCAGGCGGTGCCACCATCGACACGGCCCCGATGATCCGCAGCGCCATCCGCGCGCTGGATCAGGGCAGCACCCCCGCCGCAATCGCCAAAGGGTTCCATGACTGGCTGGCGCGCAGCTTTGCCGACCGCGCCCGCGCACTGGTCGACAGTGGCGCAGCCCGCGCCGTGGCCCTGTCGGGGGGCTGTTTGCAAAACGCGCAATTGCACCGCGCCCTGCTGCGCGAACTGGACGGGCTAAGCGTGCTGACCCATGCCACAACCCCCGCAGGGGACGGCGGTCTGGCGCTGGGTCAGGCGCTGGTCGCCATCGCCCGCCAGCGGTAAGATGCTGACCACCACCATGCGCCACGCGGTAACCCCGCGACCGGATGCGCCTGCCGCATCACCGCAATTTCGCCCCGCAAGCCATTAATATAAAACAAAATTAATCCATACCGCCACGGTTAAGGAATAGCTTTGCCGCCCCGCCGCCGCCCCTGCCATACCTTGGTATACCGCGCGCCCGGGCACCCGCCCCGCCGCCGACAACGCACTAAGGGGAGGCCAACCTTGTCCGAGATCGAAACCTTTTATGATGTGATGCGCCGTCAGGGGATCACCCGCCGCAGCTTCATGAAATACTGCTCGCTTACGGCGGCGGCACTGGGGCTTGGCCCCGCATTCGTGCCCAAAATCGCCCATGCCATGGAAACCAAACCGCGCACGCCCGTCATCTGGGTGCATGGTCTGGAATGCACCTGCTGTTCTGAATCCTTTATCCGTTCGGCCCACCCGCTGGCCAAGGATGTGGTGCTGTCGATGATCAGCCTTGATTACGACGACACGCTGATGGCCGCCGCAGGGCATCAAGCCGAAGCCGCCCTGCAAGACACCATCGAAAAATACAAAGGCAACTACATCCTTGCAGTCGAGGGCAACCCGCCCCTGAACGAGGATGGCATGTATTGCATCATCGGCGGCAAACCCTTTGTTGATCAGTTGAAACATGCCGCCGAACACGCCAAAGCCGTTATTTCATGGGGTGCCTGCGCCTCCTATGGCTGTGTGCAGGCCGCCGCGCCCAATCCGACCCGCGCCACCCCCGTGCATAAGGTGATCACCAACAAACCGATCATCAAGGTGCCGGGCTGCCCGCCGATTGCCGAGGTCATGACCGGCGTCATCACCTATATGCTGACATTCGACCGGATGCCCGAACTGGACCGTCAGGGCCGCCCGAAAATGTTCTACTCCCAGCGGATTCACGACAAATGCTACCGCCGTCCGCATTTCGACGCGGGGCAATTCGTCGAACACTGGGATGATGAAAACGCCAAAAAGGGCTATTGCCTGTATAAAATGGGCTGCAAGGGGCCGACCACCTATAACGCCTGTTCCACCGTGCGCTGGAACGAAGGCGTCAGTTTCCCCATCCAGTCCGGCCACGGCTGTATCGGCTGTTCCGAAGACGGGTTCTGGGATCAGGGTTCGTTCTATGACCGGCTGACCGACATCAAACAATTCGGGATCGAAGCCAACGCCGACAAAGTGGGCATGGCCGCCGCAGGTGTCGTGGGGGCCAGTGTCGCCGCCCATGCCGCCGTATCCGCGCTGAAACGCGCACAAAAGAAAACCCAAGACAAGACGGAGGCCTGATAAATGGCAGTCACCACGCCCAATGGCTTCAACATCGACAATTCCGGCCAGCGCATCGTCGTTGACCCCGTGACCCGGATCGAAGGCCACATGCGCTGCGAAGTAAACGTGGACGAAAACGGCATCATCCGCAACGCGGTCAGCACCGGCACCATGTGGCGCGGGCTAGAGGTAATCCTGAAAGGCCGCGACCCGCGCGATGCATGGGCCTTTACCGAACGGATCTGCGGCGTTTGCACCGGCACCCATGCCCTGACATCGGTGCGCGCGGTCGAGGATGCACTGGGCATCCAGATACCCGACAACGCCAATTCGATCCGCAACATGATGCAGCTGAACCTGGAAATCCACGACCACGTTGTGCATTTCTATCACCTGCATGCGCTGGATTGGGTCAACCCCATCAACGCCCTGCGCGCCGATCCAAAGGCCACAAGCGAACTGCAACAATCGGTCAGCCCCAGCCACCCGCTGTCATCGCCCGGCTATTTCCGCGATGTGCAGAACCGGCTGAAAAAATTCGTTGAATCCGGCCAGTTGGGCCTGTTCAAAAACGGCTATTGGGACAACCCCGCCTACCTTCTCCCGCCCGAGGCGGATTTGATGGCGACGACCCACTACCTCGAAGCGCTGGATCTGCAAAAGGAAATCGTCAAGGTCCACACCATCTTTGGCGGCAAGAACCCGCATCCCAACTGGCTGGTCGGCGGCGTGCCCTGCCCGATCAATATGGATGGCACCGGTTCTGTCGGCGCGATCAATATGGAACGGCTGAACCTTGTTTCCTCGATCATCGACCAATGTATGGAGTTCAACAAAAACGTCTATCTGCCCGACGTAAAGGCGATTGGCGGCTTCTATAAAAACTGGCTCTATGGGGGCGGTTTGTCATCCAAGGCCTGTCTGGCGTATGGCGATATCCCCGAAAACCCCAATGATTTTTCGGCGGAAAACCTGCACCTGCCACGCGGCGCGATCATCAATGGCGACATGACGCAGGTGCATGACGTTGACCCCCGCGACCCCGAACAGGTGCAGGAATTCGTGGATCATTCGTGGTATACCTACGGCGAGGCAGGCAAGGGTCTGCACCCCTGGGATGGCATCACCGAACCCAAATACGAACTGGGCCCGAACGCCAAGGGCACCCGCACCAATATCGAAGAACTGGACGAGGCCGCGAAATATTCCTGGATCAAGGCCCCCCGCTGGAAAGGCCACGCGATGGAGGTCGGCCCCCTGGCCCGCTATATCGTCGGCTATGCCAAGGGCCACGAGGACATCAAGGATCAGGTCGACGGCCTGTTGCGCGATATGAACCTGCCGGAGTCGGCGCTGTTTTCCACCCTCGGGCGCACCGCCGCACGGGCGCTGGAATCCGAATATTGCGGGCGTTTGCAAAAACACTTCTTTGACAAGCTGATCAACAATATCAAAAACGGCGATGAAACCACCGCAAATGTTGAAAAATGGGACCCGTCCACATGGCCAAAAGAGGCCAAGGGCGTCGGCATGACCGAAGCCCCGCGTGGCGCATTGGGCCATTGGATTCGCATCAAGGACGGGCGGATCGAAAATTACCAATGCGTTGTTCCCACCACATGGAACGGCAGCCCGCGCGACACAGACGGCAATATCGGCGCATTCGAGGCATCCCTGATGGACACCAAAATGGAACGCCCCGAAGAACCCGTTGAAATCCTGCGCACCCTGCACAGTTTCGACCCCTGCCTGGCCTGTTCAACCCATGTGATGTCGCCCGACGGCGATGAATTGACCACCGTCAAGGTGCGTTAAGGGAGGAAAATAAACCAATGAAAACAATCGCATCACCCCTTGCATTGATCGCAACCACAGCACCGGCGCTGGCCCATAGCGGCCACGCCGAGGCGCAGCAATCAGGCGCATTCCACTGGCTGACGCAGCCCGATCATGCCATCGTGATCATTCTGGCACTGGTGGCCGTGGCATTGCTGCGCCTGCCCCGCCCGCGCCGTGCGCTGCGCCGCCTGATCTCCAGCCGGAATTAAGGGAGGGCGTCATGAGCGACACCACCCAAAATTCCGCGCTAAAGGGCGCCCATGCCGATGCCGAAGATCTGGCAACGGCATCGCGCCAGACCAGCGTCTATGTCTACGAGGCACCCGTGCGCATCTGGCACTGGGTCAATGCGGCCGCTATTCTGGTGCTCTGTATCACGGGCTATTTCATCGGCTCGCCCCTGCCCACATTGGGCGTGGGCGAGGCATCGGACCACTTCTTTTTCGGCTATATCCGGTTTGCACATTTCGCGGCGGGCATGATCCTGACCGTGGGTTTTGCGGGGCGGATGTATTGGGCGATTGTGGGCAACCACCATGCGCGGCAAATGTTTTACCTGCCGATCCTGAACGGCACATGGTGGCGCGAAATCCTGTTCGAAATCCGCTGGTATCTGTTTCTGGAAAAAAAGCCGAAAAAATATGTGGGGCATAACCCGCTGGCGCAGCTGGCGATGTTCATGTTCATCACCGTTGGTGTGTTGTTCATGATCATCACCGGCATGGCCCTATATGCCGAAGGCGCGGGTCAGGGCAGTTTTTACGACCTGCTGTTTGGTTGGGTCCATGGCATCACCTTGAATTCGCAGCGCCTGCACACCCTGCACCATCTGGGCATGTGGTTCATCGTGGTCTTTATGATCATCCACATCTATGTCGCCATCCGCGAGGACATCATGTCGCGCCAATCCATCGTATCCACGATGATTTCCGGCCACCGCACGTTCAAGGATGACGACCCCGATTAACCGGATCTGATTCAACAGTTTCCAATATCCGGGGCGGGCCGCAAGGTCCGCCCCTTTTGCGATGAAAGTATAGATTCCCAATTTCACACAAATATGGAAAGCTGGTTACCACTGCTCCACATAGAATCCGGCGCGAAATCGCCCGAACCCTCTTATTTTATGACCAATTCAATAGATGCGGCAAAATCACCTTTTTCTTGGAACCCGCACAGGTGAAAACCTTATGATCACCTCATAGGCGGCACAGAAAGCCGCAAGACCAGCAGCGCCGGACAAAACCGGCCAGCCAGACAGAGGGGAGGAAACAGGGATGAGCAAGCGCGTCCTCGTTTTGGGTATCGGTAATGTGCTATGGGCGGACGAGGGTTTCGGCGTGCGTTGCGTCGAAGTCATGGCCGATCAATACGCCTTTCCCGACAATGTGAAACTGCTGGATGGCGGCACGCAGGGGCTATACCTGCTGCCCTTTCTGGAACAGGCCGATGCGCTGATCGTGTTTGATGCCGTCGATTACGGGCTGACCCCCGGCAGCATGAAAATCGTGCGCGACGACAATGTGCCCGCCTTTATGGGCGCGAAAAAGATGTCGCTGCACCAGACCGGATTTCAGGATGTCATCGCGACCTCGCAATTGATGGGCTATTGCCCGGATGATCTGTTGCTGATCGGCGTGCAACCTGTCGAACTCGAGGATTACGGCGGCGGGCTGCGCGATAGGGTGGCGGCGCAAATCTCCCCCGCGATACAGGTCGCCCTGAAACAACTGGCCGATTGGGGCATCCCCGCCACAAGGGGCCGCACCATCACCGACGATCTGGCCGATGCCTCGATCCGGCGCGATGCCTATGAATCGGGCCGCCCGTCGGAATCAGAGGCCTGCCGCATCGGCGATGACCGTTTCATGCCGGGTGATGCGTAATGTGCCTTGGCGTGCCGATGCTGATCACGGCGGTGGATGGCATCGCCGGTCAGGCGCAGGGCGATCACGGGCCGTCGCTGGTTGATCTCAGCCTTACCCCCGATGTGCAGGCGGGCGACTGGGTGCTGACCTTTCTGGGCGCGGCCCGCGAAATCATCGACGCCACCCGCGCCGCGCAAATCACCGCCGCCCTGAACGGGCTGCAATCACTGATGCAGGGCGGCGATCTGGGCAGCGCCTTTGCCGACCTAGAGGAAACAGGCCCCCGCCTGCCCGCCCATCTTCAGGCCGCGCTGGATGCGGGCCAGACCAAAGGATAACCCCGAATGAGCACCTTCACCATGCCCGTGGCCGATACGCGCCCGTCATCCCGGCACCCGCTGATCCAGCGTTTGACCGATGAAATGCAATATCCCCTGCTGGACAGCATGGAAGCGGTCGAGGAATACGTGTCGCGCGACGGCTGTCATTGCCTGTTCGTGCCGGGCGATCCCAAACGCAATCTGGAAACCGCCGATGCCGCGGTGATCCTGCCGGAACTGCGCATGACCTTTCAGCATGTGTTCGACTGCGCCGTGATCGACGACACAATCGAAGCCACCGTGCGCCAGACATTTCGCGCCCTCAAAACCCCCGGCCTGCTGTTCTTTCAGGGCCGCGAGGGGCAGTTCCGCCACCTTGGATCGGTCGAAAAGGTGCGCGACTGGGACGATTACGTGGGCCGTTTGACCCATATCCTTGGCCTTGCCACACAATAATAACCCCGGCCTTGCCACACCGTAATTTCACGACAGGAGTCAACCGCCATGGTTTCAGGTTTCCAAATGCCACCGCAGGGTTTCGGCCCCGGATCACAACCCGAAGAAGACGGTGAAGAGCTGGCCTTCATGCCGATGCCATCGGGCATGCGCACCTATTCGCCCCACCTGCCCGATATCGACGATCCGGCCTCGGTTGCGCCTGCATTGGCCACGCTGAACGACATCGCCCGCGCCTGTTCGATCTGCGCCCAGACCGGCGAGCGCGCCGAATTCGACCTGTCGGACATGGGGGCGCGATCCCGCGCCCTGCTGGCCGAAACCATGGGCCAGGGCGAGGTGTCGATGAAACTGCGCGGCGTGCCCGCGCTGATGGTGCAAGAAAGCGTCTTCGCAGGCATCTGGGTGCTGGCCGGTGCCGGCGTTGACAAAATCGAGGTGGCGCAGGTGCCCGGCGCATCCATGGACCGCGCATTTACCCCCCAGCGTGCGGCCAAACTGGATGCCGCAGAATGGAAACCGGGCGTGGTCAACGCCCCTGCGCTTCTGGCAGAACTTGTTGATAAATCGGGGCAATTTGCCACCAACCCCGAATTGCACGTGGTCAACCTGACCCTGCTGCCCCACACCGAAGAAGACCTGATCTGGCTGGACGAGGCATTGGGCACCGGCGCCGTCACCATCCTGTCGCGTGGTTACGGCAACTGCCGCATCACCGCCACCGCCCTGCCCCACGTCTGGCGGGTGCAGTTTTTCAATTCGATGGATACGCTGATTTTGGACACCTTCGAGGTGACGAACATGCCCGAGGTCGCCATCGCCGCCACCGAGGATCTGACCGACAGCGGCGAACGCCTGATCGAAGTGCTGGAGGCGATCCGATGAGCGGTTTCGAGGGTTCGTTTCTGGGCGCATCCGATAAAATCAGCGCGCAGGCCATCATGGAATGCAAAATCTGCTGGACACCCTATGACCCCGCCGATGGCGATGATTTCCGTCAGGTCCTGCCCGGCACCGCCTTTAGCGACCTGCCTGATGACTGGGGATGCCCCAATTGCGACGCGCCCAAGGAACAGTTCATGGTGCTGGAGGACCCCGGTTCGGACGCGATCCGCACCGCCGCCGTGATCGCGGATAAAGTCCACGCATTGGTCGCCGATTTCAAAGAAATCTATAACAGCAAAATGCGCGATGTGCCGATCATCAACAAGGGGCTGCACGTCGAAGCGGTGGGATTTAAACCCTACAACGGCCAATACCTTGGCGTGCTTATTTCACCTTGGTTCATGAATCTGGTGCTGCTGCCCACCGATGATCTGGATTGGTCCGAACTGAAATCGGGCGCCAAAGAAGACATCGGTTTCCCCTCGGGCGTCTATGAATTTATCCACAATGTGCGCGAAATGGTCGGCGGCTATAAGGCGTGTTCGCTGTTTTCCCCGATGGGTGATTTTTCCAGCCAGATGCAGGCCAAAGAGGTGGCGCGCGAACTGCTGGTCGCCCTGTTTGATGCCGAAAATATCGAAGAAACCGACCGCGCCGCCGATATCCGCAGCACACGCGAAACCGAATTGGCCAGCATCAGGGCCGCCGAACTGGCCGCGCAAGCCAAAGATGATGACGCCCCCAAACTGGACACCGCCCCGACCCGCCGCGCCGTATTGACCGCAGGGCTGGCCGCGACTCCCGAAACCACAGCAGAACAGGCCGAAAGCTGACCCCATGCAACAGGCCATCACCATCACAATGCACCAATCCGGCGGGCGGCTGATACCGCAAATCACCCCGCCCGCGCCGCTGCCGCTGGCGGCACTGTGCCTTGGCAAACCGGTGGATGACGTGCTGACGCTGTTGCCGCGTATTTTCAACCTGTGCGGCACAGCGCAGGACAGCGCGCTGCGCCTGTCGCTGGGCCTGCCCGCCGCGCCCCGCGAACCGCTGCGCCGCGAGGTGCTGCGCGAACATCTGTTGAAATTCTATATCACATGGCCCGACCTGTTGGGCCTGCCGCCCCGTGCGCTGCCCGCGGGCTGGGACAAACCCGCAGGGCTGACCAGCACACACCTGTTTGGCGCAGCCGCCCCCACCCCCGATACGCTGGCGCATTGGCTGGACAGCGGCGCGGGTCTGGCCTCCGTTCTGGGCGCGATCAGGGACCGTTTCAACATGGGCGAGGCGGCAACAAACCTGCGCGCCATCCTGCCCGATCAGGCCATGATAACAACGGCTTGCGATAATTCTGTCGCCGCACGCCATGCCGGAAATCCGCTGATGCGCCTGATTGCCCGGACCCATGGCCATGGGCCGCTCTGGCATGCATTCGCCTGTCTGCTGGATCTGGACGCGGCGCGCGTGGGCGTGTTGCCCGCGCCCCAACGCCTGGCCGACGGCACCGGCATCGCCCCCGCCGCACGCGGCCAGTATGCCATCCGCGCCAGCGCGCAAAACGGGCTGATCACAGGGTTCGACCGCATCACCCCGACCGACCACATGCTGGCCCCCAACGGCGCATTGCAGCAATCCCTGTCCAGCCTTCCGGCGCAAAAAGCCTCGCTTGCGGGGCTGGTCGTGGCTATCCTTGACCCCTGTCTTCCCGTCACCATCAAGGATGCGCAACATGCATGAAATGTCCCTCTGCGAAGGCATCCGCAGCATCGTTCAGGATCAGGCCCGCCAGCACGGGTTTGACCGGCTGAAATCCCTGCGCGTCGAAATCGGCCGCTTTGCCGGGGTGGAAAAAGACGCGCTTGCCTTTGCCTTTGATGTGGTGATGCGCGGCTCGCCCGCCGAAGGGGCGCAGCTGATCATGCTGGACCTGCCCGGGCGCGCCATGTGCTATGACTGCATGGTCGAGGTGGAAATAGATCAACGGCTGGACCCCTGCCCCGAATGCGGCGGCGGCAAGCTGATGCCGATGGGCGGCGATGAAATGCGGATCAAAGATATGGAGGTGCAATAATGTGTACAGTTTGCGGATGTTCCGGTGCAGTGATCGAAGGCAAGGAGGGCCATTCCCACGCGCATGACCATTCCCATGATCATGCCCAGGGCGACCATCACGCCCACGGCGACCATCACCACCATGACCACCACCACGGCCCGCAGGGCGATCTGCACTATGGCACGGGGGCCGCTGGCACCTCGGTGCCGGGCATGTCGCAATCCCGCCTGATCGAAATCGAAACCGACATCCTGTCGAAAAACAACAGCTATGCCAGCGGCAACCGCCGCGTGCTGCGCGCACTTGGGGCGCTGGGGCTGAACCTTGTCTCCTCTCCCGGATCGGGGAAAACCACGCTGCTCTGCGCCACGATCGAAATGCTGCGCGAAGGCATGCCCGACCTGCCGCTGGCCGTGATCGAGGGCGACCAGCAAACCACCAATGACGCCGACCGCATCCGCGCCGCAGGTGCCCCCGCATTGCAGGTCAACACCGGCAAGGGCTGCCATCTGGATGGCCATATGGTCGGCCATGCCATGGATGAGTTGCGCATCAAACCCGCATCGGTCCTGTTCATCGAAAACGTCGGCAATCTGGTCTGCCCCGCCGCCTTTGATCTGGGCGAGGACGCCAAGGTCGCGATTCTGTCCGTGACCGAAGGCGAGGATAAGCCCCTGAAATACCCCGATATGTTCACCGCCGCCCGCATCGCGATCCTGAACAAGGTCGATCTGGCGCCGCATTGCGATGTCGATCTGGACCTATACGAGGCAAACCTGCGCCGCGTGAACCCCGGGATCGAGATCATCCGCGCCTCGGCCCGCACCGGCGAGGGGATGCAGGCGTGGCTGGACTGGATCACCGCCCGCCTGTCGGAAAAATCCGATGAAACCCCGAAAAAGGCCACAGTCTGATGCCATCCGCCCTGCCCGCCATCCTGCTGGTCGACGACGAACCGCACTCCCTTGCCGCGATGAAAATGGCGCTAGAGGATGATTTCGACATCCTGACCGCCGGATCGGCGGACGCGGCCATGCAGGTGCTGGCGGACAACTGGGTGCAGGTGATTTTCTGCGACCAGCGAATGCCGGGCAAAACCGGCGTGGAATTCCTGTCAGAGGTGCGCGAACGCTGGCCCGAAACCGTGCGCATCATCATCACCGGATATACCGATCCGGCGGATATGGCGCTGGCGATCAACGAGGCGGGGATTTACCAGTTCCTGACCAAACCATGGCACCCCGACCAGTTGCTGATGGCCGCAGAAAACGCCGCCCGCCTGTTCGGCCTTGCACGTGAAAACGAACGTATGGCGCTGGAAATGCGGATGCTGACCACCACCGCCGAAACCCAGCTGGAAAAACGCCGCCGTGCCCTGCGCGAAGGGCACGGGTTTGAAACCATCCTGCGCGATATCGACAGCCCGATGAACGCCACCGTGGCGCTGGCCCGCCAATACGCCAGCTTTGACGTGCCGGTGCTGCTGTCGGGCGAATCCGGCACCGGCAAGGCGCAGATGGCGCGGGCGATGCACTATGGCTCGTTGCGCTCTGACAAACCCTATCACGAACTCAACCTTGCGGGCCTGCCCGCCGATCTGGCGATGATCGAACTGTTCGGCGCGAAACGTGGCGTGCTGCCGGGCAATTCCAACCGCATCGGCCTGATGCAAAAGGCCGATCGCGGCACGCTGTTTTTGAACGGGGTCGATGCCGCCGCGCCCGATCTGCAAATGGCGCTGTTGCGGGTGCTGGCGGATGGGGCATTTACCCCCGTGGGGGGCCATGAAACCATCACCACCAACCTGCGGCTGATCGCAGGCACGCACCGCGACCTGCCCGCGCTGGCGGCCTCGGGCGAATTTCGCGGTGATCTGTATTACGCGCTGTCCACCACCGAATTGTCGCTGCCCCCGCTGCGCGGGCGTCGGGGTGATATCACCCTGCTGGCGCAGCATATGCTGGCGGAACTGTCGGGCAGCCACGGCAAGCCGCTGCACGGTTTCACCCCTGCCGCTGTCGAATTTCTGGAAAATTACGACTGGCCCGGAAACATGCGCGAATTATCCAATGAAATCACGCGGATGCTGATCGTGGCGCAGGACCCTGTGCTGGGGGCGGAACTGATCTCGCGCCATATATTGCAGGCGCCGCAGGGCGATTGCAGCGATGACGCCGCCGCCCATTTGGCGCTGGACGGTGACGGCGGGCTAAAGGATCGCGTCGAACAGATCGAAATGCGGATCCTGCGCGAGGTCCTGACCCGCCACCGCTGGAACAAAAGCCGCGCCGCCGCCGAATTGGGCCTGTCGCGCGTGGGGCTGCGGGCGAAACTGGACCGTTACGGAATTATTCAACCCGGCCAAGAGGTTGAAGAGCTAGAGGAGCAAAGCTGATGTGTTTGGGCATCCCCGGTAAGATCATCGAAATCACCGACACGACCCGCCTGATGGCCATGGCCGAGGTATCGGGCGTGCGCCGCGAAGTATCAGTCGCCCCCATCGTCACCGGCGCGCTGGCCGATGTTGTGGGCCAATGGGCGCTGATCCATGTCGGCTTCGCCATGGCCGTGATTGACGAAGAAGAGGCCGCCCGCACGCTGGACGCCCTGCGCACACTGGGCGAGGCACAGGAAACACTAGAGGCCATGGCCGATGGCGACGCCGCACTGGCCGGGCCGACCGAAGTAGAGGGCGCAGCATGAAATTTTCCACCGAATTCCGCGATCCTGATGCCGCCAAGGCGCTGCTGGGTGAAATTGCGCGCCTCTGCGATGATATGGGCCGCAGCGCCGATAACCCCCTGCATATAATGGAGATTTGCGGCGGGCACACCCATTCGATTTTCCGCTTCGGGCTGGATAAACTGATTCACGCGGGGGTCGAATTCATCCATGGCCCCGGCTGTCCGGTCTGTGTTTTGCCGATGTCGCGCGTTGATGAATGTGTTGAACTGGCGGAAAATCCCGATGTGATTTTCGCCACCTTTGGCGATGCGATGCGCGTGCCCGGCACGCAAAAATCCCTGCTTCAGGCCAAGGCGGCAGGGGCGGATATCCGCATGGTTTACAGCCCGCTCGATGCGCTGGAACTGGCGCGGCGCAACCCCGATCGTCAGGTGGTGTTTTTCGGGCTGGGGTTTGAAACCACCACGCCTTCGACCGCCCTGTCGATCCAGCAGGCCGCACGCGAGGGGCTGGAAAACTTTACCGTGTTTTGCAACCACATCACCGTGCCCGAACCAATCAAGGCGCTGCTGGATGACCCCTATATGGTGCTGGACGGTTTCATCGGTCCCGGCCATGTATCAATGGTAATCGGCATCCATCCCTATGATTTCATTGCACAAGATTACAAAAAACCCATCGCTGTGGCGGGGTTTGAACCGCTGGACCTGTTGCAATCCGTGTTGATGGTCCTGCGCCAGATCGCGGCGGGCGAGGCCCGCGTGGAAAACCAATATGCCCGCGTGGTGCCCGAACATGGCAACCCCGTGTCCATGGCCGCGATTGCCGATGTTTACGAACGCCGCCCCAGCTTTGAATGGCGGGGCTTGGGCGAAATCGACGCCTCTGGCCTGCGCATCCGCGAAAAATACCGCGCCTATGACGCCGAGGAAAAATTCAACATCGGCTACGCAGCGGGCCCGCGCAAAACCCCCGAGGTCGAAGGCTGCGATTGCGGCAAGGTGATGACGGGGCGCATCAAACCCACCGCCTGCCCGCAATTTGGCAAGGGCTGCACACCGGAAACCCCGCTGGGCGCGCTGATGGTCAGCTCCGAAGGGGCCTGCGCGGCCTATTGGCAATATGGCGGCGCGCGCGGCGTGGCGGCAGCAGAATAACAGGATCGAAATGGCACTCAGAGACACCCATGTAACCCTGTCGCACGGCGGCGGAGGCAAGGCGATGCGCGACCTGATCGAGGAGGTGTTCACATCCGTTTTCGCCCCTCCGGGGATGGAGGATCAGGCACGGCTGATGGATGCCGCGCTGCAACAGCCCGGTGCGCGGCTGGCCTTTACCACCGACAGTTTTGTGGTGACGCCGGTGGAATTTCCCGGCGGGGACATTGGCAAGATCGCGGTTTGCGGCACGGTCAATGATCTGGCCGTGGGCGGGGCGCGCCCCCTGTGGCTGTCGGCGGCGTTTATCATCGAAGAAGGCTGCGAAATTGCCCTGCTGCGCCGCATCGTGGCGTCAATGGCAAAAGAGGCCGCCAAGGCAGGCGTGCGCATCGTTACCGGCGATACCAAAGTGGTCGGGCGCGGGTCATGCGATCAGGTCTATGTCACCACATCGGGCATTGGCGTGATCCCTGCGGGGGTCGATATGGCGGCGGGCCATCTGCGCGCGGGCGACGTGGCAATTGTGAACCACCGCTTGGGCGATCACGGCGCGGCGATCATGGCGGCACGGGGCGATATGGCCCTGTCGACCGATCTGCAATCCGATTGCGCCAGTCTGGGCCATCTGATGCAGGCGGTTCTGGCGGCCGCGCCCGATGTGCGGGCGGCACGCGATGCCACCCGTGGCGGGCTGGCTGCGGCGCTGAACGAAATCGCCGGGGCTGCGGGCTGCGGCATCCTGCTGGAGGAATCCGCCCTGCCCCTGACCACCGAGGTGCGCGGCGTTTGCGAAATTCTGGGGCTGGATCCCCTGTATCTGGCGAATGAGGGCACGCTGGTGTTATTCGTGCCCCCGGAACAGGCCGATGCCGCCCTGCAGGCCATGCAATCCCAGCCCGAGGGCACAGGCGCGACCATCATCGGCCATGCCGTCGCAGACCATGCCGGACAGGTGCGGATGCGCACGGCCTTTGGCGGGGTGCGCATTGTGGACATGCTGATTGGCGAACAATTGCCGCGTATTTGCTAAACCGCCCCGCCCGCCCCTGTGCTATGATCTGCGCCAAAAGGAGGGCGATATGACCATTACAGGCGGGTGTTTTTGCGGCGCAGTCCGATATGAAATCGCGGGGGCGCTGTTTGATGCGCGCTCTTGCCATTGTTCGCGCTGCCGCAGGGTGTTCAGCGCGCAGGCATCAGCCTATGCGCTGGTGAACCCTAATGATTTCAAATGGTTGCAGGGCGAATCCAATCTGACCGATTACATCGGCCAACAGGGCGCGGGCGTGCGGTTTTGCGCCATCTGCGGGTCCACCCTATGCGGGGTGTTCAATGGCATCATGCACGGCGTCACCCTTGGCTGTGTTGATGGTGACCCGCAGATCAGCATCGGTTACCACCAGTTCACAGGGTCCAAAGCATCCTGGGAGGTCCTGCCCCGCGGGCAAGGGGTGATCTGCCACAGTGGCGCGGCCCCCTGATCGCGCCGCGCATCGCGAAAACCTGTGAAAAAAGGGCGCCAAAGGTAAAAACCAATGGCGCCCGAGGCTTGTCAATCAGGTTCAATCGTTGACCGCTCGGTGTTTTTTTGCCTGCGACCTGATCAACCCGAAGCGAGCGCACCCGCTTCGTGTTCCGATGGGTCGCGCCATGGGGTGGCGCGACCAAGGTGGAGGGGGGCCGCTTGGGTCAGCCCCCGACCGGGGTTTCAAATCAGCTACAGCCCGATGTGCCGCCGCAGGTGTTGCACTTCATGCAGGTGCCGTTGCGCACCAGCGTGTAGTTGCCGCACTCGCCGCAGGCCTCGCCCTCATAGCCCTGCATCTTGGCCTTGACCCGCGCATCCAGCGATAGCGACCCGCTGGAAATTGCCGTGGTGCTGGTGACGGTCGCCACAGCGGCGGCGGTTTCAGGCACCAATGTTTGCAGCGTGGCGACCGGATCGGTCCCCGTGGCCATGCCGCCCTGCAACACCACCAGATCCTGCGGCAGACGCTTGCGCAGATACCCTGTCGACGAAATCTGCTTCAGCACCTCCAGCGAACGCGAGGCAGCGGTTTCGCTGATTTCCTTGACGTTGGAAACGCCCTCTTCTTCGCCACGGCCCAGATCGTCGAATGACGCGCCTTCGGGTTTCACATGCGCCAGATCGGTGCGATCCAGATAGGACACCGCCAGTTCGCGGAAGATATAATCAAGGATCGAGGTCGCATTCTTGATGCTGTCGTTGCCCTGCACCATGCCCGCCGGTTCGAATTTGGTGAAGGTAAAGGCATCCACGAATTCCTCCAGCGGGACACCGTATTGCAGGCCCACCGACACGGCGATGGCGAAATTGTTCATCATGGCGCGGAAACCCGCACCTTCCTTGTGCATGTCGATGAAAATCTCGCCCAGCTGGCCATCGCCATATTCGCCGGTGCGCAGGTATACCTTGTGACCACCCACAACCGCTTTCTGGGTGTAACCCTTGCGACGCTCGGGCAGTTTTTCACGGCCACGGGCAACCTCTTTGACGATCACCTTTTCGATGATCTTTTCGGCCAGCACGGCGGCCTTTTCCTGCGGGGTGCCGCTTTCCAGCACTTCGGCTGCCTCGTCGTCATCCTCGACCAGCGCGGATGCCAGCGGTTGGCTCAGTTTGGAACCGTCGCGATACAGCGCATTGGCCTTGATCCCCATTTGCCAGCTGCGTTCATATGCGGCCTGACAATCGGTGATGGTGGCATCGTTGGGCATGTTGATGGTTTTGGAAATCGCACCCGAAATGAACGACTGCGCCGCCGCCATCATATCAATATGGCTGTTGACCGACAGGAACCGCTTGCCCTTTTTGCCACAGGGGTTGGCGCAATCGAAAATGTGATAATGCTTCGGGTCCACATGCGGTGCGCCTTCCAATGTCATGGTGCCGCACACATGGTCGTTGGCTGCGTCGATTTCAGCGCGGGTGAACCCCAGATGCCGCAGCAAGTCAAAGCTGGGATCGTTCAGCTTGGCCGCGGGAATGCCCAGCGTGCCGGTGCAGAATTCCGCGCCCAGCGTCCACTGGTTGAACACGAACCGGATGTCGAATGCCGACCCCAGCGCCGCCTCGATCTTGTCCAACTCGCGCGGGCCAAAACCGTGACCGATCAGGCTGGTGTGGTTGATCGCAGGCGCATTGCCGATGCTGCCATGGCCGACCGCATAAGAAATTGCCTCTTCGATCTGTGCCGAACCATAGCCCAGTTTTTCCAATGCCGCAGGCACCGACTGGTTGATGATTTTGAAATACCCGCCACCGGCCAGTTTCTTGAATTTGACCAGCGCGAAATCGGGTTCAATCCCTGTGGTGTCGCAATCCATCACCAGACCGATGGTGCCCGTGGGGGCAATCACCGACACCTGCGCGTTGCGATAGCCGTGGGCCTCGCCCAGCTTCAGCGCCTCGTCCCATGCGGACATCGCCAGATCAATCAGGGTCGCATCGGGGCAATTGGCGTGATCCAAAGCAACGGGTTTGATCTCCAGCGCCTCGTAACCATCGGTCGCGCCATAGGCCGCATTGCGGTGGTTGCGAATGACACGCAGCATGTGTTTCTTGTTGCGCTTGTATCCGTCGAATGCCCCCAGTTCACCGGCCATTTCAGCGGATGTGGCATAGGACACGCCGGTCATGATCGCGGTCAGCGCCGCGCCCAGCGAACGCCCCTCGTCGCTGTCATAGCCCAGCCCCATGTTCATCAGCAAACCGCCGATATTGGCGTAACCCAAACCCAGCGTTCGGAAATCGAACGAACGCTGCGCGATCTCCTTGGACGGGAATTGCGCCATCATCACGGAAATTTCCAGGGTGACAGTCCACAGACGGGTGGCGTGCATATACCCTTCGGCGTCGAATTTGCCATCATGCAGGAATGTCAGCAGGTTCATCGACGCAAGGTTGCAGGCGGTGTCGTCCAGGAACATATATTCCGAACAGGGGTTCGACCCGCGGATCGCGCCGTCTTCGGGGCATGTGTGCCATGCGTTGACCGTGTCGTGATACTGGATGCCCGGATCGGCACAGGCCCATGCGGCATGGCCGATGTTTTCCCACAGATCGCGGGCCTTGACGGTCTTGGCGACCTTGCCATCGGTGCGGCGCAGCAATTCCCAATCCGCATCATCCTGCACGGCCTTCAAAAACGCATCCGTCACCCGAACCGAGTTGTTGGAATTCTGGCCCGATACCGATGCATAGGCCTCGGAATCCCAATCGGTGTCATAGGTGGGAAATTCGATGCTGCTATAGCCCTGCTTGGCGTAATCCAGCACCCGTTTCACATATGTTTCCGGGATGGATACCTTTTTCGCGCCGCGAATGGCGGTTTTCAGGCTGGGGTTTTTCGCCGGATCAACCGCATCCTCGGTCGATCCGTCCCATTCACGAATGGCGCCGAAAATCTTGTTCAGCTCCTGTTCGTGCATTTTCGAACCGGCCACGATCGAGGCAACCTTCTGCTCCTCTTTCACCTTCCAGTTCACGAATTCCTCGACATCGGGGTGGTCCACATCGCAGATCACCATTTTGGCGGCGCGGCGCGTGGTGCCGCCCGATTTGATCGCACCCGCAGCGCGGTCACCGATTTTCAGAAAACCCATCAGGCCCGATGATTTGCCACCACCCGACAGGGGTTCATTCGCGGCCCGCAGGCTGGAAAAGTTGGTGCCGGTGCCGGACCCGTATTTGAACAGACGCGCCTCGCGCACCCACAAATCCATGATGCCGCCATCACCGACCAGATCGTCGGCCACGGATTGGATGAAACAGGCGTGGGGCTGGGGGTGTTCGTATGCACTGGCCGATTTGGTCAGCTTTTTGGTTTTGTGATCAACGTAATAGTGACCCTGGCCGGGGCCGTCGATGCCATAGGCCCAGTGCAGGCCGGTGTTGAACCACTGCGGGCTGTTGGGCGCGGCCATCTGTGCGGCCAGCATGAAACGCATCTCGTCGTAATAGGCGCGCGCGTCTTCCTCGGATGTGAAATAACCACCCTGCCAGCCCCAATAGGCCCATGCCCCCGCCAGACGGTCGAACACCTGTTTCGATGATGTTTCACCACCGAACCGCTCGTCCTCGGGCAGGTCGGACAGCGCGTCCAGATCGGCAACGGATTTCCACAGGAATTCGGGAACACCGGCCTCGGCCACTTTTTTCATCACAGCGGGCACGCCTGCCTTGCGGAAATATTTCTGCGCGATGACATCGGATGCCACCTGTGACCATTTGCTGGGGACTTCGACGTCATCCAAACGGAACACGATCGACCCATCAGGGTTGCGGATTTCCGACGCGGTGGTCACGAAATCCAGCGCGGAATATGCATCCTGCCCGGCGGTGGTAAACTTTCTTTCAATCTTCATAACGCTGCCCCATATTTTCAGCTTCTACTGTCCCCGGCCCCCCGTCATTGCGGCGTGACCTGCGATCAGATCTGGCGTGAAGGACAAGAAAATCCCGCTCGCGGCCCATGGTGAAAGGCGCGAAAAACTGCGCGATCCGATGGGATCGCCCTGATATGAGACTGTCTGGCCCGACCCCATCAACCACTACATATTGTGGCGTCCCCGACCGGCTCCCACAAACTGACGTATTTGGGCCTATGGGGTCAACGGAATTTTTAGAGTATTTTCACAAAAGTTTTGTTGACCCCGACGCCACATCCGGTTCCCGCCACGGGCAACCGATTCATGCACAGGGCTGTGCAAAAACCGCTCGGCTGTGGACATCCCTGTGGACGGATCGGTAAAAATCCTTGGGTTGGACAGGGTTAGAGGATGCGGGTAAAGTGATACATGCAGTGTAAAACTCTGTTTCGGGCGCGTGAACAGGACCAGCGCGGGGGATAAAACAACCAATGCAAGAATTTTCTCCGCCCCCCGCTCCATCCCCCCGCAACCGCCCGACTGCGGCGATTTCGTCACATGCCCCCACCATATCTAGCGTGTTGGCCGTTAACCTATCGCATATGCTGTGGCAGCACGGCGGGCATAACAACGCCGCCAAACACAATATATGGGGGGCAAAATGACCGTGACCCACAATAACAGCCCCTCTGCACCTTTGAACATTCTGGTGCATATCCCCAAAACCGCAGGCACCACCGCCAATGCGGTGCTGCGCCAGCACGGGACCGGCGTTAAACATATTGAACGATTTTTAGGCAAACCCGCCCGCCTGACCCGCGCCATCACGCGCAGCCACTGGCTGTCTGGTCATGTGCCGTTTGAAACCCTGCGTGACCGCATCACCCCGCTGACACAACGCCCGCTACGCTGGTTCACCATCCTGCGCGATCCGGTGGCGCAGCTGGCCTCCCACTACAATTGGTGGTTCGAGGTATACGCACGCGGCCCCCACAGTTTTTACCGCTATGGCCGCTATTTCCGCGATCTGTCACGGCAAATCCGCAGCGCCGACAACAGTGACCCGCAGGCGGTGATCGCCATTTTGCGCGAACACGAACCGCTGTTCCTGAACATGCAGGCGAAATTCATCCTGTCGCCGCGCCCGAACTGGACCAGCGCCGAAATCACCACCCGTCTGACCGAATTCGACTCTGTTGCATTGGGCAGCGCCCTGTCGCCGATGTTAACAAAGATGACCGGAACGGTCATACCTGCCCCACCGCGCCGCAACGTGGCACGACAGGGGTTTGACCGCGCCGTGTTCCAAACCCCGCACATGGCGGAATTCCTGCAACAGGCCCATGGCCGCGACATGGCCCTATGGCGCGCGGCCAATGCCGCGCCCGTTCAGACCGATAAATAAAAAGAGTTTTTGTGGTCGGGGCGAGAGGATTCGAACCTCCGACCCTCTGTTCCCAAAACAGATGCGCTACCAGGCTGCGCTACGCCCCGAAACCACGCCCCCCTCTAACCCGCCCTGACAGGTTTGAAAAGCCCCAATTCACGTCAATAAAACCCCGAACACCAGGTTTTTGGCGAAAGATTTCAACAGGGCCAGCGTGCCGCAGAAACCGGCACCGATGGATGGCGCAATTCGGACCCTGCGGTGATGCCCATCGCACGGGCCAGCCCGCCGTTGATTTCCAACACCATCAGAATATCGGGCGCGCCGCCGGGAATCGGCGTTTCGTCATGGGGCACGGCGTCAGAATGCACACGGCGCACGCGCCCTGTGGCATCCAGAAAAATCATATCCAATGGAATCAATGTGTTGCGCATCCAGAACGCCACGGATTGCGGGCGCTCATAGACAAACAACATGCCCGCGCTTTTGGGCATACTGGTGCGATGCATCAACCCGGTGGCGCGTTCATCGCCGTCATCCGCCACTTCGACATGAAACCGCGCAACCCCGAAATCACCGCGCAAATGCACGGTGTCATCGCGGCATTCGGCCATTTTCAGCGGCGTTTTCGCGTCAACCTGCGTGGCCGTTCCCCCCAATACCGCCATCCCAAGTCCCACACTCAGGCACAGGGCGGTTAGATAGGGCAACAGGCCACGCATTGGTTTACTCGTCCTTTTTCAGACCGGCTTCCCAGGCGCAAACCTCGGTCGCCATGCGCCCGCGCTTGCCCTCGATCACCCGCAGGGCCACGGCCTCTCCGGGTTGCAGATCGGCCAGACCGGACCGGCGCAGCACCTCGATATGCACAAACACATCTTCGCCACGACCAAAGATATTGGCGAAACCAAACCCCTTGCCCTTGTCAAACCACTTGACCCTTGCGGGCTCCATCTTGGCCGCCGCAATCACCTCGGGGTCGATATCTTCGAAATCGGCCAAGGCTGCAGTGCCGCCAAGCGAGGGCGGTTTTATTTCAAAAACTTCGGTCGCCTGAACGCCGCGATCCGTTTCCTGCACTTCGATTTCAATCAAAGCGCCATCGGCAACGGAACTCTGTCCGAAGTTACGTAATACATTCGCATGCAGCAGAATATCCGGCCCGCCTTCGTCGGCGACTACAAAACCAAATCCCTTTACGGGATCAAACCACTTTACCTGTCCGTGTATTCTGCGGGTGCTATTCACGTCTTGTGTCAAAGCTTTCACCCACCAGATGTTTCCCCAGGTTCTTTTCCCTCATGGGGCAAGACTTGCCCCAGACGCAAGGAAAAAATGAACCATTTTCAACCATTTGCATTTCACGTGACGTGAAATTCACGGATTGAGCCGGGTAATTTTCCAGTTTTCCTTTCTGTCTGCCCGCCGCCACACGAAACGATCGTGCAGGCGGAATTTCCCATCAGCCCAGAACTCAATCTCGTTTGGAATGATTCTGAAACCTCCCCAAAAGGATGGTCTGGGCGGGTTTGTGCCCTTGGTTGCGGTCACTTTTGCAACCTCTGCCATCAACGCACTGCGCGAAGACAACGGACGCGATTGTTGTGAAGCCCATGCGCCCAGCCTGCTTTTCAGCGAACGGGACGCATAATATTCATCGGCCTGCGGGCCGTCTTCGCGTTCGACTATACCACGAACCCGCACCTGACGGCGCAATGATTTCCAATGCATGACAAACGCCGCCTTGCCCGCCTGTTCGACCTCGACTGCCTTGGCGCTGTCGTAGTTGGTGTAAAACACGAATGCCCCGCCCGATGGCGCGCCCTGCCCTTCGATCTCTTTCAGCAACACCATGCGGGCATTGGGCATGCCCGATGCGTCCACCGTCGCAAGCGCGATGGCGTTGGGGTCGTTCAGCTCGCCCTCACCCGCCGCGTCCAGCCAGACCTGCGCGATGGCGAACGGGTCGTCGCCCGCGAATATGCCGCTTCTGTCGCTCATTTCCTTACCTTTTGATCAAATTCACATAACGATCCCCGCGTCAGAGTTAACCCCTGACGCCACGTGCCACACTTCTTTGTAAACGGAATCGGCCGCACTTGATGCGCGGGCAGTGATCCCCTAAACGGTTCCCAACGACTATCTTGGGCTGGGAATAAATAATGTCAAACACTCTGATGGCAGGAAAACGCGGGCTGATCATGGGGCTTGCCAATGACAAGTCCATCGCATGGGGCATCGCCAAGGCCTGCGCCGATGCCGGTGCCGAAATGGCATTCACCTATATGGGCGATGCATTTCGCAAACGTGTGGTGCCGCTGGCCGAACAATTGGGCGTTGAAACCCTGATTGATTGCGATGTGTCCGACCCTGCGTCCGTTGATGCCGCCTTTGACCAGATCAAGGAAAAATGGGGCACCTTCGATTTCATCGTTCATGCCATCGGATTTTCCGACAAAAACGAATTGCGCGGGCGTTACGTTGACACCAGCCGCGACAATTTCCTGATGACCATGGATGTGTCCTGCTACAGCTTTACCGCCGTGATGCAGCGCGCAGAAAAGATAATGAATCCCGGCGGTTCCGCCCTGACCCTCACCTATTACGGTGCCGAACAGGTGATGCCGCATTACAATGTGATGGGCGTGGCCAAGGCGGCGCTGGAAGCATCGGTAAAATATCTGGCCGAGGATCTGGGCAAGGACGGCATCCGCGTCAATGCCATTTCTGCCGGGCCGATCAAAACGCTGGCCGCATCGGGCATTGGCGATTTCCGCTATATCCTGAAATGGAACGAGCTGAACTCCCCCCTGCGGCGCAATGTGACCATTGATGATGTGGGCAAATCCGCGCTTTATCTGTTGTCTGATCTGGGCAGCGGCGTGACGGGTGAAAACCTGCATGTGGATGCCGGTTACCACGTTGTCGGGATGAAGGCCGTGGACGCCCCCGATATCGACGTTGTGACAGGTCGCAAAGATTAACCCCCTGCCATCAAAAGGGAAAACACCATGACCGAATTCCTGCCCCATGAAAAAGGTTTCCACATCAGTTGGGATCAAATTCACCGTGACAGCCGCGCATTGGCGTGGCGGCTGGACGGGCGCGGGCCGGATGATGGCACATGGCGTGCGATCGTGGCCATCACCCGTGGCGGCATGGCCCCCGCGATGATCATGGCCCGCGAACTGGATATCCGCACCGTCGATACCATCAGCGTCAAATCCTATTCGCATCAGGATCAGGCCGAGGCCGTGGTGCTAAAATCCCCCGATGCCGGTATGATGGGCGACGGCACCGGCATTCTGGTGGTCGATGATCTGGTGGATTCGGGCAAGACGCTGGAACTGGTGCGCAAAATGTATCCCAACGCGCATTTCGCCACGGTTTACGCCAAACCCAAGGGCCGCCCGCAGGTCGATACGTTTATCACCGAGGTGTCACAGGACACCTGGATTTTCTTTCCTTGGGATATGGCGATGCAATACGTCAAACCCTATCGCGGCACCGATTGATCAAGGGGCGCGGCGATGACCACGCGGACCCAATCCACCTTTGCCTCGCCCATATCCGAATCCCGTGGCTGGCTGAACGGGGTCACATTCACACCTGACCGTCCGCTGCTGAACCTGTCACAGGCCGCCCCCGTTGCCATGCCGCCGCCCGATATGCTGGCCGCCATGGCCGGGGCGCTGCAGGATCCGGCCACGCATCTATATGGTCCCGATCTGGGCCTGCCCGCCCTGCGCGCTGCGCTGGCCGCTCGCACGGCGCAGATTTACGGCGGCGCGCTGCATCACGATCAGGTCGCCATCACGGCGGGTGCCAATCAGGCCTTCGCCACCGCCATCGCCACCCTCTGCGGCGAAGGGGATGAGGTGTTGCTGCCAACCCCTTGGTATTTCAATCATAAAATGTGGCTGGATATGTCGGGCGTGCGGGCCGTGCCACTGCCGTCGCTGGCCGGATTGCTGCCCGATGTTGATGCCGCCGCGCATCTGATCACCGCACGCACCCGCGCCATTGTGCTGGTGACGCCCAACAACCCCACCGGCGCAGAATACCCGCCCAACCTGATCCGCGCCTTTCGTGATCTGGCGCGCCGCCACGGGATCGCGCTGATCCTCGATGAAACCTACCGCGATTTCCATTCCCATGAACACACGCTCAATGGCGCGCCGCATGATCTGTTCCTTGATCCCGATTGGGACGACACGCTGGTGCATCTCTATTCCTTTTCGAAATCCTACCGCCTGACCGGCCACCGCATCGGCGCGATGATCGCATCCCCCGAACGCCTGTATCAGGGCGAAAAATTCATCGACGCCAGCACCATTTGCCCCAACCAATTGGGCCAGCGTGCCGCGCTCTGGGGGCTGGAAAATCTGGATGACTGGCTGGCACAGGAACGGCGCGAAATCCTGCATCGCCGCGCCGCCATCACGGGCGGTTTCGCGCAATTGCACGCGCAGGGCTGGCATTTGCTGGGCTGTGGCGCCTATTTCGCCTATGTGCAGCACCCGTTTGATTTGCCCTCCAACCTGTTGGCGCAGCAATTGGTCAAACAGGCCGCCGTTCTGGCCCTGCCCGCCACCATGTTCACCCCCGATCACGACCCCGCAGGGGCGCGGCAAATGCGGCTGGCATTCGCCAATATCGACGCGGCGGGCATTGGCCACCTGTTTGACCGGCTGTCCGACATTGCCCTGCCTCTTGCCCCCGCGCCCTCCACGCCTTAGACACGCGCAAAGGCCTGTGAAAACGGGGCCGTTTCGCAGGAAACTGCACAGGTAAAAGGGCAAAATAACATGGCGCGTGGCAGCTTTGGCAAATCCGTGGTCTGGGTTCTTATGGCGATGCTGGTGCTGGGGCTTGGCGGCTTTGGCATCACCGGGTTTTCCTCGGGGGCACGCGCCATTGGATCGGTCGGAACCGAGGACATAACCCTTGATGAATACGCCCGCACCCTGCAACAGGAACTGCGCGCGCTCGAGGCGCAGACCGGCCAGCCGCTGGATTTCGCCACCGCACAGCAATTCGGGCTGGACCGCGTGGTGCTGCAACGCCTGATCGCCACCGCCGCGCTGGACAACGAGGCAGATAATATCGGCCTGTCCATCGGTGACGCCAGCCTGCTGAAACAAATCCGCGACATTCCCAATTTCCGCGGCCCCTCCGGTGCGTTTGACCGCGATTCCTATAAATTCGCGCTGGATCAGATCGGCATGTCCGAAGCAGAATTCGAAAACGACCTGCGCGAGGAAACAGCCCGCACCCTGCTGCAAGGCGCGATTGTTTCGGGCATCGCCATGCCGGACAATTATGTTGATACGCTGGTGGCTTATGCCGCTGAACGGCGCGATATTTCCTTTGTGCGGCTGGATCATACCGATCTGGCCGAACCGCTCTCCGCCCCCAGCGATGACGACCTGAAAACCTACCATCAGGACAATATCACCCGCTTTACCGCGCCGGAAATGAAACGCATCACCTATGCGCTGCTGTCCCCCGAAATGGTGCTGGACACCGTCGAAATCGACGAAGAAGCCCTGCGCGCCGCCTATGACGAACGCAGCGCCGAATTCAACACCCCCGAACGCCGCCTGACCGAACGTCTGGTGTTCCCCGATGACGCCGCCGCCACCGCTGCGCGCTCGGCCATCGACGCGGGCGAAACCACATTCGAGGATGCCGTGGCGGCCCGTGGTCTGGAACTGGGCGATGTCGATCTGGGCGATGTTGCCCGCGCCGATCTGGGCAGCGCCGCCGATGCGGTGTTCAGCGCCGAAACCGGACAGGTGGTCGGCCCCTTCCAAACCGATCTTGGCCCCGCCCTGTTTCGCGTCAACGGCGTGCTGGCCGAACAGATCACCACATTCGAACAGGCCGAACCGCAACTGCGCGATGAACTGGCCGCAGACCGCGCCGCCCGCTATATCCAGTCCAGGGCATCGGGCATCGACCAGCTGTTCGCAGGTGGCGCCACGCTGGAACAGGTCGCGGATGAAACCGAAATGGAAATCGGCAGCGTCGACTGGCACCCCGACACCGGCGAAGGCGTCGCAGGCTACCCCGCCTTTCGCACCGCCGCCGCCGCGCTGACCGCCGATGACTACCCCGAAATCGTGGAACTGGACGATGGCGGCATCGTCGCTCTGCGTCTGGAAAAAACCATCGAACCGCGCATCATGGCGCTGGATGAAGTCCGCGAAAAAGTCACCGCAGGCTGGGAAAGCGACGAAACCCAGCGCCGCCTGACCGCGCAGGCCGAAACCATCATGGCCAACGTGGGCGAAGGCGCAACATTCGAATCACAGGCCGAAGCCGCCGGTCTGGAACTGGTCACCGCCCGCGATCAATTGCGCAACCAACAGGCGCTTGGCACGCCAATGGCGATGATGGCACAGGTCTTTGATATGCAATCCGGCGATATGGCCATTTCGCAGGGCCTGGGCGCGGTCGTGCTGGTGCGTCTGGACGCCATCAACGGCCCCGATGACAGCGACGCCCGCGTCGCCGCCCTGCGCCAGTCGCTCGAGGAAGAGGCCACAACCGGCCTCGCACAAGACCTCTATGATGCCTTCGCAAGCAGCATTCGCGAATCCGCCGGTATCTCGCTGGATCAGGCCGCCATCAACGCCGTCCACGCCAACTTCCGCTAAGTCAAAAGGCAAACGCCCTTGGAACTGATCCCCTCATACGATGATTTCGCCCGCGCCCATGATGCGGGTGAAAATCAGATCGTCTATGCCCGCATCGCCGCCGATCTGGACACGCCCGTATCCCTGATGCTGAAACTGACCGGCGCACAGCGCAATTCCTTCATGCTGGAATCGGTCACCGGCGGCGAGGTCCGCGGCCGCTACTCCATCATCGGCATGAAACCCGATCTGATCTGGCAGTGCCACGGCGACAAAAGCCGCATCAACCGCAATGCCCGCTTCGACAACGATAACTTCACCGATGAACAGGGCGATCCGCTGGACAATCTGCGCGCCCTGATCGCCCAGTCCCGTATCGACCTGCCCGAAGGGATGCCCGCCGCATCGGCGGGGCTGTTCGGCTACCTTGGTTACGATATGATCCGGCTGGTCGAACACCTGCCCGACGTCAATCCCGACCCGCTGGGCATGCCTGATGCCTGCATGATGCGCCCCACCGTCATCGCCGTGCTGGATGGCGTCAAAGGCGAGGTCACAGTGGTGTCCCCCGTCTGGACAGCCGCTGGCCAATCCGCCCGCGCCGCCTATGCACAGGCGGGTGAGCGGGTGATGGACGCGCTGCGCGATCTGGACCGCGCCCTGCCACAAACCGCACGTGATCTGGGCGAGGCCCACGAACCGGGCGAACCCGTTTCCAATTTCACCCACGCGGGCTATCTGGCCGCCGTGGAAAAGGCGCGCGAATATATCCGCGCCGGTGACATCTTTCAGGTGGTGCCCAGCCAACGCTGGGCGGTAGATTTCCCCCTGCCCCCCTTCACGCTCTACCGCAGCCTGCGGCGCACCAACCCCTCGCCCTTTATGTTCTATTTCAACTTTGGCGGCTTTCAGGCGGTCGGCGCCAGCCCCGAAATTCTGGTGCGCGTGTTCGGCCGCGAGGTCACAATCCGCCCCATCGCAGGCACCCGCCCGCGTGGCGCCACACCGGAACAGGACCGCGCCTATGAATCCGAACTGCTGGCCGACAAAAAAGAGCTGGCCGAACACCTGATGCTGCTTGATCTGGGCCGCAACGACACCGGCAAGGTCAGCAAAATCGGCACCGTCAAACCCACCGAACAGTTCATCATCGAACGCTATTCCCACGTCATGCATATCGTGTCCAACGTGGTCGGCGAACTGGCCGAGGATCAGGATGCCCTCTCGGCCTTCTTCGCCGGAATGCCCGCAGGCACCGTATCCGGCGCCCCCAAGGTCCGCGCCATGGAAATCATCGACGAACTCGAACCCGAAAAACGCGGGCTATACGGCGGTGGTCTGGGCTATTTTTCGGCAGGGGGCGATATGGATATGTGCATCGCCCTGCGCACCGCGATCATAAAGGATAAAACCCTTTATATTCAGGCCGGTGGCGGCGTTGTCTATGACAGCGACCCCGAAGCCGAATATCAGGAAACCGTGCATAAATCCAACGCGATCCGCCGCGCCGCCGCCGATGCCTACCGATTTCACGACACCGACGGGAACTGATCCGCACTTGATCCTGATCAATGGAACAGCGGGGCGGCGCTGCTAGGCTCCGCCCCATGTTTGACCTGCTTACCATTTCCTACTCGCGCAGCGGCAACACCCGTCACATTGCGGGGCAGATCAATAGTGCCCTGCCCACCATGCTGGCCACCGCCCCCAAGGTCGAAGAAATCCGCGACCTGATCCCGCATAAGGGGCTGTTCGGCTTCCTGCGATCGGGATACGAATCGATCTTTCGCAAACCCTGCCCGATTGGCAGCTCGATCCACGATCCGGCAGGGCGTGACCTCTTGATCATCGGCACACCCAACTGGGCAGGCAATGCCTCCTCTCCGGTGCAGGCATGGATCAACCGCCATCAGGGCAAAATCGGCCCCTACGCCGTGTTCATCACACAGGCCAGCTCGGGCGGGGAAAAGGTCGCAAACCAGATCGAGGGCCTGATCGGCCACCCTCCCCTCGCCACGCTGATTATTTCGGAACCCGATATAAAATCCGGCCATGACCGAATGATGGTCAATGATTTCATCTGCCGACTGCCAGATAAACCGCGGTGACAACTGATTTCCACAACCGGCTTTTTCTTGGTAAAAATACTCGCGCCGCAGGCTCCTGCCGCCACAACCAAACCACGCCTATCGCTTGATCCCCGCCCGTGGCATCGGGCGCGAAGGTATCTCTTTCAACAATCCACCCACCCCCATGGCGGCAATATCACCCGCCCTCACAGGCAGGCCGCAAATCACCCGCTCCAGCACCCAATCCGCGCCGTTCATCGCAATACTGCGCGCACATCCGGGCAATCCGATCACGCATTTCGCGCCCAGATGCCCGATGAACAACAGGTTTCCAGGGTCCACCGGCATCCCGTAACAGGTGATTTCACCGCCCGCATCCACCACCGCCTGCGGGGCGGTGTCGCGTATGTCGGATGTGGCCGATCCGGTCAGAATCAACAGCAATTCCCCGCTGGCAGCGCATAATGCATCCGCAATATCACCAGGGTCATGCGCCACGACACAGCGTTCGCTTAACCCCACATCAAACCGTCCCAGCCGCGTCTGGATCGCCTTGCGACCCTTATCGGGCAGCGTGTCAGACGGCGCCCCCGTCCCGACCCGCGTTTCAATCAGGCTGGCCGATGCCACCTGCGGCGACCGCAACCGGATCGCCCCCCGCGCCGCATCACAGGCCCGCGCCAGATCGCCCGCATCCACACCGAACGGGATTATCTTGACCGTCACCGCCAATCCGCGTGGCTCCAGCCGCTTCCATGGTGCCACGGTGGCGATGGTGATCGCCGGATTGATCCGGTTGGCGGCATGAATGGACCCGGCGTCCAGCTCTACAATCCCCGCACCGGCTGCACGCAGGTTAACCCGCCCCGTGATCGGTTTTTCCACAATCAATCCGCTGTTGTCCGGCACCAATGCTGCGGCCAGCTGCGCCGCCGCCGCATCCTCGTGCAGATCACCCGCATCCAGCCGCGCCACCCAGACCTGTTCCACCCCGCTGGCAGCCAGATCCGCCAGATGCCGCAGGTCCAGAACCGTGCCCTTGGCAATCTTATACGGCTTGCCCCCACCCGCAGGCACAGGGGCAACCGAATGCGCCAGTATCGCGCCCTCGGCCTCACTCAGGGCAACGGGGCCAAACCTCATCCGTGTTTGCCACGCAAAATGGCGGTGGCCTGCGCCAGAACGCTCAGCGCAATTTCCGACGGACCGGCGGCACCAATGTCCAACCCCACAGGGCCGTGAATGCGCCCGATCTCACCGCCGCTAAACCCTTTTGCCGCCAAGCGCTCGACCCGTTTGCCATGGGTGCGCCCTGATCCCAGCGCCCCGATGTAAAACACATCCGACCGCAGCGCCGCCTCTAACGCCGGATCGTCCAGCTTGGGGTCATGGGTCAACAGCACCAGCGCGGTGCGCGCATCCAGACCCAGCTTGGCAATCGCCTCGTCCGGCCAGTCGTGCAGGATACGTTCACCGGGGAACCGCGCCTGCGATCCGAAGGCCTCGCGCGGGTCGATCAGGATCGGATCATAGCCAACTGTGCGCGCCATCGACACCAGCGCCTGCGCAATATGCACCGCCCCCACGATCAGCATCCGCAAGGGCGGGTTGTGAATGGCGACAAACACCCGCCCCTCGCCCTCGAATCCCGAACGGTCCATGCGGAAACGATCGGCGTATCCATCCCGCACCAGTTCGCGCGCGCCACTGTCCAGATCGACAACATAGGCCACGGCGCGGCGTTCCCGGCGACAGGCCACCAGTTGCTCCAACATATCCGCAGGCATGACCGCGCCCACAGGTTCCACCAGAATGCGGATGGTGCCACCACAGGCCAGCCCCACAGCAAAGGCATCGCCATCACTGACGCCGAACTCCAGCAGGCGCTGCTCGCCCGCCTCCAATGCCTCCAGCGCCTCGACCACCACGGCCCCCTCGACACAGCCGCCCGAAACCGATCCCTCGATATCGCCACTGCCCGAAATCACCAGCTGGCTGCCGATACGGCGCGGCGCGCTGCCCCATGTTTCCACCACCGTGGCCAGAACCGCGCCCTTGCCCGATTGATGCCAGTCCAGCGCGGTTTCGGGAATATTGTCGAAACGGTCCATGATCCACCCTTGGTTCAGTGTCGCTTGGGGCGCAATCTATCACGCGATCCGGTCCCCATTGCCCCCGACCTTAGCACAGGGGCGCAGCAGCGAAAGGGGCCGGATAAACCGGCCCCCCACAACATCTTATGCGTCGACTCCCGTCTAGTTCAACAGGGCGGTGATATTGCGCACCGCCGCGCGGCGGTTGATGCGCGACGCGCCCTCGGTGAACTCTTTCAGATCGCTTTCGCCATAGCCCTGCACGATCATGTTTTCCGGCGGCACGTCGAAATATTCACTCAGCGCCAGCGCCAGCGTCTCGGCGCGACGGTCCGACAGGGCAAGGTTATAGCCCGCCCCGCCCACAGCATCGGTATGGCCCTCGACCAGAAACACCGCGCCGGGATTGTCGGAAATCGCACCGCGCATCGCACGGCCCAGATTGCCCAATTCGCGGGCCTCCTCGGGGCGGATCACCGCACTGCCGGTTTCAAAATTCACCTGATCCACGGCGATTTCCGGCACCAGATCGCGCACCGCAGTGATGTCGCGCACCTGAGACAGCGAAAACCGGCGGTCCAGCCCGCGCAGATCAGCCGCCAGCGCACGCTCTAACGCGGCGTCATCGGCATTGCTGGCCACCGACCGGGTCGAGGCACGCGGAAGCTCGCTCACCACCACATCCTGCACGCTGCGGGTGTCGTCAAACAACACCACTTCCTGCCCGTTGGGCATGATGCGCGTGCGGCGCAAAACGGTGCCATCGGCAGCACGAATGGTGACAATGCGCACGCCATCGGCGTTGGACACCGTGGAACGGGTCGACCCGTCGTTGAATGTTTCGGTTTTCACATCGCTGCCGGGGCGGCGGATCAACACATCGTCGTCCTTCAACACCACGAAATCACCGTTGCGTTCCACCACCACACGGTCACCGGAATTCGATACGACGCGGTCACCATTCGACATGACCTTGCCCACGGCATAGGCGCCCAACCCCAACAGGGCGATGGTGCCGACGGTGCGCAGCGTGTTGTTGTTGTCCGACCGTGCCCGTGGAACGGTGGGGGCATCGGGGTTGGCGTTTGCGTTTGCATTTGCATTCGGGTCCTGCATTCCGCCGGGCGCATAGGCGCGCTCGTCATCCACCGAATGGGTCGGCACGTTCTGGTCAACCCGGTTGGAAAACTCCTCGGAGGAGGATCGCGAATTGCTTTCGGTCACGGTTTCATTGGTGACCTGCGCCGCGCCCTGACCACCCGCTGCGGCGGCTGCGGCCTGTCGGGCCGCCTGACGCTCAGCCTGACGTTCTGCCTGACGCTGGGCCTGTAATTCGGCACGGGCGGCATCGCGTTCGGCCTGACGTTCGGCCTGACGTTCTGCCTGACGTTCGGCCTGCGCGGCGGCGCGGCGCTCGGCCTCTGCTGCGGCATCGCGCTTGTCCTGATCCGCGGCCTGCCGTGCGGCCTGCTCTGCGGCTTCGCGTTCGCGGGCGCTTTGCCCTGCGGCCTCGGCACGGGCGGCGTCCTGCGCGGCTTGGCGCTCTGCCTCCCTCTCGGCCTTGCGCTCGGCTTGCAACGCGGCGCGGGCGGCGTCCCGTTCGGCTTGGCGCGCGGCCTGACGCGCCGCCTGCGTGCCATCAGGCGCTGCGGGTTGTGGGGCGGCCCCCGTAGCACCCTCTGCCGCTGCGGGCCGGTTGCCGTTTTGACGCTCGGATTGCAATCTCTGCTGATATTCCAGCGCACTCTCACCGGGGCGCTGTTGGTCCACCACCGCCTGCGCCACGGCCTGCACCGGCAGGGTCGTCGGCAATGCCAGCCCCAGACACAGGGCCAATGCGGTGCTATTGTTCAGAAATCTCTTGTTCATGCTGCGCGTCCTTCTTGCTCCCGCCGCGTTTCGCGGCGCCTTGGGTCATCAACGCGGGACGGCGCGGGTTTGTTCAATCCACAATTACGTGCGCATCGCCAGATCGGCCATTTTCAGCCGGCAACGGCGCGCAGCAACCGGTCCTTTTCGCCGGTATCATCGGTGCGCGAAATCGCCTGTGCCAGTTCTTCCAGGGAATTGATGGAATGGCCCGCGCGAAAGGCATCGACATGGGGCAGCATCGCCTTGATCCCCGCTGCCTTGGGCGCGAAACCATCCCACCGCAACAAGGGGTTAAGCCAGATCAACCGGCGCGAGGACAGGTGCAGCCGCTGCATTTCCAGCGCCAGATCGGCATCGTTGTCGCGGTCCAATCCATCGGTGATCAGCAACACCACCGCGCCCTGCCCCATGACGCGGCGCGACCAGTCGCGGTTGAAATCATGCAGGCAGGCAGCGATGCGGGTGCCGCCCTCCCAATCCTGCGCCTCTGACCCCGCCGCCGCCAGCGCCTGATCCACGTCCCGCGTGGCCAGATGGCGGGTGATATTGGTCAGCCGCGTGCCAAACGTGAACGCATGCACCCGCGCCCAGCCCGCGCCCTTTTCATTGGCCACAGCATGGAGGAAATGCAAAACCATCCGGCTGTATTGGCTCATTGATCCCGAAATATCGCAAAGCACCACCAGATTGGGCCAGCGCGTGCGGTGTTTCTTCATGGCCAGATCGTGGATTTCACCGGCGCGGCGCATGGCGGCGGATTGGGTTTTGCGCCAGTCCAGCAGATGCCCTTGCCCGCTGGCCTTGGTCCGGCGCGATTTCAGTGGCTTCACAGGCAGTTTCAGCCGCGCCAACATGCGCTTCGCCTCTGCCACCTCATCCGTGGACATCAGCTCGAAATCCAGCGATTTCAGCTTCTCCTCGGATGATATCGTCATCGAGGCATCGACCTCGATCTGGGTTTCTTCTTCCTTGGGTTCGTCCTGTTCCACCGCGCGGTCGGCCCCGTCCAGCAGCGCCTCGGCGGCACGTTTTTCGGCGGCCTGCGCCGGGCGGTCCTCTTGCACGCCGCGGATGGCGGGCAGCATCATCGCCATCATATGTTCCATGTAACGCGGGTCGCGCCAATACAGGCGGAACACCTGATTATAGATGGTGCGATGTTCGGGGCGGTTCACGAAACAGGCGTGCAGCACCCAGTAGAAATCGGATTTATCGGTGAAACCTGCGGCCTCGACCGCGCGGATCGCATCGATCACCCGACCGGGGCCGATGGGCAGCCCCGCCTTGCGCAGGGCGCGGGCGAAATAGGTGATGTTATGGGTCAGTTTAGGGTTGTCCGGCAATTCCAGCGGCAGATATTCAGCCATGGCATACCCTTTCCAGGGGCGCGGGGGGCCAGCCCCCCAGCCGTATTGCCCTGGCAATACGGCATCCCCCCGGAGTATTTAGACCAAGAAAAAGTGCCGGAGCTGTCATCGGGTCAGACCGGCGCGGCGGCGGCGCTGGCCTCGTCCAGAATGCGTTTGGCCTCTGATCCTTGCAGGCGCTGGATATCGTCCTGATATTTCAGGATCGCGCCGATGGTGTCGGCGATGACCTCGGGCGACAGGCTGATCACATCCAGCGCAAGCAGGCATTTCGCCCAGTCAATCGTTTCCGCCACGCCCGGTTTTTTGAACAGGTCCTCGGTGCGCAATTGCTGCACAAATGCGACCACCTCGCGCGATAGGGTTTCGGCGGCTTCGGGGGCGCGGGCTTGCAGGATTTCGACCTCGCGTTCGAATTCGGGGTAGTCGACCCAGTGATACAGGCAACGGCGTTTCAGCGCGTCGTGGACCTCGCGGGTGCGGTTTGATGTCAGGATCACGATGGGCGGCTCGGGGGCCTTGATCGTGCCCAGCTCGGGGATGGTGACCTGAAAATCCGATAGTGCCTCCAGCAGGAATGCCTCGAAGGGTTCATCGGTGCGGTCGATTTCGTCGATCAGCAGAACCGGCGCGCCACCGGGCTGGTCGCGCATCGCCTGTAACAGCGGCCGTTCGATCAGGTAATCCTCGGTGAACAGTTCATTTTTCAAGGCGTCACGGTCGGCCCCGCCCGATGCCTCGGCAGTGCGGATCGCGATCATCTGTTCGGCGAAATTCCATTCATAGACCGCGCTGGACGCGTCCAGCCCTTCATAGCATTGCAGCCGGATCAGCTTGCGCCCCAGCCCTGCCGCGATGGCCTTGGCGATTTCGGTTTTGCCGGTGCCCGCCTCGCCCTCCAGAAACAGCGGGCGGCCCAGGGTCAGCGACAGGAATGTCACTGTGGCAAGGGCGCGTCCGCACACATAATTCTGGCCCGCCAGCATGTCCTGCACGGCGTCGATGGACTTGGGTTTGGTCATAGGCAATTCTCCCTCGCCCGCAAACTGCCGCCGCAGCAAATCAAGGTCAAGGCGACTAAAGTTCAGGGGCGAAATGAAACATATTTCGCACCCGTTGCGCGATTGTCGCGGGGCATGTGTAAAATCCGCGTCAAAGTTGACCTTTCAGGCGGGGATTCCTATGGTTTTTAGCAATCAATATCTGGCACATTCGGGACCAACCCGAAGCGCACAACATAGGGGCCGAGCATGACCCGATCCGATAAAACCGATGCGGCGATGACCATCACCGCCGTTACCTGCGTGAAAAACGAAGGCCCGTTCCTGTTGGAATGGATCGCCTTTCACCGCGTCATTGGCGTGACGGATTTTCTTTTTTATTCAAATGATTGCACCGATGCGACCGATACAATGCTGGATGCATTGGCGGCGCGTGGCATCGTGCAGCATTACCCCAACCCCGCCGAGGGGCGCAATTACCAGATGGAGGCATTGAAAGACGCCGCCAAGCGCGATGTGGTGTTGAACGCCGATTGGGTCTGGGTTGCGGATGTTGACGAATTTCTGAACATCCATGTCGGCGATCACACCATCCCCGCGCTGATTGATGCCTGCGGCAACCCGCAGGCGATTTCCGTCACCTTCCAGTTTTTCGCCAATGATGGCATTAACGATTACGTGGACAGGCCCGTGATCGAACAATTCACCCGCTCGCATAATCCAGACCTGTGGTGTGGTGAATCCGCGATCGAGGTTAAATCCCTGATGCGCAGCGACTTTCCGCTGCAATATTTCGGCGCGCACCGCCCGTTTTTCAAGGGCAAGCTGCCGCAGAAACGCCGCCCCGAATGGACCGATGCATCCGGGCGCAAGGTGCCGCATAAATTTCTGGTCGCGGCCAATCCGCGCCGCATCCGCAAATTCCCGGCCAAGGGCGCGCGCGATTTTGCCACGCTGAACCACTATGCCCTGCGCTCCTTGGACAGTTATCTGGTGAAAAACGACCGTGGCGATGTGAACCGCGAAAACCGCGCCTTTGACGATACCTATTGGCGCGAACGCAATGATCCCGCGTGGCATGACCCGTCGATCCAGCGCTATCTGCCCGCATTAAAGGCAGAAATGGACCGCCTGCGCGCAGACCCCGAAATCGACTCGCTGCACAAGCAGGCCGTCGCCCTGCATATCGCCAAACGCGATGAATTGCTGCAACAGGCCGAATATCAGGACATGCAGGCGCAACTGACCTCGGCCAGCACCCTGCCGCCCGAAGAAGAAAAGCTGATCGCCAAACTGGGGCTGGCCGTATGACCACGTCATCCGACATGGCGGCAGGGCCACAGCGCCCCTTGCGCATCGTTAACCTTGGCCTGCCAAAATCAGGCACCACCACGCTGGCGCGGGCGCTGAAACTCAGCGGGTTCAAGGTTGCGGATTACCGCATTCGCACCAAACAGACCGATAACACCGCCATCCACCGCGCCTTTGTCGGGGATCTGATGTATCGCGGATATTACGGCACGGGTGACCCGCTGCACGGGCTGGAGGAATTCGACGCTTTTACCGAAATCTCCTGCCTGCGCGAACGGCGAAACCTTTGGCCACAAACGGATTTTTCCCTGATCCGCGCCATTCGCGACCACCATCCGGGCGTGCGGTTTCTGGCCTCGAACCGCGATGCGCAGGCGCTGTCGGATTCCATGCTGCGCTGGTCCGATCTGGGCACCAAACGCCTGCCGCGCACCAATATTCCGGGCCTGCCCACGGGGTTTGGCGCCAGCGGTGAACAGCGTATGCGCTGGATTAACGGACATTACCAAAACCTGCGCCATTTCTTTGCTGGCGCTGATGATTTCCTTGAATATGACGTGGCAGACCCCGCCGCCCCCAGCCTGATTTCCGCCCATCTGGGCCGCGACATCGCGTGGTGGGGCAAGGCAAACGCCAACACATCCCAAAAACCGGAGGTCGCGTAACACATGCGTATCCATTTGCACATCGGGCTGGAACAGGTGGGCGCGGCGCGTCTGCAATCGGTTCTGGCGGACAAACGCGAACAACTGGCGGCCAAGGGCATTCTGTTCCCGCGCTCGCCCGGTCCGGCCAATCACACGCGCCTGTATATGGCCGTGACCGACCCCGATCACATCGACCCGCTGCGGTTCAATCGCGGCTATATCGCCCCCGCCGCGCAATCCGCCCTGCTGGAGGAAGTCACCGCCGGACTGGAACGCGACATCGGCGCGATCAACCCCACAGATATGATCCTGTCGGCCAGCCAATTGGGCGCGTCACTCTATCGTGACAGCGAATTGCAGCGCCTCAAATCCCTGTTGAACCGCTTCAGCGACGACATCCGCATCATCGCCCATGTCGATGAACAATCCGCCCTGTTGGCCCGCCACTATGCCCACGCCGTGATGGAGGGACGCGGCCAGTCGCTGGAACTGGAACAGGAACTGGCCGGGACCAAGGACTGGTGGGATGACTGCCTGCTGGACGCCCATAAAATCGACCCCGTCGCGGGGCAATTCCTTGAAATACAGGCCCCGCCCTTCTGGCTGGACTACACCCGCCTGATTGCAAAATGGGAGGCGGCATTTGGCGCAGGAACCGTGCATCTGCGCCCCTATGACGAAACGCGTTTCTATTCCGAAGACGCAACCGAGGAACTGCGCGAAGCCTTTGATATAAAAGACAGTATTGGCCGCGCCCAACCCGCCGACATCCCCGCCGAACCCGCCGCCGCATGGGTGGCACGCGGGCGGCAGATGAACGCGCTGTTCCTGCAATTGCTCAAGGGGCGCAAGCGCATCATCACGCGGCCCTTGTGGCGCAAATTCCTCAATGAAATCGCGGTCGATGGCGATGCGATCGACCCCGCCAGCCTGTCCCCCATCGCCAAAACATTCGATGCCGCGAACAAGGCGTTGGTGAAAACCCAGCCCGCGCTGAAACCCTTCAAAAAACCCCGCGCGAAAAAGGATTGGGTCGAAGCAGACCCCATGTTCGGTTTCCGCCCGACGCAATATTTGCTGGGCTTTATGTGGCGCATCAATCAGGCCACCAAAGAAGAAAAAGACCAGCGCCTGGCCGCCATGGCACAGGCCAACGGCCAACCCGCGCCGATGGTCCCCGCCACCGCCGCCACCTCGCAAAAAGAGGCGCGCAATGACGGCGCGCTGTCCCCCACTGCCGCCAAACTGATGCCCCCGCTGGCGGTGCAGAATTTCGAAAAACTGCAAACCTCGAACTTCAAACCGCACAACCGTCTGGGTTCAGTGAACGAAGAAGAGCTGGCCGCCGCCTATACCCCGATGCCGCCGCGCAAACTGCCCAAGGGCAGCACCGGCAATGTCATCGTCGGCTGCATGAAAAACGAAGCCCCCTATATCGTCGAATGGGTCGCCTATCACCGCGCTATGGGTGTCGATAACTTCTTGATTTACACCAATGATTGTTCCGACGGCACCAGCGAAATCCTGGACCGTTTGCAGGACATGGGCGTGCTGCAACACCGCAATAACGACAAATGGCAGGGCAATTCCCCCCAGCAATGGGCGCTGGACAATGCCCGCGAGGAAGACGTGCTGAAAAACGCCGACTGGATCGCCCATATCGACGTGGATGAATTCATGAACGTGCGCTGCGGCAATGGCACGCTGGATGATTTCTTTGCCGCCGTGCCCGATGCCACCAATGTTGCGATGACATGGCGCTTGTTCGGCCATAACGGCGTGACCCGTCTGGCCGATGAATTCGTGATCGAACAATTCGACAGCGCCGCGCCGAAATTCTGCCCCAAACCCCACACCGTTTGGGGGTTCAAAACCATGTTCAAAAACATCGGCGCCTATGAAAAAATCTCCTGCCACCGGCCCAACAAACTGGACGACGCGATGGAGCCAAAGGTGAAATGGGTCAACGGCTCTGGCAAGGATATGACCAAAGAGGTGTTAAAAAACGGTTGGCGCAGTTCGAAAAAATCCATCGGTTACGACCTGATCCAGCTCAATCACTATGCGCTGCGCTCGGCTGAATCCTTCCTGATCAAACGCCAGCGCGGGCGTGCCTTGCATGTGGATCGCTCGATTGGCCTTAACTACTGGATCCGCATGGACTGGTCCGATTTCAAGGACATCACCATCAAACGAAACGTGCCGCGCCTGCGGGCGGAATATGACAGGCTGATGCAGGATGACGCCCTACGCGAATGGCATGAAAAGGGCATGGAATGGCACCGCGCCAAGGCGCTGGAACTGCACGGAATGCCCGAATTTTCCGACCTTTATCAACAGGCGCTGGAATGCAAACTGACCGAAACCGAACGCGTCGCCTATGCCCTTGCGCTGGATATGGAAAGCTGATCCAGCACACCAACTATACCGGATAAGCCATTGAATACCCTTGCTATCCTTTGCGTACGAAACGAGGCGGCCTTCCTTCTGGAATGGTTGGCGCATCACCGCGCCGTGGGGTTTGACCGGTTTCTGGTCTATTCCAATGACTGCACGGACGGCACCGATACCATGCTGGACCGGCTGGATGATCTGGGGCTGGTCAAACACCTGCGCAATGATGGCCCCTATGACAAGGGCGGCATTCAATTCACCGCGATGAAAGACGCCGCAAACCGCGAAATCGTCAAATCCGCCGATTGGATTTTGCCGCTGGATGTCGATGAATTTGTTAACATCCATGTCGGTGATCACAGCCTGTCCGCGCTGCACGCCGCCCTGCCCGATGCCACCGCCATCACCCTCACTTGGCGGCTGTTTGGCAACAATGATGTGGCGCGGTTTGTTGATGCCCCGATCACGCAGCAATTCACCGCCGCCGCCCCCGAATTGATGCAATGGCCATGGCGCGCCGCCATGTTCAAAACGCTGTATAAAAACGATGGCACCTATCGCAAGATCGGCGTGCATCGCCCGCGCGACCCTGACAAATCCCGCCTTGAAACCGCGCGCTGGTTCGATGGCGAAGGGCGCGAACTGGACCAGAAATTCAAAACCACCCGCATCTTTTCCAACTATGGCCGCCCCAATTACGGGCTGGTGCAGTTGAACCACTACCCCCTTGGCGCGATGGAATCCTATGTGCTCAAGGCCGATCGCGGCCGCGCCGTGCATTCCGACCATATGCTGGGGCTGGATTACTGGGTTGAACGCAACTTCAACACCGAAACCGATACATCCATTCACGCCATGGCCCCGCAAATGCAGGCCGAACTGGACGCGCTGAAATCCGATCCCGCGCTGGCGCAGTTGCACGATGATGCCGTGCAATGGCGCAAACAACACTTTGACGACCTGATGCTGCGCGAACCCTTTCGCGCCCTGTTTGGTCGCCTGTTGATGGCCGCACCCTCGCGCCCCGTGCATCCCAATGCGGCGCGTTTCATGATCCGCTACGCCAATCTGAACCGCCAGAAACAGGGTAAGGATGCGGTGACAAACGCCGAAACCGAATAAACAATAGCACGAAATCCCCTAGGATTTTACACAATCCTGCCCCAATCCCCGCCTATTCCCCTATCCAAACAGCCTTTGCGCCAAGCAAAGCGGTATGAGGATATGGCCATGCAGGACGCCCCAAATCTGTTCGATACGCCCCTAAAGGGGCTGAAAAAAAACGAATGGTTGCAAGAGGTTGCAACCATCGCCGCCGAACATGGCAATTTCTACCCGCTGGACAAACGCCATGCGGCGGTGCTGATCGAACCCGAAGAATTGCCAACAGAGGGCACCACCCTGCTGGTGACCTTTGAAACCCTGCAAGGCATCCAAACCCTGTCCGACAACGGCCAGCCCATGGGCTGGGATATGGTGCGCGCGCTGAACTGGTCGCACCTGTCGGTGGTGTCGGACGGCGACACATGGTTCCGCAGTCAGGGCGTATACGGGTTTTTCGACCGCATGATCGACGACGGCTTTTTCGAAGACTTCGACAACGTGCTGTTCTACGGCGCCGGTCCCTGTGGCTATGCCGCCTGCGCCTATTCCGTCGCCGCGCCCGGCGCCACGGTGCTGGCCGTGCAACCGCAGGCCACGCTGGACCCGCGCGTCACCGAATGGGATGACCGTTTTGTCGAAATGCGCCGCATGGATTTCACCTCGCGCTATGGCTATGCGCCCGATATGCTGGACGCGGCCAACCACGCTTTTGTCGTCTATGACCCCGCCGAACAACTGGATGCGATGCACGCCGCCCTGTTCACCCGCACCAATGTGACCAAGCTGCGGATGCGCCATCTGGGCGATGCGATCCAGTCGGATCTGGTGGAAATGCAACTGCTGTATCGCCTGCTGGCCCGCGCCGGCACCGGCAAACTGACCGAATCCGCCTTTGCCAAACTCTGGCGCAAACGCCGTGATCACCCGCCCTATCTGCGCAAACTGCTGGCCACGCTGGACAGCACGGGCCGCCCCTATCTGTCGACCCTGCTGTGCCGCAATGTGACCGCCCGGATGAAAGCCCCGCGCATCCAGCGCCGCCTGGATACGCTGCTGAAATCCGCAGCCGACGGGCATTTCACCGCGCCCCCTGCCGCAATACCGCCGAAATAGCCGCAAACCTGCGGCCAAACCGCTGGCATGGCGCGGCGTGATTGTGTAATCGCTATTGCCATGAGCAACAGCATCACCATCACCTGCCCCGATGATTGGCACCTGCACCTGCGCGATGGCGCGATGCTGCGGGCCGTCCTGCCCGAAACCGCCCGCCATTTTGCCCGCGCCATCATCATGCCCAATCTGGTGCCGCCGGTGGTGACAGGGGCCGATGCCGCCGCTTACCGCGACCGGATTCTGGCTGCGCTGCCACAGGACATGGCGTTCGAACCGCTGATGACGCTTTACCTGACCGAAGACACAGACCCCGCCGATGTCGCCGCCGCCCATGCCAGCGGGCTGGTCAAGGCGGTCAAATTATACCCCGCCGGGGCGACCACCAATTCGGCCTCCGGGGTGCGCGATTTTGCCCGCGTCCGGCCCGTGCTGGATAAAATGGCCGAAATCGGCCTGCCGCTCTGTGTCCATGGCGAGGTAACAGATGCAGAGGTCGATATTTTCGACCGCGAGGCGGTGTTCATCGACACCGTGCTGGACCCGCTGCGCCGCGCCACCCCCGATCTGCGCGTGGTGATGGAACATATCACCACCTCGAACGGGGTCGATTACGTTCTGGCCAATGACAAAAATCTGGGCGCGACGATCACGACCCATCACCTGATCATCAACCGCAATCACATTCTGGTCGGCGGGATCAAACCGCATTACTATTGCCTGCCCGTCGCCAAACGCGAAGAACACCGTCAGGCCCTGCGCGCCGCCGCCACATCCGGCGATACACGGTTTTTCCTTGGCACCGACTCGGCCCCGCATACCGACGACAACAAGGAAATGGCCTGCGGCTGTGCCGGGTGTTTCACCGCGACCAACACCATGTCGATCCTTGCCCATGTGTTCGACGAACACGGGGCGCTGGACAAACTGCAAGGCTTCGCATCGCAAAACGGCCCCGCCTTTTACGGCCTGCCGGAAAATGGCGAAACGCTCACCCTGACCAAATCCGACACCCCGGTGCAATACGCCGGTAAAATCATCACAGGCGAAGGTCCGGTCACCCTGTTCGACCCCGGATTCCCCCTGCATTGGCGCGTCACCACCTGACCCACACGCGCCAAATTTCTTTCAAAGAAATTTGCCGAAATCTTTCAAAGATTTCGCGCCCAGCCACAAGGACCAGCACCATGATCCCGACCACATACCCGACCCAACAGGAAATCGCCCGCCTGACCGCCCGCATGTTGCTGGAAATCGGCGCGGTGAATTTCAACACCGACGAGCCCTATATTCTGGCCTCCGGCCTGCCCTCGCCCAGCTATATCGACTGCCGCAAGCTGATCTCTTATCCGCGCATCCGTTCCACTCTGATGGATTTTTTGACCGTCACCGTGATGCGCAACGCCGGATTCGAAGCATTCGATAACATCGCGGGCGGCGAAACCGCGGGCATCCCATTCGCCGCATTGGTCGCCGAACGCATGGCCCTGCCCATGACCTATGTGCGCAAGAAACCCAAGGGTTACGGGCGCAATGCCCGTATCGAGGGCGCAATGAGCGAGGGCCAGCGCGTGCTGCTGGTCGAGGACCTGACCACCGATGGCGGATCGAAACTGTCCTTTGTCGATGCGATCCGTGAAACGGGGGCCACCTGCGGCCATACAGCGGTGATTTTCTATTACGACATCTTTCCCGAAACCATCAAAACACTTGGTGATCACGGGGTCGAATTGCACCACCTATGCACATGGTGGGATGTCCTGGCCGAAGCCCGCGCGCAAAATGCATTCAGCGACGACACCCTGAGCGAGGTCGAAACATTCCTGAACGATCCGCGCGCATGGCAAGAGGCCCGCAAGGGCTGATTCCCGCCGTGATCGCTGCGGCGCCGCAGATTCGCGGCGCTGCGGCGCGACAGGCGCAACCGCACCGGGGCACCCCCAAACGAGGGGGCGGGCCATTGCCCGTTTTCCGGTCAGCCTGCGAAAAACCGCAGACCAATCCAGAAAAACCTATGGGGAAAATCGGCGGATAATTGTCGATCCTCAGCAAGACAAACACCATATATTGCGTGCCACAGCGCCACCATGGCAACATCCGCCCGAAAACGGCCCGATTTCTGCAATATCCACAGAATTATACAATTTGCGTGACGGCCCGCAGGCCCCTATGACCTGCTGTCCAAGAACAGGGGAAAACGATGAACGAGATCGCAGCAATCAATCCGACCGGCGTGGCCGCACAGGCGCAAATCGAAAGCCCGGATACGATGCCGCACTCGACCGAGGCAGAGCAGCAGTTGCTGGGCGCGATCCTGACCAACAATGATGTCTATGACCGCATCGCCAGCATCATCGGCCCGCAACATTTCTATGATCCGGTCCATGCCCGCATCTATGAAACCGCCGCCGCGCGGATTGCCAAAAACAACCTCGCCTCGCCCGTCACGCTCAAGGCATTCTTTGACGATGACGAAGGGCTAAAGGAACTGGGCGGTCCCGCCTATCTGGCCCGTCTGGCAGGGGCCGCCATTGCCGCCTATGCGGTGCGCGATTACGCGCAGATGATCTATGATCTGGCGATCCGGCGCGAGCTGATCCAGCTGGGCCATGAAATCGCCGCCAAGGCCGCCAAGGTCGAAATCACCTCGGAACCCAAGGAACAGATCGTCGAGGCCGAGCAGAAACTTTATAAACTGTCCGAACAGGGCCAAACCGAAAGCGGCTTTCAATCCTTTCTCAAGGCGGTCACAACCGCCGTCAATGTCGCCAATGCCGCCTATCAACGCGAGGGCGGACTGGCGGGCATTTCCACCGGATTGATCGATATGGATGGCAAACTGGGCGGCCTGCATAAATCCGACCTTCTGATCCTTGCCGGCCGCCCCTCGATGGGGAAAACCTCATTGGCGACCAACATCGCCTATAACGTGGCCAAGGCCTATAAACGCGGCACCCTGTCGGATGGCACCGAGGGCGCAGTCGATGGCGGCGTGGTCGGTTTTTTCAGTCTGGAAATGAGCGCCGAACAGCTGGCCTCGCGTATTCTGGCCGAAGCATCGGAAATTTCCTCTCATAAAATCCGTCAGGGTGAGATGGACGAAGGCGAATTTCGCCGTTTCGTCAATGCAGCCAAGGAATTAGAGGCCTGCCCCCTGTTCATCGACGACACCGCCGCCATCCCGATTGCGCAATTGTCAGCGCGGGCGCGGCGTTTGAAACGCACCCATGGGCTGGACCTGTTGATCATCGACTATTTGCAGCTGGTGCGCGGCACATCGGAAAACCGCGTGCAGGAAATCGGCGAGATTTCGATGGGCCTGAAAGCCATCGCAAAAGAACTGAACATCCCCGTGATCGCCCTGTCACAGCTGTCGCGTCAGGTCGAAAACCGCGAAGACAAACGCCCGCAACTGTCCGACCTGCGAGAATCCGGTTCGATCGAACAGGATGCCGATGTGGTGATGTTCGTGTTCCGCGAGGAATATTACAAAGAGCGCGAAAAACCCGGCGAACACGAGCTGGACAAAACCGCCGAGTGGCAAGAGGCGATGTCGCGCCTATACGGCAAGGCCGAGGTGATCATCGGCAAGCAACGTCACGGTCCCATCGGCACGGTCGAACTCAGCTTCGAGGCGCAGTTCACCCGTTTTGGCAACCTTGCCAAAGCATGGCAAAACGGCGGAGGCGAGGAGTATTGACCTGCGCCGCCTGCCCTGCCTGATCCCGCGGGATCGGGGGCGCTGCCCCCATCCTTGCAAGGCATGCGCCTTGCAAGGATTCCCCCGAGGTATTTCTAGAACAATGAATCGGTAGGGGGCGCCCTGCCCCGTAATGCGGCCCGAAATTGCGATCCGGGGGCGCGGCACTCACGCTCCCTTGGCGGCGCGTTTGATGTCTTCTGCGCTTAGCCCCAGCCGCGGCGCAAATCTGGCCCGCGCCCGCATCAGTCGCGCATCATCGGGCCGCATTCCCAATGTGCGGATGAATTCGATCCGCTGCGCGCCTTTCAGCGCCTCGCGATCAATCGCAGTGCCCATGATCCGGTCGATCACCTCTCCGCCCGGTGACACATGGAACCATTTCGAAAAGTCGCGAAAATGGTGCTGGTTGTGCAGGGTGGTGACATGGCGTTCCACCGCTGTTTTCGCGATGGGCAGATGCGCCGTCATGTGAAACCACTCGTATCCCAGAAATGTCGCCACGCCCCCGACACAGACCACAGACACCGCCACAGGCAGCGCCGTGCCCAGCCCGACCAGCGACAAAGCAGCCCATAAAATCAATGTATTGCCTGCCAGCATCGGCAGCGCCACCCAGGTCGGCACGAAAAACAACCCGCGACAGGTGGGGAAATCGTGATGCCCGTAATGCGCCTGATACAGCAGATCAAACGCCCATTGCCGCCGTGGCGGGCGCATGTGAAACGCAAACCGGTGCAGCGCATATTCATTGCCCATCTGTGCCAGCACCCCCAGCGGCACCCACGCCAGCGCCCATGCCTGCCCGCTGGCCAGCAACCAGACCAGCGCCAGCCCCAGCAACCCGGCCATAATCAGGATCGTGTGATGCCCCGCCATCAACCGCAGCCGTTCCATTTCTGCCCCTCCGCTATTCTGCCCCGCCCTTGATTTGCCTATCGCTGGCATCCATGCAATTGCAACACTCTGACACGGGCGGTGCGCCCGCGCAAATCCTGCTGGACGCGGCGCGACCTGCCTGTCAAAAGATGCCCATGACCACTGCACTCCTGACCATCGACCTAGACGCGCTGACAGCCAACTGGCGCAGCCTTGATGCCATGACGAACTGCGAAACCGCCGCCGTGGTCAAGGCCAACGGATACGGTCTGGGCGCGGCGCGGGTTGCGCAATCACTGGCCAGCGCAGGCGCGCGCCGTTTTTTCGTGGCCACCTGTGACGAGGGCGCGGTGATCCGCAAGGCGCTTGGCCCGGGGCCGCAAATCGCCGTGTTTTGCGGCCATATGCAGGGTGACACCGACCTGTTGTCGCAGCACGCGCTGACGCCGGTGTTGAATTGCGCCGACCAACTGGTGCGTCATCTGGAATCCCTGCCCGGGCATCCGTTTGCGATCCAGCTGGACACGGGCATGAACCGTCTGGGGATGGAGCCCGCCGAATGGGCCGCCCTCAGCGACATCGCACTGGCCCAGAACCCCGCATTCATCATGTCGCATCTGGCCTGCGCCGATGACCCCGCCCACCCGATGAACGCACAACAACTGGCCGCATTCACCGATATGACCGCAGGGGTGCAATGCCCCCGCGCATTGTCAGCCACGGGCGGCATCCTGCTGGGGCCGCAGTATCATTTCGATTTCACCCGCCCTGGCATCGGGCTTTATGGCGGTCTGCCATTTGACGCCGCGCAGCCCGTTGCGCATCTGTCCCTGCCTGTGATCCAGACCCGCGATGTGGCAGCGGGCGAATCCGTGGGCTATGGCAACACCTGGGTCGCGCCGGTGCCATCGCGCATTGCCACGCTGGCCGCCGGATATGCCGATGGCATCCACCGCGCCATGGGGCCGCAAACCTCGCTTTGGTTCAACGGGGTGGAATGCCCGATCCGTGGCCGCATTTCGATGGATCTGATCACCGCCGATGTCTCGCATCTGGACGAAGACCCCCACAGCCTCGATTTGCTCGGCGCCGAACAAACCGTCGATATGCTGGCTGATGCCGCTGGCACCATCGGCTATGAAATCCTGACCTCTCTGGGGGGGCGCTATCAACGGCGCTATATCGGCACATGAATGTATTGACCTCTCCGCTGGCCAGCATTGGCCGCAACACGCTGGCGCTTCTGGCGCTGGTGGGGCGCGTCACCACCTATGCCGGGCTGACCCTCAGCCACCTGTTCCGCCCGCCGTTCTATGGCCGCGAATTCCTGCATGCGCTGGTGCAGATCGGCTGGCTGTCGCTGCCTGTCGTCGGCATGACCGCCCTGTTCACCGGCGGCGCGCTGGCGCTGCAAATCTATGCCGGCGGCGCACGGTTTAATGCCGAGGCCGTGGTGCCCTCTATCGTCGCAATCGGCATGACGCGTGAACTTGGCCCCGTGTTGGGGGGGCTGATGGTGGCCGCCCGCGTCGCATCATCAATCGCTGCCGAAATCGGCACCATGAAGGTGACCGAGCAAATCGACGCCCTGACCACCCTGTCCACCAACCCGATGAAATACCTGACCCTGCCCCGCGTGCTGGCCGCCACGCTGGCCGTGCCGGTTCTGGTCGGCGTTGGCGATGCCATCGGCATCATGGGCGGCTATCTGGTCGGCATCACGCGGCTGGATTTCAACGCCGCCGCCTATCTGAAAAACACCGTCGATTTTCTGGAACCATGGGATGTGGTTTCGGGCATGATCAAAGGCGCCGCCTTTGGCTTTATCGTCGCGCTGATGGGCTGCTACTACGGCATGAATTCGGGCCGCGGCGCACAGGGCGTCGGCGCCGCCACCAAATCCGCCGTGGTCGCCGCCTCTATCCTGATCCTTGCCGCCAATTACATCCTGACAGAGGTGTTTTTCAGCGCATGATCAAACTCGACAATGTGAAAAAATCCTTTGGCAACAACCACGTGTTGCGCGGTGTTGATCTGGAAATCGCCTCGGGCACCTCGATGGTGATCATCGGCGGGTCGGGCACGGGCAAATCCGTGGCGCTGAAATCGGTGCTGGGGTTGGTCATACCCGATTCCGGCCTGATCACGGTCGACGGGCAGGACGTGACAGCGGGCGACCGCGATGCATTTCTGGCCCGTTTCGGGATGCTGTTTCAGGGCGGCGCGCTGTTTGATTCGCTCCCCGTCTGGCAAAACGTGGCCTTTCGCCTGCTGCGCGGGTCACTGAAACGGCCCAAGGATCAGGCCCGCGAGATCGCCATCGAAAAACTGCGCCGTGTCGGCCTGAAACCCGATGTCGCCGATAAATTCCCCGCCGAACTGTCCGGCGGTATGCAAAAACGTGTCGGCCTTGCCCGCGCCATCGCCGCCGAACCCGAAATCATCTTTTTCGACGAACCGACAACGGGGCTTGATCCGATCATGTCCGGCGTCATCAACGACCTGATCCGCGAAATCGTGGTGGAAATGGGCGCAACGGCCATGACCATCACCCATGATATGACCTCGGTGCGCGCCATCGCCGATAACGTGGCGATGCTGCACGACGGGGTGATCAAATGGACCGGCCCCGTGGCCGATATGGATGCCTCGGGCGATCCCTACCTTGACCAGTTCATCCATGGCCGCGCCACCGGTCCGATTGAATCGGTGCGCTAACCCCACACCGCGCCAAATTCCTTTCAAAGGAATTTGTAATTTTCTTTCAAAGAAAATTGCGCCGCGCCTGACGCAAGGCCGCAGAAATTCCCCGACGCCGCAATGATTGCACCCGCCTCCCTCTGCGCTTAGCTATGGATCAGGCCATAAGGGGCAGATGATGCACGACACCTTCCGCAAATACCTCAACCTCTCGCTGCTGGTCCTGTTTCCCGTATCATGGTTCGCCCCCCTGATGCGCGCACGCCTGCTGCCCCTGTTCGGCACCTCGGAAATCAGCGTCATATCGGGCCTGCAAAGCCTGTGGAACAGCGACGTATTCCTCGCCCTGCTGGTGACATTCTTTGCCCTCTTTGCGCCCTACCTGAAAACCCTTGGCCTTGCGCTGATGCACTTTGGCCTGATGGATCAGCGCGTCAAACCCGCGCTGGCAATCATGGGCAAACTGGCCATGGCCGATGTGTTTTTGATCGCCACCTACATCACTGTGTCCAAGGGCATGGGCCTGGGCAAACTGACCACCGCATGGGGGCTGTATCTGTTCACCGGCTGCATTCTGGCCTCTCTCGCGATCAGCCTCTGGCCGACGCGCGATCAGAAACAATCCCCTGCCAATAGCCCTGATTGACGCAAAAACAGAAACAATCCTCCCCGCAAAAGTGGTGCGAAAACAACAAAATCCCCACCCACATTGGCGCTGCACCGAATTCCTCTTATGTAATCGCACCACTTCGGCGTAAACTTGCCGACAGTTTATATTGATTGCTTGCCAATTCCTGGGGGGGAAGTCATGGCCGCGTTCCGCACCCTTATGCGCCTGCTTGGCGCGCTGCTTCACCGTGCCGCCTTTGGCCTGATTATGCTGACTGCCATCGGCCTGACCGGCGCCACACTGGCCGCTGCATTCGGGTTGCTGCCATGGTTAACGCTAAACATCAGCTACGGCACGGAACCCGTTGAAAATGCGGGCATGATTGCGCAGATTACCGTCACCATTCTGGCGCTGATGCTGGTGTTTTACCTGCCCGCCAATGCCCGCGTGCTGCGGCTGGAAAACTCGCATCGCAAATTCGAAATGGGCATGCGCGACATCGCCCGCGCCTATCATCTGGCCCATGCCGCCGACCGTCAGGGCACGTTTCAGATGTCGTCCGAATTTGATTCGGTGCGCGAACGGCTGATCTATCTGCGCAACCACCCCGATCTGGGCGGGCTGGAACCCGCCGTGCTCGAAGCCGCCGCCCAGATGAGCCATATCTCACAGGAACTGGCCGAAACCTACAGCGACGACAAAGTGACCCGCGCCCGTTCCTTCCTGCAACAACGCCAACAAGAGGTGGAATCCTTCAACGCCCGCATCACCCGCGCCAAATCCGTCGCAACCGAACTGAAACACTGGCTGCACGAGGTCGAACTCGAAGAATCCGTCGCCGCCTCGCAACTGGATCGCCTGCGCACCGAACTGCGCGAGGTCCTGCCCGAAGCCGGCACAGATTCCATCGCCAAATCCGCCCACCCCGCCCCCCGCCCCTCGGTCGAAGAACTGGACAATCTGGACCCCCATATTGTCGGCCTGCCCCGCGCAGCGGAATAAACCTGTCCCGCGCAGCGGATTAGAACGGACCCGCCCCCACCGCCCGACGCGGGCAGCAGCGGCCCAAACCCCACAGACCCCCATTGAAAATGCAACCGCGCCAGCGGTTGCGCAGGGTGAAACCCTGCGCCCGGCGGGGGTGGCCGGGGCGCATCCGCGCCCCGGCCACCCCCGCATCCCCCTCCAAACGCGCGCACCGCCCGAACCCCGCAGCCCCTCCCGTCCTTTGCCGCCAAAAATCCTTTCCCAATTGACCACCCAACAGGCTTGGGGCATCACCGCCCCATGGCCAAAGAAAAATCATTCACCTGTTCCGCCTGTGGCGCCTCCCATAACAAATGGTCGGGGCGTTGCGATGCCTGCGGCGAATGGAATTCGATTGTCGAGGAAAAGCCGCTCTCCACCGGCCCCTCCAAGAAATCGCTGGGCATGCGGCGCGGCCACCCCGTGCCCCTGACCGACCTGTCAACCGAGGAAACGCCGCCCCCCCGCACCCATTCGGGGCTTGGCGAGTTGGACCGCGTGCTGGGCGGCGGGCTGGTGCCTGCCTCCGCCATCCTTGTCGGCGGCGATCCGGGCATCGGCAAATCCACTCTGCTGCTTCAGGCCGCGGCGAAATTCGCCAATGCGGGCCTGAAAACCATCTATGTCTCGGGCGAGGAAGCCTCGGCGCAGGTCCGCATGCGTGCGCAGCGCCTTGGCCTTGCCGACGCCCCCGTGAAACTGGCGGCTGAAACCAACCTGCGCGACATCCTGACCACGCTCGAGGCCGAAAAACCCCAGCTTGCCATCATCGATTCGATCCAGACCATGTGGGCCGATAACGTCGACAGCGCGCCGGGGTCCGTGTCACAGGTCCGCGCCGCCGCCCATGAACTGACCACATTCGCCAAACGCAACGGCGTGTCCGTGATACTTGTCGGCCATGTCACCAAGGACGGGCAGATCGCCGGCCCCCGCGTGGTCGAACATATGGTCGATACCGTGCTCTATTTCGAAGGCGAGCGCGGCCACCAGTTCCGCATCCTGCGCGCCGTCAAAAACCGCTTTGGCCCTGCCGATGAAATCGGCGTGTTCGAAATGACCGGCGGCGGGCTGGCCGAGGTCCTGAACCCCTCGGCGCTGTTCCTGTCCGAACGCGGCCAACCCTCTCCCGGCTCTGTTGTCTTCTCCGGGATCGAAGGCACCCGCCCCGTGCTGGTCGAATTTCAGGCCCTCGTCGCGCCCTCGCCGCACAGCCAGCCGCGCCGGTCGGTCGTGGGCTGGGATGGCGGGCGGCTCAACATGATCCTTGCGGTGCTGGAATCGCGCTGCGGCATCCCCTTTGCAGGGCTTGATGTCTATCTGAACGTCGCGGGCGGCATGAAGGTGAACGAACCCGCCGCCGATCTGGCCGTCGCCGCCGCGCTGCTATCCGCACGCGAAGACGCCGCCCTGCCCGCCGAAACCGTGGTTTTCGGCGAAATCAGCCTCTCCGGTGCCCTGCGCCCCGTCGGCCAGACCGAAAACAGGTTGAAAGAGGCGCAAAAACTTGGTTTCACCGCCGCGATTGCCCCATCCGGCGGCAAGATCACGAAAAACGCCGTAAAGGGTATGAAAATTAACCAACTCGGTGATCTAACCGCCTTTGTCGGCGATGTCTTTGGCGCAGGCTGACGCGGCACCGCGACACCGCCAAAGACATGGCCTCAGACATGGCCCAAGACATGGCCGAAAGGTCACAAACACGGCAAAAGGCGCAGGGGCCGCACGGAAATCCCGCGCCCGTGCCGCCGAAACAGGGCATACTGCGTGCCAAACGCGACCCCAACGGGCGCATGGCGCGAAACGCGCAGACCACGCCAGCGGGCAAAACCCGCCAGCAGGGTCACAGATTGAGGGACAGGCCCGATACAGGGCCGCAGGACAGAACGGGACGGGCAGACCATGGACGGTTTCACCATCATCGACGGCGTTGTCGCCGCAATCATCGTGGTTTCGGCGCTGCTGGCCTATTCCCGCGGGCTGGTCCGCGAAGGGCTGGCCATCGCGGGCTGGATCGTGGCGGGCGTGGTGGCGTTTCTGTTCGCCCCGCAGGCGCAACCACTGGTCAAGGAAATCCCCGTGGTCGGCGACATGATCTCTGACAATTGCGAATTGTCGATCATCGCCGCATTCGGTGCGGTATTTGCCGTGGCACTGGTGATCGCCAGCTTTATCACGCCGCTGTTTTCCTCGCTGGTGCAACGCTCCGCACTGGGTGGTCTGGATCAGGGGCTTGGCTTTCTGTTCGGCGTGCTGCGCGGTATCATTCTGGTCGCCGTGGCGTTTTTCGTCTATGAAACGGTCATCACCTCGCAAAATATCCAGATGATAGACGATTCACGCTCGGCGCGCGTCTTCGGCCGCATGACCGGCCAGATCGAACAGCAAAACCCCGATCAGGCACTGGGCTGGATCACCCGCCAATACGAACAACTGGTCGGCATCTGCGAAGCACCGGCAAATCCCGCAACCCCGACCACGGCCCCCGCCAGCAACTAGGCCGCAGCAACTAGGCCGCAGGGACAAGGCGCCAGGGACAAGGCGCCAAGCGCAGTCATCAAAAAACCGGCGTGCCGTCACTGGCGCGCCGTTTTTTCATGTTGCAACGGGCACAAAGGGGCGGATCTGCATCAGGCCCGCGGGAAATGAACCAGAAACCAAAAACCACAAACAGGAACGATTTATGCGATACCTTGTCAAAGTCGCTGCTGCCCTCATATGCCTTGCGGGATGGTATCACTGGATCGACACCAGCGGCGAAAAACGCCGCACAGAGGCCAGCCAGTCGCGTCAGGCGATTCAGGATAACCTGAACGACCCGGACGCCGCGCCGATCCTGTCGCAAACGATGCAAAACCCTGACTGGACGATCGGCAAATGGCTGGCCGTCGGCAGGAAAAGCAGCGATTGCATAATGGCCGACGAAATGATGGACAAGAACGCCACCGCCAAGATTGTCAAACGCCGGGGCGCATCCAAAACCTATTACCTGTCCGACTATATTGCCTCATGCGACAGCTTCTCCACACGCATGTATTTCGAAATCGTCACACCCCGCGCCGAAAAATGGTGCCAGTTCCGCGAAACCACGGCGCGGCTCGACACGCTCTGCACGGAATGGACTGAAAACAAGGACCGGTATTGGCAAAACCTGCAAGCCGCCAAACAGCCGACACTGGAAAGATACCGCATTTTCACGGGCAGCTAGATGGTCAGGGCAATAGCATCACTGGCCAGCTCCATGTTACAGCGCGTCGAATTCCGGCGTTTCGACGCATAAACCAACGACCTGTTTTCCAGCACCCGCCCGGGCAGAAACAAACCCTCCCGCCCCCTCACGACAGCGCCAAAGGCGCAGCATTCGGGGTTGGGCCGGGCCGCGCTGCGCGCGGCAGTCGCGCCTCCCTGCGCTCTCGCCCTTCTGCGCCCTCACCATCAACCACCCAAACGCCGCCCGCGTGGCCGTGGTGAACGGCCCAAGGGCGGCGTTCCCCTTGCCAGCAATCCGCGCCTGCAAACCGCCACACCAGGCCGATACCGCCCTTAGCCGCCCAACTGGTCCCGCATCGCCTGATAGATAACGGCCGTGGCCACATTCGCCAGATTAAGCGAACGCACACGCCTGTCCAGCATCGGCAGGTTGAACGTCCGCTCCTCCATGCCGCTCAGGATTTCTGGCGGCAAACCCTTGGATTCGCAGCCAAACACCAAATACCCGTCCCGATTGTAATCGGCCTCGTAAAAGGTGCGCGCCCCGTGTTCCTCGAAAAAGAACAACTGCTCCGGCTCTGGCCTGCGCGCCTTTAGAAAATCCTGCCAACTGTCGTATTCGCTCAATTCGACGTATTTCCAGTAATCCGTTCCCGCCCGCCGCACGGCTTTTTCATCCAGCGAAAACCCGTAGGGCCGGATCAGGATCAGCTCCAGATTCAGGGCCACGCAGCTGCGCCCGATTGCCCCGGTATTGTATGGAATTTCAGGGGTGACCAACACGATTTTCATGCGCGGTTCAGGCAGGACATCAGACATGGGATCAGACATGGGCTAGAAATGCTTTCTTGTTCACAACGCAGCATTCACCATGCCACACATATGTATACCGCCAGATTTAAGGCCGCGTGAAACAGACCGCCAAATCCAGACTGCCAAATTCAGGCGCAAGCCTTAGCGGTTCTCCAAAAACCCCTGCGCCTCCAGCAGGGTCGCGGCCAGCCCGTCGAAAAACCCCGGCACGCTCACATCTATACGGCGCGACGGAGTGTTTTGCGCAGGCCCGGACTCCACAGAACCCGCAGCCTCCTCAGGCTCCGCAGCCACCCGATGCACCGGAAACATCGTGACCTGCATGTCCAGCAATTCGCGGTAACTTGCGCCCGCACCGTGTTTCAACACATTGACCGCCAGATAATAGGCATGGACCCGCTCCGCCAGATCGCCCTGCCCTGCCTCCAACAGCGCCGCTTTCAACTTGCGCGAAAACGGGCCGCGCCGGAAATGGTGCTGCATACGCGCCTCGAACAGGGTGAACAGATCAACCGTTGCCGCTTCCAGCCCGACCCGCGCCGCGTTCAGGTCGTCGGCCCCGGATGCCGCCAGCCCCCGTTCCTGCCCCTGCGCCTGACCCTGTTCCTGACCCTGTTCCTGACCCTGCGCGCTAAACTCCGCAATCCGCGCCTCAAACAGCTTTGCCTTGGCCTGCGCTGCCGCAATCAGTTCCGGCACATTCTGTGAAGTGGTCATTGTTCATTCTCCGTATGCTCCCCCCTCCCTTACGCGATGGGGCCGGAAATGATAGGGGCCGCAACGCATCATTCCACCAACCGCCGCAAATAACCCGCCCCTATCGCCCGAACCCGCTACAGCTTGTCACAGCCCGCCACAGCACGCCACAGGGCCGCGCCGCGCAATAGCGCGCCCGCGCTTGCCCCACAATCCGCACGCCCTATGTGATCCTTTCGTGACACCCGCCCCCCAAACCCGTAAGAGGGGATCAAATCCACACCCCGCCGGATTCGGAGACGCGCCTTGCCAAACAGCCAGCTTTCCCCGCAGATGCCCACAACCAACCCCTTTGACGATGACAAACTCCGCGAGGAATGCGGCGTTTTCGGCGTCCTCGGGGTGACCGATGCGGCGAATTTTGTCGCCCTTGGCCTGCACGCCCTGCAACATCGCGGACAAGAGGCAGGCGGCATCGTCACCCACGATCCGCAACAGGGGTTCAACTCGGCCCACCGCTTTGGCTATGTGCGCGACAATTTCACCAGCGCAAACCTGATGCAAACCCTGCCCGGGCCGCTTGGCATCGGCCATGTGCGCTACTCCACCGCCGGGGCAAAGGGCGCGGTGATCCGCGACGTGCAGCCGTTTTTCGGCGAATTTTCCATGGGCGGGGCGGCGATTGCGCATAACGGCAATATCACCAATGCCAATGCCCTGCGCCGCGAATTGATCGAACGCGGCTCGATCTTTCAATCCTCCTCCGATTCCGAATGCATCATCCACCTGATGGCGCGCTCCTTGCAGAAAAACATCCCCGAACGGATGGAAGACGCCCTGCGCCGCGTCGAGGGCGCGTTTTCCATCGTCGCCATGACCCGCACCAAACTGATCGGCGTGCGCGACCCGCTGGGGGTGCGCCCGCTCTGCCTTGGTAAAATCGGCGACGGCTGGGCGCTGTCCTCGGAAACCTGCGCGCTCGATATCATCGGCGCGGAATATGTGCGCGAAATCGAACCGGGCGAAATGGTGGTGATCGACGACAATGGCGTCGACAGCCGCTTTCCCTTCCGCAAACGCGATGCCCGGTTCTGCATCTTCGAACATGTCTATTTCTCACGTCCCGACAGCATCATCGGCGATCGCTCGGTCTATGAAACCCGCCGCCAGATCGGTGTGGAACTGGCCAAGGAAAGCCCGGTCGAGGCCGATCTGGTCTGCCCCGTGCCCGATTCCGGCACCCCCGCCGCCATCGGCTTTTCCCAGGAAAGCGGCATCCCCTACGCCATGGGCATCATTCGCAACCAATATATGGGCCGCACCTTTATCGAACCCACCGAACAGATCCGCAACATGGGTGTGCGCCTGAAACTGAACGTGAACCGCGCCCTGATCAAAGGCAAACGTATCATTCTGGTGGATGACAGCGTGGTGCGTGGCACCACCTCGCGCAAGATCAAGGATATGCTGCTGGACGCCGGCGCAGCCGAAGTCCACTTCCGCATCGCATCCCCCCCCACCGCATGGCCCTGCTTTTACGGGGTGGACACGCCACAGCGCGAAAAACTGCTGGCCGCCACCATGAGCGAAGACGAAATGTGCGCCCACCTCGCTGTGGACAGCCTGCGCTTTATCTCGCTCGACGGGCTGTATCGCGCCGTCGGCGAAGCCGAAGGGCGCAACGCCAAATGCCCGCAATATTGCGACGCATGCTTTTCCGGCGAATATCCGGTGGAACCCTCGGATATGCTGGAAAAAGGCTTTGAAATGAAAGCCGCGGAATAACCACCGCCCGCAACGCGCCGATTACCCCACCCCCAGGCCCGCCCGAAACAGGCGGGCCTTTTGCTGTTCGCGCATCAGCAAATACACGCGCATCGCCACCGCGCGCAGCCCTTAAAAACAGGGCGAACCGGCACCAATATGCCGACCACAGCCCCAAACCGGCAACGCCCCGCCACCACACGCGAGCGTGAGCGCACGCCCCCTTCCCCATATGCGCCCTCGGTGCCATCTGCCCCTTTCCACCACTCACGAAACCTACCGCAAGGCGGGCGTGCCAATCCGGGCCGCCCGCCCGCAATGCGCCATTGCACAAACGCCGCCAAAGGACACAACAAACATGTCGCAACCCGACAACACCGCAACCACCAACACCAAAACCACCAACGCCAAAACCACGGCCGCCGCGACCGATGAAAACGCCCTGCCCCTGTCCGGCACCACCCTCATTGGCACCCTGACCGGCCCCAACGGGCCAGTGGCCCTGCTGCGCCTGCGCCGTGGCGATATACGCCGCGTATCAAAAGGCGACAAAATCGACGGCGCCAGAATTACCGCCATATCTGACGGGCAACTACACCTGTCCCGCGCAGGCCAACCCGAAATCCTCACCATGCCACGCAGCTGACACAGCCCCCCACACCCGCCCTCACCGTGCCAGCGCAAACTGAAACCTACCGCTTTCACTGTTCTGCAAATACCTGCTCTGCGCCTGCAACATGCGCCCCCTTGACCTTGACCCAAATCCCAACCAAACCAACCCACGCAACCACCGCACCAAAAAGGAACCGGAACACATGACCGAGCAAACCCAGAAACTCGCCCTCATCACCGGTGCCTCGCGCGGACTGGGCGCCGCACTGGCCGAACACCTCTGCACCACACACCATATCGTGGCCGTGGCCCGCACCACCGGCGCCCTCGAAGAGCTGGACGACCGCATTCAGGCGCTTGGCGGACAGGCCACACTGGCCCCGATGGACATCACCAACCCCGATGCCATGGCGCAACTCTGCCGCTCGATCTATGACCGCTGGGGCAGGCTCGACCTCTGGGCACATACGGCGGTGCATGTCGCCCCACTGGCCCCCGCCTATTACATGGACGCCAAGGATTGGGACAAATCCGTGGCCTGCAACGTCACCGCCACGGGGCAACTCATCCCCTTTATCGCCCCCCTGCTGGGCGAAGAAGGCACCGCCCTGTTTTTCGACGACGCACGCGGCGGCGAAAAATTCTTTGCCGCTTACGGCGCATCCAAAGCAGCGCAAATCGCACTGGCGCGCAGCTGGTCCGCCGAAACCGTGAAAACCGGCCCACAGGTGCATGTGCTGACCCCCGCCCCCATGGCCACCGCCACCCGCGCGCGGTTTTTCCCGGGCGAAGACACCAGCCTGCTGGCCAAACCCCTGTCCGAGGCAAAACGCCTGCTGGCGCAACTATAACCACCAGCAACACGCACAAACCGCCAACCACAAGAACAAACAAACAAACCCTCCCGCCCGCGCCACAACCCGCCCCCGAACGGGGGCGCGCCATGCGCCGGTTGGGCCGGGCCTCGCTGCGCTCGGAAAATCCACCCCGCTCGGGGCCAGACACCCCAACCCCGCCCGCGTGGCCGTGGCAAACGGCCCAAGGGCGGGGTTTCCCTCCCGACTGCGGCGCTCTGGCAGCAGCCATCAGGCAACGCCTGCCAGACGATCACAGAAAACCCCCTGCCCGCGCTTGCCCCACAGGCCGCTTCACGCGTAAGAAAGACCGCAAACAACAGACAGAACCATCAGGGGCCATCCATGCGCATTCTCATCACCAATGACGACGGCATCAACGCCCCGGGCCTGCAAACCCTGACCCATATCGCCAACGAACTGGCAGGCGATACGGGCGAGGTCTGGACAGTCGCCCCCGCCTTCGAACAATCCGGCGTCGGCCATTGCATCAGCTACACCCACCCGATGATGATCGCCAAAATGGGCGACAGACGATATGCCGCCGAAGGGTCCCCCGCCGATTGCGTCCTTGCCGGACTGCACGAGGTGCTAAAAGACAACCGCCCCGACCTGATCCTGTCCGGCGTCAACCGCGGCAACAACTCGGCCGAAAACGCGCTCTACTCCGGCACCCTCGGCGGCGCAATGGAAGGGGCGCTGCAACAGATCCCCGCCATGGCACTGTCACAATATCTGGGGCCGAAAAACGCGCAAATCGACGACCCGTTCGAAGCCGCCAAAACCCACGCCGCACCGCTGATCCGCCGCCTGCTGCCCACGCTCACCAACGACACACAGGATTATCGCCTGTTCTATAACATCAATTTCCCCCCGGTGCCCGCCGATGCGGTCAAGGGTGCCATGGCCGCACCACAGGGCTTTCGCCGCAACACCCATTTCGCAGTCGAACCACACCTGTCACCATCAGGGCGCAAATTCCTCTGGATCAGGGGCGGCGAACAACATGTCCCGACCGAACCGGGCAGCGATGCGGCGGTGAACCTTGATGGCTATATCTCGGTCACACCGATGCGCGCCGACCTGACCTGCCGCAGCACGCTGGATGCACTGGGCGATCTGAATACCCCGATTGATCAAGGCGCAAACTGACCCGCATGGACAACGCCGAACGCAAAATGCAATTCCTCTTCGCGCTGCGCTCGCACGGTGTCACAGACACCCGCGTGCTGGACGCGATGGAAAAAATAGACCGCGCCGCATTCGCCCCCAGCGGGGTGTTTGCCGGTCGCAGCTATGACGACATGCCGCTGCCGATCTCCTGCGGGCAAACCATCTCGCAGCCCTCGGTGGTGGGGATCATGACACAGGCGCTGAACGTGCAACCGCGCGACAAGGTGCTAGAGGTCGGAACCGGCTCGGGCTATCAGGCGGCCATCCTGTCGCTGCTGGCACGCCGCGTCTATACGGTGGACCGCTACTCGCGCCTTGTGCGCGATGCACGGGCCGTGTTTGACGCACAGGACCTGACCAATATCACCGCCTTCACCGCCGATGGCAGCTTTGGCCTGCCCGATCAGGCACCGTTCGACCGGATCATCGTCACCGCCGCCGCCGAGGACCCCCCGGGGCCCCTGATGGCGCAACTCAAGGTGGGCGGCATCATGGTGGTGCCCGTCGGGCAATCCGACGCCGTGCAAAGCCTGATCCGCGTCACCCGCCACAGCACCGGCTACGACTACGACGAATTGCGCCCCGTGCGCTTCGTCCCCCTGCTCGAAGGGCTGGGACGCGAGTAAAAAGAGCGCAACCATGGCCGATACCTACCCCGACGTCCAATCCCTCTGCCGCCATCAGAGCCAAAACGACTTTGAAATAACCGCGATTGATCGCCAAAGCCCTAGCCTGATCCTCGCCCCACATGGTGGCGGGATCGAACGCGGCACCTGTGAACTGGCCCGCGCAATCGCTGGCGATGACCATAACCTCTACCTGTTCCAAGGGAAAATGCGCAGCGGAAACAATGCCCTGCACATCACCTCAACCCGTTTCTATGAAACCGCAATGGACCGGCTCCTCGCCAAGGCCGATCACGTCCTTGCCGTCCACGGGTCCAAGGGCGCAAGGATCTGGCACAGGTCAATGGCAGGGAAATACATGACCCCGATCACATATATCCAGGCGGCCGAAATACCACATTGCGCAAAAACATCGAAACGCACCTGAATGAAAATGGCTTCCGGACCCTGTCCCATGGACATCTGTTTCCCGCATCCGACCCGAATAACCTCTGCAATCGCGGACCAACGAAACAAGGCGCGCAAATCGAACTGCCATCGTCATTGCGGATATCGCTGATGAAAGATCCCGACCTGCTGACAACACTTGCCCAATCACTGCACAACGCAATTGGCCCGTAAACCCTGCTGACAGGTTGCGCCGCCCACCGGGCGTCGCGACGGGGGCGGGTGCGCGGGCGATCCCGCCCGCGCACCCGCCCCACCAGCACCCCAGGGCAACACCTGCCCCCCGACACAGCGCGCATCCACACCACATCCCACCCGCAATATCCCCCCCGTGACACCCCGCCGCAATTGGTGTAAAACACCCCGCAAAAGCCCGACCAATACGGGCGCACGACATGAGGACATCGAGATGACGCACACCCGCAGCACCCGCAGGGCCTCCGCCCGCACGCGCATGGCCATCGCCGCCACATCGGTTCTGACACTCGTCGCCTGCGAGGATGGTCTGGATTTCGACCTGCGCGGCAATTTCGGCAACGCGCCCTCTACCGCGCAGGCCGCCAAAAACGCCACCGCCCCGCGACCCAAACCCGACAATCGCGGCATCATCTCATACCCCGGCTATCAGGTCGCAGTGGCACGGCGCGGTGACACGCTGGTCGACCTTGGCGCACGCATCGGCGTCGATCCGGGCACCATCGCCCGCTACAACGGGCTGCAACAAACCGACCGCCTGCGCGAAGGTGAAATCATCGCCCTGCCCGCCCGCGTGGCCGAACCATCCCCCGCCACAGGCGCCGCAACCACTGGCCCGATCCAGCCACCAAACGTCGATATCACCTCGCTGGCCGGATCAGCCATCGACCGCGCCCAACCCACCGCCGTGCAAACCAGCACCCTGCAATCGGCCCCCACAGCAACCGGCATCGAACCCACCCGCCACAAGGTCACACGCGGCGAAACCGCCTATACCATCTCGCGGCTCTATAACGTCTCCGTGCGCAGCATCGCCGAATGGAACGGGCTGGACAGCAACTTCTCGATCCGCGAAGGGCAATACCTCCTGATCCCGCCAGTCAGCGCAAAAACCAGCCCCGGCACAGCCACCACCAACCCGGGGCAAGGCTCCCCAACCCCCACCCCGCCAAGCGCAACAAAACCCCTGCCCGCAGAAAAAACCGCCCCGCTGGCACCCGCAGCAACCTCTACAACCGCCCAAACCGCCACCGCCGCGCCAAAACCCGTGGCCACGCCAGACCTTGGCAAAAACCAAACCAAATCCAGCGGCGGGCAACTCGGCTATCCGGCACAGGGCAAAATCATCCGCGAATATGCCAAAGGCCGCAATGACGGCATCGACATTCAGGCAGCCGCAGGCGCCCCCATCATGGCCGCCGCCGCCGGCACCGTGGCCAATGTCTCGCAAACCACGGATAAGGTGACGATCATCGTGATCAAACACCCCAACGACCTGCTGACCGTCTACGCCAACGCAACAGGCGTCAAAGTCAAAGAAGGCCAAAGCGTCACCCGCGGCCAAACCATCGCCGCCATCCCCGGCGGCAACACCAACTACGTGCACTTCGAAGTCCGCAAAGGCTTCGACAGCCAGGATCCGGTGAAATACCTGAACTGACCCGAAACCGCGACCGAAACCAAACAAAGCCGGGCCAACCACAGCCCGGCTTTGTCATGCAATGCGCGAAAAACCACGCGCCACAACCGCAATCATCGCATATTTTTTCTTGGTAAAAATACTCGCGCCGCAGGCTCCCGCCCCCACCACACAGACAGCCATACACACTGGCATACAGACCGCCATACAGACTGGCACACAGGTTGGCACACCAACGCGTAAAACCTAGATCGAAACGCCCTTGCGCCCCGCCAGATCAACAATGAACTGCCATGCCACACGGCCCGAACGGCTGCCACGGGTGGCCTGCCACTCAATCGCCTCGGCGCGCAATTCAGCCGCATCAACGCGGATGCCATAGGCATCACAATACCCGTCAATCATGGCCAGATATTCATCCTGCGTGCAGGGATGAAACCCCAGCCACAGCCCGAACCGGTCCGACAATGATACCTTTTCCTCAACCGCCTCGCTGGGGTTAATTCCACTGGATCGCTCGTTTTCGATCATGTCGCGCGGCATCAAATGGCGGCGGTTCGACGTGGCATAGAAAATCACATTCCCGGGCCGCCCCTCGATGCCACCATCCAACACCGCCTTCAGGCTCTTGTAATGCTGGTCATCATGGGAAAACGACAGATCGTCGCAAAACAGCAAAAACCGATAGGGCGCGCCGCGCAGCAAATGCAACAACCGCGCCACCGAGGGCAGATCCTCGCGCTGCAATTCCACCACCTTTAACGGCAACCCCTGCCGGATCACCTCGGCATGAACAGCCTTGACCAGGGATGATTTCCCCATGCCCCGCGCCCCCCACAACAGGGCATTGTTCGCGGGCAACCCACGGGCAAACTGCAATGTATTGGCCAGCAGGGTGTCGCGTGACCGGTCCACCCCCAGCAACAGCGACAAATCCACCCGCGACACATCCGGCACAGGGGCCAGATGGTCCGGCCCGACATGCCAGACATAGGCATCAGCGGCATCGAATTCCGGCGCGGGCTGCGGCGCGGGGGCCATGCGCTCCAACGCCTCGGCAATACGTTTCACCGCCTTCTTCACGGCTTGCTGCCCCCGTTTTCACCCTCGTCTGCGTCAAATTCCGCCATCAGGGGATCGTCGAATTCTTCCTCTGCGATATCATCGTCATAATACCCCTCGGCACGCAGACGCGCCTCGCGCTTGCGCTCGACAATGCGCACCAAAAAGATCGAAATTTCATACAACCCGTAAACGACCGTGAACAAAATCACCTGCGTCGTCACATCCGGCGGCGTCACCACGGCGGCCAGCCCCAAAATGCCCACAACGGCATATTTGCGCATCGCACCCAATCCGGCAGAAGACACCAATCCGGCCTTGCCCATCAGGGTCAACAGCACCGGCAATTGAAAACACAGCCCGAAGGCCATGATAAATTTCAACGTAATATCAAGGCTCTCGTTCACCTTACCGAAAAACGTCACCCGAATGCCCTCGGCGGTTTCGGGCACAATCGCCGTATCCGCCGGAATACCGGCAGGCACCGTTGCCGCCTGCGACAACAGGTTGGCGAAAATCGAACTGACATCGGCAAAGCCCAGAAAAAACGCCATCGCCAGCGGGGTCACCACGAAATGCGCGAAACTCGCCCCCAGCAAAAACATCACGGGCGAGGCCACCAGAAACGGCAGAAACGCGCCCTTTTCGTTCTTGTATAATCCCGGCGCAACAAACCGCCACAGCTGATAGGAAATCACCGGAAAGGCCAGAATGAACCCGAACACCATGGAAATGCGAAACAGCGTAAACAGATATTCCTGCGGGCTGGTATATTGCATCGTGGGCGACGGATCACCCAATGCGCGCAGGGTGTTTTCGATCGGTCCCAACAGGAATTGCAGGATCGGTTCGGCCACAACAAAGGCCAGAACCATGCCGATGATAAACGCGATCACCGCACGGATCAGCCGCGTGCGCAGCTCGGCCAGATGTTCGATCAGCGGCGCGCTGCTTTGCTCGATCTCGTCGGTTTTGCTCATGTATCAGATCCGGGCGCGGCGGGTTTCTTGGCGGCGGGCTTTGCCGCCGGTTTCTTGGCTGCGGGTTTCTTGGCCGCAGTTTTGGCCGCAGGTTTGGCAGCGGCCTTGGCTGTCGCAGGCTTTGCCGCCGGTTTCTTGGCAGCAGGTTTCTTGGCAGCAGGTTTCTTGACTGCCTTCGCCGCCGCCTTTGCGGGCGCCTTGTCTGCCACCTTCGCAGCCGCACTGACCTCGGGCGCGGGCTTTGCCTTCGCCGCCTCGGCCGCGGCCTCGGCTGCTTTGCGATCCGTCGCCGCCTTGGCCGTCGCCGCCTGTATCTTGGCGGCGGCCTCCTTGCGCTCGTCCGACAGGGGGGCCGGCTCTTCGGGGGTCCATTTGGTGAACTCGCTCGCGGCCTCGTTCAGCTTGTCCAGACCCATCTGTTTGGGATTGGTCGCCGCCTTTAACGTATTGCCAATGTCGCGCACGCCGGATTCATCGGCGGCATCCTCCATCGCGCGGGAAAATTCGCGCGCCATTCCCTTGGCCTTGCCCACGAACTGCCCGACAGAACGGAACAGATTGGGCAGGTCCTTGGGACCAACCACGATCAAGGCAACGATGCCGATCAGCATTAGCTCGGTCCAGCCCAGATCGAACATGGCGGGCTTAGACCTTGTCTTTTTCAGCTTCCGGCGTGACGTCTTTCGCCTCGGCGGTGCTGTCCTCGATCTCTTTGCTGCCGTCGCTGACGCCGCGCTTGAATGCGGTGATGCCCTTGCCGACCTCACCCATAAGCGAGCTGATCTTGCCGCGCCCGAACAGCACCAGCACCACTACCGCGATCAGCAAAAGGCCCGGAAGCCCGATATTGTTCAACATTGCGTCTCTCCCATTTCGGGGGCTGGCACCGTTGCACCTGCCCGCCGCGCAATTTCATCAGGTTTCGTATCTAATGGCTGATCGGCACGGATTAAAGCACCAATCGCGCAGGCCCACGCGATTTTTCGCCGCGCCCCGCGATCTGCCCGCCCTTTGCCCGCCACTCTAGGGCCGGTCGCTGCCCACATCGTCGCCCACATCTTCGCTCACAACGGGAAAGATGAAACAACGGTCGCGCCGGATCATCAACCACAGCGGCTTGCCCGCCCGTGGCAAAAATACATTCGGCACCGTCGCCTTTAACACCGATCCGTCGTGATCCATGCGAATTTCCACCAGACTTTCCGCCCCCATGAACCGGGCGCGCACCACCTGCCCCCGCGCCGCAACGCCATCCTGCGCCGTGGGCAAGGGGCCGCGCCCCTCGCGGTCGAAATCCAGCTTGATATGCTGCGGACGAATGACAATTTCCACCGCCTGCCCGTCCGCCACACCGGGGGCCAGAAACTGGCCAAAGGGCGTATCGGTCAACGCCCCCTGCACAACACCACGTATCACATTGATATCACTAAAAAACCCGACAGAATCACGGTCCTTTGGCGCGTTATAGATGTTGTATGGCGCGCCCTGCTGCACGATCCGCCCGTCGCGCATCAGCGCGATTTCATCAGCCATGCGCATGGCCTCTTCCGGCTCATGCGTGACCAGCAAAACGGCGGCATCCTCGGCCTGTAAAATCTCCAGCGTCTGATCGCGGATGTCATCGCGCAAACGGTTGTCCAAACCCGAAAACGGCTCGTCCATCAGCATGATCTTGGGCTGCGGAGCCAGCGCCCGCGCCAGCGCCACGCGCTGCTGCTCCCCGCCCGACAGGGCATGGGGAAACCCGTCAATGAAACGGCGCAAACCGACCCGATCCAGCAAGGCCTCGACACGGGCGCGTTTTTCATCGCGCCCCGTTTTCAAACCGAACCCCACATTGTCAGCCACCGACAAATGCGGAAACAGTGCGAAATCCTGAAACATCAGCCCGATATGGCGGCGCTCGGGCGGCACGCGAAACACCGTGTCGCAAATCAGGTTGCCATCGACCAAAATCTGGCCCGAATCCTGCATTTCCACCCCGGCAATCATGCGCAGAGTGGTGGATTTACCGCAGCCGGACGGCCCCAACAGACATGTCACCTGCCCGGGCATCACCCGCAACGACACATCATTCACCACCGCCTGCCCGCCGAATCGACGCACCAGATTGCGGATTTCCAAACGGGGGTGGGCTGTCTGCTGCATAGAGAAAGGGCTATCCCGATTAAACCTGTCGGAATTCCCTAACAGCGCCACGCCCGCGCCGCAAGCCTCCGGGCAACGGGCCCGGGGTCAAAGGGGGGCGCGCCTCATCTGGCCGCCCCCCGATGGCCTACATGATCACATTGGCCGCGCCACCATCCAGCAACACGTTCTGCCCCACCATGAACCCGGCGAACTGCGAACACATGAACGCACAGGTCGCGCCAAATTCCTGACGTGTGCCATAACGCTGCGCCGGAATGGTCTCGCACCGCTCGGCCCTGGCCTGCTCCAATGTGATCCCCTTGGCCGATGCCACGCCACCATCCAGCGATGCGGCCCGATCCGTGTCATGAATGCCGGGCAACAGGTTGTTGATGATCACACCCTTGGGGGCCACCTGCCGCGCGGTTCCGGCCACGAACCCCGTCAATCCGGCCCGCGCCGTATTGGACAGACCCAACACCGCAATCGGCGTTTTCACCGATTGCGAGGTGATGTTGACCACCCGCCCCCAACCGCGCTCCATCATGCCGGGCAACAATGCCTGCATCAGCGCCACAGGGGTCAGCATATTGGCATCCAGCGCCGCAATGAAATCGTCGCGCGACCAATCCGACCACTTGCCGGGGGGCGGGCCACCCGCATTGGTCACCAGAATATCCACCGCGCCTGCGGCCTCCAATACCCTGGCGCGCCCCTCGGGCGATACGATATCGGCGGCCACGGTGACCACATTCACCCCATGCGCCGCACGGATCGCCTCTGCTGCCGCCTCCAACGGGCCAGCGGTGCGCGCATTCATCACGATATCGACACCCGCCGCCGCCAATGCCTCGGCACAGCCCAAACCCAGCCCCTTGGACGAGGCACAGACCAGCGCCCTTTTCCCTTTGATTCCCAGATCCATAGCGCATTCTCCCTGTTTGAATTGCCACATGCCTAACACCACATAGGCCCGCCCTGCCAGCAAAAACACCGCCCCGTTGACCCAAGCCCGCCACAATCCTATCCTACACAGGTTAAACGCAGCGCACCCCATGCGCCCCCGTTGAACAGACAAGTGATTGGATCAATGACAGAATCGGGCTTCAAATCAGCATTCTCGCTCCCCGCGCTGCGCTCTGACGCGCTCAGCGTCACCAATGGGGCGAATCTGGGCGATGCCCTGTCCTTTGCCGATGAACTGGTCCCCGACGACATCTATCAAATCGCGCCCAATGCCAAACCGACCCGCCTGTCGCTGGTGGCCGAACCGGGCGGCAGCTACCGCATCGCCCCCTCCACCGCCGCTGGCATGCCGGGCGCAACCGTGCACCTTGATTGCTGCCTGACGCTGATGTCCCCCGATGGCCAAACCACCGAACTGCTGGTCATGGTCGAAGTCGACAGTGACGGCGATGTCGCCGAAATCTATGGCCTGCCGCTGGACCAACTGGAACCCAAGGTCGACTATGCGCTGGTCACCATCGACCGCGACAGCGCCCGCGCCAAACTGGCACAAATCGCCTGCGTCTCCTTCACCGCCGATACGCAAATCACCATGGCATCGGGCGAACAACGCCCCATCGAACAATTGCAGGTCGGCGATAAGGTGCTGACCCGCGACGACGGCCCACAGGCCGTGCGCTGGATCGGCCGCACCACCGTGCGCGCCGTGGGCGAATTCGCCCCGATCCTGATCAAATCCGGCACCCTGCACAATGACCGCGATCTGGTCGTCAGCCCCGAACACCGCCTGTTTATCTATCAACGCTCCGATGCATTGGGCGCGGGCCGATCCGAAGTGCTGGTGCGCGCCCGCCACCTCGTCAACGGCACCACCGTAACGCGCAAGGCCGGCGGCTTTGTCGATTACTTCCAGATCCTGTTCGACAGCCACCAGATCATCTATGCCGAAGGCATCGCCGCCGAAACCCTGCTGGTCGACACCCGCACCCGCCCCGCCCTGCCACAGGACCTGGCCGAAAAACTGGCCACCGCGCTGCCGGGCCACGAAAACCGCCCCCATATGCAATTCGAAGTGGGCGAAACCCTGCTAGACCGCCCCGACGCCGCCGACCTCCTGCGCCGCGCCTCCACCCGCTAACCCCTCGGCCGCTCCCCCCCGCCGCCAACCCCCAATCACCAGCGCGCCAACCAACCGCGCCCCGGCACACCCAAACGTAGCCCCGCCTCAGGGCACGAGGCCCCTCCGCGCGCCTTGGCCGCCCGGCCCCACCCCAAATCACCCCCCACACCCAAAATCCTGCGCACAAACCCTTTCATTGTTCCAATAAATACCTCCCACCAACGCTCCCAAAAGCAAAGAAATGCAAAAGCCAAAGAACCGCATTCCCCGCAAATCCCACCCAACACTTTCCCCTTTACCCATCCCCCTCCCCGCTTAAACTCGCAAAAAACGAGCAAGGCACAGGCAATGGCAAATCCCCAACATATCGAATGGCTTTTAGAAGGCGTAGAAGCGTGGAACGCACGGCGGCAACATTATAGTTTTGTCCCTGATTTCACGGGGTTGAATTTTAACGACGCCCTGAAAAGAACCCACGCCAAACTCACTCTTGTGCCACAGGGCGGAAAAGTAGTCCGCGTTGAAACACCCATGTTCGATTTCAAGGACATTGACTTCCAAGGCGTCGATCTTCGCGGCGCCAGATTGCATGATGCCATGTTCAATAATGCAAACTTGAACTACGCGAGCCTCGATCGGACAAACTTTCTGGGTTCGACCTTTCGCCAATCAACATTGACCCACGCCGTCCTCGATCACACCGAATTCGCCAATTGCCATTTCCTCTCTGCATCTCTGGGCAGTTGCGAAGCAGAAGAATGCAGTTTCACCAATGCACGCATCAGCGGGTCTTACTTCGGGGGCAGCAACTTCGCAAAAGCGTCCTTTTCAGGTGCCAGAATCCGTGGCACGGATTTTTCTGGATCAAACTTTGATCAAGCCGACTTCACGGATGCCGACGTTCGATCCGACCTTGCAGAGGGGCGACTCGATAAAATCCTCAGTGTAGATTTCATGCGCTCCCAAAATCTCACCCAAACCCAACTCGGCTCTATGCTGGGCGACAGCGCAACCATCATCCCCGACCACCTCAGCCGCCCCGCCCACTGGAGCGAATTCGAAATGCTCGGGCTAGCCGCGGGCGACGATCCCGCCCCCGAACCAGCCGAACCACACCAAACCACCCCCAACCAAATTGCCCTGCGCGATCAGGTCGCTGTGCTGCTCACCACGAAAATCCGCAGCGCCGATGCGGCGGGCCTGTTCAGCGACCAACTGGACGCAGCCATCGCCATGTATCGCGCGGCCAACCCCAGCAACCAGCCGCCCGACGACCTGCTCCTGACCGAAGAACTGGCGCGCAAGATCCGCGAAATCCGCACCGCGCTACAGGCCGAAAACAGCCCCAAACTCGAACAAGACCTCGCCGACCTGCGTGCCACAATCAACGCATTGCGCGAAACCATCGCCGCGCAGGCCACCGAAATCAAAACCCTCCAAAACGGCAAAGTCGAAAAAACCAACTTCCAAACGGCGCAATCAGCTTTCGCCGAAAAATTTGGCGCAACTCTGGGAACCGGCGCAGCCACCGTTGTGCTGACGGGGTCGGGCTACCTGCTGGGCCAATACGGCGCGCCCGTCGTTGATGCGCTCAAAGATACCTTTATCACCCTCTTCAACAGCGCGCCGCCACCTCCGCCCAGCTTGCCGCCCGGCATCAGCGTCTGACACACAGCTTTCTCTTGCCCCGCCCAACGCCCCCCCATATATCCGCCCCATGCTGGATACATCGAACCGCCCCGCCCTTCCGCCCGAAATCGCCCGCCGCCGGACCTTTGCGATCATCTCGCATCCCGACGCCGGCAAAACGACCCTGACGGAAAAATTCCTGCTGTTCGGCGGCGCGATCCAGATGGCCGGTCAGGTCCGCGCCAAAGGCGAGGCACGGCGCACCCGCTCCGACTTCATGCAAATGGAAAAGGACCGCGGCATTTCCGTCTCCGCCTCCGCCATGTCCTTTGACTTCGCCAACGAAAACACCAACTTCCGCTTCAATCTGGTCGACACCCCCGGCCACTCGGATTTCTCCGAAGATACCTATCGCACCCTCACCGCCGTAGACGCCGCCGTCATGGTGATCGACGGGGCCAAAGGCGTCGAATCCCAGACCCGCAAACTGTTCGAAGTCTGCCGCCTGCGCGACCTCCCCATCCTGACCTTCTGTAACAAAATGGACCGCGAATCCCGCGATACATTTGAAATCATTGATGAAATTCAGGAAAACCTGGCAATCGACGTCACCCCCGCATCCTGGCCCATCGGCACAGGCCGCGATTTCATCGGCTGCTATGATATGCTCAATGACCGGCTTGAACTGATGGACCGCGCCGACCGCAACCGCGTCGCCGAAACCATCCGCATCAACGGGCTGGACGATCCCAAACTGGCCGAGCACGTCCCCGCCAACCTGCTGGACCAGTTCCGCGAAGAACTGGAAATGGCCCGCGAACTGCTGCCCAAACTCGACCCCCAAGCGGTGCTCGAAGGGCACATGACCCCGATCTGGTTCGGCTCTGCCATCAATTCATTCGGGGTCAAGGAACTGATGCAGGGCATCGCCACCTACGGCCCCGAACCGCAACCGCAAAAGGCATCCCCCCGCGAAATCGCCCCCGAAGAACCCAAGGTCGCAGGCTTTGTATTCAAGGTGCAGGCCAATATGGACCCGAAACACCGCGACCGCGTCGCCTTTGTGCGCCTTGCATCGGGCCATTTCTCCCGTGGCATGAAACTGACCCATGTGCGCAGCAAAAAACCCATGGCCATTTCCAACCCCGTGCTGTTCCTCGCATCCGATCGCGAACTGGCCGAAGAAGCATGGGCAGGCGATATCATTGGCATCCCCAACCACGGCCAGCTGCGCATCGGCGACACCCTGACCGAAGGCGAAATGCTGCGCGCCACCGGCATCCCCTCCTTCGCCCCCGAACTGCTGCAAACCGTGCGCGCAGGCGACCCGATGAAGGCAAAACACCTGGAAAAGGCCCTGATGCAATTCGCCGAAGAAGGCGCGGCCAAGGTCTTCAAACCCAATATCGGCTCGGGCTTTATCGTCGGCGTCGTCGGCCAGTTGCAATTCGAGGTGCTGGCCTCAAGGATCGAACTGGAACACGGCCTCCCCGTGCGGTTTGACCAGACGCAATTCACCTCGGCCCGCTGGGTCAACGGCAGCAAAACCGCCGTCGACAAATTCGTGGAATCAAACAAACAACATATCGCCCATGACCATGACGGCGATGTGGTTTACCTGACCCGCCTGCAATGGGATATCGACCGCGTTGACCGCGATTACCCCGATATCAAACTGACAGCGACCAAGGAAATGATGGCCTGATTCCAGTGCCTTACCCCACAAGAAAAAACCAAAGGGGCAAAACTAAAGAGGGCAAAATCAAAGGGGTGCCACCGGAACCGGCGACACCCCCGCATTGGTTAAACCCACACCCCTTACAAAACCGTCAGTTCCATGCTGATCGGGCAATCCAGAACCTTGCTCACAGGGCATCCGGTCTCGGCCTCTTCGGCGCAGGCCCTGATCACATCCTTGTCGCCATCCGCCTGCACAGCGACCACCAGATGCGCCCCCACAATCTGTGGCCCGCCATCCATCGACAGCGAAATCACCGATCTGGTCTCAATCTTGCCCGGCACAATATCCTTGGACCCCAGAATATTGCTCAGCGCCATGGAAAAACAGGCCGCATGGGCCGCGCCAATCAACTCCTCGGGATTGGTGCCTGCCTGATCCTCGAACCGCGTGTTGAACCCATAGGGCAGGTTTGACAAAGCACCGCTTTCGCTGCTCAGGCGCCCCTTGCCCTCTTTCAAATTGCCACTCCATTCGGCATTGCCAAACTTCTTGATCATGCTCGTCCCCACTTTCAAATTCATTGTTCCAAACCTCAACGCGCCCCTCCCGCGATTGTTCCCCCCTGCCCTCACTGTTCCAAAAATACCTATGCGCCCCCCTGACCCCTTGCTCCCCCCCCGCCCCAATGCGCCCCCCCGCCCCCTTGCGCGAAGCCGCCCACCTTGGCACAACCAAATGCATGAACGATCCCAAACCCCCGCGCCCCGCGCCAATCCCGCGCAGCGGCCCCACCGACCCGGCACAGCTGCGCTGGGGCACGGTCACCATGGCGCGTGGCCCGACACAAGGCATCGCCGGTTTCGCCGCTTGGCACCTGTCGCTGGGCGCGGCGCGGGTCACACTCTATCTGGATGATCCCGATCCGGCCCAAATCGCCTATCTGCAACATCCCCAAATCCGCACCATCCCCTGCGACGCCGCATTCTGGGCCGCACAGGCAAAACCCCGCCCCGATCCGCACCAGCGCCGTCAGGCCATGATCGCCACGCTGGAATACAACAACAGTGACGATCTGGATTGGCTGGCCCATATCGACATGGATGAATTCCTGCTGCCCGATACCACGGTCGCCGCCCCCCTTGCCGCCGCCGATCCAACCCTCGCCGCACTGGTGATGAACCCCGCCGAACAACTCTCTGGCCCGCCACCCGAACAATTCAAACTGGCACCACGCCACGCGGGCAAACACAAATCCCTGCTGGGCGAACTCTACCCCACCTTCGGGCAATACCTGCGCGGCGGCTTCATTTCCCACCTCGAAGGCAAACTGTTCACCCGCACCGGCATCCCGCGGTTCCGCCTGGGCATCCACGGCGCAACCCACCGCGGCCACCCGATCGAAAACCGCATCCGCACCACCGACATCTGGCTGGGCCACGCCCATGCGCCCGATTGGGACAGCTTCCAACACCACATGCAATTCCGCCTGACACGCGGAAGCTATCGCAACCCGCAGGCGGGCGGGCTGCCCTTCAACCAACTGCTCGACATGCTGCAATCCGAAAACGCGTTACAGGCGTTTTACAAAGAGGTCTGCACCGCCTCCCCCCGCCTGATCTCGGCACTCAAATCCCATAACATGCTGATCACCCGCAACCTCGACCTGGCCGGTAAAATCGCGCAAACTTTCGGCCCGCCGCCAAAGGAAACACCATGACCAAATGGGGCATCGTATCAACGATCAAGGCACCACTAAACCAGATCGCCCGGTTCGCCGCACACCACTTGGATCAGGGCGCACACCGCATCTTCATCTACCTTGATGACGGCACACCCGACATGCACGCCGCGCTGAACCAACACCCCAAACTGCGGGTCACCCTCTGTGATGACCGATACTGGAAAAACCGCAAACGCCCCGAAAAACACCAACCCCGCCAAACCATGAACGCCGCCCATGCCTATGGCCGCGCCGGTGATGTCGACTGGCTGACCCATATCGATGTCGATGAATTCCTGCTGCCCGCCACAGCCGACGCACCCGATTTCGCCACACAACTCTCCGCCCTGCCCGCATCGGCAACCTGCGCCCGCCTGCGCCCGCGCGAATCCCTCGCCAATCCCGACAACACCCCGCCACATCTGTTCAAATCCTGCGCCATCAACCGCAAAACCCGCGAAAAACAAACCGCGCAAATCTATCCCGCTTGGGGCGCGGCGATGAACGGCGGCTTCCTCTCCCATGTGCAGGGCAAAATGGCCTATCGCACCGGCCTGCCCGACCTGCACGCCCGCATCCACAACGTCTATGTCGGCGACACCGAAAACCCCGGCCAACAGGAATTGCCCGATATGGCACTCCTGCACTTCCACGCCCCCGATTACACCAGCTTTTTCAAACACTTCGCCTATCGCCACGCGCAGGGGTCCTACCGCGCCGAACTCAAACCCAACCGCCCCGAATCCGATGGCGGCCTCTCCGCCCACCAACTCTTTGCCCGGATCATGAGCGAGGGCGGCGAACCCCTCCTCCGGCAATTCTTCACCGAGGTCTGCACCGCAACCCCCGCCCTGACATCCGCCCTGCAAAAACACGGCCACCTGCACCAGCACCACATCACCCCGGACCATTCCGCCAAACGCCACTTCCCCCTGATCGCATAATCACCCCGAAACCGCTTCATTGTTCCCTAAATACCTGCACAACCCATGCCAGATTGACCCGCCCCCGCCGATCAGGTAAACGGCGCAACAGGGTCCGGCGCTACAGGCGCCCCTTGGTCATCCGGACCAACCCAACCTCAGCTGCTGCGGGCCAATACTGTGTCCGTAAACCACGGATACACATGACAAAATTTTCTGATCTGAACCTCGACCCCAAGGTGCTGAAAGCCATCGAAGCGGCGGGTTACGAAACACCCACCCCCATTCAGGCAGGCGCCATTCCACCGGCATTGCAGGGGCGCGACGTTCTGGGCATCGCCCAAACCGGCACCGGCAAAACCGCCAGCTTCGTGCTGCCCATGATCACCATGCTGGCCAAGGGCCGCGCCCGCGCCCGTATGCCACGCTCGCTGGTTCTGGCGCCGACGCGCGAACTGGCCGCACAGGTGGCCGAAAACTTCGACACCTATACAAAACACCTGAAACTGACCAAGGCCCTGCTGATCGGCGGCGTCTCGTTCAAGGAACAGGAACAGCTGATCGACCGCGGCGTTGACGTGCTGATCGCCACACCGGGCCGCCTGCTGGACCATTTCGAACGCGGCAAACTGCTGCTGACCGGCGTGCAGATCATGGTCGTGGACGAGGCAGACCGCATGCTCGATATGGGCTTTATCCCCGATATCGAACGCATCTTCTCCCTCACACCGTTCACCCGCCAAACCCTGTTTTTCAGCGCCACCATGGCGCCCGAAATCGAACGCATCACCAATACATTCCTGTCCAATCCCGAAAAGATCGAAGTCGCCCGTCAGGCCACAGCGTCCGAACGGATCGAACAGCATGTGGTGATGTTCAAACCCTCGCGCCGTGACCGCGCCGCCACCGAAAAACGCAATGTTTTGCGCGCCCTGATCGACGCCGAAGGCGAAACCCTGACCAACGCCATCATCTTTTGCAACCGCAAGACCGATGTGGATATCGTCTCGAAATCGCTGAAAAAATACGGCTATGACGCGGCCCCGATCCATGGCGATCTGGAACAAAGCCAACGCAACGCCACCCTCGAAGGTTTCCGCGAAGGGCGCCTGAAAATCCTGGTCGCCTCGGATGTGGCCGCACGCGGGCTTGACGTGCCATCGGTCACCCATGTGTTCAACTTCGACGTGCCCGGCCACGCCGAAGACTACGTTCACCGCATTGGCCGCACCGGCCGCGCCGGTCGCGACGGCAAGGCGATCATGCTCTGCGAACCCCGCGACGAAAAAAACTTCGACGACGTTGAAAAACTGATCGAAAAGGCAATTCCGCGCCTCGACAACCCGCTGGGCAAATCCGCGCCTGTCTCTGACACGCCCCTGCCCCCGAAACCCGAAGCAGAAGAAGCGCCGCGCAAACCCTCCCGCACCCGGTCGCGCTCGCGCTCCAAATCGGCCCGCGACGAAACACCAACAACCGAACCCGAAGTCATCATCTCCGATGGCATCGCCGCGCCCGATACCGCCACCGAAACGCCCGTGGAACAAGCCGCCGAAAAACCCTCCGACACAGTCGCGGAAAAACCGGCCAGCAAATCCACCCGCTCGCGCTCGCGCAGCACGTCGAAAAAATCCGACGCGCCCAAAGCGGACGACACGCAAAGCGACACAAAATCCGGCTCGGATCGGGGCAATTCCAGCCGCGCCCGCACCTCACGCCCACGCGACGAACAGCAGGGGCTGGGCGACCACCTGCCCTCCTTCATCGCGCTCAGTTTCGAAGAGCGCCGCGGCAAATAAGCCCCGCAGCGCCAAATACCAAAGCCAGAGAACAACCGCCCCGGCCCCGCCGCGGGCGGTTTTTTCATACCCGCCATGCAGCGCCTGTTCGCCGTGGCCGCGCCCGCGCCGCGCTGCTATAGCACCGCAATCACCCTGATCCCGAATGCAAAAGGTCGCCTCGTGAAACATATCGTCACCGCGCTTGCCGCCACCCTGTCCCTTGCAACCACCGCCCATGCGCAGTCCAAACAGGAACGCGCGGTTCTGGTGTCATACCTTGAATCCCACAATTGCCGCAGCACGCAATCCGACCTCAGGGGCGCATTCTATGACGCAGGGCTGGAATCGGAACGCGCCCGCGCCGTGACCCTTCTGCTTGTTGCCTCGGGGGACATTCAATTGGTCAAGGGCGGCAATCTGACCATTCTGCAAACCGGCCCCAAATGCCGTGGCACCCGGTTCAAAACCGATCCCTATGATCCGAAAATCGTCGCCGCGCTGGTTCAGGCCTATGAACAAAATGCCTGCGTGCTGGAAATCGAAAGCCCGCCGTTGATGGCCGTGGTCGATCGCTTCTCGGACAAATCATTCTACGCCGCGATGCTGCACCTGCTGAACAGCCGTCAGGTCACAATGTCCGGCACCTACGGCGAGGTCAGCACCTTTTCCGGCAGCGACATCTGCAAGCGCTAAAACCGGATTTTCCGCCTGCCCCGCGCTGAAAAATGACAAAAGGGGCGCTTCATACGAAACGCCCCCTTGAATCATACGATTTATACGATTCGGTATCTGTTTCTACAGACCTATCACGCCGACAAACGGCTGATGATCACGCTCACCTCGGGCTTTTTGCCTATCTCGTTCTGGCTGGATTGCCGCGTGATCTTGCGCAGCTCGCGTTCCAGCTTCTCGTCGTCGGCCAGGGTCTTGGCATTGGCGCGGCGCAGGAACTGGTCCAGATCCTCTTCCAGCACGTCAACCAGCGGCGCATTGTTGCGCCCCGTTTCCGGCAAGCCCTTGATTTCACACCATGGTTCGCCCAAAACTTCGCCTTCTTCGTCGATGACAACGGTGACAATCACCAGCCCGTTCAACGCCATACGGATGCGGTCGCGCACGATGCCGTCCAGCGCGCCCACCTGCACCGACCCGTCCAGATAGGTGCGCCCGGTTTCCACGTAACCCGCAACCTGCGGCGCATTCCCCGACAGGTTCACCATCATGCCATTCACTGCAACAATGGATTGGAACCCGTTGTTATTGCTGATCTTTGCATGCTCGCGCAGGTGGCGATGTTCGCCGTGCATCGGGATCACCATCTGCGGTTTCACGGTTTGGTGCATGGTTTCAAGGTCGGGGCGGTTGGCATGCCCCGACACGTGGTATTTACCACCGGCATCATCCACCACATCCACGCCTATCTCGCTGAATTGGTTGATGATTTTGATCACACCCTTTTCGTTTCCGGGGATGGTCTTGCTTGAAAACAGGAATGTATCGCCCTCTTTCAACACCATGCCCAGATATTTGCCATTGGCCAATTGTGCCGATGCGGCGCGGCGTTCGCCCTGGCTTCCGGTGACCAGCAACATCAGGTTCTCACGCGGAATTCCCGTTGCATCCTCGGGGCTGATGACCTTGGGAAAATCCGTCAGCACGCCGGTTTCAATGGATGCCTCGGTCATGCGGCGCATGGCGCGCCCCATCAAACAGATCGACCGCCCCGCACGTGCGCCCGCCTCGGCCAGGGTTTTCAAACGCGCCACGTTGGACGCGAATGTGGTGGCCACAACCAACCCGCTCGCCTCCTTGATCAGGCTTTCGATATTCTCCGAAAGACCGGATTCAGAACCGCCAGCTACAGGGCTGAAAACATTGGTAGAATCGCAGATCAGCGCCTTAACGCCGCCCTTGGACGCCTCGCGCCACAGGTCGGCATCCCAGGGTTCGCCAACGACCGGATTTTCGTCCAGTTTAAAGTCGCCCGTATGGATAACCTTCTGGCCACCGGCGCTGATCACCAGTGCAGAGTTTTCCGGAATCGAATGGGAAATCGGCAGGAATGACACTTCGAACGGGCCAGCTTTTACCACTTCGGGGAACTTGCCAACCACGCGCACCGTGTCCTGACCCAGCCCGTATTCCGCCAGCTTGTGCCGCGCAATATTGGCCGTGAATGCACGGGCATAAATCGGCACGCCAAGACGTTCAAACGTGTGGCCAACCGCGCCGACGTGATCCTCGTGGGCATGGGTGATAAACAGCGCCTCGATCTGGTCCTTGCGTTCCTCAAGCCATTGAATATCCGCAAAAATAATGTCGACACCGGGGGTGGTGTCCATATCGGGAAAGGTCACGCCCATATCGACGATGATCAGGCGTTCGCGGCCTTCGGCGCCATAGCCGTAGACATAGCAATTCATCCCGATCTCCCCCGCGCCACCGAGGGGGAGGTAGATCATCCGTTCGCTGCTCATATGTTGCCTAAGTCCTTGTTATGATTGTAAATGACCGTCAGGCCATGAATGGTAAGTAAATCGTCAAATTCATCATACAGCGTTTCGCCCTGCCCAAACAGGGGGGCCAGACCGCCGGTAGATATGACCTTCATCGGGCGCGCATATTCGGCGCGGATATTGTCGCAAATGCCACGGACCAATCCGACATAGCCCCAGAACACACCGGATTGCATACAGGCTACGGTATTGGTTCCAATGACTTTTTGCGGTTTCGTTACATCCACATGCGGCAGTGCTGCGGCGGCTTCGTGTAGGGCTTGCAGCGACAGGTTGACGCCGGGCGCGATCACGCCCCCCACATATGCGCCGTCCTCGGCCACCACATCAAAGGTGGTCGCGGTGCCGAAATCCACTACGATCAGGTCGCCACCATACAGGTCATAGGCGCCAGCCGTGTTCACCAACCGGTCGGGGCCGACAGTCGTGCCCTGATCCACACGCGGCTGCGTGGGCAGCAAACAATCGGGTTTGCCAACCACCAGCGGGCGACAATTGAAATAGCGGTCCGACAATACGCGCAGGTTGAACACCACCCGTGGCACCGTCGTCGATATGATTACCGCCTTGATATCCATAGGTATTTTATGATGTGTCAGCAGTGTGGACAGCCAGACATAATACTGATCCGCGGTGCGCTGATGTTCGGTCGCGGTGCGCAGGGTGCATAAAATCTGCGACCCGTCCCAGATCGAAAACACCGTATTGGTGTTGCCACAGTCAATCGCCAGAAGCATCCCCCGCCCCCCCTAGAAGAACACATCGCCCGCCGCAATCGCGCGCGGGCCTTGGGCCGTTGTTAAGATAAGTTGCCCCTGTTCGTCCACCGTTTCAAAGGTGCCGGTCACCTCTTGGTTTGGCAGGCGGGCGGTGATCACCTCTCCGATTTTGGCGGCGCGGGCCAACCATGCACTGCGGATCGGAGCAAATCCGAATTGCATCAACTGCGCCTCGTATTTGGCAAAGGATTCCGCCAGCAGATCAAGGAATTCCTCGGGCGTGACCTTTGCGCCTGCCTCGCCCATCAGGGACACGGGGCGCAATGCCCGTTCCTCTACCTGTGCTGCATCGGGGGCGCTGGCCAGATTGACACCGATGCCAATCGACAGCCCACCATTCCCTAATGTTTCCAACAGGATACCGGCCAGCTTACCACCATTCAGCAGCACATCATTGGGCCATTTCAGCGCCAGCCCGTCGGCCCGCCCCGTGGCTGCAACCACCGTATCGAACAGCGCCAGAGATGTGGTGAAACTGCGCAGCGCGCCATCCACGGGCGCCACATCACGCAGCACCACATTGGCAGCGAAATTTCCCCGCGGGTTGGTCCATGCCCGCCCGCGCCGCCCGCGTGCAGCTGTCTGATGCAGGGCCAAAATCCATTCCGGTCCGGTCAATGTGGGAAACCGCCGCGCGGCTTCGCTTAGCGTGCTGTCAACCTCGTCCAGCACGGTGCGGCCATATCCAAGCGGCCAGGTCATAGCTTGCCCCTGCCCCGGCCCAAGCCAAAGGGGCGGCAGGTTGCCCCACCGCCCCTTGTGCCCATCAACATGCGATCAGTTGACAAGAGTCGCCGCCGCGGCTGCTGCGGCGCTTTCGATGCCCAGCAGATTCAGCCCCGGCAACCATGCCAGCCCGATAATTGCTGCTGAAATCATCAACGCGCCCCACAGAACCGGCGAACGCCCCTTGTCCAGCGTTTCACCCTCTGCGCCGAAATACATATAGAAAACAATGCGCAAGTAGTAAAAGGCACCGATAACCGATGCGATCACACCAGCAATTGCCAGCCATGCCAGACCCGCGTCATAGGCAGCACGAAGCACATAGAGTTTGCCAAAGAACCCGACCAGTGGCGGCACGCCCGCAAGGCTGAACAACAGCACCAGCATCGCCAATGCCTTGCCCGGTTCAGCCCGCGCATAGAGGTTCAGCGATTTGATATCCGTCACCGGCTGGCCGTCTTTTTCCATCGACATGATGAATGCAAAGGTGCCGATGTTCATGGTGATATAGATCGCCATATAGACCAGCACGGCCTGCACGCCAAACACGGTGCCCGCCGCCAGCCCCATCAGCGCATAGCCCATATGCGCAATCGAGGAATAGGCCATCAGCCGTTTGATATTGGTCTGGCCAATCGCGGCAAACGCGCCAAGGAACATCGACAGCACCGACAAAAGCGCCAGAATTTGTGACCAGTCGCCGGTAACCCCGCCGAATGCGTCATGCAACACACGGGTCAACAGGCCCATAGCGGCCATTTTCGGCGCGGTGGCAAAGAACGCGGTGATCGGGGTCGGCGCGCCCTCGTATACGTCGGGCGTCCACATGTGGAACGGCACGGCGGACACTTTGAATGCCAGACCACAGATCACAAAAACCAACCCGAACAGCAAGCCAAGCGAGGCATGGTCATCGCCCGCCGCCGTGATGATGCCCGAAAACGCCGTGGTGCCGGCAAAGCCGTAAACCAGCGATGCACCATAAAGCAAAAGCCCCGAGGACAGCGCACCAAGCACGAAATATTTCATGCCCGCCTCGGTCGATTTCACGCTGTCACGCTTCAGTGACGCCACAACATACAGCGCGAGAGACTGCAGCTCCAACCCCATATATAGCGCCATAAGATCGCCCGCCGACACCATCATCATCATGCCGACAGTCGCAAGCGACACCAGCATGGGATATTCGAACCGCAGGAACCCGCGCCGCGCCATGTAATCATGGCTCATCACCAGCACAGCGGCGGCGGACAACAGGATTGTCACCTTGGCGAAACGGGCGAACCCGTCATCGTTGAACATGCCATCAAAGGCGGTGCGATCCCCCGCCCCCGATGTGGCAATCCACAGCGCCAGCACTGCCATCACGGCAGCGGTGGCATAGGTCAGCAGCCCCGCCAGCTTGTCCTTGCCGGTGTAAACCGCCAGCAACAGCCCCCCCATGGCATATAGCGACAGCAGGATTTCGGGCAGGATGATTTTCAGATCAGCCGAGATCATTTTCTAAGGCTCCCGTCTTAATGCGATGCGGCGGCTTTGACGGCGCTGGGTGCGTCGGCAAGGGCCAGGTCATAATTGTTAATCAGCGCCTCGACCGAGGGGCCGATGATATCGGTCACCAGGCTGGGATAAACCCCCAGCAGCAGGGTCATCACCACCAGCGGTGCGAAAATAGCCTTTTCGCGGCGGGTCATGTCGGTGATTGCCTTCAGGCTTTCCTTGATCATGTCGCCCAGAACCACGCGGCGATACAGCCACAGCGCATAGGCTGCCGACAGGATCACACCCGATGTGGCCACCGCAGCGACCCATGTATTGGCCTGGAAAATACCCATAAGTGTCAGAAATTCCCCGACAAAACCCGATGTTCCCGGCAGGCCGACATTGGCCATGGTAAAGAACATGAATATCAGCGCATAGGCCGGCATCCGGTTCGCCAAACCGCCATAGGCGTCGATGTCGCGGGTGTGCATCCGGTCATAAATCACGCCCACACACAGGAACAGCGCGCCCGAGATAAAGCCGTGGCTGATCATCTGGAAAATCGCGCCGTCAATGCCCTGCTGGTTGGCGGCAAAGATGCCCATGGTCACGTAGCCCATATGGGCGACCGACGAATAGGCGATCAGTTTTTTCATATCTTCCTGCACCAGCGCCACCAGCGAGGTGTAAACGATGGCAATCGCAGACATCCACAACACCAGCGGGGTCAGCACATCTGCCCCCACCGGAAACATCGGCAGGCTGAACCGCAAAAATCCGTAACCACCCATTTTCAACAGGATCGCGGCCAGAACCACCGACCCCGCCGTGGGCGCCTGAACATGCGCATCGGGCAACCATGTATGCACCGGCCACATCGGCATTTTCACCGCAAAACTGGCGAAAAACGCAAGGAACATCAGCGTTTGCATCCCGCCGACAATCTGAACACCCAGAACGCTGAACGTGTCCGACGCGAATTCGTGGCTCATCAGTTTGGCGATATCCGTGGTGCCCGCATCCGAGAACATGGCGACCATGGCCACCAGCATCAGGACCGACCCGAGGAAGGTATAAAGGAAGAATTTGAAGGAAGCGTAAATCCGGTTCTTGCCACCCCAGATACCGATGATCAGGAACATCGGTATCAGCCCTGCCTCGAAAAACAGGTAGAACAGCACCAGATCCAGCGCCATGAACACGCCCAGCATCAGCGTTTCCAGCAGCAGGAAGGCGATCATGTATTCCTTGACACGAGAGGTGACACCCCAGGACGCCCAGATCACCAGCGGCATCATGAACGTGGTCAGCATCACAAACAGGACCGAAATCCCGTCAACGCCCATCTTATAGGACATGCCCAGCAACCACTGGCGTTCCTCAACCATCTGGAAACCGGTGTCGGCCGGATCGAATTGCGCCAGAATAAACAGCGAAATCAGGAACGTAGCGCCGGTTGCGATCAGCGCCAGATATTTGGCGTTGCGCTGCGCGGGGGCATCCTCGCCCCGCAGGAACACGGCCAGAATGGCAGCGGCCAAAGCGGGGATAAAGGTGACGATGGAAAGTAGGTTGTCCATTAATGCGCCCCTCCGCTGAGCGTCATCCAGGTGATCAGAACCACGATTCCGATCACCATCGCAAAGGCATAGGTAAAGATGTAACCCGATTGGGCACGGCCCGCGAGCCGAGTGAAGAAGGGCACGATGCCCGTGGCCACCCCGTTGATCGACCCGTCGATCACATTTTCATCGCCGCGTTTCCACAGGAAACGGCCAATGGCATTGGCGGGGCGCACGAATATCGCGTCGTATATCTCGTCGAAATACCATTTGTTCAACAGGAACAGATACAGCGGGCGCTGCGCCTCGGCCCAGCGTTTGGGCATGGCGGGATTGACGATATAGAACCAATAGGCCGTGATCAGGCCGATCAGCATGGCGATGAAGGGGCTGATTTTCACCCAGACCGGCGCGTGGTGCGCATCATCCATCACCGTGTTGTCGGGCGACATATAGATCGCGCCCTGCGGTGCGGTGCCCATGGCGACGACCGCGTGATCCCCGGATGCTTGGTCCGCACTCGCAGCATGATCATCCGCCGCATGTTCGGTGGTGGCGCCATGATCAGTTGCCGCGCCATGCCCCGCATCCGCAGTGTGATCTGCATCCGCGCCGTGGTCGCCCGCGGCCTCGTGATGGGCCATGCCGAAAAAGCTGTTTACCTTGTTATGGTCGCCAAAGAACGGCCCGTAAAACACCATGCCGGAAAAGATCGCGCCAACCGCCAGAACACCCAGCGGGATGGTCATGACCTTGGGGCTTTCATGGGCGTGTTCATGGGTGTGCTTGTCGCCACGTTCCGTCCCCCAAAAGGTCAGGAACATCAGACGCCACGAATAAAACGAGGTGAACATCGCCGCAATCACCAGCATCCAGAAGGCATAGCCCCCCTGCGTGCCGGCCCATGCGCTTTCGATAATCGCGTCTTTGGACAGGAAACCGGCAAAGCCGATGGTGGTCAACGGAATGCCAACCCCCGTGATCGCCAGCGTGCCGATCAGCATCGCATAGAACGTCAGCGGGATCTTCTTACGCAGGTTGCCGTAGTTGCGCATATCCTGTTCGTGGTGCATCGCATGGATCACCGAACCGGCACCCAAAAACAGCATCGCCTTGAAAAAGGCATGTGTCAGCAGGTGGAACATGGCAACCGAATAAACGCCCACGCCCGCCGCCACAAACATATAGCCAAGCTGCGACATGGTCGAATAGGCGATAACCCGTTTGATATCGTTTTGCACCAAACCGATGGTCGCGGCGACAAACGCCGTGGTCGCGCCAAGGATGGTGATAAAGGCCGTGGCCTGCGGTGCATATTCCATCAGCGGCGACATGCGACAGACAAGGAAAACCCCCGCCGTCACCATGGTCGCGGCGTGGATCAGGGCCGAAACAGGGGTCGGGCCTTCCATCGCGTCGGGCAACCATGTGTGCAGGAACAATTGCGCCGATTTGCCCATCGCGCCGATGAACAGCAGGAATGCCAGCAGGTTGGCGGCGTTCCATTCGGCCCAAAGGAAATGCAACTGCGTTTCGGCCAATGCAGGCGCAGCGGCAAAGACATCATCGAAATCAATGCTTTCGGTCAGATAAAACAGCCCGAAAATACCCAGTGCGAAACCGAAGTCCCCGACACGGTTGACCACGAATGCCTTGATCGCCGCCGCATTGGCGGACGGTTTTTTGTAATAGAACCCGATCAGCAAATAGGACGCAACGCCCACACCTTCCCAGCCAAAGAACATCTGAACAAGGTTGTCAGCCGTCACCAGCGCCAGCATGGCAAAGGTAAAGAACGACAGATAGGCAAAGAAACGCGCCTTGTAATGCTCGCCCTCGCCCCAGTTTTCGTCATGGGCCATGTAGCCGAACGAATACAGATGCACCAAGGACGACACCGATGTCACCACGATCAGCATGATCGCGGTCAAACGGTCCAGCCGGATCGACCAGGCCGTGTCCAGCGTGCCGGAACGGATGAAATCAAGGATATGGATGTGCTGGGTGTTGGATGCATCCAGCGTGATGAACACGATCCACGACAGCAGACAGGCCAGAAACAACAGGCCGGTGGTGACATATTGCGCGGCGGTTTCGCCAATGATGCGCCAGCCGAAACCCGCGATCAATGCCCCGATCAGAGGCGCAAAGAGGATGATTGTTGCCATGTTCCCTTAGCCCTTCATCACGTTGACATCTTCAACCGCGATGGTGCCACGGTTGCGGAAGAAACAGACCAGAATGGCCAGCCCGATCGCCGCCTCGGCCGCGGCCACGGTCAGCACGAACAGGGTGAACACCTGCCCCACCAGATCGCCCAGAAAACTGGAAAACGCGACAAGGTTGATATTCACCGCCAGCAACATCAGCTCGATGCTCATCAGCAGGATGATGACGTTCTTCCGGTTCAGGAATAGGCCAAAAATCCCGATGACGAACAGTGCCGCCGCCACGCTTAGATAGTGTTCAAGTCCAATCATCATTCTGTCCCGTTTTCGGTTTTATGCACCGCCGCCCATGGGGGCAGCAGACCGATCATTATGTCTGGCGCGGCCTTACAGCCCCTGCCCCGGTTTCACGTCTTTCAATTCCATTGCCTTTGCCGGGTCGCGCCACATCTGGGCCAGCACGTTCTGGCGTTTGATATTGGTGCGGTGGCGCAGGGTCAGCACGATGGCGCCGATCATGGCGACCAACAGGATCAACCCCGACAGCTGGAACAGCAGGAAGTATTTGTCATAGAGCAGCATCCCGAGGGCGGCGGTATTGGTCACACCCTCTGGGGCGACGGCGGCGCGGGCCGCCATGGCGGTTTCGGCCTCGGTCCAGCTGCCCAATGCCAGCCCCAGTTCCATCAGGATTACCACCCCGATCAACAGGGCCAGCGGCATGTATTTCGCCATTTCCGCCTTTAGTTCGGCGAAATCAACGTCCAGCATCATCACCACAAACAGGAACAACACCGCGACCGCGCCGACGTAGACGATGATCAACAGCATCGCCACAAATTCGGCCCCCAACAAAACGAACAACCCGGCCGAGGACAGGAAGGCCAAAATCAGCCACAGCACCGAATGCACCGGATTGCGGCTGATGACGGTGAATAGCCCACCGACCACAACGCATATTGCGAACAGATAGAATGCCAATGCTGCAATCATGATTTGTCCTTGTCCTCTTGATCTTTCAGAACCTCTTGCGCGAATTCCATCGCGCGGGTCATGGCGGGAATACCGGCAAACATCGACATCTGGGCGATGGTTTCGGCGATTTCATCTTTGCTTGCGCCCGCTTCCAATGCGTGGCGCACGGTCAGGCGGATCTGGCTGTCGTTCTGCGCGCCCTGCATGGTCAGCCCGGCCAACGTCAGCAACATGCGCGTTTTCGCATCCAGCCCGTCCTTGGACATGCCCTTGCCAAAGGTCATTTCCATAACCTCCCTGGACATGGTCGGCCACATGGCTTCGAACCCTTTCATGGAAAAGGTTTCCATCGCGGGATTCATGGATCTGACCATGGCCTGCGCCTGTTCCATCATCAATTCGAACGGGTTCTTTGTATCATTCATGGCGCAGGTGCCTCCTCGGCCTCAAAGACCTCCATGGCGGCGTTCATCGCGTTTATCATCGCGGGAAAACCACCATATAAAGTCATTTGGAAGATGATCTCGCAGATCTCTTCACGGGATGCGCCAACGGCGCGGGCACTTGCTATGTTCACTTTCAATTGGGGCCTGGTCTGACCGCCAAGCGCGGTCAGCGCGGCAACCGTCGCCAGAAGCCGCGTTTTTTCATCCACACCGCCACGGGCATAGAACTGGCCATAGGCCACATCGACCACGGTCCGTGACAGACCGGGCACCAACGCGTCATAACGGGCGCGCAGCGCATCCTCCATCCCCGGATTGACCTGTTCAGACAGGGCCTTTCCGCGGGCGTAGGTGTCGATATGATCAACGGCCGGTGTCATCGGTAGGGCGCATCCATTTCCAGATTGCGGGCGATTTCTGCTTCCCAACGGTCGCCGTTGGCCAGCAGCCTGTCCTTGTCATAGAACAGTTCCTCGCGGGTTTCGGTGGCGAATTCAAAATTCGGCCCCTCGACAATCGCATCCACGGGGCAGGCCTCCTGACAGAAACCGCAGTAGATGCACTTGGTCATGTCGATGTCATACCGCGTTGTGCGGCGCGAGCCATCCTCGCGCGGTTCCGCATCAATCGTGATCGCCTGCGCGGGGCAGATTGCCTCGCATAGTTTGCATGCGATACAGCGCTCTTCGCCATTCGGGTAACGGCGCAGCGCGTGTTCCCCACGAAAACGCGGCGACAACGGTCCCTTTTCATGGGGGTAGTTGATCGTCACCTTGGGGGCAAAGAAGTATTTGAACCCCAATGCGAACCCCTTGATGAAATCCTTAAGGAAAAAGTAGCCGGCCGCGCGGCCATAGTCGATATTAGCCATGGATCAGCCTCCCATCGCCCAGCGGGCCCAGAACCCGCCAAGAACTTCGAATTTTGCAAGGAATGCCACCAGCACGACCCAGACCAGCGACATCGGCAGGAATACCTTCCAACCGATGCGCATCAGCTGGTCATAGCGGTAGCGGGGCGTGATCGCCTTGACCATCGAGAAGATGAAAAAGACGAACAGCATTTTGCCGATGAACCACAGGATGCCGTCGGGCAATCCCGGAATGGGCGACAACCAACCGCCAAAGAACAGCAACGTGGTCAGGGCGCACATCAGCACCACGGCCACCAGTTCGCCGATCATGAACAGCAGGAACGGGGTGGACGAATATTCAACCTGATAACCGGCAACCAGTTCGGATTCAGCCTCGGGCAAATCGAACGGCGGGCGGTTGGTTTCGGCCAAAGCCGAGATAAAGAACAGGAACACCATCGGGAAATGCGGCAACCAATACCAGTTGAGCAGCCCGAAATTGCCGTCCTGCGCACGAACAATGTCGCCGAAATTCATCGAACCGGTCGAAATGATCACACCGATGATGATCAGACCCAGCGACACCTCGTATGAAATCATCTGCGCCGCCGATCGCAACGACCCAAGGAAGGGGTATTTCGAATTCGACGCCCAACCGCCCATGATCACGCCGTATACTTCCAACGAGGAAACGGCCATCACATATAGGATCGCGACGTTGATATCCGACAGCACCCAGCCATCGTTGAACGGGATCACGGCCCATGCAATCAGCGCCATAACCAGCGAAATCATCGGCGCCAGCAGGAACACGACGCGGTCGGCCCCGGCGGGGAACACCACCTCTTTGACGATATATTTCAGGAAATCCGCAAAACTTTGCAGCAGGCCGAACACGCCGACCACATTGGGGCCGCGCCGCATTTGCACTGCGGCCCAGATTTTGCGGTCCGCATACATCAGGAACGCCAAGGCGACCAATAGCGGCACAACGATCAACAGGACCTGCCCGACAATCAGCAGACCAATCCCGAGTGTGGTGGTGGTAAAGAATTCAGCCATTAGGTCCTCATACCGTCGGTATTCCGTTTTCTGCGCAATGCGATGTCACGACTTCGGCGTCGATCGTCTTTAATCCCCGGGGCAGTGTCGGCGAGATGGTGTAAACCGCATCGGCCCGCCAAAGACCACCCTGTTCCGTTACATTCGTCCGCACATGGCGGGCAAATCCGTATCCGCGGATCAGCGCATATTGCGCCGCCGCACATTCTGCATAGGCGTCCAGCGCCTTTGGGTCGTTGGTGCCGCTCAGCGCGACCTGAAACGACACCAGATCGCCGTCCAGCAGTTGCGTTTCCACACCCTTGTATTCCGGCGTTGCAACGGGCACCGCGCCACGCGCCACTTCGGCGTCGCGGCCCGTGTCATCACAGGCCACCAGCGCCATGGCGCATAGGGATATGAACGCGACCCGTTTCATTATTCCGCGGCCACCTGCATGGCGCGTGCTTTGACACCCGCCGCCAGTTCCGCCATCAGCTGACTGGACCGTGCAATCGGGTTGGTCAGGTAGAAATCCTTGATGACATTGCGGAAATCCGCCGTGCCCATGGCATCCAGCGCCAGGGCTTCACCGGTGTTTTCCACCACCGCGTCAATGCCCGCCAGATGCGGCACCTCGGCGATCAGGGCCGTGCGCAATTGCGCCAGACTGTCATAGGGCAGTTGCGCTCCCAATTCGGCCGACAATGCCCGCAGGATGGCCCAGTTTTCCTTGGCCTCGCCGGGGGCGAACCCTGCGCGCAGCGCCAGTTGCGGGCGGCCCTCGGTGTTGACGAACAACCCGTTTTCTTCGGTATAGGCGGCACCGGGCAGGATGATATCGGCGCGGTGCGCACCACGATCCCCATGGCTGCCCTGATAAATCACAAAGGCACCCGCGTCGATGTCGACCTCATCCGCGCCAAGGTTGTAAATCACCTCGGCCCCGTCGATGGCAGCGTTCAGGCCGCCTGTCGTAACGGCACCCACATCCATCGCGCCAACGCGGCCAGCGGCGGTGTGCAGCACCATCAGTTTGGAATTGGTGCGCGCCGCCAGTTCCTGTGCATGCGCCAGAACGGCCAGACCGTCGGCCTCGCGCAGGGCTCCCTGCCCCACGATGATGACCGAAGGCGCATCCAGAACCGCGCCGAATTTGTGATCCAGCAACCCGGCCAAAGCGGCGCGGTCACTGCCCACATGATGATATTCATAGGTCAGATCAACGGCTTCGCCGACCAATCCCACATTCGCGCCGCGTGTCCATGCCTTGCGGATGCGCGCGTTCAGCACCGGCGCTTCCTCGCGCGGGTTGGTGCCGATCAACTGGATGAACTTGGCGTCGTCGATATCCTCGACCGTGGCGGTGCCGACATAGGCGGCGCGGTTGCCGATGGGCAGGCGCGCGTTGTCAACGCGGCATTCCACATTGCCCTCGATGCCTTCGACCAGTTGTTTCAAGGCGAACGCCGCCTCGACCGGAACCAGATCACCGATCAGGCCCGCGACTTTCTTGCCTTTCATCGCGGCGGCGGCGGCGGTCAGTGCCTCGCCCCAGCCCGCTTTGCGCAGCTTGCCGTTTTCACGGATATAGGGCGTGTCCAGACGCTGACGGCGCAAACCATCCCAGACAAAACGCGTTTTGTCGGAAATCCATTCCTCGTTCACGGCGTCATTGTTACGCGGCAAAATGCGCATGACTTCGCGGCCCTTGGTATCGACACGAATGTTCGAACCAAGCGCATCCATCACGTCAATCGTTTCGGTCTTGGTCAGCTCCCAAGGGCGGGCGGTGAATGCATAGGGCTTTGATACCAATGCACCAACCGGACACAGGTCAATGATATTGCCCTGCATGTTACTGTCCAGCGTTTCACCCAGATAGCTGGTGATTTCGCTGTCTTCGCCGCGGCCCGTCTGGCCCATCTGGCTGATGCCCGCGACCTCGGTCGTGAACCGCACACAACGGGTGCAGGAAATGCAGCGCGTCAT
>JBOEGO010000026.1:0-8282 GCA_050633465.1 Paracoccaceae bacterium | reverse complement strand
AGCGAGGTCCAGTGCCAGACATCCATCACAATCACGGTCAACCAGGCATCAACCGTGTTTTGCGTATAATTGTAATCAATCCCCAATGCGGCCAGCGTATGCCCCAGCAGGCCAATATCGACACGGCCAAAAATCTGCCAGATCGTGCCAACCACATTCCACGGGATCAGCAGCGGCAGCGACATCAGCACCAAACAGAAACTGGCCCAGAACCCGCGTTTGGGCATGTTCAGCGCCACCAGAATGCCCAGCGGCACCTCGATCGCCAGAATGATGGCCGAAAACGCAAGCTGGCGCCAAAGCGCGCTCCACATCCGTTCCGAATGCAACATTTCGTCGAACCATTCCAGACCGGCCCAGAAAAACTGGTTGTTGCCGAACGTATCCTGAAATGAATAATTCACCACTGTCATCAATGGGATAACAGCGGAAAACGCGACCAGAAACAGCACCGGAAGCACCAGAAACCACGCCTTTTGATTGGTGGTCTTTTGCATCAGGCCGCTCCTTCCATTGGTGCCACGCGCCAGTCATTGGCGTAAACATTCACGCGATCCGCATCGAATGTGACGCGGGTCATGTCAGCGCCGATTTCAGCCCCTTCATCCGCGATGATATTGATGTCGTGGCCAAAGAAATCAGCCCGCACGATTTTATGGCGGCCTACGTCCTCGACCCGCCTGATTTTCACGGGCATCCCGTCGGTTGACAGGCGCGCATGTTCGGGGCGCACTCCGATTTCCACCTTGCCATCCAGCGGGGCATAGCCGCGCCCCAGCGCCATTTCAGCACCACCGACAAAGGCACGCGCACCATCCACCCGCGCCGGAATCACATTCATGCCCGGCGAGCCGATGAAATAACCGACAAAGGTATGTTCAGGGCGCTCGAACAACTCCTCTGGCGTGCCGATCTGCACCACGCGACCGTCATGCATGACCACCACTTTATCGGCAAAGGTCAGGGCCTCTGTCTGGTCATGCGTCACATAAATCATGGTGTGGCCAAACTGCTGGTGCAGCGATTTTAGCTGCGTGCGCAACTCCCATTTCATATGCGGGTCGATCACGGTTAACGGTTCGTCAAACAACAGCGCATTCACGTCCTCGCGCACCATCCCACGGCCAAGGCTGATCTTTTGTTTCGCATCCGCCGTCAGGCCACGCGCCTTTTGGTCCAACACGGATTCCATGCCGATCATCGCGGCAATCTGTGCCACGCGGGCCTTTATATACGCGGCATCCGCGCCACGATTGCGCAACGGAAAGGCCAGGTTTTCGCGCACCGTCATGGTGTCGTAAACCACCGGAAACTGGAACACCTGCGCAATATTGCGATCCGCCGTGGCGGCGCGGGTGACATCCCGATCACCAAACAAAATGCGCCCCTGACTGGGGTGCAACAGGCCGGAAATGATGTTCAGCAACGTGGATTTCCCACAACCTGACGGGCCAAGCAGGGCATATGCCTCGCCGTCGCGCCAGACGTGGTTCAGTTCTTTTAACGCAAAATCACCCTCGCCCTGCGGGTTGGAGAAATAGGAATGCGCCAATTTATCTAGCGTGATCTGTGCCATAATTTCCCCTCACGCCGCCACGGCATAGGCCGCGGGCGCGACCAGTTGGCCACCCTCGGCAAAGATATAAACATGCGCCGGATCCAGCCAGACCGACAGCGGCGCACCGATCTGCAAATCATGCACCCCGTGGATCAACCCGACCCAACGCGCCCCCTGATGATCCAGATGCACAAAGGTCTCCGATCCGGTCAATTCGGTCACATCCAACCGCGCCGAAAACTGCATCGCATCAGGCGCATGTTGCAATATTTCCAAATGGTTAGGCCGGAAACCGGCGGTATAGCGGCCATCGGCCAATTCGGCCAACCGCCCCGTGGCCGGTGCCACCTGCCCGTCCCCGAACATCAGTTTTCCGCCTGTTTTCGCAACCGGAAGGAAATTCATCGGCGGGTCGGAAAACACCCGCGCCGTGGTCATATCCTGCGGTTGGCGATACACCTGCGCTGTCGGGCCGAACTGCGTCACGCGCCCTTCCCACAGGGTTGCAGTCTGACCGCCCAGCAGCAGCGCTTCTTCGGGTTCGGTTGTGGCATAAACGAAAATCGCGCCGGATTCTTCGAAAATCCGCGGGATTTCCACGCGCAATTCCTCGCGCAGTTTGTAATCCAGATTGGCCAGCGGTTCGTCCAGCAACACCAGCCCTGCATTTTTGACCAACGCCCGCGCCAAGGCACAGCGTTGCTGCTGCCCGCCTGACAATTCCAGCGGCTTGCGGTCCAACATCGGGGTCAGCTTCATCAACTCGGCCGAGTCCCGAACCCGCCGGTCAACTTCCCCCTTGTCCACACCCATCAGGCGCAGCGGCGACGCGATATTGTCATAGACGGTCATAGACGGATAATTGATGAATTGCTGATACACCATCGCCACCTTGCGATCCTGCACCCGCTGTCCGGTCACATCTGCGCCGTTCCAAAAAATTCGCCCGTTCGTGGGCTGGTCCAGCCCCGCCATCAACCGCATCAGTGAGGTCTTGCCAGACGAGGTCGGGCCAAGCAGCACGTTCATTGTGCCTTTCACCAATTCAAGGTCGGTCGTGTGAATATGGGTCTGCGCGCCCACATCTTTGCACACGCCCTCAAGCCTTAGGGTCATTCCGTCTTCTCCTTCAATGCGCGCATCAAGCAGCGATCCGCGCCAGAAGCGCACCACAATGGGCGCGCACCCATTCGTTCAGTTTCGTTTTCTCTGCATCTGTCATGCGCAGGCCCAACTTGCTGCGCCGCCAGATCACATCATCGCCGCTGCGGGCAAATTCATGGGTGATCAACCAAGCCACCTCAACCTCGAACAGGGTCGCGCCGAAACATTCACCCAGATCATCCAGCGATCTTGCATCGCCCAGAATGGCCCAGCTTTCGGTGCCATAGGCGCGCAGCAGACGGCGGGCGTGGAACTGCGTCAGAAACGGAAAATCCGCCCGCAACCGCGCCACGAGAACCTCAAACCCGGTCACTGCGAAATCGCCGCCGGGCAGGGCCACCCCCGCCGTCCATGGCGCAGCCTCAACCGGAACATACTGCGCAATTTTTTCCAGCGCGGATTCAGCCAGACGGCGATATGTGGTGATCTTGCCGCCGAATACGTTCAGCATCGGCGCGCCGCCGGTTGTGTTAACCTTTAGCGTGTAATCGCGGGTCGCCGCAGTGGCCGAACTGGCCCCGTCATCATACAACGGGCGCACACCGGAATAGGTCCAGACGATATCATCCGCACCAATTTCCGTCTTGAAATACTGGTTGGCAAAATCCAGCAGATATTGCTGTTCTGCGTCGGTGCAAACGGGTTTTTCAGACGGGTCTGCATGGTCTGCATCTGTGGTGCCGATCAAGGTGAAATCGCCTTCGTATGGAATGGCAAAAATTATGCGCCCGTCCGTGCCCTGAAAGAAATAGCATTTGTCGTGATCATACAATTTGCGGGTGACGATATGACTGCCACGCACCAGCCGCACACCCTCTCTTGAATTTATATGCACTTGATTTTGCAGAATATCCCCAACCCAAGGCCCTGCCGCATTGACCAGCATCCGTGCGTGAAACTCGCGGATTTCGCCGTTGTCGGAATCCTGCGTTGTGATCCGCCAAACATCATTAACCCGTTCAGCCTGCGTAACCTTCGTGCGCACCATAATCTGCGCGCCCCGCGCCACCGCATCACGTGCGTTCAGCACCACCAGTCGTGAATCCTCGATCCAGCAGTCGGAATACTCATAGGCGCGCTTGAACCGCTGTTGTAGCGGCGCGCCCTCTGGGGTGTTGGATAGATCAAGTGCCGCCGTGCCCGGCAAAATTTTGCGCCCGCCCAGATTGTCATAAAGGTAAAGACCCAGACGGATCAGCCAGGCCGGGCGCCGCCCCCGCATCCACGGCATCACCACGTTCAACAACTTGGATGTCGGCGTATCCCCCTCGAAGCGCATGTCGGGGTGATAAGGCAACACAAACCGCATCGGCCATGAAATATGCGGCATTGCGCGCAAAAGGATTTCACGTTCGATCAGTGCTTCGCGCACCAGCCGGAATTCGAAATATTCCAGATAGCGCAAACCACCATGAAACAGTTTGGTCGATGCAGATGACGTGGCCGAGGCAAGGTCATTCATTTCCGCCAACACAACCGACATTCCCCGCCCAGAGGCGTCGCGGGCGATTCCGCAGCCGTTGATCCCACCGCCAATGACGAAAAGATCACAAATGTCATCTGTTGCGTTCTCGGTTGGCACCCGAGCCTCCCCACTCCAAGTTGCCTAGCTTGCAGAACATGACAAAAGGAACACCCGAAGTGAAGAAAAATATTTTCGTTTGTGTTCGTTTTTGGCTTTTATACTGATTTTGCAAGATTCTTTTCTTCGGTTTGCCATGGCAGAGCCGCTGCTTCTGCCTTCTGCGTTGGAAACTGCTTGCCCCATGCCAGTTTTCGCATGTAGGCCAGTAAGCCAGAGGAGTACCGATGGCCCAGACCTTCCGCCAACCGGAAATCATCGAAATCGCCCGCCGAGAGGGCAAGGTCACCGTCGAAGGCTTGGCCGACCATTTCGGCGTCACCCATCAAACCATTCGTCGTGACCTGTCCGACCTGTCCGATCTGGGCAAACTGGAGCGCGTCCACGGTGGCGCGATCCTGCCATCGGGCACCACCAATATCGGGTATGAAGACCGCCGCGCATTGAACCAGATGGCAAAGGTGGACATCGCCCGCGCCTGTTCAGCCACCCTGCCCAATGACTGTTCCATTTTCTTGAACATCGGCACGACAACCGAAGAGGTCGCAGCGGAATTACTCAATCATCGCAATATCATGGTCGTCACGAACAACATGAATGTCGCCAATATTCTGGCGGCGAATCCAGACTGTCAGGTGATCGTGACCGGGGGCACCTTGCGCCGTTCGGACGGTGGTTTGATCGGAAACCTGACCACGGATACAATTCGACAGTTCAAATTTGACCACGCAGTAATCGGCTGTTCGGCCCTGGATATCGAGGGCGACCTGCTGGATTTCGATATTTCAGAAGTAGGTGTTTCACAGACCATCATACGCCAGTCTCGCAGCGTGACATTGGTCGCCGATCACACAAAATTTCTGCGCCATGCCCCCGCTCGCATCGGCTCTCTTTCAGAGGTGGACAGATTTATCACCGACCACCCCATTGCCCCAACCCTAAAGGAATCCTGCCAGTCCTGGGGCACCGAAGTCATCATCGCCGGGCGCTAGAGAATTACGGATCGCTAACGTTTTATCAACGACAACTGATGGCTTGCCAAACACAGTCGACGCATGCGCGCCTGACTGAAGTCCATTTGGAATGTTCACTCGACTTTGAAAGGGGAAGCGGCAAGCCTGGCGCAAACCTTTGAGCCCATCATATTTGCAAAAATCCAATAAGTTATTGAATTAACGGGATTTCAAACTCTTTGATATCATCCGCGACGCGCAAACTTATGCGCGCCACGCAATCTTATCCGCTTCCCTACGAACACCTAGAAATCCAGATTTTCCACGTTCAGCGCGTTCTGTTGGATGAATTCGCGGCGTGGCTCGACAACATCGCCCATCAGTTTGGTAAACAGGTCGTCCGCCTCGGCCATGTCATCGACTTTGACCTGAAGAAAGGTCCGTGCCTCGGGGTCCAGCGTGGTTTCCCACAGCTGTTCGGGATTCATTTCGCCCAACCCTTTATAGCGTTGCAATGACAGACCCTTTTCACCTTCTTGCAAGATCGCAGATAGCAGATCAAGCGGGCCGTGAATGGCCTGCACCCGATCCCGGCGGACCAATTGCGCCGGCGCTGTATAGATCGCTCTTAACTGATCCGTCAGCGTGCCCAGTTTGCGCGCCTCGCCGGAACGCAACACCGGACCATCCAGTGTGCGCACCTCTTCGACTCCGCGCAAAATGCGCGCCAGCCGGATGCCGTGATCTTGGGTTACACGCCCCTGCCAACCCTTTTCATATTCGGCCGCGATCAGGTCCAGACGGACAGCGACCGCATCGGCGACCGCTTGCAAATCCGCGTCTGCTCGGCCCGGCACAAAAGCACCCGAGATCGAAGATTGTTCAATGATATGACGGGGATAGATGGTAGGAAACGCATCAAGAATACGCTTGACCGTGCGGGCCTCTTCGACGACGCGCACCAGATCCTGACCCATAATTTCTTCGCCGGAACCCAACCGTAATGTTGCACCCTCAGTGCCCTGATGGATCAGATAATCTTCTAGCGCTGGCTGGTCCTTTAGATACACTTCGGACTTACCACGTGCGACTTTATACAACGGCGGTTGGGCGATATACAGATACCCCCCCTCGATCAGTTCGGGCATCTGGCGATAGAAAAATGTCAGCAAAAGCGTGCGGATATGCGCGCCATCCACGTCAGCATCCGTCATAATGACGATCTTATGATAGCGCAGTTTTTCGATGTTGAATTCATCGCGGCCAATACCAGTGCCCAGTGCCATCACCAGATTGCCGATTTCCTGACTGCCCAGCATACGGTCAAACCTTGCGCGCTCTACGTTCAAAATCTTACCGCGCAGGGGTAAAATCGCCTGTGTTTGCCGGTCACGGCCAGTTTGCGCCGACCCACCAGCCGAGTCACCCTCGACCAGGAACAGTTCGGTTTTAGAGGCGTCTTTTTCCGAACAATCCTTTAGCTTGCCAGCAAGGTAGTTCACGTCCATTGCCGTTTTGCGCCGTGTCAGCTCCCGCGCTTTGCGGGCCGCTTCGCGGGCGAATGCGGCCTCGACAATCTTACCGACGATCTGTTTGGCCTCGTTGGGGTTTTCCTCAAACCACTCGGCCAGCTTTTCATTCACCAGGCTTTCGACGGCGGGGCGCACTTCGGAGCTGACCAGCTTGTCCTTGGTCTGCGACGAAAATTTCGGGTCCGGCACTTTGACTGACAAAACGCAGGTCAGACCCTCGCGGGCATCATCGCCGGTAAAGGTGATTTTTTCCTTTTTCGCGATGCCGGATGTCTGCGCATAGCTGTTAATCGTGCGGGTCAGCGCCCCGCGAAAGCCCGCCATATGGGTGCCACCATCGCGCTGCGGAATGTTGTTGGTAAAGGGCAGCACATTTTCATGGTAGCTGTCATTCCACCACATCGCGACCTCAACCCCGATGCCGTCCTTTTCACCGACCATAAAGATGGGTTCGGGCATCACCGGCGTTTTAGAGCGGTCCAGATATTTAACGAACTCCTTAACGCCACCGTCGTAATACAGTTCGGATTTCAACGGCTCGGCGGGGCGTTCATCCTCTAGAATGATGCGCACACCGGAATTCAGGAACGCCAGTTCGCGCAAGCGCTTTTCCAGCGTTTCAAAGGAGTATTCGAGGTTGGAAAACGTATCGGTCGAGGCCAGAAAACGCACCTCGGTGCCCTTTTCGCCCACGGCATCGCCGGTCACGCGCAGATGTTCCACCGTGTCGCCATGCGCAAATTTCGCGTAATGTTCCTTACCATCACGCCAGACGCGCAGCTCCAGCCAATTGGACAGGGCGTTCACCACGGACACACCCACGCCGTGCAGACCGCCAGACACCTTGTATGAATTCTGGTCGAATTTGCCGCCCGCGTGCAACTGGGTCATGATGACCTCGGCCGCGGAAACGCCCTCTTCCTCGTGGATACCAACCGGAATTCCACGCCCGTTGTCGCGCACGGACACGCTGGAATCCGCATGGATTTTCACGCGCACATGGTCGGCGTGACCGGCCAATGCCTCGTCAATTCCGTTGTCCACGGCCTCGTAAATCATATGGTGGAGTCCGGACCCGTCGTCCGTGTCCCCGATATACATGCCCGGACGCTTGCGTACTGCGTCCAAACCTTTGAGAACCTTGATAGAATCTGCGCCGTATTGTGGCTCTTGATCTTGTGGATCGGACATGCGGTGGGGGCCCCTTTTCGCTTGGCCGACTTATAGCCGCTGGTGGGGTCATTGTCACGCGAATGGCACAAGATTTAGGGGTCAGGGAGAGTTGTGGGGAAGGGCGTCAATTCGCTTTTGCAACACCCCCGGAATATGGGCATCGCGCGGCGCAAGAATCCCCCGCGCCCGCATGTCATTGGCCACCTCAAGTGCGCGCAAATAATGCGCCCGCGGGGTCGGCCCAACCCTGGCCAATTTGAAATACGACACGATCAGATCACGCTGCCAAAGCGCATGGCCCGGGTCCGACGCCACAAGGC
>JBOEGO010000025.1:0-76924 GCA_050633465.1 Paracoccaceae bacterium | reverse complement strand
CGAATTTCGGCACATCGCAATCGGCATCCAGATTGTATTTCGCAATCACCTCTTTGGACAGCGACCCGCGCACGCCTTCGGACAGGAACACATATTTGCCGTGCAGTTCCATCCCCGGTTCGCTGTTGGGGCCTACTGATCCGTCAGGTTCCAGCCCGAACACACCGGCCACCACGCCCTTGACCTCGCCATTGTCGCCGAACACCAGTTCGGAACAGGCCATGCCGGGGAAAATTTCAACGCCCATGCCCTCGGCCTGTTCGGCCATCCAGCGGCAGACATTGCCCATGGATACGATGTAATTGCCGTGGTTGTTCATCAGCGGCGGCATGATGAAATTGGGCAGGCGAATTTCGCCCGCTTCGCCCATGAAATAGAAATTATCCTCTTTCACGGGGGTGTTCAGCGGCGCGCCCTTTTCCTTCCAGTCGGGGATCAGCGCGTCCAGCCCGCAGGGGTCCAGCACTGCGCCCGACAGGATATGCGCGCCCACTTCGGACCCTTTTTCCAACACCACGACGTTCAGATCGGCGTCCAGTTGTTTCAACCGGATCGCAGCCGAAAGCCCCGCAGGCCCCGCACCCACGATCACCACGTCGTATTCCATTGCTTCCCGTTCGATCTCGCTCATCTGGCTGGCTCCTCCGGTTGGCCGCAGGGGGTGTTCCCCCACGCGCGCGTAACATTATTTCGCAGATGGTTACCGCAGCGCAGCATTGCACGTCAATCGCAACACGGCGTCATTTCGCAGTCCATATTCCATTTAGCGGTATCATTTTCCGCAATGCGGCACTTGACGCAGTGCAGATGTGACACAACAGGCACGGCATCTCCCCGCTGGTCAATCCGGTTTCGCTTGCATTGCCCCCGCCCTTTGGGTCAGGTATTCCAAACCCTGAACCAACGCAGGGGGGACGGGGCACCCCCGTGAAGCCCCCTGTTTTCTTTGTGGCAGATGCCGAACCAGTGGCCCATGGCTTACTTGTGGCCCATGCCGAACTTGTGGATAGTGACCGGACAGACCTATGGAAAAAATTCCGATGACCCGCGCGGGCCATACCGCGCTTGAAACCGAACTGAAATTGCTGAAATCGGTGGAACGCCCCGCCATCATTCAGGCCATCGCCGAAGCACGCGAATTGGGCGATTTGAAAGAAAACGCCGAATATCATTCCGCACGCGAAAAACAGGGCTTTATCGAAGGCCGCATCAAGGAACTGGAGGCCGTGGTCAGCCTGGCCGAGGTGATCGACCCGACCACCCTGAAAGGCGCGATTAAATTCGGCGCCACCGTGACCCTTGTCGATGAAGACACCGAAGAAGAAAAGACATGGCAGATCGTTGGCGAACACGAGGCCAATATCGAAAAATCCCTGCTCAATATCCGCTCGCCCATCGCCCGCGCCCTGATCGGCAAAGAAGAGGGCGACAGCGTCGAGGTCCGCACCCCCGGCGGTGAAAAATATTACGAGATCGTCAAAATTTCCTACGTCTGAGCCGGAGCAACAGCCCGATGTCCGCCGATATGCCCACCCTGCCCAAAGCGACCCTGCCACAACCGGGGAAATCCCCCGCCACGCAGGGCGGCGGGCAGGGCAATGGCGCACATGCAAAACCCGCACTCAGCGGCAGCCTGTCGGGACCATCGGGCGGCAATACCTCTGCGCCCAACAGCGCACAGCGCCCCTCGACCCCGATGGGGGTCTATGACCGCCCCTCCGAACCGCGCATCACCGCGATTGAAATCGTGGCGCTGGCGCTGTCGGGCCTGTGGTTCATCGGGGTGATCCTGTTTTTCATGCTGGTCGATATCGGCCCCGCACCTGCGGGCACCGGCGGCATCCGGTTTGTGATGACCATGCTGGCGGTGTTCATGCCCGTCGCCATGATCTGGGTCGCCGCACTGGCCGCCCGTGCATCCCGCGTGATGCGCGAAGAAAGCCAGCGCTTGCAGGCCGCGATTGATGCGATCCGGCAGGCCTATGTGGCGCAGCAGCAGGGGCGCTCATTGGCGTCCGAACCATCGGTCACCCGCAAACTTGATGAAATCGCCGCCGCCGCACGCAAAACCGAAACGGCGCTGGCCACCTTTACATCGTCGCGGGAACATGGCGAAACCCGCCCCGCCGCCGCCATCGCCGCCCCCCCCGCCAATACCGAAGATCAGGCCGCCCTGCCCCTTGGCACCCGCCCCGAGGACATGGCCCCCCGCCTGTCGCGTCAGGATTTCATCCGCGCCCTGCATTTCCCCGAAACCGAACATGACGAACAGGGGTTTTCCGCCCTGCGCAAGGCCCTGCGCGACCGCAATGCATCGCAACTGGTGCAGGCCTCGCAGGATGTGCTGACCCTGCTGTCGCAGGACGGTATCTATATGGATGACCTGCGCCCCGATATGGCCCGCCCCGAAATCTGGCGCCGTTTTGCGGCGGGTGAACGTGGCCGCGCCGTGGCCGCATTGGGCGGGGTGCGTGACCGCTCCTCGCTGGCGCTGGCCGCTGGCCGCATGAAAGAAGACCCGATTTTCCGCGATGCCGCGCATCATTTCCTGCGCCGTTTCGACCGCGCCTTTGTCGAATTCGAACCCGAGGCATCAGACGCCGAAATTTCCGATCTGGCCCATACCCGCACCTCGCGGGCGTTCATGTTGCTGGGGCGCGTTGCGGGCATTTTCGACTAGCCCCCCGCACGCCAAAAACACCCCTGCCGCGCTTGCCGATCCTGCGCATCCGCGATACCCCTAGGCGCAGCATATCGCGTAGGTAACCCCCATGACCCATTCCACCACCCGCAGGGCCTTTCGCAAGGGGCTGCAAGACGGCGCTCCCTTTGCCGTTGTCATCGTCCCCTTTGGCCTGCTGTTTGGCGTTGTCGCCACCAACGCGGGCCTGAACGTGATCGAGGCCCTGTCGTTTTCCATCGTCGTGATCGCGGGCGCGGCACAGTTCACCGCCGTGCAACTGCTGTCGGAAAATGCGCCCACATGGGTGGTGCTGGCCTCGGCGCTGGCGGTCAATCTGCGCATGGCGATGTATTCCGCCTCCCTGACGCCGCATCTGGGGGCTGCGCCGCTGTGGAAACGCGCAATCATCGCCTATTTTCTGGTCGATCAAACCTATGCCTGCGCCCATATGGCATATGAAAAAAATCCTGATTGGGGCTTGCCGGAAAAACTGTCCTATTTCTTTGGCGCTTTGGCCCCGGTCTGCCCGCTGTGGTATGCGGCGACATTCGCGGGGGCCATGGTTGGCAATACGATCCCGCCGGAAATGGCGCTGGATTTCGCGGTGCCGATCACCTTTATCGCCATCATCGCGCCGATGCTGAATACGGGCGCACACCGCGCCGCCGCGCTGGTGTCTGTCGCCATGGCGCTGCTGTTTGCAGGGCTGCCCTATAACATGGGTCTGCTGGTCGCCGCCGTCGCGGGCATGGTCACCGGGGCCGAGGTCGAACGCCGCATGGCCCTGGCCCCATTCGGAAGGGTGCCGGAATGAACCCCGCAACCGATACCGCCCTGATCACCGATAAAACCGCGCTCTGGACCGTGATCGTGCTGCTGGGGCTGGGCAGCTATGGGCTGCGCTTTGTGTTTCTGGGGCTGATCGGCAACCGCGCCATGCCCGAATGGGTGCTGCGCCACCTGCGCTATACCGCTGTGGCGGTGCTGCCCGCGCTGGTCGCGCCGCTGGTGCTGTGGCCCTCGGCGACGGGCGGCGACCCCGATACCGCCCGCCTGCTGGCGGCTGCGGTGACGCTGGTGGTGGGGTATATCACGCGCAACGTGCTGGCCGCCATCGGGCTGGGGGCGGTCACGCTGTATTCCATGCTGTGGTTGCTGGGCTGACCCGTTCACCCTGCCAACCGGACCGATCGGGCCAATAAAAAGGGGCCGCAACCGCAGCCCCTTTTTGCAATTCTTGCGCTTTGTGGCGCGCTCAGTTCAGCTTGGGCCTGGCATTCGCCTGGGCCTCTGCGGCCTTGGCTTCGGCGATCTGTCCCTGCACCGTGGTGCCGTTTTCGCGCCGCGTGCGCAGGGTTTCGGCCACGCGGTCGGGTTCATATGCCTCTAACACCTTGGATTTGTCGTCGCTGTCATATTCGAACAATTCGCGGGTTTGCACGCCGGGGACGGTGGCGAATTGCTCCATCAGCTTTTTGGGAAACATGGTCACGCGGATCGGCGCGGGCAGATCGGCACGGCTGAGCACGGTCGATGTCGAATTGGTGCACATCGCGGCCACCACATCACCAAAGCTCAGAACATCCTGCAACACGGCCTCGGCTGTGGCGGCGGGCACGGGCAGGCGCTGCACCACCACGTGATATGTTTCGCGGGCATGGAACCGGGTATAGCTGTCGACCATGCGCGGGGTCGCGCCGAACAACACATCACCGCGTTCGACAATCGCGCCCTCCTTGCGGAAGGTGCCCGCAGGGTCGAAAATCACCCGCTGCGATGCGTTGACCATCAGCGCGCTATGCGCACCCTCGCCGGTGGAATTGGAAATCGCGGTGTATAGCACCAGTTCGGGCGCGCCATTGTGGCGATAGGTGGCGCGCTGCACATCCTCCAGACTGGATGCCGGAACATCGCTTTGGTTATAACCACATGCCGAAACCGACAGCGCGGCCAAAATCAAAAAAGCAAAACGAAGCAGCATCGGTGGGGCCCCCGCAAAATAACCTGCCTGAAAACAAAACTGCGCCCGCCCCGTCGGTCATGGACAGGGCGGGCGCGAAATGTCCGTTGCGATCAGGCGCCGACCAGCGCCATGAAAATCAGAACGGCGATGATGGCAATCACCGACCATTTGACGAAATTCACAAACCCGTCAAAGGTTTTTTCCTGAACTTCGATATTCATTTCACCGTGTTTATGTTCGGCCATTTTGCGCATTCCTTTGGTAATATCGCTGTTACCCGCTGATTACCGGATTCTAACCGCCCTGTCATCAGTGGAATCGGGCAGGTTTTGCCAGGCCGATCCTAAATGCCCGCGCTTGCCAAAAGGTTACGCCCCCGCATCCGCATCCGCCCCCGCATCCGCCCCCGCATCCACAGTGTCTTGCGTTGCGTTGTCTTCCTCCAGCGCCTTGGCCAGACGAAAACCGATCCGGCGCGGTGGTTCTTCTTCTTCGGCGTCGCCTTCCAGATCGGCACGCGGAATGGCGCGCAGGATCACGGCCAGTTGCGTCACATGCTGGATAAGCTGGGTTTTCGCACCGTATTCATCAGTGCCGTAGAACGTCACAATATCAGGGTCGAAAAACCCCATGCCCTCGATCCGCAAAACGCCCGCCTCGCCGCCCGCAAACCCCATGGCGACCTCTTGGTCGGTGTTCAGGGTTTCCTCGAAATTCTTGATATACAGGATCAGCCGCTCATAGGCCCACTCGGCGGCGCTTTTCTGCTTTACCGGCTTGGCGGTCATCCCCTCGGGGATGGATGTGTCGCCCTTGGCCTGCGGGTCGGCATGAACCTCGCGGCGCTTGGGCAGGGCGTCGTTTTCATGCGCCTCGGCAGAGGTGCGGATTTCGTCATCCATGGGGGTTACTCCGGTCCTGTTGCGACGCGGATGTTACCCTAACCCTGCGCCCGCTGCCACAGCCAAGCCCCGTCTTCGCGCAGGCTGCGGGTGACCTCGCCCGTTTGATACAGATGGCTGACATGGGCATAGGCCTCGACCATGGCCAACCCATAGGTGCCGCTGTCGATCTTGCGCTTGAACAGGGGGGCGAAACATTCAACCGCCGTTTTCGGGCTGTCCAGATGTGCCAGCAAACGACGCAATCCGCCGTGGTGGTTGTCGATCAACTGGCGCATCCGCACCGGCAACCCGGTAAAGGGCAGCTTATGCCCCCCCAGCACCAGATGATCGGCCCGCGCCAGATGCGACAGCCGCTCGCAGGCTTCCAACCAGTCGCCCACGGGGTCGGCCTCGGGTTCGGTGGGGTGGACGCCGATATTGGGGCTGATCGACGATAAAATCTGATCCCCCGCCAGCACCAGATTGTCATCCTGACTCCATAAGGTCAGGTGTTCGGGGGCATGGCCATTGCCGATATGCACATCCCAGTCGCGCCCGCCTGCGCGAAACCTGTCACCCTGTTGCAAACGGGTGAACCCCACGGGCAGCGCATGGCAAATATCGGTAAAATTGAACGGGCGGGCGGCGCTGCGTTCGGCGTATACTTCGGGGGCCATGCCCGCGCGACGCCAGAACGTCCTGGCCTGCTCGCTCACCTCTTCTTCGACATCCAGTATCAGCATCCGGCTCATCAGATAAGCAGTGCGCGTGGTGACCAATTCGGCCCCGCGTTCCACGAACCAACCCGCCATGCCAACGTGATCAGGGTGGTGATGGGTCAGAATGACCCGCCCCACGGGTTTGCCCTGCAACGGGCCTGCGATGATCTGCTCCCACAGGGTGACCATCTTTTTCGAATAGACCCCTGCATCGACGATCGACCAATGATCGCCCTCGTCAATGGCATAGATGTTCACATGATCCAGCGCCATGGGCAGCGGCAGGCGCAACCACAACACACCGGGCGCGACCTCAACCGCTTCGCCCGGCGCGGGTGCATCCTCATAGGGATAGCGCAGCTTGCCCGTGGGGCCGGCCACACTCACGCGGTCAGCTCGTCTAGGCTGAAATCATACAGATCACCGGCACCGGCGCGGGCATGGGTCAGCAACCCCTCGTGTTCGGGCAGCAGACGGTTGATATAGAACCGCGCCAGCTTGGTGCGCGGGCCGTTGCCGTCCTCGGTCATGGCAGCAACCAGATGGTATTGCCCGCCCAACACCCGTGCGAATGCCCGCAAAAACGGCACACAGCCCGCGAAACGGGTGTTCATATCATCCTGCGTGACCAGCCACTCCACCGCCTCGCGCATGTTTTCGCTGGCCTGCCACACGGGCTCTGCCAGCGCGCTCAACTCGGGGTGTTTGCAACGGGCGCGCTCTGCGTTGGCCTCGATCTCGTCCAGCAGGGTGAATGCGGCGTCGCCCCCGTCCATCATCTTGCGGGCCACCAGATCCATCGCCTGAATGCCGTTGGTGCCCTCGTATATCGCGGTGATGCGGCCATCGCGGCTGTATTGCGCCGCGCCGGTTTCCTCGATGAAACCCATGCCGCCATGCACCTGCACCCCCATTTCGGCCACGGCAATGCCGGTGTCCGATCCGAATGCCTTGGCGATCGGGGTAAGAAAGGCCCCGCGTGCGGCCCATTCCACATCGCCCGTGGCCGTGCCCATATCCAGCGCCACAGCGCAATTCATCGCGATGGAACGGGCCGCGAATGTCTCGGCCTTCATGGTCAACAACATGCGGCGCACATCGGCGTGTTCGATGATCGCCCCCATCTGCTTGCGCTCTGCGGCATAGGCGGTGGCGGCCTGGGTCGCGCCCTCGGCAATGCCCACGCCCTCGGCACCGACCGACAGGCGGGCGTTGTTCATCATGGTGAACATCGCGGCCATGCCCTTGTGCGGCGCACCAACCAGCCAACCCCTGGCCCCGTCGAACTGCATCACGGCGGTGGGGCTGCCGTGAATGCCCAACTTGTGTTCCAGACTGACCACCGACAGGCTGTTGCGCGCGCCCAGATTGCCATCCTCGTCGGGAATGAACTTGGGCACCATGAACAGCGAAATCCCCTTGGTGCCCGCCACACCATCAGGCAGACGCGCCAGAACCAGATGGCAGACATTGCCGCCAAAATCATGGTCCCCCCATGTGATGAAAATCTTTTGCCCGGTGACAGCATAGGTGCCATCGCCATTGGGTTCGGCCTTGGATTTCAACGCCCCCACATCCGATCCGGCCTGCGGTTCGGTCAGGTTCATGGTGCCGGTCCATTCACCACTGATCAGGCGCGGCAAATACAACTCTTTCAATTCGTCGCTGGCGTGATGCTCCAGCGCCTCGATCTGGCCCTGCGTCAACAACGGGTTCAACCCCAGCGCCATATTGGTCGCGCTCATCATATCATGCAGCGCCGTGGTCATCGCCAGGGGCAACCCCATGCCACCATATTCGGTGCTGGCGGAAATACCGATCCAGCCGCCCTCGGCCAGCTTCTGGAACGCGTCCTTGAACCCGGGAGAGGTCCGCACAACCCCGTTTTCCAATACCGCACCCTCGATGTCACCATTGCGACGGGTCGGCTCCATCACCTCCTCCATCAGCTTGCCCATCTCGCCCAATACTGCATCGGTCATATCAGGCGTGGCCTCGGCAAAGGCCTCGGTCTGGACCAACTTGGCCATGGGGGCAACATGCGACAGGATAAAACGGAAATCATCAACGGGGGCTCGAAACGGCATGGTGGCTCCTCCTTGGGGGGACAAACGGGCAAGGCCCTTGGTTTTTCTGGCTGCCGCTTGTATGCATCTTGACTGACCTTGCAAGGTAAAGATCACCCCCTGTCAGGCAACTGAAACGCCGCGTCACCGGAATTTGCATATGTTAGCGACCAAACTGCTGTTGCCCGACGATACAGGGCTGGCACATGCCTGCGACCTGCTGGCGGCGGGCGCTCTGGTCGCCTTCCCCACCGAAACGGTCTATGGCCTGGGGGCGGATGCCCGCGATGACATGGCCGTGGCGCGGATATTCGACGCCAAGGGCAGACCACACTTCAACCCGCTGATCGTGCATGTGGCATCAACGGAACGGGCACAACACTTCGTGCAATGGTCCCCCATGGCCGACCGTCTGGCGCGGGCCTTCTGGCCGGGGCCGCTGACGCTGGTGCTGCCGCTGAAACAGGGGCACGGGCTGTCACCACTGGTCACGGCAGGGCTGGATACGCTGGCGCTGCGCGTGCCCGCCCACCCGCTGGCCGCAGAACTGCTGAACCGCTACGGCGGCCCGCTTGCCGCACCCTCGGCCAACCCCTCGGGGCGCATTTCCCCCACAACCGCCGATCACGTCCGCGACGGGCTGCATGGCCGGATCGAAGCCATCCTCGACGGCGGCCCCTGCACCGTCGGCGTCGAATCCACGATCCTCGGACTGGCAGATAACACCCCCACCCTGCTGCGCCCCGGCGGCATCGCAGCCGAAGATATAGAACAGGTGCTAAACACCCCCCTGCGCCTGCATTCAGACACCGATACCCTGACCGCACCGGGCCAAATGGCCAGCCACTACGCCCCCAAAGCCCGCGTGCGGCTGAACGCCACCCAAGCAGATAAAAACGAACTGCTGCTGGGTTTTGGCCATATGGAATGCGATCAAAACCTGTCGGAATCCGGCAACCTGACCGAAGCCGCCGCAAACCTGTTTCGCGCCCTGCACGATCTGGACAACCAGTCAAAACCCATCGCTGTGGCCCCGATCCCCGACATCGGCCTTGGCCGCGCCATCAACGACCGCCTGCGCCGCGCCGCCGCGCCGCGCCCGTAACAAAAACTCCCGCCCGCTCAAACACCCCCACGGGGGGGTGCATTCGCCGGTTGGGCATGGCCTCGCTGCGCTCGGCACCACCCGCCACAAACGCCCGGCCAAACCGCTTCTTTGTTCCACAAATGCGCGCGCCGCAGGCTCCCACTCCCGCCACACCGCTTCATTGTTCCCTAAATACCTAAAATCAGAACACATCCACAGGCCCAACCGCCTCAGGCGTGCCCCGCCTCGCTCGACAGGCTCAACGCGCTCACACCCAATGTGCCCAGCGCCGCCTCCCACTTGCCCTCATCCGCAGCGCCAAACACCAACTCGGGCGATGCATCACAGGTCAACCATGCGTTCTGCGCAATCTCGCTTTCCAACTGGCCCTCGCCCCATCCGGCATAGCCCAGCGCCAAAATCGCCCGCTCTGGCCCGTTGCCCTGACCCATCGCCTCCAGAATATCCAGCGTTCCAGTCATGCGAAACCGCGCATCCACCCGCAGCGAATGCGCCGCCGATGTGAAATCCGGCGAATGCAACACGAACCCGCGCGCATGTTCGACCGGACCGCCAAAATGCACCGGCATCTGCGGCAGCCCCGGCGCCACGCCCAACTCCAGCTGCTCCAGCAAATCGCGCATGGCAATATCGGGGCTGGGCTTGTTGATGATCAACCCCATCGCACCCTCGGGCGAATGCGCACAAATATAGATCACCGAATGTTCAAACCGCGCATCCCCCATGCCCGGCATCGCAATCAGCAACTTGCCGGTCAGGTCCATCACAGCGCCATCCGCGCCACCGGTGCTATCCTCTGTCGGGGTCATTTCCGCTCCGTTGTATCAACCCGTCAAACATGGGGTCACACCCCCCACAAGGCAAGCAAAACCCCGCCCTTTCACCACCCCGATCACGCAACAGCCCCAAAAACTCGCCATTTCGTGTGTTGAGGTTTCAGCCCGTTCAGCGCATCAAATCCCCATGATACGCACCCTTGCCTTCTGCGCCCTCGCGGCCACCTCCCCCTGGCTTGCCGCAACCACGGCAGCGGCCAATCCCTATGACACCAAGGTGCAGGCCAGTGTGCTCACCGGCTGGAAAACTGCCAATGGCGACCATATCACCGCGCTGAAACTGCAACTGGAACCGGGCTGGAAAACCTATTGGCGCAGCCCCGGCGATGCAGGCATCCCGCCCGAATTCGACTGGCGCGGATCAACCAACCTGCAAGGCGTGGCACTGCACTGGCCCACGCCGCATGTGTTCACCCAGAACGGGATGCGCTCCGTTGGCTATAAACGCGAAATCGTGCTGCCTCTGACCGTGCGCCCACAGGATAGGGGCCAACCCGTCACCCTGCACGGCACCCTCCAGATCGGCATATGCGAGGAAATCTGCGTGCCCGTCACACTCGATATCTCCGCCATGCTGAACGGCAGCGCCACACCGAAAAACCCCGCCATCACCGCCGCCCTGCGCGACCAACCCATGACCGCCAGAAAGGCAGGCGTGCAAAACGCCACCTGCCGGATCACCCCCAGCGCAAACGGGCTGCACATCCGCGCTGCTGTGACCATGCCAGCCACAGGCGGCCCCGAACATGCGGTGATGGAAACCGCCGATCCGCAGGTATGGGTGTCCGAACCCACAACGCGGCGCGACGGCAACACCCTGTGGATCGAAGCAGATCTGGAACATGTCTCGGGCCAGCCATTCGCGCTGGAACGTGCGGGCCTGCGCATGACCGTGCTGGGCACGCAACGCGCCGTGGATATTCAGGGCTGCACCGCAGAATAACGCAGGACAATGCAGTTTGATTCCGGCGAACCGGCCCCGCCCTAGTAGGCGCGGCGATGGCCCAATCGCACCACCTGCCCGAACAGCAACAGCGCCAGCACCAGCACCGCCAACCCAATCACGAATACCGCGAATGCCGCGCCCATCCCTGCACCCAGTGCGGCCAGCGGCCCCAACATCGCGCCCGTCACAGCGGCCCAGCCCATGGTCACCGCCAGCCAGCCCAGCATCACCGCCATGCCGCCGCGCATCACAGGGCGCATGGCACCGCCGCGCCGCGCCGCCAACCCGTGGCGCAATGCACCCCGCGCGCGGCCAAAATCGGCCTGTATCGCCACCAGCGCAGGCACCACCAACAACACCAACACCATGCCAAACCCCAGCCCGTAACACAGGGTAATCACCGTCGGCTTCAAAAACTGCGCCTGTGACGATGTCTCGTATAACAACGGCGCCAGCCCCAACACGGTGGTCAAGGTGGTCAACAACACAGGGCGCAACCTGTCCGAAACCCCGTCAATGATCGACGGGCGCAGCCCGCGCTCCTCGGCGAATTCGTCGATGGTGGTGACCAACACAATGGAATCATTGATGATAATCCCGATCATCCCCAACAACCCGACCACCGTGAACATCGACAACGGCACACCCCAGATGTAATGCCCCCAAATCGTGCCAACCAACCCGAAGGGAATGATCGCCATCACCACCATGGGCCGGGTCCAACTGGCAAACACCCATGCCAGCACCAGATAAATCCCGACCAAAGTCAAAATCAAACCCGTGCGCGCATCATTCAGAAACGCGCTTTCCTGCTCTTTTAGCCCCGAAACACGGAATTCCACGTGTTTTTCACTGGCGATGCGGGGCAAAATCTCGCCTTCTAACGCCTGCGTGATTTCGGCATATCGCGCCGCGTCATCCTGACTGATGTCGCCCGTCACCGATACCACGCGCAGCCCGTTTTCACGCCGCACGGTGGAAAATCCGGCCTCGGAGGTGACCCGCACCAGATCGGCCAGCGGCACGTAGTTGCCCGCATCGGTGCGCATCTGCATCCGTTCCAGAAAATCCGCGCTCAGCTCGCTTTCGGGCAGCTCCACCCGCACCGTGGCACTGCGTGGCCCGTCGGGATATGTCGCGGCCTCGATCCCGTTCAAACGGTGGCGCAACACACGGCCCAGACTGTCAATGCTGAACCCCAGCGCCTGCCCCTGCGGGGTCAGTTCCAGCACCAGTTCCACCTTGTCATAGGCCAGATTATCCTCCACCCCGCTGGCCTCGGGGAATTGGGCCATTTCGGTTTTCAACGCCTCGGCGGCGGCTTTCAGATCGGCGGCACTGGCCCCGTAAAACTGCACATCCAGACTGTCCCCACCGGGGCCGGACCGCCCGCCGCGAAAACTGACAACCTCGGCCATGGGATGCGGCTGCACCCGTTCCTGCAATTCCCCGACAAAGGCAAAGCTGGAATACTCGGGCCGCAAATCCGCGTCGATCAGCTCTATCGAAATCCCGCCCAACAGGTCGGCGTCCTTGTTGTCGGCCCCCGCCAACCCGCGCCCCGAACTGCCGCCCAGTTCGGCAATCACATAATCCACCGGATTGCGGCCATATCGGGCCTCGTATTCCTGCCCCAATTCCTCGGTGGCGCGCTGCATTTCGCGCATCATTTCCATGCTGTCGGCGCGGGTTGCACCCTCTAGCATGGCAAATCCGCCCGATACCGTGCCGCGTTCCGGAGGGTTGAAAAACCGCCATTGCACGCGCCCGTCAATCACCAGCGCCGCCTGCGCCGCCAGCAACAAAACCGCCCCCGCCAGCACCGCATAACGTGCCCGCACCACAAACCCGATCAAGGGGCGGAACAGGTGCAACCGCACCCGATCAAAGCCGCGATTGACCTGCCGTGACGGCCAGTCATACCAATGATCCCGCCCCGAATGCGCCAGCGCATGGGCCATATGGTTGGGCAGGATCAGAAAACACTCCACCAGGGACGCGATCAAAACCACGATCACCGTGAACGGAATATCCTTGATCAGATCACCGAACCGCCCGCCAATCGCCACCAGCCCGAAAAACGCAATCACCGTGGTCAGGGTCGATGAGAAAACCGGCATGGTCATGCGCCGCGCCGCGTTTTCCGCCGCCTGCACAGGGGGTTCGCCGCGCCGCGCCCGCGCATCGGCATGTTCGCCCACCACAATCGCATCATCCACCACGATCCCAAGTGTGATGATCAATGCAAACAGGCTGATCATGTTGATGGTCAGCCCCGCGAAATACATCAGCGCCATGGCCGACAACAGCGCCACAGGTATCCCCGCCGCCACCCATAACGCCGTGCGCGCATTCAAAAACAGGAACAACAGCGCCAGAACCAGCGCCAGCCCCACCTTGGCACTGTCCAGCAATATCTCCAATCGGGCCGAAATCGCCTCGGCCCGCGTGCGGATCAGCTCGATCTTGACGCCCTGCGGCAGGGTCGGCTCCATCGCGTCGGCCACATCCTGCACCGCCTGCTGCATCTTGATGGCATCGCCGGCATCCGACCGGTTGACGCGGATCGTCACCGCCGGATCATCGCCCACATAATAGCTGCGGTTGCGGTCCGACCCTTCGACAATCACCCGCGCCACATCCCCCACACTCAGGGTCGACCCATCGGCGTTGCGGCGCAAAATGATGGCCGCGATCTGATCAGGGGCGCGCTTTTCCACACCTGTGCGCACACGGGCATTGGCACCGGTCACGTCGCCCGCAGGGTCGGCGGTGACCTCTCCGGCGATGGCCTCGGCGATCTGGGCCATGGTCACACCATGCGCAATCATGGATGCCACCGGCACCTCGACCAATGTATTGGGCGCCGCCACCCCCACGATTGTGGTGCGCGTCACACCCCCGGCAAACAGACGCGTGACCATTTCATCGGCATAACGGCCCAGTTGTTCGGGCGCGACCGGCCCCGCGATCACCACATCGGTCACCGTGTCGGCCCAGTTGGCCCGCTTGACCACCGGTTCCTCGGCTTCATCCGGGAAACTGGTGATGGCGTCGACGGCCGATTGCACATCCTCGGATGCGCGGGTCATATCCACCCCCGGCTCGAACTCCAGACTGATACCGGCCCGCCCCTCGCGCGATGTCGCGGTGCTTTCGGCAACACCATCCACCGCCAACAAGGCCGGTTCCAGCAATTGCACAATGGCGCGGTCCACGTCCTCGGCACCCGCACCATCCCAGACCACGCTGACGGACATGGTGTCAGACACCACATCAGGGAAAAACTGCGCCCGCATCCGTGGCAGGGCCATCAACCCCAACACGATCATCACCACCAGCAACAGATTGGCCGCAGTGCGGTGCCGGGTGAAATACGAAATCAATCCCCCCGCAGAGGCAGGCAATTTGCGCGCCATCCCCTAGCCCCCCATCCGCGCTTCGATCCGCGCAACCAATGCCGCAGGCACCTGCTCGGCCTCCAGCTTGCGGCGGATCTCGGCCTTGGCCGCATCGGGCAGGCGCGGGCTTCTATCAATCGCCGCCAGCAATCTGGCACGCCGGTCCGGCTCGATCGCGATCATCTCGGGCGCAAGGGCGGGGGCGCTCAACACCCCGTCCGCCCCCTCGCGCAGAGGCAACACCTTGATCCCCGCCCCCAACAAGGCCGACCGCTGCCGCACCACCTCGCGCCCCTCCAACCCTTGAGCGCGCAACAAAACGTCATCCCCCTGACGGCGCAACAATTCTACCGGAACGGCGCGCAAACGGTCACCCTCCCCCAGAACCAAAACCGTATTATCAGCGCCCAGCGCCGCATTGGGCAAACGGTAAACCCCGGCAATCGCTGATTCTTCCACACGAACAGTGACAAAATCACCCGGCTTCAACCCACCCGCCACCTGGATCAAGGCAAACAACTGCCGCCCGGTTTGCCCCGCACCAACAGCAGCACTTTCACGGCTGATCTGCCCCACAGCAGTCAGATCGGCCCCCGTCACCTCCAGCGACACAGCAACAGGGCGGGGCTGCAACGCGCCCGCCTGATCCAACAGCCGCCCGTATTGCAAAGCCGAAACCTGAAACGCCACCTCCAACGCATCACCATCAATCAAATCCGCCAGCTTCTCGTTCTGGCTGACCAACTCGCCATTGGTGGCCACCACACCGCTTAACACCCCGTCAAATTCGGCCCTTATCACCGTGTCGGCCAATACCCGCTCTGCCTCGCCCAGCGCCAACTGCGCACGGGCCAATCCGGTGGCGGCACTGTCCACCCGCGCCTCGGCCACGATCACGGCGCGGCGCTGGCCCAACACGGCAGTGCGCGCCGCGCTGACCGCCAGTTCGGCGGCCTCTACATTGGCGGTGGTGCCCACACGCCGCTCTGCCAGACCCTCCTGCCGCTCTAACGCGCGCTGGCGCAACGCGGCCTGATCCTCGGCGGCAGTGAATTCATCCCGCGCCAGTTCTATCGCACGCAACGCCTCGCGCTGCTCGGCCTCGGCGTCCGATACATCAGTGCGCGCCCGTGTCACTGCGGCCTCTGCGTCCCGGGGATCAATCCGCGCCAGAACATCGCCCGCACGCACCGCGCCACCCTCGACGAAATTTTCCGACAGCTCCACGATAGTGCCCCGAACCGAGGCACGGATTTCCAGCGAACGGCGGCTTTGCACCTGCCCGAAGGCGGTCAATACAGGCACCTCGCGCCCGGCCTGCGCCGTGATCACCGCCACCGAAAACACCCGCTCGCTGCCACGCGGCGCCGCGCCGCCACCCGCCATGCGATCCTGCACCGCACCGCGCACCAACACGCCAGCCCACAGCAAAAACCCCAGCGTCACACCGGTGATGAACAACCCGAACAATCCCTGACGAAAAAACCGCATCCGCTTCCTCCACGCCATATTCCAAAACCGGAATACTGCTAAACAGCCTTACAGCGCCCCGCACAAAAGCCAAGCCACAACACTGTTACGCATAGCCGCAGGGATTCCGTCGAAACGCCCCGAAACTGCTTTCATTGTTCTATAAATACCTAAAATCCGACGGCCCGCCCCGCAGCGCACCCCCGGTTTGGCCCGCTACTTGCGCCGCTTGTGCTCTTCCAGCCGCGGCATGATTTCCACGAAATTGCAGGGCCGGTGCCGGAAATCCAACTGCCAGCGCAGGATCTCGTCCCATGCGTCCTTGCAGGCCCCCGGACTGCCGGGCAAGGCAAACAGATACGTCCCCCCCGCCACACCGCCCGTGGCACGCGATTGCACTGCGCTGGTGCCGATTTTCTGCATGGATACGATGGTGAAAACGGTGCCGAATGCCTCGATTTCCTTCTCGTATACATCGCGGTGCGCCTCTACCGTCACGTCCCGCCCGGTCAATCCGGTGCCGCCCGTGGAAATCACCACATCCACACCCGCATCCGCGATCCAGTCGCGCAACTGCGCCGCAATCGCGCCGCGTTCGTCGCGCAGAATCCGGCGGTCAGCCAGCAGATGACCCGCGTCGTTGATCCGCGCCACCAATGTGTCGCCCGATCTGTCATCGGCCAGTTCGCGACTGTCCGACACCGTCAAAACGGCGATTCTGACGGGGATGAATTCCATGCTCTCGTCAATCCGGCTCATGGTGATGTTCCTTTAAAGACAGGGATGTAAAACAGGCAGTCTGGGGCGCGACAGGCCCTGCTGCATGCGGCGCACCGCGCGCGGCGACGTGATGGCGCGGGCCAGATCTACCACCTGACTGTCCGCCGCATCGGGCAAGGGGCAGTCATAGGCCGCGGTCGCAGCGTCACGCGCCCGCACCATGGATTTCAACCGCTCTGCCACCTGCCCGGCGGGCACGGGCGGATAGGTGTTTTGCGCCATAAACACCCCGTGAGCATGGATTAATCCCTCTAACCGCGTGATGGCGGCGCGGTCCAACACATCGGGGCAATGCCCCGCCAGAACCAGAACATCCAGCATCACAGACATGGCACAGGCCACTGCGCCCTGCCCGCTCATATCGCTGGCCTGATATTGTGCGCGCCCGTCAACCATACGCCGCGTGATGATCACCGGACCGGGCATTTCCAAATGTTGCACCTCCGGCGCAGGGGTCTGCACCCGACCGGCATGGGCAGCAAACAGCGCGTCAAAATCCACGTCAAATCCCGCCGGAAACCCCGCCTGCTCGCCCTGCAACGGCCCCGCCATCGCAACCACCAGCCCCAGTGCCGCAATCACCCTCATGCACCCCCCCGCAGGCGCGCCTTGACGGCCAACAGGTCGGCCCATGCGTCGCGCTTGGCCTCGGCGCGGCGCATCAGGGCATCGGGGTGAAACATCGGCATCGCGGCACAGCCAAACGCCTGCACCCAATCGCCGCGCAAACGGGTGACGCCACGCTGGCCCAGCGCCAATTCACAGGGCAGGTTCCCCATCAATATCAACACCTTGGGCGCGACCAATTCAACATGACGTGCCACAAAGGGGCGCAGCATCGCCAGTTCCTCGGGCAAGGGGTCGCGGTTTTGCGGCGGCCGCCACGGCAACGCGCTGCTTAGGTATACCGCCTGCGCATCATCATCCGCACTGCGATCCAACCCGATGGCGCGCAGCATCCTGTCCAGCATCTCGCCCGCCGCACCGACAAAGGGCCGCCCGGCTGCGTCCTCCTCGCGGTTGGGCGCATCGCCCAACACCATGACCGCCGCACGCGGGTTGCCATCAGAAAACACCAGTGACCGCGCCCCGCGTTTCAACCCGCAGTGATCAAACCCCGCCAGCGCCGCACGCAACTCATCCAGATTGGCTGCAGATTTCGCCGCCGCCCCGGCCTCGGCCACGGGGTCCGGCCCCTGCATGGCGACATGGCCGGCCCGCGCAGCCCCCCCCGCCTTCGCAGCCCCCCCCGCCTGCTTCACCGCAGCCGCCTTGATTGCACGCGGTGACCATGGCGCCAGATCGGGCAACGCATAACAGTCCAGCGGCGCGTCCGAAATCGCCTCGTCCACACCCATTTCAACCTGCCATTCCAGCAGGGCAAGTGCGGTGGCCGTATCCATCTGATCGACTGAAATTGATTCCATGGCCGCAACCTTATCGCATCCGCCCGCGCCAAACAGCCCAATCTTGCCCCGCCCCCGCGCCCGACCTATAGATACCCCAACGCCCGCTAGATACCCGAACGCCCGCCCAACCCACTCCGCCACGAGGACCAGATGAGCTTTACCCAGAAACACCTGCTTGGCATCGAACCGCTGGCCCCGTCCGAAATCACCGCCATCCTTGATCTGGCCGAACAATACGTCACCCTGAACCGGTCCGAGGTAAAACACGCCGATGCCCTGTCCGGCCTGACGCAAATCAACATGTTCTTTGAAAACTCCACCCGCACACAGGCCAGTTTCGAACTGGCGGGCAAACGGCTGGGCGCGGATGTGATGAACATGTCAATGCAGGCCTCCTCGATCAAAAAGGGCGAAACCCTGATTGATACCGCGATGACCCTGAACGCCATGCACCCCGATCTGCTGGTGGTGCGTCACCCGCATTCCGGCGCGGTCGACCTGCTGTCACAAAAGGTAAACTGCGCCGTGCTGAACGCAGGGGACGGCAAACACGAACACCCCACGCAGGCCCTGCTGGATGCGCTGACAATCCGGCGCGCCAAGGGCCGGCTGCACCGGCTGAACATCGCGATTTGCGGCGATATCGCGCATTCCCGCGTGGCACGGTCCAACATCCTGCTGCTGGGCAAAATGGAAAACCGCGTGCGCCTGATCGCCCCCCCCACCCTGATGCCCAGCGGCATCGGCGAATTCGGGGTCGAAGTGTTCGAGGACATGCACGAGGGCCTGCAAGATGTCGATGTGGTGATGATGCTACGCCTGCAAAAGGAACGCATGGATGGCGGATTTATCCCGTCGGAACGCGAATATTACCACCGCTACGGGCTGGACGCCGAAAAACTGGCCCATGCCAAACCCGATGCCATCGTCATGCACCCGGGGCCGATGAACCGCGGAGTGGAAATTGACGGCACACTGGCGGATGACATCAACCGCAGCGTCATTCAGGATCAGGTCGAAATGGGCGTGGCCGTGCGCATGGCCGCAATGGATCTGCTGGCCCGCAACCTGCGCGCCGCACGCAAACCGCAGGGCGTGATGGTCTGATCCGGACACACCAGCCAATATTTCCTGCAATATCCAAGGAACCTCAACCGCGCCGCCCGCGTTTCCCCCATTGCAACACCGCCCAACCGCAATGCAAAATCAAAGGCCGCCACATGCCCGATAAAATGACAATCCCCCAAGACGAACACGGTCAGGTGCGCCTGTTTGCGCTGGACCTGCCGGATGATGACGCGCAAAGTTTTGCCAACCACGCCCTGACCCGCCTCCCCGAGGCACTGGACACAGCACCCCTGGATATGACCCACGCCCAGGTGTTCGATGCCGGTGATCTGGCGGGCATCGGGCTGACCGATTACCTGATCGACGGGCAGGGCGTTGACCCCGATACCCTGTCCACTGATCGCCGCTGGCTGGATGCGCAAACCGGCGGGCTGGTGGTCGTGACCTCGCCCGCGTTCAAGGGCAAGGCGCGCAACATCACCGTGCACCCCCCCCTGCGCTGGCTGGGCACCTGGGGCGAGGCACGCAGCGCCCCCTCGCTTGACCGGCTGACAGCCGAATCCGCGCTGGGCAGCCTGACCGGCGCGGCCCCCGCGATGATGCCCGATCAGGCGCCGCGCATGAACCGCTATATCGTGCTGGTGATGGCGGGGCTGGCGCTGATCCTGCTGGCCGGTCTGGCGCTGCTTTGATGCCGCAGTCGCGCGGATAATCGGGCCGAAATGCCGCGTGACGCACGCCCTGTCTTGCCCCGCTGCCCCGACCTGCGCCATGGTGCGGGCATGTATGGATCAATGACCCCCACCGCCCCGCTGGTTGACGACGAACAGGTCGTGCAATCCTTTCATCCCGACCGGATGCAATACTGGCGCGACCACGCATGGATGGCCGCTGGTGCCATGGCCATTGGCATGGCGATCCTCTGGGCCATGGGCAACCCGCATGTCTGGACAGGGGCCGTGGGCGGGCTGGCGGCGATTGCGCTGCGTGCATTCTACGTGGCTTCGGATGAACTCAACGCGCGGTGGGATCTGACCGACCGCCGCCTGATGGGGCCGCAGGACCGCATTATGACGCTGGGTGAAATCGCCCGCCTGCGCGGATTCGGCTCTGCGGTGCAGGTGATCACCCGAACAGGCGACAAACACCTGATCAAATATCTGGATGACCGCCCCGCCGTGATCGCCGCCATCACAGGCGCGGCGGGCCTGCCACAGGATAGCGCATGATCCCGACCCTACCACCCGAACCCGACCTGCCGCCGCCCGCCAGCGCCATGGATGGCGCGTCAGAACACCTGCTGGCGGGTGAAACCGTTGAAATGACCCTGACAGCGCAGCTGCGCCCCTACCTGTCGCGCTCGGCGCTGACGGTGGGGTTGACCTCGCTTCTGGCGCTGCCCTTCATTTTGTTTTTCCACAATCCCAATATCTGGTTCCTGATCCCCGTGGTGGCCGTGGTCGATCTGTTCCTGTTCGACAATCTGGATGACCTGCGTCAACAGCGCGGGCGCACCTGGGTGCTGACCAACCTGCGGCTGCTGCAAATCGACACCCGCCCCGAACCGGCATTCGCCGCGCTGGATCGCAGCGCACTGGCCCGTGTGCGCCGCCTGGGCTGGTGGAAACTGTTCGTGGTGGGCGATAACGCAGGCATTATCGAAATCGCCTATGCCCCCGAAATTGCTGCCCTGCGCGCCGCCCTGCTGAACGACCTGCAACCGGGCGACATCGCGCAATCACCAACGGCCCGATCACAGGGACGCAAACCATGACTGCGCTCTATACTGATATTGATACCGATACCGATACGGATACAGATACAGATACAGATACCGATACACATACAGATACGGATAGAGATACCGGCCCCCTGCCGATGTTCGACATCACCCATACCTGCAAAGGCCGCGAGATGCTGACCCACCCGATGCGCAGCTTCGGGTTGACCATCAATATTGCCATGCTTTGTGTCGCGGGCTGGTTCCTGATCTCCCGCATGGATTTCCCGCCGGTCCAGACCAAACTGATCCTGATGGCGCTGTTTCTGGTGCAGGCCCTGCGCCCGCTGTGGCAAAACCCCGATCAGGTGGTCGGGCGGCTGCTGCTGGGCCACGACAGCCTTGCCGTGATGGGCGGACGCCTGCGCAAAAACCGCCCCGCAAACGAGGCACGCCTGATCCCCTTTGCCGAGGTAAAAGACATCAGCGCATTCGGATACACCCTTGGCATCACCAAACGTGACGGCACCGCCGACTCCATCCCGCTTGGCCCCAAAACACAACATTTCGCCGACCTGATCCGCCAACGTATGACCCATTACCAGAATACCGCCGAACCGCAGGGGGAACAGCCATAATGAACGGTGAAAATCCGCCCTCGATCAACGTCGCGCTGGAACCATCCGAGGAATGGAAAGGCATCCTTGGACATGGCGAAACCATCCTCTGGCAGGGGCGCCCCGATCCCAACAAACCGATCACCCTGACCACGTTGGGCCAGATGGCATTCGGGCTGTTCTTTGCCGGTTTCGCCCTGTTCTGGATGTTAATGGCCAGCCGCGCAGGCGGATTTTTCTGGATGTTCGGCCTGATCCATTTCTGCGTCGGGCTGGGCATGTCGGCCCGCGCGATCCTGTGGCCGCGCATCAAACTGTCCAACACATGGTATACGCTGACAGACCGCCACGCATTCATCGCCACCTCGATCCCGCTTCAGGGTCAAAAACTGCGCTCTTGGGCGATCAACGCCGACAGCGTGCTTACCTTTGACGAAGGTCCGCCCCCCTCGGTCGGGTTCGGGTTCGAAACCGTGAAACGGCGCAACAAAAAACAACTGTCCGCCATCGGGTTCGAACGCATTGCCGACGGGCGCGCGGTCTATGGCATCATGCGCGACCTGCGCCACCGTGATCTGGCCCGCACCCTGTCCGAAAAAGACAACACCCGCTGACGCCCCGCAGCCGGACGCGCCCGCACCCCTTGCCCCAACGCGCCCGCGCCCCTAAACAGCACCCAATCGCAAGGACACACGCCCATGACCGCCACGCTGTTCACCAACGCCACCCTGATCAACCCCGAAGACGGATCAACCAGCAAGGGCAGCCTGCTGGTCGAAAACGGGCTGATCACCGCCCATGGCACGGAAATCGCGGTGCCTGCGGGGGCCGATACGGTGGATTGCGGCGGGCATTGCCTTGCCCCCGGCATCGTCGATCTGGGGGTCAAGGTCTGCGAACCGGGCGAACGCCACAAGGAAAGCTTCAAAACCGCAGGGCTGGCCGCTGCGGCGGGCGGGGTCACCACCATGATCACCCGCCCCGATACAGACCCCGCCATCGACAGCCCCGAAACGCTGGAATTTGTCACCCGCCGCGCCAATCAGGCCGCCCCCGTGCGCGTCCTGCCCATGGCCGCACTGACAAAGGGGCGACAGGGCCATGAAATGACCGAAATCGGCTTCCTGATGGATGCGGGCGCAGTGGCCTTTACCGATTGTGACCATGTGATCGCCAATACAAAGGTGATGCAACGCGCCCTGACCTATGCGCGATCACTGGGCGCGCTGGTCATCACCCACCCGCAGGAACCGACGCTAAGCAAGGGCGCGGCCGTGACCTCGGGCAAATTCGCATCCCTGCGCGGCTTGCCCGCCGTGTCGCCCATGGCCGAACGCATGGGGCTGGACCGCGACATCGCCCTGATCGAAATGACCGGCGCACGCGTGCATTTCGACCAGATCACAACCGCCCGCGCCCTGCCCGCGCTGGAACGCGCCAAACGCAACGGGCTGGATGTGACCGCTGGCACCTCGATCCACCACCTGACGTTAAATGAACTGGACGTGGCCGATTATCGCACGTTTTTCAAGGTAAAGCCGCCCCTGCGCAGCGAAGAGGACCGCCTTGCCACCCTTGATGCGCTGCGCCACGGGCTGATCGACGTGCTGTCCTCCATGCACACCCCGCAGGACGAAGAATCCAAACGCCTGCCGTTCGAAGAAGCAGCTTCGGGCGCGGTCGCCCTGCAAACCCTGCTGCCCGCCGCGCTGCGCCTGCACCACTCGGGCGATCTGACCCTGCCGCAACTGTTCCGCGCCATGGCGCTGAACCCCGCCAACCGGCTGGGCCTGCCACAGGGGCGGCTGTCACCGGGCGCACCCGCCGACCTGGTGCTGTTCAACCCCGATACCCCCTTTGTGATGGACAGGTTCACCCTGCTGTCGAAATCGAAAAACACCCCCTTTGACGGGGCCCGCCTTCAGGGTCGCGTGATGGGCACATGGGTCGGCGGCACACGCGTGTTCGACCCTGAAACACAGGCGGCCTGACCCATGCCCGATTTCACCACCGCACCCGCGCTGATCACCCTTTGGGCCGTGATCGGATACCTGCTGGGGTCCATCCCCTTTGGCCTGTTGCTGGCCAAAGCCATGGGGCTGGGCAACCTGCGCGACATCGGGTCGGGCAATATCGGCGCCACCAACGTGCTGCGCACCGGATCGAAAAAAGCCGCCGCCCTGACCCTGCTGCTGGATGGCGGCAAAGGGGCGCTGGCCGTGCTGCTGGCCCGCACACTGGCGGGGGATGACGCCGCACAGATCGCCGGGCTGATGGCGTTTATCGGCCACTGCTTTCCCGTCTGGCTGCGGTTCAGGGGCGGCAAGGGCGTGGCCACATTCCTTGGACTGCTGCTGGCGCTGTCTTGGCCCGTCGGGCTGGCGGCCTGCGCCACATGGCTGTTTCTGGCCGCAACGCTGCGGATTTCCTCGCTTGCGGCGCTGTTCGCGGCGGGATCCTGCACCATCTGGATGCTGCTGTTCAATCAAGGGCAATACTACTTCCTTGGCATCTGGCTGACCGCGCTGATCGTGTTCACCCACCGCGCCAATCTGGCCCGCCTGCGCGCAGGCACCGAACCCCGCATCGGCCAGAAATAAACCCGCACGCGCAACACCAAACGAAATTGACCCATGCGTCATCAACTGACGAAAAATGGAAAACCGGACCTTCGCACAGATCACAGCGAAGGTCGGGAATGAGCCGTTCGTGCCCTATGCTGCGATCTAAACGAACGGCTGCTTCGATGTGATTACCAAAAAGGTGCTACCCCCGTGGCGAGGACATGGAAAGACTAGCCGCGAATCCCACTCCGAACCGACTTCTGATTAAATCGGTCTTCAAAGTAGGTCCTGAAAATCTCGTTTTCGGGATACTCTGCAGGGGCTTTCCATACCGCGCCAAATCGTCCAACAAGCCCTGCAATCCAATCGGCAGCCTGCATCGTTTGATAGCGGTGGCTTTCAACCTGAAATGGTGGCTCAATCAGGCAGCGCCGCGGCTCAGCGGGGTTATACATCGCGATAGCAGATTCAGTAATCAAGGCATCTCGCTGATCGTGCTCGTCCAGTGCCAGAATGAAATTCTCATTCGGATCACAATCTTCTTCACAGTGTTGGTTGAGGCGTTTGATCGCCTCTCTCAGTACAATGCGGTAAAGCTGGTTCGGGTTATGCTCTTCAGGGGCATGGGGCTTTGTACCGCCTACATGAAATAAAAAACCACCTAGCGTGTCGATTTTATTCAATAATCTGAACGTGAACCGGCGAAGTTCAACATACTTTGTAACATTGGCTACTGTGTAGAGACTTGCGCCTTTCTTTTCCCAGACTGCTGGGTGCTTTCCCGCCCGGTCTATCTCAAACGCAAGTAACTCCTGTTTGCGTTGGAAAAACCACGTCCCGAACCCCCGTACTTGGTCTATTGGCAGTGCAAACCCTGCCAAGCCAAAGACGGGACTATCATTGTGGAGTGGATCTGTTCGGCTAATATATGGTCCAATGTGCCCAAATTCGTCCAAATACACTATGTAGGTCAAACACATCTCCATAAACACGAAAACCCACGCTTGCGCGTGGGCCTCGGAAAGAGGGCAATACGAGCTTGCACCTCATCTCCTTCATGAGGGTTTCACCATTCAAAGTCAAGCCCTTTGAAAGAAAATGCGCAACACCCCAAAGTGATCGACAAACGGTACACATGCGTTAGCACATTTGTACCCGACGTCAAAACCACGGTTTTGAACGCATCCATAGCCGACGCTGGAGCAACTGCAGCGAATGCTCAGATTGTCCCCCTCGCAATACCTCGGCACGCGGCGCGCCCAAGGTCCGGTTCGGGTCAGAAATGCCTGATGTTCGGGCCAGCATTGCGTGGCACGGCACATTGACAGGATTCAGAAAATCCGGCGCATCGGGCCAAAGCTGCGCAACCGTCGACCCCGTCGCATTTTCCCTGAGAGGCGGCGGCGCTCCCGCCCACGCAAAACCCTTCTGAAATTCTTTCAGAAGGGTCACGCGACGGTTGGGCCGGGCCTCGCTTCGCTCGGGCCATCGCCCCTCTTGACAGGCATCACTTCATTCTGTAATTTCAGTCGCAACAGAAACAACTGAACTCCTCAAATCGGATCACCCCATGCACCTGACCCCCGCCATGCAAGATTTCATCCTCCACTGGGGCGATATGGGTGCCAAATGGGGCGTGAACCGGTCGCAGGCGCAAATCCATGCGCTGTTGCATATTTCGCCCAAACCCATGACCGCCGAGGAACTCAGCGAAACCCTCTCCCTTGCGCGCTCCAATGTCTCTACCGCGCTCAAGGAACTCAAGGATTGGGGCCTCGTGCAATCCTCGCGCCAGTTGGGGGACCGCCGCGATCACTTTTCCTCGGTGCGCGATATGTTCGATCTGGTCACCATCGTGGTCGAGGGGCGGCGCGAACGCGAATACCTGCCCACGATCCAAGCGCTGCAACAGGTGCAAACCGCCGCGAAATCCGACAACACCCCGCCCGATGTGCTGGCACGGATGCAGGGCACGCTGGACGTGATGCAGATGTTTGACAAATGGTATCTTCAGGTCACCCGCCTGCCCCGCGGTGCACAGATCAACCTGTTGAAACTGGGCGCAAAAGTCGCCCGTTTCCTGCCGGGCGCCAAATCTGCGGGCACCACCACAGATCAGCCCACAGACGGGACCAAAGACTAAACCGCACCACAACAACAGGGCGCAGGCCCACCCCTTAACCGGTTTTCATTTACGCAAAAGTTTCAGCCATGACAGAAATAACTGACAACACCGCAAGGCACGCCCCCCATATCCTCCCCTTTGTTCTGGCCGCCTTCGCCCCCCTCATACCGCGCCTCGCCACGCTGCACCTTGGCAATCGCAATGGTGTCAACGCCCTCAGCGCAGTGCAAAACGGGCCGCTCCTTGGCGCGCTGCCATGGATCATCTTCGGCCTGCCCGCTCTGGCTTGGGCGATCCATCGTCACGGCAACAATGCGCCGGCACATATCGGCGCGGCCCTGCTTGCGGTGCTGATCCCCTTTGCCTCTCTGCTCCTGCTCTGCGCGATCATGGCAAACGGCACCGGCGCCTTCCTCGCCCTCTTCTACCTCATCTTCGGCCTGCCACTCGCCGTGCTGTGGGCCTGCATTTTCAACGTCATCTACCGCACAACCGCGGCCCTGATCCGGTGAAAGGAAACCACCATGACCACCACACATATCCCCCCGGACACGCCAACCCCCGACCTGCCCGACCTGATCGGGCCAAGCTTGCCCGATCTGATCGGCCCAAGCCTGCCCGATCTGATCGGCCCGCGCCTTCCGACCCTGCCCAAACGCTACCACATCAACCCGCTGGCCTTCTTCCTCGCGCTGCTCCTTGCCCCCATCATCCCGGGCATCGTCGGCTTCTGGCTGATACTCATACCAACTGCCGCTGTCATCTATGGCGGGCCGGTCTGGCTGGCCCTCGCCCTGCCCATGCTGCTGTGGAAACTGCCGCAAATCGGGCCGGACCCCGCCAAAATCGCCATACTGGCCCTTGTCGGCAACCTGCTCGCCACAGCCGTAGCATGGGTCGTTGCCACGCAAATTGCACCGCGCGAGGCCCGGGCACTCCTGGTTCTCTACGGCGGCTTCGGCTCTGTCATGGCACCGATCTGGGGCGCAACATTCGCATGGCTCTACGTCGGTTTCCTGCCGAAATCGCAGTCTGATGCCATCCGCGCCGCACGCCGCGCCATGCAAAATACCAAACGGTTCAACCCGCGCCACATCCCACAGGAATTCCACAAGTCACCCCGGGATCAGGCCGCAACCGCCACCTGACCCACCCCGAAACCAAACCAATCCGTCACAAGGAGAAAGCAAAATGATCCTCACTGCCACACTCTACCTCGCCCTTGGCCTTGGCATCACGGCCATCCTCACCACCATGATCCTGAAAATCGGGCGCACCATGCACGACTGCCCGCAAAACGGCCCCGCCGCACGCACCCTGACCATCACAACGGCCACGGGGTTTGCCGCCATCGGAACAGGGGGCGTGCTGCTGGCCGGTGCCGCCCTGCCTATCGCCGGAAACGCAATGCCCATGGCCCTGCCACTGGTCGCAGGCTTTGTCACCCTCTGCCTCGGCCTCGGGTTCCTGCGCGCGATGGAGGCACTGCGCGACAACCTCCCCAATCCCGCCACAACTGCACCCTGATTCCAGAACGCCCGCAACGGGCACCCGGAAAACAGCAAACCCCGCCATGGCACCAGCCATGGCGGGGTTTTCCACCGGATTACAGCCAGATAACCCTAATACGAATACTGCGCGTAAATCTTGCTCAGATCGCCACCCCAGTCGCCGTTGTAATGCTCCAGCAACTCGTCCGCAGGGGTCTTTCCGCTCTCGACACTCTCTTTCAGGGCATTCAAAAAATGCGTCTCGTCCGGGATCAAACCACCCGCACCCTGCATGGCCCGCGCCTTTAACCCCGCATCCGACAGGGCCAGAACCTCGCGCGCCAGATCATGCATTTTCACGCCGCCCACGACGGCCTGCAACCCGTCCACACTGGCCGCCACGCGCAATGCCTCGCGGGTCTCGGCATCCCATCCCTTGGCCAGATCCCACGCGGCATCCAACGCGGATTGATCATACATCAACCCGACCCAAAACGCGGGCAAGGCACACAACCGCCGCCAAGGGCCACCATCGGCCCCGCGCATCTCCATATATTTCTTGATCCGCGCCTCGGGGAAACAGGTGGTCAAATGATCCGCCCAATCGCTCAATGTCGCCACCTCGCCGGGCAGTGCGGGCAACTCACCCTTCATGAAATCGCGAAACGACTGACCCAGGGCATCAATATATTCACCATTGCGGTAAACAAAATACATCGGCACATCTAACGCATAATCGACATAACGCTCAAACCCCATGCCGTCCTCGAATACGAACGGCAACATGCCGGTGCGGCTGGCATCCAGATCACGCCAGATCCGCGACCGCCAGGATTTATGACCATTGGGCTTGCCATCAAAAAACGGCGAGTTGGCAAATAGCGCGGTGGCCACCGGCTGCAACGCCAGCGCCACGCGGAATTTCTGCACCATGTCCGCCTCGCTGGCGAAATCCAGATTCACCTGCACGGTGCAGGTGCGATACATCATGGATTTGCCCATGGTGCCCACACGGTCCATGTAATCGGTCATCAACCGATACCGCCCCTTGGGCATCTGCGGCATGTCCTCATAGGCCCAGACCGGCGCGGCACCCAACCCGATGAAACCCACACCCACCTTATCGGCAATGTCCTTTACATCGCGCAGATGGGCGTTCACCTCGTCGCATGTCTCGTGAATCGACAACAACGGCGCGCCCGACAGCTCCAGTTGCCCGCCGGGCTCCAACGACACATTGGCCCCGTCCTTTTCCAACCCGATCAACTTGCCGGCCTCCTCGACAGGGGCCCAACCATGGGAATCGCGCAACCCCTCCAATACCGACAAAACCGAACGCGGCCCGTCATAAGGGATCGGCTTCAAACTGTCCTTGCAATAGCCGAACTTCTCATGCTCGGTGCCAATGCGCCAATCATCCGCAGGCTTGCAACCGCTTTCCAGATACTCGGCCAACTGGGACATATGCTCGATCGGCCCGCCGCCGGATTGAGGAATAGACATGCGAAAAGGCTCTCCGATCTCGGGTAAATTGAACACCCAGAAGTGGGGCAAACCCTCGGGGCTGTCAATGCAAGCGGCGCATATCCGACAGATGGGTCACGACAGGGTGATCAGACCCCTTTTGCCAGATCACAACAGGCCCGTTCCCCGCCCCCGAACGCATCTCGGCACGCATCTCGGCCAGCATTTTTTCGGTGCGCACACCGGGCAAGGATGCAAACACATCAAACAAGGCCTCGGCATTCTCGGCATCCACCGGAATCTGCAACACGTCCTGCCCCGGCTGATGCAACCGCCACGCCGCGCCTGCACCGCGCCCGTCCAGCTCCAACCGGACCATATCAGACAGGGCAACCATACCGCCCGACATAGGCCCGAAATATCGCAACTCGCCCTCGTCCACCTGCACCACACCGGCCCCGCCCGCACCGGCACGAAACCGCGCCCGCTGCCAACCGGTCACAGTCAACCCGATACCGACCAAAATCATGACCCAGCCCAATAAATACAACACACCCAATCCGGTCAAAACACCCCATAAACCCAATAAAACAACGACCAAACCCACCAACACATCGCGCCAGCGCCACAACACGGCCCGCGCCTCTGCCCGCATGAAACTCATCGCGCCATCGCTCCCCTGATAGCAAAGGCACAAGGGGGCGCTGCCCCCTCATCTGAAACGCGCCGCGTTTCAGCTTTCACCCCCGAGGTATTTGTAAAACAGTGAAAACAGGGCCGTGCGCAGGCTTTCAATGTTCTACAAATACCTCCGCCGGAGGCATTCAAACCCGACCACAAACACCAGTCTGCAAAATTTAGCACTGTCACCACCAATCCCCCAGCGCAGACTGCCACAGCGTCAGCGCCGCCACCGCCGCCGTATCGGCCCGCAAAATCCGCGGCCCCAAACTGATCCGCACCGCACCCGCCATGCTGCGCAAGCGCGCGCGCTCGGCGTCGGAAAATCCGCCCTCCGGTCCGATCAATATCGCCCATGGGCCAGCCTCCGCCCCGCTTAGGGTCAGCGCCGCACCCACGGCGGATTCATCGCAGAACATCAATTGCCGCCCCTCGGGCCAGGCGTCCAGCACCGCCTCCAGCCGCGCCAGTTCATGCACGCGGGGCACATAGGTGCCACCGCATTGCTGTGCCGCCTCTACGGCATGGGCCTGCAAACGATCCTGCCGGATGCGCTCGGAATTGGTGAACTCGGTCTGCACCGGAAAAATTTCCGCCGCCCCCATTTCGGCGGCCTTTTCCACGATGAAATCGGTGCGCGCCTTTTTGATCGGCGCGAACATCAGCCACAGGTCGGGCGGCATCACCTGTGGGGCGCTTTGCCGGATACAGGTCAGGGTGCCGCCCTTTTTCGACGCCGCCGTGATCTCGGCCAGCCATTCGCCATCACGCCCGTTGAACAGCCGCAAACCCTGCCCCACGGCCACCCGCATCACCAGAAACAGGTAATGCGCCTGCGCCTGATCCACAGGAATGGTTTGCCCCGCCCCCAAGGGGTGGTCTACATGAAGCCGGATTTTTGTCTCTTTCATAGGTGAATAGATATGGGCGCGCACGGGCCAAGACCAGAGCAGATCGACCAAACTGTTGCAGATGCCTATCGCGGCAACTGGGTGGATCGCATCGCGCCCGCACCCACACGGCCCTATCTGCGCCTGTCACGGGCCGACCGGCCTATTGGCACATGGCTGTTGCTGCTGCCCTGCTGGTGGGGGCTGGCGCTGGCCATCCTGCTGGACGGGCAACCGCGCCTGTTTGATATCTGGATCGCCGCAGGCTGCGCGCTTGGCGCTTGGCTGATGCGTGGCGCGGGCTGCACATGGAACGACATCACCGACCGCGAATTCGACGCCGCGGTGGAACGCACCAAATCCCGCCCGATCCCGTCAGGGCAGGTCAGCGCCAAACAGGCCGCCGTCTGGATGGCGGCGCAGGCGCTGGTCGGCCTGGCCATCCTGCTGACATTCAACGGCGCGGCCATTGCGCTTGGCGTGCTGTCGCTGCTGCCTGTTGCGGTCTACCCCTTTGCCAAACGCTTCACTTGGTGGCCGCAGGTGTTTTTGGGGCTGGCCTTTAACTGGGGCGCGCTTCTGGCCTTTGCGGCGCATTACGGCAGCCTGCATATCGCGGCGGTGATCCTCTATCTGGCAGGCATCGCATGGACCCTGTTCTACGACACCATCTATGCCCATCAGGACAAAGAGGACGACGCCCTGATCGGCGTCAAATCCACCGCCCGCCTGTTTGGCTCCAACACCGGCACATGGCTGAAATGGTTCCTGATGCTGACGGTCGCCCTGTTTGCTGTGGCCACAGGGCTGGTGATGCTGGAGCGTGCTGGCAACCAGATCGCGCTGATTGCCGCGCTCTGCGGGCCATGGGCGCTGGGCTGGCACCTGCAATGGCAGCTGCGCATGCTGGACATCGACAACCCCGAACGCTGCCTGATGCTGTTTCGCTCCAACAGCAATGCGGGGCTGCTGCCGATGCCCTTTTTGCTGCTGGCGATTTACCTGTCCCTTGCACCCCTGTCATAACGCCAAAATCCGCCCATCGGGGCGGGCTTTGATTGCAACGGACGGGGCAGCACCCTAAAGACAGATAACGCTGTCATAAATTCCGGATCTCATGCGCCTTTCATCTGTTGCCGTTATCGCCGCCACCTTTGCCCTTGCCGGGGGTGCCTCGCTGTTGGGGGCCAATTACTCCGTTGGTGTGATCGAGGCGAACTCGGAATATTCGGTGCGCCAGGCCCTGGATATGAACGCCCTGACCTGGGCCGAGGTGCAGGCCGACGGCTTGCAGGTCTTTGTCTCCGGCACCGCCCCGACCGAGGCCATGCGATTTCACGCGCTGACCACCGCCGGCACCATCGTCGATGCCAGCCGCGTCATCGACCAGATGCAGATCGAATCCACCGATTCCGCCATCGCCCCGCGCTTTTCCATCGAAATCCTGCGCAATGATTCCGGCATATCGCTGATCGGGCTGATCCCCGCATCCACCGACCGCGAGGCCCTAACCGAACAACTGGGCGAAATGGCGGGCCAGAAACAGGTGACCGACCTGCTGGAAAGCGCCGATTACCCCGTGGCCGACAGCTGGGATCTGGCGCTGGCCTATTCCATGCGGGCATTATACGCCCTGCCCCGCGCCAAAATTTCCATTGATGCCGACCGCGTTGCCATCATCGCAATTTCCGACAGCCCCGAGGAAAAACGCGCGCTGGAACAAAAACTGCGCAACCAACAGCCCCCCGGCGTTGCCGTCACGCTGGATATCGCCGCGCCGCGCCCGGTGATCACGCCCTTTACCCTGCGCTTTGTCATGGATGATGACGGGGCGCGCTTCGATGCCTGCTCGGCCGATACCGAAACCGCACGCGACCGCATCCTGACCGCCGCCCGCGCCGCCGGGCTGGATGGCAACGGCGATTGCACCATCGGGCTGGGCGTGCCCTCGCCCAACTGGGGGCAGGCGGCGGAACGCGCCATCAAAACGCTGGGCGAAATCGGTGGCGGCACGCTGACCTTTTCCGACGCCGATATCACCCTTGTCGGCGCCACCAGAACCAACCCCGCCATTTTCGACAATGCCGTGGGCGAACTGGAAAACGCCCTGCCCGAGGTCTTTGCCCTGCACGCCTCGCTCCCCGAAACGCAGGACGCCAGCAAAGGCCCGACCGAATTCATCGGCACCCTGTCCCCCGAAGGTCTGGTGCAACTGCGTGGCCGCGTGTCGGGCGAATTGATGCGCAACGCCGCGCAATCGCTGGCACAGGCGCGATTCGGCGCGGATGCCGTGCATATGTCGGCACGGATCGACGAAAAATTACCCGCCAACTGGCCGATCCGCGTGCTGACCGCACTCGAAGCGCTGTCAAAACTGTCGAACGGGGCGGTGACGGTCACGCCCGACCTGATCTCGGTCAGCGGCAAAACCGGCAACCCCGATGCCTCGTCTGAAATTTCGCGTTTTCTGGCCGATAAACTGGGCGAGGGCGAACGCTTTGCCATCGACGTGGAATACCTGAAAAAACTGGACCCCATCGCAGGCATCCCCAAACCCGAAGAATGCGAAGACGAAATCAAAGGCATCCTTGGTGCGCGCAAAATCAATTTCGAACCCGGTTCCGCCACCCCCGATGCCGAAAGCCGCGGCGTGATTGATGATATCGCCGCCGTGCTGGACCGCTGTGGCGAATTGAAAATGGAAATCGCAGGCCACACCGACAGTCAGGGCCGCGAAGGCATGAACGCGCAACTGTCACAGGACCGCGCCAATGCTGTGCTGACCGCCCTGCGCGAACGCCGCGTGCTGACCGGATCGCTGTCTGCCGTGGGCTATGGCGAAACCCGCCCGATCGCGGATAACGAAACCGAAGAAGGCCGTGAAACCAACCGCCGCATCGAATTCAACCTGTTCCGCCCCGCACCCACCGCGCCGGAACCGCAGACAACCCTTGAAAGCGTGGCGCAAAACGGGGATGTAGATGCAGAGCAGGCCAATGATGGTGCCGACCAAGGTGCCGCGACCACAGAAGGACAGACCGAGTGAACCGCACGCAATTCATCATCGCAACGGCGATCATTCTATTCGTTGCCTTCTGCATGGGGTGGTTTGCCAACTGGCTGGTGCATCGGTTTACCCGCGTGTCACGCGGTGACGTGGGCGAATTGGAGCGCATGGGGCAAGAACTGCACGAAGCCGAAGAAACCCGTGATCAGGCCATCACCTATTTGCAGCAACGCGAGGCAGAGCTGACCAACCAGTTAAGCCAGACCGAAGCAGAGCTATCCGCCGCGATGGAAGGTCTGCGCGACGCGCGTCACGAAACCGAGGAATTGCGCGCCTATATCGAACGCCAGAACGCGCCCGGCTGATTCCGGTTGGTTTTCCATGACCCCGTTGGTTTTCTATGATCCAGCGGTGCGCGGCCCTATGGGCCACGCGCTGTTATCCTCGGTTCGGGGCTGACGCCCCTGCCCTCGAGCGGGCGCATGTTGCGGCAGTTATATGTTTGGTCTGGCGGTTGCCTGTGTGGCGGTTGTCGGATCGAGTATTTTTACCAAGAAAAAGTCAACACGCGGTTCACCCCAACAGAATGTCTGATACTTTCAGTGCGCGGGTGGGTGTTCCATCAACCTTGAGCTTGCGTGTCATCACAGCCATCACCGGATTCAGATCGCCAGCCAACAGTTTCCGGAATGTGGATTCGCTGGCGGCCAGGGTGACATCAGCGGGGCCGTCGCCCGCCCTTGCGCCGGTTTCATCCAGCATAACGCTGCCCTGATCCTCGACCACAAGTTTTGCACTGCCTTGCAACCGGCCCTGCGCACGCGGGGTCAGCAGGCCGATCATTTCGATCAAAACGGGGTTGTTTGCGTCGCTCACTTGCGGGCCTTTCTGGGGGCATTGGGGCAGGATTGCCCGCAACGGGTTTAAAAAAGGTAAAAACATACGATTTAGGGGGGTGCTTTATACGAAACTATGGATTCGATGCCGGTTTCCACCGATTTAGCGCTGCTTCGTCCGCGTCTTTGGCCGCGACCCATTCGGTGCCGTCCGGGCCGAATTCCTTTTTCCAGAACGGGGCGCGGGATTTCAGATAATCCATCAGGAATTCGGCGGCCTCGAATGCATCAACGCGGTGGCGTGATGCGGTGGCCACCATCATGATCCGGTCATTCGGGGCCAGATCTCCATAGCGGTGAATGATCAGGATATCGCCCAAATCCCAACGGGTTAGCGCCTGTTCGGCGATGGTTTGCAATGCGTTTTCGGTCATGCCGGGGTAATGTTCGATCACCATTTTATCCATGCCGCCGGGCAGGTCGCGGGTGATGCCGGTGAATGTGACAACCGCGCCCATGCCTGTTTGCCGTTCGGCAAATGCATTGGTTTCTGCACCCAGATCAAACGGGGCTTCTTGCACGCGGATATCCATCGCCTAACCCCCTGTCATTGGTGGGAAAAATGCCACTTCGCGCGCGTTTTCGATATTGGCGTCAAATTCGCACAACTCCTGATCCACGGCCACGCGCAATGCGGTCAGATCGGCAAAGGCCAGGGCATATCTTTCCTCTCGCTGGCGCAGTTCGTCCACCAGTTCGGCCACGGTTTTCGCTTTGGTTTCAACGGCTTCCTTGGGGATACCGATGCGTTCCCGCACCCATGCGAAATACAGAACATCCATCATTCAGTCCTTTAGATATGGCATGGATTTGCGGAAATAATCGAACCCGGTGATCAGCGTTAAAACCGCCGCCAGCCACAGCATCCAATGGCCGATATGGCCGGTCCAGATCATGCCTTCCAGTTTCCAGCGCAGCCCTTGGGTGTCGGGAATCTGCCCCGTTAACATGCCGTCAACCATGGCCTGATCCATGCCATAGCTGGACATGCCAAGGTAATGTTCGAACACGCCCTGCGCAAAAAGTATAGCAATCGCAACCATTTGCGTGGTGGTTTTCCATTTCGCCAGCTTGGTCACCTTGAGCGTGCCCGCCGTGTCACCCAGAAATTCGCGCAGGCCAGACACGAAAACCTCGCGGAACAGAATCACCGTCGCGGGCAGCACCAGCCATGGCGACATCGACGAATAGCCGACGATCACCATCAGCGCGATGACCACCATGGCCTTGTCCGCGATCGGGTCCAGCATGGCACCCAGTTTGGTTTGCTGGTTCCATGCCCGCGCCAGATAGCCGTCAAACCAATCGGTGATGGCCGCCGTCACAAACAGCAACAGCGCGAACCAGTCGGCATAAGGCCTTGTGAAATATAGAAACATCACGGCCACAGCGGGCGCGGCCAGCAGGCGCAGGGTGGTCAGAATATTTGGTAGGTTCCATATCATAGCGCCATTCCTATCCGGTTCGCGCCGCAGTGGGAAGATGGCGCTTTGGTCGCTATGATACGCCCCGCACACAGGGTTCCGTTGCCGTGCCTAGCCTTTTTCATGAAAAAACGCATATATGGTTTCGGCCAAAGCATCCGACACGCCTGTCACTGCTTTCAGGTCGGCCAAGGCCGCGCGGCTGACCGCCTTGGCGCTTCCAAAGTGTTGTAATAGCGCCCTTTTTCGCGTTGCTCCCACACCCGGCACATCATCCAGCGGGGTGGCGGTGCTGGCCTTGGCGCGTTTGGCGCGGTGGGTGCCGATGGCGAAACGGTGGGCCTCGTCGCGCAACCGTTGGACGAAATACAACACCGGATCGTTCATGCGCAGGGCCATGGGGCGGTGGCCGATGCGGTGGAATTCTTCCTTGCCGTGGTCGCGATCCACACCCTTGGCCACGCCCACCATCGGTATATCGCCCACCCCGTGTTCGCCCATGATTTCCGCCACAACCGAGACCTGCCCCGCGCCGCCATCAATCAGCAACAGGTCGGGCCACATGCCCTTTTCCCGGCCGGGGTCTTCTTTCAGCAACCTCTTGAAACGACGCGATAATACCTCTTTCATCATGCCGAAATCATCGCCGGGGGTCAGGTCCTCGCCCTTGATGTTGAACTTGCGATACTGGCCTTTCATCATGCCCTCGGGACCGGCCACAATCATCGCGCCAACCGCATGTGCGCCCTGAATATGCGAGTTGTCATAGACCTCGATCCGTTGCGGCGGGGCGGGCAAATCAAAAGCTTCGGCCAACCCTTTCAGCAGCTTGGTTTGCGTGGCGGATTCGGCCATTTTGCGGGCCAGACTTTCACGGGCATTGCGCGCCGCTCCTTCGACCAATTCGGCCTTTTCGCCACGCAGGGGCACGCTTATTTCGACCTTACGACCCAGTTTCTGCGACAGGGCATCCGCCATCAAGTCGTTGTTTTCAATCGGATTTGACAGCAACAACAGGCGTGGCGGTTCCTTGGAATCATAGAACTGCCCGATGAATGCCTCCAACACTTCGGCGGTTTCGATATCGGCACCGACACGCGGATAAAAATCGCGGTTGCCCCAGTTCTGGTTGGACCGGATGAAAAACACCTGCACGCAGGCTTGGCCGCCCTCCATATGCAGGGCGATGATGTCGGCCTCTGCCACCCCTTGCGGGTTGATGCCCTGGCTGGTTTGCACCTGCGTCAGGGCGCGGATGCGGTCGCGCAAGGCAGCGGCGCGTTCAAATTCCATCGCGTCGGATGCCAGCTGCATATCGCTGGCCAGTTCGGCCTGCACTTCGGTTGATTTGCCCGACAAAAACCGCACCGCATCATGCACGGTCTGGGCGTAATCCTGTTCGCTGATTTTGCCCACACAAGGCGCCGAGCAGCGCCGGATTTGATATTGTAAACAAGGCCTTGTGCGCGTGCTGAATTGCGAATCCGCACAGTTGCGCAGCAGGAACACGCGCTGCAATTGCGCCAGCGTGCGATTGACCGCGCCCGCACCGGCAAAGGGGCCGTAGTAATTGCCTTTTTCCTTTTTCGCACCACGATGTTTTTTGATCATCGGGTATGCGTGATCCGTCACCAGAATATTAGGGAATGATTTATCGTCGCGCAGCAGCACATTGAAATGCGGCTTTAGCTGCTTGATCAGGTTCTGTTCCAGCAGCAAGGCTTCGGTTTCGGTTTTGGTGGTCAGGAACATCATCGAGGCGGTTTCCCCGATCATCCGCTGTATCCGCCCCGAATGGCCCGTGATGCGGGCATAGTTCGACACCCGCGCCCGCAGGTTGCGCGCCTTGCCGACGTATAAAACCCGCGCCTGCGCATCCAGCATCCGATACACACCCGGGCTGCTGTCCAGCGTTTTCAGATAGCTGTGAATCAGTTTGTGACCCGTCAGGGGTGCGGGCGATTCGTCGGCTGTGTTGGTTGGCTCTGATGACATACTTAACGAGATATGATTCTTGGCCCCGCCCTGCAATGCCGCTGCTGACAGCGCAAGAGGTAAGGCATCCACGAAACCTGTGGATAAGTCTGGTGGCAAATTCTGGAACTTTGGAAAAAACCCTTAATTTCTGGGGCTTTCGTCGAAATGCCTATTTTTTAGGCGCATGCGTAAGCCATTGACTTTGCTTAACAAAAAATTATTACCAGTGCAAATCACTGAAAACATTAAAGATTTGGTAACTATTTTGTAACGGTTTCGCGAGCGGTGCAAAACTTGTCGCAGGCTTGGGTCGATTCTGGTGCTTGCCCGCCTATTCAACCCCAAGTATATCGGGCGTTTGCCATCCCAGATGCTGCCCGCCATCAACGCAGATCAATTGCCCCGTGACCGATGGCGAATCAAGGAAAAACCCAAGCGCCGCGCAGATATCAGCCGCACCAGCACCGCGTTGCAGGATGGTCGATTGGCGCTGTTTGTCGAAATGATCCTTGCTTTGACGTGCGCCTTGCAGGGTCGGACCGGGGCCAATCGCATTGACGCGCACATCGGGGGCCAGCCCCTGCGCGGCGGTTTGGGTCAGGGTCCACAGCGCCGATTTCGCCAGCGTATAGGTCATGAATTCCGGCGTCAGTTTGCGCACGCGCTGGTCGATCATGTTCAGCACCATGGCCTGTGCCACGGGTTCACCATTGGCATCTGCGACCGCTTTGGGCGCCTGCGCGGCAAACTCCTGCATCAATTCAAACGGCGCGCGCAGGTTGCTGTCAAAATGGCGGTCCCAACTGCTGCGCGTGGCGGTTTCGATGCGGTCATGTTCGAAAATGGATGCATTGTTGACCAGCAGTGTCAGCGGCCCGTCCAGCCCCGCAGCGGCGCGGGCAATCAACCCGTCCACCTGCGCACCGTCCAGCAGATCGGCCTGCAAGGTCACGGCCTTGCGCCCCATATCGCGGATCAATTGCGCCGTGTCCTCGGCTGCGTCCTGCGATCCGGCGTAATGCACCGCCACATCATACCCGCGCTGCGCCAGATACAGCGCCATGGCGCGCCCCAGCCGTTTTGCACCACCTGTGACCAATGCCCGTGCCATCGTATCCTCCGTTAGATCAGAACCATCAGGATATATACGATATAGGCGGCTGACAGGATCACACCCCATGTGCGCGTCAGGTTACGGCCCAGAAACACGAAGGGGATCAGCATCAGCGACGCGCCCAGCATCACCCACAGGTCAAAATTCAGGAACTCGGGGTCCACCGGAATGGGCGCGATCAACGAGGCGATGCCGATAATAGCCAGTAGATTGAACAGGTTGGACCCGATCACATTGCCCAGTGCCACATCGGCCTGACGGCGCAGGGCCGCCATCACCGTGGTCGCCAGTTCGGGCAGCGAGGTGCCGATCGCCACCAGCGTCAGCCCGATCACCGTATCCGATACGCCAAACCGCTGGGCAATTTCCGTGGCGCTGTCCACCAGAATATCCGCGCCAAGCGGCAGCCCGATCAGGCCAAGCGCCAGAAACACGCCGATTTTCCACCACGGCATGTCGGGGTCCGCGCCCTCGACTTCTTCCTCTTCCTCGGCGCAGCTGGCGGCGCGGCGGTGCGACAGCGCATCGCGCAGGTTGTCACCCAAAACCAATGCCAGTGCCGCCAACAGGATCAGCCCGCTGACCCAGTTGAATTCGCCGCAAAACGCCAGCCCGATGAACAGAACCGTGCCCGCGATCATCTGGATGTAACTTTTGCGCGTGTTGCATTCGCTGGTGTGCATCACCGCCAACAGCGCGGGAATACCCAGCACCATCAACACGTTGGCCGTGTTCGACCCGACCACATTGCCCAATGCGATGCCGGGCAACCCATCCAGCCCCGCCTTGACCGAAATCAGCAGCTCGGGCGCGGATGTGCCAAAGGCCACCACCGTCAGCGACACGATCAACGCGGGTATGCCCACCCGCAGCGACAGGTTCACCGCCCCTTTGACCAGGGCATCCCCCGCCAACAGCAAAATTCCCAGCCCCAGAACGGCCATCAACCAAACCATTGCGTTACCCTTTCTTGACGGATTTGCAGGGGCATGGCCCCTTGCCGATCCGCAATCGTTTGCAACGCGGGCAACGCGCCGCGTCCAGTTTCTTTTGGCCGGGGAATTTCCATTTTCCGAACATGGCCATCACGCCCATGAACAGCAGGAAAAGGGTCACCGCCTTGATCAACATGAATTACAGCCCGAAGCGCGCGAATGCTGCGCGTTCCTCGATTCCGGCCAGTGCATCCTGCGCCATATTCGCGCCAAAGCGCGAAAACAGCGACCGTTTGCGGCCAAATCGTGTGAATTTCACCTTATCGCCGTATAGCGATTTCATTTTGGTTTCCATATGGGCCAGACCGTCGATCAGCCCCATTTCAATCGCCTTCTGACCCAGCCAGACGCGGCCGGTGAACAGGTCCTCGTCCATGGCCAGTTTATCGCCACGACGCGATTTCACCCAATCGATGAAACCGACATGCATATCGTCCAGAATGCCTTTCAGGCGCTCCACATCTTCGGGGTCTTCGGGGCGGAACGGGTCCAGCATGGATTTGCTCTCGCCCGCAGTATAAACGCGCCGCTCGACACCCTGACGGGCCAGAAATATATGCGCGCCAAACCCGGCGGAAATCACTCCGATCGACCCGAGGATAGACCCGTAATCGGCCCAGATGTCATCGGCGGCACAGGCCAGCCAATAGCCACCCGATGCGGCCACATCCTCGACAAAGGCATGCACGGGGGTGCCCTTTTCATCGGCCAGCCGCCGGATGCGTGCCCCGATCAGCGCCGATTGCACGGGGCTGCCACCGGGGGAATTGATGATCAGCGCCACGGCGGCGGGTTTGCGTTTGAACGCGCGTTCCAGAACGGGGCGCAATGCCTCGTCCGACAGCGCGCTGCGCCCGCCCGCGCCAATCGCGCCCTGCAGGCGCACCACGGCAACGGTGGGATCGGATTTCAAAAAGGGGACATAGCGTTTCATAAGGGCCGATGTAGCCCCGCACCCCGCCGCAAACAAGGCAGGCAAGGGCCAAAGCCCGCCGCGCAGCGAAATAAATCTCTGCGCGGCGGCAGAATGGTCACGAACGCAGCCGCCAGCCGGTGCGGAAAATCCACCAAACGGCGGCGATGCACAGCGCCATGAACACGCCAATTGCCAGCAGGCTCCATCCGATGGGCACATCAGCCGTGCCAAAGAACGACCAGCGGAACCCCGAAATCAGGTAAACCACAGGATTGAACAGGGTGATTTTCTGCCAGATCGGCGGCAGCATCGAAATCGAATAGAACGACCCGCCCAAAAACACCAAGGGCGTGACCACCAGCAGCGGGATCAACTGCAACTGTTCGAAATTTTTCGCCCAGATGCCGATGATGAACCCGAACAGCGCAAAACTGATACAGGTCAGCAGCAGAAACGCCACCATGGCCAGCGGGTGCTGGATATGGATATCCACAAACAGCGACGCGGTGCCCAAAATCACCACCCCGATGAACAGCGCCTTGGTCGCCGCCGCCCCCACATATCCGGCCACGATTTCCAGAAAATTCACCGGGGCCGACAGCAATTCAAACACCGTGCCGATGAATTTGGGGAAATAGATACCAAAGGATGCGTTTGACAGCGCCTGCGTGATCACGCTGAGCATGATCAAACCGGGCACGATGAACGCGCCGTAACTGACGCCTTCGACCTGATCAATCCGTGACCCGATGGCGGTGCCAAAGACCACGAAATACAGCGATGTGGAAATCACCGGCGAAATGAACGATTGCGCCAACGTGCGGAAAAACCGCGCCATTTCATACATATAGATCGCTTTTACTGCGCGCAGGCTCATGCTGCATTCTCCTTTTGGGCGTCGGCAATCAGGCCCACGAATATTTCCTCTAGCGAGGATTGGCGCGTTTGCAAATCACGCATCGCGATGCCCTGGGCCTGCAATCCGGTCAACAGGGCGGTGATGCCCGTGCGTTCGGCGCGGGTGTCATAGCGATAGACCAGCTTCGCCCCGTCCTCCTCTAGCGCCAGATCGAAACCGGACAGGGCATCGGGGATCGCGGCCAGTGGTGCCTGCAATTCGATGCGCAATTCCTTTTGGCCCATGCGGGCCATCAACGCGCCGGTTTCCTCGATCAGTTGCAACTGGCCCTTGTCGATCACACCGACACGGTCGGCGATGGCCTCTGCCTCTTCGATGTAATGGGTGGTCAGGATGATGGTCACACCGTCGCGGCGCAGATCGTCCACCACCTCCCACATGCCACGGCGCAATTCCACGTCGACGCCAGCGGTGGGTTCATCCAGAAACAACACGCGGGGTTTGTGGATCAGCGCCTTGGCGATCATCACCCGCCGTTTCATCCCGCCCGACAATTCACGGGTGCGGGCATCGCGTTTGTCCCACAGGGACAGTTTTTTCAGCACATCCTCGACCGCGGCATCATCGGGTTTCATGCCCCATAATCCCTGACTCAGGCGCACCGTGCTGATGACTTTTTCAAACGGTTCAAGCGAGATTTCCTGCGGCACCAGCCCGATCAAGGAGCGGGCACGCCGATACCCTGTATTAATGTCGCTGCCCCCGACCCTGACCGCCCCTGACGTGGGCGTAACCAGCCCGCAAATCGTTGAAATCAGGGTGGTTTTTCCGGCGCCATTGGGGCCAAGCAGGGCCAGAATCTCGCCCTCCTCAATTGACAGGTTTATGCCTTTCAGGGCTTCGAACCCGCCCTCATAGGTCTTCTTTAAATCGGTGATTTCGACAATCGCAGGCATTTGTCCCTCCCCTGTTCGTCGCGTGCAAGCTAGGGCGCAAGCGACAAAAGGAAAAGGGCCGCGCCCTGCGACACGCCTCTGCGTAAATGCACAACCGTCAGGCAGATGCCCGAAAGACAGGGCGAAATACGCGACAGAACGCCCGAAACCGGCAATTGCCCAGTGTTCAAAAGCCGGACCCAAGTGTATAGACCACCCGCCGGAGTAATGTTTCGTCCGGTGAAGACAGGATATTGAATTTGTCGATTTTCAGCCGGATTGGCGGGCTAATGGATCTGCGGACCCGTGCGCTGATGGGTGCATCCTTTTGGGTGATTGCCGCACGCGTGGTCGGGATTGTTGTCGGGTTTGCGCTGGCGGTGGCCGTGGCGCGGATTTACGGCAAGGACGCATTGGGCTTTGTGACCTTGCTGACATCCATGACCATGCTGTTCGGCGTGGTTGCGGAATTCGGCATCGGCATGTTTTTGATGCGCGAATTTTCCGCCAGCGGGGCCGGGGCCGGACGCGGATATTTGGCGCGGTTTTACGGGCGCAGCGTGCTGATCGTGCTGACCTTTGCCTTGGTGGGCTGTCTGGCGGCGCTGCCGTTTTTTGCCACTATGATCCCGGAATTTGCACAGGGGCGCGGGGCGGCGGTGCTGTCGATTGCGATGCTGGCATTCATTGCGCGGGCGCTGGTCAACCTGAACACACAGGCGCTGCGCGGGTTGATGCGGATACGCGCCTTTGCGGTGATGCTGTCCGGCCCGCCGGTGGTCAACCTGATCGGGGTGCTGGTGCTGGCCGTGATCGGGGCAGGTTTCGTGCCGCGCCCGTTGCTGCCCGCCGTATCCTATGCCTTTGCCCTGGCCGCGGTGGCCCTGATCAGCACGATATTCATCCGGTCCGACATCATGGCCCGCGACAGCCATGGCACCCATGACCCTGCCGATATTCCGCCCGCGCCGCGCATCGCCCGCGCCGGTTTTGCGTTTTTCATGACCTCTTTCATGTCGCTGGTGGTGTCACAGGGCAGCGTGATTGTGGCGGGCTATTTTCTGACCTCGGCTGATTTGGGCCTGTATTCGGTGGCGGTGAAAATTTCGACCCTTGCGGCCTTTGCGCTGGCGTCGATCAACATGGTGGCGGAACCGCGTTTTGCCCAGTTGCGCGCCAGTGGCGACGAAGAGGAACTGCGCCTGCTGGCCAAACGCACCACGACATTGGTGTTCTGGTCCACCGCGCCGATACTGGCGGGCATCCTGCTGTTGGCCCCATGGCTGGTGCGGGTGGCCTTTGGGCCGGAATACCTGCCTGCGGTGCCGGCGCTGCTGATCCTGACGGGGGGATATTTCATCAACTCCTTTGGCGGGGTGTCGAACTATTTCCTGAACATGACCGGCGGGCAAAAGGTGCTGGCCAGCATCGTCACCCTATCGGCGGTGATGACTGTGGTTCTGTCGATCCTGCTGATCCCGCCCTTTGGCATCACTGGCGCAGCCATGGCGATGGGCGGTAGCATCGCCATCTGGAACATCGCCACCCTGCTGGCAGTGCGCAAACGCGACGGGATATGGCTGTGCTATATGCCGTTCACCGGGGGGCGTGGATGAAGCTGCGCCAACTGGATATCGCGCAACCCAGTCAGGTGGATTACCTGCTGACCATGGCGTTGATCGCGCTGTCGGGGAATATGGCGCTGGTCAACAATGACAGGCGCGACATCGCGTTTTTGTTTTTTGCCCTGATCGGCGTGCTGCGCATGGTGGTGCTGAAACGCAACCCGGCCAAACGGATGATGCTGGTCTATCTGGCGCTGATGCTGCTGTTCGGATTGCAAAGCGCGGCGCTGAATTTCTTTGCGCCGGTCACAATCATCGGCTTTTTCACCAAACTGACCGTGGCCGCGACGATTGCCGCAACGGTGACCAGTTTCCGGCTGGCATTTGTGCGCTGCATGGTCTGGGTGACCAAGCTGAGCCTGCTGTTTCACATTCCCGTTGTGCTGCTGTCCTTTGCCGGGGTGCGCCTGTATCAGCTGTTTCAACCGCTGGCCAATATTGTCGGCGTGGCGCAGCATGATGTGCAGGTGCAGGTCAACATCGGGCTGCACAATTTCCAGACCGGCGAAAACCTGATCCGCAATGCCGGCATGTTCTGGGAACCGGGCGCGTTTTCCGGTTATCTGACACTGGCCCTGCTGGTGCTGGCCACCCTGCGTAGCGACCTGCCGCGCCGCCTGCGCAAACGCTGGGCGCTGTGGTTGATTACGGGCATTCTGTCGACACTATCGACCACCGGGCTGATCATTCTGCCGCTGGCGCTGACCATGTTCATCCTTGCCCGTCGCGCCACGCAACGTGCCATTGTCAACAATGCGATCCGCCTGACAGTGGCCGCTGTTATTCTGGTGCCGCTGTCCTATTTCGTCTGGCAGCTGGATTTCGTCGGCCCGAAAATCACCGAACTTTACTATCGCGCGGTCTACCAAGAGGCCGGTTGGGAGCTGTCGCGCTTTGGTGCTGTCATATTCGACTGGGCCTATATCGTCGAACGGCCGATTTTGGGCTGGGGCCAGAACAACACCACGCAATATGCACTGAACCCCGATCTGGACCGGCTGGCACTTGGCAACGGGTTTACCGGCTATCTGCGCCAGCTTGGCCTTGCTGGTATGGCCATTCTGGTGATTTCCCTTTGGGCCGGATTGCGCGCCAGCGGGCTTGGCCCTGTGGCACGGGCCTGGTTTATCCTTGTGCTGCTGCTGCTGCTGAACGGGCAGTATTTCATGGATTACCCGTTGTTTTTGTCCCTGCATTTTCTGGGCCTGCGCCGCCGCGCCCTGCCCCGTTTTCAATTTCAATCCCATCGGCACATGCCGGAAAGGATGCCCGCATGACCAAGATTTCGGTCGTTACCGCCTGCTACAACGCGGCAGAATTTATCGAGGATACCCTGCGTTCGATCCTGAATCAGAATTACCCCGATCTGGAGCTGATCGTGATCGACGGCAATTCCACCGATGGCACGCAGGCGATCATCGAAAAATACCGCGACCGCATCACCTATTACGTGTCCGAACCCGATGGCGGCCAATACGAGGCGATCCAAAAGGGGCTGTCGCGCGCCACCGGCGATGTAATGGCATGGCTGAACGCCGATGACATCTATATGCCATGGACCCTGTCCGTGGTAGGAGAGGTCTTCGCCACCCACAAGGATGTGGACTGGATCACCGGATTGCCCGCATTTCTGAACCGCAAGCGCCAGATGACCGGCGTTTACGGCACCCCGGCCTGTTATCCGCAAAATTACATCGCCAACGGTTGGTTTTCGGGGATTCTGGGTGGCTATCTGCAACAGGAAAGCATGTTCTGGCGGCGCAGCCTGTGGGACAAAACCGATGGGCTGGACCTGTCGCTGCGTCTGGCGGGTGATTTCCAGCTGTGGACGCAATTCGCGCGTCATGCAGAACTGGTGCCGGTCTCTGTGCCGCTGGCCTCTTTTCGCAAACTGCCCGGTGAACAGCGCAGTTCGGTCGGGGCCGACAAATACGAAGCCGAGGTGCAACAGGTTTGCGCCGGTCTGACGCCTGCCCCGAAACTCTGGCAATCGCTGGCAGGGCGCGGGTTGGTGGCGCGCAGCCTTTGCCGGTTGATGATCCGCAAATCCGGCCCCGCAATCCTGTATGACGAGGCACAGGCATCATGGCGTCGCATAACCACCCGCCGCACCCTGTCGCGTGTCAGCCTGTCCGACATGCGGATGCTGTTTGCCCTGCGCTAAGGATTACCCGATATGTCCGAAATCACAAAAAACGTGAAACACGCCATGCGCCTGCAACGCCGCGTAATCCGCAAACGGTTGCAATATGCGGTGATGCGCAACGTGATCCCCCTGAACAGGGCGGAACGGCAGATTACCGACAGTTCGGTCAGGGTCATGGCCAATTCCATTCCCAAGGCAGGGACCAACCTGCTCAGCCGTTTGATGCGGCTGATGCCCGGCACGGTCGACCGCTGGACCTATCACGTGGATGAAAGCCTGTCAGGGCTGGAACGTCAGATACAATGCGGCCGTGCGGGGCAGGTGATCACCGCGCATCTGCCGTGGACGCAGGCGCTGGCAGATCAGTTCAACCGGATGGATTACCGCACGTTTCTGATGGTGCGCGACCCGCGTGATGTGATGGTATCGGGGGTGCATTACGTCACCCGCATGGACAAGGGGCACCCCCTGCACCGATACCTGAACATCCTGCCCGATGACGATGCCCGCCTGTTGGCCATGATCAACCCGCCTCCCGCCGATCTGAACATTCCCGAGGTCTGGAAAAACGACAATTTCCGCACCTTTCTGCCGTGGTTCGACGAACCCGCCTGCATGGTGATCCGGTTCGAGGATCTGGTCGGGGCACGCGGCGGCGGCAGCGATGCGGCACAGCAAAAATGTATCCGCGACGTGGCGCAACACATGCGCGTGGACCTGTCGGATGAACAGTTGCACAGCATCACCAGCGCCCTGTTCGGCAATAAATCCCGCACCTTTCGCAAGGGCCAGATCGGCGATTGGCCAAACCAGTTCAATGATGCCCACAAGGCAGCATACAAAGAACAGGCAGGCGATGTTTTGATCAAAATGGGCTATGAAACCGGATTGGATTGGTAAATTGCAAGTTCCGCCCTGCAAAAAAATCTGGCGGGAAATCCGTCACCCTTCTTTAACCGGAATTGATTTGCGGCGACCCGCCCACCCCTATCAGCCTGCCTTTTTTGCATCCCTGTAAAAACTCATGAAAAATAGGCCGTATGCACCCGCGACAGGTTGTATTTTTCGGGCAACCGGATATGACTTCTGCGAATTGTTAAATTTATTGGCTATTCACCAGCCATTTTCACGAGTCCCGTTATTGTAACAGGAATATTAATAAATGACCCGAAACCTGTTGGGCTACACGGTATACGCGAATTCATTGAATGATTGCGCAAATGAAATGGTCGCCGCCTCGTTGAACGGCCAGCGCACCTGCAAGGTCATGGCCTGTTTGAACCCACATTCCTATGTGGTTGCACGCACGGACCAGCCGTTTTCAGCAGCCCTGCAAAACATGGATTGGCTGATCCCCGATGGCACGGGCGTGGTCAAGGCCGCCAAATGGCTGGGCAAACCGCTAAACGGACGCGTCACCGGACCGGACGTTTTTGAACAAACCCTGCGCATCCAGAATGCCAATGGCGGGTCCGTGTTTTTTCTGGGCGCATCCGAGGGGACGTTAACCAAAATTCGTGAACGGCTGGCGCGTGATTTTCCCAATGTGACATTGGCAGGCACCTATTCGCCGCCGTTCAAATCCGAATTTTCCGATGCCGATAACGCGGCCATGATCGCCGCCGTCAACGCGGCCTCGCCTGATTTGTTGTGGGTCGGCATGACCGCCCCGAAACAGGAAAAATGGCTGGCGGCGCATCGTGACCAGTTGAATGTGGGCGCGGCGGGCGCGGTTGGCGCGGCCTTTGATTTCTTTGCGGGCACCGTGAAACGCTCGCCGCTGATCTTGCAAAAGATGGGGCTGGAATGGTTGCACCGCTCGCTGATGTCGCCGGGCCGTCTGGGCAAACGCAACGCGACCTCGAACCCGAAATTCCTGGCCGAGGTGCTGAAAACCAAACTGGGACTGATCCGGCATGAGCAATGAACCCGGCCTGCGCGCCCTGATCATTACGCAGGACGAACCGTTTTTTCTGCCCCGCGCGCTAGAACGCCTTTATGCACAAACCAAGGGCCGCCACCAGATCGTGGGCTGCATCCTTCTGTCCGCCTCTCCCTTCGGTAAGAAGGAAAGTTTCATCCAGAAAGCGCTAAAGACCCGCGCGGTTTTCGGCAACGCCTTCTTTTTGCGCTACGCGCTGCGGTTTGTGTGGAACAAACTGACCAACCCCAATGCGATGGAAAAGGTGCTGCAATCACACGGCACCCCCATTATCCGGCTGGACCAATCCATCAATGCTGCGGAATCGCTGGATCTGATCCGCAAGCATAATCCCGATATCCTGCTGTCGATTGCCGGAAACGAGATTTTCAAACGACCGCTGATTGACCTTGCCCCCAAGGGCTGCCTGAACCTGCACACCGCGCTTTTGCCCAAATACCGCGGGCTGATGCCCTCTTTCTGGGTGCTCAAGAACCGCGAGCCGGAAACCGGCGTGTCGATCTTTCTGGTGGACGAAGGCATCGATTCCGGCCCTATCGTCGTGCAAAAACCTGTGCAGATCGGCGACATGACGCAAGAACAGTTGATCCGCCACACCAAGGATCTGGGCATGGACGGCATGGCCGAAGCGCTGGACATCATGGCGCAGCCCGCGCCGGACCTGATCGAAAACAACGCCGATGACGCGACCTATTTTACCTTCCCGACGGCGCAGGACGTGGCCGAATTTCGCCGCGCGGGGGCAAAGTTCTTTTGATGAAAGTGCTGACCGTCGACATCGAGGACTGGTTCCACATCCTCGACCACGAGGAGACCGGAACGGAGGCGGAATGGGCCTCTTTCCCCAGCCGCATCGACGCAGGTGTCACCCGCATTCTGGACGCCTTTGACCGGCACAAGGTAAAGGGCACCTTCTTCATCCTGGGCTGGATCGCCCGCACCGCCCCCGATGCGGTGGCTGAAATCGCCCGCCGCGGGCACGAGATCGCCAACCATTCGGACATGCACAAACTGGTCTACACCATGACCCCGCAGGAATTCGAAACCGACCTGTTGCGCGCCAATGAGGCGATTGAAAAAGCCACCGGCATCGTGCCGACCGCCTATCGCGCGCCCGGTTTTTCCGTCACTGCCGATTGCGCCTGGGCGTTCGAAATCATGGCCCGTAACGGGTTCCGGCTGGACTGCTCGGTGTTTCCGGCCTCCCGCTCTCATGGCGGCATTCCGCACTTTCCCCTGGGCGGTCCCTGCACCCTGACCACACCCGATTCTCAAACCCTGCGCTGTTTTCCGATCAACCTGAAAACCATAGCCGGACGGCGGCTGGTTTACAGCGGCGGTGGCTATTTCCGCCTTGCCCCGCGCGGGCTGTTGCGCCGTTGGTTCGGAAATGATCCCTACGTCATGACCTATTTCCACCCGCGCGATTTCGACCCGGATCAACCGCTGGTTCCTGGCCTGTCAGCCGCGCGGCGCTTCAAATCCTACGTCGGCCTGCGCGGCGCGCTGCCCAAGCTGGAAACCCTGATATCCGAGAATGAATTTGTCACCCTGGGTGCGGCAGAGGCCGCAACAGACTGGCAAGCCGTTCCCGCCGTGCGCGTCACGGATTTCGCTACAAAGCCCACACACCACTGAATTCACGCATTTCAAGAACAGCCAAGCCCCGAGGACTTACACCATGACCCAAAAAGCACTAATCACCGGCATTACCGGGCAGGATGGCTCCTACCTTGCTGAATTCCTTTTGGAAAAAGGATATGAGGTGCATGGCATCAAACGCCGCGCATCGTCCCTGAACACGCAGCGGATTGATCACATTTATCAGGATCCGCACGAACCGAACCCGAAACTGAAACTGCATTACGGCGATCTGACCGACACATCGAACCTGACCCGCATCCTGCGCGAGGTCGAACCCGACGAGGTCTATAACCTTGGCGCGCAATCCCACGTTGCCGTGTCGTTCGAGGCACCGGAATACACCGCCGATGTGGATGCCATCGGCACCCTGCGCATCCTCGAAGCGATCCGTTTTCTGGGGCTGGAGAAAAAGACGCGGTTCTATCAGGCGTCCACCTCCGAACTCTATGGCCTTGTGCAGGAAATCCCGCAAAAGGAAACAACCCCGTTCCACCCGCGTTCGCCCTATGCGGTGGCGAAAATGTATGCCTATTGGATCGCGGTGAATTACCGCGAGGCCTATGGCATGTATGCCTGCAACGGCATCCTGTTTAACCACGAATCTCCGCGCCGAGGCGAAACATTCGTGACCCGCAAAATCACCCGCGGCATGGCCAATATCGCCCAAGGGCTAGAGGATTGCCTGTATATGGGCAACATCGACGCGCTGCGCGATTGGGGCCACGCCAAGGATTACGTGCGCATGCAGTGGATGATGCTGCAACAGGACACCCCCGAGGATTTCGTGATCGCCACCGGCGTTCAATATTCGGTGCGCGAATTCATCAACTGGTCGGCCAATGAACTGGGCATCACCCTGCGGTTCGAAGGCGAGGGCCTGAACGAAAAAGGCATCGTGGACTCCGTGACCGGCGATATGGCCCCCGCCGTCAAACCCGGCGACGTGCTGGTGCAGATCGACCCGCGCTATTTCCGCCCCGCCGAGGTGGAAACCCTGCTGGGCGACCCCACCAAGGCCAAAGAGGTGCTGGGATGGACCCCGCAGATCACCGCGCAGGAAATGTGCGCCGAAATGGTCGCAGACGATCTAAAAGCCGCCCGCCGCCACGCCCTGTTAAAAGAACACGGGCTGGACATGCCGGTTTCGGTCGAAAACTAAGGTGCCCATGATGAAAATTTACGTAGCAGGCCATCGCGGGATGGTGGGGGGGGCGATTGTGCGTCGCCTTGAGGCCGAGGGCGGGCACGAGCTGGTCACCCGCACGCACTCGGAACTGGATCTGACCGATCAGGCTGCGGTGCGTGATTTCATGGCCGCCGAGCAGCCCGATGCTGTTATTCTGGCGGCGGCCAAGGTCGGTGGGATCATGGCCAATAACACCTATCCAGCTGAATTCATTTATGAAAACCTGATGATGGAATGCAATGTCGTGCATCAGGCATTCGCGGCGGGTGTGAAACGGCTGCTGTTCCTTGGCTCCTCCTGCATCTATCCGAAAATGGCCGATCAGCCGATGCGCGAGGACGCGCTGCTGACCGGCACGTTGGAGCCGACGAACGAACCCTATGCCGTGGCGAAAATCGCCGGCATCAAGCTGTGCGAAAGCTACAACCGCCAGCACGGGGTCGATTACCGTTCGGTCATGCCGACCAACCTTTACGGCCCCGGCGATAATTTCCACCCGCAAAACAGCCATGTCATGCCCGCCATGATCCGCCGTTTTCACGAGGCAGTGGAAAATGACACGCCCGAAGTGGTGATCTGGGGCACCGGCACCCCGATGCGCGAATTCCTGCATGTGGATGACATGGCCGAGGCATCGCTGTTTGTGATGAATCTGGACAACGCCACCTATGAATCCGCGACCCAGCCGATGCTGTCGCATATCAACGTGGGCACCGGCACCGATGTCACCATCGCCGAACTGGCGCAGATGATCGGCAAGGTCACAGGGTTCACCGGCACGATCAGCTATGACAGCTCCAAACCCGACGGCACCCCGCGCAAGCTGATGGATGTCACGCGGCTGGCCGATATGGGCTGGCGCGCGCGGATCGGACTAGAGGAAGGCATCAAGGACGCCTACCGCTGGTTCCTGGAAAACCGCGACGACGCGCGGCTTTAACCTATGTGTCCGGTCATGCAGGCGTGACCTCTGGGCAACGGGTCTTTTCGCAGGGGGCCGGACATATTACATACGCTGCATGAAACGTCTTTTGAACCTGTTCACCGGCAAACCACGCAGCGCGCCAATGCCACCACCACAGGCAGACAGCCCGTTTTGCGTGGTTGGCGATTTACACGGCTGTTCCGCGCTGATGGACAGTTTGCTGGGGCGCCTGCCCACCCCGGACGAGGCGCAGTTGATATTTGTTGGCGATTACATTGATCGCGGCGATGACAGTGCAGGCGTGTTACACCGCCTTGCCGCGCTCATGGAAAAACATGGGGATCGCGTGACCTGCCTTATGGGCAACCACGAAGATATGTTGTTGAAATTTCTGGATGATCCCACGGATCGCGGGCCGCGTTTCCTGCGCTATGGCGGTTTGCAAACTCTGGCCAGTTTCGGCGTGGGCGGCATATCGGAACGCAGCACCGGCTCCGAACTGGTCACCGCGCAAAACGCCCTGCGCAGCGCCATGGGGCCGGAACTGGAAACCATGCTGCGCAACATGCCGTTGATCTGGCAAAGCGGCAATATGGCCGTGGTCCACGCCGCCGCCGACCCCGCCGTGATGATGGATGAACAGGATCCGCGCACCCTGATGTGGGGCCACCCCGATTTTGGCATCCGCCCCCGCAGTGACGGGATTTGGGTTACGCATGGCCATACCATTGTCGACCGGATTACCGTTGATCAGGGCCGTATCGCGCTGGACACGGGCGCATATGCAACGGGCCGCCTGTCCGCCATCCACGCCACACCGGACGGCATAGAGCAATTCGATTCCGCCTGACGGATTATACCGCACAGGTGGGCAAAATCCCCCGGTTTACATGGAAAATCAGGTAGATTGGGCTGGGCCAACCTGCCCCGTTCATGTAAAGATTTATCAAGATGACAAGGGCCGCTGCCAAACCTGGCCCGCGTCATTTACTGGGGGGACCGTCAAAGGTTCATCACGCGGCTTGACCGTGGCATTCGCTGCCGGATGCCACGCTTGGGCCTAGATCGGGATGCTATTGATGCTGAAACACACGCTGCTTGCCATTTCCCTGACCGGGCTGTCCGGTTGCGGGGTCGCCTATATTGCACCCTCGATGCAAAAACAGGCCGAAGACGGCAGTGTGCAGATTGTGCCCCTGTCGGCGGAAACGATTTCAACCGCGAACAGCGCAGCCTATACACCCAAATCCCTGCCGGATGCGTTTCATCGGCATATTTCGATGAATGGTGGCATTCGCGGCGCTGGCGCGCTGCCTGAATCCACTTATCTGCCGCAAACGCGCCCCGGTGCGCTGGAAACCCGCCTGCCCCCCGCCGCCGACCCCGGCCCCTATCGCATCGGGGTGGGTGATGTGCTGGTGCTGGCCACGCCGCAGGGCGGGTCGACCGTGGCCGAATTGTCGGGTCTGCTGGCGGCGCAAAACCGCAGGCAGGGCTATACCGTGCAGGATGACGGGTCGATCGCGGTGCCCGATGTCGGGCGTATTCCGGTCGAAGGGCGCACCCTGAAAGAGGCGGAGTCCGCCGTTTTTGAAAAGCTGCTGGACAACCAGATCGACCCGTCATTCAGCCTGGAAATCGCGGAATTCAATTCAAAACGCGTGACCGTGGGCGGGGCAGTGGGCAAACCGACAGTGGTGCCCGTGCAGCTAAGCCCGATGATGCTGGAAGAGGTGATTGCCGCCGCGGGCGGGGTGCAATTGCCCGATATCGATTACGCCACCATCCGCATTTACCGCGATGGCACCCTGTATCAGATCCCCGTCAAAGACCTGTATCAGAACCCGAAATTGAAACGCACCCGCGTGATTGATGGTGACGTGGTTTTCGTCGATACCGAATACGAACTGGCCAAGGCCGAAGGATTTTTCCGCCAACAGATCGAGGTCGCAGGCCTGCGCAGTCAGGTGCGCAGCCTTGCCCTGCAAGAGCTGAACGCCGAATTCCAGTTGCGCAATGCTGCGCTGACCTCTGCCCGCGAGACATTCACCCAGAAACTGGAACTGGGCGCAGTGGACCGCGATTTCGTTTATGTCACCGGCGAGGTGGTGAAACAGACCCGCCTGCCGATGCCATTCGAGGGCCGCATGACGCTGGCCGACGCCCTGTATGATGCGGGCGGCGTGGCGGCAGAAACCGGCAACCCGTCGCAGATTTATGTGCTGCGCAGTGATAAGGCAGGCAAGGTCACGGCATGGCATCTGGATGCGCGCAACGCCGTGAATTTCACGCTGGCCACGCGGATGGAAATGCGCCCCTCAGACGTGGTGTTTGTGGAACAGCAACCCATCACCAAATGGAACCGCGTGATCCAGCAATTCGTCCCGTCCCTGATCACCACACCCGCCGCCGCCGCAGCCAACTGACCCCTGCGGCGGCTGCATAGGCCTTGCCATAGGGGCCGCCCGGTCAGGCGTCGTAATATCCCTTGCCATAGGTGGAATAGGCGCCATAGCGGTCGCCATATCCGTATCGTTTCATACCCTTGGGGTCGACCTGTGCCAGCACCAATCCGGTGACACGGGCATTGACCATGGCCAATTGGCGCAGCCCTTCTTTTAGCTGCTGGCGCGACGTGCTGTCCCATTTGACGTTATACAAAATCGCATCGGCATGGGTGGCAATCACACGTGCATCTGGCACGACCAGAACCGGCGGCGTATCAATGATGATCACATCGTATTTGGTGCGGGCATCGATCAAAAAGGCCTGAAACGTAGCCGAAGCAAACACATCGGCAGCATTGGTTGCGGTTTTTTCACCAACCAGAATATCGGCATCCAATCCATCGACGCGCTGCACCGCTTCGGCCAGGGTTTTGTCACCGGACAGAACAGAAATCAGCCCCACATTGTGATCGACATCGAAATAGGCATTCATGGTGCGGCGGCGAATATCGCCTTCGACCAGCAACACCTTGCGATCCATCAGGCTCAGGTTCTGGGTCAGGGCCACGGCCTGTGTTGTTTTGCCCTCTCCCGGGATTGACGAGGTCGACATGATCACCTGCGGTGGCTGGTCAATATTGGACAGCAAAACAGACGTGCGCAGGTTGCGAATGGCCTCGGCTGCGGCAGAGGTCGGATTGGTATTCAGATAGCCCAGCAACTGATCGCGCGCCTTGACCGGCATGCGCGGGATTTGCCCCATCACGGTAACGCCGCTGGCCTGTTCCAGCATTTCGGCGGTGCGGAAGCCGCTGTGAATCATCTGACGCACAAACACCACCGCCATGCCAAACAGCCCGCCCAGCACCAAACCAAGCGCAAGGATCACGCTGCGGCGCGGTTCGGATGCAATGATCGGCACAACAGCCGATGACAAAAGACGGCTGTCGGCCTGCTGGATGCCCTGCTGCACTGTCGCCTCTTTCAGGCGGTTCAAAAAGGTTTCATAGATCAGGCGGCTTGCCTCTGCCTCGCGTTGCAATTGCTGTAACGCGACCAGATCGGCAGACTGGCTTTCCACGTCATCCTCTAGCCGAAGCAGCGAGGCCCGCAATGCCGTCAGCTGCGCCTCGGTCCGGCGCAATTCACTGCGCAATTCACCTGTGATACGGGCAAACCGCGATTTTATTTCCTTGGAATCTGCGGGATCTGTCGCGGTCATCCGTGCGATCAGCGCGTCATCGGTCAATGCCATCATGGCAGTCACGTCACCTGCATCAATTGCGGCGACATAATTGGCCAGCTCTGCGGATTGATCCACGGCCTGCGATTCAGCATCGGAAATCCGGTCGCGCAGATCCTTTAGCTGCCGGTTCAACAGAACCAGCGTTTCGGGGCTGACCAGTTCGGTTTCACCAACGAATTTTTTCACATCCGCATCTGCCGTTTCCAGCGTCTGCTTCAGTTCTGCCACGCGGTCACCCAACCAATTGGTCGCCTTTAACGTGGCCTCGCGTTTTACTGTGATCTGGTCCTCGATATATAAATCGGCCAGCGTATTGGCCAAAAGAGCCGATTTTCGCGGGTCTTCGGTGACGGCTGTGATGGTGAACACATAGCTGTCTTGCGTGTTTTTCACGCTGACGGATTTCAGCAGTTCCCCCACTGTCGCGTCCAGTTCGCGCTGCGCCACATCACTGGCCGGAATGTCACGCGGGCCCAGCAGTGCGCCCCTGATCAGGCCGATCAGCACCCCCGGCGAAAAGGCGGATTCCTCTTGCAGGGCAATGTTGAATTCGGGATCTTCCAACAGGTTCAGCCGCTCGACCATTTTCTGCGCCAACCGGCGCGAGCGCATCACTAGAACCTCGGTGTTGACGGTCGCCTGATCCGCAGCCAGACCCGAAATAATGCTATCCAGATCAACCAGTTGTTCCTGCCGGTTTTCCAACATCACATCGGCGCTAGAGGTGTATTTCGGCACGGCCAGCCCATAGGCAACATAGCCCCCCAACAGCAGGCCCAAAAACGCAAACCCGCAAATCAGAAACTTGCCGCGCCAAAACGTGCGCACCAGTTCGACCAGATCGACCTCTGCGTCGTCGTCGGTTTTGACGGGCTGTTCAGACATATATGGATGAATCCGCGACGCCATACGCTGTGTCGAAACAGGTTTATTTTCATCGTCTTTGGTCATTTGTATGCCTGTATATTTTTCTAGCTAACTACCCGATACAGGCAGCCGGATCAATTTTTTGCCGCCCGAACACGCATGAAACCCTTCGACCATTTGATCGAAAGGCTCCGATACCACGTATGGGTGTTTTGATTAGGCGGCCTGTTGTTCTGTCGCGACTTTGATCGCCGGATTGATTCGCCCGACGGGCTGTGACAGCAGCGCAGATTGACGCGGATGGGTGCGAGCATAGCCCATTCCCATACGATAGCTGATCACAAAACCAGCACCGAACAGAACCAACAGCGCCAGCGCCACCACCGCATTGTTCCAGAACAGCACGCCGCACAAAATCGGCAGCGCCGCCAAAGGCCACAGGATCAGGCTGGTCAACGGATTGGCAATATGGCGGCGTCCACGCCCCAGCACCATAATTTCTAGCGCCCGCATCACGAACTGATGATAATGCAGCCGGTCAGGTTGATCCGTCGGTTGCCCTGCGCTGGCGCGGCGCACAATTGCAAACACGGTGTCCGCAATTGGCCAGAAAAACACCAACAACACCGCAAATGTCGACAAATCGGCATTGCGCGCCATCAACAGGATTGATGTCCAGGCCAGCACATGCCCGATGGAATATGCCCCCGCATCGCCTAGAAAAATCTTGCCAAAGGGAAAGTTGAACAGGAAAAACCCTGCAATTCCAGCGACAAGCGCCATGCTAAGATAGGCGACATCCGCCTCGCCGGTTTTCATTGCCATCGCGCCCAAACCAAGGGCCGTCATGATCGCCGCCCCCGATGACAGCCCGTTCATGCCGTCGATCAGGTTGAACGCATTTGACACGCCCGCCGTGGCAAACACGGTGAACAAAATGGCAAATGGCGCCACCGCGAACAGCATATCCAGCCCCGGCACATCCGACCGCGCCACCCATACGCCGAACACGGCAATGGCCACGCCCGACGAAAGCGCCGCCGCCAACAGGCGATAACGCGGGCGGATATTGTAACCGAAATCCTCGGCTAGGCCGGCCAGAAAAACCGGTGCCAGCGACAACAACATGCCAAGGTATACAGCGCGCATATCGGGCGGGCACAGGAACGCCCCGGCCCCGAGGGCTGCAAAAATAGCCAAACCGCCAACGCGCGGTGTGGGCGTCACATGCGCGGATTGCACCGCAGCAAGGTCATCACGTTTTGCAGTCAAATTCAAAAGGTTGCGACGAAACATCAAGATGCCTGCGCATAAAGCCAGCGACAAAATAAAAATCGGTGTATGCAAAACTGGATCGAGCATGAGCCCCTCCGAAAATACTTCAAATTTTCAAACGCTTTCTGCGTTCTGCCAAATCGGCAACAGGCGGTTCACACATCATCGTGCGTTGGACCATCAGATTTCGGGCAAGTATTCCCAATATGAAGTCCGAGGCAGCCACCCTTAAGAACAAATTAATACTGATCTCAATTTTACTTGCACTCTTAGCGCCCCGAATCGCAAGAAAATTCGAATGAAATTCTAATGACATTGTTTGTTTTTTCAGCAAAAGCCCTGAATCGAGCGTTGCCGTTAACGTATTGCACGTTTTGCGCGAGTGGTCTGAAGGGAAAACTACCCAAAGACGGCGCAGCCCCCCTAAACCCGTGGTAGCACCGCAGCGGGACATCACCCCCAAACGGAGGCACACGCCAAATAGAGAGAGAGCTTTAGGCAATTATAATGCCATGCCATCGGAATTGCGTGTGGTCCGGAATATCAGATTCGGCAAAAGGTATATATTGAATTAAATAAATAATGAAAACCCGCCTTTGGGGCATCCCCGACGGCAATACCGCAAATTGATGCAATTCATTCTCAATCGAAACCGAAATACGCAACCATTGAAAATACCGCCCCGCCCCCTCCCGTTTTCATGCAAAACGACGGGCACCGTCAAACAGGTGCCCGCCGCCGAAAGGGTGCGTTACTTTGCGGTCCAGCCTGTCGATCCAGTGCCGCTTTCCTTGACGTATTTGGTCGACCCCGCCCCGCCAGAGGTGTCATAATAGACCGATCCGACACGGGCTTTAACATAGCCTTCGGGCGCGCCTGCGCCCCATGCCTCGATAAGCGAGGCCGAAGGCGCGAAATCCAGCACATTGATGATATCACCGCGCGAACCAAAGGGGTGCAGCGCGATTTCGGTTCCGCTGTGAAACTGATAGCCGTTCAAACTGGGGCTGCCCGCAATCAACAGGCCGGTGTTTTCGACGCGGCTGCCCGTGCATTTCATGCCCGAAAAACTGCCCACGGCCTGCATGAAATTCGTCACACCGACAAAATTGCAGCCTTTTATCAACAGGTTGTTGCTGGTCGCACCGGATTGTTCCATCAGAATCGCCCGTTGAACACCGGTTCCGTTGCAGCGCAACGCATTCAGTTCGATATTATCGGACCCGCGAATACGCACGAATTGCGATCCGCCCGTGCGATTTGCATAGCCGGAAATGCGCACCTCGTTGCACATGTTGATATAGACATTGGCCGAGGTGCTTTCGCGCAGATGGGTCGGGCTGTCCATGCGGACGTTGAACTCCACATAATCGGTATTGCTGGCCTGACAGCAATAGTTGGGCGCGACCACATCTCCTGCTTCGGCAACCGACCCTTCGATAAACCGCGCGCCATGTGACAGGTCGGTGATTTCCAGCCCCAGATTGTTCTGCCCCCGCGCCTGAACCGATGCCACCCCGTTGGGCGAGTTGTTCATGGTGCAACCAATACTGCCGCCTTTGACCGACCCCGTGATGGTGGGCGAAACCACATTGCCAAAGGTTTCGATGCACACGCTGTTGGGGTGCATGTCCTCGTGTTCCAGCAGTTTGACCACCGCCGTGATCTTGGGTTTGACCACGGCAAACTGCGCGTTTCCATGCACCTTGATCCCGCCGTTGATATTGCCCAGCCCCAGCCCGACTCCATCAACCAGAACGTCAATCACCAGCCCGTTGATGTCGCTGTCAGACACAGAGGTCAACAGGTGGGTCTGGCGCGCATTCAGGATTTGGGCATAGATTTCAACGTTGTCGCCATTTTCATGGCGGATGCCATTCACACGGGCATTGCGGATGATCACATTGCTGGTAACGATAACGCCATCATGGCGGATCACGAAATTGTTGCCGCTTTGGTCTGCGCCATCAATCGAACAATCCAGCGTAATCGCAGGCGCACCCGTGACGATAAAATCCCCGCCCGACCCTGCCTTGCGTAAATATGTCCCGCCGCGCACAGACACCTTTGCCGTTAGATTGGACACCAGGAATGTGCCTTCGTCCTCGATCGGCATCCCTGAATCATGCGCGGCTTGGCAGGCGGCGGTATCATCCGTGACCCCGTCACCCAATGCGCCGAACGCCTTTTGCGAAACCCGCCCTGATGGCGCCGGAGTGGCAAGTAAACCGCGCCCGATTGCCGTTACAAAATGCGGTGTCTCGCCCGGTTCGGCAACGCGGTATGAATGGCCCGCCTCTGTCACCAGTTTCTGCCCTGCGGGCCAATCCACCGGATCTTGCAACAAACTGGACAGGTTTTTGTATTGCCGCCCGTGTTCGTCAATACGGGATTCAAGAGTGCGCCCCCAATCCCTGACCGTTGCCCGATACGGATCATATGCCGCAAACGGCGTATTGCCGTCTACCCGCCCGTCCCGCCAGATTTTCGTTGCACCACCATGGGGAAACACCATCGCCGATCCTCACCTCTGCTTGCAGCGCATAACGCGCCTGCGATCCAAAAGGCAGGGTGGCGCGAATTGGTAAGCAGCCCGTTGCCAATGCGTACGCTGCGCGCAAAACCATTGCCCGCAATGCAACATGCGCCGCCCTGCGGCATCAGGCGAAACCGATGCAAGGCATCATTTTGGGTGTTGCAGTTGGTCCGATCCTACCCTACCGATGTCATAGAATTGCATTGGTTCGCCCAAAGGTGGTGTCGGTCCAGTCACAAAATAATCCGTCGGGGGGCCCATCCGGGCTGAGAGGTGCGCGCACCGACCCGTCGTACCTGATCCGGGTTATGCCGGCGTAGGGAACGGGTGAAATTATGCGGCACTGACCGCATGTGGCTCATTCTCTTGTTGGCATGCTCATACCGTGGAGACGTGCCCGTGGCGAAACAAATCCCTATTGCCCTGACCATTGCCGGTTCTGACAGCGGCGGCGGCGCGGGCGTGCAGGCCGACCTGAAAGCGATGGCAGCAAACGGTGTCTATGGGGCCAGCGTCATCACCGCAATCACCGCCCAGAACACAATCGCGGTTACCGCCGTCCACGAGGTTCCAGCCGATATTGTCGCCGCCCAAATTGATGCGGTTTTATCCGACATCAATGTCGATGTGATCAAATTGGGCATGCTTTTCTCTGCGCCGATCATCGAGGCGGTGGCCAAACACCTGATCGCATTCGATGGTCCGGTCGTCGTGGATCCGGTGATGATCGCCAAATCGGGCGATGCGCTGTTGCAAGATGCCGCCGTCGACGCGCTGATCCGGCATATTTTGCCGCAGGCAGACGTGCTTACGCCAAATCTGCCCGAAGCAGCACAGCTGTTAAATACCACTGTGGCGACCACATTCGATGAAGTGGCGGCACAGGGCCAGCGGTTGGTCGCGATGGGACCAAAGGCGGTTCTGATGAAAGGTGGTCATGCTGTTGGCGACCACTGCACCGATATACTTGTTAATGCCAGCGGTGTTATCGCGACCTGCACAGCTGCGCGGATCAATACCCGCAACACGCACGGGACGGGCTGCACCTACTCTGCGGCCCTGGCGGCACAACTGGCACAGGGGCGCAAGCTCAAGGATGCCGTGCTTGCGGCACACGGCTACCTTCAGGCCGCAATCAAAGCGGCAGACACCCTGAATATCGGCAAGGGTCACGGACCCGTGCATCATTTCCACGGCCAATGGGCATGACAAAGGTGACGATCATCGGGGCCGGTGTTGCCGGACTTTGCGTTGCAAGGGCGCTGCTGGATCGCGGCGCCAAGGTCGAATTGATCGACCGGCACGCAGGTGCTGGCCCCCATGCATGTTCGTGGTGGGCGGGGGGTATGCTTGCCCCCTATTGCGAAGGAGAGAGCGCCGAAGAACCCGTGGTCCGTTTGGGATGCGAAGCCGCCGATTGGTGGGGTGCAAAAACCGACGCCCTGCACCGCTGCGGATCGCTGGTGGTATCCCCCACCCGCGACACCTCTGATCTGGTGCGGTTTGCCCGTCGCACAACCGGTTTTCGCCAAGTCGCAGCAGCAGAAATATCCGACCTTGAACCGGACCTGGGGGACCGTTTTGCCAAAGGATTGTTCTTTGAAAGCGAAGCACATCTTGCACCCCGGCTGGCTCTTGGACAATTGCGTGCCGGGCTTGCGGCTGATGGTGCCCGATTTACCCAAGCCGATGCGGACCCGACCACCTATGCCAAACATGGCCTGACCATTGATTGTCGCGGTTATCAGGCCAAGGACAGGCTGCATGACCTGCGCGGCGTAAAAGGTGAAATGCTGGTTCTATCCTGTCCAGAGGTCACCCTGACCCGCCCCGTCAGAATGCTTCACCCCCGGGTGCCGCTTTACATTGTGCCACGTGGCGACGGCGTGTTCATGCTGGGTGCCACGATGATCGAAGGCCACGCAGGCAAACATGTCACCGCACGCGCATTGTTGGAATTGCTCAGTGCTGCTTATGCGTTGAACCCTGCCTTTGGTCAGGCCGAAGTGATCGAGATCGGCGTCGACAGCCGCCCGGCCTTTGCCGACAATCTGCCCCGTATCAGACGTGACGGTAATTTGATCAGCGCCAATGGGTTGTTCCGGCACGGTTTTCTTTTGGCTCCGGCTGTGGCGCGCATGGTGGCCGAACTGATTTTTGATAACAAAATACCCGAGGTGATGGATGAAACTGCTGCTTAACGGTGCATCAATTGATGCGCAGGTCACCACATTGGCCGATCTAATTATGAACCAAGGGTTGGGCGACGCCAAAGTGGCCACAGCCGTGAATGGCACATTTGTCCCCGCCGCTGCCCGTGCGGATCATCACCTAAGCGCGGGTGACGCCATCGAAGTCCTGGCCCCGATGCAGGGAGGATAGGCCATGCGCGATTTTTACGGCACGACACTGCCCAACGGTCTGATGCTTGGCACGGCGCAATACCCGTCACCCGCAATTCTGGCTGATGCCTTCAAACGCAGCGGTGCCAGCGTGGCCACCGTATCCTTGCGCCGCGAAAGCGGGCAGGACCGCGCCGGTCAGGATTTCTGGCAATTGATCCGCAACCTTGGCGTTCGCATTCTTCCGAATACCGCGGGGTGCCACAGCGTCAAAGAGGCCGTGACAACTGCACATATGGCCCGCGAAGTGTTCGGCACAAAATGGATCAAACTTGAAGTCATCGGCGAAGAGGACACACTGCAACCCGATGTGTTCGGGCTGGTCGAAGCGGCCCGCATCCTGACCGAAGACGGGTTTCAGGTGTTCCCCTACACCACCGAAGATTTGGTGGTCGCCGACAAACTGTTGCACGGCGGTTGCGAGGTTCTGATGCCTTGGGGCGCGCCGATCGGATCGGGGCTTGGCTTGAACAACGTCTTTGGCTTAAGAGCCATGCGCGCCCATTTTCCCGACGTGCCCCTGGTGATAGATGCGGGCCTAGGCCTGCCATCACAGGCCGCCGCCGCAATGGAAATGGGATATGACGCCGTTCTGCTGAACACCGCTGTGGCCAAGGCAGGCGACCCTGCCGCGATGGCCGATGCCTTTGCCTCTGCGATCAGGGCGGGGCAATTGGCACATACCGCCGACCCGATGGAACCACGCGACATGGCCGCCCCGTCGACCCCGGTGATCGGAAAGGCGTTTCTGGAATGAAACTGGGCCGGTTTTACCCGATTTTTGACAGCGCTGACTGGATCGAACGGCTTGTTCCGCTGGGGATCAAACTGGTGCAATTGCGGATCAAGGATGCCTCTGCCGAGGTTGTAAACGCCCATATCCGGCGTGCGAAACGGGTCTGTGCGCACCATGACTGCACATTGATCATCAACGACTATTGGCAGGCCGCGATTGATATGGGGTGCGACTATATCCACCTGGGACAAGAAGATCTGGATAACGCCGATATAACTGCGATCCGTGCCGCCGGTTTGCGGCTGGGGATCAGCACCCACGACAAGGCTGAACTGAAACGTGCCATGGCCCTTGCGCCCGACTACATCGCGCTGGGGCCGATTTACCCGACGATTTTAAAGAAAATGAAATGGCACGAACAGGGCATCGCAAAACTGACCACATGGCGCGAACATATCGGTGACACTCCGCTGGTGGCGATCGGTGGCATGTCAATCGACCGCGCTGCAGGGGCATTTGATGCGGGCGCGGATGTGGTCGCTGCTGTGACGGACATCACATTGAACAAAAACCCCGAAAACCGGGTTCGGGCATGGCTGGCGGCGACAGGATGAACAGATATGCGCGACAAATCTGTCTGCCCGAAATAGGAGCGACCGGACAAGCCGCCCTTCAAGCGGCACATGTGCTTGTGGTTGGTCTTGGCGGCTTGGGCGCACCTGTGCTGCAATATCTGGCTGGCGCGGGCATCGGGCGGCTGACACTGGTGGACGGGGATGTTGTCTCTTTGTCCAACCTGCACCGGCAAACCCTGTTTCGCGAATCTGACATCGGCAAGGGCAAAGCCGCAGTCGCCGCCAGAACCCTTGGTGATCTGAACGCGGGTTGCATCATCAAACCGGTTGATACCCCGCTGGACCCTGCCAACGTGACGGCACTTGTGGCGCAAAGCACGCTGGTGCTGGATTGCGCCGACAGCTTTGCCACCAGCTATGTCCTGTCGGATACATGCAAGGCTATGAACACCCCGCTGATCAGCGCATCGGCCCTGGGCTTTGCGGGCTACGTTGGCGGGTTTTGCCACAGCGCACCGTCACTGCGGGCCGTTTTCCCCGACCTGCCGGATCGCGCGGCAACCTGTGCCACGGCGGGGGTCATGGGGCCGGTTGTGGGCATGGTCGGGGCCGCGCAGGCGCAGATGGCACTGGCCGTTCTGATCGGTCAGTCACCGTCGCCTTTGGGCCAGCTGATCCAATTCGACATGCAGAATTTCCGGTCCAGCGGGTTCCGGTTCGACACAGCACCAGACCCCGCACCAGATTTGACATTCATCGCCGCATCAAACGTGACACCCACCGATTTTGTCGTTGAATTGCGCGGCACAGAAGAAGCCGCACAGATCGCCCAAAATGCGCAACGCCTGACTGTCGCGGCATTTGCCGAGCAAAAACCAACACCAGCCACCAATCAACGCGCCGTATTTGTCTGCCGGTCCGGTTTGCGCGCATGGCAGGCAGCCACAGTGCTTCGTTCCTATTGGGGCGGGACTATCAATTTGATCGCAATGGGCGAAACGCCACCAACAGAAAGAAAACCAACATGAAACTGACCTCTTTGACCGCTGCATTTTGGTTTATGGCCTCGCCGCTTATGGCCGCCGACGAAATGACCCTTTTGCTGGACTGGTTCGTCAACCCGGACCACGGACCGATCATCGTGGCACAGGAAAAAGGTTACTTTGCCGAACAAGACCTGCAGGTCAAAATCATTGCACCCGCCGATCCGTCCGACCCGCCCAAACTGGTCGCCGCAGGGCAGGCCGAACTGGCGGTTTCCTACCAACCACAACTGCACCTGCAAATCCACGAAGGCCTGCCATTGCAACGTGTTGGCACCTTGGTTGCAACCCCGTTGAACTGCCTGCTGGTTCTGGCGGACGGGCCGGTCAAATCTCCGGCTGATCTGGCTGGCAAAAAGGTCGGGTTTTCCGTTGGTGGCGTAGAAGAAGCGGTCCTGGGCTCCATTTTGCGCCATAACGGGTTGTCGCTGGATGATGTCGAACTGGTAAACGTAAACTGGTCGCTGTCCCCGTCGCTGATGTCAGGACAGGTTGATGCCGTCATCGGCGCCTATCGCAACTTTGAACTGAACCAGATGGAAATCGAAGGGGTCGAAGGAACCTGTTTCTTTGTCGAGGAAGAAGGCATTCCGCCCTACGACGAGCTGATCTATGTCGCCAATAGCGAAACCATGGACAAAGACATGATCGCACGTTTTCTGGCGGCGACAGAAAAGGCGACGCAGTATATCGTGAACCACCCAGAAGAAAGCTGGGACATTTTTGCGGGCACATCCGCCGAATTGCAGGACGCGTTGAACGCCAAAGCATGGGTCGACACATTTCCACGTTTTGCATTGCGCCCGACCGCGATGGACGAAGGCCGCTATGCCCGCTTCGAAGCATTCCTGCACCAGGCAGGCCTGATTCCATCGCAAAACCCTGTGTCGAAAATCGCCATAGATTTGACGGCGCGCTGATGGCACCCGATTATGGAAAAACCTTTGCCCGTTGGCGCAAAGGCGCGCCGGCATGGCAGGAATACACAGATCACGCATTTGTCGCGGGGCTGGGAAACGGGACTTTGCCGCGGCCCGCATTCCTGCATTACTTGATCCAGGATTATGTGTTTCTGATCCACTTTTCCCGTGCCTGGTCGCTGGCTGTCGTCAAATCCGAAACGCCAGAGGAAATGCAAATCTGCGCCGCGACGGTTCATGCTTTGGTCAATCACGAAATGGGTTTGCATGTGAAAATCTGTGCCGAGGCAGGCATTGATCAGGCCACATTGTTCAACACCCCCGAGTCCATCGCCAACCTTGCCTATACCCGCTATGTGATCGACGCGGGCCTACAGGGTGATTTTCTGGATCTGATGGCGGCCCTTGCCCCCTGCGTTATGGGCTATGGTGAGATCGGCCTGCGTTTGGCGCATACCAAAACCGACGATACGCCCTATGCCGAATGGATCGCCACCTATGCGGACCCCGAATATCAGGCGATTTGCACCACGGTTGGCACAATGATCGACAATGCGGTGGCACGACGGATTGGAGATTTATCAATTTCGCCCCGTGCCGCCGCTTTGCAAAACCGCTTTGGTATTGCCACAGAATTGGAGGTCGGATTTTGGCAAATGGGCCTGACCCACACATGACCAAATCGCCTGGCATCACGCTGAAAGGCCAGCACCGGGTCGGTGACCGTGTTTTGTTTGACGCTGACCTGAATATCGCTGGTGGACAATGGACCTGTATTTTGGGTCGGTCGGGCGTTGGCAAATCGACAATCCTGCGGCTGATCCTCGGGCTGGAAACGGGGGGCACCTTTTCCGGGTCGTTTGTGGCCTCGGATGCTATGCCACTGACAGGCCGCATCAGTTATATGGCGCAGTCGGACCTGCTGTTGCCGTGGCTGTCGGTGCTGAACAACGTCTGCATAGGTGCGCACCTGCGGGGTAAGGTGCCCGATATCAAATACGCGCGTGACCTGCTGCATCGTGTCGGATTGTCGGGCCATGCAGATCAGAAACCTGCCACGCTGTCGGGTGGAATGCGGCAACGGGTTGCCCTTGCACGGACCTTGTTTGAAGACCGCGCAATTGTGTTTCTGGACGAGCCGTTTTCGGCGCTCGACGCGGGCACGCGGGCGGAGATGCAAGAACTGGCCGCCGATGTTTTGCAAGACCGCACAGTTTTACTGGTGACCCATGATCCGGCAGAGGCCGCACGTCTGGCCCATCAGATCACTGTCATTTCCGCGCAGGCAACGCAAAACTGGCCGGTTCCCGAAACCACCCCACTGCGCGGGATAAACGCGCCGGAAACGCTGTTGTGTCAGGGCAAGCTGCTGCAATATTTGCGGGGGGGCGCCGCATGAGGCCGGGAGACATTTTATTGGCCTTGCTGATCGGGCTGGGCATATGGCAGGCACTGGTGGTTGTCACCGATGCGCCCCATTTCATTCTTCCCTCGCCCTGGCGGGTCGCGCTGGCAGCATACAAAAGTCGCGTGATCATAATCGAAAATGCCTGGGTGACTGCAACCGAAGTCATGCTGGGGCTGTTGATCGGCACATTGTTCGGCGTCGCAACGGCGATCCAGCTGGCAATGTCCAAGACCGCCGAACGGCTGATGCTGCCCATCCTCGTGTTTACTCAGGCAGTTCCGGTTTTTGCGCTGGCCCCACTGCTGACACTTTGGTTCGGTTACGGCATGGGGTCAAAAATCATGATGGCAGTTTTAATCATCTACTTTCCCGTCACCTCTGCATTCCACGACGGGCTGATGCGGATCGACAGCGGATACCGTGATCTGTCGGTGTCGATGAATGCGGGCAAATGGAAATTCATGCGCCACATCCAAATTCCCAATGCGCTTCCCAGTCTTGGCACCGGCTTGCGGCTCGCGGCGGTTTATGCCCCGATTGGGGCCGTCATAGGTGAATGGGTCGGGGCGTCCAAGGGGCTTGGTTACCTGATGTTGCTTGCCAATGGCCGCGCAAAAATCGACCTGATGTTCGCCAGCTTGATCGTTCTTGCCTGCCTTACGGTAATATTACACATCGCAGTTGGCATCATCGCCAACCGCCTGACCCGCTACGCCCAAGGCACCTCCATAAACCATACGCCGTGATCACATGCGGCCAGCCTTATAAGCGCCGTTGGCTTTGACTTCGGGCCAGCATAGGTGAAAAGTTCCGTTACGGGTGCATGTCGGGGCTCGCTGACAACACCTTCGTTGGCCCTGACGACTTGCTCTACCGGCTGAACACAGCGCAGCGTGAACCGAACAACCAGCTTCGGCTGCTCTATATCGAGCTGTCCACCCATCTGGGCTACGCCGTTGCCGATGCGGGCGATCAGGTGCCCTCTCCGACGCGCTTTGCCAACCTTGAAACGCTGGACCCGCCGCTGTTCGGGATGCGCGGGATGCTGTGGGAGTTTGAAAGCGAGACCGCGCCGCCCGAGGCTGATCACGGCAAGAACATCGTTCTCGCGCAGTGGGATCCCACAGGGCGCGGGATCACCGGGCCGTTGAGCCGACCAACCGAACGTCCGCGCACGACCGTTGGAGCGCAACCGGGAGGGCCAAGACCTGGGGTCAGGAACGGCGATGGCCGCCCGCCACCTGCGCGAGGGTCGATTCCGCAGTGGCTCAAGGACCGCTTTGCGCGGGGGTGAAGCAACGAAGCGAGCTTCGCATTTGTCGGCAACACAGACCACAATGTGCCATTCATGCTCAAGAACAGTGACTTGTTCGAAGCCCTGCCGCCCCAGTTCCATGACTCTGCATTCATTGACCGCCTCCACGCATATCTGCCTGGCTGGGAGATCGACGTGATCCGAGGCGAGATGTTCACCACTGGCTACGGGTTCATTGTCGACTACCTCGCCGAGATCCTTCGCCATTTGCGCCAAGAAGACTTCTCCAACCGGCCGGACCTGCATTTCAAAGTCAGCGAGAAGATTTCGACCCGTGATCGGGACGCCGTCTACAAAACCATGTCGGGCTTACTGAAGGTGATTTTCCCTGCCGGAGAGGAAACAGCCGATGACGTTGAAGAGCTCTTGCAGCTCGCACTTGAAAGCCGAAAGCGCGTAAAGGACCAACTGTTTCGGATCGATGCGACCTACCCAGATGTGGACTTCTTCTACACTGGCTCTGACGGGGGAAAGCGGCGTGTCCAGACCGTCGAAGAGCAAGAGTTCCCCCAATTCTACTATCTGAAACCTGCCTTAGATCCGAAGCAGCAGGATCAATCCACCGATGCTGTCGATGATGACGTCATCGAAGTCGAACATGAGTCGCGTGAAACTGCGGTTACCTCAAAAACCGCCAAGCCGCGCGCCGAAGAGGGTCACCACGTATTCGCCGAAAACCGAAAGGGCATCAGCTACGATAAACTGTTCGGACCCTACCTGGACGGTGCATCTCGGATCGTGGTGACAGACCCTTACATTCGCTATTTTTACCAGATCAAGAACATGATGGAATTCGTCGAAATGGTCATTCAACGCAAGGCGTTGGAAGATCAAGTGGCCATCCATCTTGTCACCGGGCCTGATGACGGAAACGTGCAAAAGCAACGCGAATTGCTGGAGAGCATTACCGAGGCATGCATTGGTTCGGGCGTTGATTTCACCTGGGCATTTGATGGTTCGGGGACTGCTCATTCCAGAGATATCGTCACTGATACCGGCTGGAAAATCGTTCTGGATCGCGGTCTGGATATTTTTCAAGCGCCCATGCGACGTGACGGGTTCAGCCTGGGCGACCGCTTACAGGAGCACCGCATGCTGAAGAACTTCTATGTGACCTATGTGCGGCAAAATTAACCTACTTGCATTTTCACAGTAGGCCCGTGACGTTCGATGGCATCTTCGAGCTCGTCGTTTCTATTGCGACCGAGGCCGGCGCCTTTCTTTGCAACGCTGTCTGGTGCGCTGAGAGGTCCGGCAAGACGAGCGCTTCACAGCCTCAAAAAGTTTCATGGATCATTCCGCCGCAATTTTTCGATGCCGCGCAGCGTATTCAGGGCCAAGCTGTCGAAGCAGGGAAATAGCCTCTTGCGCAGTATCTATCCCGTATACGCGATCATCTGCGATTTCAGGATATCGGGTACGTGTATCGACTCGCTCGTCCGCAAGGCGTCCGCTCCACCCTTCGCAACGGAAAGCGATCAGCAAACGCTTGTGGATCCAGGCGAACCCCATTTCGGTCAAAGTGCCCGCCCCTCCCCCAATCACGATGACGGCGTGCGATTGAGCGACGATCTGGTTGCGTGCATGATCCAGCCCGGTGGGGATTACCAGATCTGCGGCTTTCGAGACCAGGGGGTGCCCGGGATCGCTGCCTGGGAGCAGGGCGATGCATGAACCCGTAGACCAAGCAGACGACATGCGTGCACCCTCTAACGCGGCATTCATTACGCCGCCCATGCCCCCTGTCATCACGGCATAACCGTGATCCACCAGCAAACGCCCGGTCTCATGCGCCAGCGCCAGCCTCCTATCGCCTTTTGGAAGCCGCGCGTTTCCGATCACCGAAACGATATGGCGTTGCTGTGAAACAGTCATGATTTCTCACCATCCTTCATCAAACGAGCCACAAGGCGCGCAATGATCGCCTCTCGCTCAGCGGCGCGCTCCGAATTTCTCACCTCGCCTGGTTCATGCAAATACAGGTTCTCACGGATCCAATGCGGCTGCACCGCCCGGTCCACCATCGGCAGCATGAAGGCCCAGTCCGATGCCAGCTCGACATAGTCTCCGTCAAGTTTCAGCAGATCTTCTGGAACCGCATCGAACAGCGACTTGCGAAAGCTGCGCAGGTGTTGCCAGACATTACCGCCACGATTGGCTTGAAGGTCATTGAACTTAACAGGGTATACGGTCGCCTTGTCGGTGCGCAGCATTGAGCCGACGGTCAGATCGGCACCTTGATCATAGGCTATCGCGAGGCGGCTCAGCACGTCTGTGCCGATTAAATGGTCATCTGCATCAAGAGTTACGATCACTTGGTCACCGTGTGCACAGACATGCCTGATTGCATGCGCGGTGCATGCCAGAAGCCCGCCCCGCCGCCGTCGCCGCAAATAGGTGACGCGGTCCGCGAATGGCGCGAGCAGATGCGCTACTTCATCTCCAATCCAGGGCTCAGAGGCATCGTCTACGACGATCGCCCCCCAGTTGCTACTGTTCTGGCGCAACACCGAGTCCCAGCAACGCCGGAACCGTTCGGGCGGAACGTTGCGGCCGCAGATCACAAACACGAAACGCTCGTGCCGTTCGGGACCGCGCCATTCGGCGAGCGTACCTGTCCATTCAACCTGGTTGCGCTGCACCGGCGGCACACGTCCGCGTGCGATCGACATCCGGACTTCCTCCCATGCAGCAATGTCGGATTTGCGGGCATTCGGTGGATGAACGCAGAACGCGCCACCACCGCCACGCACCGATTTCGCGGCGCCGATTGCCACCTTCCGATCAAGGGCGCGATGCCAAGACAGTTGCGGGGCGCCACCTTCATCGAAGTTCGGCAAGGGAAGAAGTCTCTCCATACGCGTCATGTCCACCAGACCCAGACGGCTCTCGACCCGCCATGGTAGGCCGTCATTCTCGGAGGTCCATGGCCGTGGCTCCGTTCCGGCGACCGGAAAACTTGCGGTGACCGCTTCCAGATCCGAATCCAGTACGGCAGAGAGTTCAGTGAGCACATCGACTGAGGGGTCTGATACGCCGATCATCATGTCGAGGTCAGCATGCAAGACACGCCGTGCGCTGCACGCCTCGAAGCCTGTCAGAAGTGCGGCAGTTGCCGCACCTCCTACGCTGTGAGTGGCTGCGACATCCAGCCCGAACCACAGAAGGTTCAAGGCGCGCAGTTGATCTGGATCCCTGGGTGCCTCGACAACACTATCGATCAGCCCGGCATCCAGAAGCCGTATCGCCGCGGCCCGCAAAGCATCGAGGTCGCCCTTTGCGTGGGGACGCAGGAAGCCGGATTGACGGTTGTCGAGTGTTAGAACAGTTTCCAGGATCGCGCTTTGCTTTTCAAACACCGCCAACATGTCGCAGACATGCGGCTCCAGCGCCTCGGCGTCCATCGCGCAGGCCTTTATCAACAAAGCAGTCTTCGGGATCGGCGCAACCTCTAGCTCAATGACAAGCAGATCAGAAACCATCTCGAAGCGATCAAGATCGATGCACTGCCGCTCAGCACGCCCAATCACCCTCAGCCCAGCGCGGCCAAGACGTCGGCGCAACGAAGACTCGCTTCGCAGCACCTCTTTCAGTATCCGCCCGGTTGCATTTACGCGCTTGCACCAATGCGCGGGGCAGTCATCCGATGGAACTGAAATCGGAGTGGATTCAGCGGTCCGCACCCGATGGGCATAGGCCGGATGACACAGAGCCAACAGCACCCGCCCGTTTGGCGCGGCTGCGCGACGCAAATCGCCAAGAAGCTGGTCGAGCGCTTCATCCTCGAGAAGACAGGCCACGCGGCGGCAAATCACAAGATCGTACGGTCCGGCCGTCACAGCCGCCTCTGCTGTCTCCGTCCGCAAGACCCCAAGTTCACTTAACGCAGAAAGTCGATTTGCGACCGCTGGGTCAGGATCCCATGCTACGACGGAGGCACCCGAGCGCGCCAACGCTGCCGCTTCTTTGCCTTTGCCCGCGCCGTAGTCGAGAATCCGCGTCGGTCCAAGGGCAAGCGCACGTTCGAGAAGCGGATCTGGCTCCTTGTGCAGACAGAGGACTTCTTGCACGGCGCGCACAAGCCCTTCATAGCCAGAGAGTTCGGCAAGATCATCAGTGTGGATGGACTGACGCATCAAGTCATCCAAATCCGAACGCCAGAACCAGCGCCAGCATAGCCACGCGCGGCGGCACATCCGAAGGAACTCAACACCCTCGGCTTTGGCGTCATCAAGTGGCACCAGATCCGCCCCGAAATCGATCAAACGGACGGTTTCCCCGACCACCCGCAAATTCTTCGGGTGCAGGTTGCGACACGCCAGCCCAGCGCGATGCAGATCTGCCAGAAGCGCGACCAAACCGGGACCATGGCCACCGGGCCAAGGCTCGGTCACCTCGTCGTGCATCTGCAACAGCCAGCCCACAGGGGTTTGCCTCAGCGAAAGAGGTGTTTTGAGCGCTGCGCCTTGGATGTCATTTGCTACAAAACGTTGGAGAACCGGGACGGCTGCCGCCGCCTGCGTATCGGTCCAACGGTCGAACAATTTCCATCTATGACGGCCATCGGTAAAGACAACGCCCTCTCCGCCCTGGCCGAGATAACGCAGCGCACCATTCGTCCCGATCGCCGCCGCGACAGCGACACGCGCAGTATCGGCACGTTGCTGCATAAGTAGGTCGGGTATCTGCGTCGAGCCATGGACCCAGCTGGAATGGGCCGCGATCCTGGCCTCCATCCCTTCAAGAAAGTTGCCCACTTCGGTCGCGCCAAGATCGCGGACGGCCTCTTCCACCTTGCGGAAGTGATGGTCCTGAAACATGTCCCTGAGCTTGCGTGCCTGCTCACTAAGCCTGACCGTCAAGACGTCGGGCAACGCTCCTGAGCGGCACCAGCCCTCCAATTCTCGCGCGATACCGCGTACTCGATGGAACGTCAGGTGCAAGGCCGCCAACCGCTCCTGTTCAAACTTGGCGCAGGCCGTTGCGACCGCCACCGGATCGCCCCAATTCTCGCTGAGCGCAGTGGCAATTGCGTAACCTCGGATGTCATCGGCAATGAGATCGAGGTCAAGTTTTTCGGGCACAGGCAGATCGGTACGGTCCTGCCGTACCGGGACCGGCACCGAGATCACTTGCCTTTTGCAACGTCGCTCCTGCAGAAGGCACCACATCATATCCGAGCGCCGTGTCCTCCGCCCCCGTACCAAGGGGGCCTCGTTCGGCAGATCTGCCAACGCTTCGGGATCAAGGATGAAGGTGTTTCCGCCACGTTGCAGCGCACGGCGGTGCACAAAACTCGTCATTTCGAACGGATCAACAAGCAAGGGCCGCAGCGGAGCCTCTCCGGCGAGGATCCTCGGGATCATATGGGAGAGCCGATCGAGTGCCTGCGCGCAGGTCTCGTCCGGAGACGCGGCTTCAAGCGCGAAAGGTGTTTCAAGGCGGTCAGTCTGGCTTCGCGACAGGTCGTAATAATAGTCGTGCCGGTTTGTCCGCAACCAAGCGTTATGCCGCACGGCATCAGGCAGCCGGTCATCCGGCGGCAGCGATGCCAAACGACGGAGGTTCCACATGAGATCAACGAGTTGCCCGCGCACCGAAGCCACTGCAGGTAACGGGGGGGCACCTGTGTAGGGGCCGATGCAAACAGCGGCACCCGTTGCCTTCATCCGTCTCAGCGACTCTCCAAGAGCCAAAGGCAGGGACCGCGACCCTTCTGGCCCGGCAACCAGTGGGTCGAGCCGCATATCATCATCCAAGATCCAGACAATGCATCCGGGGCGCTTAAGAGCGAGGTGATACAGGCAACCCTGCAACACTGTTCGCGCGTCGGCGACGGAGGCGCGTCCTGCGCCAATGGAAATCCCGCCTTCTGTGGCCAAACTTAGCAGTGTTTCGTGATCAATATGGTGAATGCGCAAACTCGCGCGGTGCCTTTCAACCAAGTCGGCCATCGGGGCGGGGTCGACAAACTTGGGCCGATTTTCCAGAACGAGAATGTCGGGCGGGCTAAGCCCTTCTGCAATGACATGCGCGGAAATGTCCGCCAGCAGGTGTCCCGCCGAGGCAATCCGGCGATCATCCACGATAATACCGATCACCAGGTGAGGCGTCTGGCAATCGGTCGGTATCGGATGCGCGACGCAAACATCAGGCGCCGTCGGGGTTGCACCCGGCACCCAGCCAAAAAGCCGTTCGGCGCGTGCCAAATGCGCCGCCCGTATAGGAGAAGTCATCAGCGGACCATGCAGCCGAGTAAAGACCTCCAATCCCTCGGTTTTGGCGGCAGAGCCCGGTTGCGACAGGCGATCATATTTGTTTGTTGCGTGATGTCGTAGGCTTGGCGACTTGGTGATTGCGTATTGCAAGTTGGGTCGCCGCAACAGACGAAGCATCAGATCACGATCGGTGCAGGAGCGAAGCGCCTCGTTAAAGCCCCCAGCTTCGAGAAGAAGATCGAGCCTAACGATAAGGTTTGAACCCTGCACGCCAGGATTACCCTCTTGAAATAATGCTGCTGTTGGCACCTCGGGTGGAGTGACACTGCGAGCCGGACCAATGTCCTCCAATCGCTCGAACGTCGTCGCAACGACCTCCGCGCCCTCTCGCAGACGACCTTCGACGGCAGCCAAATGTCCCGTCATCCAGGAATCGTCATCGTCGAGGAAAGCCACGAACACTTCAGACGGAACCGGATACAGACGCGCGAGGTGATCAATGCCCGTGTTCAGCGCCCCCGCCAACGCTGGCGTCCTCCGATTGTAGAGGTAGGCAGCATGAGGTGCCAATGACGCAACACCACCAGAACACCCTGACCAAGGAGCATCATCGACGATGACGAGTTGATCTGCAGATCGGCTTTGCCCAAGAATACTGGGCAACGAACGATTGAGCAGAAATTGCTGACGATCGTGGGTGGCGACCAATGCTACAATGAAAGGACTCGTCATACGTTACCCAAAATGCCTTTATCCAACTCTATCAAGTCACCGCTCCCAATCTTAAAAGATCACATCCAAGGCACTGCGAGACGTGTAGGCATAGCAACTTTCAATTCAATTCCGCATTTATACTGATCTTTCGGATTGTGACAGCGGCGCATCTGCGGACTGGGGCCGGATATTTCAATGCGTAGAACCCGTGTCCCTACAGTTTCAGATTCAGCAATTCACTCACCGAAAGCTCTAACTGCAAGCCCACGCCAATGCTTGAACACGCATTGCTTCATTTGCAATACTGACCCGCGGCCAAATTAGAGAGCGACCAAACAGTGCGCCATGACGTTAGCCGGCCCTTTGCGGCCATTCGAGCCTAGTGCCGCGAATGGTCGCTTCCAGCGCTACTTTAGCATTGATCTGGGTGCCGCACGACGACTTGCATTAAGATGCGGAAGCGGATTGGTCTGAAGGTGCGAATTGATCGGCAAAACTTTCAGGACGCAATTCCATCGCGCAGGCGATCTGGAAACCGCGCGTCCATCGAGTCCGCTCTGAGGAATTTCATCTGATTGCCAAAAGAATTCAGCTAACGCCTCACGGTCGATACATTTTTCAAGGACATCTCTAGCGGAACAGCATTCGGGATCAATGCATTCGGCTGGGCTAAAAGAAGTCTTATAACGCCCGAATGTGTGACTAACAACGGCCTTGCGTAGCCAATGAGGTGCCCCTAGATTTGTA
>JBOEGO010000024.1:0-55419 GCA_050633465.1 Paracoccaceae bacterium | reverse complement strand
AGGAAACTAGGGGCACCTCAGCCCGACCGAAGAACTCAGGCCTATTTCATCGTAGTAGCGCAGTGTTGACGCCGGGATACCGGCTTTGCGCGACACCTCACCGATATCGAGAAGTTTCATGCTTGACCTCAAGTTAGCTTGAACTCGTAGAGTGACTGTCGATAGCGATTCTGGCAAGTGGAGCACACAGATGAAGGCAGCCCAATCACCCGAAACAAAGACTGGGCGGCGCGTGGCGTTGCTGTGCCTTTCCATGTCCATGATACTTGCCTCGCTGGGAACCAGCATCGCCAATATCGCGCTTCCGACACTCGCTTTGGTCTTTGATGTGCCATTCCATCAGGTCCAGTGGATCGTCATCGCCTATCTGGCGTCGATGACGCTTTTCGTTGTCATCGCAGGTCGGCTCGGGGACGTTTTCGGCCGGCAACGGATGCTTGTGATCGGTCTCGCCCTGTTCTCGCTTGCATCCCTGTTCTGCGGCCTCGCATCCGGCCTGTGGATGCTGGTCGCAATCGCGATCCTGACACCGGGATACCAGATGTTTCAATCCGCCAACAACGTGATGGCGATGGCAGACGTTTCCGCCGACCAACGCGGCGCGGTGTCAGGTCTGCTCGGACTGTCGCGAAACATCGGCCTCATCTCCGGTGGGTCTGTCATGGGAGCCGTTTTCTCAGCCGGCGTCGGAAGCACCACCATTGAGGACGCCACCTACGGTGCAATGGTCGATGGATTGCAGATCACGTTCCTGCTCGGCGGACTGTTGATCCTGATTGCGCTGTGGTTCACACGCCGCCTAGCGTCGGACAAAGGCTGACGGTAGGCGGCTCCTTCAGCGGGGCGTCGAAGCTGTCGTCCATTCTAGTCGCAGCACCCGTCAATATGGGCTCTAAGCTGCTGTTTGCCGCTGTCTGCACGAAGGTCCGCTGTCGGGAAGCGGGTCAAACTTTGCAAAGGGCGCTATCTGCGCATAGCAGCCATTCGTGCGGACCACAGCGTCAGCCCACAATCCGCCCTTGTTGCCAAATATATGTAAGCGTGGGCTCAAGAGCTGCCGAAGCGCTCCAACATATTCCAGAAAAACGTGGGGGATCAAATTCACCCAATCTCTGTAATAATATTTAAAAACAGAAGTTTGGGCGTATTGTGGAACGTCACGAACCTTTGACTCAATCGATGGCTAAAACCTATAGAAATGCCTCCACCACGTCATGCAATTCTGACCCAAACGTCAAGCATTTCTGACCCAATGGGCGGCAATAGTTGTAAGCTCGGCCGACCGTTCGAAGAAGCATCGGTCCAAAGCTGCGTTGATTTCGGAACGGGGTGTCGGATTAATGTATACCGCACACAGCTGACCGGAAGTTGACAGCAAGACTGTTCTGATCAACACTCTTCGATCAAGAACTCCAGATCGTCCTGAAGGTCACGATCAATGATCTCACGTCGCATCGGCACCTTTAGTTCAAATGGAATGGTCATATTTTCGGCATGAACGTTGCAGACCAACACCCCGTTCGAGGTTTCTTCTCCGGACAAGATCACCTCGAATTCGAAGACCTCTGTTTCGGATTGGTGACGCCAACGATCACAGGCTAGCCCACCCCTTCGGCAAGCCTGTCCTACCGGCCATCTCTTGTAGTAGAATGCCTCCGGGTCGTGGGCAGTCGGCAGTCTGGGAATAATCGGATCCAAGGTACGAATGTCATACAGACGTGAAGGGGCTTGGGTCACAAGGCTAGATCGGAGTGCCTCACCAAACGGATCCGACTTTCCGAGGGCCGCTGCAATCCCGCTATTGTGAAACGGACCAAGGGCTTTCTCTCTTAAGCGCTGATTGGCTGAGAGCGATGCAATTTGCTTTTCCAGTTCACTGCCGACACCAAGCGTCGCGATAACTATCCCCTTCTGAACGCTGGCCTTTGGGGGAGCTTCTTGAATGGTTCGAACCGATCGAGAGAACGATGGCGGCTCCGGTGGTTTCGGCAGACTCCTTGTCAGGCGTTGTGTCGAGCCATCCTCTGAGCTGTCCCCCTCATCTGCGTCCTCAATGTCGTCGTCGACCCGAAACAGACGGCATTCGCCCTCACATTGGAACGAAACGAAGGCGTTCAGGGCTGGGCGGCTTCCGTCGTTGCGAAGCGCAATCCTCACCGGAATCCGCTCCACGCCAAGTGTTCGATGCTTGTGAAGACCTTCAAGAACACCGCGACACTTAGAAAGCCATTCTGGGTAGGTGGTCTGTTGGTAGGTCAAAATCTCCTCTTCGGACGGCGGGTCGTAGCGGATTTCATCCACCTGTCCGGTGACATAACGTTTCGTCTCGACTGGCGGAGCATCAAAAACGGTCTGCATAGGATGCTTCTCTTAGAGTGCTGCCAGCGCGACTTCTATCTGCTCATTCGATAGGGCAACGTCCCGATGCCTCGTGATGCTCACCGGATTTGACTGGGGTTCCAGCAATTCACCAATGATCCGTGGTTCTTGTGTTTTGTAGCGCGCCAGTTCCGCCTTGAGAGCAGCCTTGGCCTTTTGATCCTCGGTCTGTTGAGGTGGACGCAACCAATGATCACGCACCAATTGGAAGGACAATCCAAATCCGCTCGCAGAAGACGCGGGCCCGGTGTCGTGTGTCAGCAACATTACCGGAGACCCACCGGCTTTGTGGAGCGTCGAGAGAATTCCAATCAGCCGGTCGTCATTCTTGGAGTAGTCGAGGGCACCTGCAAGATCCGGATCAACAGGAGTGTTCGGCACCAACCGCAGGACAACTCTTGGGCCGGCAGCACAAATCTCGACCTCATCCATGCCCCCCTCTAGGATGCCCCGCACCCGCTTGAAGACCTCCAATGCGCGATCTCTCGTCCGCCCATTGGCTTTCTTGTGCTTGTCGATCTCATCAAGGACCGGCTTGGTCAACAGAACGGCAACCGGGTCTCCCGGGAGTTCTCCCCAAGGAAGATCTTCCGGTTTCATGCACTCGAAAAAAATGTTGGTGTCCGCGACTACTCGTAATTCCTTTTGCATAGCCAGATTGTACCGGCATGTCTGGCAACGTGCCAACAGGAATCGTCATTTCGGTCAGGGAATAGCGGGCAACATTTGGAGAGCTGTGGGCCCTAACGCACCGCGACCGGTGGCGGTGTCTCATCAAGATTTGCACTTTTCAGGCAATGCTGGGACAATCCGAAATACAACCCCAGAAAGTGCTCCAATGGCAGACCTCTTCTCCCAAAAATTTGACTTCAACGTGCCCGAAAGAACCGCTCTAGAGGGACGGGTAGGTACAGCATTTTTCAGGAAGACCGCATCCCCGACTCATTTGGTCGGTTTGAAATTAACACAGTTTTCACAACGTGGAGTTCAGGGAGTTAAGGGGGAAGCGAGCGACGGAAGGCGGTTTGTTTTTGTAGATCAAAAAACCACCGCCACCTTCGACGCCGACGAAGTCTTCTTGACTGAACGCACATCGACTGTCGACGACTGCATCAAAAGTCTCTCCAACGGAACCGTAACCCGGCTGTTTCCGAAAACAATTCATCCAGCAAGGTGCGAGGCCGGTCTGATATCCGATAACCTTGCAGTTCATCGGCCGGTTCACCCGGGCACGAAACGACCTAGGAGATGCGACTGTGATCGCTAATGTCGCGCTCGGGGATACGCAACGCAAGTCTATCCTGAACGGTGGAAAGTCGAAGGACAAAGACAAAGCAGCAGGGGCCAAGGCCGATCTGGAAGCGCTCGGCCCAGAGCCTATGCCTCCAGCGTCTACAGATCGCACAGTTTCAGAGCCTACTTACGAGGGGCTTGTGCGTAAACTGGCAGAGGGTCAGCCAAGCTTGGGATTGTTCTCGGATGAAGGGGGGCAGTTCCTAGGCGGCTTTGCGATGTCGAAAGATCAAAGAACCAAAACCTTGGGGGCATTCAATGATCTGTGGCAGGGCAAGCCAATCCAACGCACACGCGCTGGCGAAGGTTCTGTGGTTCTATTTGGCAGAAGGCTTGCCGTTCACCTTATGGCGCAACCTGCGGTGCTACGCGACTTCATGGCCGATCCAATTGCGACCGATATTGGGTTCTTGCCGCGCTTCTTGATAACAGAACCGCCCAGCACCATTGGCACAAGGCTGCACGCCAAGACATGCACGAACCCCACTGCACTGGGCGCGTTCTCAAAGCGCCTAACGGCCATTCTCGAAACGGCAATGCCGATGGATGAACAAACACGCGCACTATCCCCACGCGTTTTGCCATTGTCTGAGCAAGCACGCGCAGTGTTGGTTCAGTTCTCGGATCGGGTGGAGATAGCCCAGCGTAGTGGCGGCAAATATGAAGGCGTCACTGGCTACGCATCGAAAGCAGCGGAACAAGCGGCAAGGATCGCGGCGGTTCTTACGCTATGGTCTGATCTTGAAGCGCCAAGGGTTGAGGCCGCAACTATGGCCGATGCCGTGGATCTGGCAGAGTTCTATTTGAACGAAGCTTTGCGCCTTAAAGATGCGGCTATCATATCCGCAGAAACCGCCAAGGCAGAACTCTTGCGGGTTTGGTTGCTGGATAAGTGGAAGCACCCTGACATTGTTCCATGTGAAGTTGTGCAGTCTGGCCCTAACAGTTTGCGAGAGCTAAAGACTGTGAAGGGAGCGCTCAAAACACTTGTTGATGCTGGGTGGCTAGCCTCTTTGGACACTGGCGCTGTGATACGGGGAAGCGCACGCCAAGTTGCCTACAAGATCGTTCAGCCGACAGCCTAATGGATTAGCAGATTAGCGGGATTAGCAACATGGGCGGCGGGATTGCAGTTTTGCACCCGCCGCTCTTTCCTCAATGCAGGATAGGATTCGCTGAATGTAGGGAAGCTGTCCGCTTTCAGCCCATAGCGGACATGACCAATTGACACCTCCGGGCGGAAAGCCGTCATTCGCTGCAGGTGCGAGACTTTCGTCCAATACCTGAATTGCGGACTTTCGATCAACGGACTTGCTACCAGTAGGTTCACGGCTCGCGTATCGGTTCGTCACAACTTTGCGTCATTCCGTCAGCACCTTGCGGCCTGCATTCAGATGAAAACTTGGCAGCGCGTTCTGGACAGACGCAATGCGAGAAAGGCAGTCGAGGGTAACCGCGAAACAACGCAAGAATGCCGGACCATTTGGCCCGGCATTGTTTTGCGACCAATCAAGGCAAGCCCTGTCAGAGGATGAAATCACCTGCTGTCAGGTCGTGCAGGCCGGTGAGTTCGATTTGCATGTCGGCCAGTGCATCGCCGTCCGTGTCGATCTGGATCAGGGTCAGATCATTGGCAACGGATCGGGCATAGCGCAGCTCGCCCGCGTTGCCGGTGAAGCTGCCTGTCAGGCCAAGGAAGGTGAAACTGTCATCCTCTGCGGTGCTGATATCGGCATCGACATTGCCAAGGTCGATCACATCCACGCCAGTTTCGAAATCGACAATCGTGTCGCGGTTGTCGATGCCATTGCGAGAGTCAGCCTCATTATTAAAGCCGAACACATCCGCCCCGGCACCGCCAATCATGATGTCCTGAACACCATTGCCGAACAGCCGGTCATTGCCCGCACCGCCATCCACCGTGTCGCCGCCGCCGCGCCCATAGAGCCTGTCATCTCCCAAGCCTCCGATCAGGTGGTTGGCGGCATTGTCGCCATAGAGCGTGTCATCGTGGTCTGATCCGATCACGCCTTCGATGTTCTGGACAGTGTCTCCCGCCGCATCGCCAAGCGTAGCAACCAGCCCCAACAGGTCCAGCCGCACCCCGGCGCTGGCATCCGCATAGCTGGCGTAATCAAGCCCGTCACCGCCGTCGATCCAGTCGGCACCGGCCCCGCCGGTCAGGGTGTCATCGCCTTCGCCGCCTTGCAGAGTGTCATTCCCGGCGTTGCCCTCGATCACATCTTGGCCGGTATGGGCGTAAATCACATCGTCCCCATCGCCGCCAATGACCGTGTCATCCCCGCCCGTGGGCCGCAACGTATCATCGCCCGCACCGCCGGTCACATAATCATCCCCCGCGCCAGTCTGATCACCATCGGCATCCACATAGCTGGCGTCGATCAGATCGCTGGCATCGCTGCCGGAAACGATGCCGTCGGGCGTGACCGTGCCGTCGTCGTAAAGGTCCATCAAGGCGTTGATGGCTTCACCCAGCCCATAGGCCGCAATACCCTGAATGACCTCATTCACGGGCCAGAAGATACTGTCATCGGCAAGCTGGGGCACGATGGAGCCGTCGAGAACGTTGCTCAGCCCTGTTTCATCATTGGTAACCAGCCCATGCCCCTCGGCCCCCGGCACGATGTAGATATTGTCAGACAGCGGTCTGCCTATGCTATGGACCGGCCCGCCAATCGCGCCCCAGTCATCGGGGTTGGAATAGATATAAGTGTAGTTTTCCGGGGGGAAACTGTTTTCATTCGGCAGTCCCAGAAACCCGCCCGCACCGGGGGAGTTGAACACCACCACCTCGCCTTCCAACGCGGGGTTGATCGCTGCAGCCACCGCGCTGGCGGTTTGCGCGTGAAACCCGCCCAGCGAATGGCCCGTGTAAACGATTTCGAAATTACCAAAGGGAGCACGCAGCAGCGCTGCGTTATAGGCCTGCTGGATGAAAGCCACAGCTGCCGCGCCTTGCAGCGAGTTGCCTGTTACTGTCAGAGCAAGGTCGGTGATGACATCGGGCAGGAATTCTTCGGCGCTCATATTGTCGGGCGTCAGCCCCTCGGTGCCGGTGAAGGCGATCACCAATTCATTTGTCGTTTCGTTGAAGAACGCGCGGCCCTGAAAGCCGGTTGGGTGGTCGATGGTTGGTACGACCAGCTCATTGTTGATTTCCAACTGTAGCTCTTGATATTCGCCCAATGACGTTGGCGATGTGGTTTGTTCATAAGCCAAGTCAGATATTTGCGCGAGAATGTCCAACAGCGCCGGGTTTGAGATCGTCATGTTTACCTCTTATTTTACTGGTACGTTGCCTGTGATCGATTTTCCGCCACGAACTGTTATCATTGATGGTTTTGGGGGGCGAATACCGCTTGGTCCATAGTACGAAAGAGTGGCTCGTGTGGTTGGTTTATAAGTTTGAGGCCACCAACATATCATGTATTGATTGTGGCGGCCCTCGTTCCCAACATCACAAGAGAATTGTCCGCGTCGCAACTTCGGCAAATGCCTTGCCGGTATTTCGGTTGGCGGATTGGCCTTGAGGGCCTGATAGATCGGATCATTCTCCGGCGCCGGGCCGCAGGCGGCAAGTGCCAGGGAAAACGCGGTGCATAGGGGGAGCAGTCGTTTCATTGCCATGTGTTTTCCATTCGTATGTGCCGCGGCGATGCGCCGGCTGCGGCGAGGGCGAGGTCGGTGATGACATCGGGCAGGAATTCTTCGGCGCTCATATTGTCGGGCGTCAGCCCTTCGGTGCCGGTGAAGGCGATCACCAATTCATTGGTGGAACTGTTGAAATAAGCGCGGCCCTGAAAGCCGGTTGGGTGGTCGATCACCTGGGTGATTTCTGTGTACGTGCTGCCGTCAATACCAGCAACGGGAAATCCAAGACTGCCAGTAAAAACACTTCCGTCCGAGTTGGTTGGTTCGAAATACGTTTGCTGCGACATTTCGGCGAATGCGTTAAGGCTAACCGGGTTAATGATAGTCATCATGCTACTTTCTACAGGGGGTTTTTGCGAAAAGTTTTTATCGTGGTCCCTCCTGGAACCGTAATCTGCGATGGGTGCGGCGGATGGAGTGGACTGGGGCCATAGTAAGTGTAGAGAACACCGCTCACAGGTATGCCAGCAGGCCACCAGCACGTCATGTACTGGTTAGATTTTCCCTCGTTATAAACGTCACAGGCCACGGCTCCGCGCCGCAATTTAGGAAGGTGTTTGGCCGGTATTTCTGTTGGCGGGTTCGCTTTGAGGGCCTGATAGATCGGATCGTTCTCCGGTGTCGTGCCGCAGGCGGCAAGGCCAAGCGCGAGGGCGAAAAGGGCGGTTATTTTCTGCAAAGAATGAGGCTCCTTATTGCGAGGCAGACGGCTTTCATCGCCCGGGGCTGTGCGGGGAATGCGTGATTGGTGACTAGAGAGATTTTCCGGCGCATTTCGATACCCCTGACCCAAAACGATAAAACCACAAAGCGCGTTAAGCCAATCTATGGTGGTATTTAGAGGAGGGGGGTAAAGTCAGGAATACCCGACCTATGCGGCCGACTGACCAACCTTTGGGCATGCGAGGGCGAGGTCGGCGATGACATCGGGCAGGAATTCTTCGGCGCTCATGTTGTCGGGCCTCAGCCCCTCGGTGCCGGTGAAGGCGATCACCAATTCATTTGTCGTCTCGTTGAAGAACGCGCGGCCCTGAAAGCCGGTTGGGTGGTCGATGGTTGGTACGAGCAACTCGTCGTCGATTGAAAATTGCAGCTCTGAGTAGGTGCCGCCGTTTGTTCCAGCCGCAACATCCGGCGTAGATGCCGTTTCGAAGTATGCTCGTTCGGCAAGAATAGCATAAACGTCCAAAAGAGCAGGATTTGTGATCGGCATGTTGATTACCTTTATTTAACTAGCAAAAAATCGGTAACCGGCTCTCCTCCGGGAACGGTGATTTGCTCCGGACGAGGGCTGCTCAGGCTTGGGCCATAATATGTGAGCACGGCAACAGGAGGATCAGAACGGTCTGCGGGCCACCAGCACGTCATGTATTGGTTGGCCTGACCCTCGTTATAGATATCGCAGGCGAAGGCTCCGCGTCGCAATTTGGGCAGGTGTTTGGCCGGTATTTCTGTTGGTGGGTTCGCTTTGAGGGCCTGATAGATCGGATCGTTCTCCGGTGCCGGGCCGCAGGCGGCAAGGCCAAGCGCGAGGGCGAAAAGGGCGGTTATTTTCTGCAAAGAATGAGGCTCCTTATTACAAGGCAAGCGGGTTTCATAGCCCGGGGCTGTGCGGGGAATGCGTGATTGGTGACTAGAGAGATTTTCCGGCGCATTTCGATACCCCTGACCCGAAACGATAAAACCACAAAGCGCGTTAAGCAAATTTATGGTGGTATTTAGAGGGGGGGGGTAAAGTCAGGAATACCCGACCTATGCGGCCAACTGCTCAACCTTTGCGCACGCGCAAGCAAAGTTATAGGTCTGCCATCCTTGCGCCGCCTGTTCCTTGAGCACGGTATTGCCGTGAAAGGCGATGGTCTTGGTGGCGGATTGTTCGAAAAGGTGCGCGGTCTCGGCGGAATAGGTGATGACCTCACCCGTCGCCGTGACGATGGAGCCATCCGTATCGGTCAACCGCACCGTGCCGCCGCCGAGGCGGAGCATGTGGCCGATTTTCATGTAATCGCCCGTCTCGGTCAGAAAGCGGCACCCAAGGATTGGGCCTGCCTTGATGGCTACAGTCAGGGTATCGAACCCTAGGTGCAGAGCCGGGAGGGGGTCTGGACGGTGCCGCCAATGACCTCTTTGTGGGCTGCGACCGCAGCTTTGGGATCAGATGATGGACGGCGGCTCCGGGCCGTTCGCCAAACTTTGCAAAGACCGCTTTCTGCGCATAGCTGCCATTCGTGCAGACCACAGTGTCAGCCCACAATCCGCCCTTGTTGCCAAATATATGTAAGCGTGAGCTCAAGAGCTGCCGAAGCGCACCAACAAAATTCAGAAAGACGTGGGGGATCAAGTGGGGGATCAAATTCACCCAAGCTCTGGAATAATACTTAACAACAGAAGCTTACACGTATTGAGTGGCGGACTGGGGAGGATTCGAACCCCCGACCCCTTGATTCGTAGTCAAGTACTCTATCCAACTGAGCTACCAATCCGTCGAGGCGGGGTTTAGCCATACGCTGCGGGATGCGCAAGGGGGCAATTGGGAAAAAATGCGCGTTGTCGTGAAACGCCGGATTGACCTTACGACATCCGCGCCGCTGATTTGCGCGCAAATGTCCTGCTGTGCTCAGTCAGGCAACCCGGTGCCACGCGGCAGCAGAATTTCGAATACCGTGCCGCTGCCACCTGTCGACACCAGCGACAGCTCGCCGCCATGGCCGCGCACCAGATCCTGCGCGATCACCAGCCCCAAGCCGGTGCCGCCCTTGCTGACACCGCCCTGAAATGCGGTGAACAGGTGTTCGACCGCGCGTGGCGGCAGGCCGGGGCCGGTATCGGATATACGGATCATCCACGCCTCTTCTGACTCGCGGCCCGCAACATTGATTTCACCGCCCTTGCCGGATTGTTGCAGGGCCTGACGCGCATTATGCACAAGGTTGAAAATCACGCGGTATATTTGTTCGGGGTCGGCGCGCAAAACCATGGCGGCGGGCACATCATCCGACAGGCTGATGTTGTCGGTGTCACCCAGGGCAATGCGTTCGCTGTCCAGCACATCCTCTACCACATCGGCCAGATGGATGCGGGTCAGGCGGGGGGGCGGCTCTTCGGCCTTGCCAAACGCCAGCGTGGATTCGCACAGGTTGACCGCACGGCTGATCGAATTCACCAGCTTGGGGGCCATGCGTTGCACGCTGGGGTCTTCGGACATTTCGATCCGGTCGGTGAACAGTTGGGCCGAGGTCAGGATATTGCGCAGATCATGGCTGACCTTGGCCACGGCACCGCCCAATTGCGCCAGTCGTTCCTTTTGTTTCAACGCGCTGGTGATCTGCACCTGCATGGCGGCGAATGCCTCTTCGGCTTGCCGCAATTCCCGCACGCCTGCCTTTGGTATGATCATGTTGCGCCCGTCTTCGGGGTGGGCGGCGTATTCGCGCATCGCCTGCACCACGCCCTTGATGGGGGTGACCAGAAATGCGCGCACCGCCAGAAACAACAGCACCGCAGTGAACACCGAAATCACCGCCGACAACAACAAGATGCGCAAACCATAGTCGATCATCGCCATGCGCAGCGGCGCGGTTTCCATCGTCACCTCGATCAGCAGGCCTGCCTCGCGGACAGGGTTGCCGATCACGCGGATCACCTGATTTTCGCGGTTGAACAGCCGCGCCATGGCATCGCGTATCAGCACCACGGCGGTGCCTTCGCGCAGATCAAACGTGGCATCAATCGGGCGCGGCATGGGGGATGACAGGATCAACTGGCGCGCCTCGTCACGGCGAAGGACCACGTTGAACACCTCGGCGTTGCGCAGCAGCTCTTCTTCTAGATCAGCGCCGATCATATCGTCGGCCAACAGCGCCAGCGATGCGATCTGCGCCCGTTCCAGCCGCGACAGCAGGTAATCCTCGCGGAAACGCGCGATGGAGGGCACGAAAATAAGCACCTCTGCCAACATGACAAAGATGGTGGTTAGGATCAGAAATCGGCCCGACAGTGTATTTAACATCAACCCTCCGGCAGGGAGATAGGTTCGCGCAGCGTTATGGCAACCACCTTTGCACAAATCGAACCACCTGTTTCAGAAAATCGTTTTCAAACAGGCGGGGGGTGAAATAGGCGCCCGCGACCCGTTTGTTCATTTCCGACAGGGTTGGATAGGGCGCGACCATGGACGAGATACCCGACATCTTTGTGCCATTGGCAATGGCCATGGACCACAGCGCGGCCAGTTCACCCGCGCCTTCGCCCACCAGCGTGACGCCCACGGGTTTGCCCTTGACCACCATCGCCTTGGCGAAACCGTTGGTGATGCGCATGGCGCGGGCGCGATCGTTTTCGCCCATGTCGAAACGGGCGATTTCCAACCTGTCGCCGTATTGTTCGCGGGCTTCGGATTCGGTCAACCCGATCTGCGCCAGTTCGGGGTCGGTATAGGTGGCGCGGGGGATATGGGCATCCGTCGCCTTGGCAGGCAGGCCCAACACGGCCGACCGGATCACCACGCCGGCGTGGTATCCCGCCACATGGGTGAATTGCAGCCCGCCCGCCGCATCGCCAATGGCGTAGACCTTGCGGTTGCTGCTGCGCAGGCTGGCGTCGACCTTGATGCCCTTTTTATCGTATTCAATACCCGCCTTTTCCAGATCCAGCCCGGTGATGGACGGCACGCGCCCCACGGCCACCAACAGATGGGTGCCATGGAAACTGCGCCCGTCCTCGGTATTTACCGTGATGTCGCCTGCTGCGCCTGCAACCGAGGAAACCTTGGCATCCTCTGCAATCGTCACGCCCTCGCTGCGCAGGGCATTCAGCACCACGGCAGCGGCCTCGGGGTCATCGCGCCCCATGGCCTTGGCCCCCTCGATCACCGTTACAGAACAGCCAAGGCGACGATGCGCCTGCGCCATCTCCATGCCGATCGGGCCACCGCCGATGATCAACAGGTGATCAGGTTTTTCACGATTGGCGAACAGGGTTTCATTGGTCAGGAACGGCACGCCGCCCTGCCCGTCCCGCCCTAACCCGTCAATCGGCGGCACAAAGGGGCGCGATCCGGTGGCGATCACGATGCGGCGCGCCTTGATGCGGGTATCGCCTGCCTCTACCTCTTGGGGGCCGGTGAAACGGCCATAGGCGCGGATCACGGTGCATCCCAGCCCTTCGAAACGGTCCTGACTGTCATGGGGCGCGATGCCCGCGATCACGCCTGCAACATGATCCATCACCGCGGCGTAATCGACCTGTGGTTCCACCGGGGCGACACCCATATCGCCCCCCTTGCGGCGCGCCTGTGCCAGCTTGGCCGATGCGATCAATGCCTTGGACGGCACGCAGCCGTGGTTCAGGCAATCGCCGCCCATCTCTGCGGCCTCTAACAGCACCACACGCGCGCCCATTTGCACCGCACCGGCGGCCACGGACAACCCGCCAGACCCCGCGCCAATCACCAGAACATCGGTTTCAATCTGTTGCATTACAGCGGGTCCTTATTGGTGCGCAGGGCGCGGATGATGATGGGCAGCAGGGCCAGCGCACTTAACCCCAGCAAGGGCCACAGGATCTGCGGTTCGAATATCACGCCCAGATCGGGGGCTTCGCCACGGGCAAACACCGCGCCCAAACCAGACCCGACCGAGGTAAACACCAATGCCCCCGGAATGATCCCGATGAAGGTCGAAATCGCAAAACGCGACAGCGGCACCCCCACCAAAGCAGGCAGCAGATTCGCCACAAAGAAGGGAATCACCGGCACAAGCCGGATCAGGAACAGCATAGACCATTGCGATTGATCAATGCCGCGTTTGATGCGCGCAATGCGCCCGTCACTGGCATCCATTTTCGCCGCCAGTTGTTGCCCCAGCCCCCAACGCGCCGCCATGAAAATAGCCGTCGCGCCCAGGGTCGCCCCGATCACATTGAACGCCACTCCGGGAAAGACGCCAAACAAAAACCCGCCCGCCAGGGTGGCCACGGTGGCACCGGGCAGGGAAAACCCGACAATCACCACATAGGCCACGATAAACCCCGCCACGCTAAGCGCATAATGCGTATCACGGTAAGCGATCAACGCATCATGGTGCCGCGCAAGTGCCTCGAAACTCAGGGTATCGCGCAGCAGGACAAACCCGACAACCGCCCCCGCCAACACCGCAAGCAGCGGCAGTTTGCGGGCCAACCCGCCTTTGACTTGCGCGCTCATATGCTGATGTTCCTTTTGGCCGCTGCGTGACAGCGCCCTGTTGTGATTGATCTGTTCCATGCGTTACAGATGCACCGATTGGCGGCCCGCGCCTAGCCTCCTCACGGGTGGTTGATCATCTGTTTACCTGCGGACACCATTTGCGGGCTGTTTATCGGGTTTTCCCGCGCCCCTGTAACATTTCACCGCGCCCCGAGGCGAATTTTGTGACAAAACCGTTGCAGAGGTTTGACACATACCCCATCCCCCCCTATAGAGCGGGCTTCCAATATCCGGGTACTGGGCGATTCCGCATCTGTTCCCGTACCTGACGCCATAGATGCCACAGCAGGCATATTAAATCGGAGACGGAGCGATGAAACGCACCTACCAACCCTCGAACCTGGTTCGCAAGCGCCGCCACGGTTTTCGTTCGCGCATGGCAACCAAAGCCGGCCGTAAAATCCTGAACAACCGTCGCGCACAGGGCCGCAAGTCGCTGAGCGCATAAGCGCGCAGCCTTGGCCTGACAGAATGACGCCGCCGGAGGCCCCCAAAGCTGGTATAGCCAGCGGCGGGATCAGGCCTCCGGCGGCTTCTGCTTGTCTGGATGGAATATTAAATATCGTGCTGCCTAAACTGGTAACCATACGAAATCGTTCTGAATTTCTGCGTGCGGCCACGGCCGGACGTCAGGGGACGGGTTCCATGATGGTGCAGGCCCGCAAACGTGGCAACGACGAGGATAACAGCGAAATCCGCGTCGGTTTTACCTGTTCGAAAAAGGTCGGCAATGCCGTGGCGCGCAACCGCGCCAAACGCCGTCTGCGCGAAGTTGCGCGGCTGGTTCTTCCGCAGCACGGGCTTGCCGGATGGGATTACGTGCTGATCGGGCGGGCCGGTGCCACGGCTGATAAACCCTTTGAATCGCTGAAAAATGACCTGATACGCGCCATTTCACAACTGCATCAGGGCAAAACCATGCCGCCGCGCCCCCCCAAGCGGCGCAAATGACCCCGCTGGCCCATATTGTCGCCCTGCCCGTGCGCGCCTATCGCCTGCTTGGCTCGCCTTGGGTCGGGCATAATTGCAGGTTTCAGCCCACCTGCTCGGCCTATGCGCTGGAAGCATTGGAAAAACACGGCGGGATTCGCGGCACCATTCTGACCGTGCGGCGAATCGGGCGCTGCCACCCATGGGGCAGCGACGGATATGACCCCGTTCCCGATCCCGAAAACCCCGCGCCGCCCGTTGATCATCCATAATACATTGGCTATCCAGAACCATCCCTTACCGAGGCGCGCACCATGCTGGACACCGATAAAAACGACATCCACCCGCTGTTTCACGGCGCCCCCAAAACCACCGAATTCAAAAAGCTGCGCAAACGTATCGTGCAAAACACCCGCGAGGCGATCGAACAATACGGCATGATCGAACCGGGCGCAGCGCGTCCGAAATGGCTGGTCTGCCTGTCCGGGGGCAAGGACAGCTATACCCTGCTTGCGGTGCTGCATGAATTGCAATGGCGCGGGTTGTTGCCCGTCGATTTGCTGGCCTGCAATCTGGATCAGGGCCAGCCAAATTTCCCCGCCACCGTGCTGCCGAAATTTCTGGAACAGATGCAGGTGCCAAACCGGATCGAATATCAGGACACCTATTCCATCGTTAAGGATAAGGTGCCAGCGGGGCGCACCTATTGCGCGCTGTGTTCGCGCCTGCGCCGTGGCAATCTGTATCGTATCGCCCGCGAAGAAGGGTGTTCAGCCGTGGTGCTGGGCCATCACCGCGACGACATTCTGGAAACATTTTTCATGAACCTGTTTCACGGCGGGCGCGTCGCGACCATGCCCCCGAAACTGGTAAACGAAGAGGGAGACCTGTTTTTGTATCGCCCCCTTGCCCATGTCGCCGAGGAAGATTGCGACCGCTTTGCCCGCGCCATGGATTACCCGATTATCCCCTGCGATCTGTGCGGGTCACAGGACGGATTGCAACGCCAGCAAGTCAAGCAACTGCTTGATGAATGGGAGAAAAACAGCCCCGGCCGCCGACAGGTCATGTTCAAATCCCTGATGAATATCCGCCCCTCGCATATGCTTGATTCGAATCTGTTCGATTTCGCGGGGTTGATGCGCGGAAAGATAGAATTTGATGTAAATTCGGCGGAAATGCCGAAACTGCGTTAGGCGACTGTTGAGAAAGCACAGCTAGTTTCGACCCGGAATTGCACCGGGATGAATGCGAAATGGCTTCTCAATATGCACGGCGAATAAAACGCCTGCGTCACCAACTTAGAACCACACTTGCAGGGCCACATGCGCTGGCCTTTTTGCCCGCCATTGTGCTGGGTGCGTTCTGGATCGGTGGCGAAACATGGCTGCTGGCTGTTTCACTGGGGTTGCCGTTGATCTATGCGCTGGTCGGCGGCTTTGATCAAACCGGCAGCACGGGCAGCATCAACCGGGCCGATGACGTTCAGGATGTGCCGCTTGACCGGCTGCTTGACGATGTGCTGACTGAATGTGCGCAAAAATCCCGCACCACGGCCAGCTTCTTGTTAACGCTCGATGATTTCGACGAACTGGTAGATCGCTACGGGCAGGCAGCAGCCCAAACCGTGATCACCCGCACCGCGGATCGTCTGGTCGGGGCATTGCGCTCTGGCGACCGTATCTTGACCATGGAACGCGGGTTGTTCGCCGTGGTTCTGGCCCCCGTGCGCCACCTTGACCTGGAGGTGGCAATCCAGTTGTCAGGTCGCCTCCAACAGGCGGTAGAAGAACCCATTTCAATGGATTCGACCACTGTATTCATGTCCTGTTCCGTTGGTTTTTGCACGGCCAGCCGCAATCCGGGCAATGGCGGCACCGACCTGCTGGCGGCCACACAGGCCGCCCTGAACGAGGCATGCAACAATGCGCCCTCTGCCATCCGCGCCTATGCAGAAGGTATGCAATGCGAATCCGGCACCCGTTCGGTTTTGGCTGACGAGGCTGCCATCGCATTGGAAGATGGCCAGATACGCCCATGGTATCAGCCCCAGATTTCCACCGACACAGGGCTGGTGACCGGTTTCGAAGCGCTCGCGCGCTGGGTCCACCCCGAACGTGGTGTCATCTCTCCCGCCGAATTTCTGCCGGTATTAGAAGATTCCGGTCAAATGGAACGGCTGGGAGAGGTCATGCTGAATCACGCCATGACAGCATTGAATGATTGGGACAAGGCAGGCGTGACGGTGCCACAGGTTGGTGTCAACTTTGCCAGTCAGGAACTGCGCAATCCGAAACTGGTCGAAAAAATCCGATGGGAGCTGGACCGGTTCGATATCGCCGCCGAACGCCTGTCAGTCGAGGTGTTGGAAACAGTCGTTGCCGCCTCCCCTGATGATACGATATCGCGTTCTATCAACGGCTTGGCCAAACTGGGCTGCCATATTGATCTGGATGATTTTGGCACGGGCCACGCCTCGATCTCTTCGATCCGCCGTTTTGCTGTGGGCCGGATCAAGATTGACCGCTCTTTCGTGATGAAAGTAGACCGCGACCCCGAACAACAACGTATGGTCGCCGCGATCCTGACCATGGCCGAACGGCTGGATCTGGACACATTGGCCGAAGGTGTCGAAACAGTGGGCGAACACGCGATGCTGGCGCAGTTGGGCTGCGGCCACGTCCAAGGGTTCGGCATCGCCCGCCCTATGCCGCTGGAGCAGACCTTCGACTGGATTCGCGCCCACAATGCCAAACTGGAAGATGCGCCAAAAATCAGTCGCACAGGCGATTGATGCCCGCGCAACAAAAAGGCTGAACACCACAAATTTATCCGGTTTCACCCGCGTCGGAATTGCCGAAAACCCAATATCCGCTTGACCTTTGGGCCTGCACTCTGTTGAACCGCTCCTGATAATCCAAGGACAGGCAAGGCGCGCGATATGGAAGACCAGAACAAGAACCTCATTCTCGCCTCGGTGCTTAGCTTTATTGTGATCATGGTTTGGGTCGTCCTGTTTCCACCGCCCACCCCGGTCGAGGACCCGAACGCAACCGCCACCACAACGCAAGGCGGCGCAACGGCACCCGTGGCAGCCAGCACCGCGCCCGCTGCTGCCGCTACGCAATCCGTGGCCACGGCCGCCGCAGATACGCCGCGCATTTCTATTGAAACGCCGCGCATTCTTGGCTCTATCTCGCTGCTGGGTGGCCGTATCGATCAGATTTCCCTGAAAGATTATCGCCAAACAACCGATCCTGATTCCCCGATTGTGGATGTCATGCGTCCCGTCGGTGCTCAGGACGCCTATTATGCGCTTTACGGCTGGTCGCCAGCCAACGGGTTGTCGCTCGATTCCGTTCCTGGCCCAGATACAGTATGGAACGCGCCCGCTGGTGCCGCGTTGTCCCCCGAATCCCCCGTCACCCTGACGTGGGACAACGGGTCCGGCCTGACCTTTACCCGCCAGATTTCGGTTGATCAGGATTATATGTTCGCGATCACGCAATCAGTGCAAAACGCATCCGGCAGCACCATTGCACTGGCTCCCTATGGAACGCTGACCCGCCATGGCACCCCGTCGGACTTGAAAAAATTCTTTATCCTGCACGAGGGCACCGTCGCCATGACGGACGGCACACTGGATGAGCAAACATACAAAAAAATCGCCAAGTTTGATTTCAACGCCGCACAGGGCAGCAAGGCCGTTGTAACCACCGCCGAAACCTCTGGCTGGATCGGGTTTACCGACCACTACTGGCTGTCGGCGCTGATTCCGGCAGATGGTCAACCCGTTCGCCAAATCAACAAATACATCGAAAACCGCGACATCTACCAAACCGCGACCCTGATGCCGACCCAAACCGTGGCCGACGGGGCGAATATCAATATCACCACCCGTCTGTTTGTCGGTGCGAAAGAATGGGAAACGCTCAAACATTACCAAAACGAAGAAGGCGTTGCCGGTTTCGTTGACTCCATCGACTGGGGCTGGTTCTTTTTCCTGACGAAACCCATTTTTGCCCTACTGCACAAATTGAACGCGATGATCGGCAACATGGGTTGGGCCATCATCGCGCTGACCTTTATCCTAAAGGGCATCGTTTTCCCGCTGGCCTATAAATCCTATGCGTCCATGGCCAAGATGAAAGAGCTTCAGCCCAAGATGGAGAAGCTGAAGGAAGAGGCCGGCGGTGATCGTCAGAAAATGCAGCAGGCCATGATGGAGCTGTATAAGAAGGAAAAGGTGAACCCGGCATCCGGCTGTTTGCCGATCCTGATCCAGATCCCGATTTTCTTCTCTCTTTATAAGGTGATTTTTGTCACGCTGGAGCTGCGCCATGCACCCTGGCTCGGCTGGATCAACGACCTGTCCGCGCCCGATCCTTCGTCGATCTTGAACCTGTTCGGCTTGCTGCCCTTTGCTGCGCCCGATCCCTCGTCGATCCTTGCCTTTGTCAGCCTTGGCATTCTGCCGATCCTGCTGGGTATTTCGATGTGGCTGCAACAGAAACTGAACCCGGCCCCGACGGATCAGACGCAGGCGATGATCTTTGCCTGGATGCCATGGGTGTTCATGTTCATGCTCGGCGGGTTCGCCAGCGGGCTGGTCATCTACTGGATCACCAACAACACCATCACATTCATCCAGCAATATTCGATCATGCGCCTGCACGGGTATAAGCCGGATGTCTTTGGAAACATTCGAAAAAGTTTCGCTAAAAAGACCAAAGGGGATGCCAAGTGACGGCGACCCTCGCCCATATTTTCCGCCACCCGATCAAATCGATCGGGGCCGAAGAAATGCAAAGCGCGCCCCTGCAAACGGGGCGCGTTCTGCCTTTTGACCGTGCCTTTGCTATCACCCACGAGGGTGCGAAATTCACTGGCGCACCGGAACACTGGCAGTCAAAGCACAATTTTTTGCGGGGTGTCGCCGCACCTGAATTGATGGCCGTGACCTCGCGCAGCGATGGCAAAACCATCACGCTGTCGCATCCCCGTCTGGCCGATATCGCGATTGATCCGGCAACCGACAGCGCCGCACTGATCGAGTGGTTGCGCCCGCTTTGGCCTGCCAACCGCCCGGCGCCGGTGGCGCTGGTCGCGGCCCCCGAACACGGGTTGACCGATATGCCCGATCCGTTCCTGTCCATCGGCAATCTGGCCACGCTGCGCGCATTGTCTGACAGGATGGGCATTGATCTGTCGCCGCACCGGTTCCGCATTAACCTTTGGGTTGACGGCTGGCCACAGCTGCATGAACGCGACCTGATCGGCAAAACCATTCGCATCGGGCAGGCCTCGCTGACTGTTGCACAACCCATCACCCGCTGCCGCGCCACCTGTGCCAACCCCGAAACCGGCGCGATAGACGCCGAGGTTCTGGACGCGCTTGACGCCGCATGGGGCCATACCGACCTTGGCGTTTACGCCGCTGTCACATCGTCCGGCCAAATCACGCGCGGCGACGCAATCAAGGATAGCTGAATGCAACTCCCCTTTCCCCTCGTTGACGAACCCGATGACACCACCCGCGAGGTTGGCCGCAAAATGTTCGCGGGCGATACCGATTTTGTAAAAGGCGTGGTCGCCATGTCCGGCCTGCCCGATGCCGACCGGCTCGAGGTGTGCTTTGCCGGGCGTTCAAATGTGGGTAAATCCAGCCTGATCAATGCCTTGACTGGCCGCAAGGGGCTGGCACGTGCCTCCAACACCCCCGGTCGCACGCAGGAAATCAACTATTTCACTGCGGGTGATATCTATCTGGTCGACCTTCCGGGCTATGGCTTTGCCAACGCGCCTGTGGCGGTCGTCGAAAAATGGCAACGCCTGTTGAAACAGTATTTGTCTGGCCGCCAGACCCTGCGACGTGCATTCGTTCTGATCGACACCCGCCATGGCGTAAAAAAGGTAGACGAGGAAATACTGTCGCTGCTCGACAGTTCCGCGGTGACGTTTCAGGTGGTGATGACCAAGGCGGACAAGGTGAAAGCCGCCGATCAGGAAAAGGTGTTGGCGCAGGTCCGCAATGCCCTGTCCAAACACCCCGCCGCCTTTCCCGAAATCATCCTGACCTCTTCGGAAAAGGGTGAGGGCATTCCAACCTTGCGTTCTGTCATCGCCACCTTGGATTAGCGCGCCCTGCGGGGCACTGTCCCCGCGCCGTCCGCGCGCTCCCCCGTGGGGGGCGTGGACGGCACCCTTCAGCCGATTTTACGATAGGTAAAGGGCGCATCCGCGTCCGCGGCGTCGACCTCATCCAGCAGGGCCGCGACCTTATCGTGATGCGGGGATTTCACGCATACCGGATCGGTTGCGCCCGCATCCCCCGCCAGCATCATTGCCTGACAGCGGCAACCGCCGAAATCCAGATCTTTGCGCTCGCAGGTCTGGCATGGGTCGGGCAACCAATCCGTGCCACGATAGGCGTTGAACGCAGCGCTGTCATACCAGATGTCGCGCAGGCCGCGTTCTGTCACCTTTTCAAAGGTCAAATGCGGGATGGATTCCGCCGCGTGACAGGGCAAAACCGTGCCATCGGGAATCACGTTCAACCCTGCCGACCCCCAACCGCCCATGCAGGCCTTTGGGTAATCGGCGTAGTAATCCGGCGGCACGAAATCAAACGCCATAACCCCGCGCAACCGCGTGCGGGCCGCCGCGACGGTGCGTTTTACGGCTTCGGTCTGTTCGCGGGTTGGCAGCAATTGCGCGCGGTTTTTGATGGCCCAGCCGTGGAATTGCACACAGGCAACCTCTAACCGGCGTGCGCCCAGTTCTATCGCCATTTCAATCGTGCGGTCCAGATCATCCAGATTTTGCCGGTGCATCACTGCGTTCAGGGTTAGTGGAATGCCGCGCTTCTTGATCGCGGCGGCGATCAGCATCTTTCGGTCAAATCCGCCCTTATAGCCACCGATCCGGTCCGCCAGAGGCGCATTGGTGCCCTGCAATGACAGCTGGATATGGTCCATCCCTGCGGATTCAAGCGCATCCATCCGGCGCGGCGTCAGACCCACGCCCGAGGTGATCAAATTGGTATATAGCCCCGCATCATGCGCCGCCTGAACCAGTTCCACCAGATCAGGGCGCGAGGCAGGCTCCCCCCCCGACAGGTGCAATTGCAACACACCCAGATCTGCGGCTTGGCGAAATGTATCGGCCCATTGATCGGTTGACAGCTCCCCCGCCTTTCCCAGCAATTCCAACGGGTTGGAACAATATGGACAGGACAGCGGGCAACGGTGCGTTAGCTCGGCCAGCATCGCAATGGGGGGTGGGGTTGTCATGCCAGCTCCAGATATATGCGGCCGCGCAGGCTGGTCAGAAACCGCTGCACATCGCTGCGGATTTGATCCACCGGCGCGTTGTAATCAGCAGCCAGACCGCTAACAATCGCGCCGAAACTGGCCACGCCATCGACGCGGGTCAGTATTGCCACGCCGATGTCATCCAACCGCACGGCCTTTTCGGGGGCCAGCAAAACGGTGCCGCCGCGCGTGCGGTCGGGAGTCAGGCGCACCCCGCGTGGCAGGCGTGGCACATCGGTATCGACAAGGTTCAGCGGGTCGTTCATGCCATCCCCTGCCCCGGCTGCCATGCGCCGGGCGGAATGCGCGCCGGCGCGACATAGGCCGCATGAAGGGCATCCAACTGCGCCCACAACACATTGGTTTTAAACGTCAATGCGTCACAGGCGGCCTGTGCTTTTTCCTCGGTGTCCGCATGATCCAGCACCCATGCCAGCCCATATGCCACGTCTTTTGGTGCCTCGCTCAGGCGGTTCTGGAAATAGGACATGCTGTCAGGATTGGCGAAATCGTAATGTTTGAACAGGCCCGCGATGCGTTCTTCGTGGATTTTGGGCGCGAACAATTCGGTCAGGGATGACGCCACCGCTTGCAACAGCGGCATGTCGCGCACATAGCGGATATAGGCATCGACCGCGAATTGCGTGGCGGGCAAAATCCCCGCGCCCGATGCCACATAGTCAGGGTTCAGCCCCACGGCTTCGGCCAGTTTCAGCCAGCGCCGGATACCGCCGCCCCCGTCCACACCGCCGTCGTGATCCTCGATCCGCGAGCGCCATTCGCGCCGCATGTCGGGGTCAGAACAGCGCGACAGGAACGCCGCGTCCTTCATCGGGATGCCCGCCTGATAGGCCCAACGGTTGATCACCCAAGCGCGCACCTGATCGGGGCTGCATTCACCATCGTGCAACATGCGGTGAAACGGGTGTTTGTCATGGTATCGTTCGGCCCCGATGGCGCGCAAACGTGACTCTACCTCGTCTTTGGAAATCTGGCGTGTCATGGCGTAAGCTCTTGTCCGTCTTGTGCAATTTCCCACCCTGCGGCCAGAACAGCGGCGCGTTCGGCACTGTCAGGTTGCAAAATCGGATTGGTGTTATTGATGTGAATATAGACCTTTTTCGCGGTGATCCCCGCCAGCCGGTCCAGTGACCCGCCCGTGCCCGAAATCGGCACATGCCCCATGCGGCGACCTGTTTTCACGCCCGTGCCCGTGCGGATCATTTCATCGTCATCCCAAACCGTGCCGTCGAAAAACAAAATATCGGCATCTGCCAGACGGGCCAGCAAATCATCATTCACCACGGCGCAACCGGGAATGTAATAGGCCGTGACGCCACCGCCCACCATGCGCAGACCCACGGTCTGCTCGCCCTCCAGGTCGGTCTGAACGCTGTCACCCTCCATGAACAGCGGCACCTTGCCGGGCACGGCAAACAGCGTGGCATCCAGCCCCGCGTGCAATTCAAACGCTGCGCCCAACCCGACCCGCTCACGGGTGACTTTTTCACGGTTCACCGCATCGAAAATCCGGTTATCGGCCAGAACATCCAGAATATCCCCCGTGGCCAACAGCCGGAACGGAGTTTGTTCGCGCAGCGACAACAGCCCCGCGATGTGATCAATATCACCATTGGTCAACAGGACAGATGCAACGGGGGTGTCGCGCAATGCGCGCGGATGCATGGCGGGATTGTCCAGCATTTGCTGCCGGATATCGGGCGAGGCATTCAGGATGCTCCACCGTTCGCCATCAACGGAAACTGCCAACGACGATTGACCCGAAGGTGGAATAACCCCCCTTCGGGCATCAATGCAGTTCCGGCAACCGCAATTCCATTGCGGCAATCCACCGCCCGCTGCGGCCCCCAAGACAAGAAACTTCATGTCAGGCTCCGCTGCGGGTCAGGGGTTATCAGAACAGGTCTTGTTCGTAATCGCGGCCTTCATCCTCGGCGGGCGTATACATGTTGATTTCCATGCCGCAGTTCACTTCTTTGATCTTCGGTGCAGTCCAGGCCATAGTTTCCTCCATCAGCTTGGTGTCTCCTCGGCATTACTCTAGCGCCGCAGGGGCGCAGGGCAAAATGCTTCTTTGGTCGTATCGCCAGATTACACCCATCCGCGCACGTATGGATTCGACCATGGTCGCAATTCGCAGCAGATCATTCGCGCCCTAATCTTTGCCCCATGCGAACAGTCATTTTAACGGCCATTGCCGCGCTTTTCACCATGGCCACGCTGCTGGCGGCAGACCCGTTGCCGCGCGAACAGATCAGCGAATATATCATGCCGCCGTTTTCACTGGGCGATGCCGTGAACGACAAAGGCGTGTTTACCCTGCTGAATTCCGGCGGTGCCGAGGCGGGATATGTCTTTGAAACAGAACCACTTGCGCCATTGCCGGGGTTTTCCGGCGCGCCGATCAATGTGCTGGTCATTCTGGACAACGAGGGCAAATTTCTGGACGTGCGTCTGATTTCACACAACGAACCCATTTTCGTGTCCGGTCTGGGCGAGGCCCCGTTTCACAAATTTTTCGAACAGTATCGCGGCCTGTCAATTTCGCAATCTATCGTGGTTGGCACGCCCTATGGCGGCGCGGCGGGCGGTTCCTCGCTGAAATATCTGAACGGGGTGACCAAGGCCACGGCCTCGGTCCGGATTGCACACGAATCGGTGATGGGCGCGGCATTGGCCGTGGCGCGGGAAAAAATGCAGGGCATCAGCGCAGGCCCGCCCGCAGAACCGGACCGCAGCATCGACGAATCCCTGACATGGGCCGATCTGGTGGCGCAAGGCATCGCCACCCGCAAAACCGTATCCAACGCCGAAATCGACGCGCTGTTTTCGGGCACATTATGGGAGGATGACGACCCAGAGGCCCGCAATACCCCCGCCGCCCCCTATCTGGATCTATGGGTGGTCGATATCGGCCCACCATCCATCGCACGCGCCGCCCTGTCGCCCGATACTTACGCGGAGTTGCAGCGTTTTTTGGAAATATCGCCCGAACAGGAACCCCTTTTGCTGATCGAGGCCGCACGCCACGGATTGGTGTCACCCGATTTTGTGCGCAACACCGCGCCCGACTGGTTGTCGGCTGAACAGGGCGGGTTGCCCATCGCCCTGCGCGACGCTGATCTATATGTCGAACTGGCCGCTGGCGTGCCCGATGGCACGGCGATGATCCTGCGCACGGATCGCAGGCTGGGGTTTGATCCCGCGTCCGAATGGCTGCTGAATGTCGCCGCCCTGCGCGAACACGGCATGTTCCAGCCCGAAACCGGGTCGGTCACACTAACTGCCGACATCACCACACCCGAACGGTTTTTCATGCGCCCCGGCGTGGTGAAAAAGATCCCACCGTGGTTAGAGGCATTGCGCGGCCGCCAGAACGATCTGATCGTATTGGGGGCATTCCTGACAGGGTTGTTGATCCTGCTGGCATTCCAGAAACGGCTGGCCGCGGCGCGTATGTTCACCCCGATCCGGCTGACCATTCTGGCCGTGGTGATCGGGTTCGTCGGCTGGTGGGGACAGGGGCAATTGTCCATCGTCACCGTGCTGGGTGTGATCCGCACCGCGTTTCAGGGCGGGTCATATACCTTCCTTGTGTATGATCCGTTTTCCTTGTTGCTCTGGGGTGTGACCATCATCGGGTTTGTGCTGTGGGGGCGCGGGTTATTTTGCGGCTGGCTGTGCCCGTTCGGCGCGATGCAGGAATTCGCGCATCATCTGGGGCGCTTGCTGCGCCTGCCACAGATCAAACCGTCAAACCGGTGGGATGCACGGTTGAAATGGGTGAAATACGCGGTGCTGGCCAGCCTGATCGCCGTCATTTTTGCCGCCCCGCAATACACCGAAAAAGCGGCCGAGGTTGAGCCATTCAAGACCGCAATCACCACGTTTTTCATCCGCGAATGGTATTACGTGGCCTATGCTGTGGGGTTGCTGGCCCTGTCGATGGTCCTGTTCAAAGGGTTCTGCCGCTATGTCTGCCCCTTGGGAGCGGTCATGGCGATTGGCGGGCTGTTGCGCGGGCGCAAATGGATCGAACGGCGCGTCGAATGCGGGTCGCCCTGCCAATTGTGCAAGGTGAAATGCAATTACAACGCCATCAAGAAAACCGGCGAAATCCAGTATGACGAATGTTTTGCCTGTCTGGATTGCGTGACCATCCATGACGATCCGAAACAATGCGTGCCGCTGATCATCGCCGCGAAACGCAACGCCACACGGCAGGAGGCCGCGCAATGACCCTATCCCGCCGCCGTTTCCTGACCATCACTGCCGCCGCGCTGGCGACACCTGTGATCGCCGCGCCGCTGCGCTGGCAGGGGGTCGCGCTGGGGGCCGATTGCACGCTGGAAATCCACGCGCCCCGTGATGTTGCCGAACGCGCCCTGCGCGACACCCGCGCCCTGCTGCGCCGCGCTGAATCGCTGTTCAGCCTCTATGATCCCGCGTCCGAGCTTAGCCAGCTGAACGCCACGGGCCACCTGCCCGACCCGACGCCCGAAATGCGCCGCATCATTGAAATTTGCGATCAGGTGCATGACGCCACAGGCGGCGCCTTCGACCCCAGCGTGCAACCGCTGTGGCAGGCATTGGCCAAGGGCACGGATGTAGAAACCGCGCGGGCGCTTGTCGGCTGGACCCGCGCCAAACAGGCCCCATTGCGGCTGGATCACGGCCAGAATATCACGCTGAATGGTGTGGCACAGGGGTTCGCCACCGATATGGTGACCACTGCACTGCACCATGCGGGGCTGGGTAAGGCATTGATAAACATCGGTGAACACGCCGCAATTGGCGGTCCTTTCACCCTTGGCATCGCCGACCCTGCACAGGGGATCATTGCGCAGCAAACCCTACACAACAATGCTGTGGCCACATCATCGCCCAATGCCACAGTCGTAGGGAGCAGCCCGCATATCCTGTCAGCCACAGGGCGCAAACCGCGCTGGGATACCGTCAGCGTGATGGCCGATACCGCCGCCATGGCCGATGCCGCCTCCACCGCGTTTTGCCTGATGACCAAACCGGAAATCAAAACTGCCATGTCCACGCTGAACCTGCACCGCGCCGCGCTATTGGCGCCGGATGGCAAGGTTCACCACCTGTAGACACAGCCGAAACGTAAAAAGCCCCGCCATAACAGCGGGGCTTTGGCATTTCATATCAGGGCGCGATCACGCGGCGGCGGCAACCGCACGCTTGGTCAGAACCTTGATCAGATGGGCGCGATACTCCGGCGTGCCGTGCAGATCGCCGATCAGATTGTCAGCCGATGCTGTCAGCCCCTCAACCGCATCTGCGGAAAAATTGCCGGACAGGGCCGCTTCGGCCTCGCTCCAACGGAACACACCTTCTTCGGATGCGCCGGTCACGGCCACGCGCACACCATCGGCAAACTTGGCCACGAACACCCCAACCAGCGAGAACCGCGAAGCAGGCTGTTCAAACTTCTGGTAATTCGCCACCTCGGGCACGGGCAGCTTTACGCCGGTGATAATTTCGCCTTCTTCCAGTGCGGTGTCGAACATGCCCTGAAAATAGTCATCCGCCGCGATTTCACGGGCATTGGTGACGATGGTCGCCCCCGATGCCAGCGTCGCCGCCGGATAACAGGCCGCCGGATCGTTGTTGGCCAATGATCCGCCAATTGTGCCGCGGTTGCGCACCGCCGGATCACCGATATTGCCCGCCAATGCGGCCAGCGCAGGATATGCGCCCGCCTCGGCTGCGACCTGCGCATGGGTGGTTGCACCGCCGATGGTGGCAACACCACCCGCCACAGACACGCCCACCAGTTCGGGAATACCTGTCAGGCTGACCAATGTGCCGGGCATGTTCAAACGCTGCTTCATGGTCGGGATCAGGGTCTGACCACCCGACAGCGGTTGTGCCTCGTCGTCTTTCAGCGCGGCAACGGCCTCTGCCACCGATGCGGGCTGCACGAATTCAAAGTTATACATCTCTCGTATCTCCTCCTGAAACTTCGGGGCTTTGCGCCCTTTTGCTTCATTGTTCCATAAATACCTATGTCCCTTTCGCACGACAAGCGCCGCGCGAAAGGGGAAGGAGCCTTAGCCCTTTTGCATAGCTGCCCAAACGCGTGACGGGCTGACCGGCATGTCGATATGATCCACATTGTAACCACCGCGTTGCAGCGCGTCGATCACCGCGTTGACCACTGCGGGGGGCGAACCGATGGCACCGGCCTCGCCGCAACCTTTGACGCCCAACGGGTTGTGCGTGCAAGGGGTCTGGCAGGAATGGTCGGTCGCATACATCGGCAGATCGCTGGCACGTGGCATCGCGTAATCCATATAGGACCCGGTCAGCAACTGGCCGTTTTCATCATAGGATGTGTTTTCCAGCATCGCCTGACCGATGCCCTGGGCAACACCGCCATGCACCTGACCTTCGACGATCATCGGGTTGATAACATTACCGAAATCATCCGCAGTGGTGAATGACAGCACATCAACCTTACCTGTGTCGGGGTCCACTTCGACCTCGCAGATATAGGCGCCCGAGGGGTAGGTGAAATTGCTGGGATCGTAAAACGCGGTTTCTTCCAGACCGGGCTCCAGGCTTTCCAGCGGATAGTTGTGCGGCACATAGGCCGCCAGCGTCACATCACCCCAAGCAACCGATTTGTCGGTGCCTGCAACAGTGAACTGTCCGTCTTTCAGCTCGATATCGCCTTCGGATGCTTCCAACAGATGCGAGGCGATTTTCTTGGCCTTGGCGATGATCTTTTCCGTGGCGCGGAACATGGCAGACCCGCCCACCGCGATCGAACGCGACCCGTATGTGCCCATGCCCATCGGGGTTTTGGACGTGTCGCCATGCACGATGTCGATCTGTTCGGCGGGGATGCCGATCATATCCGCAACCACTTGGGCAAAGGTGGTTTCATGCCCCTGACCATGGCTGTGCGATCCGGTCATCACCGAAATCGACCCCGTCGCATTCACCCGCACCGTGGCGGATTCATACAGACCGGCGCGTGCGCCCAACTGACCAACAAGGTTCGACGGCGCAATCCCGCAGGCCTCGATGAAATGGGCCAGACCGTAACCGCGCAGCTTGCCGCGGGCTTTGGATTCCGCCACGCGTTTGTCGAAATTGGCGTAATCGGTCATTTCCAGACCCTTATCCAATGTCGCGTGATAATTGCCGGTGTCATAAGTCACAGCCACGGGCGTATCATAGGGGAACTGGTCGGGTTTGATAAAGTTCTTGCGGCGCAGTTCAGCCGGATCAACACCCAGTTCGCGCGCTGCCTTGTCCACAACGCGTTCCAGCTGGAACGTGGCTTCGGGGCGGCCCGCGCCGCGATAGGCGTCAACCGGCGTGGTGTTGGTGAACACGGCCTTGACGTTCACATAGACCAGCGGCGTGGTGTAATTGCCCGCCATCAGCGTCCCGTGCAACCATGTCGGCACCGAAGGCGCAAAGGTCGACAGATAGGCGCCCATGTTGGCATAGGTATCGGTGCGCAGCGCGGTGAACATGTGGTTTTCGTCCAGCGCCAGTTCGATTTTGGTCACATGGTCGCGGCCATGGGCATCCGAAACGAATGCCTCGGAACGGGTAGAGGTCCATTTCACCGGACGGTTCAGCACCTTTGACGCCCAGGTGACAAATGCTTCTTCGGCATAATGAAAGATTTTCGTGCCGAAACCGCCGCCCACATCAGGGGCCACAACGCGCAGTTTGTGTTCGGGGATGTTCAGCACGAATGCGCCCATCAACAACCGGATCACATGCGGGTTTTGCGACGTGGTATACAGGGTATATTCGTCGTTCGAGCGGTTGTAATCACCCACGGCCACGCGCGGTTCCATCGGGTTGGCAACCAGACGGTTGTTGACCAGTTCCAGCGTGGTGACGTGATGCGCCGCTTTGATCGCCTGATCCACCGCTTCGCGGTTTTCCTCGACGAAACCCCAGTCATAGCACAGGTTGCCGGTCAGCTCGTCATGCACCTTGGGCGCGCCGTCCTTGACTGCTTCTTTCATGTCCAGAACCGGTTCCAGTTCCTCGATGTCCAGCTCGATCGCTTCGGCGGCATCGCGGGCCTGTTCCAGTGAATCGGCCACGACCACGGCGATGGGGTCACCAACGTGGCGCACCTTGCCTTCGGCCAGAATCGGGTGTTTGGGTTCTTGCATCGCAGCACCGAAACGGTCGGTGATTTCCCAACCGCAGGGGATGCCGCCCTTATCGGCGAAATCGGCGGCGGTGAAAATGCGCTGCACGCCGGGCATGGCTTCGGCTGCGGCCGTGTCGATACCGTTGATTTTACCGTGGGCAATATCCGAGCGCAGGAAATGCGCATAGGTCTGGCCGCGCAGGTTGATATCGTCGGTGTAATTGCCGTTGCCGGTCAGAAACCGGATGTCCTCGCGCCGCTTTGTGCTGGCGCCGATGCCGTCCTTGGGCATGGTATTCTCCTCCGTTGGGTGATGCGGCTAACGCATCTTTTATGACTAGGGATGGGGACGGCGCGCGGTGGGCACGCGCCGCCAGACCCGTCCTTATTCCGCAGCGATGGTGCCCACGTCCTGACCGGACGCGGCGAAAATCGACTTGATGATGTTGTGATAGCCCGTGCAGCGGCAAATATTGCCTTCCAGATAGTGACGGATTTCCGCCTCTGTCGGTTTGGGGTTTTCCTTGAGCAGCGCCGTGGCAGACATCACCATGCCGGGGGTGCAGAACCCGCATTGCAAACCGTGATGTTCCTGAAATGCAGCCTGAACAGTGGACAGGGTGCCATCCTCGGCGGCCTGGCCTTCGATGGTTACAATCTCTGCGCCGTCTGCTTCGTGGGCGAACATGGTGCAGGATTTCACGGCCTTGCCATTCACATGCACAACGCAAGCGCCGCACTGGCTGGTGTCGCAACCGACGTGGGTGCCGGTCAGTTCCAATTCGTCGCGCAAGAACTGCACCAACAGCGTGCGCCCTTCGGCGTCACCTGTGCGTGTCTTGCCGTTCACATTCATCGTTAGCGTCGTCATAACGTCCTCCCTGTAACGTCTTTTCCGTGGCTTGTTGGCTCAGCTGAACACGCGCTTGAGCCAGCCTTTTTTCTTACCGTCTTCGTCGGTCGCTTCGGGTGCATCGCCCTCTGCTGTTGCGGGTGCTTCTTCGGCTGCGGGGGCCTCGCCCTCGACTGCCTTGGCGAAATCCGCGAAAAACTGGTCGGCCATTTTCTTGGCGAAACCGTCAATGATGCGGCTGCCCAACTGGGCCAGCTTGCCGCCCACTTTGGCTTCGACATCGTAATGCAGCATGGTGCCGTTGGCGGTGGGTTCCAGTTTAACGTCTGCGCCGCCCTTGGCGAAACCGGCGGCGCCGCCCTTGCCTTCGCCCGTCAGGGTCAGGCTGGTGGGTTCCACCATATCCGAAAGGGTCACGACCCCTTTGAATGTCGCCTTAACAGGGCCGACCTTTTGCACAACGGTTGCCTCGAATCCGTCGGCGGCGCTGCCCGCCATTTCGGTGCAGCCCGGCACGCAGGCCTTTAGCACATCGGCGCTTAGCAATGCGGCCCATACCTCTTGCGGGGTGGCGGCGATCTCGCGGGAATCGGTCAGTTTCATCGGTCTTCCTCTTCGTTCTTTGTTGGCACGCTACGGCAGGATTGCGCCCGCCGACTATTCGACCAAGGGTGTATGTCGATGTTCAACGGTATTCAGGTTTCTGTAAAACCAGCCCGTAGCGCGCAAAAATCTGTTCAATCCTGCCATCATTGAGCGCGCCCGCGACCGCATCGTCAACCGCATATCCCAGCGCACGGTAGGCAAAATGCACCGCCACGCCATTTGTCCACGCCCCAACGGCAAAACCGGGCAATGGCGGCTGGTGCAGTGCCAGATTATCGGTCAGCCCGTATTCCAATTCGGCGCGCGGACCCATCGCGGCCTTGGTTTCGCCCGCATCCAGCGCCTGCATCGCGGCGGCGGTGCTGGGATAGCGGTGCATATTCCCCGCCAACTGCCCACCGGGAAAGGCGCTGAGGTAGAAATCGGAAATCGAATCGTTTTCCACCGCCACGCTGTCGAACCGGAAATAGGCCGGCACCGGCGGATCATCGGGATAGGCATCCTTGCGATAGGCAATTGCAATGTTTTCAACGTGGTAGGTGCCGGTAAACACCACCTGTTCGACGCGACAGGCAAAATTGCTGTCATAGGGCACATGCAGCATGACATTGGCCACCGCCCCGCCCACAACCGGGCCTTTCCAGATCCAGTTGCGCAGGTCTGCTTCCAGATTTTCACCCGGCGTGACCAGCTTAAACCGGGCCTCTACGCCCAGATCCTTGGCGATCAGGCGGGCAATGTCGATATCGACGCCCACGGCTTTGCCGCCCTGTTCAAACGACCAAGGCGGGAAATCCTCGTAGGCGGCAAAGGTGATGAACCCACGGTCCTGAATCATATCCAGATCGGCGCCCACGATATCGCGGCCCGCGTTCTGGGGTTTGGGTTGGGGCACATGATCCTCGCAGCGGGCCAATGCGGTGCTGCCAAGGCAGACCAGCATCAGGCCCAGCGCGGCCAGTGTTTTTTTCATGCGCCCCCTCCCTTTATTCGTTAGTGCGCCGCTGACAACCCGATGGTCAGTTGTTCGGCCGCGTGAACCGGATCGGCGTTTTCACCCGTAATCAGGTTGGCCGCACGAAAGGCAACCGAATCCGCCACGGGCGCACCCGATCCGGTTTCGATCTTGCCTGCGATCTCGCGCAGTTCTTTTTCCAGCGCGGGCAGGTCGGCGTCTTTGCCCTTGCTTGCCAGTTCGTCGCGGATCGCCTTGAGCCGCTCACTGTAGTCATCCATCGCGCCATCATCGGGGCGGGTTTCGACATAGGTGCGGATCGCCCAAGCGGCCTTCTGGCCCAGAAGCTCGCCAAAGGCGGGCATTTTGGTGATGCCGTTCTGGGTATATCCGGTCTGGAACCGCTCGACGAACCATTCATCGCCATATTCCTCGGCCTCAAGATAGCGCAGATCGGGGGCCAGACCACCCGACACCACACCCAGACCATGACAGCGCGCACAGTTCTGGTTGTAACCGGAATCGCCGATTTCCACGGCCTTGCGCCAAACATCCTCGCCGACCTTATCGGCGCGATACGGGTTTTCGGTCAGCCATTCCTCGCCCACATCGGGCAGGGCGGCAGTGTCCACCGCTTGTGGCGTCACATCGCCATGGGCCAATGCCAGCGTCGCGGCGGTGATGGTCAGGCCAGCCGTGGCCAATAGGGTCTTAATCATGGAATCCTCCCGTTCGTGCGTTTCACCCGTCTGATATGGGGCAATCGCGCACGATGGTATTCGACCTTGGTTTAACCGGAACTTAAACTTGGACTTTGGTCCAATGGCAGGGCGTAATGCCGCGTGGCTTGCTGCGCCCTGAGGAGGATACCACCATGACCTGCATTTCGCCTATCCGCAAAATGCTGGCTGTTGCCAGTGCTGCGTGCCTATGGTTTGCGCTGCCCGCGCAGGCCGAAACCGATCTGCACGCGACCTACCTGCAACAGCGGGTGGAGCTGCCGCCTGTGCTGTCCAATCTGGACACCCCACCCGATGATCTGGGCATTGCCGGTGCCGAACTGGCCCTGCGTGACAACCAGACCACGGGCAAATTCCTGAAACAGAAATACACCATGGATGTGATCCGCGTGGATATAGGCGGCGATCTGATGGTGGCGGCGGAACAGGCGCTGGCAACATCGCCCTATCTGATCATCGACGCCCCCGCCGCCGATCTGCTGGCCGTGGCCGACCTGCCTGCGGCTGCCAATGCGTTGATCTTCAACACCTCTGCGGCTGATACCACCCTGCGCGATACCGACTGCCGCGCCAACACCCTGCACACCCTGCCCAGCCGCGCCATGCTGTCCGATGCGCTGATGCAATTTGCACAATCGCGCCGCTGGACCAATCTGGCGCTGATCACCGGCGGCCATGCGCCCGATCGCGCCTATGCCGCCGCGCTGGAGCATTCAGCACAGAAATTCGGCATGAAAATCACCACCCGCAAGGAATGGCTGTTTGATGCCGATATGCGCCGCAACGCCAGCCAGGAAGTCCCCCTGTTCACCCAGGATCTGGGCGATTACGACCTGCTGCTGATTGCCGATGAAACCAATGATTTCGGCCGTTATCTGGCCTATAATACATGGCTGCCCCGCCCGGTGGCCGGCACCGAAGGGTTAACCCCCACCGCCTGGTCGCCCGTGGTCGAACAATGGGGCGCGGCACAGTTGCAATCGCGGTTTACCGATCAGGCCAACCGCCGGATGGCACCGCAGGATTACGCCGCATGGGCCGCCCTGCGCACATTGGGCGAAGCCGTGACCCGCTCCAATTCCGCCGATCCCGCCACCCTGCGCAGCTTTATCCTGTCGGATGATTTCGAACTGGCCGCGTTCAAGGGGCGCCCGCTGTCCTATCGCACATGGAACGGCCAGCTGCGCCAGCCGATCCCGCTGGTCACTCCCCGCGCCGTGGTCAATCAGGCGCCCCTGCCCGGTTTCCTGCACCAGCGCAATGAAATGGACAGCCTCGGGCTGGACGCGCCTGAAACCAAATGCACCGCTTTCCAGTAAGGACTGTAAAAATGAAACGCATTCTTCCCGCCCTGATCCTTGCCGCCAGCCCTGTATTGGCCGAAGAAATTTGGGTCACCAATGAAAAAGACGACACTGTCAGCGTGATCGACACCGCCACCATGACCGTGACCCGCACCATCCCGACAGGTGAACGCCCGCGCGGCATCACCTTCAGCCATGACTATTCCCGCGTCTATATCTGCGCATCCGACAGCGACACGGTGCAGGTGATGGACCCGAACACAGGCGAAATCCTGCACGACCTGCCATCGGGTGAAGACCCCGAACAATTCGTGCTGCACCCCAATGACCGCCACCTCTATATCGCCAACGAAGACGACGCGATCACGACAGTGGTCGACACCGAAACCCGCAAGGTGATCGCGCAAATCGACGTGGGCATCGAACCCGAAGGCATGGCGGTGTCACCCGATGGCAAAATCGCCATCACCACGTCCGAAACCACCAATATGGCCCATTGGATCGACACGGAAACCCGCGAATTATTCGCCAATACGCTGGTCGATGCCCGCCCCCGCCACGCCGAATTCGTCAAGGACGGAACCGAACTGTGGGTCAGCTCCGAAATCGGGGGCACCATCACGGTGTTCGACGTTGAAACCCAAACGCAAAAGGCGAAAATCGAATTCGAAGTCAAAGGCGTGCACCCCGATCGCGTGCAACCCGTGGGGTTCGAACTGACAGGCGATGAAAAAACCGCCTTTGTTGCGCTGGGGCCGTCCAACCATTTGGCCGTGGTCAATGCACAAACCTACACGGTCGAGGAATACATCCTGGTCGGCCGCCGCGTCTGGCACATGGCATTTAACACCGACAAATCACTGCTGTTCACCACCAATGGCGTGTCGGGCGATGTGACCGTGGTCGATGTCGCCAAGCGTAAGCCGCTGCAAACCATCAAGGTCGGGCGCTTTCCATGGGGCGCAGCCCTGCGCCCGACACCAGACTGAACACTGCCCGCCCAGCCACGCATAAAACGCAGCCAGCAACCAAATCCCCCGAAACCGGAGTATGACCCCGATGAAAAACCTGATCCTGACCGCCCTACTGGCCACCGCCCTGCCCTTCACCGCCATGGCCGATGATGACGGCAAACCGCAATTCGGCATGGCAGGCATCCTGTCGAACAAAAACAAACAGGACCTGCCCCCCATCATCCTATCCGCGGGCATGCCGCTGGCCGATGCGCCTTGGGTGCTGAAATCCGGCACCTATTACGAATTCGAAATTCAGGGCGACGGATCACAGGAACTGGCGCTGACCGGTCCCGAATTCTTTCGTGCTATCTGGATCGACGAAATCGTGGTCGAAGGTCTGGAAATCCGCCCCCTGGGTCTGGATTCCGTAGAATTCGACGAAGCAGGCGAAATGGAAATCGGGTTTGTCGCCATCAAACCGGGGCGCTACAATCTGCATGTGCCGGGCTCCACCGGTGAAACGCAACGGCTGGAAATCACAATCGAATGACACGCAACAGCGGGCTGAACATCCGCAACCTGTCCTACCGCTATGCCAAAACGACACCTCTGGCCCTGTCAGAGGTGTCGTTTGACGTCGAACGGGGCCAGTTCTGCGCCCTGCTTGGCGCGAATGGCGCAGGCAAATCCACCCTGTTCAACCTGATCACCCGCCTGTTCACCACCGCCCACGGCAGCATTCAGGTGGCGGGCCATGACATCCGCCAACACCCCCGCCGCGCATTGGCGCAAATGGGCGTGGTGTTTCAACAACAAACGCTGGATCTGGATCTTAGCCTGCGCCGCAACCTGTCATATTTCGCCGCATTGCACGGGCTGTCAGGGCGCGATGCCAATATGCGCATTGACGCCGCTCTGGACCGATTCAACCTGCTTGACCGTGCTGATCACCCCACCCGCGCCCTGTCGGGCGGTTACCGCCGCCGCGTTGAAATCGCCCGCTCCACCCTGCACAACCCCGCCGTGCTGCTGCTGGATGAACCCACCGTCGGGCTGGACCCGCAAACCCGCGCTGCCCTGACCGATGACGTCCATGCCATGTGCGCCGACGATGGCCTGACCGTGCTATGGGCCACCCACCTGCTGGACGAGGTCCGCCCGACAGACCGCCTGATCATGCTGGAAAAGGGCCGGATCACCCATAACGGCATCGGCCTGCCCGCACCCCAGACGCAGGCCAGCCCATGACCTATCCGGCTTTTTCTTGGCAAAAATACTCGCGCCGCAGGCTCCCGCACCGGCAAAGAGGCCAAACATGACACCCTGGCTCACCGCCCTCAACGCGATCCTGATCCGCGAATCCCTGCGCTTTATCCGCCAAAAGGGCCGATTCGTTGCCGCACTTGTGCGGCCTCTGGTCTGGTTGGTCGTCTTTGCTGCGGGGTTCCGCGCCGCACTGGGCCTGTCGATCACACCGCCCTATCAAACCTATATCACCTACGAAATTTACATCATTCCCGGCCTCTGCGGCATGATCATGCTGTTCAACGGGATGCAGTCCTCGCTCTCGCTGGTCTATGACCGCGAAATGGGCTCGATGCGGCTGCTGCTCACCTCGCCGCTGCCGCGCTGGTGGCTGCTGGTCTGTCGCCTGATCGCCTCTACCGCGATCTCGATCCTACAGGTCTATACCTTTCTTGGCGTGGCATGGGTTTACGGCATCGACATGCCCTGGCAGGGCTATGTGATGGTGCTGCCCGCACTGGCCATCAGCGGCGTGATGCTGGGCGCGCTTGGCCTTGCTTTATCCTCTTTCATCAAACAGTTAGAAAACTTCGCAGGGGTGATGAATTTCGTCATCTTCCCGATGTTCTTCCTGTCCTCCGCCCTCTATCCGCTGTGGAAAATGGCCGAAAGCAGCACATTGCTGCACGACATCTGTGCGCTCAATCCGTTTACCCATGCGGTCGAACTGATCCGCTTTGCGCTTTACGGTCAATTCAACCCCTCGGCCCTGCTCTGGGTGCTGGCATCCGGCGCGGTCTGGCTGGGGCTGGCCCTATGGGGATACGATCCCGCACGCGGGCTGATCCGGCGCAAGGGCTAGGGTATCAGACAGCATTCCTGACCCATCCTACGACCCCAGAACAGGTGAAAAACGCGGCCGGGCCTGTTATCCTCCCCTGAACCTCAGGAGGAACCCAAATGCTTAAACCCACAGTCATGTTTGCCCTCGCCCTCTCTCTGACCCCGCCCGCATTCGCGAATGAAACCAGCGGTGGCGACCTCAACCCCGAGGAAATGACCATCAAACGCGTGCTGCGCGATGTGGACCGTGGCCACGTCAATATGATGCACTGCGCCGTCGGCTATGGCATCACCAAAAAAGGCGACCACGAGGACGCCCGCAAAGTGTTCGAGGCCTGCGCCGCAGCCGGATACACTGGCGCGATGACATGGATGAGCCAGCTGGACAACAACGGGCTGGGCGGCGATTACGACCCCGACCGCGCCGCCAACTGGGACCGTCAGGCCGCCGAAGCAGGCGATCCGGTGGGCAAATTCAACTATGGTCTGGACCTGATGCGCGGCCATGGTGTGGCCCGCGATGATGCCGCAGGCCGCGCGCTGGTCGATCAGGCCGCCGCCGATGGGCTGCCGGTGGCCAAACGTCTGCAATCCGCAGGCTATGATCTGGACGAGGTCACACCAGATGCGGACAACTGGAAATACGCGCCCGCATTCTGATCGGTTATTCTGATTGGGCATTGCAACAGGCTGCACCCAGCGCGGGCCACCCGATTTACACGTCACCTTGCGCCCAGCGCCTGCGCCCCGCTGCCCTGGCAGCGGGGTGAAAATCATGTGCGGCCTTGGCCGCTCCGCCGGGGCACGCCCGCAGTGGCAAAACTACGACCAAAGAACCAGTCACAAACCCGCAATCCGTTGATCTGCGTCAAGAAATGCGGCTTTGCGCGGGTTTATCCTCCCCTTCATCCCTTATGGAGGACCAAACCCATGAAACCGATTTCCAACTGCAATTTTCTGCGCGCCGCCCTATTGGCCGCCACCCTGCCCGCCACCGCCGCATGGGCCGAAAGCCCCGTTTTCGAACAGGTCAAGGTGGACGCAGGCGCCACCCTGTTTGATGCCGAATGCCGCCGCTGCCATGCCACAGACGCCAAGCACGAAAGCTATGGCCCGCCGCTGGAAAACGTCATTGGCCGCGCTGCGGGCAGCTATCCCGATTATGACTATTCCATAGCATTGGAAGCATCGGGAATTGTCTGGACCAAAGCTGCCCTGCGCGCATGGATGGAGGACAATAGCGGCTTCATGCCCGGCACCAAAATGCGCCATGTCGGCATTGCCGACACCACGGTGCAGGACTTCATTCTGGCCTACCTCGAATCGATCACCACACGCGACGGGGCGGAAATCTCGAAATAACCGCATGGGTTGAATGACTTACGCCGCCGCCACGCCGCGGCGGCGTTTTCCCCTTTGTTCGCAGGGCGGAACGCGACCTACGCCCCCATACGACCATGGTGCAATTTCGCCGCAGGCCGCGCTCTCTCAATAATACCGCAGCTATCCCGATGGGCCATTCATGCCCGTTTGGCAGCTTTTGGATAAAGGGAGGAAACCGATGAACAGGTTTATCATGGCGGTCGCCGCCGGAGTTTTGGCAAGCACAAGCATTGCCTATGCCGGAGTAACCGAAGCCGATCTGAAAAACGATCAAGCCGACACCAGTCAGATTTTGACCAACGGCATGGGGCGTGATCTGCAACGCTACAGCCCGCTGGAAACACTGAACAAGGACAACGTCAAAAACCTGATGCCCGCATGGGCCTTCAGCCTTGGCGGTGAAAAACAGCGCGGGCAGGAAACCCAGCCGCTGATCTATGACGGCATTATGTATATCACCGGGTCCTATTCGCGCCTTTACGCGGTGGATGTAAAAACCGGCAAGGAAATCTGGCAATACGACGCCCGCCTGCCCGAAGGCATCCTGCCCTGCTGTGACGTTGTGAACCGTGGCGGCGCGATCTATGGCGACAACATCTATTTCGGCACTCTGGATGCGCGCATCGTCGCGCTGAACCTGAAAACCGGCGATGTCGTCTGGAACAAGAAAATCGCCGACTACAAGGCGGGGTATTCCTACACGGCCGCGCCCCTGATCGTGAACGGTTTGGTCATCACCGGCAATTCCGGCGGTGAATTCGGCATCGTTGGCGAAGTGCAGGCACGTGACGCCGAAACCGGCGATATGGTCTGGACCCGCCCCGTGATCGAAGGCCACATGGGCACCCTGAACGGCGAAGAATCCACCATGACCGGCGAATTGAATGCCACATGGCCGGGCGATATGTGGAAAACCGGCGGTGGTGCCACCTGGCTGGGCGGTTCCTATGACGCCGAAACCGACACCATCGTATTTGGCGCGGGCAACCCTGCACCATGGAACAGCCACCTGCGCAATGCGGGCACACCTGTTGACGGCAACAAGGGCGACAACCTTTATGCTGCCAGCCGCATCGGCATGGACCCGGCCACCGGCGAAATCAAATGGCACTATCAGACCACCCCGCGCGAAGGCTGGGATTATGATGGCGTGAACGAGGTCGTGGCCTATACCGACAAATCCGGCAACAAGCGTTACGGCACCGCCGACCGCAACGGATTTTTCTACGTTCTGAACCGCGAAGACGGCAAATTCGTCGGCGCGACCCCGTTTGTAAAAGACATCACTTGGGCTGAGGGCATCGACGACACCGGCCGCCCGATTTTCAACGAGGCAAACCGCCCCGGCAATCCCGCCGACGCGGCTGACGGCAAAAAGGGCGAGGTCATCTTTGCTTCGCCGTCGTTCCTCGGTGGTAAAAACTGGATGCCGATGGCGTTCAGCCAGAACACTGGCAACTTCTATGTGCCGTCCAACGAATGGGGCATGGATATCTGGAACGAGCCGATCACCTATAAAAAAGGCGCGGCCTATCTGGGTGCCGGTTTCACCATCAAACCCAACTACGAAGACCACATCGGTTCGCTGAAAGCGATCGACCCCGACACGCTGGAAGTGAAGTGGGAATATAAAAACGAGGCTCCCTTGTGGAGCGGCGTTATGACCACCGCTGGCGGTCTGGTGTTCTTTGGCACCCCCGAGGGCGAATTCATCGCGCTGGATGACGAAACCGGCGAAAAGGTTTGGTCGTTCCAGACGGGTTCCGGCATCGTGGGGCAGCCCGTGACATGGGAAATGGACGGCGAACAGTATGTTTCGGTCATTTCCGGCTGGGGCGGCGCGGTTCCGCTTTGGGGTGGTGAAGTTGCCAAAAAGGTCAACTACCTGAACCAGGGTGGCCTGCTCTGGACCTTCAAACTGCCAAAACAGCTGGCAGCAGCCAACTAAGGATAGCCTTCGGGCTTCTCCCTGGGGTCGCTCCCCGACCCCGCACCTTGCCTCTCCCCTTCACCGGGGGGAGGCATTTTCGTTGCAAATACCCCGCCAATCCCCGACAGCTATACAAAAGATAACGCCAAATTACGACTTTTGGCGAAGTATCCCTGACACCCCCGCTTTGCTAGCATCGGATGCACTGCCAGAATGGCACCCATCAATCCACGGACAGCACAACACCGAACAATAGGCATGATATGACACCGGCACAGGCCAACAGCAGCACCAGACGTTTCCATTCCGCGTTGATCGTGGATGACCATCCGCTGTTCTGCGACGCCCTGTCGATGACGTTACAAGCCGTAGTCGGGATTATCGAAATCCACACCGTATCCAATCTGGAACAGGCGTTTGACTGGCTGTCAGAAAACGATGTGCCCGATGTGATCGTGCTGGACCTGAACCTGCCCGACGTGCAGGGGCTGGACGGGTTGGTGCGGCTGAAAAACCGCGCCCGCACCCCGATCATGGTCGTATCATCCATGGCAGAAAACAAGGTGATCAGTTCCACCATCCGCGCCGGTGCATCGGGTTTCGTGCCCAAACATTCACAACGCGAGGTGTTTCAATCCGCATTCGCCGCGATTGCGCGGGGTGAAACATTCATTCCCCCCGGTCATATGCTGGTGCCCGAGGACGAGGCATCATCGGGCGATGATGTGGTGGCGCGGCTGGCATCCCTAACCAATCAACAGGGCCGCATCCTGCAACTGATCTGCGAAGGCAAGCTGAACAAGCAAATCGCCTATGACCTGACCATCGCGGAAACCACTGTAAAAGCGCATGTCACAGCGATCATGCGCAAACTTGGCGTGCAAAGCCGGACACAGGCTGTGCTACTTGCCAAGCAGACGAGTTTTGGCTCTGTCTTGAAAGACGAGGCCTGACCCGCGTAGCATCGGGCGCAGAAACAGGGAGGAGAAGGCGATGGACCTATCCAAAGGTCTGTCCGGCGCGTTTGCGAACGCGCCCGGCATTGTGCGGTCAGCATTCGTGCATTACGACGTATCCGACCCGGTCGAACATCTGGCGCGGGCGCTGGGGGTGTCTGGTGACCCGTCCGCTGGCAACGAAACAGCGCCCGAATTCGAACTGGTGATCCTGTTTGTGTCATCCGATGCGGATTGCGCCCCCCTGATCAAATCGGCCAAGGAACGGTTCGCCCCGGCCCAGGTGGTCGGTTGCACCACGGCGGGGGAAATCAGTCAGGCCGGCTATGCCTCTGGTGAAATTGTGGCGGTGGCATTTCCACGGGCGCATTTCGCCGCGCGTATCATTCTGATTCCCGATCTGGATTTGTATGACCCGCAAACCGTGATCGAACAAATGATCCGCAACCGCCATGATATGATGCGCGAAGAACCTGATTGGGGGTCTGAATTTACCTTTCTTCTGATTGACGGGCTGTCCACCCGCGAGGACGAGCTGACCTCGGATCTGGCGGTCGGGCTTGGCCCTGTGCCGCTGTTTGGCGGGTCTGCGGGGGATGGTGTGGATTTTGGCCAGACCTTTTTGCTGCATGACGGGCAGGCCCATTCCAATGCCGCCGTTTTGATGCAGCTGCGCACCAATTGCCCGATCAAAGTGTTCAAAACCGACCACCTGATCCCCACCGAAACCCGCATGGTGGTGACGGGTGCAAACCCCGAAAAACGCACGGTGCATGAAATCAACGCCGAACCCGCAGCCCGTGAATATGCGCGGATGCTGGGCAAGGATCCCGAACAGTTGAACACATTCACCTTTGCCGCCCATCCCGTGGTGGTGCGCATTGGCGGGCAGCACCATGTGCGGTCGATCCAGCGGGTGGCGGACAATGGTGATCTGGTGTTTTTCTCGGCCATTGACGAAGGTCTGGTGCTGACCCTTGCGGAACCGCAAAACATGGTCACCCATCTGGAACAGGAAATCGCCGCCCTGTCGGTGGGAGGCCCGCCCGATACCATTCTGGCCTGCGATTGCCTGTTGCGCCGTATGGAAGCGCAACAAAAACAAATGACCCGCCCGATTTCCAGAATTCTGGCTGAAAACCGCGTGGTCGGCTTTTCAACCTATGGCGAACAGTTAAACTCGATGCATGTGAACCAGACGCTGACCGGCGTGGCGATCTATCCGCCCCCGCCAAAGGCCAGCGATGCAACCGAGCCTGAACAGACATGACCCACAGCCTGATTGATCCGCGTGACACGCTGGAACGCCAGAACGAAAAGCTGCTGAAGATTTCGCAGACCCTGATGCGGCGGGTCGAGCAAAGCACCGATGCCTCGGGCGCGGCCTATGCCCAATTCCAGCGCGCCGTGCTGCTAGAGGAAGAAGTGGGCGCGCGCACCCGTGATCTGGAACGCGCGCTGGATTTGCTGAATGAATCCAACGCCCGTCTGGCCGTTGCCAACCGCGAAACCGAAGCAGCGCGTTCCGATCTGGCCAACGCCATTGAAACGATTCAAGAAGGGTTCGCCCTGTTCAACCCGGACGAAAAACTGGTGATGTGCAATTCGCGGTTCGGCATGCATATGCCCGACATCCGCGATGCGTTGAAACCGGGCTTGTCGTTTACCGAATATGTTACGCGGGTATCCGCCAGCCAGTTCCTGTCGCTGCCAGACAGCGAACGCCCCGAGGATTGGCTGAAACGCCGCCTGACACGGCACAAGGACGACCACGTTATTTTTAACGTGCGCATGATCTGGAACCGTTGGGTGCAGGTGTCGGAACACCGCACCGGCGACGGTGGCACCGTCATTTTGCAGACCGATGTGACCGATATCATGCGGCTGGAACGGCAGGAACGCGACCGTATGCTGGACGATCAGGCCCGCCTGATCCGCGCCACGCTGGAACATCTGGATCAGGGTGTCTGTATCTTTGATGCGGGGGCACGCATGGTGGGCCACAACCAGCGTCTGGTCGAATTGCTGGCCATTCCGGTGGTGCGGTTTCACATGGGGGCGACCTTTGCCTCTATTTTCGACCGTTTCCGCGACAAGGTCGATTTCAGCAACGGCATGGCGCCCGAGGACATCGAAAACTGGGTCGCCACCCGCGACCACCGTGCGCCGCTGTCGTTTGAAATCCGTCAGGGCGGGTCGCGCACTTTGGCCGTGTTCGCGCAGGAAATGCCCGACAAGGGGTTCGTGATTTCATTTACCGATGTGTCCGCGCAACGCGCCGCCGTTCAGGCCATCCGCGAGGTGAACGAAACCCTGGAACAACGCGTCATGGAACGCACGCTGGAGTTAGAGGACGCGCTGGAAGAGGCAGAGCGCGCCAATGCGTCGAAATCGCGTTTCGTTGCCGCCGCCAGCCATGATTTGCTGCAACCCCTGTCCGCCGCGATGCTTTATGTGACCTCGCTGGAAAAGGATCTGTCAACGCAGGCGGGGCAACAGGTGCTGGCCAAGGCATCCAATGCCTTGCAAAGCGCCGAAAACATTCTTGAGGCGCTGTTTGATATTTCCAAGCTGGATTCAGGGCGCACCGCCGTTATGGTCGGATCGGTCCCGTTGGGCAGTGTTTTGGCGCAACTGCGCGACGAGGTGCAGCCCCAAGCCCACAAAAAGGGGCTGAAACTGTCGATTGTCCTGCCAGAGGTCAACGTGCTGTCCGATGCCACATATCTGCGGCGCATCCTGCAAAATCTGGTGTCCAACGCCATTCGCTACACCGAACAGGGCCGGGTTCTGGTCGGTGCGCGCCGGTTGCAAAATGCGGTTCGGATCGAGGTATGGGACACCGGCCCCGGCATCCCCGAGGATCAGCAAGACATCATTTTCGGCGAATTCCAGCGCCTGAACGCCACCGCATCCGCAGCCGAAGGCATGGGGCTGGGCCTTGCCATCGTGGACCGCGCCTGCGCCCTGTTGGGCCATCCGTTGCAGGTGCGTTCGATCGTGGGCAAGGGCACCCTGTTCACCGTCGAAATCCCGCTGGCCCCGCCGGAACTGGCCCTGTCATCACCCACCGCCGGCATACTGCCCACCGGCACGGCCAAAGGGCTGGGAAATCTGATTGTAATGCTGATCGAAAACGATGCTGAATTGCGGGGCGCCCTGTCCCTGACGATCGAGGGCTGGGGCGCCGATGTTCTGGCCTGCGGCAGCGAAGAAGAGGCCCGCGCCCTGTTGAACGAAATCGGCGTCGCCCCCGATGTGATCGTGGCCGATTACCAGTTGGATAACGGACGCACCGGCGCACAGGCCATACAGGCGCTGCACCGTCAGGTGGGAATGCTGCCCGCCTGTATCATTTCAGCCAACCGCTCGACCGAGCTGAGCGACGAATGCGCCATTCTGGGCCTGGAACTGATGCACAAACCCATAGATGCCGATGCGCTGCGCGGCTTTTTGCAGGCCGCGCAGCCTGTCCATTGAACGCCTGTCGGCTTAATCAGGGCGCACCCGTGCGGCGGTTTTATTGGCAAATGCCTCTAGTCGCCCGCGGGATGCGGGTTGCGTGTTGACGATGCCCGCAACCACGGATTCGGCATAGGCCGCATCCATCGCCGACATGTTTTGCATATGGCTGATGGCGGAACAGATGGCGAAATTCGACAGGGGCGGATTGGTGGCCGCCGCGCGGGCCAGCTCCATCGCCTTGTCATCGCTGGACCCGTCAACGCGGTATTGACACAGGCCCACGGCTTCGGCCTCTGCGCCCTTATACACGCGGCCCGTCAACATCATGTCGATCATACGCGCCTTGCCGACCAGATCGGCCACGCGGATCGTGGCACCGCCGCCGGTGAACAACCCCCGCTGGCCTTCGGGCAGGGCGAAATAGGTGCCGGCATCCGCCACCCGCACATGCGCCGCCGAGGCCAGCTCCAAACCGCCGCCCACAACCGCGCCTTTCAGCGCCGCGATGATCGGCACACCGCCATATTCCATCTTGTTGAATGCCTCGTGCCAGCGCAGGCACAGGTGCATGAATTCCTCTGGGCGGCGGTCCTGATCATGGTGTTCCACCAGATCCAGACCGGCGCAGAAATGATCGCCCTCGGCGCGCAGAACAACCGCGCGCGCACCCAGCCGTGGCAGGGTGGAAAACACGGTGATCAATTCCTCGATTGTTTGGGCATTCAATGCGTTGCGTTTGGCCGGACGGGCCAGAATGACCTGCACAATACCGTCTTCGTCTGCTTCCAGCCGCAGGTTTTCAACCTGAAATCCGCTTAGGTCGATCATGGCTTTCCTCCCTCTTACCCCATTTTCGCTGGCCACATTCGCGCCGTGCCATGGCAAAGTCCAGTGCTGGCGGGCGCTTTTCCCGACCACATGGTCAGGTATTTTGACGCATCTTTGAAAAACTCCGGAACCTTTCACAACCTCAGCGATTGACCCTATAATCCGCGCAACGCCGCAAAAGGATCGTAACGTGCCAAATCCCCGTGCCAGTTCAGGCCCACGCCCCCTATGAAACGCATAGAAAGCCTGACCCCGCTGGCCATCGCCCTGATTGCGGTCGTTGTGCTGGTGGCCGCCCTGAGCATCGCCGACAGTTTCTTTGCGCCCGTGACATTGGCCATCGTCGCGGGCGTTGTATTATCCCCCATTTCCGACTTCTGGGAAAAAATCGGATTTCCACGTGCCTTTGGCGCAATGGTTTCGATGTTATCGACCCTGATCATGACAGCGGTTGTGATTATCGCCTTGCAGCCGCAGTTTATGCGCCTGATCGAACAGGCCCCCAAAGTGATGTCAGACATCACTGAAACCGTATCGCATCTGCGCAATTCCTTTCAGGGTTTGGCAGATATGTCAGAGGAGGTCAGCGCCGCCCTTGGCACTGAACAAACCCCTGACACGGCCACCAAAACCGGACCGGATGCGAACATGGATGGCCCGCCACCACCACCAGCCCCGGACACATCCGAGGTGCCCACCCTGACCGACGCCCTGTTGTTGGCGCCGTCTATTTTTGCGCAGATCGTGATTTTTGCGGGCACGCTATTTTTCTTTCTGGCCACTCGGCGCGACGTTTATGCCTGGGTTGCCAAACATATTCCAACCACACGGGCCAAAGGCGTATCACAAAACGACCTGATGCGCGCCGACAGGCTGGTGTCGAAATACTTCCTGACCATTACCCTGATCAATGCCGGGCTTGGCGCTGCGACCGCGCTGGTGCTGACGGGGCTGGGCCTGCCGGGCGGGGCGCAATGGGGGTTGCTGGCGTTTTTCGCGAATTTCGTGGTCTACCTTGGACCGGCCTTTTTTGTCGGAACCATGGTTTTGGTTGGAATCGCCGCATTTGACGGGCCAATGGCATTGGCGCCAGCGGCCAGTTTCCTGTTCCTGAATTTCATCGAGGGGCAGTTTGTAACGCCCTCGCTGGTCGGGCAAACCATGCGGATCAATCCTCTGGCGATTTTTCTGGCGGTGATTTTCGGCCTGTGGTTATGGGGGGCGGCGGGGGGCATTGTTGCAATTCCGCTGCTGGTTTGGGGCCTGTTCCTGAACGGATTAAGCCAAAAAACCGAGGCGTGATGCCTGTGTATACCGACCTTTCGCAAAAATACCCCGACCTGACCAGCCGGGGCATTCATTCAGATGACAGCGGCGCTCAATCGCGGTGACGGGCGGATGAAAACCCGCGCCGGGCGGCAGTGCCTGCGCCCATCCCCTGCATAAAGGCGGCAACCAATCCGGCCATCGGTGCTTCGGCCGCTTTTTCTGCGGCCATAGCAGCCATGCGGCGGTTGCGGCTTTGGCCTGCCTTTGCGATCCCGACCAGGACAAGGCCAAGACCGAAAAAACCCGCCCCGATGATCAGTGCGGCCATTTTCGCATCGAACAATTCGACCAGAACAATCCATCCTGCAACGGTCAGGAACCCCGCGCCAATCATCATCAGCAAAACACCCGAAGCGCCAAGCGCAGTGCGCTTGACGCCTTGGGCAACCGAATATTTCAGTTGCGCAATCATAATGATTACCGGCGGTTCAGGATCAGCCCGGCCAAAAAGCCGACACCCGCGGCAATTCCCACGGCTGCGGCAGGGTTGTCGCGCACGCGGGTTTCAGCGGTGGCGTAATATTCCTGTGCGGTTTTCTGCACCTCTGCGGCGGTTTCCTCGCCACGTTTGCGCAGGGCGCTGGCGCTGTCCATTGCCGATGCCTTCAGCGCCTCGCCCTGTTGCACGCCCATGCCTTTTAGCGTGCCGGTCAGCGCGGCCACATCGGCCTTTAGCGCGGCAATCTGGTTTTCCAGATCTTCGCTGCTGAGGTTGGATTTTGCTTTGCCATTTGCGGTTGTTGCGGTGGCCATGATTGTCCTCCTGACATTTGGTTAACGGCGCAGCGGTTGCAGCGCCTGTTTCACAAATTCAACGCGCCTGACCGTATGCGGTTCCGTCCGGTTGCAGAAATAAAAGCAGGAACTTTCTGCATCGGGCAGGCGTTGTTTTTACATATTGGCGCTGACACAGCGCACGACCTGAAATGAGCAATGGAGGTTACTATGCTTGGTTGGGCTCTTACTTTTCTTGTGGTGGCATTGATCGCTGCCGTATTCGGATTTGGCGGCATCGCCTCGGCTTCGGCTGGCATCGCGCAGGTGCTGTTCTTTGTCTTTGTGGTGCTGTTTATCGTCGCCATGATCGCACGCGCCCTGCGTGGCCGCCCGCCGGTTTAACCGCCGGTGACATGACGAAACAACGCAAACGGGGTGCCACAGGGCGCCCCGTTTTTTTGCGCGCCCCACGCTGACAGGCGCACAAACAAAAACCCCGCTGCCATGGCTGACAACGGGGATTTGCGCATGAATGTCGGGGGTCAATCAGACCTTGAGCGTTTCCGTCGAAGAAAAGAACATCGCCTGGCTGACAGCGGATCGCACCTGTTCCTCGCTATAAGGTTTGGTGATGACAAACGCAGGTTCCGGGCGTTCGCCCGTCAGCAGGCGCTCGGGGAATGCCGTGATGAAAATGACCGGAATTTCGCCTGCGGCCTTCAGGATTTCGGTCACGGCCTCGACGCCGGACGAATTGTCGGCCAGCTGGATGTCGGACAGGATCAGATCGGGGTGTTCCTTGGCCGCCAATGCCACAGCTTCGGTATGGGTGCGGGCCACGCCTGTCACCAGATGGCCCATATCCGCCACGATGTCCTGTAGATCCATGGCGATGATCGCCTCGTCCTCGATCACCATGACGCGGCCTGAAATGCTGTCTTCCATTTCGCGGCGGGCGACGGTGATCAAATGGGCCACTTCGTCTGTATCGCTGTCCATGATATTGGCGATATCCTCGGCGCTGAACTCTTCGATTGTGTGCAGCAGCAGGGCCTCGCGGGTGTTTGCGGTCAGGCGGGCCAGATGCGATTGCGCGCGGGCGGCGGGGCCTGTCGCCTCTTCCATTTCCACGGGCGCCCCGGTCGAGGTCCAGATCATATGGAATGCCCGAAACAGCGACACCTTGGGCGTGAACCCCATTTCAAACACCGAACGGTCGCTTAACAGCGCCTCTAGCGTAGCGGCGGCATAGGCGTCACCGCTTTTTTGTCCGCCTGTCAGCGCACGGGCATAACGGCGCAGATAGGGCAGCAATCCCGCTACGACCACGGACAGATTGGAACTGGGATCGGCTTGCGACATGAATTTCGACCTTTTTTTCGTTTTTTCTGGGAACCCAACGCCGGCGGTCCGCGTTAGTTCCCCGATGACAGAATATTTTTTCACCGGCAGGTGCCCCGCATCGCCAAGATGACACCGCAGCGCAGACGCCAGAAGCAGGATACAGAATGCAGCAGAAAGAGCCACAGTCCAGCCTTGAAAGACAGATAGATGAAAATCTGCGCAAGGTGTATCAACGCACCGTTGAAGAGGACGTTCCCGATAAGTTTATGGACCTGCTGAAGCAGCTAAAGGATCAGGATTCCGCGAATGACTGATCCAGCGACGCCTGCGCAGGCTGACCCGCGCGATGAAATCATCGAATACCTGCCCGCGATGCGCGCCTTTGCCATGTCACTGACCCGCAATTCCTCTGCTGCGGATGATCTGGTGCAGGATACCATCGTCAAAGCATGGAAAAACTTTGAAAAGTTCCAGCAAGGCACCAACCTGCGGGCCTGGCTGTTCACCATCCTGCGCAACACGTTTTATTCGGGTCGTCGCAAGGCCAAACGCGAAGTGGCCGATGTGGATGGCGCAATGGCCGCGACCCTGTCGGAAAAACCGGCACATGACGGGCGTCTGGCCATGGCCGATTTCGAAAAGGCATTCGTGCAACTGTCTGACGAGCAACGCGAGGCGTTGATTCTGGTGGGCGCATCAGGCTTTTCCTACGAAGAAGCCGCCGAAACCTGCAAGGTCGCCGTTGGCACCATCAAAAGCCGTATCAACCGCGCTCGCCAGCGTCTGGCCGAGATTATGGAGTTGAGCGAAGACGAAGCATTGGAAATGACAGATTCGGCAACCACCGCCGTTGTGTCCGCATCCATGCAAGCCAGAAAGACCGTCGCTTGATCGAACGCCTACGCCTGAGCAGCCGGTCGCTGCCGTTTCGCATCGCCGCGCTGCTGGCGCTGACGTTGCTGCCAATCGGGCTGATTTCCGTCACCCAGACGGCATTGGTCAGCAAACAGCAACAAGAGCGGGCGCAATCTGCCTTGCTGGCCCTGACTGCCGATGCGGCATCGGGCGAAGAAGGGCAGATCCGCACTGCGATCGGCGCAGCCAAAGCGATTGCCGCCACCCTGCCCGGCCTGCGTGCAAGCGGCTGGGACTGCCGCGAAAGCCTCATACAACTTCTTGATACGTCAGGTATATTTTCCTTTGCCGGATATATCGACGGCAATGGCGATGTGGTTTGTGCATCCGGTGGGGACGGGTTGAACGTCAGCGACGAGGTCGGCTTCAAAATGATGCGCGACAATCCGGTGACCCGCGTGTCGATCATATTAGAGGCACCAATCAGCAAAACGGCTGTGGTTGTGACCTCGGTGCCGATCCTTCGCCCTGATGGGTCATTTGACGGTTATGTGGGCGTGTCCCTACCGCACCGCCAACTGTTCCGCGAGGCGGACCAACTGGCGGAAAACACTCTGATAGACCTGATTACCTTTAACTCTGACGGGGTTGTCCTGACCTCGGACGGGGGGGTGGACAGCGCCGCACAGCGCCTGCCCGTCGGCAGCACGCTGCAATCGCTGATGCGTGGCGGGCCATCGGCGTTCGCCGGGCGCACCTCCTCTGGTGACGAACGGATATTTGCCTTTGTCCCGATCATTGACGGGGCGGTTTATGCGCTGGGTGTCTGGGAACACCCCGACAATGCGCCATGGCAGCGGCGGCTGAATATGACCAACTCGGTTATATTTCCTGTTGCCATGTGGCTGGCCTGTTTGGCGGTCGCATTCTTTGCCGTTCAGCGCATGGTGATCCGCCCCACCCGCAACCTGCGCGCGCGGATGCTGCAATTCATGCGCACCCGCAAAATTTCACCCATGTCGAACGAAGCGACCGTGCCGCTGGAATTGCAGGAAATGAACGAAACCTGGCAACGTCTGGCCACCAGCGTATTGCACGACGAAGCCGAGTTGCAAAACACCATCCACGCCAAAACGGTGCTGTTGAAAGAGGTGCATCACCGCGTCAAAAACAACCTGCAACTGATCGCCTCGATCCTGAACATGAAGATCCGCAAATCCGCCAACCCCGAGGCCAAGACCGCACTGGCCGAAATACAGCAGCGCGTCATGAGCCTGTCGCGGGTGCATCAGCAATTGTATGAAACCTCGACTGCGGCGCAGGTGCGGGCCGACGAATTGCTGTCCAGCATGATTTCGCAGATCATTTCCGGCGCCGGCCCCGAGGCATCAGATGTGCGCGTGACCAGCAGTTTTGCCCCGCTGACCGTCTATCCCGATCAGGCCGTGCCACTGTCGCTGACGGTGTCCGAACTGGTGACCAATGCGTTGAAATACATGGGGCGTGACAGCGATGGAAAGGCCCGGTTGAACGTCAGGCTGTGGGTCGCCGAAGATGGCAATGCGATGTTCGAAATCACGAACACGCTGCGCGATCAGACCACGCTGCCACCCTGTGACGGCGGCTCCTCGGGGTTGGGCGAAAAACTGATCCGCGCCTTTGTCATGCAGATGGAGGGCAAGATGACAGTGACCACCGAAAATGGCCTGTATAGCGTGCGCCTGTGCCTGCCTGTTGCCGCGTTTTCCGACCCTGATGCACATGTCGAAAAGGACGTTACCCTGATCTGACTCCCTTCGCAGAAGGTTACAAAAATGCCCGACAGGGATGCCCGAACACCCCCGACGCAGCCCCCGATGCAGGTGCTGATCACCGCCGCCGAGGCCTATCCCGCCTTTGAACAGCGGGTTCTGGATGCGCGTTCAGAGATTGTGATGGGGTTTCGGATTTTCGATCCGCGCACCCTTTTGCGCAGTGATGCCGCGAAACGCATTGGCGAAACATGGGCTGACCTGTTGGCAGATGCCTTGGCGCGGGGTGTTTCGGTTACGCTGTATCTGTCTGATTTCGACCCGCTGGTCGCGACCGACCTGCATCGGGGCACTTGGCGCAGTGTCCGTATTCTGGCGGGCGTGCGCGAATTGGCAGGGCCGGGTGCCGCGCCGCTGATCCTGCGCCCGATGTTACATCCTGCACGCATCGGGCTGGCGCAACGGCTGTTGTTTGCGCCGGCGATGGCATTGCGGTTGCGGCGACTGCGGCGTGTTCCGGGGCACCAGCCCAACGCACAAACCTTGCGCAACCCCTTGCCAGGTCTTGACGCCTTGCGACGCCATCGCGGGTTGATGCCTGCCTTTCCCGCATCGCATCATCAAAAACTGGCGGTGATTGACGGCCGGCACCTGTATATTGGCGGGCTGGATCTGGACGAGCGCCGCTTTGACACGCCCGACCATGACCGGGCAACGCAACAGACATGGCATGATGTGCAGCTGCTGCTGGATGCCCCCGAACTGGCGCAATCCGCCCTGCGGCACCTGCATAGTTTCGGGGATGCCGTGACGGGGCGCGCGCCACCGGCGGCCGCACCGGGGTTGGTGCGCACCCTGTCTGCGGATCGCGGGCAACGCAACCTGTGGCATGGGTCGCCTAAAACGGTGCTGAACCAGATCGCGCAGGCGCATCAGGCAGAAATCGCCCGTGCGAGCGACCTGATATATCTGGAAACGCAGTTTTTTCGCGACCGCCGGATCGCCCGCCAACTGGCGCTGCGGGCCCGTGATACACCTGACCTGCGTCTGATACTTGTGCTGCCCGGCGCACCCGATTCTGTGGCGTTTCGCAAAAAGCCCGGATTGGATGGACGGTTCGGGGACCACCTGCAAAACCAGTGTTTACGGTTGGTGCGCCGTGCATTTGGCCACCGTCTGATGGTCGCCAGTCCGGTTCAATCGCGTGTGCCTGACCAGCGCGACATCACCACCGATCGCGCCAGCCTGCATGGTGCGCCACTGGTATATCTGCATGCCAAGGTATCCGTTTTCGACGGGCGTGCCGCGATTGTCTCTTCGGCCAACCTGAACGGGCGTTCAATGCGTTGGGACACCGAGGCAGGCCTGCATCTGGATCAACCGGACACAGTTCTGCCGCTGCGAGACCGTGTCATGGGGCATTGGGTCGATGCCCTGCCATCAGCATTGCCCCCTGACCGGTTGTTCGACCTGTGGCAGCGCACCATTTGGCAAAATGCAGATCAGCCCCCCGAACAGCGTCACGGGTTTTTGGTGCCCTATGACATGCATGCGCCCCGCGCCACCGCACTGCCCCTGCCCAACGTCCCCGAAGAAATGGTCTGATCCGGCCCCTTGCGGGGAATCGCGCGCCATTCGCCTATTACGATAAATTGCGCTTGGCGCGGGGGGGCGGCTGGCCCTACTGTGCGACAAAACGCGGAAGGTATGGAACGCAGCAATGGTTTTCCTGGACCCACCACATAATCAGCTATTGGTCTTTGCCTCGCTATGCGTGGCGATGATTGCGGGGTTTACCGGCCTGTCGCTGACGCAGGGTTTATCGCGTAAGTCATTGTTGCAGCGCAAGGTTTCCGTGGCATTGGCCGCGATTGCATTGGGAGGCGGCATCTGGTCGATGCATTTCGTGGCCATGTTGGGGATGCAACTGCCAATCCAGTTCTATTACGATCCGGTGATGACCCTGACATCTGCCCTGGTGGCCATTCTGGTGATGGGTCTGGCGCTGTTGATCCTGCATTTTCACCAACGCAGCACCGCCAGCCTGACCCTTGCGGGCGGGATTGTGGGGCTGGGCATATTGGCGATGCATTACATTGGTATGGCCGGGCTGGAGCTGTGCCGCGCATTGTATACCCCGCTGGGTTTGGCCGTGGCCGGGGGCGCATCCTGCGCGCTTAGCATCGCGGCGTTTCGCGTGGCCTATGGGCGGCGCAACCACCGCAACATCCTGCTTGGCACCCTGTGTTTTGGCATCTCGGTCTTTGCTGTGCATTTCATTGCCGTGGCGGGCACGGATTTCATTTCTGTGCCCGGTGCCACCGATATCGGCCCAAGGATGAGCAAAGAGGTGCTGGCCATCGGTGTCGTGTTAAGCAGCTTCTTGCTGTGCAGCGCCTTTTTGCTGACAGGGGTGACGTTTCTGGGCGGCGATCAAACCACCACCCGACCTGCAAATGAAACGGCGATGGCATCCTCACCGCCCCCCGAACCCGCCACGCCAAAACCCCTGTTGCCGAAAATCCCCTATGAACATGATGGCAGCACGCGGTTTCTGGACCTGTCCAGCGTTGTGGCGATCCGCGCCGAGGGGCATTACACGCTGGTTTATACCGACAAGGCCAAATTCTTTTGTGCGTGGTCGATCACCGAAGCCGAAAAGCGCCTGGCCGATACCGCATTCCTGAAATCGCATCGCAGCTACCTGATCAACCCGGCCCATGTCAGCCGGTTTGAGCGGCTCAAGGATAACGGCGTGTGCCATTTCGACCTGCCGCACCTGCCCAAGGTGCCGATCAGCCGCACCCGATTGAAACCCGTGCGCGACGCATTAGGTGTTTAATATCGCCCTAACGGCCCGCGCAACTCGTGCGCACAATTCGCATTTCGTGAAATCTCCCTCTCTGCTCGTTTGAATCCGCGCTGCCACCGCGGCGGTTTGGCGCAGGCTGACGCACAACGATAAATTGTATCGGTCAGGGAGGACCAGCCATGATACCAGCACCGTTCGATTACCACCGACCAGAAAGCATGGAAGGTGTGATGTCGCTGCTACAGCAATACGGCGATGATGCCCGCGTGATGGCGGGGGGGCACAGCCTGATCCCGATGATGAAACTGCGCATGGCCGAGGTGCCGCAACTGATCGACCTTCAGGCGATCGAAAGCCTGCGCGGGATCACGGTTGAGGGCAGCAAGATCACCATTGGTGCGATGGTCACCCAGCACGAGTTGATCGAACATGCGCAACTGGCAGCCGCTGCGCCGATCCTGCGCGAGGCCGCGCTGCAAATCGCCGATCCGCAGGTGCGTTACATGGGCACCGTTGGCGGCAATGTGGCCAATGGCGATCCGGGCA
>JBOEGO010000023.1:0-106139 GCA_050633465.1 Paracoccaceae bacterium | reverse complement strand
ACATCATGTTCGGCCATGCCTACAAGGGGCAACCCGATGGTCAGGTGCTACTGAAACGGTTTGGCGCGGGCGGTGGCACGCTGTATGATCTGGAATATCTGCTGGATGAAAACCACCGCCGCGTTGCGGCTTTTGGCTATTGGGCGGGGTTTGCCGGTGCTGCCGTGGCGTTGAAATGCTGGGCGGCGCAGGCCGGTGGCGGCATTTGCGCACCTGTTGGGGTATATGCGGGGCGCGATGCGCTGGTGGACGAGCTGAAAACCGAATTGGCCGCCACGGGAAAACCACCCCCCCGCGCCATCGTGATTGGCGCATTGGGCCGCGTCGGCACGGGGGCCTCTGATCTGTGCGCCGCGATGGGGGTGGCCGTGACCAAATGGGATATGGCCGAAACCGCATCGGGCGGGCCATTCCCCGAAATCCTGCAACACGAGGTGTTCCTGAACTGCATCCTTGCAAATGCGGGCTGCCCCGTGTTCGTGCCCGCCGATGCCAAGACAACACCCCGCAAGTTGTCGGTGATCGGCGATATTGCCTGCGATCCGACATCGGAGTTTTCGCCCGTCAAGGTCTATGACCGCACCACCACTTGGGATGCCCCCGCCCTGCGGGTCCATGACACGCCCCTGCTGGATGTGACGGCGATTGATAACCTGCCCTCGATGCTGCCGGTCGAAAGTTCACAGGATTACGCGGGGCAATTGCTGCCCTCTCTGCTGGGGTTGGGTGATCTGGACAGCGGCGTTTGGGCCCGCGCCAAGGCCATTTTCGACCAACACAGAACACAAGCCTAAGCCCCTGATAAAAAAGGACTATAACATGACAATCCATTGGTGCGGCACCGGTCTTTCGGCCATCCCCGGCCTGCGTAGGCTGATCACAGCGGGGCATCCCGTCAAGGTCTGGAACAGGTCCGTGGACAAGGCCCGCGCGGCAGTGGGCGACCTGACCGACAGCATCCACGCCTTCACAATCGACGCGCTAACCGCCGACATCGCCGCGCAGGATGTGGTGGTTTCGATGCTGCCCGCCGACATGCATGTGCCACTGGCCGAAATCTGTCTGGCCAATGGGGCGCATTTTGTGTCGTCATCCTATATCGCGCCGGAAATGCGCGCGCTGGATGATGCCGCCCGCGACAATGGGCTGTGTTTCGTGAACGAGGTCGGGCTGGACCCCGGCATTGATCACCTGATGGCGCACGCGCTGGTCGATGCCTATCGCGCATCCGATCCCTATGCGCCCGACAACCACATTTCGTTCATTTCCTACTGTGGCGGGGTGCCGAAACACGCCAACCCGTTCCGCTATAAATTCAGCTGGTCGCCGCTTGGCGTGCTGCGCGCCCTGCGCTCGCCCTCGCGGTCGATCCGCAACTATGCCGAATTGAACGTGAACCGCCCCTGGGACGCGATCAGCAGCTATGACGCCCCGCTGCCCAGCCCCGAAACATTCGAGGTCTACCCGAACCGCGATTCCCTGCCGTTTATCGCGCAGTATGATTTTGCCCCCGAATGGCAGATCAAGGAGTTCGTGCGCGGCACCCTGCGCCTGAACGGCTGGACAGAAGCATGGACCCCCGTTTTCAACGAAATCGAAACCCTGACCGGCCCCGAGGGCGAGGCCCGCATGGTCGAAATGTCTGACCAGTTCTGGGCAGAAAACGCATATGAAGAAGGCGAACCCGACCGCGTGGTGATGTGCGTCAGCCTGCGGGCCGAACGTGACGGTGCGCCCGTCTGGCATCAGACCTATGTGATGGATGCCCATGGCGATGCACGCGGTACGGCCATGGCGCAACTGGTATCGGTTCCGGTGTCGCTGGCGGTGGAATCAGTGCTGGCCCGCGCCATGCCGGTGGGCGTCAGCGCCGCGCCAAAGGATGCAAAACTGGTGGCGCAATGGCTGGGCGAGGTCGACAAGATCGCGCAATATCTGGAACGCGTCGATCATCTGGCCTGAACACTGCGCCGGACGCACCGCTGAAACGACAAAAGGCGCCCTACAACGGGGCGCCTTTTTGGTGCAAAATCATGCATTAATTACGAAACGGATTGGCCTTTGGCCGCATCGGCGCATCAAAGCCAAGGGCATTCGGCGCATTGCGATTGCGAGGCAACACATCATGTATCGGCATTTCTGCCGCATTGCGTCTCACTTGGGCGATGTGGATCGCGCTTAGCCCCGGAACTTCGGGCCCAAGAGTATAGCTGGCATTGCTGTAATAGGATTTCACCTCGCCAAAGGGTTCGGTCATCGCGACGGCCTGACTGGCCATGAGGGCACCCGCCAGAGCAGTCACTGCGGCTATTTTCCTCGAAAACATTTTATCCTCCTTTTCTGGCCGGGCCCGCCCCGACATTCTGCCGGAGCGGAGGCCAGTTCAGCGCCCTGCTGTTAGCGCGGGCTGTAATCGGTGTCGCCTTTGGCGGTGTCGAACAGATAGGCAGTTGTATCGCCTTTCGTGTCTTCGACTTTGTCACGGCCGGTCAGATAGGCCGCGCTGATTTCCACTTGCGATCCTTCAACAACGCTCAGACCTTTGGCGTTTTGTTCGACATAGTCGCGGCCGGTAAAGGTGCTGTCGTTGGGGGTCACTTCGACGTTCATGGCGGATGCGCCACCAGCGATCAAAGTTACGGCGAGGGCGGAGAAGATTGCGTTTTTCATGTTCGTTATCCTTGGATTTCTATGTGTCGCACGGCGTCTTGTGTTTTGGCCTGTGCTATATGTGTTGGGGTTCAGCAGCTGCGCTTAGCGCGGGCTGTAATCGGTGTCGCCTTTGGCAGTGTCGAACAGATAGGCAGTTGTATCGCCTTTCGTGTCTTCGACTTTGTCGCGGCCGGTCAGATAGGCGGCGCTGACTTCCACTTGCGATCCTTCAACAACGCTCAGACCTTTGGCGTTTTGTTCGACATAGTCGCGGCCGGTAAAGGTGCTGTCGTTGGGGGTCACTTCGGCGTTCATGGCGGATGCGCCACCAGCGATCAAAGTTACGGCGAGGGCGGAGAAGATTGCGTTTTTCATTGTAGTCGTCCTTGGTTTTGTTGTTGTCCTTACGACCGGCGGTTCGTCGTGTCCGGTTCGTTTCGGTATGAACAATATTTGCCATTTCGGGGGGCGATTTACAAAACACCTGTGATCACGCCGATTTGTGCAGCGAATATGAAACCCGTGATCGCCTCACTACGTCATGCAATGGCGTTATCCAAAATAAATGCATAGTTTCAATAACTTGACAAACATTTCGCAATGCAAAAATTTTGTAACAAGGCTCACAACTCACGCCCGCGTGATCGTTTCGTGTAGGGTTTTGTGATGAAAACAGGGTGTTTTTGGCCCTTGGCAAAAACCGCCATTTACAGAAATGCGCAGGTGCCATGTGCAAGATTGCACCGGAGCAAAATCTTGAAATTTCAATCGCCACAACGTCGGGCCTTGGGCTTTCTTTTACGGCGACCAGCGCACGCGGTAGGCCCATGGCACGCCCGTCATTGCGATGATTCGAGGGGCTGAAAACCGCATCGGAAAATCATATGCCCACAAACGAAAAAGGCGCCCGCAATTGCGGACGCCCTTGTGGCCTGTCAGGGCCGGATGTGCAGTATGTTACCGCTGGTAAGTGTTCGGCAGGAAGGGGGTCCACTCCGAACCGGGACCTTCTGAATACACTTCGAACACGCCATCGGCTTCAACGCCGCGGGCTTCTTCCTTGGCTGTCAGGAATGCATCGCGGTTTTCAATCTGCGAAGAACCTTCGCTCAGCATGCTGGTTGACTGCGTGGCTTGTTCTTTCTGGGTGAACACGGTGCTGGTGTTTTCCTGTGCGGCAAACGCGGGGGTAGCAACAGCGGCGGTCAGGGCAAGTGCGGTGATAAAGCGTGTCATAATGTAGTTCCTTTCGTTCATGGTGACGATCATTCGTCCGTCTTGCCTAACCAATGAACGGGCGCGCTGTTTTGCTCCATCACCTGTTCTGATAAAATTGTGAACAGCGCCCGCAAAATTAGTCTCTGTTTTATTGCTTAAAAACAACTACTTACATTACACCAAGAAAAGGTTCCATTATTCGGGCTGCGTTTTAGTGCGCTGATGCGCAGCCCGCCCGCGCCCAGGGTGCGGAACAAATTCAGCCGCCGCGTATCAGGTCGTCTTCCTCGTCCATTGCCGACAGGCCCAGTGCATCCAACCCGTTTTCCAGATGGTCCGACAGATGCGGCGTGCCGATCAGATAGTCGGCGGTGGGGGTGCTGGCCTCTGCCTCGGCGGTGTTCAGCGCCTCTTGCAGTTCTTCGGGTTCAAACGAGCCGCGCCCGATCCACATCACCGCCACCAGGGCGATCTGTTCCTCGGGTGTCAGCCCGTCGATAAAGGCCCGCAGCTCGCCCTCGGCGCGGCGCAGTTCGCGGGCCATCAAAATCACATTGGCCACCTTGTTGACGCTGATATCCAGCATTTCGATCCCTCCTGTTTGCGCGTGATCACCATGGATAAGGGCGCATTTCGCCGCCCCCGTCCTTGATTGAACGCAAATAGCGGGGTCAGGACAGCGGTTTTTGCAATGCCGCCTGCGGATCGGCATCTGGTGCCAGCTCTTCGAAATCGAAATTGTCCAACCGCCGCGCACGACGGCCTGCCTTTTCCGAACTGATCCTGATTTCGGCAATATCCTTGGCCGCCTGTCCGAAATGGCGGTCCAGATTTTCAACGCGGCTGCCCAACCGCTCCACATCCTGAAACAGCAGGCCCAGTTCGCGCCGGATCGCGCCCGCCTGTTCGCGCATCCGCGCGTCCTTCAGAATGGCGCGCATGGTGTTCAGCGTGGCCATGCAGGTGGTCGGCGACACGATCCAGACCTTGGCGGCAAACCCGTCGCGCACCAGTTCGGGGAAATTGGCGTGCAGTTCGGCATATACCGCCTCGGAGGGCAGGAACATCAGCGCGCCATCGGCGGTTTCGCCCTCCAGTATGTATTTGTCGGATATCGCCTTGATATGGGCGCGCACGGTCTGGCGCATGAACTGGGCCGCCGCTTTCAGCTCGGCCTCGGTGCTGGCGTTGCGCAGCGCCTCGTATGCCTCTAGCGGGAATTTGCTGTCGATCACGATCGGGCCGGGCGGATTGGGCAGGTGGATCAGGCAATCGGCCCGCCGCCCGTTCGACAGGGTCGCCTGCCATGTGAAACTGTCGGCTGGCAGGGCCTTGCCCACGATATCCTTTAGCTGGATTTCACCGAATGCACCGCGGGTTTGTTTGTTTGACAGGATATCCTGCAATGACAAAACATCGCCCGACAGTTTGGTAATATTGTCCTGCGCCTTATCTATCGCCATCAACCGCTGCTGCAATTCACCCAGCGAACGCGCCGTGCGCTGTGATGTGCCTTGCAGGTTTTCGTTCATGGCCTTGGTGACATCCGTCAGCCGCTTTTCCATCAGTTGCAGCAGATTGGCCTGCTGCGCGGCGTTGGCCTCGGATACATGGGTCAGCCCGCCCGCCAGTTGCTGCTGCCCGTCCGACAGGCTTTGCACCCGCACATTCATCTGGCCCATCTGCATGACCAGCGGTTCGGTCATGCGCAATGATCGCCCCGCCGCCCGCGCCGTGCTGATCAACAGGATCACCACCAGAAAAACCACGGCCAAGCCACCCAGCGCCAGCATCACCAGCGGGTCATTCAACGCATATTCAACGCCGCCAAGGGTAATCATCGCCGTCCGAACAGCCGTTCGATGTCGGCCAGTTTCAGCTCGACATAGGTGGGGCGGCCATGATTGCACTGGCCGGAATGGGGGGTTGCCTCCATCTCGCGCAGCAGGGCGTTCATTTCCTCGGCCCGCATCCGGCGGCCCGATCTGATCGACCCGTGACAGGCGACGCGGCTCAAAATCGCCTCTAGCCGCGCCTGCACATTCATCGATTCACCCTGATCCGCGATTTCGTCCAGAATGTCGCCGATCATCGCCTTGGCGTTGACCTCGCCCAGCAATGCGGGGGTTTCGCGCACCGCCACAGCACCGCCGCCAAAGGGTTCGATCGTCAGCCCCAACCGCGACAGATCATCGGCATGTTCCATCAGGCGGGCACAATCGCCATCGGATATTTCGACGATTTCGGGGATCAACAGCGCCTGCGCCGCCACCCCGTTTTCGGCCATCTGCAGTTTCAGTTTTTCATAAACCAGCCGTTCGTGCGCCGCGTGCTGATCGACCACAATCATGCCGTCCGTGGTTTGCGCGATGATATAATTTTCATGCACCTGCGCCCGCGCCGCGCCCAATGGCAGCGATTCCAGCGCGGGTTGGTCCTGCGGAATGTCCTCGACCCTTGCCGACCAGTCGCGGCCCATTTCGGCAAACCCCGATTGCGGCGCCTGCATCTGGTATGACATAGCCCGCGCCGCGCCCGACGGGCGGTCCATCTGGTAAATCCGTGCGCCATCCGGTTGCGGCATCTGCCCCAACTGGCCCAACGGCCCCACAGGCTCGGCCCGGAACGCGCCCAGCGTTTCATCCGCCACCGTGGTCGATGCCCGATGCCCCGCCCCAGCCAAGGCATGGCGCAAAGCCGAAACGATCAGCCCCCGCGCCACCCCCGGTTCGCGAAACCGCACCTGGCTTTTGGCCGGATGCACGTTCACATCCACCATATTGGGATCGCAATCCAGAAACAGCGCAGCGGCAGGGTATCGGTCACGCGACAGAAAGTCGAAATATGCGCCCTTAAGCGCGCCAATCAGCAGCTTGTCCTGCACAGGGCGGCCATTGACGAACAGATATTGCGCCACGCCTGACCCGCGCGAATAGGTCGGCAGGGCCGCGTATCCGGTCAGGTGAAACCCCTCGCGCTGCGCATCAATCGGCAGGGAGTTATCGGCAAACTCGCGCCCCAACACGGTGGAGAGCCGCCCGCGCAAGGCATCGAACAGATCACCGGTTTCCACATCAGCGCGGAACGTCACCCGCCCCTCACCGCCGCCCGACACATCGCGCAGGGTGAACCCCACGAAAGGTTCGGCCATGGCCAACCGTTTGACCACATCATTGATCGCCTGCACCTCTGCGCGGTCGGTGCGCAGAAATTTCAGCCGCGCAGGCGTGGCGTAAAACAGATCGCACAATTCAACGATGGTGCCCGCGTTGATCGCCGCGGGTTTGACCGCATCCATCACGCCGCCCGCCACGCGGATCATCGCGCCGTCATGGCCTTGCGCGCGCGACGTGATGGTCAACCGCCCCACCGCGCCAAGGCTGGGCAGTGCCTCGCCACGAAAGCCGAACGAATGGATATTCAACAGATCAGAGCCGTCGATTTTCGATGTCGCATGGCGGGACAAGGCCAGCGGCAGGTCATCCGCCGCGATACCACAACCATTGTCAGTGACACGGATCAGGGTTTTGCCCCCGTCACCAATTGCCACGTCAATGCGCGTCGCCCCCGCATCCAATGCGTTTTCCACCAGCTCCTTCACGGCAGAGGCAGGGCGCTCCACCACCTCGCCTGCGGCGATGCGGTTGATTGCACCCTCGTCCAACTGACGAATTTGCGGGCGGTCTGTGGATATCTTGGGGTCTGGTCTGGACATGCCACCACACCTAGCAGGGTGGCGGCGATTCTGGAACGGTCAAAACGCCCTATGCGCCCTCGAACCAGGCGCGGATCTTGGCGCGCTCGTCTTCCCCCATCCAACTCAGGTTGGCCTGCGGCATCCCGTGACTGACCCCCGCCTGTAGGTATATTTCCCGCGCCTGGCGGGCAATCTGGCCGGGGGTTTCCAGTTTTACACCACGCGGCGCCCAATGCAGGCCATCCCATGCGGGTTCTGCCGCGTGACACATCGAACAACGGCCCATCACGATATAGGTGACTTCCTCGAAACCCTCGGCCTGCGCATAGCGCAGTGCGGGGCCGCTGGCCTCTTCGCTGCTGTCATCCGTGGCGGGCACCAGCGAAAGGAACATGATCAACAGGAACAACAGGGCAGTGGCCAGCCAAGTCCACGTCGGGTTGCCCCTGCGGGCATGGACCGAGTTGAAATAATGCCGGATCGTCACCCCCATCAGGAACACCAGGGCCGCAATCAACCAGTTCCACTGGCTGGCAAAGGCCAAGGGGTAGTGATTGGACAACATCAGGAAAATAACGGGCAGGGTCAGGTAATTGTTATGGGTCGACCGTTGCTTGGCGATCTTGCCGTATTTCGCATCGGGCGCGCGCCCCGCCTTTAGATCGTCAACCACGATCCGCTGGTTCGGCATGATGATGAAAAACACGTTTGCGCTCATGATCGTGGCAGTGAATGCCCCCAGATGCAGCAGCGCCGCACGCCCCGCAAACACCTGTGTGTAAAACACCGACATCATGACCAGCACAGCAAACAGCGCGACCATCAAAACGGTCTGGTTCGCGTTCACGAACAGTTTGCACAGGGTATTGTATGCGATCCACCCGAAAGCCAGCGAAGCCACAGAAATGACCACCGCCCAGACCGGAGCAAGATCCCAAACCGCCGGATCGACCAGATAAAACCCCGCACCCATGTAATAGACCACAGCCAGCAGGGCGAAACCCGACAGCCAGGTGGAATAGCTCTCCCATTTGAACCAAACCAGATCGTCGGGCATCGACGCGGGCGCGACCAGATATTTCTGAACGTGATAAAAGCCGCCGCCATGCACCTGCCATTCCTCACCATCCGCACCGGACACAAGGTTGCGGTCGCGGTGCAGTCCAAGGTCCAGCGCGATGAAATAGAACGACGACCCGATCCATGCGATGGCCGTAATCACATGCAGCCACCGTAAGGCAAATTCCATCCATTCGCCGATTACCGCCCAGTCATACATCCGTTCGCCCCCTTTTGCTGTCCCTAGTCGTTCAAATTGTAACGGGTTTGGCAAGGTGGCAATCGCGTCAAGCAGAGCCGGGGCCAAGCCGCAGGGCGAAGTTTTAAGCACTCAGGGAAGCTGCGCCATTTCATGGTTGCGCCGCGCAGATGCGCGTCGCGCTGTGGCGGGGGCCTCGCTTCGCTCGGCCCCCGCCACATTATGCCTTCGGCGAGAGTATTTTACCCAAGAAAAAATCAGGCATTCTGCCCGAAATGGCTGGCCTTCTGGCCGGGCGAAATTTGCATTCTACAAATTCGGGTGCGCCCCTTTGGAACCGGCCGAAACTTCATCGGTGCTTCTTCCCGCAGGGGCGACTTTTCCTTGGATGGCCATCGGCTCTCCAGCCTGTGCCACGCAATTTATCTATCTGATTAACCTTAACGTGCAGTTACCAGTTCAAGACAATCTTTGGCTTTTTCTTGGAAAAAATACTCCGGGGGTGAGGTCGGATTGCATGCAATCCGATCGAGGGGGCTGGCCCCCTCTGCCGCGCCGCCAGGCGCATACGAAAAAACCCGGGCGCGAACGCCCGGGTCAGTTTGCTCAAAGCTGATAGGAAGGAGGATCAGCCTTTCGAGAATTCGGGATAGGCTTCCATCCCCATTTCGGCCATGTCCAGCCCGTTGATCTCGGTTTCTTCATCCACACGCAGGCCCATGACCGCCTTGAGGATGAACCAGACCACAGCAGATGCGACACAGACGAACAGACCAACAATCACAATCGAAGTGATTTGCGTTGCGAAAGACGCATCGGAGTTGGTCAGCGGAACCGCCAGCGTGCCCCAGATACCTGCCATCAGGTGAACCGGAATGGCACCGACCACATCGTCGATCTTCAGCTTGTCGAGGAAGGGAACCGCGAATACCACGATCACGCCACCGACCATACCGATCAGCGTTGCGCCACCCAGCGAGGGGGTCAGCGGTTCGGCTGTGATCGACACCAGACCGGCCAATGCGCCGTTCAGCACCATGGTCAGGTCAGGCTTTTTATACAGGATTTGCGTCAGAACCAGCGCGATCAATGCGCCACCGGCGGCTGCCGTGTTGGTGTTGGCAAAGATGCGGCCAATGTCAGCCACGTTACCAGCAGTGTCCATATACAGTTGCGAACCACCGTTAAAGCCGAACCAACCCATCCACAGGATGAATGTACCCAGCGTGGCCAGCGTCAGGTTCGAACCGGGGATCGGAACCGTGCGGCCATCTTTGTATTTCCCGATACGCGGGCCAAGGATCAGCGCGCCCATCAAAGCGGCCCAGCCACCAACCGAATGCACAACAGTCGAGCCAGCGAAATCAAGGAAGCCCATCTGGTCAAGGAAGCCACCGCCCCATTTCCAGGATGCCTGGATCGGGTAGATCAGCGCGACCAACACCATGGTGAAGATCAGGAAAGGCCACAGTTTGATACGCTCGGCCAAAGTGCCCGAAACGATCGACGCCGTAGTGGCGCAGAACATCAGCTGAAAGAAGAAGTCGGAACCAACAGACGCATAGGTCAGGTCGGTTTCGGTATCGGCCAAGCCAACAGGTTCCATCGCCGCAGGCGAGAAGGCACCGATGATGCCGTCCACGGTCCAGCCATCGCCCGGATACATCAGGTTATAGCCGATGAGGTAATACAGAACAGCCGCAAGCGAGAACAAAACGATGTTCTTGGTCAGCTGCATGGTGACATTCTTGGACCGGACCAGACCGGCCTCCAGCATGGCGAAACCTGCCGCCATCCAGAACACCAGAAAACCGGTGACCAAGAACATGAAAGTGGTAAAGATATAACCGATTTCGCCATTTGGCGGGGTCATATCGGCCTCTTGGGCCAGACCCAGGCTTGGCAGCGCCATCAGCGCCAGCGGCAAAGCCAGTTTCGTGATACGGTTCATTTGCATTTCCTTTCCCCGAAAGTCCCTAAGGCGGCTTAAACCGCGTCGTCGTTGGTTTCGCCGGTGCGCACGCGCACGGCCTGTGCCACATCCAGCACAAAGATTTTGCCGTCACCGATTTTGCCGGTGCGTGCGGTGCCGGTGATTTTTTCCACCACCTGATCCGCCATCGAATCCTGAACGACGAGTTCCAGTTTGATTTTCGGCACGAAGTTCACGGCATATTCTGCGCCGCGATAGATTTCTGTGTGACCGGATTGAGAGCCGAAGCCCTTGATTTCAGTTACCATCATCCCGCGCACACCGATTTCGGTCAGCGCCTCGCGGACCTCTTCCAGTTTGAACGGTTTGATCGTCGCAATGATAAGTTTCACTGTGATCCCCTTGTTTCGGTTTTGACCGGGTTGTCCCCCGCCCGTGTTGCAGGAGCAGAAAAGCGGCACGCGGGCGCAAAACGAAAGCAACTGCCGCAGGAACAGGCTTAGTTTTGGGTGAACTTGATGCTTTTTTATGCGTATATAATTTTATGCACAAAATTTAGGCTAAACAAAAACCCTCCAAGGGGATTGAACCGCTCAACAATCCTGCCAGTCACAGGTATGATCCCCAAAACAACAGGCGCCGGGCAGGGCATTGGAATGAGTGATCAAGGTCGTAAAAAGCCGCCTCTGGTGGCGGACAAACGCTATGGCAAGGCACCGCGCACGGCGGCAGCCAAACCCAAAACAACCAAAGCAAAGGCCAAGCCAGCGGCCAAAAAACGCGCGCCCCGCAAACCCGCGCGCAAGCGTCATCCGATCATTGCATGGCCCATCGCCGTTGTGCGGTTGGTGTTTCGCATCATTTGGGGGCTGTTCTGGCGTGGCGGGCTGATCGTCACCACCATCATAGCGCTGGCGGTTTTCTATACCTCGACCACATTGCCCGATCTGTCGGCCCTGATGGACGGGCGCGCCAACGGGTCGGTCACCATGCTGGACAAGGACGGAGCAGAGTTCGCATGGCGCGGTGACCAGTTTGGCGGCGTCGTGACCGCTGATTCCGTATCGCCCGCGTTGAAAAACGCCGTTGTCGCCACCGAGGACAAGCGATTCTATAAACATTTCGGCATCAGCCCGCGCGGCATTGCCTCGGCTGTGCGCATCAACCTGCGCGAAGGGCGCGGGCCATTGTCGGGGCATGGTGGCTCTACCATCACGCAGCAGGTCGCGAAATTGCTGTGCCTTGGCAATCCCTATGACCCCGATGAATGGGAAAACGAGGCCGCATATGAATCCGATTGTCGCCGTTCGTCGCTGGCCCGCAAGGCACAAGAGGCGATCTTTGCCATGGCGATGGAGGTGAAATACAAAAAGAACGACATTCTTTCGATCTATCTGAACCGCGCCTATATGGGTGGCGGCGCATATGGGGCCGAGGCCGCGATGCAGCGGTTTTTCGGCAAACCCGCTGCACAGGCCACCCCGGCCGAGGGCGCGATCCTGGCCGGTTTGCTGACCGCGCCATCGACCCTGTCGCCCACCGCCAATCTGGAACGGTCGCAAAACCGCGCCGCCGTGGTGATCAGATTGATGGAGGATCAGGGCTATCTGAACCAAACAGAGGCACAGGATGCCATCGACAATCCCGCCCAATTGTCCGAAGCCGCCGAAGCCAAGGCAGGCGGGTATTTCGCCGATTGGGTGATGTCATCCGGCCCCGAATTTTTCACCCGCAACACCACCGAAGATGTGATCATCCGCACCACGCTGGACCCCCGCATTCAAAAAGCCGCCGAAGAAGCATTGAAGGTGATCTTTGAAACCAAGGTCAGCCCCAATTCCAAGGCACAGGCAGCGATTGTCGTCATGTCGGCAGACGGGGCCGTGCGCGCCATGGTCGGCGGGCGCAAAACCAAGGTGGTCGGCGCATTCAACCGCGCCACACAGGCATTGCGCCAGACCGGATCGGCGTTCAAACCCTTTGTCTATGCCACCGCGCTGGACATGGGGTATTCGCCCAACGACCTGATTGATGATGCGCCCTATTGCGTGAACATCCCCGGTTCGGGCGAATGGTGCCCGAAAAATTACGACAAAAAATTCCACGGGCAGGTCACGATGATCGAAGCCCTGCGCGCATCACTGAACATTCCGGCGGTCAAGGTCGCGATGGCCGTGGGGCTGGATCTGGTGCGCACCGTGGCATCGCAATTCGGCATCCAAAGCGATCTGGCCGCCGGCCCCGCGCTGGCGCTTGGCGCATCGGAAAGCACCCTGATCGAAATGACCGGCGCCTATGCCGGCATCCTGAATGGCGGGTCGGCGGTCGAACCCTATGGCCTGATCGAACTGCGCATGCAGGGCGACGCCGAACCCCTGATGACCACCACGGGCGGCATCCGCGAACGGGTGATTTCCGAAGATGCGGCCCAGCAACTGATCTGGATGATGCATCAGGTGACAACACGCGGCACCGGCACCCGCGCCAATCTGGATGACCGTCAGGTCGCAGGCAAAACCGGCACCACGCAGGCTGCGCGCGATGCCTGGTTCATCGGGTTTTCCGCCGATTATGTTGCGGGTGTCTGGATGGGGTATGATGACAACACCCCGCTTAAGGGCGTGACCGGGTCGGGCCTGCCATCCAACATCTGGCACGAAACCATGGTGCGGGTGCATCAGGGCGTGCCACCCAAACCCCTGCCGATGCTGGACCCCATGCCAGCGCGCAACGCGCCCGTCGAACCCCTGCCCGAAAACAGCGGGTCCGACATTGACCGCCTGCTGCGCGGGCTGTTTGGCGGTGGTGGTGGTGGCGGTAATAACAACGCCAACCCGCCACGCAACAACAACCCCGGCGGAGGCACCCTGCTTGGCCCGATCATCAACGGCAACACCAACAACGGACCCGAGGCACCGCCACAGGGAAATGACACCCGCTGATACGCAAAAGGCCGCCCCGTCACAGGGCGGCCTTTGATATTTCAGGGCGGGCGGTGATCAGCCCAGCGCGACCAGATCCTTGATCAGCGCGTCAATGTTGCCCTTGCGTTTGTCCAGCATCGCGCCGATTTCGGTGCGTTCGGTCAGCAGCATGTTCACGCCTTCGATGAACAGGTTGAAAAACTTGTCACGCCCCGATCGGTCCGACACCAGAAACACCACCTCGAACGGTGCTTGCCCACGCAGGATCGCAGTGGTTTTCACCTCGTAAAAGCTTTTGACCTTGCGGGCGGCGTTGACCTCGATCTTGCCACCGATAAATTCGCGGAACCGCTTGCCGTATTTCACCGAAATGTAGCGGGCGAATGCCTTGGTAAAGGCGTTCATTTGTGCGGCACTGGCGCTGCGTGCATCCGCGCCCAAAGCATAGCGGGCAATGGTCGGCACATCCGAAAATTCGGCAAAGATGCGTTCAAAATCGCGATACATCGCCGTTTCGGATTTGCCCGATGCGATCACGCGGTTGATTGCCACCACGGCCTTTTCGATCAACGCCTTGGAGGATGCCTCGTTGCCCGCAAATGCGGGGGCGGCAGGGAACAGCCCGCCAAACACGGTGGCCAATCCGGTCGCGCCCATCAGGGTCATCACCTTGCGGCGGGTCATCGGGGTTTTGGTCTTCATATCAAAATCGCTCCGCTTGAAAATCACTCTGCATAGGGGTCGGCGTATGGGTCCATATAGGGGTCATCAGCCACAGTTCCAGTGGCATAGGGATCACTATACAGATCCTCGGCCGATGCCCCCAGATTATAACGGCGGTTCTGCAAATAGATCATACGCCCCTGCGCATAGCTGTCGGCACTGTCATACAGAATCGAATCAACCAGTTCGGCGTGGCGGCCACGTTTGCCCAGCATATCCGCAGCCTTGGCACCGTAGGGGTAATATTTTTCAGGGTTCGGCAGGGCATAGCCCAACGGATCGGTGAAAATATCCACCACCTTGCCGAATGCATCGCGTTCGGTCGACGGGCCAAGCAGGGGCAATTCGACATATACGCCTTCGCGCACACCCCATTTGGCCAGCGTCGCGCCAAAATCGGTGTCCACCTCTTCGACCCCGAAATCAGAGGCCACATCAAACAGCCCGCCAAACCCCAGCGTGGTGTTGATCACGAAACGATAGGTGTTTTTCAACGCGCCGGGCAGATCGCCCTGCAACAGGTTGTTCACCACCAGTTGCGGACCGCCCAGATTGTCGGCCAGATTGCCAACGCTGTCCTGAATGTCATCGGGCACGACACTGGCATATCCGGTGCCTGCCGGACGCACGAATGCGCGGTCAATGCCACGGTTGAACGCGTGCGTCTTGCGGTTGATTTTTTCATATGGGTCGTCAATGCCACCCGCGCCCACGTGACCACGTGGCGCACAACCGCCCACAATCAAAGCGGCAGCAAGGGCCGCAATCGCGATGCGCCCCACCCTAAGGGTATGGAATACTGGCAATGGAAATTCCGATCTCTTCCTTGTAAAACCCTGTTTAGTTATTGCATCTGCTGAACACAGCCAAATTCGTCGGGTTCCTGTGAATATGTGGCAGTTTGGCGACAATTGATTGATAGACCACGTTTACAACAGCCCCCGGGCAGTAAAAACCTATACAGACAGTGGCGCAACCCGCCGCACCCAAATGGGCAGAAAGACACAGATGCAGAACAGACGCGTAGAAGCAGGCCGCCACGAATTGCGCGAGGCCCGCAAGGAAAGCCGCAGCCTTTATTGGTTCGTTGCGATATTTTCGTTCTTTGCCAATATGCTGATGCTGACCGGCCCGCTGTATATGTTGCAGGTGTATGACCGCGTGCTGGGGTCGCGTTCGGTGGAAACCCTGATCGGGCTGTCGGTGCTGGTGCTGTTTTTATATGGCACCATGGGGGTGCTGGATTACGCCCGCTCCCGTATCATGGCCCGTGTCGGAGCGAAATTTCAGGCCCGTCTGGACCGGCGCGTGTTCGACGCGGTGATCCGCAAATCCGCCGTCGCACCGGATGAAAAAACCCAAACCGGATTGCGCGACCTCGAATCAGTGCAGCGGCTGATGACCTCGCCCGCGCTGATGGCGCTGTTCGATATCCCGTGGACGCCACTGTTTCTGATCGGAATTTTCATTTTCCACCCGTGGCTTGGCTATCTGGCGATTGCGGGCGGGCTGGTGTTGATCGTGGTGACCATCCTGAACCAGCTATACACCCGCATTCCGGTGGGCCGGGCCAATATGGCCAATGTCGCATCCGAAGCGATTTCAGAACAGATCAGGGGCGAATCCGAAATGGTGCAGGCCATGGGAATGCGCGACGCCGCGTTTGACCGCTGGCAGGCGGCGCGTTCGCAATCGCTGACAGGGCAAGTGGCCGCATCCGATCTGGCGGGCACCTTTTCCACCATCACCAAAACATTCCGCTTGTTGCTGCAATCGGCCATGCTGGGCCTTGGTGCGCTGCTGGTGCTCAAGGGCGAATTGACACCGGGCGCGATGATTGCGGGGTCCATCCTGATGGGCCGCGCCCTGGCCCCGATCGAACTGGCCATTGGCCAATGGGCCGTGGTGCAACGCGCCATGAAGGGCTGGCAGAACCTGTCTGAACTGCTGGGCGAGGTCCCCGCAGAACAACCCAAAACCGCCCTGCCCACGCCCAAGGCCCTGCTAGAGGTGCAGCAATGCACCGTCGTCCCCCCCGGTGAATCGCAGGCCAGCCTGCGCATGGTTTCATTCACCCTGCAACCGGGTCAGGCGCTGGGCGTGATCGGCCCGTCTGGCGCGGGTAAATCCACGCTGGCACGGGCGCTGACAGGGGTCTGGCGCTGTGCCGGTGGTAAAATCCGGCTGGATGGCGCGTCACTGGATCAATACGAACCAAACGTGCTGGGCCAGCACATCGGGTATCTGCCGCAGCGGGTGCAGCTGTTTGATGGCACCATCGCCGAAAACATCGCCAAACTGTCGGCGCAACCTGATGCCGCCGCCGTGGTCGATGCCGCGAAAAAGGCCGCCGCGCATGACATGATCCTGAAACTGCCCGAAGGCTATGATACCCGCGTATCCGCCAATGGCGGGCGGCTGTCAGGCGGGCAAATCCAACGCATCGGGCTGGCCCGCGCCATGTATGGCGACCCGCAAATTCTGGTGCTGGATGAACCGAACTCGAATCTGGACAACGAAGGGTCGATGGCCTTGAACCAAGCGATCCGCGCCATGAAATCGCAAGGCAAATCGGCGCTGATCATGGCGCACCGCCCCGCCGCCATTCAGGAATGCGATATGCTTCTGATGCTCGAAGGCGGGGCGCGCGTCGCCTTTGGCCCCAAGGATGAGGTGCTGCGCGAGGTGGTGAAAAACCACCAGCAAATCCAGCAAACCGGCGACAAAGGAGGGGTGCGATGACCCGGTCTGACAACAACACCCCCAAGACACCGGAAAAATCCGGGGTTATGTTTACCACCGCAGGCGATGGGGAATCGCCCGCGCGCCCCGCACCCGCACCCGCGCGCGCCGCAGCACCCACATCCGCGCCGGCGGGCAAACCGCAAACCCGACCCAAGGCGCTGAAAATGGCCGCACCCAATGCGCCGCAACCCGCCGCCCCCGCCAAACCTGCCTCCAGTAACGGGTTTTCCGCCCGCTGGCCGCTGACCCTTGGCCTGATTGCACTGCTGATCCTTGTCGGCGGTTTTGGCGCATGGGCCAGCCTGACCAATATTTCCGGCGCGATTATCGCATCCGGCCGGATCGAGGTGGACCGCAACCGTCAGGTCGTGCAGCACCCCGATGGCGGCGTCGTCGATGAATTGCTGGTAAAAGAGGGCGATATCGTCGCCGCAGGCGATGTGCTGGTCCGGCTGGACGCCACCCGCCTGAAATCGGAACTGGCCATCGCCGAAGGACAGTTGTTTGAACTGATGGCCCGCCGTGGCCGTCTGGACGCCGAACGCGACGGCCAAGACCTGGCCACCTATGATCCCGTCCTGCTGGACGCCGCCGCGAAATCCCCCGATGTGATGTCGCTGGTCGACGGGCAAAACCGCCTGCTGGCCGCCCGCGCCGAAAGCATCGCACAGGAAATCGACCAATTGGGCAAACGCCGTGGCCAGATCGCCAATCAGGTCGATGGCATTGTGGCGCAGCAAACCGCGCTGACCGCGCAGGTGGCCCTGATCGAAAAGGAACTGGGCGACCAACAATCCCTGCTGGATCGCGGGCTGGCACAGGCCAGCCGCGTGCTGGCCCTGCAACGCGAACAGGCCCGCCTGTCGGGTCAGGTTGGTGACCTGACCGCGCAAAAAGCCCAAGCCGAAGGCCGGATTACCGAAATCGACATCGAGGTGATCAAACTGGGCACTGCACGCCGCGAAGAGGCCATAACCCGCCTGCGCGACCTGCAATACCGCGAGCTGGAGCTGGCCGAACAACGCCGCGCCCTGCTTGAACAGCTAAACCGGCTGGATATCCGCGCACCCGTTGCAGGCATCGTTTACGGGCTGGAAATTTTCGGCACCGCATCGGTGATCCGCCCCGCCGATCCGGTGCTGTATATTGTGCCACAGGACCGCCCGCTGATCATCATGGCCCAGATCGAACCCATCCACGTGGATCAGGTATTCGCGGGCCAGGACGTGGTGCTGCGCTTCTCTGCGTTCGATCAACGCACCACACCCGAACTTAACGGCAAGGTCAGCCAGATTTCCGCCGATGCCTTTAGCGACGAACGCACCGGCATGTCCTATTACCGCACGCAAATCATCCTGTCCGAGGGCGAGCAGGAAAAACTGCCCGAAGGCACCACCCTGATCCCCGGCATGCCGGTCGAAGCCTACGTTCGCACCGCTGATCGCACCCCGCTGGCCTATCTGCTGAAACCCTTTACCGATTACTTCGTCAAAGCCTTCCGCGAGGGGTGAACGTGGACGCCTCCGGCGGAGGTATTTATGGAACAATGAAAGGGCGCGCCGTGCCTGCTTTCACTGTTGTAGAAATACCTCGGGGGGTGGGTTGAAACCCTGTTTCAATCCCGGGGGGCTGGCCCCCTTTTGCCCCCTTTCCATTGGGTGCTTCCGCCGTTAGCCTTTGCGCGAAATGCAGTCCCATATTCCGGAGCCTTGCCATGACCAGCGCCATTGAAACCCGTCTTGCCGAATTGGGCGTCACCCTGCCCGACGCCCCCGCCCCTGCGGCCAACTATGTGCCTTTTGTGCAGGTGGGCGATCTGGTGCATGTCTCGGGGCAGATTTCTAACGGCCCTGACGGGTTGATCACGGGCAAGCTGGGCGCATCGCTGTCGACCGAACAGGGCGCGGCTGCCGCGAAAACCTGTGCCGTGTCCCTGTTGGCCCAGTTGAAAAAGGCCTGTGACGGCGATATTGACCGGCTGGTGCGCGTGGTCAAACTGGTCGGTTTCGTCAATTCCACCGCCGATTTCACCGAGCAGCCGCAGGTGATCAACGGCGCATCCGATTTCATGGTCGAAGCACTGGGTGAACAGGGTCGCCATGCCCGTTCCGCCGTATCCGCCGCATCGCTGCCGCTGGGTGTTGCTGTTGAAATCGAGGCAATTTTCCAGATCAAATGACCCGCCTGTCTGATGCCTTTTTCAAGGCCCCGCTGGCGCACCGCGCCTTTCACGATGTCACGCAGGGACGGGCCGAAAATTCGCCCGCCGCGATCGAGGCCGCGATTGAACACGGCTATGGCATTGAAATTGACCTGCAATTGTCCGCCGACGGGCAGGCCATGGTGTTTCACGATTACCACCTTGGTCGCCTGACAATCGAGGATGGACCGATCCAGCAACGCTCTGCCGCAGAATTGCAGCGCATCCCCCTAAAGGGCGGGCGCGACACAGTGCCAACGCTGGAACAGGTGTTGCAACAGGTCGCGGGCCGCGCCCCCCTGCTGATCGAAATCAAGGATCAGGACGGGGCCATGGGCGCCGCCGTGGGCAAGCTGGAACAGGCCGCCGCCGCCGCATTACAGGGCTATGACGGCCCCGTGGCGCTGATGTCGTTCAACCCGCACAGCGTGCTTAAACTGGGCATCCTGCTGCCCGATCTGCCACGTGGGTTGACCACATCGGCCTATCGCCCCGAAGAGTGGTATCCGCTGTCAGCAGGCACGCTGGACCGCCTGCGCGACATTCCCGATTATGACCATGTGGGCGCGACATTCATCAGCCACGAAGCAAACGACCTGACCCGCCCCCGTGTGCAAGACCTGGTGTTGCGCGGTGCCGACCTGCTGTGCTGGACGGTGAAATCCCCCGAGGAAGAGGCCGAGGCGCGCAAATACGCCCGCAACATCACATTCGAGGGCTATAACGCGCCGATCCTCTGACCCGCGCTTGATCCACCCGGGGTCAGCCCCAGATAACACATGCAAGACCGAGGGGCGACAATGACCGGCGAAACCGTGGAAATCGAGGTATTATCGTCCCTTGCGCAGATCTCTGCGCAGGATTGGGATGCCTGCGCCGCGCCCGGTGCTGGCGCACGCGCAGAGGATCCATTTACCACGCACCGTTTCCTGATGGCACTGGAAACCAGCGGATCGGTGGGCGACGGGTCGGGCTGGCATCCCCGCTATCTGGTCGCGCGCGCAGGCGGGCAGGTCATCGCCGCCGCGCCGCTTTATGCCAAAACCCACAGTCAGGGCGAATATATTTTCGACCATGGCTGGGGAGAGGCATACGAACGCGCAGGCGGGCGCTATTACCCCAAACACCAGATCGCCGTGCCATTCACCCCTGCCACGGGGCGGCGCCTGCTGACCCGACCGGGGTATGAGCCCCAAGGCCAATCCGCACTGGTGCAGGCCGCCGTGCAAATCACCGCGGAACAGGAATTTTCCTCGCTCCACATCACATTCTGCACCGAAACCGAATCCGACGCCGCCGCAGCCATGGGCCTGATGCCCCGCATCACCCAGCAATATCACTGGCAAAACCACGGCTACGCCGATTTTGACGGCTTTCTTGCATCGCTTTCGTCGCGCAAACGCAAGGCAATCCGCAAAGAGCGCACCCGCGCCGCTGATTTCGGCGGCGAGATCGTGGAACTGACCGGCGATGCCATCCAACCCCATCACTGGGATGCCTTCTGGCAATTCTATCAGGACACGGGCAGCCGCAAATGGGGCAGCCCCTATCTGACCCGCGCATTCTTCGACATCCTTCAGCAAACCATGCGCGATGACGTGCTGCTGGTGCTGGCCCTGCGTGACGGTCACCCCATCGCGGGTGCGCTGAACTTCATCGGCCAGAACCGCCTGTTCGGCCGCTATTGGGGCTGCATCGAACACCACGACTGCTTGCATTTCGAACTGTGCTATTATCGCGCCATGGATTACGCGATCCGCCACGGGCTGGATACAGTCGAGGCAGGCGCACAGGGCGAACACAAACTGGCACGCGGTTACCTGCCCGTGCCAACCCATTCGGCCCATTGGATCGCTGACCCCGGTTTCGCCAAGGCAGTCGATCGCTATCTGGCCCAGGAACGCGCCGCCATGGCCCATGAAATCGAGGTTCTGACCACCTATGGACCCTTCAAAAACACCCCGCAGGAGGAACAGCAATGAACGAGAAACTGTCAGACACAGGGCGCAAGGCGATGATCGACCCGCTTTTGCAAAACGGCTGGTCCATGGTCGCGGATCGCGACGCCATCACCAAAACATATGTGTTCGAAGACTTCCCCGAGGCCTTTGCATTCATGACACAGGCCGCTTTTTTTGCAGAAAAATGGAACCATCACCCCGAGTGGCGCAATGTATATAACAAGGTCGCCGTAATTCTGACCACGCATGACGTGGACGGGCTGTCGGCCCAAGACGCAAAACTGGCCCGCAAAATGGACGGGCTGCATCCGGAGGGATAATGCAAGATCTGTTGAACACCGAAATCTGGAACGGCAAAACCGTTGCCGATTACCTGACGCTGGAATTTCTGGCCTCGATCGTGGGGTCGGTTCTGGCCGCGATCATAATTCTTATCCTTGGTCTGGTCGTATCAGGCTGGATCAGACGGCGCATCACCGCGATTGGCGAACGCCACGCCAAACTGGACGACACGCTGTTTTCCTTCCTTGGCAATCTGGCCGGTTACGCGGTCATGGGCTTTACCGCGCTGTTCATTCTGAACACATTTGGCGTGCAAACCACCAGCTTTGTCGCCGTTATCGGTGCTGCGGGTCTGGCCATTGGTCTGGCATTGCAGGGCACCCTGTCGAATGTGGCCGCTGGCGTTATGCTGATCCTGTTCCGCCCGATCAAAAACGGTGATTTCGTCGAGGTAAACGGGGAAACCGGCACCATCAAATCAATCACCCTGAATTTCACCGAACTGGCCAGCCTCGGCAATGTGCAGGTGATCATCCCCAACTCCAAGGTATGGGGCAACACCATCACCAACTATTCGATCTACCCCACCCGCCGCGCCGAATGGACCTTTGGCGTGGGTTATGGTGCCAATTTGAAACAGGCCGAACAGATCATCCGCGACACTCTGATGGCCGATCCACGGTCAAAAACCGATCCCGAACCCTTCATTCAGGTCAACAATCTGGGCGACAGCTCGGTTGATTTTCTGGCCCGTGTCTGGGTCGATCGCGGCGACTATTTCGCCTATCAGGCCGATATGAAACGCCAGGTCAAAGAGGCACTGGACGCAGGCGGGATCGACATCCCATTCCCCACCCGCACCGTGTTCACCCAAGCGGCGGAATAATCACAAAACGGGGCGCTCCAGTCACGGGGCGCCCCCGCGCTGATGCACTGGCCCCGTCGCTTCATTGTTCCTTAAATACCTCCCGCCGGAGGCACCTTTCATACGCACCCCGACAGCGGCAACTATGCCCCTGCCACCGCCCCCTGCGCCGACAACTCGGCCAAAAACCCGGCCAGCCGCTTTTGCTGACCGGGGCGCAGCGGGGCCAGCAATGCGGCCTCGGCCCCGGCTGTGGCATCCAATGCCGCCTGTTCCAACCCGCGCGCCTGTTCGGTCAGGTAAATCTGGCGGATCCGTTTGTCACCATCGACGGCACGGCGGGTGATCAACCCGTCGCGCTCCATCCGCGACAGGGTGTTGGCCATTGTCGCCTGCTCTACCCCCAATATATCCACCAATGCCTTTTGCGTCTGCCCGTCCTGCGCCCATAACGCCATCAGCGCGGGCATCTGTCCGGGGCTTAGGCCCAGTGGTTTCAACGCATCCTGCAACACGGCGGTGTAACGGCGGGTCAGCAGTTGCAACATCGGGGCAATCGGGGCGGTTTCATCGGTCATTCTGGTTCTCCTGCGTCAAAGGTTAACACTTCAATAGCCGCCTATTCAACCGCCACCACCCCCATAAAAAAGGGGGCCGCGCTGGCCCCCTTCCATAGATTCAGGATACCCCGGTATCAGATTTCGGCCAGCAATGCCTCGCCGCCGGAAATCTCGCAGGTGCCGGGGCTTTCCTCGGGGTGGAACACCTTGACCACGCCGTTATCCACGATCATCGCATAGCGTTTGGAACGGCCCATCAACCCCACGGGCGGCGCGTCAAAATCCATGCCCAGCGATTTGGTGAACGCGCCGGTGCCATCCGACAACATGGTGATGCCCGCATCGGCCGCGCCCGTGGCCGCGCCCCATGCCTGCATCACAAACGGATCATTGACCGAAATACAGATGATTTCATCAATGCCCTTGGCCAGAAACTGGTCCTTGGTGCGGATAAAGCTGGGCACATGCGCCGAATGGCAGGTCGGCGTATAGGCCCCCGGCACTGCGAAAATCGCCAGTTTGCGGCCCGCAGTCAGCTCTGCAACCTTTACCACTTCCGGCCCCTCGGCCCCCAGTTTCACCAATTCGCCGTCCGGCAGTGTGTCACCCTGTGTGATCGCCATTCCTTGTCCCTTCTTTGTGACAATTGCGTTTCCTGTGCCAGACGATATAGGCTCCGCGCCACAGGAACCAATACTTTCGACAGTTTCGACGCAGGGGCATGAATAATGAAAAAAGTGGTCGTTATCGGCGCGGGTCAGGCGGGCAGCTCGCTTGTCGCCAAACTGCGCAATTCGGGATTTGACGGGGCGATCACCCTGATTGGTGCGGAACACACGCCGCCCTATCAACGCCCGCCGCTGTCTAAAAAATACCTGCTGGGGGATATGGATGTGGAACGGCTGTTCCTGCGCCCCGCCAGTTTCTATGCCGATAACGCGATTGATCTGCACCTGTCCGAAACTGCCATTTCCATTGACCGCGCCGCGCAACAGGTGGTGACTGACGGTCAAACCCTGCCCTATGACCACCTTGTGCTGGCCACCGGATCACAACCCCGCCTGCTGCCCGCCGCCATTGGTGGCACCCTTGGCAATGTGTTCACCATGCGCGACCTGAACGATGCCGATGCCATGGCGCCCCAGTTCAGCGCGGGCCGCAACCTGCTGGTGATCGGCGGCGGCTATATCGGGCTAGAGGCGGCCGCCGTCGCCGCCAGCAAAGGCCTGCATGTCACGCTGGTCGAAATGTCCGACCGCATCCTGCAACGGGTCGCATCACCCGAAACATCAAACTATTTCCGCGACCTGCACACCCGTCACGGCGTCAACATCATGGAAGGGGTCGGCCTGCAATCCCTGATCGGCGACACCAATGTCACAGCGGCCAAACTCGGCGATGGCACCGAATTGCCCGTCGATTTCGCCATTGCCGGCATCGGCATCACCCCCGCCTGCGAACTGGCCGAAACGGCGGGCCTGACCTTCGACAACGGCATCGCGGTTGACGCACAGGGCCGCACCAGCGACCCGCATATCTGGGCCGCGGGCGATTGCGCATCCTTTCCCCATGACGGCGGGCGGTTGCGGCTGGAATCGGTGCCAAACGCCATCGACATGGCCGAATGCGTGGCCGACAACATCATGGGCGCGGGGCGCGAATATGAACCACAGCCATGGTTCTGGTCGGATCAATACGATGTAAAATTGCAAATCACCGGCCTGAACACCGGCTATGACAGGGTGATCACCCGCAAGGGCGACAAGGATGGCGCGGTGTCGTTCTGGTATTTCAGGGGCAGCCAGTTGCTGGCCGTCGATGCGGCCAACGACCCGCGCGCCTATATGATCGGCAAACGCCTGATCGAAGCGGGCAAAACCTGTGATCCTGACGCGATTGCCAACCCCGAAACCGTCCTGAAATCCCTACTGGCATGAGGATCATCGCAGGCGAGTTTCGTGGCCGCGCCCTGACCCCGATGGGTAAGGGCGACGAGGGCGCGCACCTGCGCCCCACCACCGACCGCACCCGCGAAAGCCTGTTCAACATGTTAGAGGGCGGGCGTTTCGGCGACCCCGTGGACGGGGCAACGGTGCTGGACCTGTTCGCAGGCACCGGCGCGCTGTCGTTCGAATCCCTCTCGCGCGGGGCCACCCATGCCACACTGGTCGATGACGGCCGCACCGCGCAGAACCTGATCCGCGCCAATATCAAACTGCTGGGTGTGGCGGACCGCACCACCACCATCAAACGCGACGCCCGCCGCCTGCCGCCCAGCGGGGGGGGCGCCGCCACCCTCGTCTTCCTTGATCCGCCCTATGGCAAGGACATGGGCAGCGCCGCATTGTCGAACGCCCGAACCGCAGGCTGGATCGCCCCCGGCGCCCTGATCGTCTGGGAGGAAAACACAGCCCAGCCCGCGCCGGACGGCTTTACCCTGCTCGACTCCCGCAAATACGGCGATACGACGGTCACATTGATGCAAGCAGATTAAAAAAAAACCGCCCCGAACAGCGTCGGAACGGGTCAGGGTTTCATAATGGGGCAGGGTCAGTTGACCGGCTTCACCTGCGCCTCTGCCGCGGCGACGAATGCGCGGGCATCATCCACCAGCGCCTGACCGTCCAGCCCCTTGGCGTCTGCCTCGGCGATCCATTCGGCGGTGACGGCATCGCCCAGCGCCATGATGCGTGTGGTTTCAGCCCCGTCGATCAACCCCGCCACGTTGTCCGATGCCTCCAGCACGGCCTTGCCGTCCTTATCGCCCGTGTCATGCGCACGCCCCGCCCATGCCGATGCAACAGCGCCGGAGTTCGCATCAATCACCGCCTTCAGGTCATCTGGCAGGCTGTTGTATTTGTCCTTGTTCATCGCCCAGATGAAATACAGATTATAAAGCGAATGATCCCCCGACACGTCGGTGTTGCTGTCGGTCAATTCGTCCAGCTTCAACGAGGGCGCCATTTCATAGGTGATCACCCCGCCGTCCACCACACCCTTGGACACGGCCTCGGGAAAGGCAGGCACCGGCAGGCCCACGGGCGTTGCGCCCAGTTTTTTCAACAACATCGTGGCGGGCCGCGACGGGCCGCGCAGCTTCAGCCCGGCGAAATCCTCGACCTTTTCGATCGGCGCACCCTTTTTGTAAACCACGCCGCGCCCGTGCATATGGGCGGCAATCAACTGCACATCGGCGAAATCATCGGCCAGATATTTCTGGGTAAATTCCCACGCTGCCACGCTGGAAACCTCGCCGGATTTGGGCATCATGAATGGCAGTTCCAGCGCCTCTGCCTCTGGAAAGCGGCCAGGCTGATAACCGGGAATAACCCAGCCGCCATCAATCACACCGTCGCGGATCAAGTCATATTGATCGGGCGCACGGCCCCCCAATTGCATCAGCGGATAGATTTCCACATTGATCCGGCCATTCGATTCCGCCTCGATCTTCTCGGCCCATGGCTCGATGAAATAGCGCGGGTTGGCGGAATTGGGCGATACGAAATGCTGCAACCTTATGGTCACCTCTTGCGCGGCAACGCCGCCCGCGATGGTGGTGAATACAGCCGCAGCTGCCAGTTTGATCAGGGCCTGTTTCATGTCGGGCCTCCCTTATAGGGTCAGTAAAAATGCGCCGCACCGCAGCACACAGGGCAAAGATATGGCCGCGATAGATACCCTTCAATGGGTGCGGGCGCAATGCTGCGCTTGCGAAATATCTCCTTTAACCATTTGATAAAATTAAATTATTTGTATACGAACGGGAATTTTGCACGTTTCTCCCCACCCCTTGCCCGACCTTTCCCCACCCTTTCGCACGCTGGCAGCACCTGATAAACGATGCACAGAAACAACCCCGGTCGCAGCCCCCCGGTCAAAACTGCGCATCGGCGCCAATTCAGGAGCGCACATGTCAAACGATACCTATTCCGGCCTTACCCAATTGGGCCAACCCACCACCTACGCGGATTCCCCCGAAACCGCCAAACTGGAACGGGTGCCAAATCCGCAATCGGGCACGCGCTATAACGTGCGTTTCACCGCGCCCGAATTCACCTCGCTTTGCCCCCTCACAGGGCAGCCGGATTTTGCGCATCTGATGATCGACTACGTGCCCGGTGACTGGCTGGTCGAAAGCAAATCGCTAAAGCTCTATCTGTTTTCATTCCGCAATCACGGCGCATTTCACGAGGATTGCACCGTCGGCATCGGCAAACGTCTGGTCGATCTGCTGAACCCCGAATGGTTGCGTATCGGTGGCTATTGGTATCCGCGCGGCGGCATCCCGATTGATGTGTTCTGGGCCACGGGTGACAAGCCCGCAGGCGTCTGGATTCCCGATCAGGACGTGGCCGGATACCGCGGGCGCGGCTAGACGCAGACATGAAAAAGGGGGCCATAGCCCCCTAAATCCCGCCCCGTTCAAAACAGGTTATTTGATCAAAACCACAGGCACCTTGCAAGTGCGGATCATTTCCGTGGTGGTCGACCCGATGATCATATTGCGGATGCGCGAATGGCCATAGGCCCCCATGACCACCATGTCGTGACCCTCAGATTCTATCAATTCGCCCAATACCTTATCGGGCTGGCCATCGACCACCTTGATGCTTGCGTCATGGCCGCCCGCCTTTAGCGTTGCGCGGGCATCTTCCAGCCCCTGACGCACTGCTTCACTGGCTTTGCCCACCGTTACAACCGTGCAATCCAAACCGGAAAACAACGGCTGGCGCGCCACATAATCGACGGCCTTTAACGACGATACACCACCATCGAAGGCGATCAACACCTTTTTCACGGGTTTGAACGCACGGCTGGCCACCAAAACCGGCGCATGGGCGGCACGGATCATCCGCTCCAGATTCGATCCCAAATGCAGCTTGGCAAAATCCGCCGCCTCGCCGCGTTTGCCAATCACGATCAGGGCGGAACCGGCCTCGACCTCGCTCACGGCATCCACAATATCACCATGGCGCAGGCGCGGGCTGATGCTGTTAACGCCGTCACCCTCGATGATGGCTTGGGCGTCTTCCAGAATGGCGCGGCCCTGTGCCTGACTCAGCTTGGCGCGCTGCGTGTCCAGTTCTGCCAGTTCTTCCAACAGCTTGGTGCGTGCGCCCAACCGGATTGACCCGCTGTAATCGCCCTTGTCCACGCCTGCGCGGCGGCCCAGAACGTGATACAACTCTACCGCGCCCCCCATGCGCCCGGCGGCCCATGCCACATGATGGCACACGCTTTGCGAATAGATCGACCCGTCGACGAATGCGATGATATTGTTGCTCATTGCTTCGGCCTTTCCTTAATGCGCCATCAACTTGTCCAGTGCGCCGGGCTTGTCATGCTCGGCCAACCTGTCGACGATGGTTTCAGATGCTGCGTTCATGCCGACCAGTTCAACCTCGGCCCCTTCGCGGCGGAATTTCAGCACGGCCATGTCCAGCGCCGCAACCGATGATATATCCCAGATATGGGCGCGGCTCACGTCAATCACGACACGCTCCAATGCCTCGCGGAAATCGAACGCCTTCATGAAATCCTCGCTCGAGGCGAAAAACAACTGCCCGTGAATGGTATAGGTCCGCTGCCGCCCGTCGGTCGACAGTTCGGTCTGCACGGCGAACAATTGCGAAATCTTCCACGCGAAAAAGATGCCCGACAACAGCACCCCGACCAACACACCAATGGCAAGGTTATGCGTGTAGATCACGAAAAACACCGTGGCCAACATAACGATTGATGATGACACCGGATGCTGGCGCAAATCGCCCAGGGACGACCACGAAAAGGTGCCGACCGACACCATGATCATAATCGCCACCAGCGCCGCCATCGGGATCAACCCCACCCAATCGCCCAGAACCACGCAGAAAATCAACAACATGACACCGGCGAAAAAGGTCGACAGCCGCCCGCGACCGCCTGATTTCACGTTGATCATAGACTGGCCGATCATGGCACAACCCGCCATGCCACCAATGAAACCGGTGCAGAAATTGGCAACGCCCTGCCCGATACATTCCTGATCGCGGCTGGATGTGGTGTCGGTCAGATCATCCACCAATTGCTGCGTCATCAGGCTTTCCAACAGGCCCACAACCGCCACAGCTAGGGCATAGGGGAAAATGATCTGCAAGGTTTCGAAATTCAGCGGCACATCAGGCAACAGGAACACCGGCAATGTGTCGGGCAATGCGCCCATATCACTGACCGTGCGCACATCCAGCCCCAATGCCATGCTCAGCGCCGTCAGCACCAGAATGGTGACCAACGGCGACGGGATCGCCTTTGTCACCAGCGGAAACAGGTAAATGATCGCCAAACCGCCCGCGACCAGCGGAAAGGTCAGCATCGGCACCACGCGCGGATCCAGTTCCGGCAGTTGCGCGATGAAAATCAGGATCGCCAGCGCGTTCACAAACCCCGTCATCACCGACCGCGACACGAACCGCATCACATAGCCCAGTTTCAGGAAACCGGCACCCACCTGCAAAATCCCAGCCAAGACAGTGGCGGCCAGCAGATATTCCAACCCGTGTTCCTTGACCAATGTGATCATCAATACGGCTGTCGCAGCGGTAGCGGCCGAAATCATACCGGGCCGCCCGCCCACAATCGCCGTGATCACCGCGATGGAAAACGACGCATACAGCCCGACCTTGGGGTCGACACCTGCAATGATGGAAAACGCAATCGCTTCGGGGATCAGGGCCAATGCGACCACCAGACCCGACAACAGATCACCCCGTATATTGCCCGTCCACTGACGACGATAAGCAGCTAGGTTCATGCGCTGGCCCCTTTGGTTTGCGGGCGCAATCGCACCCTGTCCGCAAACCCGCGCTTATACGCGCAACGGGGTAATCCGCAACCATTCCCGCCTTCTTAGGCTTCATTGTTCCCTAAATACCTATAGGTCGCGTTTCCCAGCAGCGCAGGCTTAGGTATTTTCAGAACAATGAAAGCTGAAACAGCGCCTAGCCGTAAGTCGGGTGAAATGTGCCCGCGGGCGACAGGGTGAAAATCTCTGCACCGCTTGCCGTCACCCCGACCGAATGTTCAAACTGCGCGCTTAGCGATTTGTCGCGGGTTACGGCAGTCCAGTCGTCGGCCAGCACCTTGGTTTCGGGGCGGCCCAGATTCACCATGGGTTCGATGGTGAAAAACATGCCTTCTTCCAGCAGGGGGCCAGTGCCGGGGCGGCCATAGTGCAGCACATTTGGCGGCGCATGAAATACCCGCCCCAAACCATGACCGCAGAAATCACGCACCACCGACATACGCTGCGCTTCGACATAGGATTGAATGGCGTGGCCGATATCACCATAGGTGTTGCCGGGTTTCACCGCCTCTATCCCCAGCATCAGCGCATCATGGGTGATCTGGATCAGGCGCTCTGCCTTGCGGCTTAGGGCACCTGCCACATACATGCGGCTGGTGTCGCCAAACCAGCCATCGACAATCACGGTCACGTCGATGTTCAGGATATCACCGTCTTTCAGCTTTTTATCGCCGGGGATGCCGTGGCAGACCACATGGTTGATCGAGATACAGGAGGCGTGGCGATAGCCCTTATACCCGATAGTGGCCGATTTTGCCCCTGCTGCATTGACCTTTTCTTCGATGATCCGGTCAATTTCGCCCGTGGTCTGGCCGGGGAAAACATGCTCTGCGATCTCGTCCAGTATCTGTGCGGCCAGCTTGCCCGCCGCATGCATTCCGGCGAAATCTGCGGGATCATGAATGCGGATACCCTCGCGGGTGACGCGGCCTTGGTGCTGCTCGTTCACAGGTCTGCTCCGTTTGATGCGATTTGTCAGCAACTTAATCCGCTTTGCGCCCAAGGGCCAGAGGGGGCGGGGCATATCACGGCGCGACAAATGGCATGGGCGCGCCCACTGTGACCCCATGGGGTGAAATATATGTGCCCAGCACCATGACCTCGACCCCGTCGGCCAGCGCATCGCGCAAAGCAGCCGCATAGGCCGGGTCGATATCGCCTGCAACGCTCATGCGGTCACAATCGGTGCGCTGCACCAGAAACAGCACCACGGCGCGGTGCCCTGCCCGTGCCATCGCGGCCAGTTCGGTCATATGTCTGGCGCCACGCGTGGTGCGGCTGTCGGGAAATTCGGCCAGACCTGACTGGCGGCACAGGGTCACGCTTTTGACCTCGACATAGCAGTCGCGCCCATCACCATCAGGCCCGTCCCCGCTTAGCAAGAAATCCACACGGCTGTTTTCGCCGTATTTCACTTCGGCCCGCACCATCGGATATTCCAGCCCCGCCACCGCGCCATCCTGCAACGCGGCCTTCAACGCCCGATTCGGCACCGATGTATCGACGCCGGTGAAATGTCCGCCCGCATGTTCGACCAAACGCCAGCCGAACCGCAGCTTTTTCTTTGGGTCGTCATTGGGTTCCAGCCAGATCCGCATGCCTTCTTCTGCCAGCCCCATCATCGAACCAGGGTTGGCGCAATGGGCCACCACTTCGCGCCCGTCCTCTAACCGGCAATCGGCAAGAAAACGTTTATAGCGGCGTATCAGCACGGCGGGGATCAGTTGGGTTTGAAAGCGCATGAATGCGGGCCTATACCGAACACAACGCCCCACGCAAGGAAAGCCGCCATGCCCAACCCAACCGCCGCCATGATCGTCATCGGGGATGAAATCCTGTCAGGGCGCACCCGCGACAGCAACATGCACCACCTTGCCAATGAACTGACCAAGGCAGGCATCAATCTGGCCGAGGTCCGCGTGGTATCAGACGATGCCGCCGCCATTACGGGTGCCACCCGCGCCCTGTCCGCCGCCTATGACAATGTGTTCACATCGGGCGGCATCGGCCCCACCCATGACGACATCACCGCCGATTGCATCGCCGCCGCGTTTGATGCCCATATCGACGTGCGCGATGATGCCCGCGCCCTGCTGGCGGCGCATTACAAACGCACCGGCGCCGAATTGAACGCCGCCCGCCTGCGCATGGCCCGCATCCCCGACGGGGCGACCCTGATCGACAATCCCGTATCCATCGCCCCCGGTTTCACCCTGAAAAACGTGCATGTCATGGCAGGCGTGCCAGCGGTATTCGAGGCCATGGTGGCATCAGTCATCCCCACCCTGACAGGCGGCGCGCCGCTGTTGTCGCAAACCCTGCGCCTGAACAGGGGCGAAGGCGAGGTGGCGCAATTGCTGGGCCAGATCGCCGCCGATTTCCCCGATCTGTCAATCGGGTCTTACCCGTTTCAAAAAGACGGCGTTTACGGCACCAATATCGTGATCCGTGGCCAGAACGGCGCACTGCTGGATGCGGCCATGACACGGCTGGCGGATGAGGTGGCACAATGAACACCCTGCCCCTGCCCGACGCCGCCACCCTGATGGATGTAACCAATGTCACATGGCCCGCCGCCGCGACGCATGACTGCGGCCCCTTTACCATTCGCGACGGTCAGGGGGGCGGTTCGCGGGTGTCTTCGGCCATGCTGAATGGCGCTGATGCGGTCACGCCCGATGCGCTGAACACGGCAGAGGAAGCCATGCAAGCCATTGGCCAAAAACGTATTTTCCAGATCACACCGGACCAGTCCGCGTTTGACGCGCAACTGGAGGGCGCAGGTTATCGACTGTTCGACCCGGTCACGATCTACGCCGCGCCCATCGGCCCGCTGGCCGACCGTGACATCCCCCGTGTGCGCGCCTTTACCATTTGGGAGCCGCTGGCGATCCAGATCGACATCTGGGCCGCGGCTGGTATCGGGGCCGACCGCATCGCCGTGATGAAACGCGCGACTTGCCCCAAAACCTCGATCCTGGGGCGGTTGAATGACCACCCGGCAGGCACCGCCTATGTCGGCCTGCACAACAAAATCGCCATGATACATGCGCTGGAAATCCTGCCGCACCAGCGCAAACAGGGCATGGGCGGATTTGCCATGGCACAGGCCGCACGCTGGGGGCGCGACCATGGCGCAACCCATATTGCGCTGGTGGTGCGCAGTGAAAACGGCGCGGCAAATGCGCTTTATACCTCACTGAGGATGGAACCGGTGGGCCGCTACCACTACCGTATCCACCCAGACGACTGAGGAGGAGGAGAACCCCCAATGACCGATCAGCCCACCGCACTGAACCTGCCACCCGTTGACCCGCTGCCCGCGCAAACGCAGAAATATTTCGACATCTGCGATGAAAAGCTGGGCATGGTGCCCAATGTGCTGCGCGCCCATGCCTTTGACATCGACAAACTGAACGCCTTTACCGCGCTGTATAACAACCTGATGCTGGCCGATTCCGGCCTGTCCAAGCTGGAACGCGAAATGATCGCGGTGGCGGTCTCGTCGGTCAACAAATGTTTCTATTGCCTGACCGCCCATGGTCAGGCCGTGCGCGAATTGTCGGGTGACCCTAAACTGGGCGAATTGATGGTGATGAACTGGCGTGCCGCCGATCTGGATGCCCGCCAAACCGCCATGCTGACATTTGCGGAAAAGGTCACGGTCGAATCCAGCAAGATCGTTGAATCCGACCGTCAGGCACTGCGCGACACCGGCTTCAGCGACCGCGATATCTGGGACATTGCCAATGTCGCCGCCTTTTTCAACATGACAAATCGCGTGGCATCGGCCACCGATATGCGACCCAACGACGAATATCACGCGATGAGCCGTTAAACCCCTTATGCGCACCCTGTTCCTGCCCCTGTTCACCCTGTCGCTGGCCCTGTGGTCCGGCGGGGTGCAGGCGTTGCAACTGACCCTGCCCGCCACGGCGCGGCTGACATCACAGGAACAATCCGCGCCTGACAGCTATGCCTTTCCCACTGGTCCCTTTGCCGATGGCCACCTGCTGACCGCCACGATCGAGGGCGCGATATCGCGGCAGGCCTGGCGGATCGGCGGGCAGGGGCTGACCACGCTGCAACTTCTGGCCCCGCTGCGCAGCCAGCTAGAGCAGGCCGGATATGACATTACATTTCAATGCGATACCGATGAATGCGGCGGTTTCGATTTCCGGTTCAACGCCGATATCCTGACCGCCCCCGTGATGCGGGTCAGCCTGTCTGATTTCCGCTACCTTGATGCGCGCAAAGGCAATGACGAACGCATCGGCCTGCTGGTCAGCCGCACCACCAATGCGGGCTATATCCAGATCGTGCAGGCCGCGCCGCTGGGCCGCACAGCCCCCACAATTCAGGTCGGGCGCACCCCGTCTGAATCCGTCACCGTCGCACCCGTGGAAAAACCCGATGGTTTCGCCATCCCCCCCGAACTGGCGGTCAAAAGCGGGCTGACACTGGGCGGCGAATTGCAGGCACTGGGCCATGCGATCCTGTCGGACCTGACATTTGAAACCGGCAGCGCAGACCTGGCCGCTGGCCCCTATGACAGCCTGACGGAACTGGCCGCATTCCTTCTGGCCGATCCGAACCGCCGCATCGCGCTGGTCGGCCATACCGATGCCGTCGGCTCGCTGTCGGGCAATATCACCCTGTCCAAACGCCGCGCCACTTCGGTGATGGAACGTCTGGTGAAAACCCACAAGGTGCCGCGCGCACAACTACAGGCCGAAGGCATGGGATGGCTGTCACCGCTGGCGTCCAACCTGACGGTCGAGGGACGCGACGAAAACCGCCGGGTCGAAGCCGTGCTGCTGAACACGCAATAGGCACAGCGCCCCCGCCGCGCGCCCCCATTCTGACCATATGATCAAATTTCACTTGCCTTGCACGGGCGATTGACGATGCTATGCGCAAAGGATCTCACCACATCAAAGGAGCCAGCCAGATGGACGGAAAACTTAGCAATGACATCGCACATGTGGTGGATGCAGACCGCGCCCATGTCTGGCACCACTTGACCCAGCACAAACCGTTCGAAACCGGCGAACCCCGCGTGATCGTCGAAGGCAAGGACATGCGCGTCTGGGACCAGAACGGTAAGGAATTCCTGGATGGCGTGTCTGGCGGGGTCTGGACGGTCAATGTGGGCTATGGCCGCGAATCCATCGCCGATGCCGTGCGCGAACAACTGGTCAAACTGAACTATTTCGCCGGTGCCGCAGGGTCGATCCCCGGCGCGCTCTACGCCGAAAAACTGATCACCAAAATGCCGGGCATGACGCGGGTCTACTACTGCAATTCCGGGTCCGAGGCGAACGAGAAAGCCTTTAAAATGGTGCGCCAGATCGCGCATAAACTCTATGGCGGCAAGAAAACCAAAATCCTCTATCGTGACCGCGATTACCATGGCACCACCATCGCCTGCCTGTCCGCAGGCGGTCAGGACCAGCGCAACGCGCAATACGGCCCCTTCACACCCGATTTCATACGCGTGCCGCACTGCCTTGAATACCGCGCCGCGGATCAGGGCGCGCCAGTGGAAAACTACGGCGAATGGGCCGCCGACCAGATCGAACAGGTGATCCTGCGCGAAGGGCCGGACACGATCGGCGCGCTCTGCCTTGAACCCGTGACCGCAGGCGGCGGCGTCATCACCCCCCCCAGCGGATACTGGCAACGGGTGCAGGAAATCTGCCGCAAATACGACATCCTGCTGCATATTGACGAGGTCGTCTGCGGCGTGGGCCGCACCGGCACATGGTTCGGCTATCAACACTATGGCATCGAACCAGATTTCGTGACCATGGCCAAAGGCGTGGCATCAGGCTACGCCGCTATTGCCTGCTGCGTCACCACGGAAAAGGTGTTCGATATGTTCAAGGCAGACCCATCCGACCCGTTGGATTACTTCCGTGATATTTCCACCTTTGGCGGCTGCACCGCCGGCCCCGCCGCCGCGCTGGAAAACATGCGCATCATCGAAGATGAGAGCCTGCTGGAAAACACCAACGCCATGGGCGACTATATGATGGACCAACTCAACGCCCTGTCCGAACGCCACAAGGTGATCGGCGATGTGCGCGGCAAGGGGCTGTTTCTGGGCGCGGAACTGGTCACCGATCGCAGCACCCGCGAACCCGTCGACGAAAAACTGGCCGCCGCCGTGGTCGCAGAATGCGGCGCGCAGGGCGTTATCATAGGGGCCACCAACCGGTCGGTGCCGGGATATAACAACACCCTGTGCTACAGCCCGGCCCTGATCGCGACCAAGGACGACATCAACCAGATCATCAGCGCCACGGATAAGGCCCTGACCAAAGTGTTCAACTAAAACAAGGCGCTCCCGCCCACTCGCAGCTTTTCATAGAAAAGCCGCCGTGGTTGGGCGTGGCCCTTGGCTGACGCCAAGGGAACCCGCCCCCAAAAACACAAAGACCGCAGGGTCCATAGAAAAAGGCCGCAGCACCCACGCCGCGGCCTTCACTTTTTCTTGGCAAAAATACTCCCGCCGGAGGCACCCAAGCCATCCCTGATCACAGCCCTAGCGTTTGGATTTCCAGCTATCAACCCAACGGCCGAACCGCCCGCGCGTGTTCTGGTAACTGTCGCCCGCCGCCTCGAAACTGTCGCCGATATCCTCTAGCACCGGATCAATCCGCGCACGGCGGAACCGCCGCCAACGCACCCAGATCGCCCAGACCACAGCGAAAAACACCGTCAGAATAATAATATTCACCCATGGGATGATCCGCACATCCGGGCCAGCCACGGGTTTGATCGCCACCGCATTGGGGAAAATCGACCAATATTCATTGCGCCATCCGTAATGCGTGATCGAATACCACTCCGGCGCGGCCTTGGTCGATTTCGCGTCATTCGCCTCGGTATAGAGGTTCGCCGTGTCGAATTTGAAATAGGGCGGCCAGCGCCAGCCCGTGTCCTCGTTGCGATATACCTCGGCGCTGCCGTTGGGTTTCACCGCCTGAATGAACTGCACATCGCGGTTAATCAGACTTTCAGCCTGATCATCAGGCACCGACCAGAACACCCGCGTCCAATCCGTCAGGTCCTGACGTTCCTCATAGGTGTTCACGATCCGCACGATATCGTGCTGCGGTAGGGTATAGTGGAAAAACCCGCCAACAATCAGCCAGAACCCAATCCAAAACGCCCATTTGATATAGCCCATGACCGGCCCCCTTAACTGTGATTGACCACATAGATGATGGTGGCAACCAAGACCACCGGAATGACGTAAACCCCCCAAATCAGCTTGCGCCGCAATGAATGGTCATACTCCTCCAAACCCTGTTTCAGCCATGCCTCGCGGTCGCCCGTCATCTGCGCCTCGTCCCACTCGGCCTTTAACTTGCCGCGCCGCACAGATCGCGAATACAGCGAAACACAGACATAGATCACCGTCAAAACGATGAACCCGACCACCAGCAACCGTGCCAATGCAAACATATCAGCGCCTCCTTACCGCGCCCCAAGGGCCGACCCGTTGGATCACCGCATCGGGCGCAGGATCATGGGCCGCGGGCCTGTCATCCATCGGGGCATCATGCCCGAACAGCGCCGCCCGCGCACCCGCCTTATCCGCCTGATATTCCCGTTCCAGAAAATCGGCGACATATGATTTTTTCGTATCGGTCCAGCCCGCATAAAGCCGGTAAAACAACTGCTTATGACAAATAAACAACTGGCGCACATCCTTGCGCGTCAGTTCGGCCAGCAACTGGTTGACCAGTGCCGCATCGGGGTGGTCCGCCGCACGCAGAGTGTAAAAATACGCCGGATGGTCGCTGGTAATGCGCGGCCAGGGGCCGGCATCCTCGGCCCATGCGCTCAGATCGCGAAGCCCGTGAAACTCCTCGGGCAGTTTTGCGGCATGGGCCCGCGCCAATGCGCGAATATCGCGCCGCGTCGCCCCCGACAGGTCCACACCCGCCTCTTGCGCCGCATCCACCACGATGAAATCCATTTTCTGACGCAGGATCGCCCCCGCATCAATGCCCCGCGCCTTGACGATGGGTTCGACCAACCCGTTGTCTTTCAGGAATTTCGCAATCCGGTTGCGGTCGTCCAGATCGAAAACATGCTGCACCGACAAATCGCCCAGATCGTCCTTTTGCCCGCAGGCAATGACCGCTGTTTCCTTGGTATTGCGAAACAGATACAGCCCGCCAAAATGCGAGGTCCAGAAATTGTCCTGCGTGAAACCCATGTGTTTCAGGCGCACAGGGTTGCGCGTCACATCGCCCGTGCGTTTTGCCAGCCCGATCATATCGGCGATCAAAACGTCATCGAACCATGCGTCGTCCTCCTCCATGAAGCGGTCGATTTTCTGGCCCAGTGCCTCGGCATCGCGGATGGTGCCACGGGTGGTGTCGGCCTCGATTTCCAGCCGCCGGATGTCGAACAACCGGGTCGGGTCGCTGATGGCATAGACCGAGTTCAATATCTCTCCGGCCACCGCATCCTGCGCCGTCAGGGCAAACAGTTGCGCCTCGTTTTCCTCGATGAACCGCCGCAGAATACTGCGCGACATGGAAAAGGTCGCATCCAGCAAAGGCGCGGTTTTCTGCTGCGTTGTCAGCAGGATAAACTGCCGGTTACAGCCGCCCTGGTTCAGATACAGATCATCATGCAGTTCATCCCCCACCTCGGGCGAGTATCCCGAAATATCGACATGAAAATCGCGCAGGTCCGTCACTTTGCCCGTCAAATGCTTCAACGCACGGTTATAGCGTTCGACCAGCGCGGGGCTGTCGATGTGGATCAGGTTGCCAAACATAAGGCCGCGTTGGATGAGGCGTTTCATGAGGTGGTTCCTTCGATTTCTTCCGCCCAATACTTGACCTTAGATAGGTCGCCTATCGCAAACAACGCACCATCCAAACCCACTCGTTTCATACGCTCCGTATCAGCAGCTGAAAGATCACATAGATCACGCTCGATCATCGCGAACAGTGCAGCAATCTCGTTCAACTGTGGAGGTCGGCGTGGCCAAAGCCGTATATTTCGTCCCTCTGAAATTAGGCCGAACAAAACATTCCTGCATGTTGTCAAAGTCAAACAAATATGTGCAAAGGCATCTTCAACATCGACACCATTGAAACTGGAGATCGGTTCGAACAACGAAATGTTTTCGTCTACACCGTCTGTATCATTGGGAGAAAAGAGCGGGTGGTACCTGCCTTCATATACCCATTTCGGCGAACTGTACTCGTGGGCCAATAACACAGTACTTTTCATCCGTTGTTCCAATAGGTCTTTTGCACGTGCTTCCGCTCGCACCTGTTTCTCATCCTCGAAAATCTCGGCCTGCGCCTTCAAGCTCCGCGCCATATCCTGCGTTGCCTCACGCTGCTCCTTCATCTCCTTACGGGTAAGTTCCAGTTCTTCCTTCTGATCCTTCAACTGTTCGGTTTGAAGCATCACGGTCACAATGATCCAGACAAAGGCCAGCGCCCCCGCGAACCCTGCCAAAGTATCGCCAATCTCATTCGGTGGCGCCGCCCACAACGCCGCAAATTTCGTCTGACACACGCCGTCTTCACAAATTGGTCCAAAGCCAAGAACGACAGCACCAAAGGCCACCAAAACCGTTAGCCCCCATCCCCAGATCACAGGCCCTGGAATCCGCTTTACCATCTCAACCCTCCCGCCCGGTGGCACACCGGGCCGCGCCCGACCTCCCCCCGGAGGGCGCGATTGCACTGTCATTCGCCACAGACACGCCGCCGCATTCTGGCAACCAGCGCCAACCAGTAAGCTGGCTCAAGCGCCCTCCATCTCGGGCGCGGCCCTCTGCTTTGTGGCGCAAGCCGCTCACCCTTTCCCCTCCAGATACCGCTTCTTCGCCTCTTCCTGCCTCCCGAAATCGCGCACCATGCTTTCAATCGCCACCTCGTCCGATTTATCGGCATAGCGGAATTCGGAATCCGCGTAGCGATTGATTTCCTGTATCACCATTTCCACCGTGATCGGGCGGCGCAAATCCTCGATCATCGCGGCCTTTTCGTCATATCCCTTGAACAAAAACAGTTCGGGCTGCTCCATCCATTCATCGGGCAGTTCAAAATCCATCGCGCGCACCTTGACCGCGTCGGTGATATTCTTGATCGCGCGGCCAGTGAAACGCGGGTCCGCCTCCTGGATCGCTTTCAGATAGGTCCCCAGTTTGGCAATCGTATCCAGCCCGCCGATGCGGTCCTGCACATGGTCGAACACCGCCAGCAATCCGGGTTCATGCGGGCGGGCGTGAGAATCGAAACTTGCCGCCACGGCGCGTTTGATCTCCTGCGCCTCATACAGGGAATGCTCTCCCAGCGGGATGTCATGTTTGCGCCCCATCAACAGCGCCAGAATATCAATGTAATCCTCGCGGGTTTGCGGCCCGTCCACCAGAAAACGCGCACCTGCACGCTGGCGCAATGCGTCATCCACATTCTCGGGGTAATTCGAAAACATGCCGAACGTGCAATTGCCGCGCACCACGGTATTGGCCCCCGCGAATGCCTCCATAAACACCGCTGTGACCTCTTGCTGGCCCGCGCTGGATTGCCGGTCGCCGCGCTTGCCCGCGATCTGGTCAATATCATCAATCGTGCCAAACCCGATCACCGAAGGGTCCAGCACATTGTTGATAAACGCCTTGGCGTTCTGGCCGGATTTGCCCTGATAACTGTCAATGTTATCAATGCCAAAGTTCTGATAGCGAAACCCGTAACCCGCATTCTGGCAATAGTCGTTGATCAGCCCCGCCATCATCTGGATCAGCGTGGTTTTCCCCGTCCCCGGCGCGCCATCCCCCATAAAGGTAAAGATGAATCCGCCCAGTTCGGCAAAGGGGTTCAACCGCCGGTCAAAATCATAGGCCATCAGCATTTTCGCCAGCCGCATCGCCTGATACTTGGCGATATGGTTGCCCACCACCTCATTGGGTTTCTTGAATTGCATGGTCAGGGTCTGGCCCTTGCCCTTGCGCGCAGGGGTAAAGCCGTTGATGGGCAGATCATCGGCTTCGACCCGCCAACTGGCCCCGTTGAATGCCTCCAACCCCGGCGCGGTTGCGGCGCGTGCGGCGGCCTTCTCCATCAACATCTCGGCAAAGGCCGCAACAGTGGCAATCAGGCGCGGCTCGTCGCTGGCGTGTTTGCCAATGTCCTGATCCAATTCCCACAATGCGCCATGCAGGGCCAGTTGCGCGTTGTCGGTCAGAAATTCCTCGACCCCGCCCAATTCCACTGTCGCCTCGCCCTGATGCGGGGCCAGCAAAAACGCGCAAGCATTGCCAAACACATGCAACACGACCAATGCCTCGCCCGCCAGCAATTCCGAAAACGCCTCGCGGGCGGATGCGGCCAATGACCCCTCCAGATTGGCGCGTTTCATCGCGTCCAATCCGGTGCGGGCGCCGTATTCGCCACCCACCGCCTGCGCAATCGCCAGACTGCGGCGCAACACATGCAACACCGTGGCCTGCAACGGCGAAATCAACGGATCATCGCCATCGCATTCCTCGATCCGTGTGGCCAGTTGCACCCCTTCGGCCCGCGCGGTGGACCGCGTCACCAAACCCGGCGTGGTCGATCGGAACCGCCGCGTGCGCGCCACACCGGGTGATCGTTCAACCGGAGCCTCGGCCACAGCCTTGCCAATGCGCGGGGTATGATCGAACCCCTCTAACATCACCGCCGCCGCCGCGTAATGCGCACGAATATCCTCTTCGCGCAGCTCCATCTGGTCACTCGTCAGGCTCATATTTTACGCACCTTTTCCATTCACTGTTCTTCAAATACCTAATGCGGCGGTCAGTAACTCAGCACCCGCCCCGCGTTGCTGACCACGAATTTTCGCACGCTCGAAAACCCCGCCGGATTCTGCTCGGCCAAAACCTGATAGGGGCGTTCCGGCATGATGATCGCGCGTTCGGTGCGGGTTGCGCCCGTGTCCACGCCACGGCCCGAAAACGGGTCCAGCGCGAACACCTCGCGCTCCACGGTCGAAAACCAGCCATCGCGCTCGGATCGCACGTTTTCGCTTTCCAATTCCTCCAGCGTCCAGGACAGTGCCCAATCCTGACCCACTGGTCCCCTGGCCTGTGCCAGCACATCACGCAACGGGCCGGACTGGCGCGTAAACGCATGGGAATACATCGGCCCCACATGGATACGGCGCAGACGTTTGGGATGCAGATCGTTGAAATACTGGTCAAACGCCTGCGCGATGGTCACCAGTTTCAAACCACCCATCGCCTGCCCCATCAGATGCGCCTGCACCTCGGGCCAGCGGCGTTCATCCTTGGGCAGGGCATTCTTGCCAGAATCCTCGACCTCCATCAGGTAAATCGCCGGCAGGTTGATCTGGCTGTCATAGGCCGCCCAATGCAGCAGGTATTTGCGCCGCCGCTCGCCCATATCCCCCTGCCAGATCGCTTCGGGGTCGTTGCGCGCCCAAAACAACCGTCCACGCGCCATTTCCTCGTAATACAGGCGCTGCGACAGGGCGAATTGCAACTTGGTCGGAATCTCCTGTTCCGCTACGATCTTTTCCACCATCTGCCGTTTCAGGGTGGCCACATCGGGCATCCCGTCCAGATGCCGCCCCGCCTGCATCGCGTCATTGGCCATGACCAGCAATTCGTTGAACACCGGAAACCCCGATTCAACCGTATCAATTTCCAATGATCCGAAAAACTGCCCCGTGTCGCGCCCGACCATCAGGTATTTCATGCTGAGCGCACGGAGCGTATAATCAATCGACACGATATACCGCGTCAACACCTCTACATCCTGTTTCGACATCCGCCCCATGGCCTCCATCTGGCCCGCAACACGGGTCAGATGGCGGGTGATGGCGCCGAATTTGCGAAAATAGCGGCGGCTGGCGAATGTGTCCTTTAGCGGCGCATGGTCATGCGCGGAGCCTCGATGGTCCATTTATTCGCCATACAGGTTCTTGTCGTGCTTCTCGACGATCTGCTGGAACCGCCGCGCGAACCGCTCGTCTGCCTTGGCCTTGGCTTCCAGCACCTCGCGGGCAAACACCATGTGGCCTTCGTGCGCTTCCAACATATCGGCCATCCGCTGGTTGGTGGCCGTCCCGATGGATGCCATCGCCGCCTGCGCCTCTTTGTCCGTCTGCACGCCGATTTCATTGATCCGGTGTGCAACATCCTGTTGCTGCGCGGTTTTCAACGATTTCGTCAGCGCATCATACAGCACCACGCGCTGCTTGGTGTCGGTTTGCAATTTGTTGATCAAAACCATCTGCGTCGCGGCCTGGTTTTGCAGGCTGTCCACCCAGGTTTTGCCCTTTTCGATATAACGTTCCAGCGTCTGCGATTTCGCCAGCTTGACCTGCTCGTCCTGCACCAGCGCGTTATATGCCTTATTCAGATCGGCCAGTTCGGTTTCCAGCTTGGTGCGCGCGGCGGCGTCCTGCTCCACCGCGATCTTGTTTTCCAGCGTGATGATCGCGGGGTCCATACCCGAAATCTGCGCCCGCACGGATTCCAGCTCGGCCACAGTGAATTCCCGCTCGTCCAGCGTTTCGGTCAGGTTGACCTCCACCCGTTCCTTTTGCACGTTCAGCGTGTCCAACTGCCCCTGCAACAGGTTGGTGATGACATCGGATTTCGCGATCAGATCCTGCAACTTGTCGTCAATCGACGCAGTGCGCATCCGCTCCTGCCGCATGGATTCCGATTTGCCCTTGGCGAAAAATCCCACAAAAGACTCCCACCCGGTTTTCGAACGCATCTGGTCGAAATCCTTGGAAAACGCCGCCGTCACATCGTCCAGCCCCATGATCAGCTCGGCGATATTGGCGTTCATCACATCGGTATGGGCATGCACATCGTCCAGCGTGGCATTTTCGATGTCGATGGCAATATCATCCCCCGATTTCAACTTGCCCCGCGCGGTTTCAATCCGTCCGGTCAGTTCCGAAATCTTGGCCTGCGCCTCGGCCACCTGTTTTTGCGTTTCCATCACCTGAGCGTCAAAATTTGCCATCACTTACTCCGTTTGTTCAATCACTTGGGATGGATATGGGGAGTGTTAATCCGATTTACATCCACCGCGTTATGCATTGTGCGAAACTGTTGCAAAATGGCACGACAAAAGGAAGCGGAAAGCGCCCTCCAACAAGGGATTACGGCGAAAAACGGCAATCACGGCTCGGTAACAATGCGCACCGGATGCCAGGCATCCAGCGTAAAATCCGGTGCGCTGCCAGATCGGGGGGGCGCCCTAACCGACCACGTTGAAATCCGGCCCATAGGGATAGCCGGTGATGTTTTCGTTGCCGTCTTCGGTGATGACCAGAATATCGTGTTCGCGGTATCCGCCCGCGCCGGGGTTGCCTTCGCCGATGGTCAGCATCGGTTCCATCGAAATCACCATGCCGGGTTCCAGCACGGTGTCGATATCCTCGCGCAGTTCCAGCCCCGCCTCGCGGCCATAGTAATGCGACAGAATGCCAAAGGAATGGCCATAACCGAACGTGCGATATTGCAGCAGGTCGCGTTCCTCTAGAAAGGTGTTGATTTGCTGCGTGACGGCGGCGCAACTGACCCCCGGTTTCAGCAGGGACATGCCGTATTCATGCGCGGCCACATTCGCCTCCCATATCCGGCGCGAGGCATCGTCGACCTCGCCCACAAACAGGGTGCGCTCCAGCGCGGTATAATAGCCCGAAATCATCGGGAATGTGTTCAACGACAAAATATCACCGCGCTGTAATTGCCGCGCCGTCACGGGGTTATGTGCGCCATCGGTGTTGATGCCCGATTGAAACCAGACCCAGGTGTCGCGGTATTCCGCATCGGGAAAGGTCTTGGCGATTTCCGCCTCCATCGCGTTGCGCCCCGCCATGGCCACGTCGATTTCGCGGGCGCCCACCTGCACCGCATCGCGGATGGCATAGCCGCCCAGATCGGCCACACGGGCACAGGCGCGGATCAGGGTGATCTCGTCGGGTGATTTCATCATCCGTTGCCGCATGGTTGCGGGGGCGATGTCCATCATGGTGATGGGGTCCAGAAAATCCTCCATCTTGTCGCGCTGTTGCAGGGTCAGGTGGTCGCCCTCGTAACCGATGATCTGGTCCTCGCCCGCGACGCTGGCCACGGCGCGCCAGAAATTATCGCGCTGCCAGTCGGTATAGGTGATGTTATCGCACCACGACCGCCGCCACGGCTGGCCCGCATCAATGCCTGCACTGATGGTCACGCATTCGGTTTCGGTCACCACCACCGCATAGGGCCGGCCGAATGCGCAATATAAAAACCCCGAATAATAGGCGACATTGTGCATCGAGGTCAGCACAGCCGCGCCCACCCCCATGTCATCCATCAGTTTGCGCAGCCCCGCCACGCGGGTTTCATATTCGGCCACCGCGAATGGCAGCGCGGCCTTTTCGCCATTGTGAAAACGATACATGTCTGGACGTGATGTCATCGTCAGACCCTCCTGATCAGAAAGGTCCCGGCGTTCAGGACGAATCGGGTTTGACTGGGGGCGACGCCATCGCCCGACCCTGATCCCAGTCCTTGCCGATCCTGCACGATCTGGCAAGATGGTTTTGCGCAGAATTTCAGGGGGCCACCGCATGTTTCAGACCGGAGCATTAAATTTGATCACCGACATCGCGGGGTTGCGGGTGGGCAATGCCGCCGACCACGGCGTGAAAACGGGGGTCACCGTGTTGCTGGGTGATGCGCCGTTCACCTGCGGCGTTCACGTCATGGGCGGCGCGCCCGGCACCCGCGAAACCGATCTGCTGGCGGCGGACAAAACGGTCGAACAGGTCGATGCCCTGGTGCTGTCGGGCGGGTCGGCATTCGGGCTGGATGCCGCATCGGGTGTGGCCGATGCCCTGCGCGCACAAGGGCGCGGATTTGCGGTGGGGGATCAGAACGTGCCCATCGTGCCCGGTGCGATCCTGTTTGACCTGCTGAATGGCGGCGATAAATCATGGGCCGAAAACCCCTATAAACGGTTGGGCGCTGCGGCGCTGTCAGCGGCGGCGGCGCAGTTCGATCTGGGCACTGCGGGCGCAGGCACGGGCGCGACCACGGCGCAGCTCAAGGGCGGGCTTGGCTCTGCCTCTGTCACTTTGCCATCCGGCCATAGGGTGGGCGCGCTGGTGGCGGTCAATGCGCTGGGTTCGGCCATCGTCGGGGATGGCCCGCATTTCTGGGCCGCACCGTTTGAATTGAACGGCGAATTCGGCGGGCGCGGGGTGGCCAGCCAATACCCAGATCCGCATTTTCCGGTGACCAAACTGGCGCAACACGCCAATACCACCATCGGCATCGTGGCCACCGATGCCATGCTAACGCAGGCGCAATGCACCCGTCTGGCAACGGCAGCGCATGACGGGTTTGCCCGCGCTTTGGTGCCCTCGCATACGCCGATGGATGGCGATTTGATCTTTGCCGCCGCCACGGGGGCGAAACCGCTGGAAAACACGGTGGCTGATACGCTCACCCTTGGCCATGCCGCCGCCACCTGCATGGCCCGCGCCATCGCCCGCGCGGTGTTTCACGCAACCCCCGCCAGTGGCGATACCCTGCCCTGCTGGTCCGCACTCTAGCCCAGCAAATCGGCCACCATCCGGCTGTCGCCATCGGCCATTGCATCAATGATATCAAAATGATGCAGCGCAGGCACGATGTGCAGGGCGCTGTCCCATGCCTCGGCCAGGCCCATGGCCTGCTCCAGAAATACGGGCCGCTCCTCGGCCCCGACCCAGACGGATACAGGCACATCATGGCGCTGGTCCATCAACACAGGGCTTTCGGCCACGGCCTTGTCCATATCCAGACCGAATTGCGCGTTCATGCTGGTTTTCAACAGCGGGCGCAGGTCGGCCACGGGGGAAATCGGCATGACATGGGTCAGACGCGCCGCCACAGGGTCGGGCAATATCCCCGGTTCCACCATCCGCGCCACCAGATGCCCGCCCGCCGAATGACCGGCCAGGGCGACAGGCCCCGCCACCATCGCAGCCGCCGCGCTCACCGCCCGTGCGATTTGCCGCGTGATGGTCGATATCGGCACGTCAGGGCATAAATCATAGGACGGCATCGCAACCGCCCAGCCGTTTTTCAACGCCCCGCCCGCCAGATGCGACCAGACCGATTTGTCGAACCTGATCCAATACCCGCCATGCACAAACACCACCAACCCTTTGGGCGCGGCCCCCGGCAGGAACAAATCAAACCGCTGGCGCGGGCTGTCACCATAGGGGATGTCCAGATCGGCCAGACCCTGCTCCACCACCCCTTCGCGAAACGCGGCGGCGGCGGCGCTCCAACGCGGTGGATAGGCCTCGGCCCCGTCGATATGGGCCGCATTGGCATAGGCATCATCCAGTTCCATTGCGCAAATCTCCTCTTGCTCTGGACAAGTCTAGCCCCAAGTGGTCTGCCTATGCACGAACATTGAAGGGAGGCCCAAATGCCCAATACAGCAACCAATCTAAAGTCCCTGTTGAACGATCCCAGCCTGCTGGCCGAACTGGCCTATGTTGGCGGCGACTGGGTGCAGGGCGACGGCGGCGCCACCTTTGACGTGACCAACCCCGCACGCGGCGATGTGATTGCACAGGTCGCCGATCTGTCGCGTGACCAGATTGCAGATGCCATTGCCAAGGCCGAACAGGCACAAAAGGAATGGGCCAAATGGACGGGCAAGGAACGCGCCGCCGTGATGCGCAAATGGTTCGACCTGATGATGCAACATCAGGACGATCTGGGCACCATCCTGACCGCCGAACAGGGCAAACCCCTGCCCGAGGCCAAGGGCGAAATCGCCTATGGTGCGTCCTTCATCGAATTTTTCGGCGAGGAGGCCAAGCGGATCTACGGCGAAACCATCCCCGGCCATCAGCGTGACAAACGTATCACCGTGATCAAACAACCCATCGGGGTTGCCGCGTCGATCACCCCGTGGAATTTCCCCAACGCGATGATCACCCGCAAGGCCGCACCCGCGCTGGCCGCCGGTTGTTCCTTCGTGGGCCGCCCCGCCAAGGAAACGCCGCTGTCGGCGCTGGTCATGGGCGTGCTGGCCGAACGTGCGGGCATCCCCAAGGGCGTGTTTTCCATCGTCACCTCGTCCAAGGCATCGGACGCGGGCAAGGAGTTCTGCGAAAACCCCGCCGTGCGCAAACTCACCTTTACCGGCTCGACCGAGGTGGGTCGCGTGCTGCTGAAACAGGCCGCCGATCAGGTGATGAAATGCTCGATGGAACTGGGCGGCAACGCGCCCTTTATCGTATTCGATGACGCCGATCTGGATGCCGCAGTCGAAGGCGCAATCCTGTGTAAATTCCGCAACAACGGCCAAACCTGCGTCTGCGCCAACCGCCTGTATGTGCAAGAGGGCGTCTATGACGAATTCGCCAAACGGCTCAAGGCGCGGGTCGAGGCGATGAAGGTCGGCGACGGGTTGGAAGACGGCACAGACCTTGGCCCGCTGATCAACACCGACGCCATTGAAAAGGTGCGTGAACACGTGGCCGACGCCACGGCCAAGGGCGCAACCGTTCTGCTGGGCGGCAGCGTGCAACAGGGCGCGGGCAATTTCCTGACCCCCACCATCGTCACCGGCGCAACCCAGGACATGGCCTTTGCCACCGAGGAAACATTCGGCCCCCTTGCCCCCCTGTTCAAATTCAAGGACGAGGACGAGGTGATCGCCATGGCCAATGACACGATTTTCGGTCTGGCATCGTATTTTTACGCCAAGGATCTAAGCCGCGTTTACAAAGTGGCCGAGGCGCTGGAATACGGCATCGTCGGCGTTAACACCGGCATCATCTCGACCGAGGTCGCACCCTTTGGCGGCGTCAAACAATCAGGGCTGGGGCGCGAAGGGTCGCACCACGGGATCGAAGATTACCTCGAAATGAAATACATCTGCATGAGTGTGTGATATACCCCTAAAAACAAGGGCATCTGTAAAATTTCAGATGCCCTTATTGGAACAAAACCCACTCACTAGTGGGACGTTTTTTCTATAGAATGACACCGGACTAGACCAGCACAGGTGCTGGTGACTTATCATATCATTTTGCGCCAGTCGCCAGCGTGGGCATCGATCTACTTCCTGAACTCCGTGCTGTGTGAGAACGACTGTTGGTCGTGTAATTTTGCTCTTACCTTGCCATGGTGCCCAGCTTCGTCTTGTGCCCGAATAAAAACTTTCATTACTTGAGGTTCGGAACGTTTAGTGAACATAAATAATGATGCCTGTCCGATTCTCAGATGTGTTTCCCCTCAAACCCTGCCGATACCATGAGGTGACAGGGGCAGGCTCGTATAGCTTTGCTTCCGTCTGCTGCGGAGTGACATCGGGCAGAGTGCTTTGGTTCGTAGAAAGTTGGGTATCTGAGATCTTGAACCCTATCGGGCTGCACCCTTATTGCGATCCACATCGGGTTCTGATCGGTAAGTGCGGCAATGCCGTTGATGTCTTGGCGGCGAGTGAAGAGGCGCTGCGGTCAGGGGCAGTGTCTCTTGTCATCGCGGAACTTACGAAGCCTCTGACGCTGACAGCAGGTCGTCGGTTGCAACTCGCAGCGGAAGCCGGTTCTTCAACAGGATTGATGATTGTTCAGGGTGGGATGGGCAGCAATGCCACGCAAACCCGTTGGTCCATCTCTCCGACATATTCACCAGGCGACTCGACACGAATGCTGTGGGAGCTTAATAAGAACAAATCAGGAACATGTGGAGATTGGGAGGTACGTTGGAATGACGAGGCGCGTTGTATCTCTGTGGTTTCCGAATCTGTCAAGCGAACGCAGCCTGCGCATCAAACATACTGAAGGCGCTTTTGCCGTGACTGCGCACGTCAAGAATGCAGACCGTCTGGTTTGCTTGAACGCCGATGCTGAACAGTATGGGCTAAGGCGGGGTATGGGCTTGGCTGATGCGCGTTCATACTGCCCGAATCTACAAACTGAGGTTCAGAACCCTCAAGCAGATCAAGCCTTCCAGAGCAGCCTTGTTAGATGGGCGAAACGATATTGTCCGTGGGTCGGGAAAGATGGCGTCGATGGGATTATTCTGGATGTCACAGGGGCGGCGCATTTGCTGGGTGGTGAGGCGGCATTGTTAGACGACATTCGAATGCGGATGGCCCGATCCAGGCTCACGGTGCGTGTAGGTATGGCTGACACGTTTGGTGCTGCATGGGCGTTGGCCCGTTTTGGTCAAGATCGTGCCGAGACTGGTGATACCTTGCCAGCGATCCAACAGCTTCCTGTTGCCAGCCTTCGTATCACGGCCAAAGAAGACACTGCTTTACAGCGGTTGGGCATCAAAACAATTGGCCAACTCGCAGCCTTACCACGCGCAACTGTTGGCCAGAGATTTGGTGCCTCTGTTCTGATGCGGTTGGATCAAGCATTGGGCGATCAGGCCGAGAGCATTTCCCCAGAAGCCAATGAGCCAACTTATACCACACGGTTAACGCTGCCAGAGCCGATTGGCCTCGCAAAAGACGTAATGGCGGGTGTTGAACGCCTTTTGATCTCGCTGTGTGAAAAGCTGACGGATACGATGTCAGGGGCGCGGGTGTTAGCCTTGCGGTGTCGTCTCGTCGATGGTGGTGAACAAACTGTCGAACTACGTCTTGCACGGCCTCTTCGTGATCCAGCCCGTATGCTTCCGTTGTTTGAAAGGGGTATCAGCGAGATTGATGCAGGCTTTGGCATCGACCAATTGCGTCTGGTCGCCGTGCAGGTGGAAACGCTACCAGCCGAGCAGACAACGCAAGCCTCACACGGACAAGCACGGTATGCTGACGGTCTGAACGATCTTATCACACGGCTGGGCAATCGTATCGGTCTGGAGAACATCCAAAGATTCCTTCCCGCTGAAAGCCACATTCCCGAACGCAGCTTCATAATAGCCCCCGCAGCGTGGTCTGAACCCAGTGGGAACTGGGTGTCACTGACACCACGGCCCATCCGTCTGTTTCCGCCTGAATATGTGGCCGCAACATCAAACCGCCCCCCCAGCAGGTTCAAATGGCGAGGCATGTCTTTCAACGTCGGGTGCATAACAGGGCCAGAACGCATCGCGCCCGAATGGTGGTTGGATGATGAAAACTGGCGGCATGGTGTGCGTGACTATTGGAAGGTGGAAACCCGTGAAGGGCATCGTTTGTGGATGTTCTACACCCCGCAAAATCCCAACTGGTTTGTGCATGGGGTGTTCGCATGAGCTACGCCGAACTTTGCACCACAAGCAATTTCACCTTCCTCAAGGGTGCGTCCCACCCTGAAGAACTGGTGATGCGGGCCGCAGAACTTGGGCTGTCTGCAATCGCCATAACCGATCACAATTCATTGGCCGGTGTCGTGCGGGCATATGCGGCCCTGAAAGAAATGAAGCGCACCGCAACAGAAGGTCTGTCCATTCGATCCAGCCAACAGGTGGATCACAGCAGTCGGCAGGCCACAGGCGGCACATCATTGGAGCGACCTGATCCTGGCACACAGCCTCCCAAGCTGATCGTGGGGGCCAGACTGGTGCTGCAAGACAGCCAGGTGCATTGGATTGCGTTACCCAAAGACCGCAATGGGTATGAGACCCTGTCACGTCTGCTAACGCTCGGCAAAAGACGTGCCGAAAAAGGCGAGTGTCACTTGTGGCACCGCGATGTGTTGAAGGGGGCCAAGGGTATGATCTTAATTGCTCTGCCCCAAACACGTTATAAGCAAGCTGCGGGTCATATCGCAGAGATGGTCAGGGCATTTCCGTCAAACGTATATCTGGGATGTGCGCCGCGTTACGATGGCAGTGACCAAGCATATTTTGATCAGTGCATGTCATTGTCACATACCACGTCTGCACCCATGGTCGCAGTCGGAGATGTGTTGCTGCACCACGGCTCTCGTCGGCAGTTGGCGGATGTGCTGACCTGTCTGCGTGAAGGGTGCAGTATTGATGACATTGGCAAACGCGCCCTCCCCAATGCAGAACGCCGATTAAAAGGCTTCGACGACATGGCCCGCTTGTTTCGCAAACATCCTGCGGTCATTCGTCGAACACAAGAGATTGCCGACAAGTGCAGCTTTTGCCTGTCAGAGCTTTCATATGAATACCCCACGGAAATCACTGACGGGGAGACTGCCCAAGACAGGCTGGTGCGTCTTACAGATATCGGACTGAAACGACGTTATCCGAATGGGACAACGAAACATGTGCGTGGGCTGGTTCACAAAGAGCTATCACTGGTGAAAACACTTGGATTTGCCGCGTATTTCCTGACGGTGCATGACATCGTCACCTTTGCCCGATCACAAGGGATTTTGTGCCAAGGGCGTGGATCTGCCGCCAACTCGATCCTGTGCTATGCGTTGGGCATCACTGACGTGGGGCCAGAAACGATCACGATGGTGTTCGAGCGTTTCATGTCCGAACACCGTGGTGAGCCACCTGATATTGATATCGACTTCGAGCATGAGCGCCGTGAAGAGGTGATCCAGCACATCTATCATACGTATGGCCGACACAGGGCGGGTCTGTGCGCCACGGTCATCCACTTCAGGACACGTGCTGCCATACGAGAGGTCGGGAAGGTCATGGGCCTGTCACAGGACGTGCTGAGCGGCCTTACAAGCCAAATCTGGGGGATGTCAGGAACGGGTGTCGATGAAACCCGCGTGCGTGAGCTTGGCCTTGATCCCAGCGACCGCCGTTTGTCACAAACCTTACGCCTCATTGGTGAGGTAATCGGATTCCCTCGCCATCTGTCACAACATGTCGGTGGGTTCGTTATTACACAGGGTCGTCTGGATGCGCTTTGCCCGATCGAGAATGCCGCGATGGAAGATCGCACCGTGATCGAGTGGGACAAGGACGACATCGACACCTTGGGCATCCTGAAGGTTGATATCCTGTCGCTGGGAATGCTGACCTGCATCCGCAAATGCTTTGACCTAGTGTCCCTTCACGGTGGCCCAAAACTCACCATAGCAAGTGTTCCACAAGAAGATGCCACAACCTATGACATGCTGTGCAGGGCAGATGCGATTGGCGTGTTCCAAGTGGAAAGCCGAGCGCAGATGAATTTCCTACCAAGGATGCGACCACGCACCTTTTATGATCTGGTGATCGAGGTTGCCATTGTGCGGCCAGGCCCCATCCAGGGGGGTATGGTGCATCCCTATATCAACCGGCGCCAAGGCAAAGAGGCCATCAATTTCCCGTCCGAAGCATTGGGGGCTGTGCTGGGAAAAACATTGGGCATCCCTTTGTTCCAAGAACAAGCAATGCAGATCGCTGTGGTTGCAGCAGGGTTCACACCAGAGGAAGCCGATCACCTAAGGCGGTCCTTGGCGACCTTTCGCAAGATGGGAACGATTGGCACATTCCGTGATCGCTTTATCGACGGGATGTTGAAGCGTGGATATGATGCCGACTTTGCGGAGCGTTGTTTTTCACAGATCGAAGGCTTCGGTGAATACGGCTTCCCCGAGAGCCATGCCGCAGCATTTGCCATGCTGGCCTATGTATCAGCATGGTTGAAGTGCCATCACCCGGCTGCATTCGCATGTGCTTTGCTCAATTCCCAACCGATGGGGTTCTATGCCCCTGCACAGATCGTCAGGGATGTCCGCGAACACAACATCGAAACCCGCCCGGTCTGCGTCAACACATCAACCTGGGACAATCACCTGGAGAAGCGGGCTGATGGTGCTTTGGCCCTGCGACTGGGGTTTCGTCAGATCAAAGGGATGAAGAAAGATGATGCCGAATGGATCGTCTCCGCCCGTGGCAATGGATACCACGACATCCCAAGCCTGTGGCACCGTGCAGGCGTATCGCCAAGCTCTTTAGAGCGATTGGCCGAAGCTGATGCTTTCACGGGCGTGGGGCTAACGAGACGTGATGCACTCTGGCAGGTGAAGGCAATCAGGGCGGATACGCCTCTGCCGCTGTTTAATGATCCCATTGATGGCGAAGTGATTGCCGAACCAGCGGTGACACTACCAATGATGAACCTTGGTGAAGAGGTTGTCGAAGATTATGTTTCGATGCGCCTATCGCTTCGGGCGCATCCCGTTGAACTGATACGATCATCACTCAACAACGTCACACCACATGCCGGGCTTCCCCACGTGCCACTGGGTCGTGTGACTGTGTGTGGGCTGGTCATCACCCGTCAGCGACCAGGCACCGCTTCTGGTGTGATTTTTCTGACGCTGGAGGATGAAACAGGCGTCAGTAACATCGTTGTCTGGCCCAAAGTGTATGAGCGGTTTCGCAAGGCCGTAATGGGTGGGCGTCTATTGCAGGTATCAGGCTACCTGCAACGCGAGGGCATCGTCGTGCATTTGATTGCCCAAGACATTCAAGATTTGTCGCATCGGTTGTCAGAACTTGGTCACCCGCTTGGAAACACGGTTGGGCAGACGCTACCTCAAGCAGATGACACACCACGACCAGGCAAACCAACCGGCCGCGCTTTCCATCCAAGGGATCAAGCCAAGCAGTTGTTCTCTAGTCGGGATTTTCACTAAATCTTTTGTCTGTGAAAAAGATTAGAAACGGGGTCATCACCTTTTTTGCACGGCGCGTTGGCTCAATATGCGAAATTGTGCCGTGGAGAGGCATTGCTGCACAAATCCCGTGAAGGATTCACCCCATGAATCCAGCATAATAACCGGGGAGCATGAGCCGTTGATCCCCTACAAAATACAAGACGACAAGCCGGTCGTCATGCAATGACAGTTTGAAGCGATGTGGCTCACTGTCAATTTGGTTTGATCCCGAGATGGTTTGAGGGCCCCCGCCCAGCGGCAGGCGCGGTCGGCAACAGAACTTCAGCGACGCTGCGATCCAGGCGTGTCTCACTTTGAGGGGCCGTTCGGACTGCCTTTGCCGCGGTCAAAGAACGTTGGACGCAAGTCTGCCAGATCGCGGTGGCACTGGAGCGTTGAACCACTTGATCGACAGCACTGGCATCAAGGCAGATACCACCGACGACGCCGTGTCGAAACCACGATGCATTGTCAGAAACGGATGGGCCAATCGCTCATGGCGCGGGACTTCGACAGGCAAGTCGCAGAAATCCAAATCCGTATCGCTGTGCGCTATCTCTATGCCGCGCTTCGCATAGCTATCACAGAACCCTTAGGCTAAATCCGTCCGGAGTAAGGGGAGGCTGGCCATCGCCCGATTTATGCAACAAAGCCCCGCCACAAACGCAACAGCCCGATTTCTTTCAAAGAAATCGGGTAAAACTCTTTGAAAGAGTTTTACCCCCGCCCGTCAATCCTGTTGCAGTAAACGCCCCAGCCGCGCGATGCCCTCGTCGATCGCGCGGTTGTCGGGTGATGAAAAATTCAGCCGGATCGTGCGCTGCCCCGTGCCATCAGGATGAAATGCGGCACCCGGCACGAATGCCACGCGTTCGGTTTCCAGCGACCGTTCCAGCAGCGCCGCGCCGTCATAGCCTTCGGGCAGGGTGACCCAAATGAACATCCCGCCCTCGGGGCGGGTCCATGTCACGCCCTTGGGCATATGCTGTTCCAGCGCCGCCAGCATCCGGTCACGCCGTGCGGCGTAATGGCTGCGAATGCGCGCCACATGATCGTCGAAAATCGTGGTTGCGACCTCGGCCATGGCGATCTGGTTCAGGGTGGCGCTTTGCAAATCCGCCGCCTGTTTGATCAACACCATCTGGTCGATCACCGGCTGGGCCGCGCAGGCCCAGCCGACCCGCAACCCCGGCGACAATGTCTTGGAAAAACTGCCGCAATAGATCGTGCGGCAGGCCTCGATGCTGCCCTTTTGCGCGATTTCCAGCGCCAGAATTGGCGGGATCGCATCACCGTCATAACGCAGCGCCTGATAGGCCGCATCCTCGATCACCGCGGCGTCCAGCGCATCGGCCAATGTCAACACGCCCAGGCGTTCCTCTTCGGTCAGGGTCACGCCGGTGGGGTTGGCGAAATCCACCGACAGATAGGCAAATTTCACCCGCCCGCCTTTGTCCGCGGCCTGCGCCGCAAAATCCGCAGGGGCGCGGTTGGTGGCGGGATCCAGCCGGTCGTAATGGGGCTCATAGGCGTTGAACGCGCCCAATGCGCCCAGATAGGTCGGCCAGCCCACCAGCGCCGTGTCATTGGGTGACAGGAACAGTTTGCCCAGATAATCCAGCGCCTGCTGCGACCCCGATGTGATCAGGATATTGTCCGCCGTGCAGGGAATGCCAAGGCCGCTCATATGCTCGGCAATCCATGCGCGCAGCGGCGGGAACCCCTCGGATGTGGAATATTGCAGCGATTGCGCCGGCGTTTCCAGCGCCTTGGCCATCGCCGCCGCAAAGGCATCCGTGGGAAACAGTGCCGGGTCGGGAATGCCCCCCGCGAATGAAATGATATCGGGCTGGTTCAACAGCTTTAGCAGCTCGCGGATTTCCGATGCTTTCATGCGACCGGTGCGGGTTGCAAAAATTTCACTTAGCGACATGGCGTCCTCCCTCAACAGTTGGCAGAGGCTGGCGCATGTCGGGATTTAAGTCAATATACCTGACATAAATCGTGATCAACAAGAAAACCCGCCCCGCGCAGTGGCGGGGCAGGCTGTGGCAGGGCGGGCTGTGGCCGCGTCAATCAGTTGACGGCCTGGCTGTCCACCACGTCCTGATGCGTGGCCGCGCCGCTGGCAATCGCGATCTGGCGGGGTTTCAGCACCTCGGGGATTTCGCGGATCAGGTCGATGTGCAGCATCCCGTCTGCATGGGTCGCGCCGGTGACGCGCACATGATCGGCCAGCGTGAACCGGCGTTCAAACGCACGGGTGGCAATACCGCGATGCAGATAGGCGCGCTCGCCCTCTTCCTCGGCTTTGCGGGCCGTCACGATCAGCGCATTTTCGCGGGTTTCCACCGCCAGATCGGCGTCGGAAAACCCGGCCACGGCGATCGAAATACGGTAAGCGTTTTCATCGGTTTTTTCGATGTTATAGGGGGGGTAGCTTTGCTGGCCAACGTCATTGGTAAATGCGCGGTCCACCAGATCGGCGATCTGGTCAAAGCCAACAGTAGCACGGTAAAGCGGTGCAAGATCAAAACTTCGCATGGGGGTTATCCTCCGGTTGAGCGATACCTGTTGCGGCCTTCCCATAGGGACAGGCCCGTTAACCCAAGGCCCGTATTGGCGCCCCGGTCAAACCTATCTGGGAAGCAGAAACACAGGTTTCAAGACCCGCCCGCACGCACAAATTTCGCACCACCCGAACCACGGTTCATCGCCCCGCCGCCGCCAGCCCCCAGGCTGATACGTTTCGCACCCGCATTCAGGGTGCCAGTGTTGCCGCCCCCCGGCATGGCACGCAACTGCGCCTTTAGATCGGCGACAAGGCCGGGCAATTCCATGCCATATGCGATCTTTTTGTCATCCGAATTCACCCCCGCCGACACCAACGTCAGAATGCGGGCGCGGCCCTGTTCCTTCGCAAACACAGGCGCGCCCGAGGCCCCGAATGTCACGTCACAATCCATCGCGATCAGCCCCTGCGCCATGCCCAACACGCCGCAATCCTTTTGCCATGACGGCGCATTGTCGCGCCCCTTGGCATAGGACACCACGCTGACCCGCTCGCCCGTCATCCGCCCAGAATGCAGCGCAAAAGGCGCGGCAGTCTGCGCCGGAATCGGGCGTTTCAATTGCAATAATGCCGCGTCATGGCGGATCTGGTCGCCACGTGCGCCACTGCCTGTGGGGTCATATCCGGCATGGGCCACGCCGCGCAAAATCCCAACATCCGCGATGGATTTCCCGTCACGCAACCCGGCGCGAAAGTTCATTTTTGACAGGTCACGGCGCTGCTTCGCCTCCATATCAAACAGGCAATGCGCAGCCGTCAGCAACAGGTCGGGCGCGATCAAAACAGCGGTGCAATATCCGCCGCCCACGTCCAACCGCCCCACGGCCTCCCATCCCAGTAACCTGCCCCGATCCTTTAACGCGACCAGCCCGCTGCCCTCGGCCATCGCCACGGGAACTAGGCCTAAAACAGCCCCCAATACAAAGGTCAGCGATATGATGGCCCGCCGGATCATGGCTTCACAAATTTCGCGCCGGTCTTGCGGCGTTTGTCGGCATCAACAAATCCGTTTTCGCGGGGCGATGCATCCAGAAACACCCCCCGCCCCTCGGCAAGTTCCTGACGCAGAATCATCAGCGGTTCCTCCAGCTGGGTGCCCAGCGCCACATGCTGCCCCTCGACCTCGGCCTTGGCCGACACCACCGAAACAATGCGCGGCACGCCCCCGTCATCGAAACTGAACACCGGCGCGCCGGATGATCCGAAATCCACATTGCACGACATCACCAACACCCCCTGCTGCCGCCCCATCACGCTGCATATTTCCTGCAAAGAGGGCGCATCCGCACGGTCATGCGCATAGGAAACCACCCCCACCCGCGCGCCCTTGCGCGGGCGGATATCGGTGGCAAACGGCGTCACAGATGTGGTGCGGATCGGCTGTTGCAGTTCCAGCAGGGCCACATCATTCGACACCTTGTCGGGCGAGGTATGGCCGTCAAAACTGTATTCGGGATGCACCACGGCGCGGCGCACAGCGCGGTATGCCTCGGCGCGGCCATAGCGCCAACCGGCGCGAAATTCCACCTTTGCGTGGTCGATCCGCTGGCCTGTTGCCTTGTCATACAGGCAATGCGCGGCCGTCAGCACCAGCCGTTCGTCAATCAACGCGCCGGTGCAAAATCCGGTGCCATTGATTTCCAGCCGGCCCACGGCCTCCCAGCCGCGGCTGTCATCGCCGGTGTCCAGCCGTTTCAACGCGCCATCCTGCGCCCATGCCACCGGGGCCATTAACACAGGGGCAAACCCGATCAGGGCCAGACATAGAAAAACCTTGCGCAGCATCCGCACTCCATCCACCAGGGGTCCCACCAGGGGTCGCTCTTGGTTAAAGCGACCATAAGGCAGAATTGTGGCGCCCGCGCCGGTTTCCCCCTAACGCAGGCGGGGAATTTCGGGCGCGCTGTGGCTGTCGCGCATCATCGCGGGCGGTTTCGGCCCCCCCGTGGCCCAATCCAGCAATTCGACGGTGTGCAAAACCGGCACCGCCATGGCCGATCCGATCTGCATCATGCAGCCGATATTGCCCGCCGCAATCACATCGGGGTTTTTCGCCTGCAAGGTCGCCACCTTGCGCGCCTTTAACCGGGCCGAAATTTCCGGCTGCATCAGGTTGTATGTCCCGGCCGAGCCACAGCACAAATGACTGTCGGCGGGCTCCACCACACGAAATCCCGCCCGTTTCAACAGATCCTTGGGATAGGTCTTGATCTGCTGGCCATGCTGCAACGAACAGGCGGCGTGATAGGCCACGGTCATGGGTTCCGCACCGCCCGCAGGCAGGTCCAGTTTCATCAAGATTTCGGACACATCCATTGCCAGCGCCGACACCTGCGCCGCCTTTTCCGCCAACGGATCATTGCGGAACATATGCCCGTAATCCTTGACCGTGGTGCCGCAGCCGCTGGTGTTGATGATGATCGCGTCCAGTCCCTCACCCTCGATCTCACTGCTCCATGCGTTGATATTGCGCGCCGCAGTGGCGTGGGATTCATCCTCGCGGCCCATGTGATGCGTCAACGCCCCGCAACAGCCCTGCCCCTTGGCAATCACCACGTCACAGCCCAGCCGCGTCAACAACCGGATGGTGGCATCGTTGATATCGGTGTTCAGCGCCCGCTGCGCACAGCCCGTCATCAGCGCCACGCGCATTTTCGGCCGGGCTGCCCTATGCGTTTGCGGGTCATCATTGCGGCTGACAGGGGGGATATGTTTCGGCGCCATTTCCAGCATCGCCCGCAACCGCGCATCCGGCATGAACCGCGCAAAAGGTCGCCCGATCTTGGCCCCCAACAATGCCACACGAAACCGCATCGGATAGGGCAAAATCCGCGCCAATACCCAGCGCAAGGCCCGATCACTGAAGGGGCGTTTGTAATTCTGTTCGATATAGGCGCGGGCGTGATCGACCAGATGCATGTAATGCACCCCCGACGGGCAGGTGGTCATACAGGCCAGACAGGACAGGCAGCGGTCAATGTGTTTCACCGTGGTGGCATCGGGCACGCGGTTGTTTTCCAACATATCCTTGATCAGGTAAATCCGCCCGCGCGGGCTGTCCAATTCATCGCCCAACACCTGATAGGTGGGGCAGGTCGCCGTGCAAAACCCGCAATGCACACAGGCGCGCAAAATCTCGTTTGATCGCGCAATCGCCGGATCGGCCAGTTGGGCCGCTGAAAATTCGGTCTTCATGCCATCAGCCCCCTGTTCAGAATGTTCCTTGGGTCAAACCGCGCCCGCAATCCACGGGTCAACGCCGCCACGGCGGCAGGTTCGGGATGGAATGCACCCAGCCGCGCCACAGTATCGGGCGCGCCGCGCACCAATGTGGCATGGCCCTGCACATCGCCCAACCGCGCGCGCAAATCCGTGCCCGCCGCCATGCGCAACCAGATCAATCCGCCGCCCCAATCCATCATGGCATCCTCGGCCCCTGCCTGTGCAATCACGCCGGGCGCATCCGAGGGCTTCACCGACACCCGCCAGACATCCCCCGCCTGATCATGAAAACCGGCCACATCACGAATGCCCGCCCATGGGTCCGCCACCTCGGCCCAATCACCAAACCGCGACAGCGCAGCGGCCAACGCCCCGGCACGGTAAGCCACAGACTCCGCAAACCCCTCCAGCCGGACATAGGTCAAACCACCCCGATGCGCCGCACCCGTCACATCAAACGGCGCGCCCAGCGCGGCCGACATCGCGGCAACCGCATCGCCCGTATCCAATCCGCCACAGGCCAATGTCAGTGCCCGCTCCGGCACGGGCAAAACCTTGAAACTGACCTCGCTCAACACCCCCAACGTGCCATGCGCCCCCGCCATCAGCTTGACCAGATCATAACCGGTGACGTTCTTCATCACCCGCCCGCCGTTCGTCACGACCTGCCCCGCACCATCAACAAACCGAACCCCCAACAGAAAATCGCGACACGCGCCCCCCTGCACACGGCGCGGACCCGATGCATTGGCCGCAACCACCCCACCAATGGTGGATGCGCCCGAACGCCCCAACAGCCCGCGCATATCCGGCACCTCGAATGCCAGACGCTGGCCCTCTTTGGCCAATGCCGCCTCGATCTCGGCGACAGGCGTGCCCGCACGCGCGACCAGCGTCAGCGCCCCCGGCTCATACAGATCAATCCCCGACAATCCGGCCACCGACAGCACCGCACCGTCGCAACAACCAACCGCACGGGTGCCACCACCGACAATGCGCAACGGCCCCTCGGCCTCGGCCACCATACGGGCCAGCTCCACTTCACTCTCAGGCATCATAGCTTTCATTGTTCCCTAAATACTCTCGGGGAGTCCGTTTCGCAGAAACGGGCGGGGCAGCGCCCCCTACGCGACCGCCACACGGCGCGCCGCACTTGTGTCCAACGGAAACACCTTGGCAGGGTTCAACAGCCACTTGGCGTCAAACACATCCTTCACCGCCATCTGCGCCTCCATATCCGTTTGCGAAAACTGATCGACCATCAAATCCCGCTTTTCGATCCCGACGCCGTGTTCACCCGTCAGACACCCCCCCACCTCGACACACAGGCGCAGAATGTCGGCACCAAATGCCTCGCACAGCTCCAGATCGCCGGGTTTATTGGCATCAAACAGAATCAAAGGATGCATATTGCCATCGCCCGCGTGAAACACATTTCCCACGCCCAAACCGTATTTCTGGCTCATCTCGCCAATGCGGCGCAACACATAGGGCAGCTGGCTGACCGGAATGGTCCCGTCCAGACACATGTAATCGTTGATCTGCCCCATCGCACCAAAGGCCGATTTGCGCCCCAGCCAGATCCGCGCCGATTCCTCGGCTGATTTGCTCTCGCGCAGCTCCACCGGATTGTGCCGCTGCGCAATCGCAATGATCCGCGCCAATTGGTCGTCAATCTCGGCCTCTGATCCCTCGACCTCGATGATCAACAGGGCCTCGCAATCGGGGTATCCGGCCTTGGCGAATGCCTCGGTGGCGCGAATACAGGGGCGGTCCATAAATTCGATCGCCACAGGCAACACGCCCGCCTTGATGATGTCGGACACACATTCGCCCGCCACCTCATTGCTGTCGAACCCGACCAGCACGGGGCGTGCGCCCTCGGGCTTGGCCAGAATGCGCAACGTGGCTTCGGTCACCACGCCCAACTGCCCCTCTGATCCGCAGATCACGCCCAACAGATCCAAACCGCCCGCGTCCATATATCCGCCGCCGATTTCAACAATGGTGCCGTCCATCTGCACCATGGTCACACCCAACAGGTTGTTGGTGGTGACCCCGTATTTCAAACAATGCGCCCCGCCCGAATTCATCGCGATATTGCCCGCAATGGCACAGGCCAACTGGCTGGACGGGTCGGGGGCATAGAAAAACCCGTCCTGTTCCACCGCGCCGGTGACCGACAGGTTGGTGCGCCCCGATTGCACGCGGATCAAACGGTTGGGGTAATCGGTTTCCAACACCTCGCTCATCCGCGCCACGCCCAAAATCACACAATCCGCCGTGGGCAATGCGCCCCCCGCCAATGACGTGCCCGACCCGCGTGGCACCACCGGCACCCCCATGTCGTGACAAATACGCAGCACGGCGGATATCTCGGCGGTAGAGGACGGCAAAACCGCAACCAAGGGCGGACAGCGATAGGCGGTCAAGGCGTCACATTCATAGGCCCGCGTTTCGGCAATATCATCAATCACCGCATCACGTGGCAACACCTGCAACAGGCGCTCCACCAGTTGTGGTTTTTTCGCCAGAACGGCGGGATTGGGGGCTGGCATCTGCATGGCTGGCGCTCCGCGTTAGGATTGGTCAAAAAATATAACCAATTTTTCCCATCTGGCAAGTCCCTATCCTCGGCGCTATCGTCGCAGCCATGACATTGCTGGATAAAATCGGGTTTTTCACCCCACTGGACGCCGCCGCGCTGTTGCTCTTGTTCCTTGCCTGGCTGTTCACCGGCTGGGCAATCGAACACCCGTGGCAAAACCGCCCCGCCATGTCATCGCTGATGGCGCAATACCGGCGCGAATGGATGCGCCAACTGGTCACCCGCCAACCGCGCATTTTCGATTCGCAAATTCTGGCGACCCTGCGGCAGGGCGCATCCTTCTTTGCCTCGGCCACGATGATCGCCATCGGCGGGGTCTTTGCCCTGCTGGGCAATGCCGAACGTCTGGTCGGCGTCGCCAATGACCTGACACTCGACGCCGCCCCCGTGGTGGTATGGGAGGCAAAGATACTCGTCATCCTGATATTTCTGGCCAATGCATTCCTGAAATTCGTCTGGTCGCACCGGCTGTTCGGCTATTGCGCCGTGATCATGGCCGCAGTGCCAAATGACGCAGCCGATCCGCTGGCCCACCCCCGCGCAGCCAAGGCCGCCGATATCAACATCACCGCCACACGCGGGTTCAATCGCGGTTTGCGCTCGCTTTACTTTGCGCTGGCGGCGGCGGCGTGGATGCTGGGCGCCTATGTTTTGATCGCAATCACCGTGTTTACGGTGCTGGTTCTACTGCGGCGCGAATTTGCATCGCATTCCCGCGCTGCCCTGTGTCGTGACGACGACGGTATGGGCCATTTGTAACACCCCACACAGACACGTGACGTGATCGGATCATCAACCCGTGCTAGCCATTCCACCATGCAGATTCTGACCGCCGCCTTACTGATCACCCTTGCCGCGCCCGCCCTTGCCGACGCGCCAAAGGTGGTGAACGCCAGTGCCACACGCGACAGCATGGGCTGGAAAATCGCGGTCACCCTCGGTCACGACGACACCGGATGGGACCACTACGCCGACGGGTGGGAGGTCACGGACGAAGCAGGCAACCGCCTTGCACTGCGCGAACTGATGCACCCGCATGTGCATGAACAACCCTTCACGCGGTCGCTGTCCAATGTGATGCTGCCCGATGGCACAAGGGTCGTATTCATCCGCGCCAGATGTTCGGTCGAGGGCTGGTCCGGCACGCCCCACCGGCTGGATCTGCAAAACTGATCCGGTAAACTGGCGCGTGCAACACCGGATCAGCCCCCCTGATCAGGATCAGCTTCGCCGCCCCTCGCGCAGCCAACCCGCCACGATCAATCCCGAAACCAGCAGCAATACCAACCACGCAGGCAACAATGACCGCCGCGTGATATCCAGCGTTTCATAGGCATCGCGCGGCGTCAGCCCGATCCAGCCGCGCCCCGCCGCAGGCCGCCCCGCCCGCACATCGCGCAATTGCGGCAACCCGTCGCTCAGGTTCAAAATCGCCCCGCGCATCGGCGCAATCACCGGCGCCATGTCATCGCCACTGGCAATCGTCTGTTCAAATTCACGCGGCGCGGCGGGGCCCAGCCCGATCACCGCCTTTTGGTCACCATCCACCAGATGATACAGCCCGATCTGCGGCCCGTCATACAGCGCCTCGAACTGGCCGGGGCTGACCTCTGTCAAATCAATCACCACCTCTTTGCCCAGCGGCGTGGTCACGGTGACGGGGCCAGCCGTGTCATTCAGCGACCGCCGGATAATGCGCATTTGCTGGCCGCGTGCCTCGGCCCACAGGGCCTCTTCTTCCAGCTCGGGTTCTTTCATCATCCAATGGGCCAGACGGCGCAGCAATTCCAACTGTGGCCCGCCGCCCTCGAATCCGCGATCCCACAGCCACGCCTGATCCGAGGCCAGCAAGGCAATCCGCCCCTCGCCCACGCGGTCCAGTATCAGCAGCGGGCGTTCGTCTGCGCCGCTCATCACCACGCTGCCCTTGTCCGGCATCACATCAATCTGGCGCATCCAGCGGCCCCAATCGCCCTCTTGCCCGACGGGCGACAGGCCCGCCGTCACCGGATGGCGATGCCCCAGATCGGTGACCAGGGGGCGATAGCCCTGTTCGACCACCCGCGCCGTGGGGCGGGCGGGGATCACCTCGCCCAGCGGTGAACGGTATATACTGTCAGCCGAGGCAAAATCAGGCCCCGCCGCCACCAGCACCGCACCGCCCTTTTCCACATAATTGCGCACGTTATCCAGATAGAGAGAGGGCAAAATCCCCCGCCGTTTGTAACGGTCGAAAATGATCAGATCGAAATCCTCGATCTTTTCCAGAAACAATTCGCGGGTGGGGAATGCGATCAGGGACAATTCCCCCACGGGCACGCCATCCTGTTTTTCCGGCGGGCGCAGAATGGTGAAATGCACCAGATCAACCGAACTGTCCGATTTCAACAGGTTGCGCCATGTGCGCCCGCCGGGGTGGGGTTCGCCCGACACCAGCAAAACGCGCAAACGGTCGCGCACCCCGTTCATCTGGATCAGTGCGGTGTTGTTGCGCTCGGTCAGCTCTCCCTCGGCCTCGGGCACGGTAAACTGGATCACATTGCGCCCGCCATGGGTCAGGATCACGGGCAGTTCCACGTCCTGCCCGATGGGGATTTCAAACCGCTGCGGCGCGGCCCCGTCCACCGAAATATCCAGCGGGGCGCGGGTGTCACCCGGTGCCGCGCCGCTGTCGTCAATGCGCAGGGTCAGGGTGACCTCTTCGTCCAGAATCGCGAACGAGGGCGCATTGGATACCATCAAACGGCGGTCCCAATCCGTGGGTTCCCCCGTCAGCAACAAATGCAGCGGCGCGGGCAGATCGGGGGCGCGGTCGATATCGTGCAAACGCCCGTCCGACAACATCACAATGCCCGCAATACGCCCGCGCGGTTCCTGACTTAATGCCTCGGACAGGGTCTGCATCAACAAGGTGCCACTGTTGTCCGGCCCGTCCGGCACGGTGATGCGCCGCACCTCGGTATTGGGGCGCGCCGCCAGCCTTGCGCCCATGGCATTGGCCGCAGCCGCAGTTTGCGCGGGGCGGTTGGCCAGTGACTGACTGGCGGATTCATCTTCGATCAACAGCACGATATCGGACAGGGCGGCGCGGTTTTCCGATTGCAGCGCGGGGTTGGCCAGCGCGGCCAAAACCACCAGCCCCGCCAATCCGCGCAATCCCCAGCCGCGCAATCCGCGCAGCACCGCCAGCAAAATCGCGGCCACGGTCAGCGCCGCCAATACGCCCAACGCGGGCCATGGCACCAGCGGATCGAATAGGATTTGTCCGGTCATGCCCTGATCCCCACTGCGCAACACATTGCGCCTGTTGCTGTGCAACACATTGCGCCCATCACTGCGCCCATCACTGCGCCTGTCACTGCGTAAAATATTGCCCCAAACACGACCATCATCATTGCCCCAGCCGATCCAGCAGCGCGGGAACATGCACCTGATCGGATTTGTAATTTCCCGTCAGCACATGCATCACCAGATTGACCCCGAACCGCAGCGCCAGTTCGCGCTGGCGTTCACCGGCAAACCCGCGCCCCACCGGAAACATCGGATTGCCGCGATCATCCGTCGCCCATGCGGCGGCCCAATCATTGCCGCCGATCACCACGGGCGTCACCCCGTCATTCAGGTTGCGAAACGGCATGCCCTCGGTCTGTTCGGCATCCGGCGGCGCGGCCTCGACCCAGACATCGCGGCTGTTATACCGCCCCGGAAAATCCTGAAGCAGGTAAAACGTGCGCGTCAGAACATGGTCACCGGGCAGCGGTTCCAGCGGCGGAATATCCAGCGGCGCGGCCAGTTTTTGCAACATCCGCCCGTTGGGGCTGGACGCGCCAAACCGCGCCACATCCGCATCCCGCGTATCAAACAATATCATCCCGCCAGACCGCAAATAGCGGTTCAATTTGGCATAGGCCTTGGCCGAGGGCATCACCTGATCCGGCGTCACGGGCCAGTATAACAGGGGGAAAAACGCGATTTCATCCCGCTCCAGATCAACGGCCATCGGGGCCGAGGGTTCAACCGAGGTGCGGAAAAACAACGTATCCGACAGGCCCAGCAACCCCGCCTGCGCGGTATCATCCAACCTGCGGTTTCCCGTCAGGATATGGGCCAGCACCAATTCGCGTGTCGCCTCGATGGCGGCGGTATCATCGGCCTGTTCTACCGCCTCAGGCAACGGTTCCTGCGCCTGTGATGGCGCGGGCATGGCCAATGCGAACCCCAGCAAAACCGCCCCCGCAGCGCCACGCGCCCGCGCACCCGTCAACCGCCCCGACAGCGCCAGCGTCGCCACCACATCCGCCGCCAGCGCCAGCAATGCCAGCGCCAACAAATAGCCGCCCAGCGGTGCCTCGGATGGCCGCGAAAGCCCCTCGACGCGGATACGCGCAGGCCATGCGGCAGGGGCCAGAACGCGGCCCGCCTCTATCACATTGCGCGCCAGAATCCGGTCCTCGCCCTGATACAGACCGGGGCGCAGGTTCGGCCCCAAAGGTGCCGCCACCAGCGCGCCACCATCCACACCCGGCAGGTTCGCGGCCTCAACCACGCGGCCCGTGGCATCCAGCACCGACAGGGGTTGCCATGTGCTGCCCTCCAGATCGTCGGGCGCGGGGCGATCCACCAGCGACGACACCGCCAGCCGTTCCAGCATCGACACGAACAACCCCGACAAGGGCAGGTTCGACCATTCCGCATCCGCCGTGACATGGAACAACACGACCTGCCCCTGTTCGACCCGCTTGCGGGTGACCAGCGGCGTGCCGTCATCCAATTGGGCAATCACCCGATCCGCCAGCGTCGGGTCGGGCTGCGCCATCACCTGCGACGACACTGTGACCTCGTCGACGATGCGCAAGCCGTAAAACGGGCTGTCCTCGGTGAATTCCGCCAGTTGCTTGGGCGCGCCCCAACTCATGGCACCGCCCAGACTGCGCCCGCCCGCGCGCAACCGCACGGGCATCAGGGGCTCTTCGACGCCGCGGCCGGTTTCCGATGCCGCCAGCCGTGGCCCGGCGAACCGCAGCAACATACCGCCCCTGGCGACCCATTCCCGCAGGGCCTCCTCCTCGGCGGGGGCAAGGGTGGCCACATCGGCCAGCACCACAACATCGGGGTTGGCGGGCAACACATCCAGCAACGCGCCCTCGATCAGGTCGGCACTGGGGGCCAATGCACGGCGCAGGTAATGCAGCGGCGACAACAGATCCAGCGATTCACGATCATCCCGTCCTGCGATCAGGGCGACCTCGCGGCGGCGCAGGTTGTCGTCGGACAGAGAAACCGCCCCCGCACTGCGGGCCTGCGTTATTTCAAACCGGGTGATGCGGGCGCGCAATTCCGACGGCAGGGTCAGGGTGGCGCTGGCCTGCGCTGCGCCCGCTTCAAACACCGCAGGCACGCTGGCCAGCACGGCGGGGTTGCCTGCGGGGTCGCGCCCCTCTGCGGTGATGGTCACCTCTTGCGCATCACCCGCGCGGGATCGCAACGCGGTCAGGGTCAGTTCTGCCCCCTCCAGCACGGCGGGGGACAGCGCCAGAACCGCGCCGCCCTGTTCGATCACCCGCACCGCACCGCGCGTTTCCAACTGCGCCAACAGGGGTTCCCGCCCCTCCAGCGCCAGACCATCGGAAAACCAGACCGTGTCGAACGCGGTATCGGGCAAACCGCCCGCCGCCTCGGCCAGCAATGCGGCACGGGGCTCCCACGGTTGCGGGGCCAATCCGGCCAATCGACTGCGCCAGGTGTCGGGCGATTGAAACTGCAACGGTTCGGGCGTGGTCAGGCGCAATACGGCAGCGCGCCGCCCCTTGCGTGCGGCATCGGCCAGCAGGCGGTCAATCGCATCCAGACGGGCGTTCCAATGCGTCGTGCCGGCCCATGACCCATCCAGCACCACCAATACATCACCAGCCCCCGCATCGCCGTCCTCCTCGGGGTTCAGCACGGGGCCAGCCAGCCCGACAATCACCGCCGCCACGGCCAAGGCACGCAACACCAGCAACCACCACGGGGTGCGGTCGCTGACCGCATCGTCATCGCGCAACCCCAGTAACAGCGCCACACCGGGGAAACGGCGGCGCACCGGCGCGGGCGGCACGGCCCGCAGGATCAACCATAATACCGGCAGGGCCAACAGCCCGACCAGCAACCACGGCGCGGCAAATCCGATGGGGCCAATCATCATGCGCCCGCCCCCATTTGCACACCGCGATCCATCGCCCGCCACAGCCACAACAGCGCGGATTGCGCCGTCGCATCGGTATGGTGGCACTGATACTGCCAACCCGTCGCATGGCACAATTCCGTCAACGCATCCTTGCGCCGCGCCAGCCGTTCCAGATACCGCGCCTGCAAATCCCCTGCTTTCAGGGTTTCATGCGCCATGGTGCCGCCCATCGATTCAAATATCGTGCGCCCGGTATAGGGAAAGGCCTCCTCGGCGGGGTCCAGCACCTGCAACAACACACCGCGCACACCGCGATCTGCGGCCTTGGCCAGCGCGGCCTGCACCGGGTCCAGCGGCCCCATGAAGTCGGAAATGAACAGCGCCCGCGCATTGGGGATCATCGCCCGCGCCTCCGGTTCGCCAAAATCGGCCTCGCCCACGCGGGCAAACAGATCGGCCAGCCGCAACACCTGTTCCTGACCACGGCGCGGCGGCAATTCGGTGCCGGTCAACCCGACACGTTCGCCGCCACGGATCAGCAAAATCGCCACCGCCAACCCCAACAGCCGCGCCCGCCCTGCCTTCTCGTCCAGCCCGTCATCCGAGCGAAACCGCATCGACGCCGACTGATCGACCCACATCATCACGCTTTGCGCAATCTGCCATTCACGTTCGCGCACGAAATGCGCATCCCCACGCGCCGAGCGCCGCCAATCCACCATGCGCATCGAATCGCCCGCCTGAACGGGGCGGTATTGCCAGAAATCATCCCCCAGCCCCGCACGGCGGCGGCCATGTTCGCCCAGCATCACGGTGCCTGCCAGTTGTTCGGCACGCGCCAACAGCGGCGGAAAGCGTGACGCCTCTGCCTCTGCCCTTGCGCGCAGGGGGATGGGGTGGCTCATGCTGCGGCCCGACCCTGCCCCAGCCGCGCCACAGTATCCGCGATCAGATCGGCCAGACTGTCACCCCGCGCCCGCGCCGCGAAATTCAGCGCCATACGGTGCGACAGAACCGGCAGCGCCATCGCTGCCACATCCTCCAGCGAAGGGGCCAAACGCCCCTGCAACATTGCCCGCGCCCGCACCGTCAACATCAGCGCCTGCGCCGCACGCGGCCCCGGCCCCCACGCCACATTCTGGCGCACACGTTCATCCGCAGATGCATCATCAGGGCGGAACGCCCGCACCAGATCAAGGATCGATTCCACCACCTGTTCCCCCACCGGCATCCGGCGCAGCAGCGCCTGAGCGGCCAACAATTCCCCGGTGGTGAATACGGCGTGGGCCTCTTCTTCGGCCACACCTGTGGTGGCCATCAAAATGTCGCGCTCGGTGGCGCGGTCGGGGTATTTCACGTCGATCTGCACCAGAAAACGGTCCAATTGCGCCTCTGGCAGGGGATAGGTGCCCTCTTGCTCGATCGGGTTCTGCGTCGCCAATACGTGAAACGGCACGCCCAGAATGCGATCCTCGCCCGCGACGGTCACACGCTTTTCCTGCATCGCCTGCAACAGCGCCGATTGGGTGCGCGGGCTGGCGCGGTTGATTTCATCCGCCATCAGTAACTGGCAGAAAATCGGCCCCGGCACGAACCGGAATTCGCGCCGCCCGCCCTCGACCTCCTCTAATACCTCGGACCCCAGAATATCGGCGGGCATCAGGTCGGGGGTAAACTGGATACGGTTGCCATGCAGCCCCATCACCGTGGACAGCGTTTCCACCAGCCGCGTTTTCCCCAGCCCCGGCAGGCCGATCAACAGCGCGTGACCACCACACAACAACGCAGATAATGTCAGGTCCACGACCTGCTCCTGCCCGATGAAACGGCGCGTGATCGACGCCTTGGCCTGGGCCAGCTTTTCCTCCAGCGCCTCGATTTCAGTGACCAGATCGGCACCTTCGGACATGGTATTCCCTCCTGCTTGGGCTATATCCTTTATTCAAGTGTATCGCGCCCGGCGCAAATGGCAAAAACAATGAGCGGACAAAACATCGTGAACCCAACCGCAGACAGCATCGCAACCGCCGCCCGCATGGCCGCCAAGGGCAAAGGCCTGCCGCCGGTGGACAAATGGAACCCCGAATTTTGCGGCGATCTGGATATGCGTATCGCCCGCGACGGCACATGGTTTTACCTTGGCACCCCCATCGGGCGGCCCGAACTGGTGCGCCTGTTTTCCACCATCCTGAAACGCGAAGGCGACGATTATTTCCTTGTCACCCCCGTGGAGAAGGTCGGCATCACAGTGGATGACGCCCCATTCGTCGCGGTGGATTTCGACGTTGAAAACAACGGCGATGCGCAGGTTCTGACCTTTCACACCAATCTGGGCGACAGCGCCACGGCGGGTCCCGATCACCCGATTCGCGTGATGCGCGACCCCGACAGCGGCGAACCCTCCCCCTATGTGTTGATCCGCTCCAACCTCGAGGCGCTGATAGACCGCAAAAGTTTTTACCGGCTGGTCGATATCGGCGCGCATCGCGATGTGGATGGCACGCAGATGTTTGGCCTGTGGTCGGGCGGTGAATTTTTCCCCATCATCCCCTCGGCCGAACTTGGCTGACCTGACCTGACCTGAGACCAAAGAACAACAACCCTGACGCGAATCGGCGTCGCTTTGCCGCTAATTCCTTGGCTATGCGCGACATTCAGGCCATCCTTTCCCCAGCAAAAGGATACCCGAATGCCCCGTTTCGCCGCGAACCTGTCATTTTTGTTCAAAGAACACCCCTTTATCGAAAGATTCGCCGCCGCACTCGAGGCGGGCTTCAAAGCGGTCGAGGTGCTGTTCCCCTATGACACCCCCGGATCCGAGATTCGCGAGGTCCTGTCGATCACTGGCCAGAAACTGGTGCTGATGAACACGCCGCCGCCGAACTGGACGGGCGGCGCGCGTGGTTTCGCCGCCCTGCCCGGCGGGGGCGAACGGTTCCAGCATGATTTCCGCCGCGCGCTGCGCTATGCGCAGGCGTTGAAATCAACGCATCTGCATCTGTTGGCGGGGGTCGCCGATGGCCCGCAGGCGCGCCAAACCTATATCGACAACCTGAAATGGGCCTGCGATTTCGCCCCCGATCAATCGCTGACAATCGAACCCATCGCGCCTGCCGATGTGGAGGGCTATTTCCTCAATTCCTTTGATCTGGCGATGGATATTCTGGATGCGGTCAATGCCCCCAATCTGGGCCTGCAATTTGATGCCTATCAGGCGCATTTGCTGACAGGTGACGTGATTTCGGCATGGGCCGCCTATGGTCACCGCACCCGCCATGTGCAGGTGGCGGGGGCCGATGGCCGCCACGAACCGGCCAAGGGCGACATTGATTACCCCGGCTTTTTCAAACGGTTGGATACCGATGGCTATGACGGTTATGTCGGTGCCGAATACCACCCGAAAAAGGAAACCATCAAAGGTTTGTCATGGCTGCGCGAAACCTGCTGACATAATGCTGTCAGTAGGGGTATGTCATCAACATCCCATCGCAATCTGATGGAGAATGACAAAATGACAAGCACCGCAATCCTGATGGACACGCCCGTCGTCTGGACCGAAATCCGCGTCAGCAACCTTGAATCCGCCACCGCATTCTATGGTGCCGTGTTGCAAAACGGCATGGCGATCACGACCGACATGGGGCCGCAACCCATGGCACCTTTTCCCGGACCAAAGGGCGCAGTGGCCGGGCATCTGGTGCAGGGCACACCTGCCAGCGACGGATCCGGCTCGTTGATCCATTTCAACGTGCATGATTCGCTGGACGCCGCCCGCGCCCGCGTCAGATCCGCTGGCGGTTCGGCCGAGGATTTCAACATAGACATCCCCGATGGCGCGTTCTTTTATGCCACCGATCCCGACGGCAACGCCTTCGGGCTGTTCAAAGGGAATTCGTAACCATGCGCCGCGCCGACCGCCTGTTTCAGATCGTGCAATATCTGCGCGGCGGTCGGCTGCTCACTGCCGCGCAACTGGCCGAACGGCTCGAAGTAACCCCTCGCACCATTTACCGCGATATCGCCGACCTGATGGGCAGCGGCGTGCCGATTGATGGCGAAGCAGGCGTGGGTTACCTGATGCGCGAAGGTTATGACCTGCCGCCCCTGATGTTCACCGCCGATGAAATCGTCGCGCTGACCGCGGGGGCGCGCATGATCCGCGCATGGGGCGGGGCCAATATGGCCGCCGCCGCCCAAGAGGCGCTGGTCAAAATCGCCGCCGTCCTGCCCGATCACGCCCGCGAACGCGCCGATGCGGTCAATGTCCATGCGCTGAACCTGTCGGAAATGACACCACAACTGCGCGCCCGCATTGATCAGGCCGAAAGCGCCGCCAACAAAAACGAACGCCTGCGCCTGTCCTATACCGACGAATCCGGCGCCGTGACCCGGCGCATCGTGCGCCCGCTGGGCCTGTGGTTCTGGGGCAAGGTCTGGACCATGGTCACATGGTGCGAATTGCGGCAGGGGTTTCGCATGTTCCGGCTGGACCGGATGCAGGAAATGGAACCCATGGGCCGTTTCCGCCCCGAAAAGGGCCAGACCCTGCGCGATTTCTACGCGACCAAGGCCTATGACCGCCGCCAGCCCTCTTTGGGCGGCGGTGCCTAGGGTAAGGGGCTCAGCCCTCCTTGGGGGTGATCTGACGTATCAGCCCCTCTTGGGCGACATTGGCCACCATGCGCCCGTCGCGGGTGAAAATGCGGCCACGGTTCAACCCGCGTGCGCCACCGGCCCACGGGCTGTCCATTTCATACAGCAGCCATTCGTCGATGCGAAAATCATCGTGAAACCAGACCGCATGGTCCAGGGATGCAAACTGCATATCCGGGTCCACAAATGTCTTGGCATGGCCCACGGTTGCCGTGCTTAGCAACCCGTAATCCGATGTGAACGCCAGCGCCGCACGGTGCAGCGCCATGTCATCGCCAATATTGCCCGTTACGCGCATCCACATGCTTTGCTTGTGACTGCCCTTTTCGCGGGTGAACGGCGGGCGCAGGGTGATCGGGCGCATTTCCACGGGTTTGGGCATGTTCAGCCATTTCACGAACATCTCTGGCAGTTCGCCCTGCATATCGGCGGCCAGTTCCAGTTCGGTCTTGACCTCTTCGGGTGGGGGCACATCGGGCATTTCATCCTGATGGCTCAGCCCCGGCTCCGCCCCCTGAAACGACGCCGCAAGGTTCAAGATCGGCTTGCCGTTCTGAATGGCGACCACGCGGCGGGTGGTAAAACTGCCGCCATCGCGGTCGCGTTCCACCTGATACAGCACCGGCTGCGTCGCATCACCGGGGCGCATGAAATACCCGTGCAGCGAATGCACGGGGCGCTCTGCATCCACGGTCATATTGGCCGCACGCAGCGCCTGCCCGATCACCTGACCGCCAAACGACCGCCCGCGCCCGCCCGGCGTGGCAATCCCGCGAAAGAAGTTCTCCTCGACCTGTTCAACCTGCAAAATCCGCACTAGGGACTCGGCCATTTCGGCTCCGGTCGGTTTGGGTTTCTTATCGCTCATGGTTTGCTGTCCCCTGTTCATTCAACTGCCTATCCAAAGGGCAAATTACCGCGAAAGGCAAGCCGGACGCAGCGATCAATGCCCGATCCGCGCTGCATCGCGGCAGGCGGCATCGGGCTGCTCCAGTTCCAGCATGGTATGGGCAATGCCGAATTGGTCGGCCAACCGCGCCTTTAACCGCTGGCGCAGGGCATCGGGCGCGACATCCGAAAACACCACATGCGCCTCTAGCGCCAGTTCGTGTTCCTGCATCCGCCACAGATGCACATGGTGCAGGCCGACCACGCCCGCCTCTGCCTCAATCATGGCCATGACATCGGTCAGGGCGGGGCTGTCGGGGCTGCCCATCATCAACACCCGGATCACAGGGCCGATTTCGCGCGACACATGCCACAGGATATATCCGGCAATCGCCAGCGTCACCAATGGGTCCACCAACCGCCAGTCATAGAGCAATATCAACGTCCCCGCGACGATCACCGCGATAGACCCCAGCGCATCCATCACATTGTGCAAAAATGCGGCGCGGATGTTCATGCTGTCCTTTGACAGGCGAAACACCAACAGCGCCGTGACCGTATCAATGACCAGCGCAACACCGGCCACGATCACCACGGCCCAGCCTTCAACTTCGACAGGGTTGAACAGGCGCTGCACGCCCTCGGCGATCAACCACAGGGCGACCACCACCAGCGTCACGTAATTGATCAGCGCCGCCACCACCTCGGCGCGGCCATAGCCGAATGTCATGCGCGCATCCGCAGGGCGCCGCGCAATCCGGCGGGCAAGGAACGCAATCACCAGCGACATCGCATCAGACAGGTTGTGTATCGCATCGGCGATCAAGGCCAGACTGCCCGAAAACACCCCCGCCACGATCTGCACCAGCGTCAGCAACAGGTTCACACCCACAGCCACGGCAACACGGCGGTCGCCCGCGATTTCCGGGTGGTGGTGGTGATGGTCATGGTGTTGGTGATGGTCATGCGCCATGGTTTGCACCCTTTCCGGCTGTGGCCCTGTTGCTACCGGCAGGGCGCGCCATGCCCGCAATCCCGGGCACCCGCCCGCCACGGATCGCCCGCGCCCGCGCATTCATCCAATGCCTCATGCCATGGGTATACAGCAGCCGCCGCAACGGGCCAAGCGCCTGATCATGCTGCGAAAACAGCGCATCGGGCGTATCAAACAGACCCAGATCACGGGCAATGCCGGTTTTCTGGATATAGGTATCCGTGCCACACCAATCGACCTGCGGCGCCTCCAATGCTTCGGTCCCGACACCATAGGCGCACAGCGGCCCGCGCCCGAATGCCCGCTGCACGGCCTGCAAATAGGGCATATCCAGAATGAACCCCTCTAATGTGATCCAGCGCCCCCCATGATACAACTCGACCCAACTGTGCAGGATTTCGGGCGGCGACAGGGCATAGGCCAGTTCCGGCATCACCCCGCGCTGCAATCCCTTGTGAATGGTGAACCCGTGCATCCGGCAGGGCACCCCCAGCGCCCGCAGCAGCGCCATCAGCAACACGCCCTTGGTGTTGCACTGGCCATAGCCGTCCGCCAATACATCCGAGGCGGCAATCCCGTCGGCGCGGTTATACCCGAACAGAATTTCGTCGCGGGTGAAATCATAGGCCGCACCAATGCGTTGATCCATGGGCAGGTCCATCCAGCCCCGCCGCGCAATCACATCCCGTATCGCTGGCGCACCGAAATTCAGCAACGGGCTGGGCTGTAACAAATGGGTCAGGTCGCTCATCTTCGCCTCCTTGTAACTTTGGCGAATCCACTGATAATTGCTACAGTCGCTATAGCTTCAACAGGTTTTTTCAAAATGTATTCCATCGGCCAGTTGTCACGCCGCACAGGGGTCAAGGTGACCACCATCCGGTTTTACGAAACCAAGGGCCTGATCCCGAACGAGGGGCGCAGCGCGGGCAATCAACGCCGGTATTCCAACGCTGGGCTGGAACGGTTGCTGTTCATCCGCCATGCCCGCGATCTGGGCCTGCCACTGGACAGCATCCGCGCCCTGATCGACATGGACGGCACCGACCACGCCACCGCACATCACATCGCCGATGCCCATCTGGGCGATCTGCGCAACCGCATCGCGCAATTGCAAAAACTGGAAACCGAACTGGCGCGCATTTCCACCGCCTGCAAGGGCGGGCAGGACGCGCCCTGCCGCATCGTCACCGCCTTTGGCGATCACACATCCTGCGGATCAGACCACGATTAGCGCGTTAATGCGCCTCGGCCCAATTGGCGCCCTGGCCCGCATCCACAATCAGCGGCACGTCCAGTTTCACGGCCGGGTCGCTGGCGTTTTCCATCACGTCCCTGGCCACGGTGATCAGCCGATCCACCGCATCCTCGGCCACTTCGAACAACAGTTCATCGTGGACCTGTAGCAGCATCTTGGCATCAATCCCCGCAATCGCATCCGGCATGCGGATCATTGCGCGCCGGATCACATCCGCCGCCGTGCCCTGAATGGGCGCGTTGATCGCGGCGCGTTTGGCAAACCCTGCCCCCGGCCCCTTGGCGTTGATTTCGGGCGTGTTGATGACGCGCCCGAACAGGGTTTCCACGCGGTTGTGTTCCTTGGCGAATTTCACCGTGTCATCCATATAGCTGCGAATACCGGGGAAGCGTTCGAAATAGCGGTCGATGAACCCCTGCGCCTCGGCGCGTGGAATGCGCAGATTGCGCGCCAGACCAAAACCGGAAATGCCATAAATCACCCCGAAATTGATCGCCTTGGCGCGGCGGCGCACATCGGGCGTCATGTCCTCCATCGGGACGCCGAACATTTCACTGGCGGTCATGGCGTGAATGTCCTGCCCGTCGCGAAACGCCTGTTTCAACGCGTCAATACCGGCGACATGGGCCAGAATGCGCAGCTCGATCTGGCTGTAATCAAGGCTGACCAGAACACGCCCCTCGGGCGCGACAAATGCCTCGCGGATGCGGCGGCCTTCTTCGGACCGCACGGGGATGTTTTGCAGGTTCGGGTCACTGGATGCCATGCGCCCCGTGTTGGCCCCCGTTTGCAAATACGATGTATGCACCCGCCCGGTTTCGGGGTTGATATGTTCCTGCAAGGCATCCGTGTAGGTCGATTTCAGCTTCGACAATTGCCGCCAGTCCAGCACGCGGGCGGGCAGGTCGTGTTCTGTTGCCAGATCCTCCAGAATATCCGCACCTGTCGAATACTTGCCGGTCTTGCCCTTTTTGCCGCCCTCTAGCCCCATCTTGTCGAACAATATCTCGCCCAGTTGCGCGGGGCTGCCCACGTTGAACGTCTCTCCGGCCAGTTCGTGAATTTCGGCCTCCAGCCCTGCCATTTTCTGGGCAAAGGCGTTTGACATCCGCGACAGCACATCGCGGTCCACTTTGACCCCGTGCATTTCCATCTGCGCCAGAACGGGCACCAGTGGCCGTTCCAGCGTTTCATATACGGTGGTCACATGGGCGCGGTGTAATTGCGGCTTGAACAGCTCCCACAGGCGCAGGGTAATATCCGCATCCTCGGCGGCGTATTTCACTGCCTCCTCCACCGGAACACGGTCGAATGTGATCGCGGATTTCCCCGTGCCGATCAACGATTTGATCGGGATCGGGTTGTGCCCCAGATACCGTTCCGACAGCGCATCCATGCCATGCCCGTGCAGCCCCGCATTCATCGCATAGGACATCAGCATGGTGTCATCCACCGGCGCGACCTGAACCCCGTAGCGGGCGAAAATCTTGGCGTCATATTTCATATTCTGCCCGATTTTCAGGATGCTTTCATCCTCTAGCACGGGTTTCAGCGCGGCGATGGCATCGGCCAGCGCCATCTGCCCCCCGGCCAAAGTGTCAGAGCCGAACAGATCATTCGACGCACCATCCTTGTGGATCAGCGGAATGTAACAGGCGCTGCCCGCCTCGACACATAGGGAAATCCCGACCAGATCGGCCTTCATTTCATCCAGTCCGGTGGTTTCCGTATCCACCGCCACATATCCGCGTTCGCGGATCAGGGCGACCCATTTGTCCAGCGCGGCGCGGTCCTTGACCCATTCGTAATCATCAGGGGTGAACGGCTTGGCCGCAGGTTCATCCGCCGCATCGGCCCCGCCGGGGTCATTGTCGGTGATCACAGGCGCATCCACGCCCAACTGGTCCGACACCCGTTTCGTCAGGGTGCGAAATTCCATTTCCGCCAGAAACGCCAACAGCTTTTCGGGGTCGGGATCGCGCAGTTCCAGATCGTCCAGCGTGAACCCCAGCGGCGTGTTGCAATCCAGATCGACCAACCGGCGCGACAGTTCGATCTGTGCGCGATGATCAATCAGGGTCTGGCGGCGCTTGGGCTGTTTGATTTCGCCCGCACGGTCCAGCAGGGTTTCCAGATCGCCGTATTCGTTGATCAACAGGGCGGCGGTTTTGATGCCAATGCCCGGCGCGCCCGGCACGTTATCGACCGAATCCCCCGCCAGCGCCTGCACATCCACCACACGCTCCGGCCCGACGCCGAATTTTTCGATCACGCCGTCGCGGTCGATGCGTTTGTTTTTCATCGCGTCCAGCATTTCAACGCCGCCGCCAACCAGCTGCATCAAATCCTTGTCCGATGATACGATCGTCACCCGCCCGCCCAGATCGCGGGCCTGACAGGACAGCGTGGCGATGATGTCGTCAGCCTCGTATCCCTCCAACTCTTCGCAGGCGATGTTGAACGCCTCGGTCGCGCGGCGCGTCAGGGGCATCTGCGGGCGCAAATCCTCGGGCATGGCCTCTCGGTTGGCCTTGTATTGGTCATACATATCATTGCGAAAGGTGTGACTGCCCTTGTCGAAAATCACCGCAATATGGGTGGGCGCATCGGCCCCGTGATTGCCGTCGATATAGCGCTGCAACATATTGCAGAAACCAGCCACGGCGCCAATCGGCAACCCGTCGGATTTGCGCGTCAGCGGCGGCAGCGCGTGATAGGCCCGAAAAATAAAGGCCGACCCGTCGATCAGGTGCAAATGGCACCCCTTACCGAAATTCCCGCTCATGTCTGATCCTCTGGCAACCCTGTTCGCATGGCACGTTGTGCCACGCATCAGTGCAGGCTTCCAGCGACAGTTTCAACAGATTGGAACCGGATGAAACGCCTCAGACCTCGGCTTCGGAGCCTTTAAGGATGTATTTGCAATCGCAATAAGGGCATTCCACAAACCCCGTGTCAGCAGGGATCTGCAACCAGACGCGCGGGTGGCCCAATGCCCCCTCGCCGCCATCACAGGCGATACGGTTCTTATCCACGACCTTGGTTTCCGGCGCTGCGATCGTCATGCTGGACCATCCCTCTGGCTTGTCTTGCGATTGCCCCGTTATGGGCGATTGATCCAGCCAGAGCAAGTGCCCAGCGCCGGCAGCGTAAACCCCTTTCGCCAAACCGGTAACCACCCTAGGCTTGCAATCCCAAAGGGAGGAACAACAATGCGAACCGGAAAATGCTACTGTGGCGACATCGAATATCAGGTCGATGGTGACCCGATGCTAAAAGGGCAATGCCTGTGCCGCGAATGCCAGTATATTTCAGGCGGGGGCGCGAATTTTTTCATGGTCATGCCCGAGGCGGGGTTCAAATACACCAAAGGCACCCCCGCGCAATTCACCCGCAGCGATATCGACCAGGCCCGCACCCGCGATTTCTGCCCGAACTGCGGCACGCATATCCTGACCCGCCGCGCCACCGGCGGGGTGGTGATTTTGAAAATCGGCACGCTGGATGACCCGCAGGCCGATTACGGCGGGCCGCAAACCGCCATTTTCACGATTGACCGACAGCCATGGCATATCGTTGCCGAGGGCCTGCCCTGTTTCGAACGCATGCCGCAAAGCTGACAACAGATCAGGGCGGGGGCGCACCCTGCCCTGATCCTGATCCTGTTCCTGTTCCTGATAGCCGCCTAGCCCTTGGCCGGTTGCACCATGCGCCCCATCCAACGCCCACCCAGAATATGCAGATGCAAATGTGGCACCTCTTGCACGCCATCCTCGCCCGCGTTGGAAATGGCGCGAAACCCCTTGTCGCCTGCCTGTGATTCCACGCCCGCCATCTGGCACACCTTGCCCACACAGCGCATGAAATCCACGATTTCCGCATCGGAGGCCGCATTACAGAAATGGTCATAGGTCACATATGGCCCCTTGGGGATCACCAGAATATGCACCGGCGCCTGCGGCTGGATATCGTGAAACGCTAGGCTGTGTTCGGTTTCCAGCACAGTGTTGTTGGGAATTTCGCCGCGCAGGATTTTGGCAAAAATATTCTGGTCGTCATAGGCATAGGTCATGGGCCACCTCAGTCAGCAAACAGGTAATGGGTTTCCGCTATTTCCTGCGCCTTCTCCTCGGAAATGGCAAGGAACCGCGCCAGACGCGCCGCGTTTTCGCGCGAATCCAATGCCTCGCGCATACGATAGAAATTTTCGTAATCGGCATCGCGGATGCGGTCGGATTCAAAGGTCATGTCCTGCCGGATCGTCGGCAGCAGCCGCTCCAGCGTTTCACGCGGCGTCTGTTCACCCGCCAGCCCGACCCGTTTGGCATGCCCGCTCAGGTATTCATCGGTGAAAATACACTCGATTTCCAGAATGCGGGTGATCGAACGGTCAGATGCGAAATCATTCAACAATTCTATGTTGTTGGGGTCCATGCACACGATCAGCTGGTCGGTGTCATAATAATCAAACAGCATCCGCATCAGGGCGCGGCGGTGGCGCGTGCGCTTGCCCAGCGTCGCCTGAATGCCGCCCAGATCGGGCAGCTCGGTGTCTTCTTCGTTGAACAGGTAATCAATCGCCGGAATATCGGTGACCTGCCGCACCCGATCCAGCAGGCGTTTCGCGACATGCCATTTCTTGCACACCACGATCATCAATTCGCGTTCGCGCCCCAGCGTCGATTCGGTTTCCCAGAACCGGCTGGCAAACCGCCGTCCGATCCGGCCCCGTCCGGTCAGGAAATTGAACAGGCTGCGCCCCTCGTTCGATATCTGGAAATGCACGCCCTCGGCGGCATATAACGCGCCCAACCGTTCCTTCAGGGATTCCGCCTCGGGGCTGATTTTGCGCGCAAACAGAAAATCCTGCGACAGCAGCAGATCATAGTGATCGTTGTAAAACGTCACCGGCATCCCGTAATCGGAAAACATCAAAAACGTCAGGGTGCGGGTTTCAATCTCGTCCTCGGGGATCAGATGGCGCACCAGCGTCTGGAAAAATGTCTCGTCCGGTATCCAGGTGGTGCGGAAAAACCGCATCACGTCCTTGCGTTCGCGGGTGAAATCCAGAATCCACTCGATCGTGCGGCGGCGCAGGCACCACCACTGGCTGCCGATCTGCACCTGAATATCGGCGGGAATCTCCCGCGTCATGTTGAACCGCTGTTGCAAATGGTATGACGTGTAAAACCGCCACTTCTGCGTGCGTTCATTGAAAAAATGCCGGTAAATCAGCCGGTCACGCTTCATCCCCGTCTTGATCCAGTCGCTTTCGAAGAAATCGAAACTTTCGACATAATCGACCTCGCGCCGGTCCAGAAACTCATGCGCGTATTCCGCCGATTTGATCGCCATACAGTCGCCCGACAGCATGTAAAAATGCGTGGCGCGGGGAAATGCCTCTACCGCTGCCTCCACCGCATATAGGGTCGCCTGCACCAGGCTCCATTCGCCCCAGCCGCATTTGATCCGCTTGCGGGCAAAGGCCACATTGGGGTTGTCCTTTAGCGCCGATTTGATCTTGGCGAAAAATTCCGGTTTCGCACGCGCATCAAAATGGATCGACATATAGTCGCCCACTGCGGTCAGTCGCTCTGCCTGCTGGATGATGGCATCCGGGTCCTTGTGGCAGAGCAGGATAAATGCGATTTTTGCCATTCTGGAAACGAACGCCCCTGTTTACGGTGATTGTTTATCTGGATAATGATGAAGACGCATTGAATAAACACACTTTCTTTGGTTTTTTATGTGTAGGTATAACGCGCTGGCAACAAGGCGCCGTGAACGGAGGCAAGAGCATGGGGTTTCCCGGGACGTGGATGACAGAAAGCGAAAGCGTGGTGTATCGCGTGGTGCCCAAATGCGCCTGCTCGACCATCGGGCAGATCATGTATTATTCCGATCACGGTGAATTTTTCGATGGCGATATCCATGATGCCACCGGCGGCATGCACAAATGGGCGATCGAGGACAGCCAACCCCTGATCGAGGCGAACGTGAAATCGCACGCCTCTTACGCCTTTACCTGTGTGCGCAATCCCTACACCCGCATCCTGTCGTCGTTTTTCGACAAGATTTGCGGCATCCAGCGCAACGGCAAACGCTATCGTGGCAACCTTGTGCCCCTGTTGATCCAGAAATACGGGGTCGAGGTGGGCGGTGACGATGGCAAACAGGAATTCGACCAGATCCAGTCGTTCCGCCGCTTTCTGCTGTTCGCGCGCGACACCATCCGCTGGCGTCGCCCGATGGACCCCGATATCCATTGGTCTGCCATGTCCGGCCATGTGTCCACCTTTATCGCCAATGGCGGCACCTATGATAAAATCATTTGGACAGAACAGTTTAACGATGGCATGGACGAGGTGCTAAAGGCGATCAAGACCCCGAAAAAGGTCAACCTGAAAAAGATCCCCCGCTTTAACGAATCCGAAGGGCACGGCCCTAAACGCCTGCATCCGGTCGAGGATTACTTCGACGATCTGTCGATGCATCTGGTCTATGAAATCTACAAACGCGATTTCGATCTGTTCAAATATGATTTCAAGGACCCGTCCAACAAGATGCCGATTGGCGAAATTGATCTGGCCGAAGTCCACGCAAAACTGGGCGACTAGGCCCGGCTTTCACGGCCATGACCGGCGCACACGAAACAGGCGAACGGGGGGCATTGCGCCCCCCTTTTCTTTATCCGGTTCTTTATCCGGCGATCAAACCGGCCTTGGCGAACAGCTCTTGCAAATCGGCCTCGGGGCGTGCGCCGAAATGGGTGATCACCTCGGCGGCGGCGACACAGCCCATGCGCCCCGATGTTTCCAGCGACGCGCCCGTGGCAAAACCATACAGGAAACCGGCGGCAAACTGGTCGCCCGCGCCGGTGGCATCGACGGGGGTGATGGATGTCACCGGCACCACCGCCTGTTCATCGCCCTGCACCAGCACCACATCATGGCCGCCGCGGGTGCAAACAATCAGCCCCGATTCCGCCGCCGCCGTTTCCAGCGCAGCGCCCAGATCATCGGTTTCATACAGCGATTTCCATTCGTGTTCGTTGCCGATCACGTAATCCAGATCCCGCACCAACCTGCGGAAATCGGCGCGGTGGCGGTCTACGCAAAACGGGTCCGACAGGGCGATCCCCGCCTTGCCACCAGCCGCCCGACAGGCCCGCGCGGCTGCTTCAAACGCCTGCTTTCCCTTGGGTTTGTCATACAGATACCCCTCCAGAAACAGAATTTCGGCCCCGCCCGCCACGGCATCATCCACGTCTTCCGGTCCCAATTCGGCGGAAATCCCCAGATAGGTGTTCATCGACCGCTCGCCATCGGGCGATACGAAAATCATCGACCGCGATGTCGGCAATTCCCCCCCGGCCACCGGCGGATTGACAAAATCGGTGCCATCGGCGGCCATTTCCGCCGCATAGAAACGGCCCAGCGCATCATCATGCACCCGCCCGATAAATCCGGTCCCTAGCCCCAGATTGCCCAGCCCTGCCAATGTGTTGGCCACTGATCCACCCGGCGCCTGCTTGCGCGTTTCCATCCCCGCATAAAGCATCTCTCCGCGTTCACGCTCGACCAGTTGCATGATGCCCTTTTCGATCCCCATCAGGTCCAGAAAACTGTCATCTGACTGGGTGATCACATCCACAATCGCATTGCCGATCCCGACAACCTTGTAATTTTTCATTCGGTTTTTTCCTCGAATTGGCACAGATCGCGGATATGACAGGCCGCGCATTTGGGTTTGCGGGCAACGCAGATGTATCGCCCGTGCAGGATCATCCAGTGATGCGCGTGATCCTGAAAATCGACGGGAATGTTGTCTTCGATTGCGCGCTCTACCGCGACCACATCCTTGCCGGGGCAAATGCCGCTGCGGTTGCCGATGCGAAAAATATGCGTGTCCACGGCCTGTGCGGGGTAATGCCACCACATGTTCAGCACCACATTGGCCGTCTTGCGCCCGACGCCGGGCAGCGATTGCAGCGCGGCACGCGAATTGGGCACCACACCGCCATATTCCTCGTGCAGGATGCGCGACAGCTTGATCACATTCTTGGCCTTTTGACGGAACAAACCGATGGTTTTGATGTGTTCGGTCACGCCCGCCTCGCCCAGCGCCAGCATCTTTTCCGGCGTGTCGGCGATGCGGAACAGTTCCTTGGTCGCCTTGTTCACGCCCGCATCCGTGGCCTGCGCCGACAGGGCCACCGCCACCACCAACGTAAAGGCGTTCACATGGTCCAGCTCGCCCTTGGGTTCGGGTTCGGCCGCCTGAAAGCGGGTAAAAACCTCCCGCAGGGTATGATAATCCATCTGCTTTGCCATGGCTGACCTATGCCCGTTTCGCCCCCGCGCATCAAGCAAAACAGGGCAAAACAGGGGTCGTTAAAATTGGCTGGACTAGGGCTGTTTAACCGCGTCGCGCTTAAGCAGCCATTAATCGCAATGGGGTTTTATCAAACGAATTCGGAGAGAACGATATGACCACTGACAAACAGCCCATGCCCAAGCCGCAAATGCCCAAACCGCAAATGTCGGGCCTTGGCCCCGGCACCATCCTGATGACAAGCGAGGGCGAAATGCCCGTGGAATGGCTGGCCCCCGGCGATAAGGTGCTGACCCGTGATCGCGGCGCGCAACCTGTCATCTGGATCAAACGCATGCGCGCCAATGCGCCCGGTGCTGCCCCCCTGCCCGCGCCGCTGGTGCTGTTCCCCGGTGACTGTGGCCGCGCCGCCACCCCTTGGGAAAAACTGCGCCTTTGCCCCGGTCACCGCGTGCTGCTCCGCCTCCCCGAGGTGGAATTGAACTTTGCCGAAAAAGAGGTGCTTGCCTCGGTGTCCGACCTGTCGCGCCGTGGTGCCCCCCGCCTTGACCCCGATATGGGGCCGCTGGTCTATCATCATATCGTCATGCCACGGCACGAATTGATCCTTGCGGGCGGGCTGTGGGTCGAAAGCACCGATGCCGCCATGGCCGCACAACTGGATGCGCCCAATGTGGTGCGCCGCTCCTCCGAGCTGTTTCAATCGGGGTCAAAATCCGTGCGCATGTGCCTCACCTCTGAAGAGGCGCAGATGATCCGCAAGGCAACCCCGTCCGATATGTCCCTGATGGATCTGATCGCGGCCTGATCCCCGATCTGATCGCGGCCTGATCCGCCAAAACCGCAATTTTCGGGTCGCGCCAAACGCCCCCCCGCCCTAGGGTCATCCCGGAACCAAAGGGGCGACAATGCTGCAACGTGACACCGAACAGGGCTATCATTTCCACGTCATGCGCCGCGCGATTGATGCGATCGACGCCGCAGACGGCCCGCTGACTCTCGACCAACTGGCCAGCGCCATGGATATGTCGCCCGCCCATTTCCAACGGCTGTTTTCGGCCTGGGCCGGTGTGTCGCCGAAACGCTATCAACAATATCTGCAACTGGATCAGGCCAAACGCATGCTGGCCAACAACATGACCACCCTTGCCACCAGCCACAAACTGGGCCTGTCCGGTTCTGGCCGCCTGCATGACCTGTTCATCAAGTGGGAGGCGATGAGCCCCGGCGAATTCGCCCGCAAGGGCGCGGGCCTGACCATATATTGGGAGTGGTTCGACAGCCCCTTTGGCCCCTCGCTGGCCATGGGCACCGAACGCGGGCTGTGCGGCATCGCCTTTTCCGCTGAAACCGGTCCCGATGCCGCGATGCAGGATATGACCGCCCGCTGGCCCAATGCCCGCTATGTGCGCGACGGCGCGCCGCTGACCGCCCATATCCAATCCGCCTATGCGCAAAAGGGCGAAACCCGCCTGCATCTGATCGGCGCGCCCTTCCAGATAAAGGTGTGGGAGGCGTTGATGCGCATCCCCTCGGGTCAGGTGACCACCTATTCCGAAATCGCGCAATCCATCGGCAGCCCCCGCGCCGTGCGCGCCGTTGGCACCGCCGTCGGGCGCAATCCGGTCAGCTGGCTGATTCCCTGCCACCGCGCATTGCGCAAATCCGGCGCGCTGGGGGGCTATCACTGGGGTCTTCCGGTGAAACGCGCCCTTCTGGCCTATGAATCCGCCCGCGCCGACGATTAGGCGAAATATTGCCGATTCGTGATTTTCCCCCTGTTGGTGTCATGCCGATCTGCGCCTTATAACCACAAGGAACGGGCCGAACCGGCCCCAAATCAAAGGCAAACCCATGACCCGAGCATCAAAATCCGTCCTTTTTCTGGCCGCCGCATCGCTGCTGACCGCCACCGCCTGCACCGACCCCGCCATGGTGTCGCCCGATGACCCGAACAAAAACACCAAACAGGGTGCTTTGCTGGGCGGGTTGATCGGCGGCGTCACCGGCGCGCTGGTATCCGACAACAAGGGCAAGGGCGCGATCATCGGCGCCGCCGTCGGGGCCGGTGCCGGTGCGCTGGTCGGCAACAACCTCGATAAACAAGAGGCCGAACTGCGCCGCGATCTGGGCAATTCCGCAACCATCACCAATACCGGCGACCGCCTGATCGTGACCATGCCGCAGGACATCCTGTTTGACACCGACAGCGCCAGCCTGCGCACGACCCTGCGCACCGACCTGCGCACGGTCGCGTCCAGCCTGAACACCTATCCCGGCACCACGGTGCAGGTGTTGGGCCATACCGACAACACCGGCGATGCCGCCTATAACTATGACCTCAGCCAGCGCCGCGCCGGTGCTGTGTCGGCCGAACTGATCGCTGCGGGCGTGTCCGCAGGCCGCATTCAGGCCATTGGCCGCGGCGAGGATCAGCCCGTCGCCTCCAACCTGACCACCGAGGGGCGCGCCCAAAACCGCCGCGTTGATATCGTGATCCTGCCCAACGGCTGATCACCTGAAATTTACGACCGGAACGCCCCGTTCACGCGGGGCGTTTCTGTTTGCGAACGCTTGCTGTGCGTCCGCGCAGGCTGACATTTCCGCGCTGCGGCGTAGATTGGTGTCAACGCAACCGCATATGGAACGAACACCATGACCACGCATAAAATTCTGGGCCTCTCCGGCTCTCTTCGCGCCAATTCCTTCAATTCCAAACTGCTGGCACAGGCCGCGCATCATTACCCCGATGCCGAATATACCGCCGGTGATTTGCGCCTGCCGCTCTATGATGGTGATATCGAAGCCGCCGAGGGCATCCCCGCCGAGGTCCGCAAACTGGCCGATCAGATCGCCCAGGCCGATGCCGTGGTGATCGCCACCCCCGAATATAACAAGGCCATTTCCGGCGTGCTGAAAAACGCGCTGGATTGGATCAGCCGCGCCGATGGTGGTGCCGCAAACAGCCCGCTCAAGGGCAAACCCGTTGCGATTCTGTCGGCCACGGCCGGTCGTTCGGGCGGCGAACGTGCGCAAGCGATGCTGCGCCTGTGTCTGCAACCCTTCTTGCCCAATCTGCTGCAAGGCCCAGAGGTTCTGGTGGCAGAAACCCACAACCAGTTCGACGACGAACACCAGTTGACCGGCGATCTGAACCTGGAAACCCTAAAGGGTCTGATGGCCGCCCTAAAGGCCGAAGTAGAGGGCTAAGCCCTATATCTGATTGGATATTTCCAACAGATTCCCGTCGGGGTCACGGATGTAGATCGACATGATCGCGCCCGTGGCCCCGCTGCGCTGCACCGGCCCCTGTTCCACCGCGACACCCTGCGCCGCCAGATGCGCCTGCCACTGCTGCAAGGGCTGGTCGGACAGAAAACACAGGTCCGCCGATCCGGCCCGCGCCTGTGCCGCCTTGGGTTCAAATTCGGCACCCGCCTGATGCAGGTTTATCTTTTGCACACCAAATGTCAGCGCCATACGCCTGCTGCCATCGGCGGGGTGAAACTCCTGCGGCGCCATCCCCAGAACGCCATGATAAAATGCCACCGTCGCGTCGATATCCGCCACCGTCAGCACCAGATGGTCAAGGCTGTGCAATTTCATAATCCGCCCTTTCGCTGTGGGTCGTAACCTGATCACAAACTGGCGTCAGGTCGAAACCCCTCGGGGATGTTGTCCACCCCGTCCAATACCAGATCGGCCATAACCTCGCCCACCTTGGGGGCCATGCCGAACCCGATCTTAAACCCGCCATTGGCGATAAATCCATCCCGCAACGGATGTGCCCCCAATACCGGCGCACGGCTGCGTGCTCGCGGGCGCACCCCGGCCCAGCGCTCGATGACTTCGGCCCCCTGCAAGGCGGGCACGGCGGCAACGGCCCGCGCCATCACCGCATCCAACTGTGCATCGGTGCTGCTGGCATCCGCATATTCGCGCTCGCTGGTCGACCCCACCGCCACAGTGCCATCCACATGCGGGATCACATGCAACCCATCGGCATATAGCTGCGGCGCTTGCGCCCGATCCAGCCGCAACAATACCGCCTGCCCCTTGACCCCGTTGCCGAATGATCGTGGCCTTGCGGCGCTGATCTCCTCTAATCCGGATACCCCGGTGGCCCAGATCACCGCCCCCCTTGCCACGCCATCCCGCGCGATCACACCGCCCCTGGCCACAATCGCCGCTGCCAGCGCGGCGCAGGCCAGTCGCGGGTGCATTCGCGCGCTGAGCGAGTCGTAAATCCACAATCCGGTGGGCGAAACCGGCGCCCAATCCCCCACTGCGCTGGCCGCAACCACCTGCCATGTGGCGCGGCCCTGCCACAGCTCTGCCGCTGTATCGGCCCGCGCCCGCGCCAAGGCTTCGCCGCCCGCCACAACGGGTTGAACCCGCCCGCTGCGCCCGTATCCCGTGGGCAATCCCGATGCCTGCGCCACCGCGCCCCACCAGGCATCGGCCATCAACAGGCTGTCCAGCTGAAACGCCTTTTTGTCGTTCCAGTTTTCCGGCACATGCGGGGCCAATGCACCCACAATGCCGCCGCTGCTGCCCGCGCCCACGCCGCAGGGGTCGATCACCTGCACCGATGCGCCCCGCCGGATACAGGCCCATGCCACCGACAACCCGAATGCCCCCGCGCCCATCACCGTTACATCTGTCATTGCAAACCCCCGCGCCGCTGTTCATGTTCGCGCCACGACCTCTCTATGGAAATGCGCGCAGATGAGCCAGTATGCCAAACTAGAATGGCGTGACGGGGCGGTTCCCGTCTCGACCCGCTTTGATGATCCCTATTTCAGCCTTGATAACGGGCTGGCCGAAACCCGGCATGTGTTTCTGGCGGGCAACGGCCTGCCCGTGCGGTTTTGTGACGGGTTTCATATTGCTGAACTTGGCTTTGGCACAGGGTTGAATTTTCTGGCCACGCTTCAGGCATTTCGCGCCGCCGCCAGCCCCGGCATCCTGCATTTCACCTCGTTCGAGGCATTCCCGATGGCCATGCCCGACCTGATCCGCGCCCTTGCCCATTACCCCGACCTGCCCGTCGATGCCCTGATCGACCCCGACAAACCCAAGGTGCCCAGCCGCGTTTCCGGCCCCGATTTCCGCCTGCATGTGGTCGAGGGCGACGCCCGCGCCACCCTCCCCGAATGGCAGGGGCAGGCCGATGCATGGTTCCTTGATGGCTTCTCTCCGGCGAAAAATCCGGAACTGTGGTCCCCCGAATTGATGGCCGAGGTGGCGCGCCACACCGCCCCCGACGGCACCGCCGCCACATATACCGCCGCCGGTTTCGTGCGCCGCGGTCTGGCGGATGCAGGTTTCACCGTCACCCGCAGCGCCGGATTTGGCCGCAAACGCCATATGACCACGGCGGCCCTCACCGCATGAGCGCAGCGCAAAACACCCGCCTGGGCATCATTCTGATGGTGGTGACCACCTTCATTTTCGCCGTGCAGGATGGCATCTCGCGCCACCTGGCGGGGGAATATAACGTGATGATGGTGGTCATGGTGCGCTACTGGTTCTTTGCGCTGTTCGTGATGACCGTCGCGGGGCGTCAGGCGGGCGGTTTGCGCCGCGCCGCCGCCACGCAGCAACCGCTGTTGCAGGCATTTCGCGCCCTGCTGCTGATAACGGAAATCTGCGTGATGATTCTGGCCTTTACCCGCCTCGGGCTGGTCGAAAGCCACGCGGTGTTTGCCTGCTACCCCCTGCTGATCGCGGCCCTGTCCGGCCCCGTGCTGGGCGAATCCGTCGGCTGGCGCAGATGGGTGGCAATCGGCGTGGGTTTTGTCGGGGTGATCATCATCCTGCAACCGGGGTTTGGCGTGTTCCAACCCGATGCGGTGATCCCGCTGGCCTCGGCGCTGATGTTCGCGCTTTATGGTCTGTTGACCCGCTATGCGGCGCGGCGCGACAGCGCGGCAACCTCGTTTTTCTGGACCGGCACGGTGGGGGCCGTGGGCATGACCGCCGTGGGCCTGTTTTACTGGCAACCCATGACAGCGCCCGATTGGGCATGGATGGCCGTGCTATGCGTCACCGGCGCGTTGGGCCACTGGACCCTGATCCGCTGTTACGAGGTCGCCGAGGCCAGCGCCGTGCAACCCTTCGCCTATCTGCAACTGGTCTTTGCGGCCTCGCTTGGCCTGCTGGTCTTTGCCGAAACCATCCGCCCCAATGTCGCGATCGGCGCCGCGGTGATCGTCGCGGCGGGCCTATTCACCCTGTGGAGGGAGCGGCAAAATCGTTGACCCCACCAATTCGCGGCTGAATGGCACAGGGTGTGGATTGCGCCCCAGACGGGCGCGATAAACAGGCAGGCTCTCGCTGACGCGCATCACGTAATTTCGGGTTTCCGAAAACGGGATATGTTCGATCCAGTCCACCACATCCATGCCGTTCTTAACGGTGCCGTTGCGCGGGTCGCCCATTTCCGCCATCCAGCGGTCGGGGCGGCTTGGCCCGGCGTTGTAACCTGCTGCAATCATGGTGATATTTCCGTCAAACCGCCGTGCCAGTTTCGCCAGATAGGCACTGCCCAGCGTCGCGTTATAGGGCCAGTCCGACAACACACGGCTGGCCTGATGTTCCAGCCCCAACTCGCCCGCCGTTTCCGCCGCCGTGGCGGGCATCAGTTGCATCAACCCCTGCGCCCCCGCACCACTAACCACATTGGGGTCGAATTCCGATTCCCGTCGCGCAATCGCCAATGACATTTCGGCCGGCACCGGCAGCGCCATTTTGTGCAGCGGATGCAGCGCGTAATAGGGGCGCGGCAGGGTCAGCCCGCGTTTCGCCGCCTCTTTGCCGATCATCACCGCCAGATGCGGCTGTTCAATATCCACCGCCATATCGCCGAACTGGCGCAGCTCTGCCGCGCTCAACCCCTCGGCCAGATGGGTCAGAAACTGCTCGGCCAGACTGATCTGCCCCGCGTTCTGCGCCAGAACACCCGCCTTATAAACCAGCGATTGCGTGAACGGCGCGACCCGCCAATCGGCCCCTGCCTTGCCTGTCAGATCGGGGTCAAACGGCACGCCCGCCTTTTCCGCCGCCAACAATCCGTAAAAAGAGGTCTGGAACTGCGCCCCGTAAATATACGAGCCCTTGGCCCCCTCGGGGTCGCCCGATGCCTCTTGGGCGCGGCCAATCCAGTAACCCGCCCGCCCCAGCGAAATCGGCGAATCCACCGCGCCGCGAAACCGTTGGAAATGGTCCAGCGCACGGGCCGGATCGTTCTGGTATCGCAGGGAAATATAACCCGACAACCACTCCAGATCGGCGAATTTACTGCCCTCGCTCAACTGGTGATTGGCTGCCAGACGATAGGCATCCGCCGCCTTGCCATCGCGCATCAGGGAATGCGCCAGATAGCTGCGCCAGCCCGCCCATGTTTCGGGCCGCCCCAGCGATTCGGCCGATTCCGACCGCGCCAGCGCCAGCTCTACGGCCTCGGTCGTCAGCCCCTTGCGGGCGCGCCACTGGAACCGCTCGTATGCCAGCCCCGCATCGCCGATCAAGGTGTCGGGCACCGCCGCAATCAGGGCGTTCACCCCGTCCGATTGCCCGCGCCGCAACGCCATCCGCGCCCGCGCCAGCGCCTGCCATCCGACATTGACCAGCGGCAGCATCCGCTCTGCATCGCCACTCAGCCCGCGCCACAGCAACATATCCAACCGCGCCGTGTGATGCGGGGCCAGCAAGCCAGCGTGCTGCGCCAGCATGGCGTCATGTTCGCTGGCGGTCAGGTCCATTTCGCGCCACGCCCTGACCAGTTCCACATCAGCATCACCCGCCTGCCCCGCGGCGCGATGCGCATCCGACAGGATCATCACCCCCCTGCCGGTCTGGGGCGGATTGCCATCGAAAAACGCCTGAACCAGCACGGGGTCGGCCCCCTCCATCGCGGTTTCACTGCGTTTGCGCAGGTATTTCAGGCCGGGCCAATCGGGATGCGCCGCCAGAAACCGCACCACATCCTCGGCGCTGCCCTGCCCCGCACGCAGGGAAAACCACTCCACCAGTTCCGGCCCGCCATCGCCCGCCCTGGCGCCCAGCGCACGCGCATTGTCCCAACTGCCCGAACGGATCGCATCAATCGCCGACGCCAAAGGGCGCGGCCCCGCCGTTTCGGCACACAGCGGCAATGCAGCCACGGCAAGCGCGGCGATCAGGGTCAGGGGGCGCAACATCTCTTGCTTTTTTCCGATCAAACAGTGATAGACGCCTGCAATCTAGAAGCCCGCCGCCCGCACCTCAATTCACAATTCGGGCAGGTGGCGCATCTAACCCGAATACGCCGGCGGAAATCCCCGCCATATGAATGAAAAGGAGCGTGTCATGTTCAAAGGATCTTTTCCTGCTTTGGTGACGCCGTTTAAGAACGGCGAACTGGATGTCGACACGCTGAAGAAGCTGGTCGAATGGCACATCGGCGAAGGCACCAACGGCTTTGTCCCCGTCGGCACCACAGGCGAAAGCCCCACGCTGACCCACCGCGAACATGAACAGGTGATCGAAGAGGTGGTGCGCGCCGCCGCTGGCCGCGTGCCCGTCATCGCCGGTGCCGGATCCAACAACACATTAGAAGGTATCCGCCTGATCCAACACGCGGAAAAGGTGGGCGCCGACGCCGCGCTGGTGGTCACCCCCTATTACAACAAACCCACCCAACGCGGGTTGATCGCGCATTTCACCGCGCTGCACGACTGCTGCACCCTGCCGATCATCATCTATAACATCCCCGGCCGTTCGGTGATTGATATGACCCCCGAAACCATGGGCGAGCTGGCCAGACTGCCGCGCATCATCGGGGTCAAGGATGCCACCGGCGATCTGTCCCGCGTGCCGAAACAACGCATCACCTGCGGCACCGATTTCATCCAGATGTCAGGCGAAGACGCCACCGCCCTTGGCTTTAACGCCCATGGCGGGCAGGGCTGCATTTCGGTGACCGCCAATGTGGCCCCGCGTCTATGCGCCGAATTTCAGGCCGCCACCCTCGGCAATGACTACCCCAAGGCGCTGGAACTGCTGGATCGCCTGATGCCCCTCCACGAGGCAATCTTTGCCGAACCGGGCGTCGCCGGTGCCAAATACGGCATGGCCAAACTGGGCCTGTGCTCGGACGAGGTGCGCCTGCCCCTGACCGGCCTGACCAGCGAGACAAAGGCAAAAATGGATGCGGCCATGCGCCATGCAGGCCTGATCAACTAAATCACTGATATTTCAAAACAAAAGCCCCCCACTAGATCGCTGGCGGGGGGCTTTTTCTTGCGCGGTCCGGCGGGGGCTAGATGCCCACGTCAATAATCGCCTTGGCCAAAACCGGCACGGTTTCGGCGTTCAGCCCCGCGATGTTCAGGCGGGAATCGCCGACCATGTAAATCGCATGTTCATCGCGCAATTGCTGCACCTTGTCCGGCGCGGCCCCCAGACGGCTGAACATGCCGCGATGCTGCCCGATAAAGGCAAATCGGTCAGACCCGGACAGGCGTTGCAATTCACTGGCCAGTTGTTCGCGCAAGCTCAGCATCGACAGGCGCACTTCCTCTAGTTCGGCGGCCCAATCGGCCCGCAGGGTGGCGTCTTGCAGAATGGTGGTGACCACCCGCGCGCCGTGATCGGGCGGGAACGAATAATTCTGACGGTTCAGGAAATTCAGGTTCCCCTGCGCCAGCTTTTTCAGCCCCGCATCGGCACTGATTGCCATCAACAGCCCCGTGCGTTCGCGATACACCCCGAAATTTTTCGAACAGCTGGCCGCGATCAGGCATTCCGGCACGCTGGATGCCACCAGCCGCGTCGCCGCCGCATCATCCGCCAGCCCGTCGCCAAACCCCTGATAGGCAATATCAATCATCGGAATGCCGCCGGTTTTCAGCAGCACATTCACCACCTCTTGCCATTGCGACAGGTTCAGGTTCGCGCCCGTCGGGTTGTGGCAACAGCCATGCAGCAACACCACATCGCCCGGCTTCACATTCCCCAGATCGGCGATCATCCCGTCAAAATCCACGCCACGGGTGGATTCATCGAAATAACTGTATTCGACCACGGGCATGTTCAGGAATTTCAGGATGCTGACGTGGTTCGGCCATGTCGGATTTGACACAAAAACCCGCGCATCGGGGTTGGCCAAGCGGATCAGTTCAAACGCCTGACGCACCGCGCCCGTGCCCCCCGGTGTCGCCACCGCCGCCACGCTGTCACGCGCCACCGCGTCCCCCAGCACCAGATCAATCATCACATCGGAAAACGCCGGATCACCGGCCAGCCCGACATAGGATTTGCTCTGCTGCTCTTCCAGAATGCGGGCCTCGGCCCCTTTGACCGCGCGCATCACGGGGGTATTGCCCAGCGCGTTCTTATACACACCCACGCCAAGGTCGATTTTCACGGGGCGCGGATCGTCCTTATACAACTGCATCAGTTGCAGGATTTTATCAGCGGGCTGTTCTTTCAGATGGCTGAACATGTTCAGGCGTCTCCGGTTGCGACGGGCAGCGTGGGGAAGGCCCCCCACTCGGTCCAGGACCCGTCATATAGGGAATGGTCATGCTTGCCGATGCGCTCCAGCGCAAGGCTCAGAACGGCGGCGGTGATGCCCGATCCACAGGATGTGATCGCGGGTTTGGACAGGTCCACACCGGCGCGCTCGAACACCTCACGCAGGGATGCCACAGGCTTCATCGTGCCGTTTTCATTCAACAAATCGGTATAGGGCACATTGCGCGACCCCGGAATATGGCCGCGGCGCAACCCCGCGCGGGGTTCATCGACCTTGCCCTTGAAACGATCGGCGGCGCGGGCATCAATGATCTGGAAATCGCCCAGTTTCGATGCAGCTGACACCTGCGTGACATCGCGCACCATCTGGTTCTGGCGGCGCACGGTCATATGGCGGTCGCGCACGATGGGCGCCATGTCTTCCACCTCGCGCCCCTCGGCCAGCCATTTCGGCAATCCGCCGTCCAGAACGGCAATATCCATCTGCCCCATCAACCGGAACGTCCACCAGACGCGCGGCGCGGAAAACATGCCCTGACTGTCGTAAACCACCACCTGATGGCCATCGCCCACACCCATGGCCCGCATCCGCGACATGAACTTTTCAACCGGCGGGGCCATATGCGGCATGTCCGACCGCTGGTCGCTGATTTCATCAATGTCGAAAAACCGTGCGCCGGGGATATGGGCGGCATCATATTCCGCCCGTGCATCACGCGGCGTGCCGGGCAGGAAACAGGACGCATCAAGGATACGCAGATCCGGGTCTTTTATATGCGCTGCCAGCCAGTCGGTCGAAACCAGCGTTTTGGGGTCGTCATGTGCCATTGCGGACCTCGCGATTTTCACGGGTTCTGCCTATATCCTGCGGCAATTCAGTGCAAGCGGCAGACCATCCGCGAAATCGGCCCCGACTCAGTTATTATCGCGCATCAGCCGCTGTTTCTGGCGGCCCCAGTCGCGTTTGGCTTCGGTGGCGCGTTTGTCATGGGCCTTTTTGCCCTTGGCGATGCCGATCTTGATCTTGGCGATGCCACGGTGGTTGAAATACAAAACCAATGGCACCAGGGTCATGCCCTCGCGCTGTGTTGCCTTCCACATGCGCGCCAGTTCTTTCTTGGATGCCAACAGCTTGCGGCGGCGGCGCTCTTCATGGCCCCATGTCTTGGCCTGTGCATAGGGGGCTATGTAACTGTTGACCAGCCACAGCTCGCCCTCTTCCACCGCGGCATAGCTCTCGGTGATCTGGGCGGTTTTCTCGCGCAGCGATTTCACCTCGGACCCGACCAGCAGAATACCACACTCAAGGTCGTCCTCGATGGCATAATCATAGCGTGCGCGCCGGTTTTCGGCGATCACCTTATAGTTCGGGTCTGTCTTTTGCTTGGCCATTTATGCTCCCTATATCCGTTCATCTGGTCTGTCCACATGGCGCAATCAAGTGGTGTTTTTACTATAAAGCTGACCGGAATGCGGTCGGCGTTCATAGATGCCTAATCATTCGGTGCCACAAACAGCGGGTGTTTAGCCAGGAAAGCGCCCCATATGTCCGTCGAACCAGCCATCCGTCCGGAAGAAAAAGACACGACCGAAGCCTTCTTCGCCCCGGATGAAATTTTCTTTTCACGCACCGACAAACGGGGCGTGATTCAGGCGGGGAACTCTGTATTTCAACGGGTTGCGGGTTACAGCTGGGATGAATTGCTGGGTGCGCCCCATAAACTGGTGCGCCACCCCGACATGCCAAAGGGCGTGTTTGCCCTGTTCTGGAATCGCCTTCAGAAAAACCGGCCCATGGCCGCCTATGTCAAGAATCGCACCAAAGACGGGCGATTCTATTGGGTGTTTGCCATGATTGTTCCGGTTAATGACGGCTATATATCGGTGCGCATCAAACCGCAGGCGGAACAGTTCGCCCAGTCCAGGGCGCTATACGCCCGCCTGCTGGACATCGAAAAAGCCGAAGGGCTGGACGGTGAAACCAGCGCCAAACGCCTGCTGGCTATCATGGATGCCGATGGCTTCCCCGATTACTTCACCTTTATCTGCGATGCCATGATCAGCGAACTTCAGGCGCGCGACAAAAACATGGGCCGTCCGGTTGGCAAACGCCGCCACATCACCTCCTCCCTGTTGGAACACACCGAAGAAGCACTGGGCGTGACCCGTGATCTGCTCAGCGGTTACGGTGAAATTACCTCCGAACCGACCAATATGCGCATACTCTCCGCTAGGTTAGAGGCCGCAGGCGGCCCGATTTCGGCGATTTCCCAGAACTATGAATTGATGTCCAGCGACCTGATGCACCTGCTGACCCAGCTTGATGTCGATGGCGAAGACCCCTTCGGCCGCATGAAAACCGAAGTCCAGGAAGTGCGCCTGCGCCTTGCCATCTGCCGCGCCTTTAACGAAGCAACCACAGAATTCAACTCCGAGGCAGGGCTGCATCAGGCCGAAGAAGCCGCCAACATGCGCCAAATCGCCTCCCGCCTCGAAGAAGAGGTGGTGAGCGGATTGAACGACATTGTCGTCAGCGCCGAACGCCTGCCCGCCATCTGTGTTGAATTGCGACGACAGGTCACCGGGCTGGATGTGGTGCGCCTGTTGTGCCGGGTCGAAGCAGGGCGGCTAAACGTCAAGGATGCGGGCCTGAACGGTATCATTGACCGGCTCGACAGGTTCCATTCCGAACTGGAATCCCAAATCACCCGCATATCCGAGATTGCGCGCATCATCACGCAGGATGCCAAATCGTTGATCGTGAATCATGGCACCGCATGAGGGGCAGTATGCAGCATCCGCAAATGGACAGACTGTTAAAATCAGACACTTCCCCTGTGTTCAAATCCGTTCGGGCACAACGCTCTGTTAATGGAATTCCTTTATCCAAGGGCACCGAAGCCGGATCACCACCGGCCCCTGAAAAGAGAGAAGCTGACATGTCGAACACCGCAGACGGGATAGAAGACACAGCCGATACGCCCAAGGTCAACGTCGTGACGCTGCCCGCTCATTTGGACGTCTCCGCTGGCGAAGAGGTCGCAGAAGCACTTGAACATCTGCGCGGTCTCCCCGTGGAAATCCACGCAAACGAGGTCAGCCACCTGGGTGGCATTTTCCTCCAGCTTCTGATCGGCGCACAGAAACAATGGCAAAAAGACGAGGCGACGTTCAGCCTGACCAACCCCTCCGACGCATTTGTCAAAGGCATGGCGCTTCTTGGCGCACCCGAAGAGTTATTTGAAGAAGGGAAAGCAGCATGAGCCTGAGAGTCCTCGCCATCGATGATTCGCGCACGATGCGAAGCATGCTTGAACACACATTGAAAGCCGCCGGCTTCGAAGTCCACCTTGCCGAAGACGGGCAGGACGGGCTGAACAAACTGGCAGAGGTGCATCCCGATGCCGTCATAACCGACATCAACATGCCCGTCATGGATGGCTTCGGCTTTATCGAAGGCGCACGTGAACAACGCCAGTTTCGTGGCGTCCCCATTCTGGTCCTGACCACCGAAAGCGCGGCAGAACTCAAGGTGCGCGCCCGCGACGCCGGTGCGACGGGATGGATAGTCAAACCGTTTCACGAAGACAAACTGGTTGCCGCTCTCGAGCGCGTGACGGCGAGGTAATCCAATGAACGCCAATACCGACCTCCGCGAGATATTCTTCAACGAATGCGAAGAACTGCTCGAAGTCCTGTCTGACGGGATCGCACAGATGGAAACCGGCGAAGCTTCGCTGGACACCGTCAATGCGGTGTTCCGTGCCGTGCATTCCATCAAAGGTGGCGCTGGCGCCTTCGGCCTCGATGCGCTCGTTGAATTTGCGCATGGCTTTGAAAACACCCTCGACGATATGCGCGCGGGCAAACTCGAAACCAACCCGAAAATCGTCGAACTGCTTTATATGGCCAGCGACAGACTGGCAGATCTTGTCGAATCCGCCCGCGACCGCCAAGAGGCAGACCCCTCCGAAAGCAAATCCTTGCTTGAACAGTTGGCAGCACTGTCCGGCACCCCGCCGACCACCGCCGCCCCGGCAGAGGCCGAAGTCGAATTCGCGCCCATGTCGATGGATTTCAGTCTGGACCTTCCCGAAATCGGCGGCGACGACGGTGGCAGCGATGCCCCCCATGAATTCCGCTTCACCCCGACAAAGGAACTCTACTCCAGCGGCAATGACCCCGCACTCCTGTTCCGCGCCCTGGCGGAACTCGGTGAACTCGAAGTCGTCGCAGGAATAGAAGACGTTCCCCCCTTCCTGGAACAACCCTGGGATCAGGCATATCTGTTCTGGGATATAAAACTGACATCCGACAAGACCCGCGATGACATTCTCGAAGTGTTCGAATTTGTCGATGGCCTTTGCAAAATCGAATTCAACGATCCGGTTCCGATGGCTGCGGCCAGCGTTGACCCGATCGAATCGCTTGATCCGGCCACCGAACCTGCGGCGGTTCAAACCGTGCCCGACACCCCGCCCCCCGCAGCCAAGGCAGAAGCCACCAAGCCCAAAAAACCCACAGAAGCGGCCAGCGCAAACACCACCATTCGCGTCGATCTTGATCGCGTGGACCGGCTGATCAACCTCGTCGGCGAACTTGTGATCAGCGAAGCAATGCTGACCCAATCCATCTCCGAAGTAACAGTGCCATCCGGTTCCAAAGTCGAAACTGCACTGGCCACGCTCAAACAGCTCTCCAGCGAAATTCAGGAACGCGTCATGGCGATCCGCGCCCAACCGATCAAGTTCCTGTTCCAACGCATGTCCCGGATCGTGCGTGAATCCGGCCAGGCCACGGGCAAACAGGCCCGCCTGATCACCGAAGGCGAAATGACAGAGGTCGATAAAACCGTTATCGAACGGCTCGCGGACCCCCTGACCCATATGATCCGCAACGCGATGGATCACGGGCTGGAAAAACCGGAAAAACGGCTGGAACTGGGCAAACCTGAAAAGGGTGATATTGTCCTCTCCGCAGCCCATCGCTCAGGCCGCGTTGTGATCGAACTCAAAGATGACGGCGCAGGCATCAACCGCCCTAAAGTCAAATCCCTCGCCATTTCCAAAGGGTTGATCCCTGCCGATGTCGAAATGTCGGACACTGAAATTGACAACCTCTTGTTTTTACCGGGGTTCTCTACTGCCGATGCTGTGTCAAACCTCTCGGGGCGCGGCGTAGGTATGGACGTGGTGCGCAGCGAAATCCAATCTTTGGGCGGGCGCGTTACCATCTCCTCAACCCCCGGTCAGGGCACCGCCGTGACCATCAGCCTCCCGCTCACGCTCGCAGTCCTCGAAGGCATGGTGGTTCAGGTCGCTGGTGAAACACTCGTCGTTCCAACCACGGCATTGCGTGAAACAATCCGTGGCCGCTCCGCAACGGTCCACCAGATGGGCAGCGGCGACAAAGTTCTCGCAATGCGCGGTGAACTGGTCCCGATCGTCGATCTTGGCGCACGGCTCGGCTTCAGGAACACCCCCCAGGATCTGGATAAACTTGTGTTCCTACTGGTCGAATCCGACGCAGACAAACGAACAGCCATTGCCGTCGATAGGGTGGTCGACCAACGCGAGGTCGTCATCAAAGGGTTAGAGGCAAACTACGGCAGAATCGATGGTGTTGCAGCAGCCACAATTCTAGGCGACGGGCGCATCGCTTTGATCGTCGATACCGATCAACTGGCCGCAACTGGCCCATCGCGCAACGCCGCGCCAATGTTCACCTAATGGAGATAGAAAATGTCCGAAGCAGCTGAAAAAATCGACTCGGGCCAACGCGAGATCGTGACATTCCGCATCGCGGATCAGGACTATTGCATTGATATCGGTCTGGTGCGCGAAATTCGCGGTTGGACACCGACAACGGTCTTGCCGCAATCACCGGTCTATATAAAAGGCGTCATGAACCTGCGCGGCACAGTGCTGCCGGTGGTGGACCTGGCCCAACGCCTTGGTTTGGGTGAAACCGAACCCGATGGTCGCCATGTTATCATCATTGCACATTTGGGCAGCCGCACGGTCGGCCTTCTGGTCGAAGCCGTGTCCGATATCACCAGCGTGCCGCAATCAGAACTGAAACCCACGCCAGACGTCGCCTCAATGGATGCCAAAGCATTCGTCGAAGGCGTCTTCACGGTAGATGATCATCTGATCCGCGTCATCGACCTCAAACATATTTTGCCCCACGATGAAGGGGACCGCGAATGACACTGACCCCTCGCCATAGCGATCTGGCGATTGCCTCCCCTGTCCTCTCAGATGCAGACTTCGATGCACTCGCATCATTGCTGCATCGCAGGACGGGCATTAAACTTGCGCCGTCGAAGCGACCTTTGGTGATATCGCGATTGTCCAAACGACTGCGCGCATTGGGGCTGTCTGAATTTGGCGACTATCGCCGCTTGGTTGAAAAAGAAACCGATGGGGCAGAATTTACAAACATGGTGTCGTCCCTTACGACGAACGTCACCAAATTCTTCCGTGAAAACCAGCACTTTGTCGATCTGTCAAAACTGATCAAATCAGACCTGGCAACCCGTGCAAAACGTGGAACAAAAGTCCGAATATGGTCAGCAGGATGCTCAACAGGCGAAGAGCCATACAGCTTGGCAACCACTGTTTTGTCCAGCTTTCCGGATGCTGCCAGCTATGATTTCAAAATTCTGGCAACCGATATAGACCCCAAGGTCGTCGCCAAAGCACAGGCAGGGCACTACCCCGAGCAAGCCGTAAAGCAGGCGGGTTCACAAGAGTTGAGAACTTATTTCGACCCCGCCCCAAACGAAGAGATGAGCGCATCGCGATCGTTGCGGCAACTTATTACGTTCAGAATCCTCAACCTGCTGGAACCCTGGCCGATGAAGGGAACATTTGACGTCATAATGTGCAGAAATGTCGTGATCTATTTCGACGAAGACACCCAAGAACGGCTTTTCTGTCGATTTGCCGCGCTCTTGCCGCCTGGCGGGCGGTTCTACATCGGGCATTCCGAACGCCTGACGAAACGGGCAAAGCACTATTTCGATGCCGATGGCGTCACCAGCTTTGTCCGCAACAACACACCGATCGATACTTAAAAAAATGACTGACATACAGGAAAAAACCCAATGAGCCTCAGAGACAATCTTCGAATCATGGTGGTAGATGATATGTCCACCAGCCGAGGGCTGATCACCCAAGCGCTCGATGCAATTGGCATTCGCCACTATACGGCCGAAAAGGACGGGCTGGCAGCCTTTCAACGGTTAACCGCAAGCCCGGTCCACTTGGTGATTTCCGACTTCAACATGCCAGGAATGGATGGCCTGCAACTGCTCGAAGCATTGCGCGGACATAAGGTCACCCAAAAAGTCGGCTTTATTCTCATCACGGGTCGCGCCGATCCGGCCCTGATTGAACGTGGTAAAAAACTTGCGATGAACAACTTTTTGGCCAAACCCTTCGATGCACAAAAAATGAAGGGCTGCATCGAACAAGTCGTAGGACGCCTTTGAGAGCGGCGTCTTGCGACAGGAATTTCCCCCAAAAACACAAAAGAATGACGGAGGGTCAGGTGGCAACCATAACAACCAGAGTTTTGTTGGAGCGCCTAGCGACAGAGGTTGGCTTTCTGGCGGGCATTGCGCATTCGATTGACGAAAATATCGAACCGGAAAACCTTAGCCACAACTCCAACGCAAGCCGCGTCGCTGCGCAGCAAGTGGATTTACTGCGCCAAGCTTTGGATGATGTATCGGGATTATTGGGCGTTATTGCGGAAAATGTTGACCCTAAAACCAGTATGCTGAAACTCACCGCGACTTCTGCACTGGGGCTGCAAGAACTCCGCGACAGACTTGTTCACCTGGAAGATGCCAGCTTCGCGGCGCCAACCCGCGGTGAGGTTGACCTGTTCTAGCCCCGCCCCCTACCTGCGAACAGGTACTCCACGACTTTGTTGCACAAATCAGGTGAAGGCCGCGCTTCGCCTTTCCCCGGGCGGGTTTAACCTCCGGGCTCGGTGACAGGTATACCGAGCGCGGTGTATCTTGACGAAAAAGGAAGCAAAATATGCTAAAAAGGAAACTAATCCTGATTAGTCACAAAAAAGGTGTAAGATGACACGAAGCTTGGCGCCCAAACTATCAGAATATCTTTAAATTACAGCAGGTTAGCTTGATTCCATCGACAGAAGATTGGCGATCTTCGACAGAAATTATGTCGCTCCAACAGATCAAACAGTGCAGATTTCAGAACGCATAAAACCACCCTGCCAGCTAACGGCAGAGCGTGTAAAAAGAGTGAATTCGCGGAGGAGTTAGCGTTTCTCGCGGGCACCTAGGCTTTGCTTGATGACATCAATCTCACTTCGAAGATGCGAGCCATCGTAGACGATTGACGTTTCGTGGCGTGCATACCGGCCTTTTCGATCAGTGCTCAGCCAGTTGTAGGACCCGATGCAAAGACGATTGCCGTCAACGATGACAATTTTACTATGTAGCTGACGCACCTCGTGAACACGAACACCCACTTTCTGCAGCGCCGATTTGGCTGCTTCCAGCTGTGTTACACCATCGTCGTACTTCAACTGGTTCAACAGAGGATCTGCGAAGACATCGATTTCCGCCCCGCGCGCCACCGCACTTTGGAAGGCATCGAGCAACCCTGCACGTTTCATTGTTGAGGCAATGATCCACGGGCTGACGATGGTCATTTCGCGGGCTGTGGACAGGGCATTTTTCAGGAACCGGTCGTGTTCTTCTGCGTCTCTCAATGTCGAAAGCGGGTGACTTGAATCCTGAAGATCGGAGCGCGGTTGCGCAGTAAACTCAAGCACCCCATCACGTTGAGAGAACAGACATTCAGCCAAGACCGATCTGGGCGTACCCTTCGCAGCCGACGAAAATACGTCCATATCACCAAAGACAAGGAAGCTGTCTTTGGCACGCGATACGGTCACGTTCAGCATACTTGGCGACATGTCGATGAAATGCCCGTCGGCGTGTTTGGAATAGACTGGTGAGAACAGGATGATTGGTCGCTCAGCCCCTTGAAGCGAGTGAACCGTGCCAACGGTCATTTTCGCGTCAATGCCTCGTTCGGCACAAGCACGTTTGATTTCTTGCACCTGCCGCCCGAAGGGAGTGACGACACCGACTATATCTTCGAGTTTTTTATTGTATTGACCTTCAAGATCCTGCCGATTTTCCGCGAGCCAGTCTGCAATTGTTGCAGCTTCACTCGCATTTGCGCGGCTGCCGCCAAAACTCAAAGCCATACCATCGATATGTAGGTAACCCATCGACGGCACAGCGCGCCCCTCGGGCGCACTGCCTCGCATCGGTTTGAGCGATCCTTTGTAGCAGAGTTTATTGCTGAAATTGATGATTTCGTCATAGCAGCGCCGATGCTCGAACAGGTAAAGCCCTCGCTCTAATTCCGGGTAGGGCTCATAGACGCACGCTTGCTGGGCGAGACGCATTACACTGCCGTCAACACTACGCATGCCATTATCTGACAGTGTCGCCAAATCGGCCTCAGCATAGGTCTCTTTTAGAAAACCGGCACTTTGTAGATTGCCAATATCGACTGCTTTAGACACGGACGAGATCGGCTCAATCTGTTGGGTATCTCCAATGACCAATGCGCGCTTCGCTAACGCAAACGACGGCGCCGCAACCTCTGGCAGGACTTGTCCGGCTTCATCAACAATCAGCAAATCGATGAAGTCGAATAAATAGCCAGTGCCCCATTCACCGCCGGACTTGAGACCAAAGCTCATTTTGCCTGGCAAACTCGCAAACGTGGAGACAGCACAGGGCGTCAGCATCATACGGCGGTGCCAGCGTGGTTCGATTGTTTTCCGCCCGGTCTTTCGTTGCGAGGCCACGATTTCGTCCAGGCTATCGTCCATTTCCAGAAGCCACCGTCCCTCCCAATAATGGCAGGCCAGTCGGAAAAGATGAAAACGGGTGTGGCAATCGGCAAACCTATCGACGTCCAATGCATCAGTTGCTGGAACGGCCGGCGCACCAAGATTTTCCGTCGCGCACGCCCATGCTCTCTTCGCCTGATCCAGATTTTCTAACGCTGACCGTGCTGCCTCATATCTGGACTTGGTGGTTTGAGCAGCCTCCTGCGCAACTCGAACCGCATTTCGCAGGCTATTCCCTAAACTTTCAACCGAACTGACATCGGAGAAATCCAGCGTGCAGCCGATGGCTTCCAGTGCAACACGCCCTTTCAAAACTCTTTTTCGAGCCACAGACGGAAGAAAGTTGAACATTGCGAGAAAGACAGATTCATCAGCCTGATGTTTGGCCCACCCGGATTCCCAAGCCTTGTGACGCCCAAGCTCTGCCGCGCCGTCCTGCATCGCTTTTTCTAGCTGCAGCAAGGCTGTCTCGGCATCGTCACCCAATAGGTTGGCAACTTTGAATGTTGCCTCCTCAACCCGTGTGCGCGAATTGTCCGCATCAGACTGAGGTGCCCCTAGTTTCCT
>JBOEGO010000022.1:0-78882 GCA_050633465.1 Paracoccaceae bacterium | reverse complement strand
CGGCACCGGCTGGCCCAGCTTTTTCCAGTCACTGCCCAATGCCATCGGGACCAAGGAAGACCGCAAACTGTTTTCCACCCGCACCGAATGCCATTGCCGCCGCTGTGGCAGCCATCTGGGCCATATTTTCGATGACGGGCCGAAACCGACGGGCAAACGCCATTGCCTGAACGGGGTGTCGCTGGTTTTTCAGGCGGCCTGACCCAGCCCCGTCATATCCTGCATGGAAAAGGCCCGCCCGGATGCAACCGGACGGGCCTTTTTCTATGGCTGCAAGGGCGCGCCGCTATTTGAAACTGCGGCTGTCCTTGATCTGGTCCCATGCCCAAACCACCAGTTGCAGCTGCTCTTCCTGGCTGCGGTCACCGCCGTTGATGTCGGGGTGCAGCACCTTGATCAGCGCCTTGTAGGATTTGCGCACCTCGGCCTTGGACCAATGGTCCTTGGCTTCCAGAATTTCGATGGCGCGGCGTTCGGTTGGCGGCAGGCGGCGGGTGGACACGGCGGCAGGGTTGGACTTGCCGGGGTTTTGCGTGGCATTGGCGCCCAATACCTGATGCGGGTCCTCGATCCCCAACCGCGCCCAGGCGCGGGTTTCAGGATCGCCCATGGGTTTGGTCTCGCGCTCCCAGACCTTGTCCTTGGACATCTGGGCGTTCAATTCGGCCTCGGTTGTGCCGTCAAAGAAGTTCCATTTCAGATTGTATTCGCGCACGTGATCCTTACAGAACCAGATGAAATCATCCAGCACGTCAGGCGCTTTGGGCGCGCGAAATTTGCCCGGCTCTGTGCAGCCTTCGTGGGCGCATTCACGCTGTGATGTTTCGAATGCACCTGTCATGCCACGCCGACCACGCGGATTTTTCTTTTTGGCCGATGAGACAGACATATCGAAACCAAATGGGTCAGTTTTTGACATGGGATCACCTTTCCGACTCGGACCGTAGATCATAGACCTTTTGCCGCCAGATTGAAGGGGGCAGGGCAAAAAAACATACCCCCGATTTGTTAACCGTCCGGACCCCGGTATTTGCCGCAAAACCGGTCCGGATCACCACCCGGTTTTGCACCCTGTTCCACCGTTTCGCGCGATAACCCCGATGTGGTGAAACCGAACATTCAAACCGGATAGTTTTCTTGCTCGTCAACAGGTTGGCTGTCAATATTACCTGCCTCATCCGTGGTTTTATGCGCCTGCGCCGGATCCATCTGCACCTGCGGTTCCGGTGCGATTTCGATGGCGCGGCGAAACACCAGAACATTGCGAAAAACCGTAGCAGAGGAGGTCAACCCGGCGCGTTCCTGCGATGGCAGGGTTTCGGCGCGTTGGTATTCCCAACCCTCGGCGGCGTGCTGGTTCATAACGTCTTGCAGGATCAGTGCGAAACGCGCTTCGGGTGCTTTGACACCCTTTGCTTTGATGCCCTTTTCCGGGGCGGGAATAACCTTGTATTCGAACAGCATCTGGGCCTCGTCGCACTGAAAATCAGACAGCACATTATGCGCTGCGGAGGTCAGAGGAAAGGGGGCGCGCATATTAGTTTACATCCGGGTCGCGCTATACATCCCATAATTGTATCAAGATGTGACGAAAACAGTGTCCGCATTAACATCGTGGTCAGAACTTATCGGTAAGCCTTCTCTTGGTTGGATTTTCGCGCGCAGGAATTTCGATAACCAACACACAAAGGCGTATTACGCATGGTTTGTGGCATAGGATTGGGGGAACGCTTGACCGGATGGTTTATGCCTGTCGTTTCGCGAACGGGATATGTTTGCTGTGGTCATGGCCGACGCATTTCTGATTGTTTTCAAAACAGAATTTACAATCACCCCGCCGGTATCCGCCTACAGGAAAGCACCGCTAGATGAAAAATCGGGGTGTTCCGGCTGGCGGGGTGATCCGCGTGATGATCGTAGATGACAGCGCGCTAAATCGTGCTGCATTTACGGAATTGATTGATCAGGATCCGGGGTTGGAGCTGTTCGCAGCAGCGAGCGACCCCTATGATGCAGTGGAAAAAATGGCGGGCGATATGCCGGATGTCATGCTGCTGGATCTGGAATTGCCGCGTATGGACGGGCTGACATTTCTGCGCAAAATCATGGCGCAAAATCCGATTCCCGTGATTGTTTGTTCGGGTCATGTCAACAACGCGGGCGATATCAGGATTCGCGCATTGGAACTGGGCGCGATAGAGGTTTTGGGGAAACCGGATTATTCATCACCGCAAAACTGGATCAGATCAAAAACCAGCATTGCCAATGCGTTACGGGCAGCTGTCAACAGCAGGCTGGGGCGGCGGCAACGCCGTGGCGGCGGGATGGTTGTTGCAAACCGGATGACAGGGTTCGACGATCGGCCGTGCAAACCACAGGTGCAGGCGGTAAACCCGATCCACACTGCCCCGAATGGAAAACTTACCGCGGATGTCGTGCTGCCCTATCAACCGCCACGTGCCGCCGGAAAATCGCAACCGGTGATTGCCATCGGCGCATCCACCGGCGGAACAGAGGCATTGGGCCATTTGATCGGCGCGCTTCCTGCGGATGCACCTGCGATCCTGATTGTGCAGCATATGCCACGCGAATTTACCGGTGCTTTTGCAACACGCCTGAACGGTCTGTCCCGTGTCACCGTGCGCGAGGCGGGGAATGGCGATGTGTTGCAGCGCGGGCTGGTTCTGATCGCGCCGGGGGACCATCACATGATGCTGCGTTGCTCGGCACAAGGGTATTGGACAGAGGTGATGCAAGGCCCGTTTGTGTCGCGCCATCGGCCATCGGTGGATGTGTTGTTCCGCTCGGTTGCACAATCGGCGGCACAAAATGCACTGGGCATAATTTTGACCGGCATGGGTGATGATGGTGTGGCCGGGTTGGGCGAAATGCGGGCAACAGGCGCCCGCACACTGGCGCAGGACGAGGCTAGCTCGGTGGTTTACGGCATGCCCCGCGAGGCAATGCGCCGTGGCGCCGCCATGTCGGAATTGCCGCTGGACCGGATGTTGGGAGAAATCATAGCCTGGGATATGGCTGCGCGTTGACCTAGCGGCGGATCGCCATGGGTTTTCCGATGTATTCTGGCACCGGCAGATCGGCATGTGCCGCAGTCATGGCATCAAGTTTCGATTTAATATCAGCGGGGTAGGCGGCAACTTTGGGGCCGGACTGGTCGATGTGCAGGGAAATCCCTTCGCCCGTGGCCGCGGTCCAGCCATCTTTGTGGATCAGCTCTTGCACGAAATGGAACGCCTTTGGTCCGGCGTCAAGAATCTGAAATGAGGCGCGCACGCGATCACCCAGATGCAATTCACGCAGATACCGGATGTGAAATTCGGCGGAATAGGTCGTGTGCCCCGTGCCGTCGCGATAGTCCGGCCCCAACCCGAGTTCCAGAAACGCCTGATCGACGCCTTGATCAAACAGCACCACGTAGTAGGCCATGTTCAAATGGCCATTATAGTCGATCCATTCGGGCTTAATATCCATAAAATCAGAGAGATAGGCGGTCATGTCTGCTCCTTGTCGCGGTCCGCTGGACGATATGGTCACCGCAAGAAAGAGGCAAGGGACAGGGCGGCAAATCTGGCATGTGGATTGAACAGCACCCGTTTCTGCCGGTTCAAAACAGCGCCATCCAGATGCCCGCATACATGAACATGCCGCCAAAGCTGACCCAGATATGCCAGATGGCATATCGGTAAGGCATTGTTTTGCGCGCATAAAATGCCGTGCCGGCAACATAGCACGCCGCCCCAGCGATGATACACCAAAGGGTCGCCGCGGGCACCATGGTCAGATCAGGGAGTGAGCTAAGCCCGATCGCCCCCAAGGCCAGATAGGATGCCGTTGACCATTTGGATTTGACCTGTTCGTCCGTAATTTTTTTCCAGATGGCCAGAGCCGTCAGCCCCCAGCAAATCCACAGCAGGGACAGGGTCCATCCTGTATTCGCCAAAACAAAGAATGGGGTGAAGCTGCCTGAAATGCTGAGATAAATCGCGGCATGGTCAATGCGCCGCAACAGTTTTCGCTGCGAGTGCCAAGGCGAAAAATGATAGGTGCAAGAGGCAAGGTTGGAGGCAAGCGCGCAAATCACATAAACGATGGCCGCACCGGTCAGTGGCGTTGAAAGATATCCCAAGGCATTGAAAATCAGCGCAAATCCGGCCGCAAGGATCAACAAAAGCCCGACAATATGCACCAGCATATCGGCCTTGCGATTGGCCGGGATCGGGCTGGGGTAGGTTGGCGTGATCATGGTGTGGCCCGATACGTCGCGGCGTCCGCAAAACACCCGGATTGCCGCCTGTCAATCACGATGTATTTGGCCAAGCCACTGACAAAAATAGCTAATTTATCTTGCGCCAAAGCGAGGCAGAGGTCACGGCAGGGGCCGCGCCACATGCGACGCAGCCCGATCAATGCCGAAATCACAGGCCCAATTTCGCCGCGACCAGATCGTTTACCGCCTTGGGGTTGGCCTTGCCGCCTGTGGCTTTCATCACCTGCCCCACGAACCAGCCCGCCAGTTTGGGGTTTTGTTTGGCCTTTTCGACCTGCGCAGGGTTGGCGGCGATGATTTCATCCACGGCTGCCTCGATTGCGCCGGTGTCTGTGACCTGTTTCATACCGCGCGCTTCCACGATTTCCGCGGGGTCGCCGCCCTCGGTATAGACGATTTCGAACAAGTCCTTGGCGATCTTGCCCGAAATCGCATCAGAGGCGATCAGATCAATGATGCCCCCCAGTTGCGCGGGGGATACCGGGCTCTCGGTGATGTCGTGGTCTTCTTTTTTCAGGCGGCCGAACAGTTCGTTGATGATCCAGTTGGCAGCCAGTTTCCCATCACGCCCTGCGGCACATTTTTCAAAGAAAGCAGCGTCTTCGGCATCGGCAGTCAGCACCGACGCGTCATATTCCGACAGGCCGAAATCACCAACGAAGCGGGCTTTTTTGGCATCGGGAAGTTCCGGCAATGTTGCCGCAATATCATCTACCCATGCCTGTTCGATTTCCAGCGGCAGCAGGTCGGGATCGGGGAAATAGCGGTAATCATGCGCCTCTTCCTTGGAGCGCATCGAACGGGTTTCGTTCTTGTCGGGATCATAGAGGCGCGTTTCCTGCACCACTTCGCCGCCCGCCTCGACAATCGCGATCTGGCGGCGGGCCTCGACATCAATGGCCAGTTGGATGAACCGCATAGAGTTCATGTTCTTGATTTCGCAGCGCGTGCCCAAATGGCCGAAATCGCCGGTTTCATAGTATTTTTCATACTGCCCGGGGCGGCAGATCGACACGTTCACATCGGCGCGCAGGTTGCCGTTTTGCATGTTGCCATCGCAGGTGCCCAGATAGCGCAGGATCTGGCGCAGCTTGGTGACATAGGCGGCGGCCTCTTCGGGGCCGCGAATGTCGGGGCGCGACACGATTTCCATCAGCGCAACGCCCGTGCGGTTCAGGTCCACAAACGACATATTCGGGTCCATATCATGGATGGATTTGCCCGCGTCCTGTTCCAGATGGATACGTTCAACCCGCACCAGACGGGCCACGCCCGGCCCCATATCAACCAGAATTTCGCCCTCGCCCACGATGGGGTGATACAACTGCGAAATCTGATAGCCCTGCGGCAGATCGGGGTAGAAGTAATTTTTGCGATCAAAGGCGGAAAACAGGTTGATGTCGGCCTTTAGCGCCAGTCCCGTGCGCACGGCCTGTTCCACGCAATAATCGTTGATGACGGGCAACATGCCGGGCATCGCGGAATCGACAAAGGCCACATTGGCATTGGGTTCCGCGCCAAATTTGGTTGATGCGCCGGAAAACAGTTTCGCGTTGGAGGAAACCTGCGCGTGAACCTCCATCCCGATCACCAGTTCCCAATCATGCTTGGCCCCTGCAATCACCTTTGGCGTCGGGGTTTCATAGGTCAAATCAAGCATGGTGCTGGTCCTTTTGGCGATAACGACGCTGTTCTAGGGCAGGGGCGCGCAAGGAGCAAGAGGCGCGGGGCGGCGCGAAGACGAGGGAGGCGGAAAATGCATATTAAAGTTGAATTGTAACAATTACTGAATAGTCTGTCCGGTTAATAAAAGAGGTGTGTGCGTGAGCGGTGAAGACAAAAGCAGCGGTGGTTTGAACAATCCCTTACCCCAAAAGCCCTTGCCGAAAAAGAAGGCCTATCTGGTGTTCGAAGGGGGCGGAGCCAAGGGGATTGCCCATGCTGGCACGGCCGTTGCTTTTGAACAAAACCAGTATTTTGACCCGCAGGGATATGCGGGCACCTCTGCCGGGGCGATTATCGCAAGCCTATTGGCGGTGGGTTACCAGCCCCGAGAGATTTTCAACCTGCGAAAGGGCAAAGGCCCGAGCGGGAATATTGAAAATATTCTGGATCATTTGCCTGACTGGTATGAAGTCAGCGAACCGGTCCATTTGTTCACGCGCTTTGATTGGTTCAAGCTGAAATTCGCGCGCCAGATGATGGTTTGGGCTGGCACACACCCCAGGGCAACACTGTTTTTGTCCTGGGGCGTGCTTTTATCCGTTTTATTTCCAACGTTATACGTTGGGTTTGTCGGTTTTGTCCGTTTGGCACGTGCATCTGATTTGTTTCCGCCGGGGCAGCATTTTCTGGTGACCTATGGCATGATTGCTGTTCATTGCCTGGTTACGATTGCATTTCTAGGGCTGGTTACTTTTCTGTTGCGCGGTTTTCGGGGGGCCGCATCGCTGGAAAAATTCGTCGATTGCATGGATTTTCTTTTCAAGAAAAAGCTGCGCCCGTTGGGGAGTGTGTTTGAAAACCGCAGGCCTGTCTCCTTTGGCGATCTGGCCCGGCATGGAATCGTTTTGAAAGTGGTTGCCGCCAACCTGACGCTGAAATCGGATATGGTTTTTTCAACAGATGATCCGCGCTGTGCCAACCTGTCCGTTGCCGAAGCCGTCGCGGCATCAATCGCCATTCCCTTTGTTTTTGTGCCCAGAAAGATCACCATCCCCTTTGCCCGCGATGAATTGACAACGTTTTTAAGCGACCGCCGGATTAAGGAGCTGGAAGCCGGACAGGCAGCTAAAAACGGGGGCACCGTAATGCCGCCCTATATTGATCTGACCTGCATGATGTGTGACGGCGGTGTGGTGTCGAACCTGCCCGCGTGGGTGTTTGACGGGCAAACCGTTGGTGACAAGGACTGTTGGATCGTCACCAGTGAAACCACCGATATTTCCGACAGGATCTGGTATTCAGGACGCGGGTTGAAATTTGTTTTCCGTTTGTTCAATACTGCGGTGTTCGGGGCGTCGCGCCTGAATGTCCGGCAGGTTCCAAACATCCTGAGGCTGGTAAACAAGCCAGAAGTCGAGGTTTTTGATTTCGATGCCTCGGGTGCCAAACTGTATCTTGATACGATGCGTGCCTATGGGAATGCGGGTTTTGAAATCGCCAAACTGACGACCGAAGAAGATAAGTTATTGCGGATTCACGGGCGTTTAGCGTCTGAAATTAAATCATATTTTCAGAATGCGATGGATTTCCGCCTGCGTGCGGCCCTTGTAGAACGCACGCCCGAGCATAGCTTTGTCAGGCTGTGGTCGCATGTCGACTTTGACGGCTATGCGGACAAATGGTTGGAGCTGCCGCTGGAAGGAACGATGATCGAACGCTGCATGGAATCGCAGGACAGTGTGGATGTGCTGAACCTGAAAGACCCGAAAGAGAAGGAACTTTTTAACCTCAAGGGCGTTGATGATAGGGTGCTTGCGAGAACACCTGCAGATATTTGCTGGTCCATGGCCTTTCGGTTGCCAGATCTTGGCGACCAGAACGGGCGTTCCATTGCCCTTGCGCTGGATTGCAATTTCCCGTTCTTCTCTGACGCTGTCGCGCAGGAGGAGGGGGGATTAACCTGTTGTTCACCCGAGGGGGAGAGACTGGACAAAACGAAATTGGTTGAAATCGTAACCGCTATTGTTCAGTCTGTCTGGATGGATGGTTCCGCTCGCAACCACGAAGAAGGCAATAAAACGAACGTATTCGCTGAAGATGGAGTGTGACGGATGATAAACTCGACTCTGATAAAAGACCGGTTTCAAGGCCGGAGCAAAAAAGAAGAGCAGCGCCGGATGGCCGAGCAGAGCGCCCAGGAAGAGCTGGAGCATGTTGAAAATCTGGCTGAATTTCTGGAAGAGCATTTTAGCCCCGATGCGCGCCAAAGCGCGGTGAACGGCCCGTCGTTTCGTGATCTGGCCGAAGCCAAGCGGTTGGCGGCCGTCGCCCTGAAGCGTTAGCCGCCCGGCGCCCAAGCGCCTGTTACAGCCGTGCGCGCAGTATTCTGCGGGCGGCTGTTTTTACCCCCCCACCACCATCGGGCCGGTATCTGCCCAGACAATGCGCGCCCCGCGTTTCAGGTCGCGTTCAAAATGGCGTGCGATGCGGGCCAATGCATGATTGCGCCCTTTTACGGCAATCTCTTTCGGGTCGGGGTCTTGCCCGGGTTTCTGCGCTGCCAGCCCCCAGGTCAGGGGATGCACTTCGCGCAGGTAGTCCGACAAAATCCAGCGAAATGCTGCGACCAGCTGTTGTTGAGCGGCGGTTTGACGGGCGTGGCGATATCTGCGCGCTGCCTGTGTCACCGCACAGTAGGCCGCGAACATGTTCACCGTGTGTTGGTCGGAACGGCGTTCCAGAATATCGCGCATACCGGCCAGAAACAGGTCCACATCCATCAGGGTCAATGCGCCGGGGTCCACGGCCAAGGCATCAAAATAAACCCATGTATAACCGCCCTTGCCCCAGATATCGGCGGTGCGTGCAGCGGTGCGGCGTGCCTCCAGCTCCAGATCGCCATAAGAGCCGAACCAACGCGGCAGCAGGTGATTGCCAAGGGCGCGCATGTGGCGCGGGTTCGCCGGATCCAGATCAATCAGGTCTTCGTAATCATCCCCGACACGGGTCTGAGGAGCCGATTCCGCAGCCAGCAGTGCGCAGCGCGCAGCCGCCAGCGCGGGGCTGTCTTCGGCAAAGGCATCAAACGCGTCCAGAATTTCAGAGGCGCGTGCAAAATGGCGTTTGAACCGTTTCCAATCGCGTGCGGGGATTTCGGCAGACCAGCCCGCTCCGCGCCATGCCCAGCCGATGTCGATATGCGCATGGGCTACGACCAAAGCAATGCCGTAGTCGCCGGGGTATTCTTCCAGCACGTCCTCTAGTTCGGCAAGGCCGGAGCGGGGCGCATGTGCGGGCATCAACCCGGGGTCGGACAGGGCGCGTTCCACTGGTGCCGTTACGTCGGCGCGTGCGCCATAGGCCAGCAAATCTGCCATGGGCAGGCCGGTATCCGTTGCGGCGCGGGCACGGTCATATTGGCGGATCAACAGGCCCAGATCCTCCCAGCGGTCCTGACGCGCAAGGAATTGCCCATGGTCGCTGACCTCATGGCGTTTCGCGTCTTCGGGGGGGCAGGTGACCAGCGGAACCTCTAACCGGCGGGCAATGTGGTCGGGGCACTCCTGTTGCATGCGTCCCTTGCGTGCCAGCAGGGATGACAGGCTTCGTCGTGTATCCTCGTCTTGGCCCCGGGCATTTTCGATCCAGTCGCGCGCGCCGTTGCGGGGCAGGCGTTGCACCATGGTGCGCAGTGTTTGGCCTGCCCGCAGGCGCAGCGCCTGTGCCGCCGAGCGGCCCGTGGGGAAACCGGATTTTGACTTGGCCGCTGGCCGGATATGAGGTGTGTTTTTCATACCCACAGTCTGGCGGCGATTTCGGGCCGAAACGTGGCGGGCCTGCGGATTTTGCGCGATATGAAAAGGGCGGCGTTAATCATTTGGGCAGGGTGAACAGGCGTTGCCAAATGCCCAAAAACCCTTAAAACTTTACCGATCATGCGCTATTTTACCTTGTTTATACCGCTTCTTCTTTTTGCCACGGCTGTTAACGGCCAAGCGTCCGATGCAGCAGGCACCGGGGTGCAGGCGGCGGCGCGGTTAACGAAACTGCCGCCCACGACCCCCACAACCGGGTCGGGCGATGATGCGAATCCTGTGCCGGTCACATCCAGAACGGCAGGGAATCAGCCGGATTTTGCCACCACAGCGGGTCCGACGGATCAATCAGAGGCCACATTGCAGCGCGAAAACGCTGCCCGCTTGGCGGCCGCTGCAAAAGGGCGGTCGGTGTTTTATGCCCCCGCACACCCCGATTTACGCCCGCGCGCGCGCCGGGTCGCGGCGATTGCGGCTGGATCACCCGTTGAAATGGCGCGGATCGGTGCCGTGCGGCCCAAAATGCGGTCATTGGAATTTCCCAATGCACGCTGGTCGCATCGCCAAGAGGGGCTGAAATGGACCCGCGCCGCAGTTTCCGCGCTGAAAACCCACGGGGCGTCCATCACCCGCACCGTGCCAAAAGATATTGACGCATGGTGCCCGGCCTATCGGGCCGCTGGCGAAAAACAGCGCCGCGCCTTTTGGGTGGGGTTTTTGTCTGCGCTCGCGAAACATGAAAGCACATGGAACCCGCAGGCAGTTGGCGGCGGCGGGCTGTGGTATGGGTTGCTGCAAATCTTGCCCGGAACTGCGCGGGGGTATCGTTGCCATGCCCGCACAGGTGCAGAATTGAAAAACGGTGCCGCCAACCTGAGCTGCGCCATCCGCATCATGTCGGTCACCGTGCCCCGTGATCAGGCGATTGCGGTGCATAATGGCCGATGGCGCGGCGTGGCTGCGGATTGGGGGCCAATGACATCGGCCAGCAAACGCCGCGAAATGTCGGCATGGCTGCGCAAGCAAAGCTATTGCAAACCGCTGTCTTCACGGCGCCCTGTGGCACGGCCCGCAGGGCTTGTGCTGCGTTCTGACGGGTGAACCCATGCCCCGGTTCCGGGCCTATGCCGCTATTTTCAGGGGCTTTTCCGGCAACGGGCCATGTTCCAGCCGGATGCCGGTGCCTTTGAACCAGACCGACAATTCACTGGCAGGCGGAAATGCCAGCAGGGACAGATCATGCCAATCGCCCAACCTGTCGGTCAAACGCAACACACTGGTCGGGCGATCAATGCGGATGGAATGGATATGTGCCAATAGAAAGGAACGGCTTTCCATTGGCGCATGGTCATTGGCGCGAAAACAATAGGTCACGCGCGTGGGCGTGATTTTGCTGGATGCGCGCGCCCCTTGCAGCATCGGCCACAAGATTTTAACCACCAAAACTGCGGCCAACCCGCAAGCGGGCAGGGCAAAGGCCGCGATGCGCAAATCGGCGTTTACCAAGGCGGGCCCAAGCAGCGCCCCTGTGGCCGCGATTGCGAATACCAGCCGCTGGCGGCTGCGTGGATCATAGTGAAATTCGTGCAGATTTTCCATGTGGCAAAGGCTGCCGCCGGAATAGGGCGAAATCGTGGCAGCCACGCCAGAAGCGGAGGGATCGGGCCGGGTTTTGCAAAAGATGGTTAATGCAAGCAGGGCCAATCAGGTGATGCGATAGGCGCGGCGAATATCATCCAACGCATCGCTTTGCCGGTCGCTGATCTTGCTGCTGCCACCTTTGTTGGTGACCTCGGACAGCACGGACATCAAAGGCGTAAAAAAGCTTTCGTCACGGGGCTGTAGCCGGATCAATTTGCGGGTCAGCCGTGAAACGGCAGGGAATGCGCCGCCAGATTCCGACACCAGCCAACGACCCAAAATCATCATCTCTTCGGCGGCTTCAAGGCTGAGGTTGCGGTGTTTGTGCAATGCCTTTTTCAGCATCAGCTGTTGCTCGGCCGAGGGGAGCTGATCAAGTTCGACAAAGGCCCAGCCGATGGCCGCGATGGCGATTTCGGGGTCTTCGATTGCCTCGACCGGATGCAGGTTGGTGCGGCGGGAAAACCCGAAACGGCGCGCAGCAAGACGCACATCATTGGCCACATCCAGCAATTCACCAGTCATATTCGCGGCGTTCCTCGCACGGTGAACAAAGAAATAAACGGCACCGATAACGCCGATGAGGGCAATGATAATAGGCATGAGGGGACTCACTAATACAATATAACTGTCGGAATTCTATGGGTTATTGGCAGGTGCGGTCAAGCGTGCGAAACTGGTATGGTGATGGCTGCGCCGCTATGGGTCTTGCTGCCCCGGGGCATCGGGGCAGGCAATCAAGCAGGGCGGGTTTGTGGTTAGCCCTGCAAAATGCGGCCGACCATTTCGCCGGTGTCGGGCGACAGGTCCGGTGATGATGCGATGCGTTCAAGCGCCGCCTTTGCCTTGGACTGGCGGGTCGAATCGTAGCGCCGGAACGTGGCAAAGGATGACATCATACGCGCTGTGGTTTGGGGGTTGATCGGGTCCAGCCGGATCAGCCAATCGGCAAGCAAGTCATACCCCTGACCGGAAACATGGTGAAAACCGGCGTGGTGACCGGCCAATGCACCAAACAGGGCACGGAACCGATTTGGGTTCTTCATGTTGAAATCAGGGTGTTTGGTCAGTGTGTTAGCAATGTCGATCAGGGTGTCGGGGGTGGCGTGCCCGACCTGCAGCGCGAACCATTTGTCGATCACCAGACGGTCGTCTTTCCACTGGCTGTAAAAGGCAGAAACCGCTGCGGCGCCATTGCCGCTGTCCAGCAATGCGGCAAAGCCGGCAAGTTGCTGGGTCATGTCGGTCGCGCCGTCAAATTGTGCCTGTGCAAGAGCGCCACCATCACGGCGCGACAGCAGGGAAAGCGCGCGATTGGTCAACGCGCGGGATGCGGATTGCGCGGCATTCGGCTGGTAAGATCCTGAAACTTTATGGTTTTTATAGATATCTTCAAGTTCTGATTGCAGGTGGTCGCAAATGGCATCGAGCAATGTTTCACGGGCCTGATGGATCTTGGCGGGGTCTGGCACCTCGCCCGTGTCAAACAGGGTTTGCGCGATGTCATCCGATGTGGGCAATGCCAGGGCAAGGGCGCGAAACGCGGGATCTTGGGTTTCGTCACGGGCCAAATCGCGCAATGCGTCCAGCAACAACGGGTCGGGGGCCGCGCCATTGGTCATGCGGCACAGCGTGTCCCGCGCAAGGGCTTGCCCCGATTCCCACCTGTTGAAAGGGTCGGTATCATGGGCCAGTAAAAAGGCGCGCTCTGCGTTGGTTTGCTGCCGTTCCAGAATGACGGGGGCAGAAAACCCCCGCAGGATGGATGGAACAGGTTTGACTTCCAAGTCATTGAAAACAAATGACTGTGTTTGTTCAGTCAGTTCGCAGATCATCGTTGGTTGCACTTCTTTGCCATCAGGGGAAAGTAAGCCAACAGCAATGGGGATCACCTGCGGCAGGGCGTTTTCATTTTTGTTTTTCTGTTTGAATTCAAGGGTGTATTTGCCGTTGTTAAAGCTTTCCGTCACCTTGACCCTTGGGGTTCCTGATTGGGAATACCACAATTTGAACCGGGACAAATCGCGGCCTGTTGAATCCTCGAACACGCGCAGCCAATCCTCGATCGTGGCGGCATCGCCATCGTGGCGCGAAAAGTAAAGATCGACGGCTTTGTAATAGGCGGCATCCCCGACCAATGTTTTCAGCATACCGATCACCTCGGCACCTTTTTCATAGACGGTGGCAGTGTAGAAGTTGTTGATTTCCTGAAAGGATTCCGGCCTGACAGGGTGCGCAAGCGGGCCGTTGTCCTCGCGGAACTGGCGGGCGCGCAGGTCAATCACATCGTTAATACGTTTCACGGGGGCAGAGCGCATATCCGAGGTGAACTGACTGTCCCGATAAACGGTCAATCCCTCCTTCAGGCACAGCTGGAACCAGTCGCGACAGGTGATGCGGTTGCCTGTCCAGTTGTGAAAATACTCATGCGCGATGATTGCCTCGATACGTTCGAAATTTGCATCTGTAGAGGTCTCTTCCGAGGATAAAACGCAGGATGAGTTGAATATGTTCAATCCCTTGTTTTCCATCGCACCCATGTTGAAATCATCCACGGCCACGATATTGAAGATATCCAGATCATATTCGCGCCCGTATTTATCCTCGTCCCACTTCATGGATTTCTTCAATGCTTCCATGCCAAAGGCGCATTTACCTTCGTCACCGGGGCGAACATAAATGTTAAGATCGACCTTGCGGCCGGACATGGTTGTGAAACTATCGGGGTGGGCCAGCAGATCGCCCGCGACCAAGGCAAATAAATAGGCCGGTTTGGGCCATGGGTCGTGCCATTCGGCCCACCCATCACCAGATGTAGTAGGGTTGCCATTGGACAGCAGCACCGGATAGTCGCCTTCGATCCGGACGGTGAAGGTGGTCATCACATCGGGACGATCGGGATAATAGGTGATTTTGCGAAACCCTTCGGCCTCGCATTGGGTGCAGAACATGCCGTTTGACAGATACAGCCCCTCGAGGGCGGTGTTGGCGGCGGGGTTTATTTCGACCTCGCATTCCCAGGTGAACGGCCCCTCGGGCACGGGGCATGTCAGCCCCTGTTTGGTCGCGACCACGGGAACACGGGCGCCGTTGATCCGCGCATCAATCAGGTTAAGCCCCTCACCGTGAAGGAAAAATTCATGTGACTGCGCCGCAGGGTTGGGCAGGAATTCGATCCGCGACAGCACGCGGGTGGCATCGGGCGACAGGCGGAATGTCAGATGCGTGGAGGCGATCAACCAATTGGGCGGTTGGTAATCTGACAGGTGAATCGTCTGCGGGCTGGCATCTTTCATCGGGGCGTTCCTTGTCCGGATTTCGGGGTAAACCTAGGGGGATGCGGGCGGGGCCGCAATGGGCGGTTGCGCCGGAAACTGCAGCTATGCGCCACCGCGTCTGGCATTAGAATGCCCGTAGAAAAGCGTATGAAACGGGCGCGGTTTCCATAGATTCCATAGTTTCAGGGGGGTGAATCCATGGTTTTGGGGTAATTGGTAATATTTTATGACCACACTTGTTGCCTATCGGAAACTTTGGCGCTAATCGTGGAGCGACGCGACTGCATTTGGAGAGGTCAGATGACACAACGGATCACCAGAAACGGTTTGGCAGTGGATGCAACGCTGGCCGAATTCATCGAGGCGCGGGCGCTGCCCGGCACGGGCATTGCGGCGGAGGCGTTCTGGGCCGGTCTGGCGCGGATCGTGACCGAACTGGGACCGGAAAATCGGCGGTTGCTGGCGGTGCGTGACGAAATGCAGGCCAAATTGGACAACTGGCACCGCACGCGCAAGGGGGCCGAAATTGATGCCGCCGCATATAAGGATTTTTTAACAGAGATCGGGTATCTGATTCCCGAGGGACCGCAATTCAGCATCGGCACTGATGATGTGGACCCTGAAATTGCCAGCGTTGCGGGCCCGCAGCTGGTTGTGCCGATCACCAATGCGCGGTTCGCGTTGAACGCTGCCAATGCGCGTTGGGGGTCACTCTATGATGCGCTTTATGGCACCGATGCCTTGGGCGATTTGCCTGCGGGCGGCGGGTATGATGGCGCGCGCGGGGCGCGGGTGATCGCATGGGGTCGCGATTTTCTGGACCGTGCCGTGCCGCTGGATGGCGGGTCATGGGCGGATATCGGGTATCTGCGGGTGGCAGGCGGCTTGGATGCGGGCGGTTTGCGGCTGGCTGATCCTGCCTGTTTTGTCGGCTATGGCGGGGGCGAGGGCGCGCCCGAGGCAATTGTGCTGCGCCACAACGGGTTGCACATCATTATTGATGTGAATGCGGGGTCGGATATCGGCGCGGCGGACAAGGCTGGCGTATCGGATATCCGGCTGGAATCGGCCCTGTCCACCATCATGGATTGCGAGGATTCCGTGGCGGCGGTGGATGGGCCGGACAAGGCGCTGGCCTATGGCAACTGGTTGGGCCTGATGCGCGGCGATCTGGCCGAGGATGTGCAAAAGGGCGGGCGCATGTTCACCCGCAAACTGGCGGATGATCTGGAATTCACCGGCGCGGATGGTCAGCCGCTGGTGTTAAAGGGGCGTTCGCTGATGTTGGTGCGCAACGTCGGGCATTTGATGACCACACCGGCGGTGCTGGACGCCGGTGGCGCCGAGATCGGCGAGGGATTGCTGGACGCGCTGTGCAGCGTGATGATCGCGATGCACGACATCGAGGCGGGGCGCAATTCGACCCAAGGGTCGGTTTATATTGTGAAACCCAAGATGCACGGGCCAGAGGAGGTGGCATTTTCGGATCGTTTGTTCGCCATGGTCGAGGATATTCTGGGCCTGCCGCGGAACACCGTGAAAATGGGGATCATGGACGAGGAGCGGCGGACTTCGGTCAATCTGGCAGAGTGTATTCGCGCCGCCAAGGACCGCGTTGCGTTTATCAACACCGGGTTTCTGGACCGCACCGGCGATGAAATTCACACCGGCATGGAGGCGGGTGCATTCCTGCCCAAGGGCGAGATGAAGGCGACGCCATGGATTGCATCCTATGAGGATCGCAATGTTGATATCGGTCTGGCCTGCGGGTTGCGGGGCCGTGCGCAGATCGGCAAGGGCATGTGGGCGATGCCCGACCGTATGGCCGAGATGCTGGAGGCCAAGATCGGCCACCCCGAGGCGGGGGCGAATTGCGCCTGGGTGCCATCGCCCACGGCGGCAACCCTGCATGCGACGCATTACCATAGTGTGGACGTGGGCGCGGTGCAGGATCAACTGGCCAAGGGCGGGCCGCGTGGCACGCTGGCGGATCTGTTGACCATTCCGGTGATGCACGGGCGCAACCTGTCGGACGCGGAAATCACCCGCGAGATCGAGAATAATGCGCAGGGGATTTTGGGTTATGTGGTGCGTTGGGTGGATCAGGGGGTCGGCTGTTCCAAGGTGCCCGACATCCATGATGTCGGCCTGATGGAGGACCGCGCGACCTGCCGGATTTCATCGCAGGCATTGGCGAACTGGTTGCATCACGGGGTGGTCAGCCGCGATCAGGTGCAGGCCGCGCTGGAGAAGATGGCCGCCGTGGTGGACCGCCAGAATGCGGGGGATGGGGCGTATATTCCGATGGCACCTGCGTTTGACGGGCCTGCATTTCGCGCGGCCTCGGCGCTGGTATTCGAAGGGGTTTCGCAGCCATCCGGATATACCGAGCCATTGTTGCATCACTGGCGGCAAGTGGCAAAAGCACAGTAAATTCAATCGGATAAAAGGGGATAATCATGTCGGTGACATTGAACAAGGCAAAGCGGATCATTTCAAAGGCTTTTGACGCAGGCAAGGCGGCAGAGATGAAGCCGCTGGCCTGTGTGGTGTTGGATGCGGGCGGCCATGTGGTGGCGTTTGAGCGACAGGACGGGGCCAGCGCGGGCCGGTTCGGCATCGCGCAGGGCAAGGCATATGGCGCGGTGATGTTGGGCATGGCGGGGCGCGCGCAGATGGCGCGGGCCGAGGCGCAGGCCTATTTCATCGCCGCCGCCAACGGGGTGTTCGGGGGGCAGATGGTGCCGGTGCCGGGCGGCGTTTTGTTGCGCGACAGCCGTGGCCGGTTGATCGGCGCGGTGGGCGTTTCGGGCGACACATCCGACAATGACGAGGCCGCAGCACTGGCCGGAATCGAGGGTGCGGGGCTGGTTGGCGAGCCTTGATTGCCGGAAAATCAGGCATCCTGTGCGGTGACGCGGGGTGCCGTTTTGGCGATTGGTGTTTTCTTGACGATTGCTACGCTATATTAAGGAAAGGCGTGCAAAAGGCAGGACAATTATGAAACGGCCCCTGAAAAGCCGACCGATCGTCGGGATTATTGGCAACCATCATTTGATCAATGACAGCTATCCGGCCCATGCGGGCGGGGCGATGAACACCGAGGCGGTGGCCTGTGTGGCCGACTGCATGCCGTTATTGATTGCCGCCGATCCGCGATATGTGTCGGTGGATGAGCTGTTGCAGGCCTGCGACGGGTTTTTGCTGACCGGCGGGCGGCCCAATGTGCACCCCGAGGAATACGGCGAGCCCGAGACCGAGGCGCATGGAGCATTCGATCGGGCGCGCGATGCCATCACCCTGCCATTGGTGCGCGCCTGTGTCGAACGCGGCCAGCCGTTTTTGGGCATTTGCCGTGGTTTCCAAGAGGTGAACGTGGCGATGGGCGGGTCGCTATACCCTGAAATCCGCGACCTGCCGGGGCGGATGAACCACCGGATGCCGCCCGACGGCACCATCGAGGAAAAATTTGCCCTGCGCCACAAGGTGACATTTACCACCGGCGGTGTGTTTCATCAGTTGATGGGCGCGGATGAGGTGATGACCAACACGCTGCACGGGCAGGGGATCAAACGCGCCGGGGCGCGGGTCGTGGTGGAGGGCCATGCGCCCGACGGCACGCCCGAGGCGATTTATATCAAGGATGCGCCGGGGTTTACCCTGTCGGTGCAGTGGCATCCCGAATGGAACGCCGATTGCGATCCGGTGTCGCGGCCTTTGTTCACGGCCTTCGGGCGGGCGGTGCATGACTGGGCCGGGGCCAAAGCGGGCGCGGCATTGGCCGCTGTTTGATTTCGCCTGTAATCTGCGGTGGGATTGAGCGGTGCGGCTGGCGCCGCGCTGTTTTTGGGGATGCCTGGCGGGGTGTCGCATCTATTCGGGGGTTTCGCCCGCGGTCGCGCCTGATTTGAGCATTCGTGGCAAGTGGAATGGGTCGACCTGCGCAAGTATCTGATTTTGCTTGAAATACTCCCACGGGGTTGGCCCCCTCGCGCGCAGGCTTGCCTTTGCCTGCTGCGCGCCAGCGCAAATGCTGAAAATGTATGCGCGGGACGCGCATTCCTTTGGATTAGGCCGCGTGTTGATCGGGCATGGTCAGGGCCGTGGTCAGCAGGCGGGTTTCGAATTTGCGCAGGCAGGGGCGGGCGGTGTCGCCATAGCTGTCGGGATCAGAGCGCAGGGCGGGGAATTTTTCGAACAGGTCGGCGCGGGATGCATCCGACAGGGCGCGCAGCCCCTGGGCACCGGGGTGGAAGCTTTCTGATGGGGCGCCTTCGGCAAAGACGACCTCGTGGTGGTCGAACATGATGTGGTGATAGCCGACCATATCACGGGATTCCTGCGTGATGTTGATGCCGTCGACCATGTGTTTGGCGGTCAGGAAGACCTCGGGGCTGTCGAAGTAGAGGTTGGCGGCGGAGGAGGTGTGCAGCATCCGGTGTTGAGGCGACACCCAGAGGTCGCGGGCGTTGTTCATCACGCCGGATTTGATGCGGATCGGGGCGAAATCGCCCATGCCGCGCACGGTGCGTTGGCCGGTCCAGCGGATCGGTTGCATACCGTGGTCACGGGTCAGGACCATGTCGCCGGGGCGCAGGGTTTCAACGGGGCGGGGGCCATGCGGGGTCAGGATGCGGGTGCCGGATGCAAAGCAGATGATCACGTCCTCCAGATTGGAAAAGTTGACGACGGTGCCGTCGGTCAGGGTGGCGGTGCCGGACAGCGCGCCGGGGTCGGTGTTGGTATAGGTCACGTCCTCCCAGTCGAGCAGGCCTGCGAAATCTATTGTGTCGCCAGTGGGTTCGCCGGTTTCAGAGCCGTCGATGGTGATGGTGCCGCCGCCCAGATTGGCAGGGTCGAGCAGGAAGGTATCATTGCCCGCGCCGCCGGTGGCGGTGTCGCCGGAGCCGACATAGATCACATCGTCGCCCGCGCCGCCGTCGAGCAGGTCGGCCCCTGCGCCACCGATCAGGGTGTCGTTGCCTTCCTCGCCATAAAGGCTGTCATTGGCGCCGCGCCCGTCGATCAGGTCGTTGCCGAACCCGCCGTAGATCACGTTGGTCCAATCCGCGCCTTCGGCGTCGTAACCTGTGAGCGTGTCGTTCCAGTCAGAGCCGATGATGCCATCCAGCCCGCCCGCCAGCGTGTCGCCGGTGGCGTGGCCGCCGGATGCGGAATTGGTGGAGAGGTCGATATTCACCCCCGCATCGGAGCCGGCGTAGGAGACGAAATCCATGCCCGTGCCGCCCGAGAGGTTGTCGGCACCTGCGCCCCCTGTCAGCGTATCGTCGCCCGCGCCTCCGGTCAGGGTGTCGTCGCCCGCATCGCCCAGCAGGGCGTCAGCGCCATTGCCACCGTCCAGCACATCGTTGTCGTCGCCGCCCGACAGGGTGTCGTTGCCATCCTCGCCAAAAAGGGAGTCATTGCCCGCGCCGCCCGTGATGCTGTCATCACCCGCCACCTGCGCAATGGTGGTAAAGTGCATATCGGTGACCCAGATGCCCTGCGTGCCGCCCTGACCGTTGGCGTAAGAGACGGTGATTTGCGAGACGGGGCCGGCCACGTCGATGCGCACCGAGCCGCCTGCGGAATTGGGGTTTTCGGCGACCTGATTGGCGGTGATGGTATTGCCCGAAACGGTATCGCCGCCGCCGGTGGTAAAGGTGACCGGCACTGCGTTGCCATCCAGATCATAGGCCATGACCGTGATGATATCGGTGTGGTTGCCCGCGCCCCAATCCACATCATTGATGCGGAACGACAGGTCGCTGACCGCGTCCTGCATGCCGCTGCCCTGCTGTGCGGCGAAATCAACGATTGTGGTCGAGGTGTCGCTATTGCCATTGCCATAAAGAAAGAGCGAGGAGTTGGGATCAAACGGTTCGCCCGCCGCCACATATTGCGGGTCCGCGCTGTTGACCTGATAGGTCGGGTTGTTGTTGCCGTTGTTCTGGAACGATACGGACACGTCCATATTGCCCGTGTCCTGGGTGAAACCGCCCGCAAGGTTGGTGTTGTTGCCGCCCTGATCGGTCCAGTCCAGAACTTCGTTTGTGGGGGTGGCGGGGGCGGCGCCTGTGTCGCCGTAGACCACATCATCGCCGGTGCCCGCATCAATGGTGTCATTGCCGCCGCCGCCATAAACGGTGTCGTCGCCCGCGCCTGCGTTGACGATATCATTGCCCGCTGCGGCGTCGATTTCATCGCCGTTGCCGCCTGTGGCCTGACCTGTGCCAAATCCGCCATCGACCATGTCGCCCTGCGGATCGCCGGTATAGGCGGCATCAATGGTGTCATCGCCGCCGGTGCCGGACACAAGGTTGGGTTCGGGTTCGTAATCGGTATAGGAAAACGCGATGTCGCCCGCCGCCGCGTTCGGGTTGGAATCATAGGCCAGCGTTGTATAGCTGCGCCCGGCCACCAGCGGGATTTCCGACAGGGTGTAATAGCCCGACGCCCCGCCGCCTTCGACCTGAAGCATCGAGACCTGAAATTCCTGTCCGGTCACGTTGTCGCGCAGGGTCCAGACCGCTTCGGCGTCGACGTTGACGTTGGTCGATGTGCCCGCGGGCGTGGTGACAGTGGCGGTGGCGGTTTCACCGCCCGCGCTGTCATCATCCAGCGTCAGCCCCTGAATGCCCGTTTCATTATCGGTGAGCGTGGCGCGGCCTGTCGCGGTTTCCGGTCCGTTCCAGGTGCGGGTCTGCCCGGTCTGGTTGGAAAACACCCCGTTCGGATTGAGCGTATAAAAACGTAAGTTGAAAGTCGCCATACTGCTTGCCCTTGTCGGCCCTGTTGGCGGGCCTGTTATTCGTGGCAAATACGGGGGTGATCTGTGTGATTTTCCGCATTTGTTTCAAATATAGATACAATTGCGATAAGGCGGGATTTGGCGGCAAATGTGACGTAATCGTGGTAAATTCGACCTGCCAAAAACCTTTGGTTGCATGAAAAAGTCAAAGGGCGCTGGCGGGAAATATCCGCAAGCGCCCTTGTTTATAGGGTCGTGAGTGGTGGTTTGGTGACGCGTTACAGCATCAGGTTGAATTGATCCATCAAGGGAAGCTGACGCGCCCGCGTGCCGGTCAGATCAAACAGCGCATTGGCCAATGCGGGCATCGCGGGCGGCGTCCCCGGTTCACCGACGCCCGAAATGCGGCTGCCGTTTTCCAGAATTTGCACCTTTGTGTCGGGCATATTGTGCATACGGACCGCATCGTAATCGGGGAAGTTCTGTTGTTCGACCATGCCATCATCAAAGGTGATCTGGCCAAAGACTGCCGCCGACAGCCCGTAAACCATGCCGCCGACCAGTTGAGCGCGCACGATTTCCGGGTCCAGTGCGCGGCCCACGTCACCGACGATATAGGCGCGGGTGATGCGGATTTCGCCGTTCTGGTCCGTGACCTCGATCACCTGCGCGACGGGGGTGCCAAAGCTGTAACAAAAGGCAACGCCGCGGCCTGTGTTCGCGGGTTTGGCGCTGTCCCAGCCTGACATGTCGCGCAGGGTGCGCAGGGTTTCGGCGCTGCGCGCGTCCTCCTCTGCCATCAGTTCCAGCCGGAATTCCAGCGGGTCGCGGCCTGCGGCATGGGCCAGTTCATCCATGAAGGTGTCCATAAAGAACCCGTTGTAGGACGCCCCGACCGACCGCCAGAACCCGACGGGGATTTGCAGGTCGGCCAGATAGCCGGAAATGTGGTAATTCGGGATCGCATAGGGTTGGTCATAGGCGCCTTCGACCAGAATTTTATCGGGACCGGAGGGGGCAAAGCCCATCCAGCGGCCAATGCCCTGACGGGCGCAGGATTGCGCGGCGATATGGCCGTCGACCAGCACCGCCTTGCCGTTTTGAACCGCGCCGGTGAACCGCGCCACCGCGCCGGGGCGATAGAAATCATGGGTCATGTCCTGTTCGCGCGACCATGTCAGTTGCACTGGCGTGCCGGGGATCTTGCCAGCCAGACGCGCGGCCAGAACGCCGTAATCGAATTCACCGCGACGGCCGAACCCGCCGCCCATCAGGGTGACGTTTACCGTGACATCATCGGTGTCGATGCCCAGTTCCCTAGCCGCATGTTTTTGCAGGAAAACCGGCCCCTGATTGCCCGCCCAGATCGTCAGTTTGCCATTTTCAAACAGGGCGGTGGCGTTCAGCGGTTCCATGGTGGCATGGGCCAGATAGGGCAGGCGGTATTCGGCGGTGATTTCGGTGGCACCATCGGGAATGGTGGTTTCGCCGTCTTTGCGCAGGTGTGAATTGGGTTTTTCGTCAAATGCCTGGCTGATTTTTTCGAACACGGCATCGGTGGTGGCGGGGGCGGTGGGCGCGCCCCATGTGATGTCGATCGCATCAACCGCCTGCTGCGCCAGCCATGTGTTTGTGGCGATCACCGCGACGCCATCGCCCATGTCGATGATCTGTTCCACGCCCGCCATGGTTTGCGCGGCGCTGGCGTCGAATCCGGTCATGCTGCCGCCCATATGTGGCACCATGCGCAGGGCGGCGAATTTCATGCCGGGCAGGCGGATGTCGATGCCGAATGTGGCGGTGCCGGTGGATTTGGCGGGCACATCGACGCGGGGCTGCGACTGGCCCAGAATTTTCCATTGCGCGGGGTCGCGCAGGGTGACGCGGGGCGGGCGCAGGGCTGCGGCCTCGGCAGCGAGGTCGGCATAGGGGATGGTGCCGCCATTTGGCAGGATCACCTGTCCTTTTGCGGTTTTCAACGTGCTGCGGGCCAATCCGGTGCGGTCGGCGGCGGCCTGTTTCAGGGCCTCGCGGGCGGTGGCCCCGGCAAGGCGCATCCGGTCGAACGCATCCACGGTCGAGGTCGATCCGCCGGTGACCTGCATCGAAAACATCTTGCCCACGAATTCAAGGTTGTCGCCAAGCGCGTGCTGGAACCCGGTTTTGGCATATTCGCGGAAGGGCAGCGAGGAGGCCATCATCGCGCCGTTGAAATAGGCCTGTGCGGGGGGGCCGTGCTGGGTGCGGATATCGGCCAGATCGACATCCAGTTCCTCGGCCACGAGGGCGGCGAGGGTGGTGTGGATGCCCTGACCCATTTCGGCGCGGGGCGTGGTGATGGTGATGCCGTCCGGACCGATCAGCACCCATGAATTGAGCGTGGATTCACCGTCATGCGGGATCAGCGGGTTGGGGGGTGTGCGCCTGTCCTGATAGACGCCGAATGCGGCGGTTCCAGCCAGGGCAGTGGCGGTGACAAGAAAGGTGCGGCGGGTGATTTTTCCTAAACGGGACATTGGGTTACCTTTCCTTAGCCTTGCAATTTGCCAGCGGCGTCATGGATCGCGGCGCGGATTTTCGGGTAGGTGCCGCAGCGGCACAGGTTGCCCTGCATCGCGTCATCAATGTCGCTGTCCGTGGGGCGGGGATTTTGCGCCAGCAGCGCGGCGGCCTGCATGATCTGCCCCGACTGGCAGTAACCGCATTGCGCCACCTGATGGTCGATCCAGGCCTGTTGCAGGCTGTGCAGGGCAGCGGGTGTGCCCAGACCTTCGATGGTGGTGACCGCGCCGTCGACATCGCCAAGGCTGATCTGGCAGGAACGCACCGCCTGACCGTCGATTTGCACGGTGCAGGCACCGCAGGCCGCGACGCCGCAGCCGAATTTGGTGCCCGTCAGGTTCAATTCGTCGCGCAGCACCCAAAGCAGGGGCACGTCATCGGGCAGGTCCACGTTATGGGTGGTTCCGTTGATCGAAAGGGTGGTCATTGCGTGCCTCCTGGCGCTGGCTGGGTCGGTTTGTGACAAAATGGGCGAAAAGTGTCAGGCTGTCAATTGACAAAATGGGCGTATTTTGTCAGAACGTATTTATGAACAGTTTACAGCCCCTTGATGACAAGAAGCTGGCGATCATTGATGCGGGGTTTCGCAGCTTTGCCGCCTATGGGTATCGCCGTGTGTCGATGGCCGAAATCGCAAAGGCGGCGGGGATGAGCCGCGCCGCGCTGTATCTGCATTTCAGCAGTAAAGAGGATATATTCCGCTCGCTAGTGGTGCAGTATTTTGCGCAGGCGGCGGCGGATTTGCAGGCGGCATTGCAGGCGGATGGCGCGTTGGATGCGGTGATCTGCGGCGGGTTTCAGGCGGTTTGTGGGCCAGGTTTCAAGGCGATGATGACCAGCCCGCACGGGCCGGAACTGATGGACAGCAAGAACAGTGTCGGGGCCGAACTGGCCCGTGCGGGCGATGCGCAGTTGCTGGCCATCTGGGCCGGTTGGTTGCGCGATCAGGGCGCGCTGGGCCGCGTGGTATTGGATGGCCCCGCCGAAGAAGTGGCGCAGGTGTTGATGGCCGCGCTGCACGGGATCAAGGAAGAGGCCAGCGACTGGGATGCATTGCAGGCGGGCATGGGGCGTTTGGCGCGGCTGATGGCGCGGGGGCTGCGGGCCTGAGGCTCTGCGGGCCTGAGGGTCTGAGAGGCTGAGGGTCTGTGGCGGGCCGGATCGGCCTAGGTCACGGCATTGCGGGCGTGGTATTCGGGGCGGTCCCATGCGCGGGTTTTCATAACATCGGCAAGGGTTTGCACGGCGCGATCCATGTCATCGCAGGTGGTATAAAGCGGCGTGATGCCGAACCGCAAAATATCCGGTGCGCGGAAATCACCGATCACGCCATTGGCGATCAGCGCCTGACAGATGGCATAGGCATCGGGGTGGCGAAACGACACCTGCGCGCCGCGCCGCATCGGATCAGTGGGAGAGGCCAGCGTTAGCTGTGGCGCGTGGTTGGCCACGCCGTTGATCAGATGTTCTGACAGGGTGATGGCGGCGCTGTGCAGCGCGGCCATATCGGTATCATCAAAGGCATCGAGTGCTGCGTCGAGCGCGGCCATGGCCAGCACGGGCGGCGTGCCGACGCGGAACCGGTTGATGCCAGCGGCGGGTGTATATTTTGGCGTGAAATCAAAGGGTTGCGCATGGCCTAGCCAGCCGCGCAGGGCGGGTTGCACGCGATCCGCGTGGCGTGGCGCGGCGTATAGGAATGCGGGCGCGCCCGGCCCGCCATTCAGGAATTTATAGGTGCAGCCCACGGCAAAATCGGCCTGTGCGGCGGTCAGATCGACGGGTATGGCCCCTGCGGAATGGGCCAGATCCCAGACGGTCAGCGCGCCCGCTTCGTGGGCCTTGGCCGTCAGCGCGGTCATGTCGTGTTTGGCGCCTGTGCGGTAATCGACCTGCGTCAGCATCAGCACGGCGGTTTGATCGGATATGGCGGTTTCCACCTGCTCTGGTGCGACCACGCGCAGGGTATGGCCCGCATTCAGCGTATCGAGCAAGCCCTGCGCCATATAGAGATCAGAGGGGAAATTGCCGCTGTCGGTGATGACTTCGCGGCGATCCTGCGGGGCCAGCGACAGGGCGGCATGCAGCGCCTGATAGAGCCTGAGCGACAGGGTATCGCCCAGTGTCACATGATCGGGTTCGGCCCCGATCAGCCGCGCGATGCGGGCAGAGATGCGGGCGGGTTCATCCATCCATCCGGCGCGGTTCCATGCGGTGATCAGCATCGCGCCCCATTCATCCTGCATCCGGTCAGCCACGCGGGATTTTGCGGCATGGGGCAGGGGGCCAAGCGAGTTGCCATCGAGATAGGTCACCCCGTCGGGCAGGGCGAACAGGGGGCGGGTTATGGCGGTGTTATGGGGGGTGATGTGCGATGTCATAATAGTGGTGTAGCGCCCCCTTTGACGCGGCGAAAGGGGGCGCGTGGCGGGATCAGACCTGACCGCCCGCGATTTTGATTTCGGTGCCGTTTACGCTTTGACAGACCGGATTGCACAGCCAGACGGCGGCGGCGGCGACTTCCTCGGCGGTGATCAGGCGTTTGTGGCGGTTCATGTCGACCATCATCTGACGCGCATCATCGGCGGAAATATTGGCCCGCTGCGCGATGGAATCGGTGTTGCGGGTGACAATGGGGGTGTCGACATAGCCCGGGCAGATCGAATTAAAGGTGTAAGGCCCGCCCATGAAGTCCTCGGCAAAGCTGCGGATCATGCCGATCACCCCGTGTTTTGACGCGGCATAGGCGCCTGCGCCCGGTGCGCCGCGCACCCCTGCGATGGATGAAATCGCGATGACGCGGCCCCAATCGGTATCCAGCATCGAGTTCAGGGATTCGCGCACGGTATAGAAGCAGCCGTCAAGGTTGGTGGCCATGATCCTACGCCAGAAGGCGCTGTCGGTTTTGTGCAGTTTGCGCCCCTCGGCGATGCCTGCGTTGGCGACGCAGATCTGGATGGGGCCGCGTTTTTCCACGGCGTCCTTGATCACATTGACCACTTGGGATTCGTCGGTGACATCCATTGCGGCGGGGTGCATTCCCTTTTCTGCCACGTCTTGTAGCACGTTCAGGCGGCGGCCTGTGATTGTGACTTCGGCGCCTTGGGCGACCAGTGCGCGGGCGATGGCCAGCCCGATTCCGGTGCCGCCGCCGGTGACCAGCGCGTGTTTCCCTGTGAGTTGCATTGTTATTCCTCCGTTACTGATTGGGGGCAGTTTAGTCTGGGGGGGGGCGGGTGCAAGGGGTTGCGGAAGGGTGTTCCGCGTGGCGGATGGTGTGACTGAGGTATTTGTAGAACAATGAAGGGACGGGGCGGGTTTGACATTCATGTTTATGAATGCGATTTCTGGTGCAGAGTTTTCTGGAGGAGAGAGCCGATGTTTGCCCGATATATTGCCATGGCCATGATGCTGGCCGCGCCTGTAATCGCCAGCGAGGATATTGCCGACCAATATCCGCAATCGGAATTGTATGCGAAACCTTATGAATTTATCCCGCATGTTTACACGGCGATCGGGGCGACCGCGCCGCCGACCTATGAAAATTCGGGGCATAACAACAACCTGTCGTTTGTGGTCACGGGGGATGGTGTGTTGGTGGTGAATGGCGGCGCATCGGCGCGGCTGGCGGCGGCGTTACATGATGAAATCAGGGCGGTGACGGATCAGCCCGTCAAGTTGGTGATCAGCGAAAACGGGCAGGGCCATGCGGTTTTGGGCAATTCCTACTGGCGCGATCAGGGGGTGCCCGTTCTGATGCACGAGGAGGCCGCCGCCGAGGTGGCTGCGCATGGCGACCAGATTTTGATGGGGATGGAGCGCTATAACCGCGACAAGGCGGCGGGCACGCGCATTGTGGCACCGGACGAAACATTCAGCGACAAGAAGGTCGTTGAAATGGGCGGGGTGACATTCGAGGTGCTGCACCTTGGGTCGGCGCATGGGCCGGGTGATACGCAGGTCTGGATACCGCAGTGGAATATCGTGATCGCGGGGGATATTGCGTTTCACGAGCGGATGCCGCCGATTTTTGCCGATACCTGCACATCCTGCTGGATTGAAACATTCGAGGGGCCGTTCACGGCACTGGGCGCGGCCTACGTCATTCCCGGTCATGGCCATCCGACCAATATGGGCACGGTGACATCTGGCACGGTGGGGTATTTGCGCGATCTGCGGGCCAAGGTGGGCGCGCATCTGGACGAGGGTGGCGATCTGGCGGCGGCGTTTTACGTCGATCAATCCGGTTGGGCGCATCTGGACACATTCGAGGAGTTGGCGACCAAGAATGCGGGCCGCGTGTTCGAGGAGATGGAATTTGAATAGGGCGCAGACCGCGACAGCGTGACCCTTTGTGACTTTGGCCCCTTGCGCATAGGCAGGGGGCCTTGGTTTATGTTGGGCGTATCGCAATGCACGGGGTGTGATAGATGACGTTGAAACAGATGATCGACATTCCCCCCGTCTGGCTGGCGGTGATGATTGTGATCGCATGGGCGCAGGCGGTGTTTTATCCCGTGGGTTTGTCATTCGTCGGCTATTGGGCCGATTTTCTGGGTGGTATTTTACTGGGCGGTGGTTTGATCCTGATGGGGCTGGCATTTGTCGAGATGCGCAAGCACCGGACCACGGTGATTCCGCACCGCGATGCCGCGTTTATGGTGCAAACGGGCATATTCAAACGCACGCGAAACCCGATTTATCTGGGGGATATGCTGATTCTGGCAGGGTTGATCCTGCGGATGGATGCGGTTTTGTCCCTGCCTCTTGTTCCGATTTTCCTGTGGATTGTAGAACGACGTTTCGTGATCCCCGAGGAAAACCGGTTAAGACGCAAGTTTCGCGCTGATTTTGCACGCTATTGCGAGAAAACGCGGCGTTGGATTTGACAGATTGTGGCAATCAGGGCAGTGCAACTGCAGAATATCTGTGAAATAATATTGCGCAGAGACAAGGGAACAGGCTTCGGTTATGACCTGACCGAGGAAGATTTGACCAACGAAGGGGGACGTCTGACGTGAAGATCGGAACGCCAAAGGAAGTGTTTGAAGGGGAGAATCGGGTTGCGATGACACCTGATTCCGCGCTTCAGCTCCAGAAACTGGGGTATGAATGTGCGATTGAAACCGGAGCGGGTGCCGCGGCCGGTTTCAGCGATGAAACATATGCCGCCGCAGGGGTAGAGGTGATCAAGACCGCCGCAGCCCTGTGGAAGGATTGCGACATCGTGGCCAAGGTGCGCCAGCCCAACGAGACCGAAATGAAACGGATGCGCGAAGGGTTGACGTTGATTTCGTTCTACAACCCTGCGGGCAACGAAAAGGGTTTGGAAACCGCCAAGACCAAGGGCACGAATGTGATCGCCATGGAAATGGTGCCTCGCATTTCACGCGCGCAGAAAATGGATGCGCTGTCATCCATGGCCAATATCGCCGGGTATCGCGCCGTGATCGAGGCGGGCAACAATTTTGGCCGTTTCTTTACCGGCCAGATCACGGCCGCCGGTAAAGTCCCCCCCGCCAAGGTATTGGTTGTGGGCGCGGGCGTGGCCGGTTTGGCCGCGATTGGCACCTCGACCAGCCTGGGTGCGATCACTTTGGCCTTCGATGTGCGCCCCGAAGTGGCCGAGCAGGTCGAATCCATGGGTGCGGAATTCGTATATCTGGATTTCGAAGAAGCGCAGGCCGATGGCGCCGCGACGGGTGGTTATGCCGCTGTGTCCAGCCCCGAATTTGCCGCCGCACAGCTGGCCAAATTCCGCGAGTTGGCCCCCGAGGTGGACATCGTGATCACCACGGCGCTGATCCCCAACCGCGAAGCCCCCGAATTGTGGACCGAGGACATGGTTGCGGCCATGAAGCCGGGTTCTGTCGTGGTCGATCTGGCGGCGGAAAAGGGCGGCAACTGCAAGCTGACCGTGATGGACGAGAAGATCGTGACCGAGAATGGCGTGACCATCATCGGCTATACCGATTTCCCGTCGCGCATGGCGGCGCAGGCTTCGACCCTGTATGCCACCAACATCCGCCATATGATGACCGACCTGACGCCGGAAAAAGACGGCCAGATCAATCATAACATGGAGGACGACGTGATCCGCGGCGCGACCGTGACCCATGATCATGAAATCACATGGCCACCGCCCCCGCCCAAGGTGCAGGCGATTGCCGCCAAGCCCAAGGAGAAGGTCAAGGAGCTGACCGCCGAAGAAAAGCGCGCCAACGAAGTGGCCGCATTCAAGGCGCAAACCAAGCAGCAGGTCACATTGATAGCCGTGGGAGCCGCATTGCTGCTGGCCGTGGGGCTGGTCGCCCCTGCCAGCTTTATGCAGCATTTCATCGTCTTTGTTCTGTCGGTTTTCATCGGGTTCCAGGTGATCTGGAATGTGTCGCACAGCCTGCACACCCCGTTGATGGCGGTCACCAATGCGATTTCGTCGATCATCATTCTGGGTGCGTTGATGCAAATCGGGTCGGGGTCGTTTCTGGTTATTTTGCTGGCGGCATTGTCGGTGTTCATGGCCGGGATCAACATCTTTGGCGGCTTCCTCGTGACACGGCGCATGCTTGCCATGTTCCAGAAATCGTAAGGAGATAGGGATAATGGATTACGGATTTACGACGGCGGCCTATGTGGTCGCGGCGGTTCTTTTCATCCTGTCCTTGGGCGGTTTGTCGGGACAGGAAAGCGCGAAACGCGCGGTATGGTATGGCATTGTGGGCATGGGGCTGGCGGTGTTCGCCACCCTGATCGGGCCGGGGTCCGGCCTGTGGTTGCTGTCGCTGGTGTTGATCGCCGGTGGCGGTGCCATCGGGTTTATGGTGGCCACGCGGGTGCAGATGACGGAAATGCCGCAACTGGTTGCCGCGATGCATTCGCTGGTGGGTCTGGCGGCGGTCTTCGTGGGCTTTATCGCCCATATCGAACTGGGCCGTGTCATGGGCATGGATGCGGAAACGCAAAAGGGTCTGACCGGATTTGCCGGATTGCTGGCGCATAAATCCCCGGTCGAGGTGTCGATCCTGCGGGTCGAGCTGTTCCTGGGCATCTTTATCGGTGCGATCACATTCACCGGGTCGGTCATTGCCTATGGCAAGCTGGCGGGCAAGGTGGGTTCGGCGGCGACGAAACTGCCCGGCGGTCACATGTTGAATGCGGCGGCTGCGGCGATTTCGGTGCTCTGTCTGATCTGGTATTTCAGCACGGGTGGTTTCATGCCGCTGGCGCTGATGACCTTGGCGGCGCTGTTCATCGGTTATCACCTGATCATGGGCATTGGCGGCGCGGATATGCCGGTGGTTGTGTCGATGTTGAACAGCTATTCCGGCTGGGCGGCTGCGGCGATTGGTTTTTCCCTTGGGAACGACCTGTTGATCGTGGTTGGCGCATTGGTCGGTTCGTCCGGTGCGATCCTGTCGTATATCATGTGCAAGGCGATGAACCGTTCGTTCATCTCGGTTATTCTGGGCGGCTTTGGCGGCACCACGGGACCGGCGATGGAGGTCGAGGGCGAGCAGATCGCAATCGACAGCGACGGTGTTGCCACCGCGCTGGACGAGGCCGACAGCATCATCATCATCCCCGGTTACGGCATGGCCGTGGCGCAGGCGCAGCAGTCTGTTTCGGAGCTGACCAAGCGGTTGCGCGCCAAGGGCAAGAATGTGCGTTTCGCCATTCACCCCGTGGCGGGTCGTCTGCCGGGTCACATGAACGTGCTGCTGGCCGAGGCCAAGGTGCCCTATGACATCGTGATGGAAATGGACGAGATCAACGACGACTTCCCCGATACGGATGTTGCCATTGTGATCGGGTCGAATGACATCGTGAACCCTGCGGCACAAGAAGACCCCAACAGCCCAATCGCCGGTATGCCGGTGCTGGAATGCTGGAAGGCGAAACAGGTGTTCGTGTCCAAACGTGGCCAGGGCACCGGTTATTCCGGCATCGAGAACCCGCTGTTTTACAAAGAGAACACGCGCATGTTCTATGGTGACGCGAAAAAGTCGCTGGATGAATTGCTAACCAAGATCTCCTGATCTTGGGCTAGGCAAAATCATCTGGTTTGCGTGATATGAATTGCAAGGGGCGTCCTGTTTGGGGCGCCCTTTTCGTTTGTGGCTGTGTTGGGTGCCTCCGGCGGGAGGTATTTATGGAACAATGAAAGCCGGGTGGTAACGGTTGGTTCGGGGGTTTGCGTTAATCTGGCGCGATGGATGTGGCGTATAAATTCAGGCATTGTGCGATGGCGGCGCAGGCGGGCGGGTTTTTTCGCGCCTTGCCGCGTCACGGGGTGGCGTTTTTTCGCCGTGGGCCGCGTTTGGTTGTGACATTCGACAATATGAAAAGCCGCGATGTTAGGGGGCCGCGTTTTCCATGGGGGTATCAGTGGTTGCTGCGGCGTGGTGACAGCCACATGGGCGTGATGATGGCGCGGCGCAATGACTGGTTTCGCCATGGGGCCTTGTTTGATTTTTTCGATGAAATGGCGGCGGCGGGGTTTTTTGACGGTTTTGACGAGGTGGTGTTTTACGGGTCTTCCATGGGGGGCTATGGCGCGCTGGCATTTGCTGCGGCGGCCCCGAATGCACGGGTGGTGGCATTGGTGCCGCAGACGCGGCTGGATCTGGAGTGGGAGCCGCGATTTCGCCGCGGGTTTGCGCGTGGTGATTGGGCGGATCGCCGGTATCTGGATGGTGCTGCGGCGGGGGCGCGGGCAGTGCTGGTTTATGATCCGATGGCGCGGTTGGACCGCCAGCATGGGGCGCGGGTTTCGGGGGCGGTATCGTTTTGCCTGCCCTATGCAGGGCATCGCGTGGGGCGGTTATTGTTGCAGATGGGGGTGTTGGAGCCTGCCATGGCCGGTTTGATCGAGGGGCGGATGGATCTGCAGGGCTGGCGGCGCATGATGCGGGCGCGCCATGGCAATCTGGCGTGGTGCCGTGCATTGGTGGCCGAATGTCTGGCGCGGGACCGGCCCCTGCTGGCGCAGCGCGTGGTCGACTGGATTCACGCCGAGCAGGCGGGGTGGCATATTCCACGGTTGGAGCGCGAGGTGCGGGCGGCGCGGCGGTGACGGCGGTTTGTGTTAGGGTTCAGAAAAATCCGGGCGGGTGCTGTGGTTCAGGCTCCGGCCCTTTGGCCGGAGCCACGCCCAACCCTGAAATGCGGGGCTTTGCCCCGTTTTGAGGGGGCGGGAGTGTGCCCTGCGGTTTATTCGGCCCGTGCCATCAGGCGTTGGGGCGGGTCGGATGCGGCGCGGGGTTTTCAACCTTTGCGAACTGGGGCAAACTGTTGTGATAAGGGTATCTGTGCCACGTTCGGGGGGCCGTTTGATATGAGTTTGATCCGTGCTGTCGCGATGGCCTGTCAGGGCAATGCCCGCAAGGGGTTTATCCGCAATATGTCCAATCATTGCGTCAGTTTTCTGCCGCGCAATGACAAGCTGTTGGTGACATTCGACCACATGGGATCGGTTCACAGCGAGCCGCCGCGCCTGCCCTGGGGGCACAATCTGGCTGAAGCCATGGGATGGTCGCATCTGGGCAATATGACCAAGCGCAACGACTGGTTTCGTGACGCTGAAATGTATCGCATTTACCGCAAGTTGCGCGATCAGGGGTTTTTCAAGGGCTTTGACGAGGTGGTGTTTTACGGCGCGTCGATGGGGGGATTTGCTGCGGCCTCTTTTTCGGTGGTCAGCCCCGGTGCCCGTGTGGTGGCGATGTCGCCGCAATCGACCCTGCGCCGTGATCTGGTCCCATGGGAGCGGCGGTATTTGCAGGGGCGGCGCATGGGCGACTGGGATGGGAAGTGGTCGGATGCGGCGCGGGCGGTGCAGGGCGCGCGCGAGGTAAAGCTGTTTTATGACCCGTATTTTCAGCCGGATGCGGATCATGCGGCGCGGTTTGATACCGGCAATATCACCCGCTATCCGGCGCCGTTTCTGGGCCACAAACTGCCGCGTCAGTTACAGGATATGGGCGTTTTGACCACTGTCGCCAGCCGTGCCATCAAGGGCGGGCTGAACCATGAAATGTGGGCGCGGATGCTGGCCAAGCGCAAGGATAGCCCCGCCTATTACGAGGCATTGGCAGAACGCGCCGAAAAGGCCGGGCATGTGGCGCGGGCGCGTGTGATTTTACAGGCGGGGCAGGGGCGTGCGCCGCACAAGCGGTTGGCCAAGGCGCTGGATCGCGTGGCAGAGGCAGAGGCAGAGGCAGAGGCGGCTGCGGCGTCAGGTTCCTTTGCACAATAGAACACCATTGGTTAGCGCGTGACCAGAGGCTGCGGCCCCTATGGGGCGGGCAGGTGGCTGCACACCATGGTATGCAGATAAGTAGCTGAGATGTAACGATTTGTCGCCTTTGCGGTTTGGTATTTGCGCGGTATCGTGATCGTCACGCGAACCGGAGAGCAAGAATGCCAGCCCTGACAGATCACCCGCTGCGATACGATTTGGCGCATGAATTGCACGCCCGCCCGTTCCCGTCGCTGAGCGTGCCTTGCACGGCCGCCTATCTGGCGATCAAACGGGTGGCGGATGCGGCCAGCCGTGATCGCGCTGCGGATTTCGCGCATCTGGTGGCGCTGTTGGACCGCCACGGGGCGGACCATCCCAAACCCGGCGCGACCCATTGGTTTGGCCGCATCGGGCGGCATATGTTGAAATGGGAAAGCCACACGGAATTCGTGACCTACACCGCCTTTGCCGATCAGTTGTCGGATCGCGCCTTTGACCCCGTTGATTTCGAAATCTTTCCGGCGGACTGGTTGGCGGATGCGCCGGGGGTTTGCGTCAGTTCGGCCCAGATCAGGGTGGAACCGATGCAGGACAAGGATGATTGTATCGGCAAAATTACCCAGTGGTTCGTGCAGGAAAGTCTGGCCTGTAGTCGCGTGTTGGACGATGCGGCGGTGGTGGCGGGGGATTTTCGCATTGATGCATCCGGCCATATGCGGTTTGCCGTATTCATTGCGCCCGACACCGGTGCGCGCCGGATCGGGCGCATTGTGCAGCGGCTGTGCGAGATCGAGACATATAAGGCGATGTCGATGCTGGGGTTCGCCCGTGTGCGTGAAATCGGCGCGCAGATGGCGCGGATTGATGCCACGCTGACGGGGTTGGTGGGTGACATGCGCGGGCGGGAAAAACCGGCGGATCAGACGCTGGCCGGATTGCTGGCGGTGTCGGCCGAGCTGGAAAACCTGAGCGCGCAGACCGCGTTTCGTTTCGGTGCGACCGAAGCCTATGAGGCGATTGTGCATGACCGTATCGCGGTGCTGCGCGAGGCGCGGTTTGACGGGCGACAGACCTATAATGAATTCATGATGCGCCGTTATGATCCGGCGATGCGCACGGTGAAATCGACCCAGGCGCGGCTGGACTCCATGGCGGGGCGGGCGATGCGTGCGGGTGAATTGTTGCGCACGCGGGTCGATGTGGAACGATCGGCGCAGAACCAGCAATTGCTGGAAAGCATGGACCGGCGCGCCGATATGCAGCTAAAGCTGCAAAAGACGGTCGAGGGATTGTCGGTGGTGGCGATCAGCTATTACGCGGTGTCTTTGGCGGGGTATGCGCTGTATCCCCTTGCCGGGCTGGCGGGCCTGAGCAAGGGGGAGCTGACGGCGGTGATTACGCTGCCTGTTGTTGCGTTGGTGTGGTGGATGCTGCGCCGGATCCAGAAGCAGATGCACTGAGCAGGGCGCGGGTCGCCACGCCGCCCGCACCGATGGAGGCAATCGCCAGAATGGCGGCAAGCGACAGGGTCGGGATGCCCGACAGCCCCGCACCCAGGGTGCAGCCACCGGCCAGCACGCCGCCCGTGCCCATCAGCACAGCGCCCGCCAGATAGCGGCCTGTCTGGCGGGGGGAGTCAAAGCTTTGCCATGCGAATTCGCGCCGTGCGAGGCTGGACAGGAACGCGCCCAGAACCACGCCGCCCAGCAACCCTGTGCCAAAGCCTGCGGGGATCGAGGTGGAGGCGATGGTAAAGAACAGTGCCTCGGACGCGGGGGAGGTAAAGGAGAGCGATTCCATCGCGATGGGGTCGAATTCATCCAGCAGGATATAGCCCGTCCCGACCCATGCCAGCGGCACCAGCAGGCCCAGCAGCGCGGCCAGCGCCAGCGGCACGGCGCGGTTGCCGGACCGGAGGGCAAAGACCAGCGCGGCCAGTGCAATCAGCGCGGTCCAGATCAGCGGATTGCCGGGCAGGGCGGCGTTTTCCAGTGTGGTGGTCACCGCACCAAGGCCGGTGCGGACCGGGGCCAGAACGCCCTTGAGCGTGGCATGGGCGGTCACCGCAAAGGCCAGCAGCACCAGCAGGGCGCGCAGGTTGCCGCCCCCCGCCAGCACGGTCAGGCGCGACACGCAGCCCCGTGTCAGGATCATGCCCGCGCCAAACGCCAGCCCGCCGGTAACGATCGCCAGCCAAGGCAGGTCAGCCGCCATAAAGCGGTGGTCGTCGAATGTGATCAGCCCCTGCGCCACGGCGATTTGGGTGCCTGTCACGGCGGTGGCCAGCGCCATCAGCCAGACGCCAGCGGCCTGTTTGCGGTCTGATCCGTCGATCATGCGGCGAAAGCAAAAGCGGGTGATTTGCGCAAGGATGCCAAAAGCCACACCAATGGCGAGGGCGAACCAGACGGCGACCTGCGGGGCGGTGGCGTTTTCAAAGCCGAGGGATTCGAACATCGTGGGTGGCTCCTGTTTGAATGGGATAGTGTTCCAGTTGGCGCGGTTTGGCACCTGTATCAAGGGTGTGCATGGTTGTGAAAGGGCACGGATCGGGAAAAATATTCCGTTAGCGCCGTGACGCGGGGCGATTGTTCTGTCTTCGTGCCCATGCGGGGATAAACGCAGGACGCCGCCCTGTGGTGGCGGGGCGGCGTCCTTATTTTCATTGAATATGACGAATCCTGTTCGCCCCGGGGCCGCGTCAGCGCCCGCGCATCCGCGGGTCGAGCGCATCGCGCAGCCCGTCACCCAGATAGTTCACCCCCAGCACCGTCAGGGAAATCGCGATACCGGGCAGCAGCACGCGTTCGGGATATTCGCTCATGCGGGGGACAGCATCGGCCAGCATTTTGCCCCATGTCGGGAAATCCGAAGGGAAGCCCACGCCAAGAAAGGACAGGGCAGATTCGGTGATGATGGCGGTGGCCAGCCCCAGCGTGGCCGACACCATAATGGGCGACAGCACATTGGGCAGCAAATGGCGGCGGATGATCGCGAAAGGCCGCGTGCCAATGGAGCGCGCGGCATAGATGAATTCGCGTTCTTTCAGCGCCAGAATATCACCGCGCACGATGCGGGCCGTGGGCATCCAGGATGTCACGCCAATGATACAGACGATCAGGATGAACATGCCGCCCTCGGGTCCGAAGCTGGCGCGCAGGGGCTGGCGGAACAGGGTCACCGCGACCAGCAGCAGCGGCAGGATCGGCAGCGACAAAAACAGATCGGTCAGCCGCATCAGCAGCCCGTCAAGGCGGCGGAAGAACCCCGCCACAACGCCGATAAAGGTTCCGATCATCAGCGACAGCAGCATCGCGGCCCAACCCACAGCCATAGAGGCGCGGCCACCCGCCAGAATTTGCGCCATGTGGTCACGGCCCAGATTGTCGGTGCCAAAGGGGCGCGCCCAGCTGGTTTTCACGTCACCGCCGAACAGGCCGCTCCAGATCGGGCGGATGTCCTTGTTGCGGATATCGAGTTTCTGCGGATCAATCCCCCAAAGCCACGGACCAACCAGCACGGCCAGCGTGATGAACACCAGAAACCCGCCGCCCAGCATCGCGCCCTTGTGTTTGGAAAACTGCGCCCAGATGTCGGCCCCGCGCGAGCGGTGCGGTTTGGGCGGTTCGTTGTCTTGCAGCGCGCCGATGCGCGGGGTGGAGGCATCAGTCATAGCGGATCCTTGGGTCAAGCACGCCATAGAGGATATCGGCGATCAGGTTGAACAGCACGATCAGGATCGCGAACATGAATGTCAGGGTCATCACCATGGGCAGGTCATTGGCAAACAGCGCGCCGATCAGCAGCGCGCCGATGCCGTTCACCTTGAACACCTCTTCGGTGATGATGGCGCCGCCGAAAATGGCGGGCATCCCCAGTGCAATCACGGTGACCACGGGGATCATGGAATTGCGCAACACGTGGACCATGACCACCACCGCCTCTGACAGGCCTTTGGCGCGGGCGGTGCGCACGTAATCCTGATTGAGGTTATCCAGCATAGAGGCACGCATATAGCGGCTGATCTGCGCCGTGGTTTGCAGTGCCAGCACCATGACGGGCATGATCATCTGTTTGAACTGGATCACAAAGCTGTCCCAGTCCGTGACCCTGTGCGTGGTGTCATAGATCGAGGGCAACCAGCCCAGATAGACCGAAAAGATCACGATCAGCAGCGGGCCGGTAAAGAACGGCGGGATCGAAAACCCGACCATGGTGATAAAGGTGCCCGATTGGTCGAATACCGAATACTGGCGGTAGGCGGAATAGATGCCGATGGGCAGGGCGATCAGCACCCCGACGATATAGGCCAGCCCGACCACCCACAGGGTTTGCGGCAGGCGTTGCACCACGATATCCATCACCGGCGAACGGGTTTGCCACGACAGGATGCGCAGGTCGCATTCGCCGGCCACGCCCACGCCGCATGGGGTGTAGAAATCGGTATCGGGCAGGATACCGGCCAGCGCCGATTTGGTGGTCATCCAGTCGATGAACACCTGCGGTTCGATCCAGAAAAACCGCACCAGCCATTTGAAAAACCGGATATGGGTCGGTTCGCCCAGCCCAAGGGCAAGGCGCATTTTCTCTTTTACTTCTGGCGGGACGGTCAGGGGAACCTGCGCCATGGGATCACCGGGGGCCAGTTCCAGCAAAAGAAATATCACAAGACTGATAAACAAAAGCGTCGGCACGGACAGCACCAGCCGTCGGATGGTAAAGGTAAGCATACGCGGGGACGCCTTGGGTTATGGGTCTGGGGTGTTGAGGGGGCGAATGGATTGGGGGCGGGCCGTAACAGCCCGCCCCCTTAGGCATTATTTCATGCGATACCAGTCAGCGGCATTCCAGATTTCGGAATCCCATGTGTTCAGGTCCACACCGCCAAGGCTGTTGGAGTGGGCGGACACCCGACCACGGTCCACCAGCGGCAGGATGGTATAGGTGTCTTTGGTCAGCATCTCGTTCAAACGGATCGCCAATGCGGCGCGTTTGTCGATTTCGCCGGTTTTTGCCAGCTCTTCGATCATCGCGTCATATTCGGGATCGCAGAAACGGTTGATGTTCTGGCCTTGCCACTGCGTTTCGGGGCGCGGGGCCTTGTCGCAGGTGTATTGCGCCAGATAGCCTTCGGGGTCGGTGCCGGGGAAGTTGTTGGCATACATTTCCACATCGGCATAGAATTTCTGGAAGGTGTCGGGGGAACCCGGATCACCACCAAAGAACACCGAACCGGAGATGTTGCGCAGTTCGGTTTCAACGCCGATTTCGCCCCACCATTCCTTGATGATCGCCTGAAAATCCTGACGCACGGCATTGGTCGAGGTCTGGTAGACCACGGAGAGTTTCACGCCGTCTTTTTCGCGGATGCCATCGCCATCGCTGTCGACATAGCCTGCGGATTCCAGCAGCGCCTTGGCGCCGTCAATGTCCTGCGTCATGCAATCGGTGTTGGGCGATGCATAAACGGTGGGGGCCGACACAAGGTTACAGGTCGGGCGACCGGCCTGACCGTAACCGATTTCAACCAGCAGGTTGCGGTCAATCGCCATCGACAGGGCCTTGCGCACGTTCAGATCCGACAGGAAGGGGTGCGGATGTTTGGCGGTGGCGCGCTCGCCCTCGGGCAGATCGGGGCTGGGATCGGTCAGGTTCAATTCGATCCGTTCGACCAGCGTGCCGAAACCGGTGACGGTTTTGCCTTTGCCCGCTTCTTCCATCTTGGCGATGACATCGGGGGCCAGTTGCAGGTTCCATGCGTAATCATATTCGCCGGTTTCCAGCACCGCGCGCCCCGCCGAGGTGGCATCGCCGCCGCCCTTTAGGGTCATGGTGGCAAAGGCGGGTTTGGCCGGATCGCGGAATGTGTCGTTGGCCGACAGGGAAATCACGTCGTTGGGTTTGAATTCATCCACCACAAAGGGGCCGGTGCCGATGGGGGTAAAGTTGGCCGAGGTGCATTCGGGGGCTTTGGCGCCCAGACATTCGGAAAACTGTGCCTTTTGCAGGATCGGGGATTCCGCGCCCATGAACGGCAGGTAGGGGTATGGTTTGGGTTCGTCAAAGGTGATGGTGACGGTCATCGCATCCACGGCTTCGATGCTTTTGATGCCGCCGAATTTTTCCAGCTGGGCACAGCCGCCTTCGGGGTGCATGCAATATTCGCCGGTGAACACGATGTCGGCAGATGTGACATCGCTGCCGTCGGACCATTTCAGCCCGTCCTTCAGCTTCCATGTGATAGAGGTCAGATCGGCAGAAACGCCGCCGTTTTCAACGGTGGGAATTTCGGTCGCCAGCCATGCCACGGGTTTGCCGGTGGGATCGAAACGGCCCATGGGTTCCAGCACCAGCGAGGATGCCTCGATGTCCTTGGTGCCCGATGACAGGTAGGGGTTCATGATCGAGGGCGCCTGCCAGTAGATCACATTGACGTTGCCGTCGCTGCCGCGTTCGGCCATGGCCGCGGGGGCCATCGCAAACGCCGCCGCAGCGCCCAGCAGGGTGGTTTTCAGTTTCATGTCTCTCGCTCTCCTTGTTGGTCGGACCGCGCCTGTTGGCGCGGCTGATACATCCGTGGAGCGGGATATAAAGGCAGAGCAGACGGTCTGTTGCCGTCTTGTCGCTGCCAAATGGCGCATGGTTTTGCACCGCTTCCCCCACGGTTGCATCCATTCCAAACCTAATGATCAAAAAAAGCAAGCCTTGCCATTGGGTGACGCGAGGCCAAGCCGCAAGATTCGGGTTGACCGTTTGACACTGGTGCAGCCGCATCTGTAGCGTCAGGGCATTACAACCGCTTTGACAGGATGCCCCATGCTGGACGACTCACCCCAAGCGCCAGAGCCAACGCCCATTGCCCGTATCGAAAACCTGCGGGTGTCGTTTCAAACCAAGGACGGGCCTGTGCTGGGTGTGCAGGATGTGTCATTCACCATCAATTCGGGTGAAACCGTTTGTATTGTTGGGGAATCGGGGTCTGGTAAATCGGTTTCCAGCCTGTCGTTGATGCGGTTGGTGGAATACGGCGGTGGTGAAATAGCGGGCGGGCGGATGCTGTTTGACCGCCGGGCGGGCGGCGAAATTGATCTGGCCGCCGCTGATGCAGCCGAAATGCGCGGGATTCGCGGCAATGAAATCGGCATGATTTTTCAGGAGCCGATGACGGCGCTGAACCCTGTGTTTACCGTCGGGCGGCAATTGACCGAAGGATTGCGCGTTCACAAGGGAATGACCAAAAAACAGGCAGAGGCCCGTGCATTGGAGTTGCTGCGCGAGGTGCGCATCCCCGAAGCAGAGCGGCGCATCCACCAGTATCCGCATGAATTGTCGGGCGGGATGCGTCAGCGCGTGGTGATCGCCATGGCGCTGGCCTGTGCGCCTCGCCTGTTGATTGCGGATGAACCGACCACGGCGCTGGATGTGACGATTCAGGCCGAAATTCTGGCCCTGATGGACAGGCTGAAACGCGAAACCGGCACGGCGGTGATGTTTATCACCCATGATATGGCGGTGGTGGCGCAGATGGCCGACCGCGTGGTCGTGATGTTTCGCGGCAATAAGGTAGAAGAGGGCACGGTCGAGGAAATATTCGAAAACCCGCAGCATGATTACACCAAGGCCCTGTTGGCCGCCGTGCCGCGATTGGGCGAGATGCGCGGCAAGGCGCTGCCCGAGCCGATGCGCATGTTCGGGGCGGACAATGTGACGCCGATGCCGATCAAGGGCACGGATTCCCCCCTGTTAGAGGTGAAAAACCTGATCACGCGCTTTCCGGTCAAGGGCGGGTTTTTGCGCCGCACCGTGGCCAATGTGCATGCCGTCGAGGATGTGTCCTTTACCATCAACAAGGGGCGCACCCTGTCGCTGGTCGGGGAATCGGGCTGTGGCAAATCCACCGTCGGGCGCAGCCTGTTGCGGCTGGTGGACCCGCTGTCGGGGTCGGTGACATTGGGGGGCACCGATATTCTGTCGCTGGACGGGGCAGGGTTGCACCGCGCCCGCGAGGACATGCAGATGGTGTTTCAGGATCCATTTGCATCGCTGAACCCGCAGATGTCGCTGGCCGATCAGGTGGCCGAACCGATGTGGAATTATGGCACCCACAAGGGCAAGGCGTTGCAGGAGCGGGTGGATATGCTGTTTGACCGGGTCGAACTGCCGCGCAGTTTCAAACGCCGCTTTCCCCATGAATTGTCGGGCGGTCAGCGCCAGCGGGTGGCGATTGCCCGTGCGCTGGCCCTGAACCCGAAACTGATCGTCGCAGACGAGGCCGTTTCGGCGCTGGATGTATCTGTGCAGGCGCAGGTGTTGAACCTGATGATGGAATTGCAGGCCGAACTGGGGCTGTCGTTTCTGTTTATCAGCCACGATATGGCGGTGGTCGAACGGGTCAGCCATGATGTGGGGGTGATGTATCTGGGCCGGATCGTGGAAATGGGGCCACGCGCGGCGGTGTTTGAAAACCCGCAGCACCCCTATACGCAGGCGCTGATGCAGGCGGTCCCCATCGCTGACCCGCGCCAGCGCAAATCGGAAAAGGATTTGAATTTCAAACCGATCCCATCGCCGATACACCCCGTGGAATACAAGGCCGCGCCAAGCGCATACCGCGAGGTATCCCCCGGCCATATGGTTTTGACAACTGACAGCGGATACTAAGTGATGGATCGCTTAACCCCATACGAAATAATGGAAAAACTGGTGGGGTTTCCCACCGTGTCGCGCGATAGCAACCTGCCGCTGATTGATTGGGTGCAGGATTATCTGGATGGTCACGGGGTCAAGACCTATCGCCATATCCATGCCGACGAACCCAAGGCGGGGCTGTGGGCGCATGCCGGCCCCTGGGTCGATGGCGGGCTGGTTTTGTCGGGCCACACGGATGTGGTGCCGGTGGATGGTCAGGATTGGGCGACCGACCCGTTTGTCGTGACCGAAGCCGACGGCAAATATTTTGGCCGTGGCTGCTGTGATATGAAATCATTTGATGCCTTGGCGATCTGGGCCATGGTCGAGGCGCAGCACCGCGGCGTCACTCGCCCGTTGCAACTGGCCCTGACCTATGACGAGGAGGTCGGGCTGATCGGCGCGGACCCGTTGTTAGAGGATGCCCTGCCGCATTTCCCCCGCGCCAGCGCCGCGATCATCGGCGAGCCGACGCAGATGCAGGCGGTCAGCGCCCACAAGGGCGGCGCGGCATGGGATGTGCATTTGCGCGGGTTTGAGATCCATTCGTCACTGGCGCATCGCGGGGTGAATGCGATCATGGAGGGGGCCAAGCTGATCGACTGGGCCAACCGCATGAACGCCGAGGCGATGGCGGCAACGCCGCGCCCCGGGGATGCGATGTTTGATCCGCCATGGACCAATGTGCATGTCGGCGTGATCAGCGGTGGCACCGCCCATAACATCACCGCCAAGGATTGCAATTTCGTGCTGTCGGTCCGGCTGGTGCCGGGGGACAGCCCCGAAGAGTGGGAGGCCCGCGTGCGTGCCGAGGTGGCGCGGATCGAGGCAGAGATGAAGGCGATCCAGCCAAGCTGTTTCATAGAGCTGAGTGAGAAATTCAACGGTCCCGGTTTGCGCCCGGACCCCGCCAGCGAGGCCGAGGCATTGGTGCGCCAATTGACCGGCGATAACGGCAGCCATGTGGTCAGCTATGGCACCGAGGCCGGGTATTTCCAGCGGCGTGGGCTGTCGGCTGTGGTCTGTGGCCCCGGCAATATCGAACAGGCGCACCAGCCGGACGAATATATCGAAATCACGCAGTTTCAGGCAGGCGAGGCATTCATGCGCGACCTGCTGGACCGTCTATAACTATCTGAAATAAAAGGAGGGCGCATGATGCCCGTGAAGAATCGTTTCGCCGAATTGCAGGCCGAAATCACCGCATGGCGTCGTGATTTGCACGAACATCCCGAAATCCTGTTTGATACGGTGCGCACCGCCAAGGTGGTTGCTGAAAAACTGGGCGATTTCGGCTGTGACCAGGTGGTGACCGGCATCGGGCGCACCGGTGTGGTCGGTGTGATCAAGGGGCGCGGGCAGGGTTCGGGCAAGGTCATCGGGTTGCGCGCCGATATGGATGCGTTGCCGATTCACGAACAAACCGGGCTGGACTATGCCTCGAAAACCGATGGGGCGATGCATGCCTGTGGCCATGACGGCCATACGGCGATGTTGCTGGGCGCGGCGAAATATCTGGCCGAAACCCGCAATTTTGACGGCACTGTGGTGGTGATTTTCCAACCCGCCGAAGAGGGCGGCGGCGGTGGCCGCGAGATGTGCGAGGATGGCATGATGGAGCGGTTCGGCGTGCAGGAAGTATACGGCATGCACAACTGGCCCGGCATGCCAACGGGCACTTTTGCCATCCGTGAGGGGGCGTTTTTCGCCGCCACGGATATTTTTGAAATCAACGTCGAGGGATTGGGCGGGCACGCCGCGAAACCCCATGAAACCATCGACAGCACGCTGGTGGCGGCGCATATCGTGACGGCGGCGCAATCCATTGCGGCGCGCAATGCCGATCCGGTGGAAAATGTGGTGGTGTCGATCACATCCATCGAATCCAGTTCCAAGGCGTTCAACGTGATCCCGCAGCGCGTGGCGATGAAGGGCACGGTGCGCACGTTAAGCCCCGCAATGCGGGATTTATGCGAGGAACGTCTGGGCAAGATCGTATCGGGCATCGCGGCCAGTTTTGGTGCCACGGCGACGCTGGATTACACGCGCAACTATCCGGTGATGGTGAACCACGGGGCGCAGACCGAATTTGCCGCCGAGATGGCGCGGTCGGTATCGGGGGCCTGTGACGAGGCCCCGCTGATCATGGGCGGCGAGGATTTTGCATTCATGCTGGAGGAGCGCCCGGGGGCCTATATTCTGGTTGGCAATGGCGACACGGCGATGGTGCATCACCCCGAATATAACTTCAACGACGAGGCGATACCGGCGGGCTGTTCCTGGTGGGCCGAGATTGCTGAAAAACGCATGCCTTTGGGGTAAAGTGACAGGTGGCAAGGCCCCGCTTGGGCGGGCGGGGCCGCCGCGCGCGGGGCCTTTGGCGGTGCGGTTTGTGTTTCGGGGCTGGTGGTGGGACATCCTGTTGGGACGGGAGCCTCCGGCGGGAGTATTTTTTCCAAGAAAAAGTTGGGTCGGCGGCGATTCAGGCGCGAGAGCAGGGCCAGATAGGCCAGCAATGACAGGGCCATGCGGGCGGGTGTTTGCGGGCTGTGGTAAAAGAGTGCGTTAAAGGCCTCTTTGCTGCGCCATGTGTTGCCGAAATGAGAGGCGAAGCTGCTAGCCTGTGATTCGGCGACCCGATACCAGCCGCCCAGCCCAGCCGCCCAGCAATGTGAGCGCCGAGAAGACCCGCAGTGGCCAGGGGCCTGACAGCATGGCCAGCAGCCAGAGAGGTGGCACCAGCAGCGCAGCACGCCAAACCGGGTCGATCAGCAGGTGTAGGTTGGTGAGGGGCAGCGACGGTGCCATCGGATCCTGGCCCATGGTCAGGGCGGTGCCGTTGACAAATGCCACATGCGCCCAGACGGTCAGGGCAACGATCGGCGCGCCTGCGATGGCGGAGCCAAGGGCACGGGTGGCGCGTGTGTGTTGCAGGGGAATATTGCCTGCGCAGTCAACGGGTTAGCCGCCGGTGTGGCTCATGTGGCGCGAGACGCGGCCGGCGACATCCTGACGGGAATAGTCGAAATCATGACCTTTGGGTTTCAGTTCAATCGCGGCACGGATGGCGTTTTGCAGCACGCTGTCATCGGTTGAGCCGCGCAGGGGGCCGCGCAGGTCGGAGTGCCCTTCCTGCCCCAGACAGGTATAGATTTCGCCGGTGCAGGTGATGCGCACGCGGTTGCAGCTTTCGCAGAAATTATGTGACAGCGGCGTGATAAAGCCGATTTTCTGACCCGTTTCATTGAGGCGCACATAGCGCGCCGGACCGCCGGATCGTTCCGTCAGATCGGTCAGGGTAAAGCGTTCGGCAAGGCGGCTGCGCAGGTCCTTGAGCGACCAGTATTGGCCGATCCGGTCCTCGTTGCCGATGTCGCCCATGGGCATGACTTCGATAAAGGTCAGGTCCATGTCGCGCTCGGCGCACCATGACTGGATGGTGAACAGCTCTTCTTCGTTGAAATCCTTGAGCGCGACGGCGTTGATTTTGACCCGCAGCCCCGCAGTTTGGGCGGCATCAATGCCATCCAGCACCTGTTTCAGGCGGCCCCAGCGGGTGATTTGCGCGAATTTGGCCTCATCCAGTGTGTCGAGCGAGACATTCACCCGCCGCACACCAGCCGCGTAAAGATCGCTGGCGAAACGGCCCAGTTGCGAGCCGTTGGTGGTGAGGGTCAGTTCCTGCAACGCGCCGCTGTCCAAATGGCGCGACATGGCGTTGAAAAAGGTCATGATGCCACGGCGCACCAGTGGTTCACCGCCGGTGATGCGCAGCTTTTGCACCCCCATGCCGATGAAGGTGGAGCAGAGCCTGTCCAGTTCCTCGAGTGTGAGCAGTTCCTTTTTCGGCAGGAATGTCATGTTTTCGGACATGCAATAGACACAGCGGAAATCGCAGCGGTCGGTGACCGAAACGCGCAGATAGGAAATGGCGCGCTGGAACGGGTCAATCAGCGGTGCGTTGGCGGGCTGTGTGTTTGCGGGCTGTGTCATGGGGGGACATTAGGCATGGGCGAGGGGCCGCGCAAGGGCACGGATGCGTGATTGCGACCAAGGGCGCATGGCTCTATTCTGCACCATATGAAACAGTTGATCCCTTTTGCTATTGCGGCGCTTGCCCTGTCCGGTTGCGGGTTGTTGCCCAAACCCGTGGCCAAACCTGAACCTGCGGTTGCTGCGGATGTCAGCACCGGAACGCGGCCCGTGGCGCGGTCTGATCTGGCGGCGCGCCCCCCTTCGGCCGCCCGCACGGTCGAGCAGTTCGACACCACCACGCCCGAACAGCGCGTCGCGGCTGCGGCCCCCGTGGCCAGTGCCAGCGGGCCGGTCGGCACCACGGTGGCATCACTGGGCGATCCGGCGAAACCGGGGTTCTGGTTGGAAACACCGCTGGTGAAAACCGCCGGCAAGGGGCGTGTGACCTACGCCGCCAATGGCAAATCGGCGCAGGTTGAATTGATCCCGATCGAGGGCGCGGCGTCGTCGGGCAGCCGGATTTCGCTGGCGGCGATGCGCCTGCTGGATGCGCCGCTGACGGGATTGCCCGAATTACAGGTGTTCAGCGAATAACGCTGCGGTTTTCGCCGCCCCTGGCTTTCATTGTTCTGAAAATACCTTTGGACGTGGCGGTCGGGAATTGTCATGCAATTCACGACCGCGGGGAGGGGGGCAGACATCCCCCCATATAACGCGTCATTAATGCACCCTGTCACTCGGGCGTATCACCTGTCCCTGATGCGGGGGCGGTCGCCTCCTGCGGCTTTGCCGTTGTTGCCACTTTGGCGGCGGCATCGTTCAGATATTTTTCGGCCTCTTTGCGGGCAAAGGGTTTCATGTGTTTGGCGTGGTTCGACATGAAATAGACCACCCGTTCGGGGTCGTGTTTTGACAGGTCGCGCAGCCACCATGCCACCGATTTCTGGATGAACCATTCTGGGTCGCGCACGTAATCGGCGGCCCAGCCCATGACCCGCTGGCGGATCAGCAATTCGTCGGGTTTGGGGTGGTTCTGTTTGGTATAGGGCAGGGTCACGACCATGGCGGCACGGCGAATCCAGTGGCTGGGGGATTTGACCCATTGGGCCACGTCCTCGATCCGGTCGGGATGGGCGACCAGCCGTTTTTGTCCCGCCATCATCACGTGATCGGCAATCGCCCAGCTGTCCAGATCGGGCAGCCATGACTGGATCAGATCCCAGATCGCCTGATCATCCTTGATCCGGGCCTGTGTCAACAGTTTGGCCGCGGCCAGACGGCATTCGAATATATTGGTATCCCAAAGGGCGCTGGCCAATGCGACACGTTCGGGCACATCCATCGCCTGACGCCATGATTTGGTCACGTCATTCAGCGCGGTATTGGGAATGCCCAGATAATCGCGCGGCACCTTATGGTATTCGGCCATGCCTGCGGCGCGGTCGGGTTCGATATGGGATTTCAGCTGGGTCAGCGCGTCATCAAGGGTCATTTCATTGCTCATTCCACTGTCACCGATTTGGCCAGATTGCGGGGTTGGTCGACATCGGTGCCTTTGGCGACGGCGGTGTGATAGGCCAGCAATTGTGCGGGCAGGGCGTATAGGATCGGGGTCAATACGGGGTCGACCTGTGGCATTTCGATGGATTGCCAGATGCCTTCGCCTGCCTCTGATAGCCCCTGCGCGTCGGATATCAACAGCACCTTGCCGCCGCGTGCCATCACCTCTTGCATGTTGGATACGGTTTTGTCGAACAGGGTGTCACGCGGGGCCATGACCACCACGGGCATGGTTTTGTCGATCAATGCGATGGGGCCGTGTTTCAATTCGCCCGATGCATAGGCTTCGGCGTGGATATAGCTGATTTCCTTGAGTTTCAGCGCGCCCTCTAGTGCCAGGGGGAACATCACGCCACGGCCAAGGAACAGGGTGTCGGATGCCTCGGCGATCTTGCGCGCGACCTTTTTCACCGGCTTGTCCAGCGTCAGGGCGGCGTTCATCACACCGGGCAGTGCGCGCAGATGCGACAACAGGTCGGCCACGCGTTCGGGCGTCAGCGTGCCCTTTTGTTCGGCGGCTTTCAGCGCCAGCATCAACAGCACCGTCAGCTGGCAGGTGAATGCCTTGGTCGAGGCCACGCCGATTTCGGTGCCTGCCAGAATGGGCAGCGCCAGATCGCTTTCCCTTGCGATCGAGCTTTCGGCGACATTGACCACCGACAGGATTTTATCGGCCTTGCCCGCGCAGTAACGCAGGGCCGCCAGCGTATCGGCGGTTTCGCCCGACTGGCTGACGAACAGGGCCACGGTGCCCTTAGTCACGGGCGGTTCGCGGTAGCGGAATTCGGATGCCACGTCGACCTCGACCGGAATACGGGCCAGTTGTTCGAACCAGTATTTCGCGGTCAGGCAGGCGTAATAGGCGGTGCCGCAGGCGACCATGGTCAGGCGTTCGACCTGTGTGAAATCCAGATCATCGGGGAGGGATACGGTTTGCCCGTCATCCGACAGGTAATGGCGCACCGCCTCGCCCAGCACCAGCGGTTGTTCGGCTATCTCCTTGGACATAAAGTGTTTATGCCCGCCCTTGTCGATCATGGCGCTGTCGATCTGGATCTTTTTCATCGGGCGCGACACCTGTTCGCCGTCTGCGTTGCGGATATCCAGCGTGCTGCGGGTCAGCACGGCCCAGTCGCCTTCGTCCAGATAGGTGATGCGGTCGGTCAGGGGGGCCAGCGCGATGGCGTCCGAGCCCACATACATTTCGCCGTCACCATGGCCGATGGCCAGCGGCGACCCCTTGCGTGCCGCGATCATCAGGTCTTCTTCGCCATGAAACAGGAAGGCCAGCGCGAATGCGCCGTCCAGACGGGCCAGGGTTTTCTGCGCGGCCTCGCGGGGGCTGTTGCCGCTATCCAGATATTCGGCGCAAAGCAGGGCCACGGTTTCGGTGTCGGTTTCGGTGACGAAATTGCGCCCCTTTGCGGCCAGTTCGGCGCGCAATTCGCGGAAATTTTCGATGATGCCGTTATGCACCACGGCGACGCGGCCCGCCTGATGCGGATGGGCATTGGTGACGGATGGTGCGCCATGGGTGGCCCAGCGGGTGTGGCCGATGCCGGATTTGCCCGCCAGCGGGTTATGCACCAGTTCATCCGACAGATTGACCAGTTTGCCCACAGCGCGGCGGCGGTCCAGCACGCCGTCATTGATGGTGGCGATACCGGCGCTGTCATAGCCCCGGTATTCCAGCCGTTTCAGCGCCTCGACCAGAATGGGCGCAACTTCATGGCTGCCCAGAACCCCGACAATACCGCACATAATATGCCCCTTTATCCCTTGTTCGCTTTAATAGATTTTAATTTATCAAACAATTTCGTGGCGAGGCCCGGTTTGTTGACCTGCTTGGCGCGTGCCAGTGACAGGGCCTCGGAGGGGACGTTCATGGTGATGACCGACCCCGATGCAGTCAGGGCATAATCGCCCACAGTGACCGGCGCGACCAGCATGGTGTTGGACCCGATGAATGCCTCGCGCCCGACGGTGGTGCGGTGTTTCATCACGCCGTCGTAATTACAGGTGATGGTGCCCGCGCCGATATTGGTGCCCGCGCCGATGTCGGCGTCACCGATGTATGACAGGTGGCCCGCCTTTGCGCCCTCGTGCAGGATCGCGTTTTTGATTTCGACGAAATTGCCGACATGGACGTTTTCGTTCAGTTCGGCACCCGGGCGCAGGCGGGCATAGGGGCCGACGCTGGCGCCTTGCGATACGTGGCATCCCTCGAGGTGGGAAAATGCGCGGATGGTTGCGCCGGATTCGACGCTGGCACCGGGGCCGAACACGACGAATTGTTCCACGGTGGCGTCGCGGCCGATCACGGTGTCATGGCTGAAATACACGGTTTCGGGGGCTGGCATATAGACGCCGACCTCGGTCATTTCGGCGCGCATTCTGGCCTGAAACGCGGTTTCCGCGATGGACAGTTCGGCGCGGGAATTGATGCCCATGGTTTCGGTTTCATCGCAGGTGACGGCGGTGGCGGACAGCCCGCGCGCACGGGCCAGCCCGATGATGTCGGTCAGGTAGTATTCGCCGCTGGCGTTGCTGTTATCAATCGCCGTTAACAGGTCAAACAGCGTTTCGCGGCTGGCGCAGATCACGCCGGAATTACATAGGGTTATCAGGCGTTCCTGATCTGTTGCATCCTTGAATTCAACGATTTTATCCAGCGTCTGCCCATCCATCACCAGACGGCCATAGCGGCCCGGGTCGGCGGCCTCGAAGCCCAGCACGACCACATCGTTGCTGGCGCGGGCGGTCAGCATGGTATCGAGCGTTTCAGGCCGGATAAACGGGGTGTCGCCATATAGCACGATCACATCGCCGTCGAAATCCGCCAGATGGGCGCGGGCCTGATCGACGGCGTGGCCGGTGCCCAGCTGTTCCTGTTGCAGCACGATCTGTGCGGCGGGTTGCCAATCGGTGGCGGCGGCGGTCACCAGATCGGCACCATGGCCAGCAACAACGATGATGCGCGACGGGTCCAGTGCCTCGCCCGATTTCATGGCATGGACCAGCAGGGGGGCGCCTGCCACCCTGTGCAACACTTTGGGTAGGTCCGATTGCATCCGCGTGCCTTTGCCAGCAGCGAGGATGACCAATGCTATGCTCATGCCATTTACTCTTTGTTATTCGGTTGCGCCTGTTTTATCCGTTCAGCATGGGCGCGCAAGGCTGGAACTCCTTACGGGCATCAAGGAATGTTGCAAGCTGACACAGGCTGCGGCGGGAATTTGCGGAAAGGGCGCGCATGGGCACGGTTATCTTTGATCTGGATGGGACATTGGCGGATACGGGCGGTGATCTGGTCGCGGCGGCGAATGTGTGTTTCGCGCAGATGGGCGAAGGCGCGGTGCTGGATGTGTCCACCGATGCGATAACGGCGATGCAAAAGGGCGGGCGGGCGATGCTGGCGCTGGGGTTCGAGCGGTTGGGCCGCAAGGCCGATATCGACCGTTGGTATCCGGTGTTGTTAGAGGCCTATGCCGCGGATATTGCCCACCACACGCGGTTTTACGATGGCACGCTAGAGGCGGTCGAGGCCCTGCGCAGCGCGGGCTATCGCACCGGCATCTGCACCAATAAACCCGCCGCGCTGGCCGAGCAGTTGATGCAGGAAATGGGCGCACGCGGGTTGTTTCATTCGCTGGTCGGGGCCGATACATTGCCGGTGCGCAAGCCCGACCCCGCCCCCCTGCGCGAGGCGGTGGCGCGGGCCGGTGGCGTGATGGAGCGGGCGCTGTTGGTGGGGGACACCCCGACCGATCGGGAAACCGCGCGGGCGGCGGGGGTGCCGTCGCTGTTGGTGACATTCGGCCCTGCGGGGCGCGATGTGGCGGCATTGCACCCCGAGGCGATGATTGATCATTACCGCGAGTTGTCCGGCGTGGTTGAGGGGCTGATCGGTGCGCCTGTCGCCTGATCACATTTTAACGCAATATTAATCACTTGCAGTTCGGAGTTCGTGTGATGGATGAAGCGGTTGAGCGGTTCGCGGGCAATTTCACCCAGCAGGAACCTATCCCCAAAGATGCGATTGCCCGCGCCGTCGAGGTGATGCAATCGGGGCGGTTGCACCGTTACAATCTGGTTGGTGACGAACAGGGCGAGGTTTCGGCGCTGGAACGTGAATTCGCCGATTACATGGGGGTGGAATACTGCGTGGCGGTGGCCTCGGGGGGGTATGCGCTGGCCTGTGCTTTGCGTGCCGTCGGGGTGCAGGCGGGGGATCGCGTGTTGACCAATGCATTCACGCTGGCCCCGGTGCCCGGTGCGATTGCCAGCATCGGTGCGGTGCCGGTGTTTGTGGGCGTCACCGAGGGGCTGGTGATTGATCTGGATGATCTGGAGGCCAAGGCCGGTATGGCCGATGTGCTGATGCTGTCGCATATGCGCGGGCATCTGTGCGACATGGACCGTTTGCTGGATATTTGCGCGGCGCATGGCATCAAGGTGATCGAGGATTGCGCCCACACCATGGGTGCGCGTTGGCGCGGCCGCTTGTCCGGGGCGGACGGGGTGGTGGGGTGTTTTTCGACCCAGACCTATAAGCATATGAATTCGGGCGAGGGCGGTTTGCTGGTCACCAATGACGCTGAAATCGCCGCAAGGGCGGTGATGCTGTCGGGGTCTTATATGTTATACGGTCGCCATGGCGCGGCGCCCGATGCGGCGGTGTTCGAGGCTGTGAAATACGACACGCCCAATGTGTCGGGGCGGATGGACCATTTGCGCGCGGCGATCCTGCGGCCACAGTTGAAAACCCTGCCAGCGCGCAGCGAGGCGTGGAATGCGCGTTATCGTGTGGTCGAGGAGGGGCTGCGCGACACGGCGGGTTTGATGTTGGTCACGCGCCCTGCGGATGAAAGTTATGTCGGGTCATCCATCCAGTTTTTGCTGCTGGATTGGTCGGACGCGGCGATAAACGAGGTGCTGGCGCGCTGTCTGGCCCGTGGGGTCGAATTGAAATGGTTCGGCGGGGCAGAGCCAAGCGGGTTCACCAGCCGTTATGACAGTTGGCGCTATGTCGATGCGCCGCCCATGCCCGCCACAGACCGCGTGTTGCGCGGCATTGTCGACATGCGCCTGCCGCTGACGTTTTCATTAGCGGACTGCGCCCAGATCGCCCGCATCATCCGCGCCGAGGTTGCGGCGGTTTTTCAGCAAGGGTGAGGCCGGCAACGATGCGTCCGCAGCGACGCGTCCGCAGTGATCCGGCGGAATGCGCCCCGAGGGGCGCATGCTGTATTTTGGACCATGTCGAGAGGTGACGCGCCACAGATCCGCGCCGTGCAAGGGTGAACGGTGCAGGGCAGGCCGGATCGCGGCCCGCCCGATCGCCGGATATATCAGCCCAGCGGCAGGTATTCGAAATGCGTGGTGCTGCCGTCATCCAGATAGACATCGCGCGCGGTGTTGAACCCTGCAGAGTTATAGGTATCGACCACCCTGTCCCAGCCGTAGCTATCATTGCCATCGGTGATGGTGATGGTGCTGAGTTGCCCCGCAGTATAGGCAGAATTGCGTTCGATCCCGTTGTCGAATGTGACGACATGCGAGGTCAGCGTGCTGCTGTTGTCATAGGCGGTGGCGACGCTGGCCCATTGGAAATCATCCGCAGCATCGGTGACGGTGCGGGTGCTGCTGCCATCCGGCGCAAAGGTGGTGTAAAAGGTCAGACCGTTGTCATCAACGATGTTGCGAGTGTCGACCTGCCCCGCAAAGTTGAAGGTTTCGGTGATTGTGGTCCATCCGTGGCCATCGTTCACGTCGGTTGTGACCCGCCCTATGCGGGTGGTCCCGCTAAAGCTGTAGGTCATCTGGCGCCCATCATCATAGATGATTTCCAGTGCGGTTTGCTGGTCAGCCAGGTTGTTGGTTTGGGTGCTGCGCGACCAGCCGTGCAGATTGAACAGGTCGACATGTGTGGTCACGTAGCCCACGCCATTGAAGTTTTCGAATTTAATGTATTCGGTAGAGACCAGCGTGTCAGCCCCGCCAAATCCAATTACGGTGGCTGATCCGGTAAATCCGGTGGAGATCAGGAAATCTGAATAGATTCCGTTGAAGCTGGCGACATCGACCCCGTCTTCGCCAAAGAATTGCGTGCCGTTGGTGGAACCGACAAAGGTGTCATCGCCGGCACCACCATAAAAAATATGGGAGCGGGAGGACCCGATCATCGTGTCATTGCCGCCTTGCCCATAGATCGTTTGCGAGATTTCGCCGCTGGCCTGAAGCCGGTCGTCGTGTTGTGAGGCATAAAGGGTGGAGTAGGTGGACCAGATATATGTGGGTATGGCCTGGGTATCGAGCGTGAACTCTCCGGCGGCGGGTGCCAGGAAACTGGCATCGAATATGGCGCTGACCGGGCCAAGCGCCGCATTTTGCATGATCGTGGTTAATAATGACGGAGCGCCGACAATTTCATAGAATTCAAGGTAAAAGGTCAGATCGGCTGCGCTTAGCGCTGGCGTGAGGTCATAGACGACCTGCGCAACAAGGTTGTTGAAGCCGTCGTAGAAGTCGATCTGGCTGACAGTGGCGGAGAAGGCTGGGATGTCTGCATTGAAGTAGGCCTCCAGCTCTGCCGGGATGTCGGTTGTGAATTCTGCACGATAGCCTGTGATCGGGTGTTCGACAGAGACATTTCCATCAATCAGCACGTCTGTCCCGACCATTGAGAAGCCGGAATAAAATGTATCGGTGAAAAAATTGGGTGAGTTGGCGTAATAGATGAGAGTCATGATCTGCCTGTGTTGCAATTGATTTCGATGTGTGGGTGCAGCGGCAGGTGTTTGCCTGCGCGCCAGTGAGACGCGGCAAATCGTTAATTGAAATACATATTAACAGTTTATTCACGATTATCTGCGGTCTGCCAAGTCCTGAAATGATCGGACCTGGCGGTTGATTTGATAGGGACGATGCGCAGATGCTCAATGCAGTGATGAAATTTGATCCGGGCGAGGATGTGAATGCGCTGCGTGATATGGTGCATCGCCGGGCACAAGAGCGCATCAAGCCGATGGCGCAGGAGATCGACAAGAGCAACAGTTCCCCCAATGAGTTATGGCCCGAGGCGGGCGAAATGGGCCTGCTGGGCAGCGCCACCGCCGAAGCATATGGCGGCGCGGGGTGTCATGCCGTGTGCATGTGGTCGCGGTTGGGGACATTGCGCTGGACTTTGCCTTGGGGGCTGTCCGATGGGGCGCATGCTGTAATTCGGGCCGTGTCGAGAGGTGACGCGCCACAGATCCGCGCCGTGCAGGGATGAACGGCGCAGGGCAGGCCGGATCGCGGCCCGCCCGATCGCCGGATATATCAGCCCAGCGGCAGGTATTCGAAATGCGTGGTGCTGCCATCATCCAGATAGACATCGCGCGCGGTGTTGAACCCTGCAGAGTTATAGGTATCGACCACCCTGTCCCAGCCGTGGTTATCATTGCCATCGGTGATGGTGATGGTGCTGAGTTGCCCCGCAGTATAGGCAGAATTGCGTTCGATCCCGTTGTCGAATGTGACGATATGCGAGGTCAGCGTGCCGGTATTGTCATAGGTGGAGGCGACGCTGGCCCAAACAAAGTCATCCGCAGCATCAAGGGTGGTGCGGGTGCTGCTGCCATCCGGCGCATAGGTGGTATTGGCGGTCAGGCCGCTATCCAGCAATGTGCTGCGCTGGGTGATGCGCCCCAGCAGGTCGAGCGTATCGGTGATGCTGGTCCAGCCGTAGTTGTCGTTGTTGTCGCTGGTTGTGCGGCCTGTGCGTGTGGTGCCGTCAAACTGATAGGTCACCGTGCGCCCGTTGGCGAATTCAAGTGACAGCGCGGTCTGTTCGTCGCTGGCATTCGTCGTTTGGGTGACGCTGAACCAGTCGTGTTGCCCGGCCAGATCGTAAAGCGTGCTGAATGTTTCGCCACTCGCGGAGCGATGAAAGAGCAGGTATTCGGTGTTTGAAATCGTATCGGTGAGGCCACTGCGTGTGACCTGCGCGGCGCCGCCGCCGATAACCGCGACTGTGAAATCTTCGACGGCTCTGGCGTAATCGGCCATGTCGGTGCCTGTGCCGCCGTCAAAGCTGGCGCCGGTTGTTCCGCGTGCCTCGAATGTATCATCGCCGCTGTCGCCATAATAAAGACTGGCGGAATTATAGCTGATCATCGTGTCATTGCCCGCACCGCCGTGCAGCAATTGCACCTGAGAGGAGGAGCCGGTGGGGTGCATATAATCATCGAAGGCCGAGCCGGTGATCTGATAGGTATCATGCCAGAGATATTCAGGCAGAAACGTCATGAAAAATGTGTATGGGCCGCTGGATTCCGGCATATCTGCGGCGGAAAAAACCTGCTGCTGATAGGGGGTGAGGGGGTGTTGGGCGATGTCTGACAGAAGGGACAGGTTTCCGGTCGCATCAACAGTTTCGAGGGTATGAATGAAGCTTGCGGCGTTTAGCGCCGTTGGCCCGTTATAATCGAGATGCGCCACAATGTTGTCGCTGGCATCCCTGACAAACATCGCGAGGATTTCAGCAGAGGCGTCAACCGGAGTGCCGAAGTGAAAGTAGCTTTCCAGCGAGTTGGGGGAGGCGGTCACCACGGTCACGCTGTAATTGGTGGTAGCGTTTTCGAGGACGACCTGACCATCAAGGCTTTCATCATAGGATACAAATAACGGGTTCGAGGTGCCCGAGAAGAAGGCATTGACCAGAAAATCGGGTGAGTTGGCGTAATAGTTAAGTGTCATAATTTGCCTGTAATTTGCCTGTGTTGCAATTGATTTGGATGGGGAGCGCAGTGGCAGCTGGTGGCCTGCGCGCCAGTGGGACGCGGCAAATCGTTAAATGGGATACATGTTAATAGTTTATTTACGATTTTGCGCGGCCTGCCAAGTCCTGAAATGATCTGCATCAGCCGTTGACTCGACTCGGAGGGTGGGGTTAACTGAACAAGTGTTCAATAACTTTCGGGAGGGGGAGCAGATGTTCAACGCAGTGATGAAATTTGATCTGGGCGAGGATGTGAATGCGCTGCGCGATATGGTGCATCGCTGGGCACAAGAGCGCATCAAGCCGATGGCGCATGAGATCGACAAGAGCAACAGTTTCCCCAATGAGTTATGGCCCGAGATGGGCGAATTGGGCCTGCTGGGCATCACCACTCCCGAAGCATATGGCGGCGCGGGCATGTCATACCTTGCGCATGTGGTCGCGGTCGAGGAAATCGCGCGGGCCTCGGCTTCGGTGTCGCTGTCATACGGGGCGCATTCCAACCTGTGTGTGAACCAGATCAAGCTGAACGGCAGCGAGGAGCAGAAGCAGAAATACCTGCCCGGATTGCTGGCGGGGACATCTGTGGGCGCATTGGCCATGTCGGAACCCTCGGCCGGATCGGATGTGGTTTCGATGAAGTTGCGCGCCGAGAAGCGCAACGGATACTATGTGCTGAACGGCAATAAATACTGGATCACCAACGGGCCGGACGCCGATACATTGGTGGTTTACGCCAAAACCGACCCCGATGCGGGGTCCAAGGGGATCACGGCATTTATTGTGGAGAAATCCATGAAAGGGTTCAGCACGGGGGCGCATTTCGACAAGCTGGGGATGCGGGGCAGCAACACCGCCGAATTGTTGTTTGATAACGTCGAGGTGCCGTTTGAAAAAGTGCTGGGCGAGGAGGGGCGCGGCGTGCGCGTTCTGATGTCGGGGCTGGATTACGAACGGGTGGTTCTGGCGGGCATCGGCACCGGCATCATGGCCGCCTGTCTGGACGAGGTCATGCCCTATATCGCAGAGCGCAAGCAATTCGGTCAGCCGATCGGGGATTTCCAGCTGATGCAGGGCAAGATCGCGGATATGTATACGAAAATGAATTCGGCCCGCGCCTATGTATACGAGGTGGCACGCGCCTGTGATCGCGGCGAGGTCACGCGTCAGGATGCGGCGGCCTGTTGCCTGTATGCCTCGGAGGAGGCCATGGTGGTGGCGCATCAGGCGGTGCAGGCGCTGGGCGGGGCCGGTTTCCTGTCGGACAGCCATGTGGGCCGGATTTTCCGCGATGCCAAGTTGATGGAGATCGGCGCGGGCACATCGGAAATTCGCCGCATGTTGATTGGTCGCGAAATGATGGGGTCCATGGCATGAGGGCGCTGGCGCTGCTGGCATTGGCGGGTCTGGCCGCCCCTGCCTCTGCGCAGGATTTGCGGCTGGACGAAACCATATTGCAGATGTGTCTGGAGGATGCAGGGCCGGACGGTGACAAATCCGCCTGTATCGGTGTGGCGGCAAACCAGTGCATGGAGCAGCCCGGCGGCTATTCCACCTATGGCATGTCCGCCTGTCTGGATATGGAATTGAAATGGTGGGACGAGTGGTTGAACTTTGCCTATCAGGATGCGCGCGACTGGATGAAGCAGCGTGACGCCGGGGCGCAGCCGCCCCTGAATGTGCAGGCGCAGGCGCTGCTGGATATGCAGCGCGCATGGATCAAGTTCCGTGATGCGAAATGCGGGTTGGAGGCGACGTTTTTTCAGGGGGGCACCGGTGCGGGGCCAGCGCATCTGACCTGTATCATGCATGAAACGGGCGAACAGGCGCTGTATTTGTCGACGCTGGGACCAGCGGGTTGATGCTGCCCCGCGTGTCATCATATCAGGCGCTAAGGGACGGATTTCGCTGGGATATTCCGGCGCGGTTGAACATGGCGGCGCAGGTTTGTGATGATTGGGCGGTGGCGGACCCCACGCGCGTGGCGATACTGGATCAGGCGTTGGGGCCGGTCGATTACGCGGCCTTGCGCGTCATGGCGGATGGGCTGGCGCGGGCGTTGCAGGCGCGTGGCGTTTTGCGCGGTGATCGCGTGGGCGTGCTGCGCAGCCAGTCGGCCTGGACGGCGGCGGCGCATATCGCGATCTGGAAACTGGGGGCCGTGTCGATCCCGCTGTTCAAACTGTTTGGCGCCGATGCCCTGCGGATCCGGCTGGAGGATGCGGGGGCGCGGCTGGTGATCGGTGACGGCGCGCCGCATGACGGGTTGGCGGCTTGGGGTGGCGATACCCTGGTGCCCGAGGATGCGGCGGCGGCCGGATTGGAGGGCAGGCCGTTCACCCCAGCCGACACGGGCGCGGATGACCCTGCGGTTTTGGTATACACATCCGGCACCACGGGCGCACCCAAGGGCGCATTACATGGCCACCGGATGCTGGCGGGCCATCTGCCCGGTGTGGAAATGAGCCATGATTTTCTGGGCCAGCCGGGCGATGTCATCTGGACCCCTGCGGATTGGGCATGGATCGGCGGGTTGTTCGATGTGGCCATGCCGGGGCTGGCGCTGGGCGTGCCTGTGGTGGCGGCGCGGATGGACAAATTCACCGTGGCGGAATGCGCCCGCATCATCGCGCAACACAGCGTGCGCAACGTGTTTTTCCCGCCCACCGCGTTGCGGATGCTGAAAACCGAAGGCGCGGAACTGGCGGGGTTGCGCACGGTCGCGTCGGGCGGTGAACCGCTGGGCGCGCAAATGCTGGCATGGGGGCGCAGCGCGCTGGGCGTCGATATCAACGAATTCTACGGCCAGACCGAATGCAATATGGTGGCCTCGTCCTGCGGGGCGTTGTTTGACGCGCGCCCCGGCTGTATCGGCAAGCCCGCGCCGGGGTTCGACATTGCCGTTTTGGGGCCGGATGGCACGCCCGTTGCGGTTGGGCGCGGGGCCGAGGGTGACGTGGCGATCCGGCGTGGGGCGGCCTCGATGATGCTGGGCTATTGGAACAATGCCAGTGCCACGGCGGAAAAATTCATCGGCGACTGGATGCTGACCGGCGATCGCGGCATGTGGGACGGGGAATACCTGCGGTTCATGGGCCGCGAGGATGACGTGATTTCCAGCGCGGGCTATCGCATCGGCCCGTCCGAGATCGAGGATTGCCTGATGACCCATCCGGCGGTGTCCACGGTGGGGGTGGTGGGCAAACCCGATGCGCTGCGCAGTGAAATCGTCAAGGCCTATGTGGTGTTGAAATCCGGTGTCACGGGCAGCGATGCATTGGCCGCGGAATTGGTGGATCACGTCAAAACCCGCGTCGCAAGGCATTCATACCCAAGGGAAATATCGTTTCTGGATGCGCTGCCGATGACGGTGACGGGCAAGGTGATCCGCAAGGATTTGAAGGCCCGCGCCATGGCGGAGGGCATGTCGTGAAGGGGGGGCTTGGTCTTGTCTCTCTGGTTTGGCTGTTTTGGTCAGCTGCGGCCATGGCCGATGATTTGCCGAAATTCGCGCTTTGTATGGATCAGGAGGTTGCGCGATATGAACGCGCACTGGCCCATGCGCAAACCGCGCCGGATGTGTTTAACATCGGCGATGCCCGCGGGATCGAGGTATGCGGCACGGCGGCGATTATGATTTGCGATGCGTCGGACGCGCCACTGCCCTGCCAGCGGCGTCTGGCGGCGGAACAACAGGCATGGCGCGCCGCTGTGCTGGCCACGCTGCCCGCGCCGGATGCGGTGGCGGGGCAGGCGGGGGAATGGTCGGGTGACCTGTATCCCCGGTTTTACGCCATGGCGCATGACCGGTCCGCAGGGCCGGATTGCGCGGGCACCACAGAGGTGATGCAGGTCTGGTGCGAGGCCCGCGAGGCCAACCGCCGATTGGAACGCGCCGTTCTGGCATGGCAACTGGCGCGATATATGAATGCCACGCCGGATGCGGTGAATGCGGGCTGGGCGCAGGTGCCGCCACCACAGCGGCCACAGGCACGCAAACCGGCGCAAACGCAGGATTGATCCGCACAGGATCGAAAGGGAGAGTGTGACATGAAGCTGAAATCGTCATTCATCGCGGGGAGCGAGGAGGCGCGGGCCAATCGGGCGGGCCATCTGGAGGCCCTGCGTCTGGTCGAGGAAGCCGCCGCACTGGCCGCTGCGGGTGGCGGGGCGCGGTCACGCGAACGCCATCTGTCGCGGGGCAAGATGTTGCCACGGGATCGGGTGGCGAACCTGTTGGATGCGGGATCGCCCTTTCTGGAGGTCGGCGCGACGGCGGCGCATGATCTATATGACAATGCCGCCCCAGCGGCGGGGGTGATTGCGGGGATTGGCCGTGTTCAGGGGCTGGAATGCATGGTCATCTGCAATGATGCCACGGTAAAGGGCGGCACCTATTATCCGATGACGGTGAAAAAGCACCTGCGCGCGCAAGAGATCGCCGAGGAATGCCATTTGCCCTGCATTTATCTGGTGGATTCCGGTGGGGCCAACCTGCCCAATCAGGACGAGGTATTCCCCGACCGCGACCATTTCGGGCGGATTTTTTACAATCAGGCGCGGATGTCGGCCAAGGGCATTCCGCAAATTGCGGTGGTGATGGGCTCCTGCACGGCGGGCGGTGCATATGTGCCTGCGATGTCGGATGTGACCATCATCGTCAAGGAACAGGGCACGATTTTTCTGGCCGGTCCGCCGCTGGTCAAGGCCGCCACGGGCGAGGTGGTCAGCGCCGAGGATCTGGGCGGGGGCGATGTGCACACCCGCCTGTCCGGCGTGGCCGATTATCTGGCCGAGGATGACGCCCATGCGCTGGCCTTGGCGCGCCGCGCCGTCAGCCATCTGAACCGCGCCAAACCCGCGACGGTGCAGTGGCAATCCCCCGAGGATCCCGCCTATGACCCCGAGGAGATTTTCGGCGTGGTCCCCGCCGGATTGCGCACGCCATATGACATCCGCGAGGTGATCGCACGGGTGGTCGATGGCAGCCGTTTTGATGAATTCAAACCGCGTTTCGGGGAAACTCTGGTCACGGGGTTTGCCCATATCAAGGGCTGTCCGGTGGGGATTGTCGCCAACAATGGCGTGCTGTTTTCAGAGGCCGCGCAAAAGGGCGCGCATTTTGTCGAACTGTGCAGCCAGCGCAATATCCCGCTGGTATTCTTGCAAAATATCACCGGATTCATGGTGGGCCGCAAATACGAGAACGAAGGCATAGCCCGCCACGGGGCCAAAATGGTGACGGCGGTGGCCACGACAAACGTGCCCAAAATCACCATGGTTGTGGGCGGATCATTCGGCGCGGGCAATTACGGCATGGCCGGGCGGGCATACCAGCCGCGGTTCATGTGGTCATGGCCCAACAGCCGCATCAGCGTGATGGGCGGCGAACAGGCGGCGGGCGTATTGGCCACGGTGAAACGCGACGGCATTGAACGTCAGGGCGGGGAATGGTCCGCCGAGGACGAGGCCGAATTCAAACGCCCCACCATTGAAATGTTCGAGCGCCAGTCGCATCCGTTGTATGCATCCGCCCGCATGTGGGACGATGGTATTGTCGACCCGCGCAAGGCCCGCGATGTTCTGGCGTTGAGCCTGTCCGCCAGCCTGTGCGCCCCGATCGAGCCGACGAAATTCGGCCTGTTCCGGATGTAGGGGGATGATGCAGGCCTTGCGCAATCCTGCGCCCGCGCGACGGGCGGTATATGCGGCGTTTTTACTGCCGGTTGCGGTGGTCGTTTTGCTGTGCTGTGCCGGGGCGATTTGGGGCGGGGCGCATGTGTTGCCCATTGGGCTGTCGGTTGGGGTGGTGGCGGTGATTTGCGCCCTGCTGTTGTGGTTCGGGATGCCGGGCAAGGTGCCTGCGCTGGTTCTGGTGCTGATGGTGTGGCTGCTGGGCGCGGTGCAGCTGGGGCGTTTGCTGGCGGTGGCGGGGTGGCCGGTGGCCGGACTGCTGGTTCAATTTGCCATCGCTTTCTCGGCCATCGTGATGATGGCCCGCATTGCATTTCCATGGGGCCATGCCCGTGCTGCGCGTCTGTCGCGCAGGGGGCGCGGCATTCGTGAATGGGAGTGGGTATATACAGGGGAGCGGTTTGCAATGGCGCACCCTTTGGCGGCGCGGCTGGGCTGGGTCTGGGCGGTTCTGGCCTTTGTTCTGATCTATGGGTCCGGGCCTTTGGTTGCCATGGTTTTTCTGATGGATCAGGTTTCGGTCTGGCAATGGCTGATTGTGCTGGTCTGTTTTGCATTCGGGGTTGTGACGGCGGTGTTGCTGTATCGGCGGCATCCGGCGGCTTGGGTTTTGGTGTGGGTGATGTTGATCCCAACCCTGCCTTTCAGTGCGCCGCTGATGGTTTACTGGGCGGACGGGGTGCGGCCCAACCTGTTGTATCGTCACAGATTTGAACGGCTGGTGCCGGAGGAGGCAGCATGAAAACACGTTTCACAGAACGCTTTGGGTTGGATGTGCCGGTGGTGTCGGCACCGATGGCGATGGCTGCGGGCGGCGCTTTGGCAGCGGCGGTGACGCGGGCCGGTGGTTTGGGGTTTATCGGTGGCGGTTACAGCGACCCCGACTGGATCGCGGCACAGATCGCGGCGGCGGGCAATGATCCTGTGGGCTGTGGGTTCATCACCTGGAAACTGGCGCAGGGGGCGGGGGGCGGTTTGCCCTTGGTGGCCGATGTTCTGGCGCGGGGGCCGCGTGGTTTGTTCTTTTCGTTCGGGGATTTTGCGCCGTTCATGCCATTGGCACGCGATGCGGGCGTGCCGGTGTTTGCGCAGGTGCAGACCGTGGCGCAGGCGCAGCAGGCGGCGGCGCTGGGCGCGGATGTGATCATCGCGCAGGGCGGCGAGGCGGGCGGGCACGGGGCCACACGCGGCACGCTGGCCTTGGTGCCCGAGGTGGTGGACGCCGTGGGCGCGCAGGCGCTGGTGCTGGCGGCGGGTGGCATTGCCGACGGGCGCGGGCTGGCGGCGGCGCTGATGCTGGGGGCGGACGGGGTTTTGGTCGGCTCGCGGTTCTGGGCCAGTGCCGAGGCATTGGTGCCCGCAGGGTTTCACGCGGCGGCGATCAGGGCGGCGGGCGATGACACCGCCCGCACCAGCCTGCCCGATATTGCGCGGGGGCTGGACTGGCCCGCGCCCTATACCATTCGCACCCTGCGCAATGACTGGGTGCAACGCTGGCAGGGGGTGGCCGATGGCCCGTCCGATCCGCAGACCCGCGCCGATTATGCGGCGGCCATGGCAGCGGGGGATGCAGATAACGCGCCCGCGATTGTCGGCGAAGCCGTGGGGCTGATCCGCGATATCCGCCCCGCAGCTGAGATACTGGAAGAGATGGTCAGCGAGGCCAGGGCCGCATTGGCGCGCTATCGCTGAGGGATGAGGGGCGCGTTGGCGTCAATGATTTACGGGCCTCAGATCGGGGCGCAAGGGAAGGAACTGGGCGGATGTTTGACAAGATTTTGATTGCCAACCGTGGGGAAATTGCCTGTCGTGTGACGGAAACGGCGCAGGCCATGGGGGTGCGTGTGGTTGCGGTCTATTCCGATGCGGATGCCCGCGCCAAACATGTCGCCATGGCAGACGAGGCGGTGCATATCGGCGGGTCGGCCCCTGGCGACAGTTATCTGCGCGGTGATGTGATCATTCAGGCGGCGCTGGACACGGGCGCACAGGCGATCCACCCCGGATATGGTTTCCTGTCGGAAAACCCCGAATTCGTCGATGCGGTGCAGGCGGCGGGGTTGGTGTTTATCGGCCCCTCTGGTGATGCGATCCGCGCCATGGGGTTAAAAGACGCGGCCAAGGTGTTGATGGAGAAGGCAGGCGTGCCGGTGGTGCCCGGTTATCACGGGGCCAATCAGGACGGCGCGTATTTGCAACAGCAGGCCGATGGCATTGGCTATCCGGTGTTGATCAAGGCCGTGGCAGGTGGCGGCGGTAAGGGCATGCGTCTGGTCGAGGCGGCGGGCGAATTCGCCGATGCGCTGGCATCCGCGCAGGGCGAGGCGCGCACCGCCTTTGGCAATTCTGATGTCTTGATCGAAAAATATGTGACCAAGCCGCGCCACATCGAGGTGCAGGTGTTTGGCGATGGCACAAACGCGGTGCATTTGTTTGAACGGGACTGTTCCCTGCAACGCCGCCACCAAAAGGTGATCGAGGAAGCCCCAGCCCCCGGCATGACAGATGACATGCGCGCCGCCATGGGGGCCGCCGCAGTGCGCGCCGCCGAGGCAATCGGGTATAGCGGCGCAGGCACGGTGGAATTTATCGTGGACGGGTCGGATGGCCTGCGCCCTGACGGGTTCTGGTTCATGGAAATGAACACGCGGCTACAGGTGGAACACCCCGTGACCGAGGCCATAACAGGCGTTGATCTGGTGGAATGGCAGTTGCGTGTCGCCAGCGGCGAGGCATTGCCCGCCCAGCAGGATGCGCTGCGCATTCAGGGCCATTCATTCGAGGCGCGCCTATACGCCGAGGATGTGCCAAAGGGGTTTTTGCCCGCCACGGGCACCTTGGCGCATTTGTCATTTCCCGCCACGGCGCGGGCGGACAGCGGCGTGCGTGCGGGGGATACCATCAGCCCGTTTTATGACCCGATGATTGCCAAGGTGATCGTGCATGGCCCGACCCGTGCTGTGGCATTGGCGCGTATGTCAGATGCATTGGCGAAAACCCAAGTCGCAGGAACCGTGACCAACATCGGGTTTTTGTCGGCACTATGCGCCCACGACGGGTTCAAGGCGGGGCAGGTTGATACCGGGTTGATTGCCCGCGATCTGGCGGCGCTGACCTCTGTGGCACCGGCCAGCCCTGCGGATATGGCGCTGGCGGCATTGGCGGCGCTGGGGTTGTTGGATCCTGTCGGGGATCAGGGGTTCACCCTGTGGTCGCCGCTGGCGCGGTCTATGGATTTGGCGCTGGGCGATGATCGGGTGCAGGCCGTGGTGCATATGCAGGGCGCGGCGCTGGCGCGGATCAGCATAAATGGGGCCAGTGTAGATGGGGCCGAAGTGATCGCAACGCGCGGCGCTGCGGGCTGGTTGCTGGATGGTGCGGTGGCGCCTGCGGTGGTGGTGAGCGGCGATCTGGTCACGGTGTTTCGCGGCGCGGGATTGGCGTTTCACATCATTGACCCGTTGGAACGTGCTGCCAGTGCGGGCGCGGGCGGCGGCGTGATCGAAGCCCCGATGCCGGGACTGGTCAAGGCGGTGTTTGCCGCAGCGGGGGATGTGGTGGTCGAAGGCCAGCGGCTGGCCATTCTGGAGGCTATGAAAATGGAGCATTCGCTTTTGGCGGCGCGGGACGGTATCGTGGCCGAGGTGCTGGTAGAAGCAGGTGCGCAGGTCGAAGCAGGCGCGGCGCTGATCCGGCTGGAGGAAGAAGAAAAGGAAGAGGCTGCATGAGCCAGATCAGACTTCATCACGTTCCCGCATCGCGATCGTTCCGCGTGTTATGGCTGTTGGCCGAAATGGGAGAGGATTGCGCGATTGAAACCTATGATATTGCGGGCGGCGGATTGCGCAGCCCCGATTATCTGGCGCTGAACCCGTCGGGGCGGGTGCCCGCGCTAGAGGTGGACGGGCGTGTGATGATGGAGAGCGGTGCCATCGTGGAATATCTGTGCGAAACCCGCCCCGACCACGGGTTGGGCCGTTTGCCGGGCAATGACGAACGGGCGGATTACCTGCAATGGGTGCATTTTGCCGAAACGCAGGCGCATCTGATTGCCAATCTGAACCTGCAATGGGTGTTTCTGCGCGATCCTGCGATGCGGTCCAAAACGGTGCTAAAGATCGAGGCGCGCCGGTTAGAGGCGACAGCGCAGGTGTTGGAGGCGGCGCTGGCGACGCGTGACTGGTTGTTGCCATCGGGGTTTTCGGCGGCGGATGTGATGATGGGGTTCAACCTGTTTGCCCTGCCGGTTTATGTGCGCATGGAAGGCTTTCCCAATCTTGCCGCCTATCGCAAGCGGATCGAGGCGCGCAGCGGCTATCAGGCGGCGCGCGAACGCGATGGGGCGCAGCGGTTTTACGCGCAGGATTTCTATGATCCGGAGGCCCTATGATTACGCTACATCATTGTGTGCAAAGCAGATCCATGCGGGTGTTGTGGTTGTTGAACGAATTAGAGGTCGATTTTCGCGTGGTGCCACATGCCTTTGACCGCTCCTTGCGTGATCCGGAATACCTGAGCCTGTCGCCTGCGGGCCGTGTGCCCGCGCTGGAGATCGAGGGCGAGCGCATGTTCGAAAGCGCCGCTATCATGGAGTATCTGTGCGAGCGGTTTCCCGAACTGGGCTATGGTCGTTTGCCCGGTGATATGGATCGCATGGCGTGGCTGGTCTGGTTGCATTTTGCCGAAACCATCAGCCAGCATTGTGCGGCCCTGACGCAGCAGCATATTGTGATCCGCGAGGATGCGGACCGTTCGCCATTGGTGATGCGGCTGGAGGCGGCGCGGGTGTTGAAATGTTATGACGCGATCGAGGCGCGCCTGTCGACCCCGGTGGAAAACCGCGACTACCTGTTGACCAGCGGGTTTTCCGCCTGTGATGTGGCGGTGGGGCAGGCGGTTTACATTGCGCGCTATTTTGCCAGGCTGGACGGCCATCCCGAACTGGCCAAGTGGTATGCGCGCATCACCGAGCGGGAGGCGTTTCAAAAGAGCCTGTCGGACACGGATGCCGACCTGATTTATACGCAGCCGTTTTATGCCGCATGGGAAACTGCGCATTAGGGCGCGGTGGTTTTAGGTATTTTTAGAACAATGAAGGGGAGGGGCGGACCGTGGCGGGTTTTGTCGAGATATTCGAGGTTGGCCCGCGTGACGGGTTGCAAAACGAGCCGCGCCAGATTGCGACTGCTGACAAGGTTGCATTGGTCGATTGTTTAAGCGGGGCGGGGTTCAGGCGCATTGAATGCGCCAGTTTCGTGTCGCCCAAATGGGTGCCGCAGATGGCGGATTCTGCCGATGTATTGGCGGGGATCACCCGTGTTGACGGGGTGCGCTATGCCGCGCTGACGCCCAATATGCGCGGGTTTGAGGGGGCCGTGGCGGCGCGGGCTGACGAGGTGGCGATTTTCGGATCGGCATCCGAGGGATTCAGCCGCGCCAATATCAATGCCTCGATTGCCGAAAGTCTGGAACGGTTCGCCCCTGTGGCGGCGGCGGCGCGTGCGGCGGGGATACCTGTGCGGGGCTATGTGTCTTGTGTGGTGGAGTGCCCTTATGACGGGGCGGTGGCACCGGATGCGGTGGCGCGGGTCGCGGCGGCCTTGTTGGGAATGGGGTGTTACGAGGTGTCGCTGGGTGACACCATCGGGCGCGGGGCACCTGATGCGGTGGCTTCTATGTTGGATGCGGTGAAACAGGTGGTGCCCGTCGGCCAACTGGCGGGGCATTTCCACGACACCAGCGGGCGGGCGTTGGACAATATCGCGGTGTCGCTGGATGCGGGCCTGCGGGTGTTTGATGCGGCCGTGGGGGGATTGGGCGGATGCCCCTATGCTCCTGGTGCGGCGGGCAATGTGGCCACGGAACTGGTCGCCGGGCGGTTGGCCACGCTGGGCTATGACACCGGGTTGGACATGGATGTGTTACACCGTGCGGCCGATATGGCGCGTGCGATGCGGGCCGGGTGACCGGAACCGGCGCAACGGGATCAAGAATTTTTTGAAAATTCTTGTCAAATTTCTTTGAAAGAAATTTGACGGGAGAGGGGGAGAGAGATGTATCAGACAATTAGCATAGAGCGCGATGCGCGGGGCGTTGCGACATTGTGGATGGAGCGCGGCGACAAGCACAATGCCCTGTCCGGCCAGATGATTGACGAGCTGACCCAGGCCGCTGGCGCATTGGCCAAGGATGGTGCGGTGCGGGTTGTGGTTCTGGCAGCGCGGGGGCGGTCGTTTTGTGCCGGTGGCGATCTGGGATGGATGCGGGCGCAGTTTGACGCGCCCCCTGCCGTGCGCATGGCCGAAGCGGGCAAGCTGGCGTGGATGTTGCAGGCGCTGAACACCCTGCCAAAGCCGTTGATCGGGCGGGTGCAGGGCAATGCATTCGGGGGCGGGGTCGGCATGGCCTCGGTCTGTGATGTGGCGGTGGGGGCGGACAGTGTCACCATGGCCCTGACCGAAACGCGGCTGGGGCTGATCCCCGCCACCATTGGTCCCTATGTTGCGGCGCGCATGGGCGAGGCGCGCGCGCGGCGCGTGTTCATGTCGGGCCGCCGGTTTGATGCCGCCGAGGCGGTGGATCTGGGCCTGTTGGCCCGCGCCGTGCCTGCGGGTGATCTGGACACCGCTATTGAGGCCGAGGTCGACCCCTATCTGGATTGCGCCCCCGGTGCGGTGGCCCGTGCCAAGTCATTGTTGCGCCGTTTGGGGCCGGTGATTGACGAGGCTGTGATCAACCACACCATCACCGAACTGGCCGCCTGTTGGGAGGGCATTGAAGCGCCCGAAGGGATCGGCGCGTTTTTCGACAAACGCAAGGCGGATTGGATGCGTTAGGGGGCTGTTTCGACCAAGTGTTTTTGTCGGGTAACGGTTTGTAAATAAACGGCTGTGGCAGCAGGTGGTGCGCTGTTGCCGCTGTTTTCACGCCCATCTGGCCAGAGATTCGCACTGCTGCCCGAAAAATGGTTAACGCGCAGGGCGGATTCATCTTTCCTTAGCAGTGGTTTGGCCGGATCGGGGCAGGGGGGCAAATACGGCAAGTGCCTTATTTTTGGGGGTGCGGTCCACAATTGCATACGCAAAATGCGCTTTGATATTCCGAAACATGAATTTATGCTACTTTGGTTGACCCTGTCTGGGGGCGGGAGTAAACCACATTCAATCAGTGTAGCCAGCAATCCGCGCTTTGATCGCGCGTGAAAGGAGCCACTCGTGGAAGAGATGCTGCGGGAATATCTGCCCATCCTTGTTTTTCTTGCAATTGCAATTGCGATCGGGATCGTTTTGATCCTTGCTGCCATTCTGGTGGCTGTGCGCAATCCGGACCCGGAAAAGGTCAGCGCCTATGAATGCGGGTTCAACGCATTTGATGATGCGCGGATGAAGTTCGACGTGCGGTTCTATCTGGTGTCGATCCTGTTCATCATTTTCGACCTGGAAATCGCGATGCTGTTTCCCTGGGCCGTCGCGTTCAAGGATATCAGCATGGTCGGATTTTGGTCGATGATGGTGTTTCTGGCCGTGCTGACGGCCGGATTTGCCTATGAGTGGAAGAAAGGTGCGCTGGAATGGGAGTGATGGCTGACAAGGTTCAGACCGGGGCGAACACCGCCGGTGCCGACCGCGAGGTCGCGACACAGGCGTTGAACGCAGAGCTGGCCGACAAGGGGTTCCTGCTGACCACCACCGAGGACCTGATCAATTGGGGCCGCACCGGATCGTTGCACTGGATGACATTCGGTCTGGCCTGTTGTGCGGTTGAAATGATGCACACCTCGATGCCGCGTTATGATGCCGAACGGTTCGGGATCGCGCCGCGCGCATCCCCGCGCCAGTCGGATGTGATGATCGTGGCCGGAACGCTGACCAATAAAATGGCCCCCGCGCTGCGCAAGGTTTACGACCAGATGCCGGAGCCGCGCTATGTGATTTCCATGGGCTCTTGTGCCAATGGCGGCGGCTATTACCATTACAGTTACAGCGTTGTGCGCGGCTGCGACCGCATCGTGCCCGTTGATATCTATGTGCCCGGCTGCCCCCCCACCGCCGAGGCGCTGCTATATGGTATCATGCAGCTGGCCCGCAAAATCCGCCGCACTGGCACGATCGAGCGTTGATCGGAAGGGATGACGATGACTGATGCGTTGAACGAACTGGGCACCCATATCGCGGCCAAGCGTCCCGATTGCGTGCTGGCATGGGATGTCACCCACGGCGAGCTGAATCTGGATGTGGCCCCGGCCAATATCGCGGGTCTGGTCGAATTTCTGCTGGGCGATGCCAATTGCAAATTCTCGTCCCTCGTGGATATCACGGCGGTGGATTACCCCGAACGGGCCAAGCGGTTCGACGTGGTGTATCATTTCCTGTCGATGTATCAGAACCAGCGCATCCGCCTGCGGGTGTCTGTGCGCGAGGATGAAATGGTGCCGTCGATCAACGCGGTGCATCCCTCGGCCAACTGGTTTGAACGCGAAGTGTTCGATATGTTCGGCATCCTGTTTTCGGGCCACCCCGATTTGCGCCGCTTGCTGACCGATTACGGGTTTCGCGGTCATCCGCTGCGCAAGGATTTCCCGACGACGGGTTATACCGAGGTCCGTTATGACGAGGCGCTGAAGCGCGTGGTGTATGAACCCGTCAAGCTGGTGCAGGAATACCGCCNNGCCGAATACATCCTGCCCGGTGACGAGAAGGAGGCCGCGAAATGATGGACGGCGATATCCGCGTGAACACCTATGACGACGGCAGCACCGATACCCTGACCGGCGAACAGAAAATCCGCAATTTCAACATCAACTTTGGTCCGCAGCACCCTGCGGCCCATGGTGTGTTGCGTCTGGTGCTGGAACTGGACGGCGAGATCGTGGAACGCTGCGATCCCCATATCGGCCTGCTGCACCGTGGCACCGAAAAATTGATGGAATCGCGGACCTATCTGCAAAACCTGCCCTATTTCGACCGGCTGGATTATGTGGCCCCGATGAACCAGGAACATGCCTGGTGTCTGGCGATTGAACGGCTGACCGGGGTCGAGGTGCCGCGCCGCGCCAGCCTGATCCGGGTTTTATATTCCGAAATCGGCCGCATTTTGAACCACCTGTTGAACGTGACCACGCAGGCGATGGATGTGGGCGCGCTGACTCCGCCGCTTTGGGGGTTCGAGGAACGCGAAAAACTGATGATTTTCTACGAGCGGGCCTGTGGCGCACGCCTGCACGCGGCCTATTTCCGGCCCGGCGGTGTGCATCAGGACCTGCCCGACGACCTGCTGGATGATATCGAAATCTGGGCCAATGAATTCCCCAAGGTGTTGGAAGACATCGACGGGCTGCTGACCGAAAACCGGATTTTCAAACAGCGCAACGCGGATATCGGCATCGTCACCGAAGACGACATTCTGAAATACGGGTTTTCCGGCGTCATGGTGCGCGGGTCCGGCATGGCATGGGATTTGCGACGCGCACAGCCTTATGAATGCTATGACGAATTCGATTTCCAGATTCCCGTGGGCAAGAATGGTGATTGCTATGATCGCTATCTGGTCCGCATGGAGGAAATGCGCCAGTCGACCCATATCATCCATCAGGCGATTGCGAAGCTGCGCGCCCCCGAGGGGCAGGGCGATATTCTGGCCCGTGGCAAGATCACCCCGCCCAAACGTGGCGAGATGAAGCAATCCATGGAAGCCCTGATCCACCACTTCAAGCTGTATACCGAAGGGTTCCACGTGCCTGCGGGCGAAGTATACGCCGCGGTCGAGGCGCCCAAGGGCGAGTTCGGCGTTTATCTGGTGGCGGATGGCAGCAACAAACCCTATCGCGCCAAACTGCGCGCACCGGGTTTCCTGCATTTGCAGGCGATGGATCATGTGGCCAAGGGCCATCAACTGGCCGATGTGGCCGCGATCATCGGCACCATGGATGTGGTGTTCGGGGAGATTGACAGATGAGCGGCCCCGACCGCAGAGCAGACCGCGAATGCGCGGTCTCACGGGTGCGCCCTGCCTATTGCAAAGGAACCATGTGATGAAAAAGCTGTTGTTCATCCTTCCGGTAATGACCCTGTCGGGCTGTTTGGGTCTGGTGCCCGAGGGCACGACCGCCGAAGATATCGCCGCCTACGAGGCCGCAAGCGCCACGATCGGCTGCAAGATGGTGGGCGAACCCGATTATCTGGCGGTGGAATTCCAGGCGGGTCTGTCGCGCGAACAGTCGACTGCCATTACCTCCTTTATGCTGGCCAATGACCGGGCCGAAAAGCTGCCTGATGGCGGCGTTAAGATCACCAGCGGAGCCTGTGCCTGATGCTGCGACGACTGCACAAAGAACAACCTGACAGCTTTGCCTTTACCCCTGCCAATCTGGCATGGGCCGAGGGGCAGATCACCAAATACCCCGAAGGGCGTCAGCAATCGGCGGTCATCCCGTTGTTGTGGCGCGCCCAAGAGCAAGAGGGCTGGCTGACCCGCCCCGCGATCGAGGGCGTGGCCGACCTGCTGGGGATGGCCTATATGCGGGTGCTGGAGGTGGCGTCGTTTTATTTCATGTTCCAGCTGCAACCCGTTGGATCGGTGGCCCATATACAGGTTTGTGGCACCACGTCCTGTATGATTTGCGGCGCCGAGGATCTGGTGGCGGTTTGCAAGGACAAGATCGCGCCTGCCGCGCATCAACTGTCTGCTGACGGCAAGTTTTCATGGGAAGAGGTGGAGTGCCTTGGGTCCTGCGCCAATGCGCCCATGGCCCAGATCGGCAAGGATTATTACGAGGATCTGACCGCCAAACGCATGGGCGAGATCATCGACGAGCTGGCCGCTGGTCAGGTGCCGACCCCCGGTCCGCAGAATGGCCGCTATGCGGCTGAACCGCTGTCGGGCCTGTCCTCGCTGACCGAATTTGAAAGCGGCAAACACCAGTATAACGCCAGCGTGCAACTGGCATCCGATATTGGCGACACGGTGAAACGCATTGACGGGACCGAAGTGCCGCTGTTGACCCCGTGGCTGGGCAAGAATTCGACCGGATCGGCCAATAAGGGCGGCAAGGCTGGTCCCTCGGCTGTGGGTGCAGATACGGCGGTCTCGGCTGCGGCCAACCGCACATCGACCAAAACCGCCAAGAATGAACCGCGCCCCGCCAAGGGTGAACCGGCGGATGCAACCGGCGTGACCGAGCAAGAGGCCAAGGCCAGCGCAGCGGGCAAACCCGGCAAAGTGGCAAAGGCAGCCGATGCCGATGCGGCCAAAGCCAAGGCGGCGAAAGCAGCAGAGCCAAAGGCGAAGCCCGCCAAAGCAGCCGCCAAAGCAGAGGCAGCGGATAGCGCAGAGGGCACGCAGCCCGAAACCCTGAGCGCGGCGCGCGATGGTGGTGGCGACGATCTGAAAAAGATCAAGGGCGTCGGTCCCAAGCTGGAAGAGCGCCTGAACGAATTGGGGTTCTGGCACTATGACCAGATCGCCAAGTGGACGGATGCGGAAATCGAATGGGTCGATAGCAACCTGAAATTCAAGGGCCGCATCACACGCGACAATTGGGTGGAACAGGCCGCGACTCTGGCCGCTGGCGGCGATACCGAATTTTCGAAGAAAGTGGATAAGGGCGGCGTCTATTAAGGCGCGGTTTGGCAATAGATGATGAGCAAAACAGAACACAGCAACAGCGAACGCAAGGGCAGGGCCGTGGCCTTGGTCATTGCGGGTGCCATGCTGCTGTGGCTGTTGGCGCAATGGGCGGGGCCGAAACTGGGCCTGCCGGGGCGCTATGCCTTGTTGATCGATTTCGCGGCGCTTGCCGCATTTGTCTGGGCGCTTGTCGTCTCTCTTCAGATCTGGCGCGCGCGTCAGGACAGCAATTCTAACGGGCAGGGGTAAGTCATGCTCAAGGATCAGGACCGGATCTTTACCAATATCTACGGGATGCACGATCGCACGCTGAAGGGCGCGCAGGCGCGGGGCCATTGGGATGGCACGGCGGGCATCATCCAGAAAGGGCGCGACTGGATCATCGACCAGATGAAGGCATCGGGCCTGCGTGGCCGTGGCGGTGCGGGTTTCCCCACTGGTCTGAAATGGTCGTTCATGCCCAAGGAAAGCGACGGCCGCCCGTCCTATCTGGTGGTGAACGCGGATGAATCCGAACCCGGCACCTGCAAGGACCGCGAGATCATGCGCCATGATCCGCACACCCTGATCGAGGGCTGCCTGATTGCCAGTTTCGCGATGCAGGCCCACGCCTGTTACATCTATATTCGCGGTGAATACATCCGCGAGCGCGAGGCCCTGCAAGCCGCCATCGACGAGGCCTATGACGCGGGCATGATCGGCAAGAATGCATCCGGTTCGGGCTGGGATTTCGACCTGTATCTGCATCACGGCGCGGGCGCCTATATCTGCGGCGAGGAAACCGCGCTGCTGGAGAGCCTTGAGGGCAAAAAGGGCATGCCGCGGATGAAACCGCCATTCCCTGCCGGTGCGGGCCTGTATGGGTGCCCGACCACGGTGAACAATGTTGAATCCATTGCCGTTGTGCCGACGATCCTGCGTCGCGGGCCGGAGTGGTTTTCCAGCTTTGGCCGCGCCAATAATGCGGGCACCAAACTGTTTGCGATTTCGGGCCATGTGAACAACCCCTGCGTCGTCGAAGAGGCGATGAGCATCAGTTTCGAGGAGCTGATCGAAAAGCATTGCGGCGGTATTCGCGGCGGTTGGGACAACCTCAAGGCGGTGATCCCCGGCGGTTCATCGGTGCCCATGGTGCGCGGTGAAAACATGCGCGATGCGATCATGGATTTTGATGCGCTCAAGGAAAAGGGATCGTCGTTGGGCACCGCTGCGGTGATCGTGATGGACCAATCCACCGATGTGATCAAAGCGATCTGGCGGTTGAGCAAGTTCTACAAACATGAATCCTGCGGCCAATGCACCCCCTGCCGCGAAGGCACCGGCTGGATGATGCGGGTGATGGACCGCCTGGTGCGCGGCGAGGCGGACCCCGAAGAGATCGACATGCTGCTGAGCGTGACCAAACAGGTCGAAGGCCACACCATTTGCGCCCTTGGCGATGCGGCGGCATGGCCCATTCAGGGGTTGATCAAGAATTTCCGCGATGAAATCGAAGACCGCATCAAGGCGCAGCAGACCGGCAAGGTCAGCGCCGTGGCGGCGGAGTGATTGATATGCTGAAACCCTTTGCCATCGCTGTGACGCTTGCGCTTGGGCTGGCCGGTTGCCAGACCACGACGCAGGGTGTCGCGCCCGTCGCGGCCAAGCCGATCAGCCAGCAACAGTTGAATGCGGATGCGTTCAACATGATGTGGCAATCGGGAACGGCTGTGGCAATGGCAGGCCTATGCGCAAAACAGGGTGTGCGTTTGCATCACGGCTCGGCCGTTGGGATCGCGAGCAGTTTTATCGATGCAAAGAAAAAAGAGGGCTATTCGCAGACCCAGATCAAAATTGCTGTGGACAGCGTGAACAAGGAACGCGCGAAAAAGCAGGGCATTGATTATTTGCTGAAACGCGGCGCGGTAAAGGGCAAGGCAGCAACGGTTTGCCCGATTGCCCGCAGCGAAGTGGCCAAACGCACCGGCGTTGGATCATTTCTGGAGGTGCGCGGATGAACACCCCCCCGAAAATGCAGCTTGCCGAATTGAACGTGGGCCGCCTGTTGGCGCCGACGGATGATCCGCGCGTGGCTGATTTTATGGGGGCGTTGGACCGGATCAACGGCATGGGCAAACGCATGCCCGGTTTCGTCTGGATGATGGAAGGATCGGGGGAGCCGGGGACAGGCAACACCGAAAACGCCATTGGTGATGATCCGCAGGCAGTGTTCAACATGACCGTTTGGGAAGATGTCGAAAGCCTGGAGAATTTCGTGTTCAAGACGGTTCACAAGCAGTTTTACGACCGCCGCGCCGAATGGTTCGAAGTGATGGGCGACATGCATTTCGTGATGTGGTGGGTGCCTGCGGGGCATCAACCGACGCAGGCCGAAGCATTGGAGCGGTTGGACATGCTGCGCCGCGATGGCGACACGGATCAGGCCTTTGGCTGGTCATATCTGAAACAGGCGACCGCATGGCAAAGCCATGGCTGCGCCGCCACAGCAACAGAGGTGCGGGCATGAACAAACTGACTTTCTGGGGCATGGCCGCCGCGCTTTCGTTGGGTCTTGCGGGATGCCAGACCACCACTGAAACCGCGCCGCAAACCACTGCAAAACCCGCGGCTTCTACCGCGCAGGCCCAAACTGCCACCGCGGCCGCGCCGGCAAAGATGACCGACAAACAGTTCTTTGCCGAAGCGCAGGACTATGCGTTTGAATTGAACACCGCCACGGCGATTGCCCTTGTGTGTAGCTCCGAGGGGATTTGGCTGAAGCAAACCGGGCCGCTTCCGGCCAGCTTCAAATCCTTGCCGGAACAACAGCGCAAGCGTTACGCTGCGCAGGTGACACTGGGCACGCTGAAGGCTGCGGAAAACCAGTATATCGCGTCGAAGCGCAAACAGGGCTTTAACGGCGCGCGTCTTGCCTGGCAGACCAGCCGTGACAAAAGTAAACCGCGCATCATTGAATTCATGCGCGCGCGCGGCTTTAAAAAGGGCGACGAACCCTCTGCCTTGTGCGTGATCGGGCGCAAGGAAATTACGGCCCGCAGCGCGGTCGGCAAATTGTTGGAGATCCGCAAATGAGCCGTTTTTTCGTGCAACTTTCGCGTGGTGGGCTGGTCATTGCCTTTGGTCTGGCCGTGTCCGGCTGCGCCAAGACACGCGATTTGATGACAGGGCGTGAAAAGGTTACCTTTGACGGGCAGAATTTCCGCAGCACTTTGGCCGCCTCCAAGGAAGATCGCGCTGTATTTGGTGTGACTGTGCGCGACGCCGCCAAAAGCCTGAGCGGCGCCCGCGAGGCCGCACGCTATGAGGCGACGAAATACTGCATCGAACAATACGGCAATTCCCGCGTCGACTGGGCCGTTGGACCCGATGCCGAAGACGGGCAATTGGTCATTCGTGACGGCGATCTGGATTTCAACGGGGTGTGCCAAGGGTGAATTTGTTTTCGCACCATATCAACGGGTTAGCGGCGTGTTATTGCATATCACGCGGGTGCAAACCCATCTCTTGCAGAGATGGAGGGGCGGCAATTGCCGTGCCTTTGACTGCAATCAAAGGAGATATGTTATGAAACTGAAGCTGATACTGAACACCGCCGTTTTCACGATGGCCCTGACCACAGCCATGCCCGCCACCGCCCGCGCCGGGTTGGCCGAGGAGGCCGACATCAACAAAGGCCTTTTGGCCGTGGGCATCGCCGATGAAATCCGCAAGAAATGCGACAGCATTTCGGGCCGTATGTTAAAGGGCCAGATGTATTTGTGGGATATGGCGCAGCTGGCCAAATCGCGCGGCTACACCGATGCCCAGATCAAGGCCTATATCAAATCCGACTCTGAAAAGGCCAAGATGCGCGCCAAGGGCACGGCCTATCTGAAATCCAAGGGTGTTTCCCCGTCCAACCCGCAAAGCTATTGCGCGGTCGGCCTAGCGGAAATCGCCAGCAAGAGCCAAATCGGCGCATTTTTGAAAGCGAAGTGAGCCCCATGTCTGACCTACGCAAGATCATCATCGACGGGAACGAAGTGGAAGTGGACGGGGCAATGACCCTGATCCAGGCCTGCGAAGAGGCGGGCGTGGAAGTGCCGCGTTTCTGTTACCACGAACGTCTGTCGATTGCGGGCAACTGCCGTATGTGTCTGGTCGAAGTCGTGGGCGGGCCACCCAAACCTGCGGCGTCCTGCGCGATGCAGGTGCGCGATCTGCGCCCCGGTCCCGAGGGCCAGCCGCCGGTGGTGAAAACCAATTCGCCCATGGTGAAAAAGGCGCGCGAAGGCGTGATGGAATTTTTGCTGATCAACCACCCGCTGGATTGCCCGATTTGCGATCAGGGTGGTGA
>JBOEGO010000021.1:0-79329 GCA_050633465.1 Paracoccaceae bacterium | reverse complement strand
TGGGGCGAGCATGGCAAGCGTCTGGATTGGATGACGCCCTATACCAAGGTCAAGAACACCAGCTTTGAATTCGGCAAGGTCGATATCAAATGGTTCGAGGATGGCGTTTTGAATGTCTCGGCCAATTGCATTGACCGCCATCTGGCGACCCGCGGCACGCAGACCGCGATCATTTTCGAACCCGATGATCCCGCCACAGCGGCGCAGCATATCACCTATAACGAGCTGCACGAAAAGGTCTGCCGCATGGCAAATGTCATGCTGTCGCAAGGGGTTATGCGCGGTGATCGCGTGGTGATCTATCTGCCGATGATCCCCGAGGCCGCCTATGCGATGCTGGCCTGTGCCCGCATTGGCGCGATCCATTCCATTGTTTTTGCAGGGTTTTCCCCGGATGCCCTGGCCAACCGCATCAATGATTGCGGCGCGAAACTGGTGATCACCGCCGACACCGCCCCGCGTGGCGGGCGCAAGACGGCGCTGAAATCCAACACCGATGCGGCCTTGTTGCATTGCTCGGACAAGGTGCGCTGCCTGGTGGTGAAACACACCGGCGACCAGACCACCTGGATTGACGGGCGCGATGTGGATGTGCTGGCGCTGATGGAAACGGCCGCGCCCGAATGCCCGCCCCGCCCGATGAACGCCGAGGATCCGCTGTTTATCCTGTATACCTCGGGGTCGACCGGCAAACCCAAGGGCGTGGTGCATTGTTCGGGCGGCTATCTGGCCTATGCGGCCATGACGCATGAATTTACCTTTGATTATCATGAGGGTGATATATTCTGGTGCACCGCCGATGTCGGCTGGGTCACGGGGCATTCGTATATCGTCTACGGGCCGCTGGCCAATGGCGCGACCACATTGATGTTTGAAGGTGTGCCAACCTATCCCGATGCCGGCCGGTTCTGGGAGGTATGCGCCAAGCATAAGGTCAACCAGTTCTACACCGCCCCCACCGCGCTGCGCGCGCTGATGGCGCATGGCAACGCGCCGGTGGAAAAACACGATCTGTCCGATCTGAAATTGCTGGGCACCGTGGGTGAACCGATCAACCCCGAGGCCTGGAACTGGTACAATGATGTGGTGGGCAAAGGTAAATGCCCGATCGTTGACACATGGTGGCAAACCGAAACCGGCGGCCATATGATGACGCCGCTGCCCGGTGCCCATGCGACCAAACCCGGCTCTGCGATGAAGCCGTTTTTTGGTGTAAAACCGGTTGTTCTGGACCCGCAGGCGGGCACGGAAATCGCCGAATTCCCGACCGAGGGCGTGCTGTGCATCGCCGACAGCTGGCCCGGCCAGATGCGCACGGTTTGGGGGGATCACGAGCGGTTCCAGCAGACCTACTTCTCTGATTACAAAGGGTATTATTTTGCCGGTGACGGGTGTCGCCGCGATGCGGATGGTGATTACTGGATCACCGGACGGGTCGATGACGTGATCAACGTATCGGGCCACCGCATGGGCACAGCCGAGGTGGAATCGGCGCTGGTGGCCCATGCCAAAGTGGCCGAGGCCGCGGTGGTCGGATACCCGCATGATATCAAGGGTCAGGGCATTTACGCCTATGTAACCTTGATGAACGGCGAAGAGCCGACAGAGGAGCTGCGCAAGGAGCTGGAGGTCTGGGTGCGCACCGAAATCGGCCCCATCGCCAAACCCGACCTGATCCAATGGGCCCCCGGCCTGCCCAAAACCCGATCCGGCAAAATCATGCGCCGCATCCTGCGCAAAATCGCCGAAAACGATTATGGCGCACTGGGTGATATATCAACACTCGCCGAACCAGCCGTCGTCGACGAATTGATCGAAAACAGAATGAACAGGGGGTAAGGCAATGGGCAACGACACCATGACCAGTGGCAAAACCACCACCGCATCCCCCGTTCTGATCCTGCTTGGCCCGCCCGGCGCGGGCAAGGGCACGCAGGCGCGGATGCTGGAGCAAAATCTGGGGCTTGTGCAGCTATCAACCGGGGATTTGCTGCGCGACGCCGTGGCGGCGGGCACCGATGCGGGCAAGGCCGCCAAATCCGTGATGGAGGCGGGCGGGTTGGTCAGCGACGACATCGTGATCAACATCCTGCGCGACCGTTTGGCCCAGCCGGACTGTGCCAGGGGCGTGATCCTGGACGGGTTCCCGCGCACCACGGTGCAAGCCGAGGCGCTGGACCGTCTGCTGGAACAGCAGGGGCAGAAAATCAACGCCGCCATCAGTCTGGATGTGAACGACACCGAAATGGTGACGCGCATCGCGGGGCGTTACACCTGTGCCGCCTGCGGCGAGGGGTATCATGACCTATACAAGCAGCCTGCCGTGGACGGCACCTGCGACACATGCGGAGGCACGGAGATGAAACGCCGCGCTGACGACAATGCCGAAACCGTGGGGAGCCGCCTGAAGGCGTATCACGCGCAGACGGCACCGCTTATTGCCTATTACGGGGGCAAGGGCGCCCTGCAACGGATCAACGCGATGGGTGACATCGCCGAAATCGGTGCGGGACTGAACGCGATTGTGGCACGCGCCATCGCGTAACGGGGGTATCGGCGCGGGGGCAAATCCGCGCGCCAATACCGGGAGAAAAAGTGGGAAAAAAGGGAGGAAGGCCAATGGCCGAAAACTCATCCAATAGCAGCTACTGGTCCGCAAACCTGCGGATCATTTTCATCAGCCTGATCATTTGGGCCATCGTTCCGTTCGGGTTTGGCATTCTGCTGCGCCCGATGTTTTCGGGCGTCATGATTGGCGGTGCCGATCTGGGGTTCTGGGTGGCACAACAGGGGTCGATCCTCGTCTTTCTGGCGCTGATTTTCTTCTATGCGTGGCGCATGAACAAACTGGATGCCGAACACGGCGTTGACGAAGAATAAGAGGGCAAGGGACAGATGGATCAGTTTACTATCAACCTGCTGTTTGTTGGCGCGTCTTTTGCGCTGTACATCGGCATCGCGATTTGGGCCCGTGCGGGTTCCACATCAGAATTTTACGCGGCGGGGCGCGGTGTTCACCCTGTGACCAACGGCATGGCCACTGCGGCTGACTGGATGTCGGCGGCATCGTTCATTTCGATGGCGGGTCTGATTGCATTCACCGGCTATGACAATTCGTCATTCCTGATGGGTTGGACAGGCGGTTACGTGCTGTTGGCGCTTTTGCTTGCGCCTTATCTGCGCAAGTTCGGCAAATTCACCGTATCCGAATTTATCGGTGACCGTTTTTACAGCCAGACCGCGCGCATGGTTGCCGTGATCTGTTTGATCATGGCCTACACCATTCCGGCGATCTTTATTTCGTTGCAACTGACGGGCAATCCGATCCCTGCTTTGGGACTGTTTGGTGATCACGCTGCAAGCGGCGAGCCGCTCTTGGCCAAATTGGACCAGATCGTGCGCGAGCTGGGTTTCAATGAATATACCGCGCATCATGCCGATACGTTCAACATGGTGTTGTTCACCCTGTCGCTGATGATCGGCACCGCCGGTTTGCCGCATGTTATCATGCGTTTCTTTACTGTGCCCAAGGTGTCTGATGCCCGCTGGTCCGCCGGTTGGGCGCTGGTGTTCATCGCGCTGCTGTATCTGACGGCCCCTGCCGTTGGCGCAATGGCCCGTCTGAACATCACCGAGCAGTTCTGGCCAAATGGCACGAGCGGCGAGGCCGTATCGGTCGAACAGATCGAGACAGACTCTGCCTATGACTGGATGGCCACATGGAAGAAAACCGGCCTGCTGGATTGGGAAGACAAGAACGGCGACGGCAAGATCCAGTATTACAACGATGCCAACGCAGAAATGCAGGCAAAGGCGGCTGAAAAGGGCTGGACCGGCAACGAGCTGACCAAGTTCAACCGTGATATTCTGGTTCTGGCCAACCCTGAAATCGCCAACCTGCCCTCTTGGGTGATTGGTCTGGTGGCTGCGGGTGGTCTGGCCGCTGCGCTGTCCACTGCGGCTGGTTTGTTGCTGGCGATTTCCTCGGCTGTGTCGCACGACCTGATCAAGGGTGCCATCAATCCGAATATTTCGGAAAAAGGCGAGTTGATGTCGGCGCGTGTTGCCATGGCTGTTGCCATTGCGGTGGCCACATATCTGGGTCTGAACCCGCCGGGCTTTGCGGCGCAGACTGTGGCCCTGGCGTTCGGGTTGGCGGCTGCGTCGATCTTCCCCGCGCTGATGATGGGCATCTTCTCGACCAAGATCAACAATGTGGGCGCAGTGGCCGGTATGGTTGCCGGTCTGTCCGTGACGCTGGTCTATATCTTCTTGCACAAGGGGTGGTTCTTTGTCCCCGGCACCAACAGCTTTAGCGATGCTGACCCGCTGTTGGGCACTGTGAAATCCACCTCGTTTGGTGCGATCGGTGCTGCGATCAACTTTGCCGTTGCCTATCTGGTGGCAGGGATGACCAAGAAGACACCGCAGCACATTGTGGACCTGGTGGAAAGCGTGCGCGTGCCGCGTGGTGCCGCCGCTGCACAGGATCACTGATCCCGGCGGGGGCGTTATCTGCGCCCCTTCCGCTTGAAAAATGGTCCCGTGCGGTGAAACATGCCGCGCGGGACATTTTGTTTGGATTTAAGGGCTTGCACCATGGCGCTGACGATTGACGAAACCCTGCGTTTTTTGCGTTCGGTGCATCCCTATGATGCGATGCCGGTGGATGATCTGGCCGCGCTGGCACCGCGTTTTGAATGGTGTGATGTGGCGGCCGGGGCCGAGGTTTACGCGCTGGATGCGCAATTGCCGGGGCTGTTTCTGGTGCATAGCGGCATGATCGAGGTGCGGGACGAAAACGGCGCGGTGCTGTCGCATCTGCGGGCGCGCAATTCGCTGGGCGAACGGGGGTTGCTGCGCGGCGGGCTGTCGCCCACGGCGGCGCGGGCCGAGGTGGACAGCACACTGTTGATGCTGCCCGCCGATGATTTTCACGCGCTGCTGGCGGCGCAACCCGTGGCAAAACGGTTTTTCGACCGCAGGCGGGTGGAACGGCCAAAGGGCAGTGATCTGGCCACCAGTCGGGTGGAAACCCTGATGGCCACCGCCCCCGCCACCTGTCTGGAAACCGACACGGTGCAGCAGGCGGCGCAGATGATGCAGGCGAAACATATATCATCGCTCTGCGTGGCCGATGGTGACCGTTTGCAGGGCATCCTGACCACCCGCGATCTGTCGGGCAAGGTGCTGGCGCAGGGCTTGGCGGTGGACACGCCCGTGGCGGATGTGATGACGCGCAATCCGCTGGTTCTGGCCCCCTCTGCCATCGGGTCGGATGTGTTGCACGCGATGATGGAACACCGCATCGGCCATATCCCGATAGTAGAGGCCGGGCGGCTGGTCGGCATCGTCACGCAAACCGATTTGACGCGGTTTCAGGCGGTATCCTCGGCCGAGCTGGTGGCGGAAATCGCCCGCGCCGACAGCGCCGGGGCCATGGCCGCCGTCACCGCCAGCATCCCGCGCCTGTTGATGCAACTGGTCGCGGGTGGCAACCGCCACGAGGTGGTCACGCGGCTGATCACCGATATTGCCGATACCTGCACCCGCCGTTTGCTGGCGCTGGCCGAGGCATCGCTTGGCCCTGCGCCGGTGCCCTATCTGTGGCTGGCCTGCGGATCGCAGGGGCGGCAGGAACAGACGGGCGTGTCGGATCAGGACAATTGCCTGATGCTGGACGATGCGGCGACGGATGGCGATATGGCCTATTTCGCGGCGCTGGCCAAATTCGTTTGTGACGGGTTGAACACCTGCGGCTATGTCTATTGTCCCGGCGATATGATGGCGACCAACCCGCGCTGGTGCCAGCCTGTGCGCGTCTGGCGGCAGTATTTCGCGGGCTGGATCGCCAGGCCCGACCCCATGGCGCAAATGCTGGCCAGCGTGATGTTCGATTTGCGCCCCATCGGCGGGCAGGCCGATCTGTTCACCGGATTGCAGGGCGAAACGCTGGCGGCGGCGGGCAAGAATTCGATCTTTGTGGCGCATATGGTCAGCAATTCACTGAAGCACACGCCGCCGTTGGGCCTGTTGCGGGGGTTCGCCACGCTGCGATCGGGCGAACATAAGAACCAGCTGGATCTGAAGCACAACGGCGTGGTTCCGGTGGTTGATCTGGGGCGGGTTTATGCCTTGCAGGGGGGATTGGCCGTGGCCAATACCCGCGCCCGGCTAGAGGCGGCGCAGGCCGCTGGCGTGTTGTCGCAATCGGGTGCGCGGGATTTGCTGGATGCCTATGACCTGATCGCGGAAACGCGGCTGACGCATCAGGGTGAACAGGTGAAACAGGGGTTGGCCCCTGACAATTATCTGACGCCCTCGGATCTGTCGGAATTTGAACGCAGCCATTTGCGCGATGCATTTGTGGTGGTGAAAACCCTGCAATCGGCGGCGGGCCATGGCCGTGGTATGCTAAGCTGACGCAAGAATAAAAACGGGGAGGAGCAGGGATGTTTTTTGAATTGGTTGCCACGATTGTGGCAGGTTTCGCAGCGGCTGGGATGATGATGGTGGTCAACCACGCCACAGGAAAACGCCTGCCGAAATGGTTAACACCAGTGGCGGCGGGGGTGGCGATGATCGGGGTCACCATCAGCAATGAATATGGCTGGTATGATCGCACAGTGGGGCAGCTGCCCGAAGGTGTGCAGGTGATTGAAACCGTTGAAAAGCAATCATTCTACCGGCCTTGGACCTATGTGAAACCCTTCACTGAACGCTTTGTCGCGCTGGATGCAACCACCCTGCGCACGCACCCCGACCAGCCGGGGCTGCACATGGCGGACAGTTACTATTTTGGCCGTTGGGCGCCTGTGAACCGCATCAGCGTGCTGGTTGATTGCGACGGGATGCGGCGCGCCGCGATCACCGGCGCGGTGGAATTCACGGATCAGGGCGCGGTCACGGGCGTGCAGTGGTTGCAGGCGCGTGGTGATGACGCGCTGATCAATGCGGTATGCGGGGGCAAGTGATGGCACATCTGGGGTTAAGGGTTCGTATTTTGCTGTTCTTTGCCCTGCTGGGGCTGGGCGGTGCGGTGATGTTTGCCGCCGCGTTATGGTTTGCCTATGGGCGGCTGGATCAGGGCGCGCCCCTGTCGGCCTTTGTCTCGGCGGGGTTGATCGGCTGTTTGGCGCTGTGGGGGTTGGTCGCGCTGGTCTGGCTGTTGTTTGACGAAAACGTTGCCAAACCGATTGAACGGCTGGCCGCAGGGATGCGCGCGCGCGCCCATGCGGGGGTGGACAGCGATCTGGACCTGCACGCGGCGCGCTATCTGGGCGATCTGGCGCCCGCTGCATCGGCGGTCAGCGGGGAATTGTCGCGCAGCACCATGGATACGGCAGATGCGGTGGCCAGCCACACCGCACGTCTGGCAGCAGAAACGCGGCGGTTGACGGCGCTATTGTCGGAAATTCCGGTGGCGATGGTGCTGGTCGGTCCCGACAACCATATCGTGCTATATGATGCGCAGGCGGCCGAGGTTCTGGCGCAGGTGGCCCCGCCACGGCTGCATGCCCCGATCCTGGATTACATCGACGCGACTGCATGGAAAAAGGCCCGCACGCAGTTGGACAAGACCGGCAAAGAGGTGGAATTTAGTGCCAAGGGCGCGCATGGGCAGTTCGATTTCAAGGTGCGGCTGAAACCGCTGGGGCAGGATGGCGAAGGCCACACCGCAGGCATGTTGCTGCTGATCGAGGACAGTCAGGCGCTGTTTTCGCCCACGGCGGCACGGCCCGTCACCTATGATTTCGACCTGTTGTCGCGCCCCTCGCCCGCGTCGATCCGCGACACGCCGCTGCGCGATTTGACCTATGTGGTGCTGGACACCGAAACCACCGGCCTGTTGCCCCACAAGGACGAGATCGTGCAGATCGGCGCGGTGCGCGTGGTCAATGGCCGCATCGTGCCGGGCGAAGTGGTGGACAGGTTGGTCAACCCCGCCCGCGCCATTCCGCCCGCATCGACCCGCGTGCATGGCATCACCGATGCGATGGTGGCAGGCGCACCCGAAATCGGTGTGGCGGGCGCCGAATTGCACCGGTTTTGCAGCGGGGCGGTTCTGGTCGCCCATAACGCGCCGTTCGACATGGCGTTTTTGCACCGCTTCGGCAAGGGCGCAGGGCTGGCCTGGGATCACCCCGTGGTGGACACGGTGCTGCTGTCGGCGGTGGTGTATGGCACCACGCAAACCCACACGCTGGATGCGCTGTGTGACCGTTTGGGCGTGGTCATTCCCGAACGGCTGCGCCACACCGCGCTGGGCGATGCGCAGGCCACAGCCGAGGTCCTGTGCAAGCTGATCCCGATGCTGGCCGCGCAGGGTTATGACACGCTGGGCAAATTGATCACCCAGACCAGCAAACATGGTCGTCTGCTGCATGATCTGAACGGCGGCGGCGGTGACAAAGGCGCATAACGTCTAGGCGCTGACCAGAAAATAGCGGCCAATGCCGTAGACATATAAAACCGAAAACATGATGTTCAGGTATTTCAACTGGGGTTCGCTGCGCAACCAGCCGCAATAGACCCAGATCAGGCAAAACGGCAGGCTGAACAGCATCGCGGCCAGTTGCCAGCCCTGCACCACGCATAGCGTGCTGGCAAAGCCAAGAGCGACCGCGACCCATTTCAACGGCTGCTCGAATGCAGCAATCGAATTCAACGTCATATGTGGGCTTTCTGATTCCCAGCGCCGTGAACCCGGCGTTCTGGTGCCTGATGTCTAACGGTTCGCGCGGGGCGGGGCAAGACGGGTGACGGGTGACGGATGATAGGGGCAAGGAATGTCTGCGTGCGGGCGGGCAAATGCGTCGTGACGGTTTGTCACTGCATTGCCTTGCGAAGTATGAAACACTGTCGTCAGACAGAGCGATGGACAGACCGATATCATATGGGAGGTATGAATAATTGAAATTAGCGAGTGTCTCTCTTCTGATCTTGGCGATGGCAATTTTCGCGGGGTGTTCCCCCAAACAAAAATACCGTGTTTACGAACGCTTGATCCTTCACTTTGATACACCGCACGGGCCAACGACTGCTTCGGGCGTTGGCGTTAAGACATACAGATATTATCCGGACCGTCTGCCGCTTACAAACACGCGAATGACATCTTCTTTCGAAGGTGAGGCCATCGTGATCGATTTCGGATCAGAGCGTATAGCCTTCGCCGTGATTGCGCGGGGCATTGGTCAGGTTGTGGGATACGGGGCCTTCGATGCAGACTATGACAAAGATCCGACAGCCCTCCTCGAGGCGCTTGCCCAAACACCGGACCTGTTTTCAATACACAGCGTCCCAAAGCGGTTCTGGCCACAGCTGGTTGTGTTTGAAGATCCATTGGACCCTCTTAGTGTAAGACGCGCAGAGCGGCATGATATTTTCCCAGCAGATGGCGGTGCCTATGCGCTGACGGGGGTGGAAATCGAGATACTTGATACTACCCCCACGACAAAGAAAATCGCCAGTATCCTGCCTTGGCTGAGCACAGTTCAATCATCATCCATTGATGGGGTTGCCGGAGTTATTTCGCCCGATCGCCCTCTCTCGAACGAGCTTTATCGCACTCAATTTATTCAACTCAAACCCGAGTAGCGGGGGTGAAAAGAAATCCGGTGTCGTTGCTGCGGGTCAAGGGCGCAAGGCAGGCTTGCGCGAGAAGCGGCTTTTACCGGCGCGGATCATAGGCCATGTTGCGCCCAGAAAGCCAAAACCCGACAGCCAGAAAGGGAGACCCCCAAATGAGCCAGACTCGCCAAGGACGGATCGAAGACCTGCGGATGCTGACCGGCAAGGGCCGCTATGGTGATGACCGGCGTGACGCGGCATTGCATGCGGTGTTTGTGCGGTCTGATTTTGCCTCGGCTGATGTGGTGAGCATTGATGCGGATGATGCGCGTGCGATGCCCGGTGTGGTGGCGGTGTTTACGGGCGCGGATATGGCGGCGGCGGGCATGGGGCCGGTGCAGGCCCCGATGAAACTGGCGGGACCGGACGGGGTGGAATGGCGCGAAACGCCGCGCCCCCTGTTGGTGTTGGACCGCGTGCGCCATGTCGGCGAACCCTTGGCGATTGTGGTGGCTGAAACCCGCAATCAGGCGCTGGATGCGGCGGAAGCCGTGGCGGTGGAACTGAACGAGCGCGGCGCGGTCACCACCCTGGACGAGGCGCAGGCACCGGGTGCGCCTTTGGTGCATGATGACCGCCCGGCCAATCTATGTCTGGAATGGCAGCGCGGCGATTGGGATGCGGCGGGCGCGGCAATTGCCGGATCGGCGCATTCGGTGCGCCTGATCACGCCGGTGACGCGGGTCACCGCTGTTGCGATGGAGCCGCGCAATGCGCTGGCCGCGCCGCTGGGCGCGGGGCGTTGGGAGCTGTGGGCCAGCCATCAAAATCCCATTGCGCTGCGCCCTGTTCTGGCGGCAGCCATGGGGATGGACCCGTCGGATATTCGTTGCCATGCGGGGGATGTGGGCGGTGCATTCGGTATGAAATCCGGCCCCCTGCGCGAAGAATGCGCGCTGTTTTGGGCGGCGCATCAGCTGGGTCGCGCGGTGCGCTGGCGTGCGGATCGCAGCGAGGATTTTCTAAGTGACGAGGCAGGGCGCGATATGCGCCTGACCTCGGAATTGGGGATGGACGCGCAGGGTAATTTCACCGCAATGCGGTTTGCGGTGGAATTGAATGTGGGGGCCTATGCGTCGTCGCGTTCATTGGTCATGTTGGTGAATTATGGTGGTGTGGCAGGGGTTTACCGCACGCCTGTGATTGCGGGCCGCATGGTGGGGCATCTGTCGCATACGGTGCCTGTGGCCCCCTATCGCGGCGCGGGCCGCCCCGAGGCGACGCTGGCGGTTGAGGCATTGATTGACCACGCGGCGCGGCAGGCGGGCATGGATCCGGTGCAATTGCGCCGCCAGAACCTGATCGCGGCGGATCAGATGCCGTGGAAATCGCCGTTTATTTTTGACTATGACAGCGGCGATTTCGAACGGGTGCTGAACGCCGGGTTGGCCCGCGCCGATTGGGACGGGTTCGACGCCCGCGCTGCCCAATCGACGGCGCGCGGCATGGTGCGCGGGCGCGGTTTGGCGCTATGCGTGGAAACTGCGGGCGGATTGTGGGGCAATCCGGGGCAGGATTTCACCAATGTCGAAATCATGGCGGATGGTTCGGTCACGTTGGATGTAGGCACGTTTTCCGGCGGGTCGGGGTTGGAAACCACGCTGACCGATCTGGCCGCCATCGCGCTGGAACTGCCAGTCGAGCGGATCACATATCGCCAGGGCGACACCGACCAACTGGACCGTGGGCGCGGCATGGGCGGATCATCGGCGATGCCGCAGGGCCTGCCCGCATTGCAGGACGGGGTGCGCCGTGCGCTGGACAAGGCAAAAACCGTCGCAGGCGAGGTGCTAGAGGCATCAGAGGGCGATATCGAATATGGCGACGGCGCATTCCGCATTGTCGGCACCGACCGTGTGGTCGATCTGGCACAGGTGGCACGGGCCGCATCCGAACGCGGTATCCGCCTGTTAGGAGAAGGGAATTTCAAGGCCAGCGCGCCGACGTTTCCCAATGGTTGCCACATCTGCGAGGTCGAAATCGACCCCGAAACCGGGCTGTGCCGCATCGCATCCTATACGGGAATCGAGGACATCGGCACCGTGATCAACCCGCAACTGGCCGAGGGCCAAGTGCAGGGCGGCGTGGTGCAGGGGCTGGGGCAGGTGTTGTTCGAAGACCTGCGATATTCGGCCAATGAGGGCCAGTTGCAAAGCGGGTCTTTCATGGATTACGCCATGCCCCGCGCCCGCGATTTGCCGATGCTGGACTGCGGGTTTGAACCCGTTCCAACCCCGATAAATCCCAATGGTGCCAAGGGCGTAGGCGAGGCAGGCACCGTGGGCGCATTGGCCGCTGGCATGAGTGCAGTGCAGGATGCCCTGGCGCGGTTGGGGGTGGTTGAACCGCTGGATATGCCCGCCACCCCGCTGCGGGTTTGGGGCGCGATCAACGCGGCGCGGGCGCGCTGATCGGCCCGTGCTTGCGTGAACGGGCTTGACGCGTGCCTGTCGCCACGGCTAGCGTCAGAAGCGTGCAGAATGACATTCTGCATTGCGGAACGCGGCCGGGGAGGCCTGTTTTCGCAATAGGGAGGCGCCTGCGAGTCAGGCTTTCAACGCCAATCAATTCACGAGGGGCGCAGCTGTGCGCTGCACGGGCTGGTGGCGTTGGATCAAGGGAGGAACACCATGACGCAGATCCAGCCGGGCCCGCGCCCGTGGCATCGCCATTACGCCGAAGGGGTCAGCACGAATTTCGTGCCGGAACCCACCACATGGACCGCCATGATGAGCGAGGCATTCAAGACGCATCAGGGCCGGTTGTCGATTGAATACTACGGCAAATCATACAGTTACGACCAGATGCAGGCTCTGGTAGCGCAGGCGGCGGCGGCGATGCGCGCCTATGGTGTGCAAAAGGGCGACCGCGTGGCGCTGCACCTTCCCAATTGCCCCTGGCACCCGATCCTGTTTTTCGGCGCGATTGCGGCCGGGGCGGCGGTGACCCATCTTAGCCCGCTGGATGCCGACCGAGAAATCGCGCATAAACTGGCCGACAGCGGGGCCAAGATCTGTTTTACCCTGACAACGCCGGAATTATCGCATCATTTCAAACCTTTGCTGGCCAGTGGCGAGGTGGTGAAACTGGTGCAATGCCCCGATCCGGTGTCGGCCATGGGGCGCGACTGTCCGGTGCTGGAGGGCGCAGAGCCGATCGAGGAATTCTGGGCCGCACATGCGGGCGCGGAGTTTGATCCGGTCGCAGTGGAGCCGCAAGACATGGCCCTGTTGCAGTATACCGGCGGCACCACGGGCCTGCCCAAGGCGGCCGTTCTGACCCATGCCAACCTGACAGCGGCGATCCAGATTTACCATGAAGCAGCGAAAAACGAAGCTTCGAGCAAGCCGGGCAGCGCCAGTCTGGTTTATTCGCCGCTGTTCCATATCATGGGCCTGACCACGGCCCTGTTGAAACGGTTTTATGAGGGCGGCGCGCTGCATTTGCGGCTGCGCTATGACCCCGCGCAGGCGATCAACGAGATCGAGGAAAAACGCATCGCGGCCTTTGGCGGGGTGCCGACCACATGGATTGCGCTGTTGCAATTGCCCGATATCGAAACACGCGATCTGTCGTCGCTGACCTATGCCGCATCGGGGGGCGCGCCGCTGCCGGTCGAGGTGTATAACCGGGTTAAGCAACTGACAGGATTGAAAATTCGCGGCGGTTGGGGGATGACTGAAACCTCGCCCGCGGGGACGGGGGTGCCGCAGGGCATGCCCGATGAGAAGCTGGGCACCATCGGTGTGCCGCTGCCCGGCTTGGACATGCGGGTTGTCGATGTCGAAGACCCCAAGCGGGTGCTTGGCCCAAATGAAACCGGTGAAATGGCGATTATTGGCCCGAATGTTTTGCAGGAATACTGGCAAAAACCCGAAGAGACGAAAAACGCGTTTTGTGACGGTTGGTTCCTGACGGGTGACGTCGGATACATGGATGAGGACGGGTATTTTTATCTGGTTGACCGGAAAAAAGATATGATCCTGTCGGGCGGTTTCAACGTGTATCCGCTGGTGATTGAAAACGCGGTGCATCAGCATCCTGATGTGTCCGAAGCCATGGCGATTGGCGTGCCTGACAGCTATCGCGGTGAAAGTGCCAAGGTTTATGTGGTGCTGAACAAGGGGGCGCAGCAGTTTTCGCTGGAGGCGCTAAAAGATTTTCTGGAGGACAAGCTGGGGCGGCACGAAATCCCGCGTTATCTGGAATTTCGCGATGAATTGCCCCATACGCCGGTGGGCAAGCCCGACCGCAAGGCATTGAAGGCCGAAGAGGCCGCACGCGAGGCGGTGGATGGGTAATCCGTTTTAAATCAAGCGTTTATGATGAACTAAAAAGGGCCGCCCGGTGCATGGGGCGGCCCTTTTTGAGTATTTATGCCAAGAAAAAGCAGGGGCGGGTCAGGTGCGTGGCCAGCCTAGGGTTTTGGCAAGGCGGTCCTGCGCGGCGAGGTATTCGGATTCGAGCCGTGCCACGACCTGAGCGGCGGGCAGCACCTTGTCCACTGCGCCGATGCCCTGGCCCGAGCCCCAGATTTCTTTCCAGCTTTTGGGTTTTTCGCGGTCGGGGCCGAAATCCATTTTGCTGGGGTCGGAAATTTCCAGCGCGTTCGGATCCATGCCCGCAGCGGCGATGGAGGGTTTCAGATAGTTGCCCCAGACGCCGGTGAACAGGTTGGAATATACGATGTCGTCGGCTCCGTTTTCGACGATCATATCCTTGTATCCTTGGGCGGCGTTTGCTTCTTCGGTCGCGATGAAGACCGAACCGGCGTAACCGCCATCGGCGCCCATGGCCTGAGCCGCAAGGATGGAATCGCCCTTGGCGATGGCACCGGACAGGAACACCGGACCGTCGAACCATTCGCGAATTTCCTGCATCAAGGCAAGGGGCGAGAGCGCGCCGGCGTGGCCGCCCGCACCGGCAGAAACGGCGATCAGACCATCGGCGCCTTTTTCAATCGCCTTATGGGCAAAACGGTTGTTGATGATGTCATGCAAAACGATGGCGCCGACGGAATGCGCTGCCTCGTAAACCCATTCTTGTGCGCCCAGCGATGTGATCCAGACGGGGACCTTGTGTTTGACGCAAAGTTCCACGTCGCGTTCCAGCCGGGCGTTGGATTTATGCACGATCTGGTTGACGGCAAAGGGGGCGGCGGGGTTGTCGGGATTGGCCTGATTATGGGCATCCAGTTCATCGGTCATGCGGGTCAGCCAGCGTTCCAGTTCGATCGGTTCGCCGTCTTTTTCGCGGGCGTTCAGCGCCGGGAACGAACCGACGATGCCGGCCTTGCACTGGGCGATCACCAGATCGGGGTTGGAGATGATGAAAAGCGGGCTGCCGATCAGCGGAATCCGCAGGTTTTTCAATAGGTTTGGCATGGTCATTTTGGTTCCTCCCTGCGCGGTTGGGCGCATCCATTTGTGCGAATCTATGCAAGGGGGCGGGGTTTGTCCAAGCCATGGGGGGCGGATTCGTGGTTTGGGGCGGGCAACGCTGCGTCATTTTGATAAATCAAAGATCGGGTATGTTTGCGCCAAGATATTCCGCAGGGCGGTTTTCATGCTGCGATGCGGCGCGGATAGTGGGGGGTGCGAGGTAAGTGTGATTGATGGTATCATATTGATTTGTAATTATTTCTGGAAATCTATGGGCGGTATATCTGTCAGACGCAATGCCGCGATGCAGCTAGAAAATGCTGCAAGGTTACTGGAGTTCGAGGGTGAAATTATCGGCTGATCTGACAAAATTAGAAGATAGGGTATTCAAATACGCTGCGCTTGGGTTAATCTGATTTCATCCGCGCAAAGCGGCAAAAAGAATAAATTAACCGGGAGGAGATATTATGTTGAAACGGAAAGGTTTGCGCAGGGTGCGGCCCGCATTGGCCGCAGCAACGGCGCTGGCATTGGTCATATCGCCGGCGGTCACGGGAACGGGCGGTTTTGCCATGGCCGAAAGCCACATGGCAGCGAAAAAAGGTGGCAATCTGGTGGTTGCGCTGGAAACCGATGTGCGCGGTTTTGATACGGTCGAGGGCGGCGTATTGGGCCAGACCGGCGAGATCGTGATGCGCGTCATTCAGGAGCCGCTGCTGGGGTTTGATCCTGAGACCAACGAAAGCACCTCGTTGCTGGCGACCGAGTGGAGCGCGAACGAGGACCAGACGGTTTGGACCTTCAAGCTGCGCGAGGGTGTGAAATTTCACGACGGCAGCGATTTTGACGCCGGGGATGTGGCCGCACATTACAATCGCATTCTGGACCCCGAGGCAAAGTCGGCCTCGCGTTCGTTCCTGACCGCGATCACCGAGGTGAAGGCGGTTGATCCGCACACTGTCGAATTCCATCTGGCGCATCCGTGGCAGGCGCTGTTGCCCTATCTGGCGACGACATCCATGTCAGGCCCGATCCCGCCATCCGAGCATGTGGCGGCTGGCAACCAGAACCGCAATCCGGTCGGCACCGGCCCGTTCAAATTTACCGAATGGACATCGGGTGACCGCATTCTGGTGGAAAAATTCGACGGGTATCGTGACGCCGACCAGATCAATCTGGACAAGATCACGTTCCGCATCCTGCCCGACACGCAAACCCGTTACGCATCGCTGAAATCGGGCGAGGTTGACGTGATCTGGACCGATCGCGGCAACACGATTGTCGAGGCGCAAAAAGAGAAGAACGTGATCAGCATGTATTCGGACGGGGCTGGCGCATCGACCATGCTGTTGAACACCCGCACGCCGCCGCTGGATGATCCGCGCGTGCGCGCCGCCGTGGCCCATGCGATGAATCAGGACGCGCTGACCAAAATCATCTGGCAGGACACGCGCCCCGTGGTCACCCATTCGCTGGGCACGCTCAAGGATTGCGGCGATGCCGGATACCGCCATTACGACCCAAAGGCGGCCAAGGCGCTGATCGACGATTATGGCCAGCCGGTGAAAATCGTGATGATCCACACCGCAACCCCGCGTGGTCGCGAGCTGGGCGAATTGATGCAGCAAATGATGAAACCCGCCGGAATCGAGCTGGACTTGCAGCCGGTGGATCAGTCAACGCTGGTCAAGCGCGTGTTCACGCAGGATTTTGGTATTTCCGGCTGGCGCATTGCGGATGGTGCCGACATGGGGCCGCAATTGTTTGCCAATGTGTTTTCCAAATCCAGCTATAACCTGACGGGCTACAGCTCTCCGGAACTGGACGCCGTGGCGATGGAAATGCGCACCACACCGGACCGCGAACGCCGGTTGGATTTGCAGTGCAAGATTTCGGAAATGATCAATCAGGACGGGTCGATGCTCTACTGGGGTGGCGGTCGATATTGGGCGTTTACCAGCCTCCGCGTCAAGGGCGTCCCTGCGCCCTATCGCGGTGTGGTTGATGTAAGTCGCGCCTGGATCGACGAATAGGTCCATCACAGCAGGACCTCGCGGCGTGTGCTTCCCGTAGCGTCGCGAGGTCGATTTATGCAATATTTGCGCAGGGTTAGGGGCATCTATGCGATATCTGATTAGGCGGTTGCAACGTCTGGCCATCGTGCTGGTGGCAGTGACATTTGTGACGTTTCTACTGGTCAATGTGCTGCCCGGCGATGTCGCCTATGGCATGGCGGGCATGAATGCAAGCGAGGCCGATGTGCAGGCCATTCGCGACGATCTGGGCCTGGAGAGGCCGCTGGTGCTGCGCTACCTTGAATGGGCGGGGGGCATATTTACCGGCGACTGGGGCGAAAGTTTCCTGTCCAAGGAAAAGGTCTGGGATGCGATCACATCGCGGTTTCCGGTGTCGTTGCAATTGATGTTGATGGCGCAGGTGATGGCGCTGGCGCTGGCGCTGCCTTTGGGCATGATTTCGGCCTATCGCCCCGGCGGGCGGGCCGACCGGATCATCGGTGGCGTGGCCTTTGCTTCGGTGTCGATGCCGTCGTTCATGACGGGCGTTTTGCTGATCTATTTCTTTGCGCTGAAGCTGGGCTGGTTGCCGGCCACGGGGTATGAACCCCTGTCGGCGGGGCTGTGGGAAAACCTGCGCCCGATGATCCTGCCCGCCCTGTCGCTGGCGCTGGTCGAATGGACGGTGCTGATGCGCACCCTGCGGGTCGAAATGATCGGCGTTTTGCAGGAAAATTACATATCATTGGCGCGGGCCAAGGGCATGAGCGATGCGCGCATACTGTGGGGGCACGCCCTGCGCCCGTCCAGTTTCACCATGCTGACCATTCTGGGGCTACAGGTGGCGCGGCTGATGGGCGGCGCGATCATTATTGAACAGATTTTTGGCATACCCGGGGTGGGGCGGCTGTTGATCCACGCGGTCTATACCCGTGTTTTCATTGTGATTCAGGGCTGTGTCACGTTTTTCGCGCTGGCCTTTGTGGCGGCGAATTTTCTGGTCGATGTGGCCTATGCGTGGCTGGATCCGCGGGTCAGACAGGGGCGGGCGCATGGCTGATATGACGACAAACGGGGCGGCAATGCAGCAAAGCAACGCAACCGAACTGGCCGCTAAGGAACGCGCCGACCGCCACGCGGCGGCCATTGCCACGCACAAGCGGCGCAACCGGTTGGGCCTGTTTTTCTGGGTGCCGCTGGTCTGGCTGGTGATCGTGATCACGGCGGCTGTGTTTGCCCCGATGCTGGGGCTGTATCCAGCCGATGAAATCGACTGGATGAACATCAAAACCCCGCCGGGCGAGGGGGGGCATATCCTTGGCACCGACCATCTGGGCCGCGATTTGTTAAGCCGCATCATCAATGGTGCGCGGGTGTCGCTGACCGTGGGCTTTGCCGCGCCGGCGATTGGCGTGGGGCTGGGCATGATATTGGGCATGGCGGCGGGGTATTACCGTGGCTGGGTCGATGATGTGGTCGGCATCGCGATCGACACATGGCTGGCGATTCCCGGTCTGGTCATTCTGCTGTTGTTCGCGGTGGTGTTTGGCGGGTCGCTGTTCATGGTCTGCCTGTCGCTGGGCCTGTTGTTCATCCCCACGGCGGCGCGCATCACCCGCGCCGCGACGATGAATTTCGCCAACCGCGAATTTGTGCTGGCGGCGCGGGCATTGGGGGCGTCTGATTTCCGCATCCTCACGCGCGAGATTTTTCCGAATATCATCTGGCCGCTGATTGCATTCGTGTTGATCGACATCCCCATCGCCATTGTGGTCGAGGGGGCGCTGTCCTTCCTTGGGCTGTCGGTCAAGGCGCCGACACCCAGCTGGGGCGGCATCATCGCCGAAGGGCGCGAGTATCTGGAAACCGCCGCCTATATGAGCCTGATCCCGACGGCGGTCATGTTTCTGACGGTGCTCAGTTTCAATCTGGTGGGGGATGCGATCCGCCGCCGTCTGGCCGACATGCGCGAGGGGGCTATCTGATGGCGAACAAGATGCAAGAGGTCATTCTGGAGGTCACAAACCAGCGCACGGCATTCGCCACCGGACGCGGATTGTTGCAGGCGGTTGACGGGGTGTCGTTTACGCTGGCACGGGGGCGCACGCTGGGCATCGTCGGCGAAAGCGGATCGGGCAAATCGGTTTTGTCGCGTTCTATCATGGGGTTGCTGCCGGGCACGGCGATCACTGGACCGGGCAGTTCGGTGCGCCTGAACGGGCGCGAGCTGACCACCCTGCCGGAAAAGACCCTGCGCGGCATCCGTGGCCGCGAGGTGGCAATTGTGTTTCAGGACCCGATGACGGCGCTGAACCCGACCCTGACCATCGGCGTGCAAATCACCGAGGTGCTGCGCAAACATCTGGGAATGGATCGCGCAGCGGCACGCAAAAGAGCGGTGGAACTGCTGCGCTCGGTCGGGTTGCCGCAGCCCGAAACGCGGGTCGATCAACACCCGCACCAACTGTCGGGCGGCATGCGGCAACGGGTGGCGATTGCCATCGCAATTGCCTGCGAACCCGATCTGTTGATCGCGGATGAACCGACCACCGCGCTGGATGTCACGGTGCAGGCCGAAATTCTGGACCTGCTGCAAACGCAGGTCAAACAGCGCAATATGGCGATGATCCTGATCACCCATGACATGGGCGTGGTCGCGGGGCGCTGCGATGATGTGGCGGTGATGTATGCCGGTAAAATCGTCGAACAGGCCCCGGTCAGGGCGCTGTTTCGCGATACGAAAATGCCCTATACGGCGGCGCTTCTCTCCTCGATCCCGCGCATTACCGATGCGGCGCATCACCGGCTGGATGCCATCGGTGGCCGCCCGCCCGACCTGATCAACCCGCCGCCCGGCTGCGCCTTTGCGCCACGCTGCCGCTTTGCCGGGCCGGAATGCAACAGCGCCCCGCCGCTGGCGGGCGAGGGGCATAAATTCGCCTGCTGGAATCCCGTCAAGCCCAAGGAAACAGCCGCATGAAAGATATGCCAGACACCAATGATGCCTTCCTGTTGCTGGACGACCTGACCGTCGAATACCACCTGTCGCGCCGCGCTACGGTGCATGCGGTCAGCGGGCTGTCGGTTGCGGTGAAACGCGGCGAAACGCTGGGGCTGGTCGGGGAAAGCGGTTGCGGCAAATCATCCGCCGCCCGCGCCGTGATGCAATTGCCGCGCCCGACGCGGGGGCGCGTGGTGCTGGACGGGCAGGACCTGACCACCCTGAAAGGCAGCGCCCTGCAAAAGGCACGCCGCCAGTTCCAGATGATATTCCAGGATCCGATTGCATCGCTAAACCCGCGCCAGACCGTGCGCCAGATCCTGTCAGCCCCGCTGGAAATCGCCGGTGAACAGGAAACAACGGCCGAACGCGACGCCCGCATCATCGCCATGCTGGATCTGGTCGGCCTGAACGGCGAACAGGCGATCGACCGCCGCCCGCATGAGTTTTCCGGCGGGCAATGCCAGCGCATTTCCATCGCCCGCGCCCTGATCCTGCGCCCCGAATTGCTGGTCTGCGACGAGGCCGTCTCGGCGCTGGATGTATCGGTGCAGGCGCAAACCCTGAACCTGCTCGAGGATCTGAAACGCGAATTCGGCCTGACCATGCTATTCATTTCCCACGATCTGGCGGTGGTCAAACATGTGTCCGATCGCGTGGCGGTGATGTATCTGGGCATGCTGTGCGAACTGGCCGATCCCGATGTGATTTACCGCAAACCGGCGCATCCCTATACCCGTTCGCTGATCGCCGCCGTGCCAGCGCCCGACCCGGACGCGCCGCAACGCGAAATGCAACTGGTGCCGGGGGAATTGCCCTCGCCGATCAACCCGCCATCGGGCTGCCGGTTCCGCACCCGCTGCCCGCTGGCCACCGATCTGTGCGCGCAGGAAATCCCGATGCCGCGCGAACTGGCGCCGGGGCACAGGGTCGCCTGCCATCACCCGCTGATCGACTGAACATAAAACCGGTGGGGAAATCACACACCCCCACCTTTCATTGTTCCAAAAATACCTCCCGCCGGAGGCTCCGACCCTTCAACCCGCGCGACCGGCATTGCGGGCCAGGGCCTGCACGATCTGGCCATACAAAGGAGCGGGAATATTGTGCCCCATGCCCGCAATTTCCAACATTTCCGCACCTTTGATGGCGGCGGCGGTGTCGCGCCCGCCCTCGACCCGCACCAATGGGTCATCACTGCCATGGATCACCAGAACGGGCATGTCCAGTTCGGCCAGCCGGTCGCGGCGGTGCGGCGCGGCCAGAATGGCGGCGTATTGGCGGGCAAATCCGGTGGGACGATAGGCGCGGTCCAACCCTGCGGCGGCATGGGCACGCATATCTGCGGGGTCTTCGGGGTAGGCGGGCGATCCGATCAGGGCGGAGATCGCTACGGATTCATCCAGATTTGCCTCGCGCGCCACCACCGGATCAGACCGTTTCTGCGTCAGCGCCGCCTGCGCCTTTGGCGTGGCGCGGGGCAGGTCGGGGTGGCCCGTGGTTGACATGATCGAGGTCATGCTGGCCAGTTTGTCGGGGTGGCGCAGCGCCAGAAGCTGCGCAATCATCCCGCCCATCGAACTTCCCGCAACATGGGCCGGACCCAGGCCCAGATGGTCGATCAGTGCGGCGCAATCATCGGCCATATCATCCAGCGTATAGGGCAGATCGGGCGTGCCCCCCGCCGCCCGCGTCGCCAGAATGGCGTGAAAATCGGGCAGGCCCGCGGCCTCAAACCCGTCCGACAGCCCGATATCGCGGTTGTCCATGCGGATCACGTAAAACCCCGCATCGGCCAACAGGTCGGTAAAGGCCTGTGAATAGCGGGTCAACTGCGTGCCCACCCCCGAAATCAGAAGATAGGGTTTGTTTTCGGGCTTGCCGGTGGTCTCGTAATGAATGCCGATGCCATTTACGGTTGCTTTGGGCATGTGTTCGCGCCTTTTCCATGGTGTTCGGGGCTATCATGGCGCAAACTGCACGGCATTGCAGCGTATTGATTGCCAAGTTCCGCTACGGAATTTCGCCTGTCGGGGCTGTCGCAGCGCGGCCCATTGTTTTATCCTGACCCAAATTAGAAAAAAGGGTATGGAATCATGGCGCAAGTGGATTTCGATGTTCTGATCATCGGCGCGGGTCTGTCGGGCATCGGCGTGGCAAGGTATCTAAAGGTGAAATGCCCCGGCAAAACCTTTGCCATACTCGAAGAAAAGCCGCGCATCGGCGGCACCTGGGACCAGTTTCGTTACCCCGGTATCCGGTCGGACAGCGACATGCACACCATGGGCTATGCTTTCAAACCATGGACCAAACCCAAAGCGATCGCCGATGGTGAATCGATTCTGAGCTATGTCAAAGAGGCGGCGGCGGAAAACGATCTGACGCCACACATCCGGTTTGATCGCCGCGTGACGGCGGCCGCCTATGACAGCGCCACACAGCGTTGGACCCTGACGGTGGACCATGGCGGCGAAACCGAAATCCTGACCTGCAATTTCATGCTGTCCTGCGCGGGATATTACGACCATCACGCGGGCTATTTGCCCGAATGGGACGGCTATGCCGATTACAAGGGCCAGCTGGTGCATCCGCAATTCTGGCCCGAGGATCTGGATTACACCGGCAAACGCATCGCGGTGATCGGGTCGGGGGCGACAGCGGTGACTTTGCTGCCGTCACTGGCGCAAAAGGCCGCGCATGTGGTGCAGGTGCAGCGCAGCCCGACCTATGTCATCAACCGCCCCGCACAGGACAAATACGCCAACTGGATGCACAAATATCTGCCGCACCGGTTGGCCTATATGCTGGCGCGCTGGCGCATCATTCTGGATGGCCGGATGCGGCGCAAAAAGATGGCGGCGAACATCAAGGGCACCAAGAAGTTTTTCATCCATGGCGTCGCATGGGAGCTGGGCGATACGGTGGATTGGAAAACCCATTTCGTGCCGGATTACTGGCCCGGCCAGCAGCGCATCTGCGCCGTGCCCGATGGCGATATGTTTGCCGCGCTGCGGTCGGGCAAGGCCAGCATGGTCACCGGCACTATCGCCCGTTTCACTGAAAACGGCCTGTTGATGCAGGACGGCAGCACGGTGCAGGCCGATATCATCGTCACCGCCACGGGGTTGAACCTGCAATTCATGGGCGGCATGGATGTGCAGGTGGACGGCGCCCATGTGAACCCCGGCAACCTGTTGATTTTCAAGGGCTTCATGTATTCCAACGTGCCCAATATGATCTATTTCAGCGGCTATACCAACGCCAGTTGGACGCTCAAGGTCGATCTGGTGGCCGATTACGCCTGCCGTTTGCTGCGCCACATGGATGCCACGGGCCAGACACAGGTGGTGGCGCGTGCGGGCGCGCCGGAACTGGCGCAAAAGGACACGGCGATCAAATTCATCTCGGGCTATTTTGCGCGTTCGGCGCATAAGTTGCCCAAACATGGCAAGGGATTCCCTTGGATTCATGAACAGGATTACCTGTGGGACCGCAAGACCCTGAAACGCGGCAGGGTCGATGACGGATCGCTGGAGTTTTCGCGCGGGCGGGCGGTGGATTTACCCGCCGAACAGCGGCGTAACCCCACCAGTGATCTGGCGGCGGAATAGGGCGGCCATTCATGCGCCTAATCGAAAAACCCGTATGCCAGCGGGGCGGCATAGATGCGCGCTGCTTCGGCCACAGAACCGCGCTGCGCGGCCCATGGGGTGAAATCCCCCGCCGCGTTCAGCGCGGCCATCAGGCATTGCGAGGCAATCAGCGGGTCAATGGCGCGGATCGACCCCTGGGTGATGCCATCAATCATCATTCCGGCAAAACGCCGCGCCATCCGGTCGGACCGTTGCAGGACGGTGGGGCGCAACTCTTGTGGCAGCACCTGCAATGCTGTGGTGCGCAACAGGGGGAATTCGGCGGTGAACTGCACGTGCAGCAGCGTGGCAATGGCCGTGGTCAACTGGTGCCAGCAATCGCCATCCAGCGCGATCGCCATGCGTTGGGTTTGCGACACGCGGCTGTAGGACCTGTCGAAACAGGCCAGCACCAGATCGTCCTTGCCCTGCAAGTGGTGGTAAAAGCTGCCCTTGGACAGGTTCAGCTGTGCGGCGATGCGGGTGACGGACGCCCCGCGATAGCCGCGTTCGTTCAGCAGCAGGGTGGCCGCGCGCAGATATGCTTCGGGTGCGGTGTCATTGTCGGTGTCGATGCTCAGCTGTTCGGGGGTCCATCCGGCGCCATCGGGCGCGATGCCCTGTTCCAGCAGATCCATCAGGCGGTCAAGCACACGGGGGAAGTCGGCCTCGGAGTAGAGCGTCAGCGAAATGCGCGACCAGTGGATGATTTCCATCACAATCTGGGCGCGGGCAAGGTTGCGCGCCTTGCTGTCGGTGTCGGGCATCGGGCCGAAATGCGCCGCCAGTTGCCAGACCACAGCGCGATAGGCATCGGTCAGCGCATTGCGCGACGGGGCGTCCAATGCGCGCATATCCGACAGCAATGTCACGGGCTGCGCCTTGCCCGCCCGCACCTGTGCCACCCTATGCAGCTGTGCGGCCAGCACGGCGCGGATCGCCCCCTGCGGGCTGGTCGCCTGATTGCCCGCCGCCACAATGGCCGACAACTGGTCGATGCCGCGTTGCAGGGTGGCCGCCGCCAACAGGTCCTTGCGTTTGAAATAATAGGTGATCGAGGTGGTGTTCAGCCCGACCGCATCGGCCACGGCAACAAAGGTCAGCCCCTTCAGCCCGTGCCGTTCGATCTGGACCGAAGCCGCATCAAGAATCGCATCGCGTTTGCGCGAAAAACGGGTGTCGGCGTGTTGGGTTGTGGCGTCCATGACCCTGCATATCAAGGTGGGGCGGGATTGTCATCTGCGACGATTAGCGGGTGCGGTATGGGTTAAGCCAATACCATGAATACCTAAATTCCGTGGATCAAAACTAAGGTATGGATTTTCAACCCATAAGGGAGAGGTGAGGATGAACAAGGGATTACTGGACGGACAGGTGGCGGTGATCACCGGCGCGGGGTCGGGCATTGGCCGCGCCGCAGCATTGCGGTTTGCCGAGGAAGGCGCAAGTGTCGTCACCTGTGACATCACCGGCGCCGAGGGCGAAACCGCCGATATGATCGCAGCCGCAGGCGGACGGGCCGTGGCGCAAAAGATGGACGCGGGCAGCGAGGGCGACGTGAGCGCCGCCGTGGCACTGGCGCAATCTGAATTCGGCGGGTTAAACACGTTTTTCGCCAATGCGGGCATCACCGGCACCCCGACCGGAGAGGAGTTTCTGGATCACACCCCCGAAATATGGGCCGAGGTGTTGCGCGTCAATCTGATCGGTCCCTATCTGGCGATCAAACACGCCGCACCGGTGATGCAGGCGGCGGGGGGCGGGTCGATCATCGCCACGGCCTCGGTGGCGGGGATCAGGGCCAATGCGGGGCCGGTGGCCTATTCGGCGTCCAAGGCGGGGGTGATGAATCTGGTCCAGACCTCGGCGCAGGAATTGCGCGGCAGCAACGTGCGTATCAATGCGATCTGCCCCGGATTGATCGAAACCGGCATGACAAAGATGTGGTATGAACTGGCCCGCATGAACGGGGCCGAGGACAAGATGGGCCAAAGCAACCCGATGCTGCGCGGTGGCAACCCCGAAGAGGTGGCGAATGTGGCCCTGTTTCTGGCCAGCGATCTGGCCAGTTATGTCAACGGGCAATCCGTGGCGGTGGATGGCGGGCTGTCGTCTGGCCACCCCTTTGGAAAGAAACTGGACCGCGAGGTGCTGCGCAAAATCATGGCAGCGCAGGCGGCGCAGGCCGCCGCAGCGGATGCGGGCAAGGCGTAACCGCTGCTATAGGCGCGGCCATAACGCAACGGTTTGGCGAAAATGACGGGGGCGGCGCGGTTTTGCCGTGCTGCCCTCTGGTTCTGTGCAGGGGGGTATGGTTAACAGGTGCATGACGCTGGGGGGCGACATTAAATAGATAGGGATCGGGATGAACCGTCTTATTGCCGCCGCCATGATTGCGATTTGCACCTGTTCGGGTGCCGCAAATGCGCAAGACAGCAGCCTTGATCAGGGCCGTGTGAAACTGGGCTATGGCCGGTTGATCACCAATGATTTCATCGGCGACACGCAGGACCGCTGGCGCACCGGGTCAATAGCCGCCAGCCGGATCTGGGGGCGCGGCTGGAACGGGGCATTGCCCGAACAATTCGGTGATATTCTGGAATTGCGGCTGGGCGGGCAGATCATCGCGCCCGACAACCTGACCACCCCTGCGGCGGGCGACCGGCCCTATGCCACATCCGTATCGCTGGGCCTGCACACGCATTTCGCACGCGGCGCGGTGGAATTCGCGGTGGGTGCCGATCTGGTGATGACGGGCGACCAGACCGGATTGCGCAATTTTCAGGACGGGCTGCATGATGCGCTGGGCGTTGATGGCACATCGGCCACGACCCGCGCAGGCATGATCGGCAATGATTTCCACCCCAGCGTGGTGATCGAGGCAGGGCGCGAATTCACCCTGAACAGCGGCGCGCGGCTGCGCCCCTTTGTCGAGGGGCGGGCAGGCGACGAAACCCTGATCCGCGCCGGTGCCGATCTGACCATCGGCCAGACGGGGCTGGGCGAATTGTTGATCCGCGATGTGGTCAGCGGCCAGCGATACCGCGCCGTATCCAACCGCAACGCGGGCAAAAGTTTCGTGCTGGGCGGTGACATCGCCCATGTCGCCGACAGCATCTATCTGCCCGAAAGCGCCGGTTACGCCCTGTCTGATATGCGCACACGTCTGCGGGCTGGCGTGCATTGGCAGGGTGAAAAAACCAGCGGTTTCTATGGCCTGACCTATCTGGGCGAGGAATTCAAAGGGCAGGATGGCGGGCAGGTTGTCGGCTCTGTCCGGCTCAAACTCGACTTCTAGGGCAAAAATGCCACGCGCCACAAATCCGCACTTCCCAGAGTGATTCGCCTCTGTTAACCTTCTGTTAATAATAAAAGAAGACTAGAGGCAGTATACAGGCAATGGGAACGGGCTTTCGTGGCGCGTTCGTCATCTCCTGGTCGCAAACGGAACTGGACGGGCTTGATGCCGCGCCCATCGCTTCACTCAGCGTTGGTGCGGCGTGGTCCTGGCGCGGTGATGCCGTGCGGGTCGATGGCCCCAGTGATCTGTTGCGATTGGACGAGGCGGACGGAGAAGCCGACCTGAGAAAACGTGCGGCGCGCATGGTGCGCCGACTGGTCGGGGCGGCAGTAACAGGCAAACGGGATTTGCGCGGGATCGAGGTGACAGAGCCGTTGATGGACAGCTCTATCATCGTGACCGATGGCGCGCGCACCTATACAATCACCCTGATCGAACCGGGCAATGGCGCACCGCCGCTGTTGCTGTTCATCGACGAATTGCCACCGCGCAATACCGACCTGTGGGTGGTGCATCATGCCTTGCAAACCCATGTGCAGGACCCGATGGGCCCATCCACGGGCGGGGTGATCTGTTTCACCCCCGGCACGCGGATACTAACCCCCGATGGCGCGCGTCTGGTCGAGGATCTGCGCGAAGGCGACCGCGTGATGACCCGCGACAGCGGCGCGCAGGATGTGGAATGGATCGGGTCGCGGCGCATGACGGGCGCACGGCTGTTCGCCATGCCGAAACTGCGCCCCATTCGCATTCGCGCCGGTGCATTGGGCGTGGAACGCCCCGAGGAAGAGCTGCTGGTATCCCCCGAACACCGGATGCTGGTCAAAGGCGCCGTGGCGCAGGCACTGTTCAACACCCCCGAGGTATTGGTTGCCGCCAAGGACCTGATCAACGACCACACCATCGCGGTGGATACGGCGCTGAAAGAGGTGACATATATCCACCTGCTGTTGCCCAAACACGAAATCCTGTGGGCCAATGGCGTGGAAACCGAAAGCTTCCATCCGGCCAATGCGGCCCTGTCGACACTGGCGGATGAGGATCGCGAACGCCTGTTGGCGCGCCACCCTGCCATGGCGGCGGAACCTGCACGCTACGGCGAATATGCGCGGCGCAACCTAAGCCGGTCCGAAGCGGCGATTTTGAACCACGAGGTGGCCTGAACGGCGCAGAGATCCGGTGCTGCGCCGCATCTGGCGCAGCAATTCCGGTGCAATCATTGTGATGCGTGATCGCCGCTGTTACGCACAGTGTCGCCGCGCATGGCCGCGCAATCATCGGGATCACGTCGCATGTCGCTTTTTACCCTACTCGATTACTGCTCGGTGCTGGTCTTTGCGCTGACGGGTGCATTGGTGGCCAGCCGGGCGCAGCTTGATATTGTGGGGTTTTGCTTTTTTGCCTGTTTGACCGCGGTTGGCGGGGGCACCCTGCGCGATGTGCTGCTTGACCGTAATCCGGTGTTCTGGATTGATGATCCCTCTTATCTGGGTCTTGCCTGTGGCGCGGCATTTCTGGTCTTTTTCACGGCGCACCTGTTTGAAAGCCGCTATAAACTGATGCTTTGGCTGGATGCATTTGCATTGGGCATCGCAGTCGCCGCCGGTTCGGGCGTGGCACAGGCATTGGATCAAACTGTTCCGGTTGTGCTGGTGATGGGCATCATCACAGGCAGCATGGGCGGGCTTTTGCGCGATGTCGTGTCGAACGAGGTGCCATTGGTGTTAAAGCAGGGCGAACTATACGTGACCTGCGCATTGGCAGGGTCAGCGGCGACAGTCATTACCGGTTATCTGGGCATGTCGGCCAACCTGATGGCCGTCGCCTGCACTGCGGTCACGTTTTTGCTGCGCGCGGGGTCGATTGCATTTGGCTGGCGCCTGCCGGGTTACAAATCGCGCCCGCCAAGGGCGTGAGTTCTGCGCCGGTATTTCCATCGCTCGGGCTGGTTCGCAGCTTTGTTTTATTGCCTGCTTGACTCTGTCATGCGCGCAGATATAAGCGCGGCTTCATTGGTGTTGGTGGACCCCGCAAGGGGATTCCTGTCATCCTAGGGGAAACCCGAAGAAGAGGACAACGCCCTTTATCGCTGCGGCAAGGCCGATGCGGGACTGATTTTGAAGGTTGATGGCGCAATCGCGTCCGCACCCCGAAAAATGGGAACCGGTATTCGGAACCAGTTGCAGAGCCAAATATAAAGGAGAACAGCCGTGACCAAACGCACGTCTGCCAAGTACAAAATTGACCGCCGCATGGGCGAAAACATTTGGGGCCGCCCCAAATCCCCCGTCAATCGCCGCGAATACGGCCCCGGCCAGCACGGTCAGCGCCGCAAGCAGAAACTGTCGGATTTCGGTATCCAGCTGCGCGCCAAGCAAAAGCTGAAGGGTTACTACGGCGACCTGACCGAGAAACAGTTCCGCCGCATCTACGGCGAAGCCGAGCGCGTAAAAGGCGATACAGGTGAAAACCTGATCGGTCTGCTGGAGCGCCGCCTGGACGCCGTTGTGTATCGCGCAAAATTCGTGGCAACCGTATTTGCCGCACGTCAGTTCGTGAACCACGGCCATGTGCTGGTGAACGGCAAGCGCGTCAACATCCCCTCCTACCGTGTAAAAGAGGGTGACGTTATCGAAGTGCGCGAAAAGTCCAAGCAAATGGCCGCCATTCTGGAAGCCGTTCAGCTGCCCGAACGTGACGTGCCCGATTACATGGATGTGGACCACTCCAAGCTGACCGCGACATTCGTGCGCGCACCGCAGCTGGCCGATGTGCCCTATCCCGTGATCATGGAACCGAACCTGGTTGTGGAATTCTACGCGAAAAACTAATTTTCGCCGCCACACAGAACGATACGGAAAACCCCGCAGCACCGCCTGCGGGGTTTTTCATTTCTGCAACGGCATTGCGCCGCCTTGGCCTGCGACCTGTTTGTGCCTTCCATTGGCCCTGCGCCCTTTGTATGAGGGGGGTTCAGGAGTAATTCGACATGACAAAAATCGCAGCACAGCCCGGAATTATGGACATCGCCCTATATCAGGGGGGCGCCTCGCATCTGGAAGGTGTGAGCGAGGTTGTGAAACTGTCGTCGAACGAAAACCCCTATGGCCCCTCCGAGGCCGCGATCGAGGCTTATCGCCGCGAGGCGCTGAACCTGCATCGTTACCCTTCGACCGATCACATCAGCCTGCGGCTGGCCATTGCCGAAGTGTTCAAACTGGACGTGAACCGCATCATTTGCGGCGTTGGCAGCGACGAGGTGATCCATTTCCTGTGTCAGGCCTATGTCGGGCAGGGTGACGAGGTGATCCACACCGAACACGGGTTCGCCATGTATCGTATATCGACGCTGGCAGCAGGGGGCGTGCCGGTCGAAGCGGGCGAAACCGACCGCCGCATTGATGTCGATAAAATACTGGCCTGCGTCACTGACCGCACCAAACTGGTGTTCATCGCCAACCCCAACAACCCCACCGGCACCATGCTGGGCGCGAAAGAGGTGAAACGCCTCGCCGAAGCCCTGCCCGAGGGCGCGCTGCTGGTGCTGGACGGGGCATATGCGGAATATGTCGACGGGTTTGACGGTGGGGCCAAACTGGTCGATGCGCGTGACAATGTGGTGATGACGCGGACGTTTTCCAAACTGTATGGTTTGGGCGGTTTGCGTGTTGGCTGGGGCTATGCACCGCAGGGTGTGATTGACGTGCTGAACCGCATTCGCGGGCCGTTCAACCTGTCCAACGTGGCGCTGGCCGTGGCCGAAGCCGCCGTGCGCGATCAGGCCTACGCTGACAAATGCCGCGCCGACAACAGCCGCCTGCGGGCCTGGCTGACCGAGGCATTGGCCGGTCACGGCGTGCCCTGTGACAAATCCGAGGCCAATTTCGTGCTGGCCCGTTTCGCCGATGCCGAAGAGGCCGCCGCCTGCGATGCATTCCTGCGCCAACACGGGCTGATCGTGCGTCAGGTGGCTGGGTATAAACTGCCCGAATGCCTGCGCATCACCATCGGCGACGAACCCGCCTGCCGCCGCGTGGCCCATACGATCGGGTTGTTCAAAGGCGGTGCGCGATGACAGAATTTGCAGGCCAACCCCTTGCACAGCCTTACAAAAAGGTCGCGCTGATCGGTCTGGGGCTGATTGCGTCATCCCTTTTCTGGGCCATGCGCCGCGCCGGGATGGATGCTACGGTTTCGGGCTATGCACGGTCGCAATCCACCCGCGACACGGCCCGCCGCCTTGGCCTGTGCGATCTGGTCTGTGACAGTGCGATTGACGCGGTCAAAGACGCCGATCTGGTCATTTTATGCGTGCCCGTCGGGGTGATGGGGGCGGTCGCCGCCGATATCGCGCCGCATCTGGCCGCAGGCGCAACCGTGACCGATGTTGGCTCGGTCAAGAAATCGGTGATCGCCCATGTGGCGCCGCATATTCCCGCAGGGGTCGATTTCGTGCCCGCGCACCCGATGGCAGGCACCGAACATTCCGGCCCCGATTCCGGTTTTGCATCGCTGTTTGACAACCGCTGGTGCCTGATCGTTCCGGGCGAGGCCCGCGAAGTGGCCGTAACAAGGCTGGAGTCATTCTGGCAGGCGCTGGGCGCGAATACCGAACGGATGGAGGTCGAACACCACGATCAGGTCTGCGCCGTGGTCAGCCATATCCCGCACCTGATCGCCTATACCATGGTCGGCGTGGCCGATGACCTAAGCCGCGTTTCAGATCAGGAAGTCATCAAATTTTCCGCCGCCGGTTTTCGCGATTTCACCCGCATTGCGGCGTCCGATCCGACCATGTGGCGCGATGTTTTTCTGGAAAACAAAGAGGCGACGCTGGAAATTCTGGGCCGCTTTACCGAGGAATTGTTCGTGCTGCAACGTGCGATCCGGTCCGGTGACGGGGATCACCTGTTTGATTATTTCACCCGCACCCGTGCGATCCGGCGTGGCATCATCGAGGCAGGCCAAGACACCGATGCGCCCGATTTCGGGCGTGGCAAAAGCAAATGACGGGCCGCGTGGCGATCATGGCGGCGCTGCTGCTGATCGCCAGCGCGGCAGGCGCGCGCGCACCCGAAACCTCGCTGCGCCCCGTTGCGCGCCCCGGATCAATGCAGGTTGTGACCCCTGCACCAACTGTGCAAAGCCCTGAAAATGCGTCGGAAATATTTGATACACCCAAGCGCGAGCGCAAAGGGCTGTTCCGGTCCCTGCGCCCCAATCTGCGGCCCGACAACCTGCCGAAAAAAGCCAAGGCGCGGCGCAACGCCAGCCTGAAGGGCGCGGTTTGCGGCGATCCGGCCATCAAGGGCGAGGCTATCGGCCCGGTGCCGGGCAAAATACGCGGCTGCGGCGTGGCGCAGGCGGTGCGGGTGCGCAGCGTTTCGGGCGTGGCCCTGTCTACCCCCGCCGTGATGGATTGCACCACGGCCAAAACCTTGAAAACATGGGTGGAAAAGGGGCTATCCCCTGCCGTTGGGCGCATGGGGGGCGGCGTGAAACAGATGCGGATCATGGCGGGATACGCCTGTCGCACCCGCAACAGCCAGAAAGGTGCGCGGATATCCGAACATGGCAAAGGTCGCGCCGTAGATATCGGCGGGTTCACCTTGCATGACGGCAGCCAGATTTCGGTACTCAAGGATTGGGGCAAGGGGCGCGGCGGCAAGGCGTTGAAACAGGCCCATAAATCCGCCTGCGGGCCGTTCGGCACCGTGCTTGGCCCCAATGCCAATAAATTTCACCGCGATCATTTCCACTTTGACACGGCGCGCTATCGCTCTGGCAGCTATTGCCGGTGATCTGCATAGGCCGCCGCCCCCTTGGCACCAGTCGGGTTGAGGTATTTTCAGAACAGTGAAAGGTGCGATAACGCCCGGCTTCATTGTTCCTGAAATACCTCCCGCGGAGCGTCCGGCAGTGGCCGCACACAGGCCGAAGTCACCCGTTGCGCAGCATCCGAAACAGGCCGGACGCCCCCCAGCCCGCGACAATCGCGATGGCCAGCGACAACAGCCCGTATAGCAGCGGTTGATTGCGCGACAGCGAAAACAGGAACCGCTCCAGCCCGACCTTGCGCACCTCAATCGGGGTCGAGGTCCAGTTCACGACCTCTTGGCCACGGATCAGGAAAATACGCGTGGTATAAGTGCCCTCGGTCAGGTTGGCGGGCATGGTGATAGCGGTGCGAAACAGGGTTTGTTCGCGAAATGTGACCTGGCTGTCCAGCACCTGATACAGACCTTCGCCGGTGCGCATACGGACCAGCGCATCGCGAAATTCGCCCACGCTACCGGCGCGCCCTGAAATGCCCACGGCGCGGATGGCGCGGTTGATGGTGATGTCATGGCGCAGGTTTTCCGACCGCGACAGAATATCGGACAGCGGGGCCGAACTGGCCAGCGCATAGAAACTGGGCGCGCGGTCCATGGTGACGCCGGAATTGTTGATCCAGATGCCCGCCACGCGGTCCTTGCGAAACACGGTCAGGGGCGTGGATGGTCCGGCCACGGTCACGATCACCTCTAGCGGGGGATCCTTGATCGGGGCCTCGCGTTTGACGGCGCCGAAAATCAACAGCTCGGACCCGTCGAAATCGGCTGTGATGGATACTTCGGAATGGCTGAGACCCAGCACCACTTCCTCGGCCCTAAGGGGCAGGGCGCATATCAGCAGGGGGATCAACCAGCGCAGCATATCAATGCCCTTGATAGACGCTGATGGAATAGCGTTCTGATGGTTGCAGCAGCAGTTCCAGCGCCAGTTTGCCACAGACCAGCAGCACCAGCGCGGCCAGTAGAAACCGCAGTTGTTCGGCCTTGAGTTTCAGGCCGATGGTGGTGCCGAATTGCGCGCCGATCACGCCGCCGACCAGCAGCAGCACGGCCAGCACGATGTCAACGGTGTGGTTGGTGGTGGCATGCAGAAGTGTGGTGAACCCGCTGACGAAAATGATTTGAAACAGCGAGGTGCCGACCACAACCTTGGTTGGCATGCCCAGCAGGTAAATCATGGCAGGCACCATGATGAACCCGCCACCAACCCCCATGATTGCGGCCAGAATACCAACGAAAAACCCGACAACCACAGGCGGAATAATGGAAATATACAGGCCCGAGGTGCGAAACCGCATTTTCAGCGGCAGTTTATGCACCAGTTTTCGTTCGCGCCGTTTGCGCGGGGTGGTGCCGTTTTTCGCGCGGCGCAGGGCGCGCAGGGCCTCGAAAAACATCAGCCCGCCGATGATGCCCAGAAACACCACATAGCACAGCCGCACCAACAGATCGACCTGCCCCAGGCTTTTCAGGTAGTTGAACACCACCATGCCCGCGCCCGATCCGGCCATGCCGCCCAGCAACAGCACCCAGCCCATTTTTATATCGACATTGCGCCGTTTCAGATGTGCCAGCAGCGCCGAAAAGGACGATGCGACGATCTGGTTGGTCGATGTGGCCACCGCCACGGCGGGCGGGATGCCAACAAAGAACAGCAAAGGCGTGATCAGAAACCCGCCACCCACGCCGAACATGCCCGACAACACGCCGACCAGCCCCCCCAGCCCCAAAATCAGGAAGGCGTTGACCGATACCTCGGCAATGGGAAGGTAGATTTGCATAGTATCACCTAACGCGCCGCCCAGCGAATTGGCAAGCACCTGTGCAACAGCTTAGCCCGATCCGGTCAAGTTTCGGTAAAGGTTTCAGCGTTCTTTAACATAGGCCTCGCCGCCCGCACGGGGTGGGATGGCGCGGCCGACGAAACCGGCCAGAATGACCACGGTCAAAATATAGGGCAGGGCATCCAGCAATTGGATCTGCACGTTGAACCCCAAGGCGCGTTCGATCAGATCGGGGCGCAGCGACAGCGCCTGTAAATAGCCAAACAACAGCGTCGCCATCAGCGCATACCAAGGCCGCCATTTGGCGAAAATCAGCGCCGCCAGCGCGATATATCCGCGCCCTGCTGTCATGTCTTTGACGAAACCGGCCTGCAATGCGGTCGCCAGATAAGCCCCCGCCAAACCACATAAAATCCCGCAGATCATCACGGAGGCATAGCGCAGCCCGACCACCGAAACCCCTGCGGTATCGACCGCAGCGGGGTTTTCACCCACCGCCCGCAGGCGCAGCCCGAAACGGGTGCGATACAGCACCCACCACGTGAGCGGCACACATAGAAACGCGCCATATGCCAGCAGGGAATGGCCGGATATTACCTCGGTATAGAAATACCTGATGCCGGTGGCATCGTCGCGGGCAAAGGGCAGGGTGATCGGTTCAAACCGCGCCCCCCCCATCAGCGAGGGCGTGCGCCCGCCCTGACGGAACCAGCTTTGCGCGACCAGCACGGTCATGCCGGCTGCCAAAAAATTAAGCGCAACCCCCGCAATCAACTGGTTGCCGCGAAAGGTGATCGAGGCAAGGCCGTGGATGCCCGCCAGCACCAGCGATGCCGCCACCCCCGCCAGCAGGCCCAGCCATACCGATCCGGTTTGAAACGCCACCGCGGCGGAAAAAAATGCGGCCAGCAGCATCTTGCCCTCTAGCCCGATGTCGAACACGCCCGCGCGTTCGGAAAACAGCCCCGCAAGGCAGGCCAGCAGCAAAGGCACCGACAACCGGATGGTCGAAGCCAGAATTTGCGGATCAAGCAGCGCCAGAATATCCATCATCCGCCCCCTTTGTTCAGGCGTAGGAACAGCCGTTCCAAGGGCATGCGCACCATATTGTCCAGCGCGCCGGTGAACAGGATCACCAGCCCCTGAATGACCACGATCAATTCACGCGGGATGCTGGTCCATAGGGCCAGCTCGGCCCCGCCCTGATACAGAAACCCGAACAGGATTGCCGCCAGAAACACGCCAAACGGGTGGTTGCGCCCCATCAGGGCGACAGCGATGCCGATGAAACCTGCCCCCTCGACCGAGTTCATGACCAGCCGCTCGGCTTCGCCCATCACGTTGTTTATCGCCATCATTCCGGCCAATCCGCCCGAAATCAGCATGGCGATGACAGTGATTTTGGTGGCGTTGATACCGGCGTAATTGGCGGCGGTTTCACTGTGGCCAAAGGCGCGGATTTCATAGCCCAGCTTGCTGCGCCAGATCAGCAACCAGACGAAAACGCAGGCGGCGATGGCGATCAGCAGGGTGACATTGGCGGGGGCCGCCTTGGAAAAATTTATCCCGATGGGGGCCAGGATTTCGTGCAATGTCGGCAGGTTGGTGGATGCGGGGAATTTCGCGCTGGCCGGGTCCATGGCGCGGGGCGGGCGCAACAGGTTGACCAGAACATAGTTCAGCAGCGCCGCCGCGATAAAGTTGAACATGATGGTGGTGATCACGATATGGCTGCCGCGTTTGGCCTGCAACACCGCCGGAATGACCGCCCATAAGGCGCCAAATGTGGCCGATGCCACACCCGCGCCCAGCACCGCCAGCGTCCAATGCGGCCATGGGATGTATAAACAGGCCAGCGCCACGCCAAGCCCGCCCAATAACGCCTGCCCCTCGCCGCCGATATTGAACAGACGGGCGTGAAAGGCGACAGAAACGCACAATCCGGTAAAGATGAAATTGGTGGCGTAATACAGCGTATAGCCCCAGCCATAGGTCGACCCCAACGCGCCCTTGATCATCAGGGTCACCGCGTCCAGCGGGTTTTCCCCGATGGCCAGAATGACCAGCGCCGAAATCACCGCCGCAATCAGCAGGGAAATCAGCGGGATCAGGATCACATCAGCCCAGTTCGGCATTTTGCCCATGTTTCAGGCCCCCGTTTGCGCGTTGGTTTCGGGCGCGGCGGCATCGGATATCTGCCAGCCCGCCATGGCCCGCGTGTCGTCGCCGCCCATGCCCGCCATCAAACAGCCCATGCCGATATGGTTGGCGCTGGTGGCGGGGCCGGTGCCCATGACCTGCCCGTCAAACATCACCGCCACGCGGTCGGACAGCGACAGGATTTCGTCCAGTTCGACCGAAACCAGCAAGATCGCCTTGCCCGCGTCGCGCAGCGCGATGATCTGTTTGTGGATGAATTCAATCGCGCCGATATCAACGCCGCGTGTGGGCTGTCCGATCAGCAAAATATCGGGATTGCGTTCAATTTCACGCGCCACGACAATCTTTTGCTGGTTGCCACCGGAAAAATGTTGCGCCGCAAGGCGCGGGTTGGGCGGGCGGACATCGAAACGGTCCATCTGATCCTGTGCGCGGGCCTGAATGCCCGCATTGTCCATCAAAATGCCGCCCGGTTCGGGATCGCGATGATAGCCGAACACGGTATTTTCCCATGCGGCGAAATCCATGATCAAGCCTTCGGTCTGGCGATCCTCTGGCACATGGCCGATGCCGCGTTTGCGCCGCGACTGCCCGTTTGAAAACCGCCCCGTCAGGTCGATTTCTGCGCCGTTCACGCGCACAATGCCGCTGCGCGCCGGGCGCATCCCGCCCAGCACCTCCAGCAACTCGGATTGCCCGTTTCCGGCCACGCCCGCGATGCCCAGCACCTCGCCCGCGCGCAGGGTCAGGCTGACATCGTCCAGCCGCAGCACGCCCTTGTCATCGACCACCGACAGGTTTTCGATTTCCAGCACCTTTGCCGCCGGTTGCGCGGGGGATTTTTCTATTTCCAGCAACACCTTACGACCCACCATCAGTTCCGCCAGCCCTTCGGGGCTGGTATCGGCGGTTTTTACCGTGGCGGTCATTTCACCACGCCGCATTACCGAAACCGTATCGGTATATTCGATGATTTCACGCAGTTTATGGGTGATCAGGATGATGGTTTTGCCCTCGGCGCGCAGGCGGTCAAGGATACGGAACAACTGGTCGGCCTCGGCCGGGGTCAGCACGCCGGTGGGTTCGTCCAGAATCAGAATTTCGGCCCGCCGATAAAGAGCTTTCAGGATCTCTACCCGTTGCTGCATACCCACGCCGATGTCTTCGATCACCGCGTCGGGATCGACGTTCAGCCCGTATTCATCGGCCAGCGATTTCAACTCGGCGCGGGCCTTGCGCAGGGACGGGCGCAGCATCGCGCCATCCTCGGCCCCAAGCACAACATTTTCCAGCACGGTGAAATTCTGCACCAGTTTGAAATGCTGGAACACCATGCCGATGCCGGCGGCAATGGCGGCCTGACTGTCGGGGATCTGGGTGTGGCGGCCCTTTATGAATACCTCGCCCGCGTCAGCGCGGTAAAACCCGTATAGAATCGACATCAGGGTGGATTTCCCCGCGCCGTTTTCACCGATAATGCCGTGGATTGTGCCGGGCATGACGGCAATGGAAATATCCTTGTTCGCCTGCACCGGGCCGAACGCCTTGGATATGCCGCGCAATTCGATGGCTGGCGCTGTATGCGTCATGTGGCCCCGCTAAGTCGTGATGGGCCGCGCCTGTGATGGCACGGCCCGGTTTTATGAAACAGGATCAAAAATCCAGAACGGGGCAGCTGTCGTTGTCGTAATAGCTGGCCACCTTCAAATCACCGGCGATGATTTGTTCGCGTGCGGCATCGACGGCGGTTTTCATTTCGTCCGTGATCAGATCGGCGTTGAATTCATCCGCCGCATAGCCGACGCCATCATCGGCAAGGCCCAGAATGGTGACGCCGCCGGTTTCCACCGCATCACCCGCCTTCATCGCGTCATAAACGGCCACATCGACCCGTTTCAACATCGAGGTCAGAACCTTGCCGGGGTGCATATAGTTCTGGTTGCTGTCCACGCCGATCGACAGGATGCCCTCGTCTGCGGCGGTTTGCAAAACGCCCACGCCGGTGCCGCCCGCTGCGGCGTAAACCACATCGGCCCCTTGGGAAATTTGCGCCTTGGTCAGTTCGGACCCCTTAACCGGATCGTTCCATGCGGCGGGGGTGGTGCCGGTCATATTGGCCACGATTTTGGCATCGGGGTTCACCGCCTTGACGCCCTGGGCATAGCCACAGCCGAAATGACGGATCAATGGCACATCCATGCCGCCGACAAATCCGACGGTGCCGGATTTCGACGCCATCGCGGCCAGCATGCCCACCAGATACGAACCTTCGTGTTCGGCAAACCCGATCTGGCTGATGTTTTCACCTTCCAGCCATGTCACGTCGATCACCACGAATTTGGTGTCGGGGTAATCGGGCGCGACGCTGGACAGCGGGTCGGCCATGCCGAACCCCATGGTGATGATCGGGCTGTTGCCCGCTTCGGCGAAACGGCGCAGGGCCTGTTCGCGCTGTGCTTCGGATTGCATTTCGATTTCGTTGAATTTTCCGCCGGTTTCCTTGGCCCAGCGTTCAGCACCGGTGAATGCGGCCTCGTTGAACGATTTGTCGAATTTGCCACCCAGATCGAAAATCAGCGCCGGATCGGCCAGCGCCGCACCCGCAGAAAGGGCGCAGGCGGCAGCAGCGCCAAGGAATTTTTGCATCAAAGTCATGTGACTCTCCCGTTGTGTCATTGGCCGGGGGTGCGCCAGCACGGCCCACGGCGTGGATCATGGATTGATCGGGGCAATTTAGGACGCAGGCACCAGCGGGGGTCAACAGGAATTTAACCTTGACGTGCAATCATGCGGTGCATCGTGGCGTCAGGGGGTGGCCAGCGCCCGCGACATGATCACCGCATCCACGCTGCCGCCCGACAGGGTGGTGTAATATGCCTTGCGCAGGCCCGTTCGGGTGTATCCGGCGCGGGTATATAGCGCAATGGCGGGGTGATTGTCGGCGGCGACCTCTAGAAAACCGGTGACGGCACCGCGTTTTTTCGCGGCCTTGTGATATGCGGCCAGCCGCGCCGCGCCCAGCCCGTTGCGCTGTTGGTCGGGATCGGTGACCAGCGTCAGCAGCTCTGCCTCGTCCAGCACCACACGCCCCAGCGCGAATGCGGTCATATCCCCGCAGGCAAACACCAGCGGGCTGTCCATAAGCGAGGCAAACTCAACCCGCGTCCATGGCCGCAGATCGGTGAATGCGCGGGCGTGCAGCGCGGCCATATTGACGGGGGTCAGATGCTGCATCGGGTCAGTCCAGCAAAGGGGGGGGCAGGTCGCGCGATGGTGCCGCATCGGCGGCGCGCACATATAGGGGCGCGGGGCTGGTGGCGGGATGGTCCAACCGTTTTGCGGTCAGGCGGGCCATAGTGGCGATATGATCGGCGGCGCTGTATTCGCTGGACAGGGCAACGGGAAAATTGTCGGGCATTGCGGGCAGGATGACGGGATCAACCTGTTTGTCGAAATCCATCATGTAAAACTGGCCACGCGGGGCGGGAACGGCGGTTTGCGCCCGGTTTGACAAGGATTTTGTGGTGTCGAACATGGAAATCCCGATGGTCGGAATATCCAGCCCCATCGCCAGCCCGCGTGCTGCGGCGACAGAAATGCGGATGCCGGTGAAATTGCCAGGGCCGATGCCGACGCCGATGGCGGTCAGCTCGGCCCATGCCACGCCCGCCTTTGCCAGCACTTCATTGATCATGGGGATCAGGTGTTCGGCCTGCCCCCGCCCCATATCATCGACCCGATGCGCAATGATGCTGTCACCGCGCAGCAGGGCAGCGGCGCAATGCGCAGTGGATGTATCAAAGGCAAGGATCAGGGGCGCGTTGTTCATATGCGCCTTATGGCTTTTGCGTGCGCCATCGGCAAGCGGGGGCAGGATTTCTTCAAGAAATCCTATCCGGACTTTTTTGAAAAGTCCGGGGCCGCGCCCGCGGCAAGGGACCGGCCCGCTCCAGCAGATGTGTTCGCTTTGACCACATCTGCTTTGTGCATGGGTTTAGACCGCGACGGGCCGCACCTCGGTCACCTCGGGAATATAGTGGCGCAGCAGGTTCTCGATCCCCATTTTCAACGTCAATGTGGACGACGGGCAACCGGCGCAGGCCCCCTGCATATGCAGGTAAACAACGCCGCGTTCGAACCCGTGAAACGTGATGTCGCCGCCATCCTGTGCCACGGCCGGGCGCACGCGGGTGTCCAGCAGTTCCTTGATCTGGCCAACGATTTCGCCGTCTTCGCCGGTGTGTTCGGCATGGCCGCCCTGTGTCGGGGCGCCTTCGCCTGCCATCACGGGTGCGCCGGATTGGTAATGTTCCATGATCGCGCCCAGCAATGCGGGTTTGATATGGTCCCATTCCACCGCGTCGCCCTTGGTCACGGTCACGAAATCGGTGCCCAGAAACACGCCCGTCACGCCATCCACATCAAAAATGCGCGCGGCCAGCGGCGATACATCCGGGCCCACGGGCGCAGGAAAATCTGCGGTGCCCATTTCCAGGACGGACTGCCCGGGCAGAAATTTCAGGGTTGCGGGGTTCGGCGTGGATTCTGTTTGGATGAACATCGGATGCTCCTCTTGCGGTTGCCCATGGATATGCGCCTGCGGGGCGGCAATGTCAATGTTTGGAATGGTTCTAAATTAGTGGCACAGGATCGCGACGATGGCGGCCTGTGTGTCTGGCGGAATGCCGTCTGTCAGGGGGGCGGCGCGGTCGATGCCTGTTGGGAAAAACACATCGGCCTTGTCCAGAAATGTCAGCAACGGCGCGGTCGAGACGGCAAAATTGATGTTCTGCGGTAGGGTTCCGGTGCCTTCCAGCACGGCCAGATCCAGCGCGCTGTCAGACAGGATCACCTACAGGGGGCGCGTCTAGCTCCAGCGCGGTGCAACCGTCGATCACATGGGCAGCGGTAACGATATCGGTGTTGTTGATGTAGAACCCTGTGCCGCTGCCTTTTGCGGCTGCGTCGGGGGTATTTTTAGGGGTGTTGCTGCGCGGTTTGGGCGGGTCCGGTTTCACAACGGCCACAGTGGCGGGCGGTTGTGGTGGTTTGTTTACCATCATCTGTTGCAATATCCCGCCCGCAGGCAGGGAAAAATCGCTTTGGCTGCCGCGCCGGATGCTAGAGGCCACCAGTTGCCCGCGCCCTGTCTGCCATGGTTCATATTGCACGAGGGCAGAAAAATACCCCGGCCCGTCCCTGTCCGAACGCAGATAGGCACGTTTGCCGCTGGACAACTGCGCAGAGGTGATCAGCCTGCCCTCGCGATAGTTGCTATAAAGGGAGGATGGCACGCCCGCGTGGTTGTCATGCTGCCAGCGGTGCATATCGACCGTTTTGTCGGTGTTTTCGAAAAAGCTACGGATCAGCAGGCTGCGATCACGGGTTTGAAACGTCGGGTGGGAGGTGGTTTTGTCAGCAACCAACAGATTGAACGGCATCTGGAATGACAGGTTGAAATCCCCAAGGTTCAGCGCGGCCCAGCCTGCGCTGTCCAGTTCCGATTGAAAGCTGTGGATCAAGGGGCGCAGGGTCGCAAAGCGGATTATCTGCCCGTTGCCGGCCCAGCGTTGCAGCGCCGATGCGCTGCCAGGGCCCCATGCGCCGTCGATCAGCCCGTTATAATCACCTGTGATGGTGAGTGCGCCCTGAAGGTATCGTTTTTCGGCATAGTCCAGCGCGCGGGCGTCAAATTCCGTTCGGGCCATATCGGCCAGACTGGCGTGAACACACCAGAACAGGCAGATCAGGGAAAGACAGATGCGACGCCACATGGCATCAGGTTAGGCAAGGTCGCATGGGCTGACAACGGTCTATTTGTGGTCTATTTGCGGCTTATTCGCCGCCGGGTTGCTGTCGGGTCTGCCATCGTTCAGGTAATTGATTCCAGCCGTTCCTTGGACAGATCACCAGGGACGATGGTCACGGGCACGGGCAGGGTGCCCGCGCTGCGCGACAATTGGGTGACCAGCGGGCCGGGGCCTTTTTTGTCGTTGCCCGCGCCCAGCACCAGCACGCCGATGTCGGGGTCTGCGGCGATCTGGGCCAGAATTTCGGCCACGGGTTCGCCCTCGCGGATCACCAGTTCGGGGTCGATGCCCTGTTTGTCGCGCATCCATTTGGCGAAAACCTCGAAATGGACCTCGATGCGCTCGCGGGCCTCTTCGCGCATGATATCACCGACGCCGATCCAGTGGTTGAATTCTTCCGGTGGGATGATCGACAGGATTTCAACGCCGCCACCGGACCGTGCGGCGCGCATGGCGGCGAACCGCATCGCGTTCAGGCATTCACGGCTGTCATCCAGAACGACAAGGAATTTACGCATTGATTTCTCCCATTCAGGTGGATCATGGCGCAAGTGGCGGGGGCAGGCAACTGTCGATGCGGTGGCCCTGTGCGGGTCGGTGGCGGAGGGGCCAGCCCCTCCCGCCGGAGGGCTGACGCCTTCCGGCTCCCTCCCCGGAGGTATTTTTGGAACAATGAAAGCAGTGGGTCTTGCCGGGGTGATAGGGCGCGGTCTGTTTTGTAGCGCGCAACCTGGTGTGGGGGGAGGCACCGGAACGGTGACGAGGGGGCGGGCAGCCCCCGCTACGGGCGACCGTCAGGGCGCAATGCCCTGGGCTGGCATCAGCGGTCAGCCCATGCTGGCGGCCCAGTCCCAATACATGTCGCGGGCGCGTTTGGTAACGGGGCCGATGTTATAGGTCGTGTCATCGAATGCGGTGACGGGGGTGATTTTGCTCATATTGCCTGACAGGAACACCTCGTCTGCGGCGATCACATCGTCGAATGTCATCACTGTTTCATGCACCTCGATACCGTCGGCGCGCAGGTTTTCCATATGTCGGGCGCGGGTGATACCGGCCAGAAAGGTGCCATTGGGGATCGGGGTGAACACCGCGCCATCCTTGACGATAAACACATTGGTTGATGCGGTTTCGGCGACATTGCCCATGGCATCGGCGACCAGCGCATTGCCGAACCCTTTGGCGCGGGCCTCGGCCAGCATTCTTGTGTTGTTGGGGTATAGGCAGCCCGCCTTGGCGTTGACCACGGCGGATTCCATCACGGGGCGGCAGAACCGCGTGCGGGTCAGGGTGGTGCTGGCCGATGCGGGGGCCATGGGGATCTGTTCCAGGCTGATGGCGAAACCGGTTTTGTCGGGCTGCGGGATGATCGCCGTGGCATCGCCGTCGATCCCCCAATACATCGGCCGGATATAGACAGCCGCGCCTTTGTCATACGCCGCCAGCCCTTCGCGTGTGATGGCGACCATATCATCGGCGCTGACCGTGGGGGTCAGCATCAGGGCGCGGGCCGATGCGTTGATGCGGGCGCAGTGTTTGTCCAGATCGGGGATCAGGCCGTCGACCATCCGCGCCCCGTCAAACACATTGCTGCCCAGCCACGCCCCGTGGTCGGCGGCGCGCATCACGGGCACATCGCCGTCATGCCATGTGCCATTGAAATAGGTGCGGATATTGCTGCCCGTGGCCATGGTTTGCCCCTTTGATATGTGTCGCAAATGCGTGGTTCGGCGGGACTGTATCAGGCGGGGCATGGGCGGCAAGGGAAGCATGCGAAAAGGGGCCCCCGACGCGGTGGGGTGCCACGCCGGGGGAGGGGATGTTGAAAAGAGTTTCGTCTGTTGAAAATAGATCGGGATGGAAATTGGGGGTCGTTCAAAAACTGGTCACTCATCCGGATGAAACTTCCGGTTACCGGGTCTTAAATCTCTTGCTGTTAATCTGGGGAACCGGCCCCGCCAAAGGGGCCGGAACAAGTGTTCATTGCGGTCAGCCGATCAACCCGCCATCGCTGCGGCGCACCGCAAACACGCCGGACCGCGGCACGCTGTTACCGCCTGAGGGAAAGTGGCTGTTGCCATCCTCGCCCGGGTGTTGGATGCCCACGAACATGGTGCGCCGGTCCGGTGCCCATGTCATGCCCGTGACCTCGCATTCATTCGGGCCGACCAGAAACCGGCGAATTTCGCCGGTCGCCGTGTCGCCTGCCAGCATCTGGTTGTTGCCCATGCCTGCGAAATCGCCCGCGTTCGAATATTTGCCGTCGGTCTGGATCCACAGCAATCCGGTGGAGTCAAAGCTCATCCCGTCAGGCGCGTTGAACATATTGCCGGCGTTGATGTTGTCCGATCCGGCATAGGCGTCGGAATGCACATCGGGGTTGCCCGCCAGCGCGAACAGATCCCAGCCGAAACCATCCGCCGTGTGGTCGCCGTTGTCGGGCATCCAGCGGGCAATCTGGCCATAATTGTTGGCCTCGCGCGGGTTGACCGCGTTGACTGATGTGTCATCGCCGCCCGCATTGGGTTTCACGCCGCGGTTCTTGTTGTTGGTCAGCGCGACATAAAGTTCCGCCTTGGCGGGGTTGGCCGCCACCCATTCGGGGCGGTCCATGGTGGTTGCGCCCACTATTGATGCGGCCTGACGGGTGTGAACGGCGATTTCATCCGCCGCCATCCCCGTGGTGTCCGGCGTGAGCGGCACCCATTTGCCGCGCATACCGTCGCTGAAAATCGCGACAAACAGCGTGCCCTTGTCCAGCAGGTCACCATTGTCGCCCGTGGCCGAATAGGTGCCATCCGACACGAACCGATACAGGAACTCGCCGCGCTCATCATCGCCCATGTAAACCACAACACGGCCATTGGCAGCGACCACCAGTTCGGCGTTTTCATGTTTGAAACGGCCCAGGGCGGTGCGCTTTTTCGGGGTGGCTCCGGGGTTGAACGGGTCGATTTCCACCACGTAACCGGCGCGGTTGGGTTCATTGGGGTGTTTGGCCACATCGAACCGTTCGTCGATCTGCGACCAACCATAACCCCAGTCACTGGCCGAAATGCCATAGCGTTTCAATTCGGGCGTGACCGCGTGGCCCCCGTCCGAGGCGGCGAAATAGCCGTTAAAGTTCTCTTCGCAGGTCAGATAAGTGCCCCACGGGGTTTCGCCATTGCCGCAGTTGTTCCATGTGCCAAGGGTTTTCATCCCCTCGGGGTCGGCATCGGTTTTCACCAGATCCGATCCGGCAGCGGGGCCGGTCAAATCCATTTCGGTGCGCGGGGTGATGCGGCGGTTTAAATCACTGTCCTTGACCACGCGCCACTGGCCCGCCTCTTGCGCGATTTCGAACACCGAAATGCCATGGGCCATCATGCCCTTTTCGATATCGTCTTGGGTTTCGAATTTGCCCTCGGCGCGGTTTCCCCAGATGATATCGCGGTTGGTGTATTCGTTGTTCACCGCCATAACGGTGCGGCCTGCGCGGGTGAATATCGACATGCCGTCGTTGTTGTCGCCAAAGGCGCGGGCCTGACTGGCGGCGGTGCCACGGGTTTCGGGGGCGAATTCCGGCGCATCCGACCACAGCGGATCACCCCACATGACCAACGGGTAAAATTCAAACCCCTCGGGCAGCGTGATGGTGTCATCGGTGCTGGCAGGCAGGGGCGCAAACCCGAACCGGTCTGCCGCCATCGCAGGGCGTGTCATCGCGGTGGACCCGACAAGGAAAGACCCCAACCCGAATGTCATGACCCCGCCAAGGAAACCGCGCCGCGACAGGGCGCTTTCGACCACACGGTCGAAATCAAGCACCTCGGGGCCGGGGTTTATGGCCTCGTCATATTCGTCAAATGTTACGCGGTCGCTGGGCATTTCTGGCTCCTGTGCGGGCTGGAAAGGTGTTCGTGGCGCACCCTAACCCGCACAGGATTCAGTTCTGTGACAGATGGGGCGGTTTATTGCGCCGCTTCGGCCAAAAGGGCGGCAATATCCAGCGGCGCATTGACCATATCCAACTGGCCCGCCGCATCGCGGGGCCAATCGGCTTCGGGGCGGTCACGGTATAGCTCCACACCATTGCCATCAGGGTCGGTGAGATACACAGCCTCGGATACGCCATGATCGGCAGCCCCGTCCAGCACCAGCCCCGCATCCAGCACCCGCCGCACGGCCCAGCCAAGCGCGGCACGGTCAGGATATAGGAACGCGGTGTGATACAGCCCGGGATGCCCGCGCGGCGCAGGCGGCGCGCCACGGCTTTCCCATGTGTTCAACCCGATGTGGTGATGATATCCGCCAGCAGATAGAAACGCCGCCTGATCGCCGTATTTTTGCGTCAATTCAAACCCCAGAACGCCGGAATAAAACGCAATGGCGCGGTCCAGATTGGCGACCTTCAGGTGAACATGGCCAATTCGCGTGTCGGGATGTGTGGTTGTAGTGGTCATAGCGTTGTCCTTTCTGCGCAGGGTCTGCGGTGTCGGGCAAAACCTACACCCTTACATCAGCGCGCAAAACACCGCATTTCGCACCGTATTTGTGCAGATTTGCAGGGCAGATCGCGGCGCGGCGGGGCGCGGGGCACTCACAACCGCGCACCAAATAGTGATTTGTGAATATATGTTCCGCTGTGGTCCTGTCCCCGCGAACAAACACGGGCAAAGAGGCAGACAGATATGGCAGGCATTTGGACACGCAGGGCGGTCATCGCAGCAGGCGCATCGGCCGTTTTAACAGCAAGAGCGCAGGCCGCCGACGGCGTGCGGCGCAATATTTCCAGCTTTGCCACCGCCGATTGGCGCGACCATTTCGATACCCTGAAAAACGGCGCCATCCTTGCCGACACCGATTCACGCGCTGTGCATTTCTGGTCCGAGGATGAAAGCATCTATAAACTCTACCCCTCCTCTGTCCCGCTGAGCGAAGAGCTGACGCGGCTGGGCTATACCCGCGTGATCCGCAAGGTCGAAGGCCCGACATGGACCCCGACCCCCTCCATGCGCGAACGCGACCCCAGCCTGCCCAAGGTGGTGCCCGCAGGGCCGCAAAACCCGCTGGGCACCCATGCGCTTTACCTTAGCTGGCAATATTACCGCATCCACGGCACCCATGACACGCGCAAGATCGGGCGCAAATCTTCGGATGGCTGCATCGGGCTCTATAACGAAAAAATCGCCGAATTATTCGCACTGGCCAAGGTCGGCACTCAGGTCCGCCTGATCTGATCTGACATGATCCGCGCCGCCGCCCGCGCCCTGCTTTTGGCTTTTTCTTGGAAAAAATACTCCGGGGGGTGTTCATTTCCCTGAAATGAACAGGGGGGCTGGCCCCCCTGCGACAGGTGTCAGGCAATGGTCCACGCCGATACAGGGCACAACATGACAGCGAGTCCGCCCCTAAACAGGGCGGACCATTGCAGCGAGGCCGCCCTTACACAGGGCGCACCATCCCCACAATATCATACACCCGATCCATCACAGGCGCAGTAATCTCGCGGGCGCGCAGGGCACCTGCGGTCAACACGCGGTCAATTTCGCCGGGTTCTTGCATCATTCGGGCCATTTCGCCCGAAATCGGCGACAGTTTCGCCACCGCCAGATCGGCCAGCATTGGTTTGAATTCACCAAACTGTTTGCCGCCGACATCGGCCAGCACCTGATCCACGCTCATATCCGCCAATCCGGCATAGATGTTGATCAGGTTGCGGGCTTCTGGCCGCCCCTCTAATCCGTCGGCGTCCGATGGCAGGGCATCGGGGTCGGTTTTTGCCTTGCGGATCTTCTTGGCAATCGTATCGGCGTCATCGGTCATATTGATACGGCTGGCATCGGACGGGTCGGATTTCGACATCTTTTTGGTGCCATCACGAAACGACATCACGCGGGTTGCCGCCCCCTCAATCAAAGGTTCCGGCATGGGAAAGAAATCAACGCCGAAATCGTGGTTGAATTTGGCCGCAATGTCGCGGGTCAGTTCCACATGCTGCTTCTGGTCCTCGCCCACTGGCACCTCGGTCGCGTGGCACACCAGAATATCCGCCGCCATCAGCGCCGGATAGGCGAACAGGCCAAGCGAGGCTTTTTCCGCGTTTTTGCCTGCTTTGTCTTTCCACTGGGTCATGCGGCCCATCCAGCCCATCCGCGCGACGCAATTGAAAATCCATGCCAGTTGCACGTGTTCGGTGACCTGACTTTGATTATACAGAATGGATTTCGCAGGGTCCAAACCCGCCGCCAGATATCCGGCGGCCAGTTCGCGGGTCTGGCGGCGCAGGGCCTCGGGGTCTTGCCAGACGGTGATCGCGTGCATATCGACCATGCAATACAGGGTTTCGATGCCGGTATCCTGTTTGTCCACGAACCGTTTGATCGCGCCAAGGTAATTGCCAAGGTGAAGCCCGCCCGAAGGCTGGATGCCGGAAAACACCCGCGGTTTAAAATTGGCGTTCGGGCTGGGCTGGCTGGGGGCCGTATCGGACATTGGCACGCTCCGTCTGGATTTATCTGTGCGGCTGGCTTACCCATGGCGCAAACCCCCGTCAAGGAGAGGGCCATGAGCAGCCACACCCCACCCGTTAGCCCGATCAACCCGCTGCCGCCCGTTGTGGTGGCGCTGGTGCTGGTCATGGGCGTGATCGAACTGGCCTTTTCCGCAGGCAGCGCGGGGTTGGTCGGTGGCCCCACGGCGATTGGCTGGCGGTTGGAATATGTGCAACGGTTCGCGTTTTCCGGCGATATTCTGGACTGGATGCTGGCGCAGGGGGTGTATCCGGCGGAACATCTGGTGCGGTTTGTCAGCTATCCCTTTGTGAACCCTTCGTTCACCTCGGCCTTGTTTGGCATTGCGATGCTGGCGGCGCTGGGCAAATTCGTGGGCGAGGTTCTGGCCGGTTGGGCTGTGCTGGCGGTGTTTTTCCTGGCCTCTGCCGTGGCGGCGGTGGTTTATGCGTTGATCACCGACAGCGCCGTGCCGCTGGTTGGCCCGTTCCCCGGGGTTTACGGGTTGATCGGCGCATTCACCTATCTGATGTGGCTGCGGCTGAAATCATTGGGCGAACGGCAGGCGCAGGCGTTTTCCCTGATCGGGTTTTTGATGGGAATCCAGCTGGTGTTTGGTCTGTTGTTCGGTGGCACCCCGATCTGGATTGCCGAACTGGCCGGATTTGTCGCGGGGTTTGCCCTGTGCATTCTGGTGATGCCCGGCGGGTTTGCCCGCCTGCGCGACCGTTTGCGCCAGCGCTAGGGTTGGACGCCTCCGGCGGGAGGTATTTTTGGAACAATGAAAGCAGGGGGGCGGATTAACGCCCGCTGCGTTTCAGGTTGCGTTTGAAGTCGGACAGTTTGAACGCGCCAATGATCTGCCCGATGCCGAAATAGGCCAGGGCCCCGATGATCACCAGCGCGGCCAGTGCGGCGTAGCGGATGCCGCCTGTGGCCAGCAGCGGTGACAGCAGGATTTGCGCGCCCCATAACACGCCCCCCATGGCAAGGGATGCGGCGATGATGCGCCCGATGCGTTTGTGAAACCTGTCGTCGAAGCGCGCGACCTCTCCCAGTGGTCTGGTGCCCAGATACAGCAGGGCGACCATGGCCCAGCCCGCCAGCGTGGTGGCCAGGGCGCAGGCGATCCAGCCGATGACGGGGGCCAGCCCGATGGCGATCACGGCGTTGACCACCATGGCGATCACGGCATATCGGAACGGGGATTTGGTATCCTCGCGTGCGTAAAACAGCGGTTGCAGGATTTTTTGCAGCACGAATGCGGGCAGGCCAAGGCCATAGACCATGACGGCCAGCGCGATGGCGGCCACGTCGTCATCGGTCATGGCGCCGCGCTGGAACAGCACTGCGACCAGCGGGATCGGTATCACCACCAGCGCCACGGCAGAGGGGATGGTCAGGCCCAGCGATACCTCGGCGGCGCGTGACAGAGCCTCGCGCGATCCGCTGTCATCGCCCGCTTTCAACCGACGTGCCAGATCGGGCAGCAGCACCACACCGATGGCGATGCCGACCACACCCAGTGGCAGTTGATACAGGCGGTCGGCGGCGAACAGCCAGCCCACCGCGTGGTCGAAATAGCTGGCGACCTGTTGCCCGACCAGCAGGTTGATTTGCACCACCCCGCCTGCCAGTGCTGCAGGCACCGCGACCACCACCAGATGTTTCATATCCGGTGTCCAGCGCGGGCGGGTCAGTTTCATATGAAACCCCGCACGCCGCGCCGCGACCCAGACCAGCGCCAGCTGCGCGACACCGGCCAGCGGGATCATCCAGACCAGTGCCCGCGCCACATCCCAGCCCATGAATGCCGCCAGCGCCATGGCGCTGACCAGCAGCACGTTCAGCAGCACCGGCGCGGCTGCTGCGGCGGCGAAACGCCCCAGTGCGTTCAGCACGCCGGACAGCAGCGCGGCCAATGATATGAACAGGATATAGGGGAATGCGATGCGCCCGAATTCGACCGACAGGGCGAATTGTTCCTGCCCCGCAAACCCTGACGCCAACCCGTAAATCAGCCATGGCATGAACACCTGCGCCGCGACCGTCAGCACGATCAGCACCGTGGCCAGCCCGGCGAATGCCTGCGCCGCAAAGGATTCGCCGCTGTCGCCGCCTTCGACCCGTTTGGCGAACATCGGCACAAAGGCCATGTTGAACGCGCCCTCGGCAAAGAAACGGCGGAACATATTGGGCAGGCGAAAGGCGACCACATATGCCTCGTAGGCGGGGCCGGTGCCCAGCCATGCCAATATCATCGCATCACGCACAAACCCCAGCACACGCGACAGCAATGTCCACATGCCCACGGTGACGAACCCCGACAACAGGCGGATCGGTTTCACGACACCGCCCTTTCGGCGCCTTTTTCAATCGCCTCGCGCAGTTTCTTTTCCAGCTGCTTGCGTTTGGATTCCGAATGGAATTTTAGCCCGAACATATCCTTGACGTAAAAGCTGTCGACCACCTGTTCGCCATAGGTCGCGATCACGGCGGATGCGATATAGACGTGGTTATTGGCCAATGTGCGCGTCAGATCGAACAGCAATCCGGGGCGGTCGCGGGTGTCGACCTCGATGATGGTGTAAATTTCCGACCCTTCGTTATCGAAGGTGATAGAGGTCGGCACGCGAAACGCCCGTTCGCGTTTCTTGATCTTGTCACGCGATTTCATGGCCTCGGCGGCGACCACTTCGCCGCGCAGGGTCTTGCCGATCATCTGGCGCAGGCGCGGCAGGCGGGCCTGTTCAAACGGGTGGCCGTCGGCATCCTGTATCCAGAATACTGCCGTGGCATAGCCGTCCTTGGAGGTATAGGTGCGCGCATCGACCACATTGGCCCCGACCAGCGCCAAAGCACCGGCCAAACGCGAGAAAATACCGGGGTGGTCGACCATGGCAAAACAGGCGCGGGTGGCGTCGCGGTTGATGTCTTGCGTCAGGTCGATGGCGATTTTATCGTCGGACAGACCTTTTAGCATGCCGGCGAAAATCACCTGCGTTGCGGTGTCCAGCCCCTGCCAATAGGGCGGGTAATGGCGGTTGGTTTCGGTGCGGACTTCGGCACTGTCCCAATCGGTCAGCGCCTCGCGCAGGGCCTTTTTGGCGGCGCTGCCACGGTTTTCGCGGTTCACCTCTTCCAGCCCGTGTTCCAGCACCTGCGCGGTTTCGCGGTGCAACTGGCGCAGCAGCATGGCCTTCCAGTTGTTCCAGACATCCGGCCCGACGCCACGAATGTCACAGACGGTCAGAACCGTCAGCAAATCCAGCCGTTTACGTGATTTCACCGCCTTGGCGAAATCCCGCAGGGTGCGCGGGTCGGACAGGTCGCGTTTCTGCGCCATATCCGACATCAACAGGTGGTAACGCACCAGCCATTCCACGGTTTCGGTGTCGGCCTTGTTCAGCCCCAGACGCGGCGCGACCTTGCGCGCGATCTGGGCGCCCAGAACCGAGTGATCCTCGGTGCGACCCTTGCCGATGTCATGCAGCATCAGCGCCACATACAGGATCTTGCGATTGACCCCTTTTTCCAGAATGGCGGTGGCCACGGGCAATTCTTCCACCAATGTGCCGCGTTCGATCTGGCTTAGGGTGCGAACACATTGGATCGTGTGTTCATCCACGGTATAGCTGTGATACATATTGAACTGCATCATCGCCACAATCGGTTCGAATTCGGGGATGAACGCGGCCAGCACGCCCAGTTCATTCATCCGGCGCAGGGCGCGTTCGGGATTGCCGTGTTTGATCAGCGTATCCAGAAAAATCCGCGCAGAAACAGGGTTGGCGCGCAATTTGTCGTCAAACAGGTTCAGGTTGGCCGTAATCAGGCGCATGGCATCGGGGTGGATCAACATGCCGGTGCGCAGGGCTTCTTCGAATATGCGCAGCAGGTTCAGCGGGTCGGCCAGAAACTGGTCTGCATCCTCGACGCCCAGCCGGTTGTGGATCACCACATAGCCGGCTTTTACCTTGGGTTTGCGGCGGAAAATCCGCTCCAGCAGGGGTTCGGATTTGACGTGAATCGCCTCCAGCTTGGTCAGGAAAATGCGGGTCAGATCGCCCACAGCGGTGGCCTGGCGGAAATAATCCTGCATGAAATGTTCCACCGCGCGGCGTCCGCCCTTGTCGGTGTAATTCATGCGTTCCGCCACCTCGACCTGTAAATCGAATGTCAGCTGGTCGGTGGCGCGTTTCGTCAGGATATGCAGGTGGCAGCGCACCGCCCAAAGGAAATTTTCAGCCCGCGCAAAGGTGTCGTATTCATCGCGGGTGAACACATCCAGCCGCACCAGTTCCTGCACGGTTTGCACGTGATAGATATATTTCGAAATCCAATATAGCGATTGCAGGTCGCGCAGCCCGCCTTTGCCCTCTTTTACATTGGGTTCAACGACATAGCGCTGCCCCTGCCGTTCGTGGCGGGCGTCCCGTTCGGCCAGCTTTGCCTCGGTGAATTCCTTTTCCGACCCGTGAAACAGGTCCGACATCAGGCGCTTTTCCAGATCCTCGGCGGGGGTGGGGGCACCGGCGATGAACCTGTGTTCCAACATGGCGGTGCGGATGGTGAAATCCTCTCCGCCCAGTTTGACGCAATCGCGGATGGTGCGGCTGGAATGGCCCACCTTCAGCCGCAGATCCCACAGGATATACAGCATGGATTCAATCACGCTTTCGGCCCATGGGCTGATGCGGTTGGGGCTCAGGAACAGCAGGTCCACATCGGAATGCGGCGCCATTTCACCGCGCCCGTATCCGCCCACAGCAATCAGCGACAGGTAATCGAATTCAATCGGTTTGTCGGGCGGCAACAGGTGGCGCGATGCGATGTCGAACGCGGTTGTGACCAGGCAATCTGTCAGCCAGGTATAGGCCCGCGTTACGGGGCGCGCCTTGAACGGTGCCTTGGTGAATGCCGCGGCAATCGCGGCGTCACCTGCCTTGCGCGCCTCCAGCAGCACGGGCACCACGGCACCACGCGCGTCGTCGGGGCTGCATCCGGCCAGGGCCGATTGCAGCGCCGCAGCCACCTGCGTTGCGTCGAAAATATCCGCCGCCGGGCAGATCAGGTCATCCGGTGCCTTGGGCAGTGACGGAAGAATGCGGGCCTGTGCCGGATCAGAATCCGGCGCCGCCAAAGGCACGTGGGGCAGGGTCAATCACAACCACCTGTTTGTTTTTGATCTGGGCAACGGCAAGCCCGCGTTCATTGGTGCCGTTGGGGCGCAGGCGAAAGATGCCGTTGACGCCTTGAAAACCTGCGTTTTGGGTCAGGCCCACCGTGGTCAGCGCGTTTTCACGCCCCGATTTCACCAGCGCGCCGATGGCCGCAATCCCGTCATAGGCCAGCCCGCCCAGGGGGTGGGGATCACTGCCAAATGCGGCAGAGTAGCGGCTGCGGAAACGTGCGGTCATGTTCGGGTCGGGCAGCGCGAACCACCCCCCCTGAACGCCCGGCAGTTCCAGAACCTGCGCGGGGATATCCCAACGCGACAGGCCGATATACTGGATGGATGCGGGGGGCAGCCCCTGTTCGGGCAACATTTGTGTCAGCAGGGGCAACGCACCGGCAGTATTGGCAGTCAGGAACAGGGCATCGGCCCCGCCTGCCTGCGCGGCCTGCGCGATTTTGGGGGCCGCAGCGACGACGCCCTGCTGGCTCAATTCATATCCGACCTTGCCCGCCAGTTGCGCGCCGGTTCCGGCAATCGCGCTCTCGATGGCCTGCGCACCCAACTGGCCTGCGACATTGTTGTCATGGGCCAGCATGATACGTTTCTTGCCGTTGCGGGCAGCGTATTTCACCAGACGATCAGCGGTGTTGCCAAAGGTTGGCCCAAGGACAAACAGGTTGCCCCCCGCGATGGTGGTGTTGTTGGAAAACGACAGAACATTCACGTTCTGGTTGGCCACAGCCACGGCGACAGCATTGGCTGATTCGGCGTATAGTGGCCCGATGATGATTTTTGCGCCGTCCGCGACGGCCTGTAATCCGGCCTGTTGCGCCTGCGCCGGGTCACCCGCCGTGCCATAAACCCGCAGGTCGATTTTCACGCCCTCAAGGTCCGAAATCGCCAGCCGCGCGGCATTTTCAAAGTTCTTGGCCAAAAGGTCGTCACCGCTGTTGCCACTGCCGCGTGGCACCAGTAGGGCCACAGGCACAGGGGCATTCGGGTCAATCTTTTGTCCGGAATTTCCCATCGGATTGATGGATATAGGTTCACAGGCGGCCAGCCAAAGGGCCGAAAGCAGAACGGTTAAACGGGCAATCAGCTTGCGGGCTGGTGTCAAAACGGCAAACATGGCTGGTGGCAACTCCCCTCGGTCCGGCCCCGTTCTGGGGTCCGGCAGATGGCGGCAATCATAAACACCTGATAGGGCGGGTCCAGTGCAGAATACTGAAACATCGAAACTCGGCGGTGGGTTGTATCTTGTCTCGGTGCCGATCGGGGCCGCGCGCGACATCACACTCAGGGCGCTGGATATTCTGGCATCCGCCGATGTGCTGGCCGCCGAAGACACGCGCTCTATGCGGCGATTGATGGAAATTCACGGCATTGCGCTGGGGGATCGCCCGCTGGTGGCCTATCACGACCACAATGGCGACAAGATGCGCCCGAAACTGATGCAATGGCTGGCCGAGGGAAAATCCGTGGCCTACGCATCCGAAGCAGGCACGCCGCTGGTGGCAGATCCCGGGTTCGATCTGGCACGTGCGGCGCGGGGCGAGGGGCTGAACGTGATTGCTGCGCCGGGGGCCTCGGCCGTGCTGACGGCGCTGGCCGTGGGCGGGTTGCCCACCGATAAATTCATGTTCGCAGGGTTCCTGCCCAACGCCTCAGGGCAACGAAAAACCGCAATGGCCGCGCTGGCGGCGGTGCCCGCCACACTGGTGTTTTACGAATCACCCAAACGGGTGGCGGCCATGCTGCGCGATGCGGCGGCGGTGCTGGGGGCGGACCGTCAGGCGGCACTTTGCCGCGAATTGACCAAAAAATTCGAAGAGGTGCTGCGCGGCACGCTGTCGGAACTGGCCGAACAAGCAGGCGAACGGAACCTAAAGGGCGAAATGGTCGTGCTTATTGATCGCGCTTCTTTACCATCTATCAACCCCGACCAGCTAGACCAGATGTTGAAAGACGCGCTTGCCAACTATTCCGTGCGCGATGCTGCTGATGTGGTGGCCACCGCCACCGGGTTGCCGCGCCGAGATATCTATCAGGCGGCGTTACGTCTTTCGCGCGACTGAAACCAGACAGGGGGCGATATGTCCTTTCATTCACAGATGGAATTCGATTTTGCGGCCCCTGCTGTGGCCGCGCCGCCAGTATCCCGTCGCCACCATCGCGGTCGCACCAATCAGTTGGCGGGTGTTGCGGCTGAAAACTCGGTGGCGCGTCATTACACCCGCCGCGGTTATCGCCTTCTGGAACAACGCTGGCGTGGTCAGGGCGGTGAAATTGATCTGATATTTGCGCCATCCGGTGATGCAACCGCGCGCATCTGCGTCGAAGTCAAAAAAAGCAGCAGTTTCGACAAGGCGCTGACACATCTGCGCCCGCGCCAGATTTCGCGTATCTTGTCGGCGGGGGCGCAATACCTTGGCCAATGCCCCAAGGGCACGTTGACCCCGACGCGTTTTGACTTTGCTGTGGTCAATTCCCACGGCGAAGTGAAGGTTCTTGAAAACGCATTTGGCCATTTCTGATTTGCCCTCCTCTCTTGCTTGCGCCATGTAAGGGTGCATCGCAACGGAGTGGTCTTACATGAAAATCGCCTTCCAGATGGACCCGATCGGGCCGATCGACATCAATGCTGACAGCACGTTCCGCATCGCGCTAGAGGCGCAGGAGCGCGGGCATTCCCTGTTCTACTATACCCCTGACTGCCTCGCATTTGAGGAAGGGCGCGTGACGGCACGCGGCTGGCCGTTGACGGTGCGTCGCGAGGTGGGCAATCATTACACATTGGGCAAAGAGCAGGTTGTGGATCTGTCCACTTTTGATGTGGTCTGGCTGCGTCAGGATCCGCCGTTTGACATGTTTTACATCACCACCACCCATTTGCTGGACCGTATCCACCCCAAAACCCTGGTGGTGAACGATCCGTTCTGGGTCCGTAATTACCCCGAAAAACTGTTGGTTCTGGATTTCCCCCAACTGACTCCGCCGACCACCATCGCCCGCGATCTGGCGACGATCCGCGCCTTCAAGGAACGTCATGGCGATATCATTCTGAAGCCGCTTTATGGAAATGGCGGTGCGGGGGTGTTCCGGTTGACCACGGATGATCGCAACCTGTCATCGCTACACGAGCTGTTCACCGGTTTCTCGCGCGAGCCGTTGATTGTGCAAAAATACCTGCCCGCGGTATCTGCCGGTGACAAACGGGTGATTCTGGTTGACGGAGAACCCGTTGGCGCCATCAACCGCGTGCCTGCTGCGGGTGAAACCCGTTCCAACATGCATGTGGGCGGGCGCCCTGAAAAAATCGGCCTGACCGACCGTGATCTGGAAATTTGCGCCGCCATCGGGCCACTTTTGCGCGAAAAGGGGCAGGTTTTCGTGGGGATTGATGTGATTGGCGATTACCTGACCGAAATCAACGTGACCTCGCCCACCGGCATCCAAGAGCTGGAGCGTTTCGACGGCACCAATGTCGCTGGCAAATTGTGGGAGGCGATAGAGGCAAAGCGCGCCTGAGATGTCCCTGATCCGCCCCTTACTAAACCTTGCCCTGCGCGCGTTCGAGCGCCCCTATCTGTCGCGGGCGACCGACCCCGCCAGGGTGCGCGCCTCGCTTGATCGCAAGGCCAGATTGATGTTTCGCCCGCCCTTGGGGACCAAACGCCAGTGGTGCGACCTTAACGGGGTTTCCACCCTGAATGTGGCGCATCGTGACGCCGATAGCTCTGTGAAAATCCTTTATTTTCATGGTGGTGCCTATGTATTTGGCAGCCCGCGCAGCCATCACGGAGTGGCGGGGCAGTTGTCGCGCCTGACCGAAATGCCGGTTTTTCTGCCGCATTACCGTTTGGCCCCCGAACACCCGTTTCCCGCCGCATTGGACGATGCGCTGGCCGCATACCGCGCGATCAGCGGCCCTGTGATCATCGGTGGAGACAGCGCGGGCGGCGGTCTGGCGCTGGCGCTACTGGCCCGGATCTGCGCCGGTAACCTGCGCCAACCCCTTATGACTTTTGCCTTTTCGCCCTTTACCGACATGACCTATTCCGGCGCATCGATCCAGAATAACGCCAAATCCGAGGTGATGCTGCCGGTCCACCGGATGGAGGAGCTGCGCGATATCTATCTGCAAGGGGCCGATCCCCGCGATCCCCGCGCCTCGCCCCTGTTTGCTGATTTTACCGGGGCGGGGCCTGTGGTGATCACCGCTTCGGACAGCGAGATATTGCAAGACGATTCCCGCCGTATGGTCACGCATTTGCAATCGCAAAATGTGACCGCTGATTTGATAATGGGTCACGACCTTCCTCATGTCTGGCCGTATTTTTGTTCAATCCTCCCCGAGGCGCGTCAGACCCTGCGCGACATTGCCGGTAAAATCCGCCAGATCACCCCGGATTCATAGCCGCAATCCGGTAACCGACCGCTTCGGCGATGTGATGGCGCTCTATGTGTGTGGCCCCGTCCAAATCGGCAATCGTGCGGGCGACGCGCAGTATCCTGTGATAACCGCGCGCCGTTAACCCAAACCGGTCCGCCACCCGCGAAAGCAGTTCACGCCCTGCGCTGTCCGGGGCGGAAAATTGTTCTAAAACAGCGCCTTCTGCATCGGCGTTCAGGCGCACGGCATGAAAATCCTGATACCTTTGTGCTTGCACCAATCGTGCCGCGGCCACCCGCGCCGCCACTACGGCGGATGTTTCGCCATCCGCAGGCAGGTCCAGATCGGTGAAATGCACCGCTGGCACGTCCAGACGCATATCGAATCGGTCCATCAAGGGGCCGCTGATCCGGCCCATGTAATCCTCTCCGCATTTGGGGGCCCGCGAACAGGCGCGCGCCGGATCGGCCAAATGCCCGCATTTACAAGGGTTTGCCGCGGCGACCAGCATGAAACGGCAGGGGTATCGGTAATGCGCATTGGCGCGGGCCACCACCACCTCGCCGGTTTCCAGTGGCTGGCGCAGGGTTTCCAGAACCTGACGGCTGAACTCTGGCAATTCATCCAGAAATAACATGCCGTTATGCGCCATTGATACCTCGCCCGGTTTCGCGCCGCGCCCGCCGCCGACCATCGCCGCCATGGATGCGGTGTGGTGCGGTGAACGCTGCGGTGCGCGCCGCGAAATGCCGCCACCCGACAGCGCCCCCGCCAGCGAATGCACCATCGAGGTTTCCAAGGCCTCGGCCGGGGTCAGGGGCGGTAACAACCCCGGTAACCGCGCCGCCAGCATGGATTTTCCCGACCCCGGCGGGCCTGCCAGCAACAGGTGGTGTCGCCCCGCAGCCGCAATTTCCAGGGCGCGTTTTGCCTTTTCCTGCCCTTTTACGTCGCGCAGGCAGGGGATATGCGGCGCATCCGCAATCTGTCCGGGCCGGGCTGGCGTGATCAGGGTCTGACCTGTGAAATGGCGCAATGCCTCGCCCAGATCGCGGCAGCCGTAGACGGGCGTTGCGCCGACCCATGCCGCCTCTGGTCCCGATGCGCGGGGGCAAAATAATGTCCGGTTTTCCTCGGCGGCGGCCATGGCGGCGGGCAGGGCGCCGGGCACCGGAACCAGCGTGCCGTCCAATGACAATTCGCCCAGTGCGGTGGTTTCCTCGGCGGCGTCCTGCGGGATTACGTTTAACGCGGCCATCAATGCCAGCGCGATGGGCAGGTCGAAATGGCTGCCCTCCTTTGGCAGATCCGCAGGTGAAAGGTTAACCGAGATGCGTTTCGCAGGCAGGGCGATGGACAGCGCGTTTAGCGCGGCGCGCACCCTTTCTCGGGCTTCGCTGACCGCCTTATCGGGCAGGCCGACGATGGCAAATGCGGGCATTCCGTCGGAAATGGCACATTGCACCTCGACCAGTCGGGCCGTTACCCCGTGAAATGCGACCGTATAGGCGCGTGCAACCATTTGACCCCTCATCTGACCCGCGCCAAAGGGCGCGGTTAACCATTCCTTCCAAAGGGTTGAGAAATGGTTAACCGATCAGAGACGGATCAAACGGGCCAAGGCACGGTTGGCAGGTCCAGCGCATAGGGCACCGGATCATACGAAACCTTTAGCCCCGCATCGCGCCATTTTTTGAATGCCGGATCATTCAGCGTGGTCGCGACATAGGCCCGCGCCACATCGCCCACGGGCAGGTCATAGCCCGCGATCCGTGCGGCGGCGGGGGCAAAAAACGCATCGGCCAGCGAATAGTCACCAAACAACCACGGCCCATTTGCGCCGTGACGTTGACGGGCCAAGGACCACAGCTCCTCTATCCTTGCCAGATCGGATTTGACCGCGTCGGATGGGGTAAATCCCTGATATACATGCAGCAATTGCATCGGGCAGTCACTGCGCAGCGCGCCAAACCCCGAATGCATTTCCGATGCCAGCCAGCGCGCCAGCGCCCGCGCAGCCGGATCTGCGGGCCAGATTCCCGCATCGGGGTGGCGCGATGCCAGTTCTTCGCCCATGGCCAGCGTTTCGCCAATCACTGTGCCATCCGCGCATTGCAATGTCGGCACCAGACGGGCCGGGGCCAGATGCGCCATATCGGCGGCCATGGTGCCGGAATACAGCCCCACCAAAACCTCGTCATAAGGCAAGTTGAATTTTTCCAGCATCAGCCAGCCGCGCAAGGACCAGCTGGAAAAGCTTTTATCGCCGATATAAATCTTGTAAGTCATAGGGATACCCTTGGATGTGTTCACAGAGATTGCCAAAGGCTTAATCATAATAAAAGTGAATTTATGTGCGCCAAATCATCACGGATTGTGATTGATCAGGCGCGCCGCAGGCTCTCCGCGCAGGTGCAATTCGGTCACCGACAGGTTGTCGATCTTATGCGCAAACACCTGCCGCGCAGTCACCCCCAATGCGCGTTGCAGCAGGGTCAGGATCACCCCGAAATGCACCACCACGATGGCCTGATCATGGTTAACGGCAAGCCGGTCCACCGCCGCATTCACCCGCGCTGCCAGATCATTCCAGCTTTCGCCATTGGGGGGGGAAACATCGCCCGGATTGTCCCAAAACCGGCGCGACAGGGCGGGATCAATTTGCGAATGGTGCAGCATTTCCCAATCGCCAAAATGCATTTCGCGCAAATCCGGCTCATGTGGCAATCGTGGCCGCGCCCCTGCAATGGCATCCGCCGTGGCCACGGCCCGCGACAGATCGGACGACACCACCGGAACATCCGGCAAATGCGCCGACAGACGCGCCAACGCGTGCCTGTCCGACAGGTCGGCGGGCAGGTCGGTCCAGCCCACCATACCGCGAGCATGGGTCGGCCCGTGGCGCACCAGATGCAAAATCATATCGCGCCCTCCGGCAATTTTCCCTTTAATATCAATGGCAAACCGGCCATCACCGCCACCACCAATCCGGCCTCGGCGGCCAGTGCCTGATTTAGCAAACCCTGCGCTTGACGAAATGCCCGCGATTGCGCGGATTCGGGCACCATCGACAGGCCCAGTTCATTGGTCGCGACCACCACGGGCGCAGGGCAGGCCGCCAAAGCGGGCAACATCCGCGCCGCTGCGCCTGTCAAATCCGCGTTTTCCATCGTCAGCGCCCCCAGCCACATCGTGGCGCAATCCAGCAAAACGCAGTCATCCGCGCTGACTCCCGACAGCGCCGGACCCAAATCCGCCCCGGTTTCAACCGTGCGCCATCCGGCCCCGCGCCGCGCGCGATGAATGCGCAATTTCGTATCCATTTCAGCATCTTGCCCCGGTGCATCCGCCTGAAACGTCGCCACATAAACGCGGCTGTCGGATGCCCCCGCCACCAGCCGCTCGGCCCAAACCGATTTGCCCGAAGCAGCCCCGCCAATCACCAATGTCAGTTTAGGCAACATTTTTTATACACCTTTATTTGAACCAAACGGCCTGTTCATGCGTTTCAACAGGGTCAATACTCGAACAAGGGCAGAAAACACTGCCCGCCAACATGGGGGACGACATGCCACTGGATTTCCCGAACGACAGAACCATGACCCGCACGGCGATGAAAGCCGAAATGCTGGATGCCGAAACCGAATTGAAGCTGGCCTACGCATGGCGCGACGACAGGGACGAGGCCGCGCTGCATCGTCTGATCAATGCCTACATGCGGCTGGCGATTTCGATGGCGTCGAAATATCGCCGCTACGGCGCAAATATGAACGACCTGATCCAAGAGGCCGGACTGGGCCTGATGAAAGCCGCCGATAAATTCGACCCCGATCGCGGCGTGCGGTTTTCCACCTATGCGGTCTGGTGGATCAAGGCGAGCATTCAGGATTACGTCATGCGCAACTGGTCGATGGTGCGCACCGGCTCTACCTCCTCGCAAAAATCGTTATTTTTCAACATGCGCCGTGTTCAGGCGCGGCTGGAGCGCGAGGCAATGGCCCAGGGGCAAGAGCTGGACCGCCACCAGTTGCGCCAGATGGTGTCATCCGAAATCGGCGTGCCCCTGCGCGATGTCGAGATGATGGAGGGCCGCCTTTCCGGTTCCGATTTCAGCCTGAACGCCACCCAGTCATCCGAAGATGAGGGCCGCGAATGGATTGACACCTTAGAGGATGATGGCCCCCAGGCCGCCCATATGGTCGAACATGATCACGACACCGCCGCCCTGCGCAAATGGTTGGTGCAGGCGATGTCGGTTCTGTCGGATCGCGAACGCCATATCGTGCGCGAACGTAAACTGGTGGAACCCGCGCGCACGCTGGAATCGCTGGGCGATGAATTGGGCCTGTCCAAAGAACGCATTCGCCAGCTAGAGGCCGCGGCCTTTGCCAAAATGCGCAAATCGCTTGAACACGAGGGCAAAGAGGTGTTTGACCTGATGGCATGAAACATGCCCTGATTTTCGCCCTGTCCCTGTTTTTGTCCCCCGTTGCGGCGCAGGCCGCAGATGTGGTCATTCTGGGCGAGGTCCACGACAACCCCACCCATCATATGGTGCAGGCGGGGGCGGTTTCGGCCAATGATCCGGCGGCTTTGGTGTTTGAAATGCTGACGCCCGCGCAGGCCGAAACGGTCACACCGGACCTGCTGAATGATGAAAATGCCCTGCGCGCCGCGCTGGATTGGGACAATTCCGGCTGGCCCGATTTTGCGATCTATTACCCGATATTTGCCGCTGCTGGCGCTTTGGCGAACCCGCCGCGTATTTACGGGGCGCAGGTGCCGCGCAGCGATGCCCGCGCCGCGATGCAGGCCGGTTTGGCCGCGACTTTTGGTGCGGATTCAGTGGCTTATGGCCTGTCGGCCCCGCTGGATGCCGAACAGCAAACCGCCCGCGAGGCATTGCAAATGACGGCCCATTGCGATGCTTTGCCCGTTGATCTGTTGCCCGCCATGGTCGATGTGCAGCGCCTGCGCGACGCCACGCTGGCCCGTGCCACGATCAAGGCGCTGGATGAAACAGCAGGCCGCGTTCTGGTTATCACCGGCAACGGGCATGCCCGCAAGGATTGGGGCGTGCCCGCCTATCTGGCCCGCCTGCGCCCCGATCTGGCGGTGACATCGCTGGGCCAATCCGAAGGCGGTGCAATTGATGGCGGGTTCGATTTGATCCTGCCCGCCGCCCCCGTGGATCGTCCCGACCCCTGCGAGGCCTTTCGCAAGGGCTAGGCCAGCGCCACGCCCTTAGCAGCATTGAGTTTCCCTTCTCCCCCCCGTAACACTTGGTCAACCAAATACCAGAGGTGCCCCATGTTGGCCGGAAAACGCATTCTTCTGATCATCGCGGGCGGGATCGCCGCCTATAAAACCCCCGATCTGATCCGCCGTTTGCGCGAACGCGGAGCAGAGGTGACCCCGGTTTTGACCCGCGCGGGCGCTGAATTTGTCACCCCCCTGACCATCGGCGCGGTGGCCGGTGTGGCCCCGCATACCGACCTGTTCGACCTGACAACCGAAGCAGAGATGGGCCATATCCAACTGTCGCGTTCGGCCGATTTGATCGTGGTGGCCCCCGCCACCGCCGATCTGATGGCCAAAATGGCGCAGGGGGCGGCGAATGACCTTGCCTCGACCCTGTTGCTGGCCACGGATACCCCCGTGATGATCGCGCCTGCGATGAATGTGCGCATGTGGGATCACCCCGCAACGCAGCGCAATATTGCCACGCTGAAAGCCGACGGGGTGGCCTTTGTCGGCCCCGATGTGGGCGATATGGCCTGCGGTGAACATGGCGCGGGGCGCATGGCCGAACCGCTGGCGATTGTCGCCGCCGCTGAACAGGCGCTGGCGGATGGGCCATTGAAAGGAAAGCATATTCTGGTCACCTCCGGCCCGACACATGAACCGATTGATCCGGTGCGATATATCGCCAACCGCTCCTCCGGTGCGCAGGGCACGGCGATTGCATCGGCGCTGGCGGCCTTGGGCGCGGATGTGACATTTGTGACCGGCCCCGCCGATGTGCCGCCCCCCGCAGGCGTGCGCGTGCTGGCGGTGCAAACCGCGCAGGAGATGCTGGCGGCGGTGGAAAATGCGCTGCCCGCCGACGCTGCCGTGATGGCCGCCGCCGTGGCCGATTGGCGCGTCGCCTCGGCCTCGGATCGCAAGCTAAAGAAAACCAAAGACGGCATGCCCGCGCTGGAATTTGCCGAAAATCCCGACATTCTGGCGCAGGTCAGCCAGATGGCGGCAGGCCGCCCCGCGCTGGTGGTCGGTTTCGCCGCCGAAACCAATGATGTGGTCGAAAATGCCACCGCCAAACGGTTGCGCAAGGGCTGTGACTGGATCGTGGCCAATGATGTTTCACCCGCCACCGGCATCATGGGCGGCAGCGAAAATGCGGTTGTGCTGATCACTGATGCGGGCGCCGATGCATGGGCGCGCATGGGCAAGGATGACGTGGCAAAACGTCTGGCAGAACGCATCGCCCTGGCGCTGGTATGACGGTCGGGATGCCTCCGGCGGAGGTATTTTTAGAACAATGAAGGCAGGGCGATGGTAGAAATTGCAATGACTTGGGACGAGGGCGCAGACCGTGGTTTAGGTTTGCCTGCCTATGTCACGGCGGGGGCGGCGGGGGCCGATCTGCGCGCGAATTTCGCGGATCGGCGCGGGCTGGATATCGCCCCCGGTGCGCGGGCATTGATCCCCACGGGGTTACGGTTGGCGATTCCGGCGGGATACGAGGTGCAGCTGCGCCCGCGTTCGGGTCTGGCGCTGAAACACGGGGTGACCCTGCCCAATGCGCCCGGCACGATTGACAGTGATTATCGCGGGCCGCTGGGGGTGATCCTGATGAATGCAGGCGATGCGCCGTTTCATGTGGCGCATGGGGATCGCATCGCGCAAATGGTGGTGGCGCCCGTGGTGATGGCACGATTTTCCATTGTGGATCAATTGGATGGCACGGATCGTGGCGCGGGCGGATTCGGGTCAACGGGGCGCGGCTGATGATTTTGTTCGTGGCAATGTCGGGTGTGGTCTGGGGCATCGGCGCGGTGATGAAGGCACCCAAGGGCCTGCGCTGGGCGGTGATTTCTGTGCTGTTTGCCGCCGTTTTGTTATCGCATCTGATCCTGCCTGATGGTCACCCCCTGCGCATGGCCACGGGGGGCAGCGCACAAAACTGGTTGTTGCTGGGCGGCGTGTTGGCGTTGTTTTTGCTTTATCGGTTGGGGCTGGGCACCCTGCGTGCCATGGCGCAACCTGCCGACCCGCCAGAGAAACAGGGCACATTTACCCCGGTGGAGCTGGACCGATATGCCCGCCACATCGTGATGCGCGAAATCGGCGGACCGGGGCAAAAATCGCTGAAACAGGCCAAGGTGCTGGTGATTGGCGCGGGAGGCCTCGGCTCTCCTGCGTTGCTCTATCTGGCCGCGTCAGGGGTGGGCACCATCGGCGTGATCGACGCGGATCAGGTCGATAATTCCAACCTGCAACGGCAGGTCATTCATACCGACGCCGAAATCGGCAACGCCAAGGTGTTTTCCGCCGCACGTGCCATGCAGGCGCAAAACCCCTTTGTCACCGTCAAACCCTATAACCGCCGTTTCACGCTGGATATCGCGCCGGAATTGATGGCCGAATATGATATCGTGCTGGACGGGACCGATAATTTTGACACGCGGTATCTGTCCAATTCCTGTGCCGTGGCGGCGGGCATTCCGCTGGTATCCGGCGCCCTGACCCAATGGGAAGGACAGATTTCCGTCTTTGATCCCGCCCGATCAGGCCCTTGTTATCGCTGCATTTTTCCCGAACGCCCCGCCGATGGTCTGGCCCCCGGTTGCGCCGAGGCAGGGGTGATCGGCCCGCTGCCCGGCGTCATCGGCGCGATGATGGCGCTCGAGGCGATCAAACTGATCACCGGCGCGGGTGCGCCCCTGCGTGGTGACATGCTGATATACGACGCGCTTTGGGGGGAAACCCGCAAAATCGCGCTGAAACGGCGCGAAGATTGCCCCGATTGCGGACATTTGCACGCGTCGGGGTGACATCGCCCCACCGCCCCCCTAGATCAATCCCAAAGGAGAACAGCCATGACCAACCCCCTGCTGCGCGACTGGACCACGCCCTTTGGCATCGCCCCGTTTGACCAGATTTCTGACGATGATTTCGCCCCCGCATTTGACGCGGCATTGGCGGAACATCGCGGTGAAATCGATGCCATCGCGGGCAGGGCAGAAGCGGCGACATTCGCCAATACCATCGAGGCACTGGAATCCGCAGGCCGTGCGCTGGACAAGGTTTTATCGGTGTTTTTCACCGTGGCCGGGGCCGACAGCACCCCCGCACGCGAGGCATTGCAGCGCGAATTTTCCCCGCGTCTGGCGGCGCATTCCGCATGGGTGACCAGCAACAAGCCATTGTTTTCACGAGTGGAAACCCTGTGGTCGCAGCGCGACACCCTGAACCTGAGCGAAGAGCAAAACCGCGTGCTGATGCTGACCCACCGCGGGTTTGTGCGCGCAGGCGCGGCATTAGAGGGCGAGGCCGATACCCGCATGGCCGCAATCAAATCGCGCCTTGCGGTGTTGGGCACTGAATTCACCCAGAACCTGTTGGCGGACGAACGCGAATGGGCCATGGATCTGGCAGATGACGACCTGCAAGGCCTGCCCGATTTCCTGATCAATGCGGCCCGTGCGGCAGGGGCAGAGCAGGGCAAAGGCCCGATCATCACCCTGTCACGTTCGCTTGCGACGCCGTTTTTGCAATCCTCGCCGCGCCGCGATCTGCGCGAAACCGTCTGGCGCGCCTTTACCGCGCGCGGGGCTGGCACGCATGACAACCGCCCGCTGGCGGCAGAAACATTGGCCCTGCGGCAGGAACGCGCACAGCTTTTGGGCTATGAAACATTTGCCGATTACAAGCTGGAAACCGAAATGGCAGGCACCCCCGCCGCCGTGCGCGACCTGCTGGCCGCCGTCTGGGAGCCCGCCAAATCCCGCGCCATGGCCGATGCGCAAAGGCTGGAACAGATGATGCACGCCGATGGCATCAACGGCGATCTGGAACCATGGGATTGGCATTATTATTCCGCCAAACTGCGCCAGCAGGAGCATGATCTGGACGAGGCCGCGCTGAAACCATATCTGCAATTGGACCGCATGATCGAGGCGGCATTCGCCTGTGCCAACCGCCTGTTCGGGCTAGATTTTTCGCCGCTTGATGTGCCGCTATACCACCCCGATTGCCGCGCATGGGAGGTCAACCGGAACGGAGAGCATATCGCCGTGTTCATAGGCGATTATTTCGCGCGCGGGTCCAAACGCTCGGGGGCATGGTGTTCGGCGATGCGCAGTCAGGCGAAACACCCCGAAACGCAGACCCCCATCGTGATCAATGTCTGCAATTTCGCCAAATCCGACCCGGCGTTATTGTCCTATGACGATGCGCGCACGCTGTTTCATGAATTCGGCCATGCCCTGCACCAGATGCTGTCCGATGTGCGCTATGAGTCGATTTCAGGCACATCTGTGGCGCGGGATTTTGTCGAATTGCCCTCGCAGTTGTTTGAGCACTGGCTCGAGGTGCCCGAGGTGTTGCAAGAGTTCGCAACCCACGCCGAAACCGGCCAACCCATGCCAAAACAGATGTTGGACAAGGTGCTGGAAGCCGCGAATTTTGACCAGGGTTACCAGACGGTGGAATATGTCGCCTCTGCCTTGGTCGATCTGGAATTTCACGCGGGGCGGCCCCCGGCCGATCCGATGGCGCGGCAGGCCGAAATCTTGCAATCCCTTGGAATGCCGAAACAAATCGCGATGCGTCACGCGACACCGCAGTTTGCGCATGTGTTTTCGGGCGATGGCTACAGCTCGGGCTACTACAGCTATATGTGGTCCGAAGTGATGGACGCCGACGCTTTCGCCGCCTTCGAGGAGGCAGGCAGCGCCTTTGATCCTGTGATGGCCAAGGCGCTAGAGGAAAACATCCTGTCCAAGGGCGGATCGGTGGACGCGGCCGAATTATACACCCGTTTTCGTGGGCGTTTACCGGGGGTCGAGGCCCTGTTGAAAGGCCGCGGATTGGCCGCAGAATAGGGCGCGCTCCCGCCCGTTGTCACGGCATCAAAGATGCCATTCCGCCCGTTGGGCCGGGCGCCGCGCCAATGCGCGGCGCCACCAGGATCAGAACGTCTGGTCGTATTCGCCAACGCCGGGTTCGGTGCGGATCACCGCGTCGATTTCGGCGAAAATCTGGCGCAACTCTGCTTCGGATTCGCTGCTTTCGCAGACCACCACCAGATTGGGCGTGTTGGACGATGCGCGCACCAGCCCCCATGACCCGTTGTCCAGAATAACGCGGGCGCCGTTCACCGTGACCACCTCTTTGATGGGGCGGTCGGCCAGCGGTTTTCCTGCATCTGCGTGGGCGACCAGTTTGGCCACGATCCGGTCCAGAATGTCGTATTTTTCGGTGTCCGATGCATAGGGCGACATGGTCGGCGTTGACCATGTTTTCGGCAGTGCCTTGCGCAAATCAGACATCGACATATCGGGGTTGCGGTCCATCAATTTGCAGATTTCCACCGCGACGCGCATGCCACAGTCGTATCCACGCCCCACAGGTTCGGCCAAAAAGTAGTGGCCGGATTTTTCGAAACCCGCCAGTGCGCCCAATTCCTTGACCCGCCGTTTCATGTGGCTGTGGCCGGTTTTCCAGTAGTCTGCTGTCACGCCATTGGCCTGCAATTCGGGGTCGGATGCGAACAAACCGGTGGATTTTACATCGGCCACAAAGGTCGAATTCGGGTAAATTTTAGACAAATCGCGCGCCATGATCACGCCGACCTTATCGGCAAAAATCTCTTCGCCCTCGTCGTCGACCACGCCGCAACGGTCGCCGTCGCCATCAAAACCCAGCGCGAAATCCGCGCCCGATGCTTTGACCGAATCCGACATGTCGTGCAGCATTTCCATGGCTTCGGGGTTGGGATTGTAATGCGGGAAAGTGTAATCCAGCGTGTTATGTGACGGCACGACCTCGACCCGGATCCGTTCGAACAGTTCCGGTGCGAATGCCGACGCCGACCCATTGCCCGTGGCGCATACCACTTTGAGTTTGCGCGACATTTTGAAATCGCCGACCAGATCATCCAGATACGCCTCGCGCAGGCCATCGACAAATTCATAGCCGCCGCCGGGGGCCGCCTGACCCAGCCCGCCCAGCACGATTTCCTTGAGTTCCGACATTTCATCGGGGCCGTGTGTCAGGGGGCGTTCGAACCCCATTTTGACGCCGGTCCAGCCGTTGGGGTTGTGCGATGCCGTGACCATGGCCACCGCTGGCACGTCCAGATGGAACTGGCTGAAATAGGCCATGGGCGACACGCAGGGGCCGATATCCTTGACCTGAATACCCGCCTGCATCAGGCCCAAAATCAGTGCATTTTTAATCGAAAGCGAATAGTCGCGGTAATCATTGCCGACCGCAATCACCGGATCAATTCCGCGTTTGCGCATCTGTGTTCCCAGCCCCAGCCCCAGCGCGGTCATGCCGGGCAGGTTGATTTCCTCGGGGTATTTCCAGCGGGCGTCATATTCGCGAAATCCGGTGGGTTTGATCATCGGGTCGCGCAGGAATTCCCAGGTGTTCGGGGTCACATCTGACAGCGGTTTGGTCACGGCAATTACCTTTATCTTAATGCATCTTACCCAGTGCAGGGCGTCTGTTCCGGTATGCCCAGCGTAGCGCAGCAATACAACAGCTATGCGATGAACGAACGGGCAATGCGCCAGATTTTGCATAGGATTTGGGCAAGAAATGGCAAGGTAAATGCCGCCCGAATCCATCGGGCGGCATAGATTTTGGCCTTAGCTGGACACCTGTTCGCGCAGGATCGACGCCGTGAGCGAGAACATCAAATAGATGCCGGAAAAGATCAGAAACGCCAGAATGGTGTTTTCAAACGCGCGCGGATATGTCGGATCATCCGGCGCGACGGGGGCCACCGATGTGGTCAGGTAACGCACCTGGCGGTTTGCCTCCAGCTCGGTCTGTTTTTCGTTTTGCAGGGCCGATTGCAGGAAAATATCGGCGGTGGCCAGATCTGCCTGCGCCATCTGGATCTGCGCGGTTTTGAACGCCAGCGAATCGCTGCCCGCTGTGGCCTCGTTCAGGCGGGCGCTTTGTTTGTCCATTTCCTGACGCAGCAGGCGCACTTCGGTTTGCAGGGCGTTGACGCGGGCGCGGTTGGGGCGCGCGTTGTTCAATTGCGCGTTCAGGGCCAGCTCTTTTTCCTGCAATTGCACTTCGACGTTGCTGATCAGGGTGCGAATACTGGCAATCTCGCCCTCGGGGTCAAGGAAAGTGCCCTCTTGCAGTTTCACCAGTTTCGCCTGCGCTTCGCGGCGTTCGGCCTTGGCCTTCTCCAGACTGACCCCGGCCTGCGCCATCTGGTCATCGCGTTTGCGTTTCGACAGGTCGTCAACCCGCTGTTCCGCATAGGAAATCAGGTGCTGTGAAAATTCACGCGACACGGCGGGATCGGCGGCGATCACCTCCATTTTGATGACGCCCTCGGTCGGATCATAACCGATTTTCACGTTATTCTTGTATATTTTATAGGCCTTTTCGTCGCTGGCATCGGGGGCCAGCCGCTGGATCGGGTCGATCCAGTCCTGTGTGAAATGCGCCTTGAATCCCATGTCCTGGTTCAACCGCTGCATCGCGTCGCGCGATTGCATATAGGATTGCACCGCGATGGCATCCTGATTGGTGGCAAACTGGGTGCCTTGCAACAGCCCGCCAAGGCCGGAACCGCCCTGCGCGTCGGCTTGCAGGATCAGGAATTCCGATTTGGTGGCATACATCGGCGTGGCGACGGCAAAGAAATACCAGCCCGCCAGAATGGTCGGCAGGAACACGAAAAACGACAGCCGCGTCAGCAGCAGCAACAGCTTACGGCGGCGACGCCGCGCAATATCGCGTTGGATGCCCATGATTTCGGCGGCGCGCCTGTCGGCGGGGCTTACCTCGGTCGAGGGCAGGTTCTGCCCCGGTGTTGTTGTTTGCGGCAGTTGAATTTTTCCAAGCGTGGCCGGGACTTGCGCGCCATTTCCCGATGCGGCTGCGGCCGCGCCTGCGGCGGGGGGCTGGCCCGTTCCGCCACCATCGCCCGGCACGACCAGTTCCAGCATGGTAGAGCGTTGAAACGGATCAATCCCGCGTTGGCGCAGCAGGCGCACCGCGTCAAAATCCGATGTCGGGGCCAGCCCGTGTTTTTGCGCCACGCGCCGCGCCATGCGCAACTGGCGGCCGGTCAATCCCTCGCGGCGGATCGAATCCAGATCGGTTTCGCCCTGCACCTGCGCCGCGGATTCCACCATGTCAGACATCGGTTGTGCCTGTCGTTGCGGTTCGGTCTGGGCATGGCCCATCACCTGTTCCTGCGCGTCCAGTTCATTGTCGGGAATGGGCATCGCTGCCGCAGCCGCAGCACGGCGTGGCGATTGCATGGACCCGCCCGCAGCAGCACCCGTTGCACCGGCCTGTGGCGCGCGCGGTGGCACGGGGGCCGTCGGGCGTGCGCCTGCGGCACCCGAAACAGGTGGGTTTCCCCGCGCATCACTGCCCTCCATAGGAGAGGCAGAGCGCTTTATGCGGAATTTTCTAGCCTTGGGTTTCGTAGTCATAGAGCTGTTTCGCTTCTTCCAAGGAATCAAACATATAGAGCTGGCCACCCATCAGAACGGCGGCCGAGCGGGCGAATTTTTCCAGCGTCGCAGGCTGGTGGGATACGATAATCACGGTGGTGGTGCGCAGCCGTTCGCGCAGGATTTCGCCCGCTTTGCGGTTGAATTCCACATCCGTCGATCCGGGCATCCCCTCGTCGATCAGGTAAATATCAAAATCCAGCGCCAGCATCAGCGCGAATGAAAACCGCGCCCGCATCCCCGATGAATAGGTGCCCAGCGGTTGGTCAAAATATTCACCCAGATTGCACAGCCAGCGGCAGAATGCCTCCACGTAATCGGGGTCCAGCCCGTAAAGCCGTGCAATATAACGCGAATTTTCCACAGCCGAGACTTTGTTAACCACCCCGCCCATGAATCCCAGCGGGAATGAAATCTTGCATCCGCGTCTGATCACACCTTCGTCGGGTTTTTCCAGACCGGCCATCATATTGATCAGCGTGGTTTTTCCGGTGCCGTTCGGGGCCAGAATACCCAGCGAGTTGCCCAATTCCACACGGAAAGACACGCGATCAAGGATCACCTTGCGCTGTTTGCCCGTCCAATAGGACTTGCTGACATTCTCGAACTCGAGCATTTGCTCTCCGGTTCTGCTCCGGGGCTTCTGCCCCATGACCTGTTTACCCGAGGTTCCTTAAGACTTCTTTGACCCCGATTTCCCCCATTATGGGGGGCTGCCCCCGTTTATTACAATGTTCTGGGGCAAAAATAAGGCCCAAGCGATTAAATTGCGCGTGAGATGGGAAACAATTCCCCATCAGAAACGCAAAACGCGCGCCCGTAGCATGGGCGCGCGTTTGCAATTTTGTCGGGTTTGACTCAGATGTCCTGTTTTTCGACACGGCACAGTTTGCCCGCGATGATCGACACCACCGCCGCGCCAAAGCTGAACAGCGCACCCATTTTCGCCGCGTCCTGCACCGGGCCGGGGTCAAACGCCACGGCGGCAATGAACAGCGACACGGTGAACCCGATCGCCGCAACACAGCCGATCACGAACAGATCAATCGTGCGCATCCCCTCGGGCAGGCCCAGCCGCAAAACATGCGCCCCGATATAGCCGAAAATCAACACGCCAAAGGGTTTGCCGATCATCAGACCCGCCAGAACCAGCCATGTCGGTTCGGAAATCGCGGAAAACTCGACGCCCGCATTGACCAGCCCGAAAAAGAACAGGATCACCTCGACCGGATGTTTCAGCAGGTGTTCGGCGTGGTTCAACAGGTCGGTCAGATATTCCTCGGCTGCCGAAAAGATGCCGAATGCGCGGTCCGCATGGGGCAGGGTCGGCACGATGGGCAGCAGGCCCAGCGCGGGGTGGATACCGGCGCGCATGAACCCGTACCAGCTGATGCAACCGGCCAGCAGATATGGCCAAAACGACAGTTTCTCGCGCATCCAGGTGGATTTCGGGCGCAGCTGGTTGCCGCGATCCATGCGGCGCGGCAGCCAGTTGAACAGGATGAACACGGCAATCGCCGCCGCCAGCGAAATCAGCAACCATTCCGGTGCCAGTTCCCCCGAGGGATAGAAAATCGCCAGAATGATCAGGCCCGCCGCATCGTCAGCAATGGCCAGCAACAGCAGAAACCGCACCGCAGGGTGGCCTGCGCCAAACACCATACGCCCCACCAGATAGGAAAATGCGATGTCGGTGGCGGTGGGAATGGCCCAGCCGTTTTTCACCGCGTCAAAGGTGGTCGACCCGAACACCATGGCCAGCCCCAGATAGATGGCAATCGGCCCGACCATGCCGCCCAGCGTTGCAAACAAGGGCGTTGCGGCCTTTTTGCCGCGCAGTGACCCCTCTTTCAGGATGACCGCTTCCCAGACCTCCTTGGCGGCGATGGCGAAAAAGAACGCCATCAATACGTCGTTGATCAGGTAATGCAGGGTCAGGGTGCGATGCCCGTCATGCAAATGCCCGATCGGTGAATCCGCCAGAATTTCCAGATGCTGGAAATGGTGATAGCTTTCGGGCGATACATTGGCCCAGATCAATGCGGTCAGCGCCCCTGCAATCAGCAGAAGCGAATAATTGGTGATGAAATTCCAGACGCGATACATAAGGCCCCACCTTGCGTTTTGCTTTGGCAGGGTGGTTAAGCGAAAATCGGGCGCGGGGCAATGGGAAGCCATATCGAAAGGACATTCCGGCATGGTCAGCGAACTGGTCAGTGAAATTGCCGCCTGCCGATTGTGCGCCGACAGGTTTGCGGCGACCAAAACGGCACATCGCCCGCGCCCCGTGCCGTGGTTTGATCCGCGGGCGCGGGTGCTGATCGCGGGGCAGGCGCCCGGTGCGCGGGTGCATGACAGCGGGCGGCCCTTTGATGATGCATCCGGTGACCGGCTGCGCGACTGGATGGGGGTCGACCGCGCCGCATTTTATGACCGCAGCGCGGTGGCCGTGGTGCCGATGGCGTTCTGTTATCTCATGTCGGAAAAGTCTATGGATTATAGCGTGACATTTGGCTTGCAGCACCAGTTGCGACGTAGCATTGGCCAGAAGCGCGTAGACCTCAAATATCGCAGCGTTTCTGGCCAATGCGACCCATGGAGAGTGAACTTCGTTACAATTTAAACTCTGCAGTATCTGACGTCATGCAGCCTAGATCTGGCCAAGCAAACGTTCTTTGAATACAGAGAGCTTTTGCTCACTTTCGATGAAATTCCCGTTTGTTGATCCGTTGGAAGGCCTGATAGATGTCAAACCAGCACAGCCTACGAATTTTGGAAGCGCATTGCTTGGCGACCATTTGAGTTTAGCAAGAACGGCCTAAGCCAGCCGTTGGTCCAACCGCCCCATTCTGCGCTGCGCCCGAAACCAGCCGTTCGCTGCAGGTGCAATATCGGAAGATTGCCGAACTCACAGTTTGCGGACAAAGCTGACTTTCCCGAGCTGTAGATGAAGGTCTGCTTTTCGAATCTCCTTTCGGGATTCGTTCTTCGAGCCAAGAGGGGTCGATCAAACGCAGAGACCGCTAATCCAAGCTTTTTTGCCCACTCGTTCAACGCTTGAGGCACGCATGGCGTGTGAAACATAGCTACCATCAGGCAGGCCAACACACTATCCGTTCATAGAGACGTTGATAAGTAAGCGCTCATTGAACCCGCTGACCTGCTCCCATGAAAAGTCCGGTAATTTGAATTAGCCTTCCCTCCAACTAAGGGGACAGACGATAAAGAGAAGCCGTTTCAGAGAGAGACAGATCATTGGTATATTGAAAGAGCATCAGGCTGGGTGTGGCGCGATGGATCGTCATGATCTGCGCGTCGCTGTATCATCCAGTCTTTATCGTAAACCTCCTCAGATATCTTGCCGAGAAAATTTCACATTTTAACACCACTAATTTAAGGGGGAATTACCCCTCAATGTCGACCATTCTTCAAAACTCTCAAGAACATCTAACTCGTTTTGGCAATTAATTACTTGCGCCAAAGATCGCGCGAGCAAGATTTGTGGATGCTGACAATCTTGCAAATAGCGAATATTGAACTGAAAAGGATTCGTTGGCGACCGCACTCCAGCTTTGAGTAACTGATGTAATCTTGCCGGAATGCCATTTTCCATTCTTGACAAATATAGCAAAAATAGGGCTTCAAGTTCTAAAACTTCATCTTTTAAGACTTCTTGTGCTACACTGACTGCTACTGCGAGATGTTTCTCGAACTCGCAATCAGCTCTTCCAACCGCATGCAAGTATTGCGCATAAATTAGATGTGCATGTGCATTTTGGTATTTTTCCAACGAATCTTCACGGATTTGGGAAAATAGGAGATCTGCCCCAGCTACATCCCCCTTTATCAAGCCAATTGCAAAAGCCATAAGACAGAGGACTAAAAGATCACCATTCTGAATTTTGGGATCAAGAGCTTCACCAAGGTGTTTTAAACCCTCGGAAATATCACTTGGTACAGGTAATTCGTTCCCCCGCGGAATGAAAAACAGCAACTTAATCGCCAATTCGAGATGCAAGAATTTTTGATCTGGAAAGATTTCCAAACTTTCGCGAAGGAAATTGCAGAACTCGTCCTTTTCCTCGTGAACCTCGCGCCGAGCGGCAATGTATAACTTAAGTGCTTCGAAATTTCCAGGCCGCAACTCGTAAGCACGTTTCATATAGGTGAGTCCAGCGTGTTTATTTTCTCCATGTTTCCAAATGTACCATCCTAGTTTCGATAGTATGCGGTGATCATCTGGAAATTTCCTATTTAGCTCGTCATAAATATTTATGCGAGCCCCGTTATCCTTGACCCGCCCAACTCTAAAATTACACAGGTTAAGGCTGTCTTCACAGTCAAGAGCCCATTCATATTCGCTCGGCAACTCGTCAAGCATTGTTTTGAAATCACTTAAGAAGTTTGAATTCAAGGACATCGCCTCAAAGATAGCTAAACATAACCCGGCGAACTTCGAAACCTCGTCTGGTGTTTCTTTAACATCACGGAAGAACGCTCCCAAACACGAATAATCAGCGGAGCCCAAAATGGAAATCCAGCAGTTCCAAAAATAATGTGTATGCTCATCAATCGAGGACGCCGTGTGAGAAAAGCGAGACAGTACTTCGCGATAGTCTGACAAAGAACAGTAGAGCGCACCAAGTCGAACTGCATCAAATGATCGCTTGGCCTGCTTCGTGCCCAATTCAGTATCAACCAAATTTATCGCGAAATTCTTACAAAAAGTAGACCAATCCCAATCACCAAATTTGGCACGTTCTACTATTTCAAGATCGCTACCCTCAAACAATCCAGATAGTATTTCAAATGCAAGCTCAGCGTTCTCGTGGTCTTTAAAGGCTAGAGCTATCACATCCCGGGGATGATTCGTCGAAATCAATTGGAATTTTTCGAATTCTTCGCTCAGAACCTTCTCAAGCTCCGACATTTGAAAGTCTGTTAAACTTGCACACGCACGCAGAATACGCATTTTTTCAGATGGGTTCAAAGAAAGAGAGGTTCTAACAAGTTTGAAAACCCTTGATGCTAAACGCGGATTATTTGGATTTAGTCGTGCCAAATACTCGAATAAGCTATTTGAAATCGTAAACCAGACTTTGCTCGACCGGTTTGGAAACTCAACACGCCCACCAGCATGGACTATCATTTTTGGATCTAGTATATTGACATTCCGAAGAAGTGAGGTTGCGAATGCTACTGGTTTACTATTTCTGTCTGCGTATTTTTTTGCTGCAAATAGTAATTGATGTACGTTCAAATTATTACCATGCAATTCATGCCTCAACACAATATCGCATATTAGGTCATGCCCTAAGTAAAATTCGTCGCTCTTTTCAATTAGCAATCCATTGAACTTAAGGGATTCAAACATGGCTCTGGAACGTTCTTCTAATCCCCAAACGTCGTCTTTCTGAATCGGAAAGTTCATCAAGAAAGCACAAGCTTGAACTCTATAGTCATCTGTAAATAGATGGGATTCAAGCAGTTCGTCCGATCGTCTTACAACGAGATTTCTAAGAATCCAATTGCTAGCTTCACTAGTGTTTTCTAAAGTATGTTTCTCACGATTGGTCGCCCTCAGCAAAGCCGAAATATTTAGATTACGGCTTGGATTCGCTGGCTGGATATTCTCCATTCTATGCCGTGCCTCTTCGACCCATCCCTGCAGCCAAAGCGCTTCTGCAGTGCCCTCCTTTGGGGACAGATCTAGAATCTCCAACTTCAACAGGATTTCTTCGTCGAAGAAGGGACTTTTAACATATTGCTTGCGGCATGTGGTTAGGAATACAAAGCTAGAACCCTCAGAGTTTTTCTGTTCAACAAAATAGATGAGCCGCTTTAAAAAGACTGACCTAGTCGGATCAAGGGCGTATCGCTCCAACCCATCTAACAGAATTGCTATACCTTCAGCTTCATCAATCTCAAGTCTGGCTAGATCGTCTAAATCGCTATCGGTAGCCATGGTATTCATATCAACAACAAGCCAACAATGGTTGTCGAGCAGTCTCCCTATTTCGTACAAAAACCGTGTTTTCCCAACACCACTTTCGCCACATATCAACTGGGGCCGCTTCGACAACAAAATTTCTTTAACAAGTTGTTCTTCTGAGAAAGTGTACTGCTTTGTGGATGGAGGGACGTGCTTTAGTGCATGTTCAGACCATGTGTACCAAGGATTGAATTCGGGAAGAAGAAAGGAACCGATCTCCCCCATATTCTCGAAGGATTTCGAGAAATTCAGAAAGCCAACAGGGAAACGAATTTCGGCGGGCTCGATTGCAATGGCGTTGGAAATCGCCTCTTTTTCGATGAAACTTGCAGTCCACTTGCTTTCAGCGGACAACTTCATAAGTCCTATTGAAAAAGCTTTCATTACCCGGTGACTAATTCTCTTCGTCCTTCCAGACAAAAAATATCTTAACGTTTTCTCGGATGGCACTTTTTCAATATCAGTTGCATCGCTAGCGTGTCTATGGACGTCAGAAATCGTCCACATTCTGTCTGCTAGAATTTTTTCCAAATAGGCTCTTATTGCGTCGTGCTTGTTCAGATTGTTCAATTTTTGTTCCCAAACTTCCGTACTACGTCCTGTTTCATTCCTAGAAGTTGTCTCACACATCAAGGAGACACAAATGAAAAGCTACCTTCACTTTTTTGCAAATGCCATCGCTGCAGTCGCATACTTTCAGTTTTCAACTTTGGCTGACCAAGACTTCTTTGCGTTAGTTGCCTGGTACCATGCGGTGACGGCCGTTGCCCACATCACCGACCAACAATGATTCAACACTTGCACACGATAAGCGGTGCTCTGGCCCGACCTTCACCGTAGATCTGCTTGCAATTTTCCGACAGCGGTCGTTCGTTTGCTCTGCAGCATCAAGCAGTGTGGGCTCAAAGCGGTCATCGGATGCGGAGCAGCATCAGGGCTTATGTCGACGGGACCAGCGGCGGACAGCGGCCCAAACCGTGAGGTGCCCCTAGATTTGTA
>JBOEGO010000020.1:0-179621 GCA_050633465.1 Paracoccaceae bacterium | reverse complement strand
AGTTGAAGATACAGTTGCTAGGTAAATAGGTCAGCATCACGTATGCATTTGCTGCATGGCGGCATTGCTGACCTGTGCATTGTGCAGCCGCAGCATTTCGCTAAGATGAAATCAACAGAGCGCAAACACAGCGCGACACGAAATCGAACGACACGAGAGAGCAGATCATCATGGCATACGCTTCCGACATCCGCACCGCACAATCCGGTCAGTCCCGCATCAGCGGCTTCTTTGGCGACATTGCAGCCCGTTACGCACGCTACACCATGTATCGCAAGACCCTGAACGAACTGGCGTCGCTGTCCAACCGCGATCTGGCCGACATGGGTCTGTGCCGCTCTCAAATCCGGTCGGTGGCGTATGAACACGCCTACGACAACCACTAATTCACGGAATCAGGCGCTCCTCTCCTCCTCCCTGGGGTGCCTGTGAACTTGCGGCGACATCGCTCTCCTCCCTAGATGTCGCCGCGCTTTAATACCGCCCCTCGGGGCAGAAATACGGGCCCCTCTCTCCTCCTCCCTGAGGTGCCCGTTAGAGCAAAAGGTCTCTCTCCTCCTCCCTGAGGCCTTCGCTCACTCCTACGGCGGCACCCGCTCCTCCCTTGGGTGCCGCCGACAAAATTCCGGCGCTTCGGGCCTAGCCTGCCGCGCCACACCAGATACGGCCCGCCTCTCTCCTCCTCCCTGAGGTTGGCCGTTACCCGCAAGCAGGCTCTCTCCTCCTCCCTGAGCCTTCTTGCAGAATAAGAACGGCGGTGCCCTCTCCTCCTCCCTGGGCACCGCCGTTTTTTATTTGCATGACCATCTTTACGCCCTGCCCCCTGATCACCCTGCGATCGGGGCTTTATGCGTTTGCGCCTTCGGTTCACGCTTGAGTGATCACTCAAATTTATAATTGAGCAATCACTCAGAAAGCCCTATGTCGGTGACACAAGACATCTGACATAGAACTGGAGCCAAGATGACGACCTTTACCATTCACGATCTGGACACCGCCCCCGATGGCTCTAAACCCGCATTGGAAATGTCCCTGAAAAACAATGGCCGCATCCCCGGCCTGCACGGCGTTATGGCCGAAGCCCCTGCCCTGCTGGATGCCTACCATTTTGCGCATAAGCAATTTCTGGCCACCAGTTTTGATGCCGAGGAAAAAACCGTGGTCTGGCAAACCGTAAACGTCGAACAAAACTGCCATTACTGCGTGCCGGCCCACACCGGCATCGCCAAAATGATGAAGGTCGACGACGCCATCACCGAAGCCCTGCGCAACGAAACGCCCCTGCCCACGGCCAAGTTGGAGGCACTGCGCAATTTCACCCTAAGCGTGGTGCGCAACCGTGGTTTCGTCGATGACGCCGATACGCAAGCGTTTCTTGCAGCCGGTTACACCAACCAGCAGATTCTGGAGGTGATCCTTGGCGTGTCGCAAAAGGTGATGTCGAACTACGTCAACCATTTCGCCAAAACCCCCGTGGACAAGGTATTCGAGAAATTCGCTTGGGACAAAACCGAAACAGTCTAGGTCCGAAACATAGGATCGAATGGCCCTGTGCAATGCGGGGCCATTCCAATTTGATCCCCGCCCCGGTGGAAATGCAGGTTGAATTGGCGTCACGCCAAGCTAACCTTCACCCCAATTCAGGAAAGGATGCCAAATGACCACCCCGCTGCGCATCGACATTGTTTCAGACGTGATGTGCCCATGGTGCATCATCGGTTATCGCCAGCTTGCCACCGCCCTAAAGCAGAGCGGAACGCCGCATGAAATCCACTGGCATCCGTTCGAATTGAACCCCGCCATGCCCCCCGAAGGGCAGGACGGGCGCGAACATATCGTTGAAAAATATGGCGCAACGCCCGAACAATCCGATGCCAGCCGCGCGCACATGACGGCCATCGGCGCGGAACTGGGATTCGATTTCCGTTTTGCGGAGGGGTTTCGGATGCACAACACCTTTAACAGCCATCAACTGCTGCATTGGGCCATGACGCAGGGCCGGATGCACGATTTGAAGCAGGCACTCTTTGCCGCCCATTTCACCGATCTGCGCGACCTGTCCGATATCAATGTGCTGGCAGACATCGCAGGCGAGACCGGATTGGACAGCGCAGAGGCGCTCGCGGTGCTGACGGATCAACGCTTTGCTACCGCTGTGCGCGAAGCCGAACAGCAATGGGTGGATATGGGCATCAGCAGCGTGCCGTCGGTGGTGTTCAACCGCCGCCATCTGGTCAGCGGCGCGCAGGGTGTCGAAAACTTTGAAAACATCCTGCAACAACTGGTGCAGATGCCCGCCGAAGCCGGGGAATAAGAATGGCCCGCGCCAGTGCATATGATCGCGATACCGCGCTGCAATCCGCCATGGCCCTGTTTTGGGACAAAGGGTATCACGCGACCTCGCTCAAGGATCTGGAAACGGCGCTGGCCATGAAACCGGGCAGTATCTATGCCGCCTTCACGTCAAAGGAAAACCTGTATTTGCTGGCGTTGGAACGCTATTTCAACGCCTCTTGCACGCGGTTTCGCACGCATATGGCACAGGCGCAATCACCGCTGGCGGCTCTGGCCGAACAGTTTCGCGCCTATGCGCGGCTGGCCCCCGATGCCATGGCGCGTCAGGCCTGTATGTTGACTAAAACCCTGGTCGACACCCGATCAACCGACCCCGAAATCGTTCAGGCTACGCGCGACTACCTGTCCCGAATGGTCGCTGAATTTTCGGCCGGCTTTGCCCGCGCCATCGCCGCCAGTGAATTGCCCGCTGACGCAAACCCCGACCGGCTGGCGCGCCGGTATCAGGCGAATTTGTCGGCCCTGCGGCTGGCCCTGCATCAGGGTTTGACCCCGGACGAGGTAAACGACCTGGCCGAAGAAATGGCCCGCGAAATTGAACAGTTGCGCCAGAAAGCGCCCCCCCCAAACCCCCCAAAGGAGACGACATGACCAACACATATACCCCGCCCAAGGTCTGGACATGGGACGCCGAAAACGGCGGTGAATGGGCCAGTATCAACCGCCCCATCGCTGGTGCGACCCATGACGCCGACCTGCCCGTGGGCGTGCATCCGATGCAATTGTATTCGCTGGGCACCCCCAACGGGCAAAAGGTCACCATCATGCTCGAGGAATTGCTGGCATTGGGCGAAACCGGTGCGGAATATGACGCTCACCTGATCCGCATCACCGAGGGCGCGCAATTTTCATCTGGGTTTGTCGCGGTAAACCCCAATTCGAAAATCCCTGCGCTGTTTGATAGGGATGCCGGTGTGCGGGTGTTTGAAAGCGGCGCAATCCTGCTGCATCTGGCCGAAAAATTCGGGCATTTCCTGCCAAATGGGGCCGCCCGCACCGAGGTGATGAACTGGCTATTCTGGTTGCAGGGGTCAGCCCCCTATCTGGGCGGCGGTTTCGGACATTTCTATGCCTATGCCCCTGAAAAGTTTGAATATCCCATTGACCGCTTCACAATGGAGGTCAAACGCCAGATGGATGTTCTGGACCGCGAACTGGCACAGAAACGGTATTTGGGCGGCGATGAGTATACCATCGCCGACATGGCGACATTTCCGTGGTATGGCAATGTTGTGCTGGGCGAGGCCTATGGTGCGGGCGAGTTTCTGAACGTCGAAAGCTACACACACCTGCGCCGCTGGGCGAACGAGGTTCTGGAACGCCCCGCCGTGCAACGTGGCCGCAAGGTGAACCGCACATGGGGCCCGCTGGAAAACCAGCTGCATGAACGCCATGACGCCAGTGATTTCGACTTGCGCACACAGGATAAAATCGCACCCGAAGCAGCGCAGTAAAATACAGGTTGTTCCAGCCCAGAACAGGCCGGAACAACCGCCCAATCGGACCAATTCGCCTAGCTGCCGTTATCTTATTTAGAAATCGCGCCTGTTCCAGATATGATCAAACGCCCATCCATCTTGGCTTTATCCGGCATTCTGCAAAATCCGCTATTTGGTCATTTATGAATAAAATTCGGGCATCCAATCAGGGATTCGCCACACAAGACGCTACGTGTAGCAGCATTTAAAAACCCCAGAATTTGATGCGGCGCTAGCGTTGTTGATGTTCCGGTTTCGCTAGCGCCGTCCATCAGGGTAAGACCGGACACGAAATCACCTTAACGCTTTGATTTCCCCAAGACGCCTTTCTGCCAATTTTCCGTTTTTCGCGAGACATCACAGACGCATGAGGTGAAGCGCCAAAATCATGCAGGGGGATTGAAACCTTTCTATTTGGGCGGCCAGATATGGTGCGGTGACATCTGGTTCGACAAAATCATAATGGCGCCTGCGTCGGCGCGGTCGTTGGCTGGGTTTTATGCGGCGGGTGCTTGCACATTTTCCAGTAGTCATGCAGCGAATCGATGATCGCACTCATTTCGGCGGTGCTTTCGGGTTTCACGACATAGCCGCTGGCATGTTTTCCATAGGCCATTTCAATATCCAAAGGGTCATCCGATGTGGTCAAAACGATCACACGGGAACTGGAAATATTTTCGTTGGAGCGCAAAGCCGCAAGGAACTCATGCCCGTTCATACGCGGCATATTCACATCAAGTAAAATCACATAGGGAGCAGGAAGCACACCTGGCTCCTCTTTTGCGGTGAGAATCTCCAACGCCTCAACCCCGTCTCGGGCGCGAACCACCTTGTTGGCCAGCTTTGTTTTCTTTAACGCGCGCATAAAGACCAAGGCATCGACATCATTGTCTTCAACAAGCAAGATATTCATCGTTTCATCCTTTTCATGCTGCAATTCCAGTCAGATCGGAACCCGGAACATCCCGGTTTTTCGGCCATTGAAAGGTAAATTTCGCGCCCTGACCCAATGCAGAATCAACGCGGATTTCACCGCCGTGCATTTCGACTGCTTTCTTTACAATGGCCAACCCGATGCCGGTACTTTCCACGTCGGGTCCGCTTCTAAGCGTTTGAAAAATTTCGAATATTTTTGACTGATAGATCGGATCAATTCCCGGGCCGTTGTCATCGACCGAAAGTTCAAGGAAATTCCCGACTTCCTCACACCGAAGCAGAATCTGTAACGGGTGCTTCCCATCATGGTATTTGACAGCATTGCCAATCAAGTTTTCAAGGATACGCCTGCAACTTGTGCCGTCCACGTCAATGACCCGCGAAGGGCCGTCGATCATCAACTGACCTGACTGCAAGCCGAAATCAGCCGTCAGTGATGTCATCACCTCTTGCAAATCTAGCGGCTGCTCTTCTTCGAACCCCTCTCCTACGCGGGAAAACGTAATAATTCCGGTGGTTAGATCATTCATCCGTTTGACCCGATCCAAAATCAAATCAACATGCATCGAAATTTCAGGGTTGGTATCGGGATCAGATGTATACTCTTCCAGATCCTCTTTCAGAATCTCAGCCAGACAACCAATCCCCCTGATTGGCGTGCGCAGGTCATGTGACGTAGCATAGGCGAATTTCTTCAACTCGTGATTGCTGCGTTGCAGTTCACTTTTTTGCTGGCGCAATTCCTGTGTCACCTCGTCCGCATAGGCGACCGCATTCCTGTTGGCCCGCGACATCATGATCAAAAGTGAAATGATCAACGCCTCGATCACCAGACCACCAAGTAAAATGATGGTGGGCTGCACATAGGTATTTCCCTTTCGAAACGCCTGGTTAGAGCGCAGATCAAGTTGCCATTGGCGGCCGTATATTTCCAACGTAACCTGTTCGGAGAACATCGGATCAGGGTCATGGCGCCCCTCTGCCGTCACGTGTTCGTCATATATGGATTGCCCGTCATCCCGGATTGCTATGTTGATATCGCGCTGATCCTTGGCCAACAGCCCGTCCATCAGTTTACGCACAACAAAGGGTGCGTATACGGCGCCGATGCTACGTTCTTGCATCTGGCTTACTGTGTCAGGCTGCCCGTCTTTGTAGAAAGGCGCATAGAACAGAAACCCAGCCGTTGCTTCCGCATCCTGAACCAGGACGATCGGCCCAGTGATACGCGCCTCGCCAGTGTCACGACTGGCCAATGCAGCTGTGCGACGGTTGATTTCATGCGCAACATCCAGCCCGACAGCGGCCGCGTTTATATCCTCGGGTTCGATAAAGGAAATTGGCATTTGAATGTCGCCGTCATGTGGTGGGAAAATCGCGAATTCCGGCCGTTCGGACAGGCGCCGCGCCATGTATTCGCCGACAGAATCCGCATTGAGAAAGTGAATGACCCCAATCCCGTTGATTCCGGGATAGCGGCTTTCTATGCGCAGATTGCTGGCAAAAATCCGCCATTGGTTCAACGTCATGTCACCATCATGAGATTCGATCGCGGACACACCTGCCCACAATGCATCCTCGTAATTCGCCATTCGATCCTTGATCAGGCTAACCACTTGATTTTTTGATGTTTCAAACCGCTGTTCGATGCGTTCTGCCGACTGCGCCCGAGAGAATTGATAGGCCGCAAGCGTCATCCCCATCGACATGAGGACAACTATGACATGCAATACGGAAATCTGCCCGTGAAACAGGTGGGTTTTCGCGTTTGCAGCTTTGGGTTTGGGGTCGGCCGGGCCGTCAAAAGATACATCCATTTTGCAAATCTATCTGTCACTTCCTAACAAACACTAAAAATCCCTCCCGATCTCGGCCAAAACAGGCCGGCCATCCCCCGGCGCAGCGACACCGCTGTCGGGAAAACAAATTTACACGAAATTCGGGAATTTCCTCTTGCGGGCGGGCGCGGTTTTTCCTATTCCACGCCTCACCCAAGGAAGCGGGCGTAGCTCAGGGGTAGAGCATAACCTTGCCAAGGTTAGGGTCGGGCGTTCGAATCGCCTCGCCCGCTCCAATTGGTCCTGTAAACCCAACAGGATAGACAAGACCGCCCTTGGGCGGTCTTTGTGTTTTTCGGGGCTGACTTACGCGATCAGAACGGCACATCATCCGCAGCCATCACATAGCCCGCCACCACTTTTTTGGTGCCAGCCTTTTCAAAGGCAACTTCCAGTTTGTCGCCTTCGATTGCGGTGATCGAACCATAGCCGAATTTCTGGTGAAACACCCGTTCGCCGACGGTATAGGCGCTGATCACGCTGGCATCTATCACGGTATTGCGGCCCGCACTGCGGGCACTGCCCGAGCGTTGCGACGCACGGGATTGCATGCGTTTCCAGCCCGGTGAATTATACACATCGGCATCGGCCACACGACTGTCGATGGTTGATGTCATGCCACCTGACGCAGCCCCAAAATTGCCGCCATACAGGCCCGGCGGGGTCAGCACGTCTACGTGATCTTCGGGCAGTTCGTCGATAAACCGCGACGGAAGCTGGCTTTGCCATTGTCCGTAAACCAACCGGTTGCCAGCAAATGAAATGGTGCAGATTTCTTCGGCCCGCGTGATGCCGACATAGGCAAGGCGGCGCTCTTCTTCCAGCCCCTTGGCACCGGATTCGTCCATCGAGCGTTGCGAGGGGAACAGCCCGTCCTCCCATCCCGGCAGGAACACGGCGGGAAATTCCAGCCCCTTGGCCCCGTGCAGGGTCATGATGGTGACCTTGGGTTCATCCCTGTCGGAATCATTGTCCATGATCAATGACACATGTTCCAGAAACCCCTGAAGGTTTTCGAATGTTTCCAGTGCCTTGACCAGTTCCTTGAGGTTTTCCAACCGTCCCGGAGCCTCGGGTGATTTGTCGGCCTGCCACATGCCGGTGTAACCCGATTCATCCAGCATTTTTTCCGCCAGTTCGATATGGTTGTCTTCGCCTTCCTGCATGATGCGCCGCCAGCGGTCGATGTTTTCGACCAATACCGCCAATTGCGCACCGCCCTTGCCGCCAATTGCGCGCTCTTCAACGGCGATCCTTGCGCCCTCGGCCAGCGGCACACCGTTTTCACGCGCGATCTGCTGGATTTTTTGCTGTGCCTTATCGCCCAGCCCGCGTTTAGGGGTGTTGACGATGCGTTCAAACGCCAGATCATCCGACGGCTGGGTGACCACCCGAAAATAGGCCATGGCATCGCGGATTTCCAAGCGTTCGTAAAATCGCGGGCCACCGATCACGCGATACGGCAGGCCGATGGTCAGGAACCGGTCCTCGAATGCGCGCATCTGATGCGAGGCGCGCACCAGAATGGCCATATCGTTCAGCGAAAACTGACGCAGGCCGCGGCTGCCCAGTTGCAGGGATTCGAGTTCGTCGCCAACCCAACGGGCTTCTTCCTCGCCGTCCCAATGGCCGATCAGGCGCACCTTTTCGCCGTTCTGTTCCTCGGTCCACAGGGTTTTTCCCAAGCGATTGGAATTGCCCGCGATCACGTTGGACGCCGCTGCCAGAATATGCGGGGTCGAGCGGTAATTCTGCTCCAGCCGGACCACCTTGGCCCCTTCGAAATCCTGCTCGAAGCGCAGGATATTGCCCACCTCGGCACCGCGCCAGCCATAGATCGACTGATCATCATCACCAACGCAGCAGATGTTGCGGTGCCCACCCGCCAGCAGCCGCAGCCACAGGTATTGCGCCACATTCGTGTCCTGATATTCGTCGACAAGGATGTATTTGAAACGGCGGCGATATTGCGTCAGCAGGTCATCGTGCTGTTGGAAAATGGTCACCATATGCAGCACCAAATCACCGAAATCGACGGCGTTCAGTTCCAGCAAACGGCGCTGATACGCCGCATAGAGCATGATCCCGCGCCCGTCATATGCGCTTGCTTCGGATGTGGGCACCATATCGGGCGTCCATGCACGGTTTTTCCACTGATCAATGATTCCGGCCAGCATCCGTGCGGGCCAGCGTTTGTCGTCGATCTGTTCCGCCGCGACCAGTTGTTTCAGCAGCCGCAGCTGGTCGTCGGTGTCCAGTATGGTGAAATTGGATTTCAGGCCGACCAGTTCGGCGTGGCGACGCAACAGTTTTACACAGACCGAATGGAAGGTGCCCATCCATGGCATGCCCTCGATCGGTTGACCCAACAGGCGGCCGACGCGCTCTTTCATTTCGCGCGCGGCCTTGTTGGTAAAGGTGACCGACAGGATTTCATCGGGCATCGCCCGCCCTGTGTTCAGCAGATGCACGATGCGTGTGGTCAGGGCCTTGGTCTTGCCTGTGCCAGCGCCCGCCAGCATCAGAACCGGGCCATCCAATGCCTCTACCGCCTCGCGTTGGGCGGGGTTCAGGTCATCCAGATAGGGGGCGCCGCGTGCGGCCATGGCACGGGCGGCAAGGCCGGATGGCGCGGGCGGGGTGTTGTCGAAACTATCCATGCGGGCAATCTAGCAAGGGTGCGGGCGAAGTAAAAGAGACGTTCACACTCTGTTCCGTGTCTTTCGCGGTCTTCCGGGTGGTATTTTGTGGCGGGGCTGGCGTTTCAGGTATTTTGGGAACAGTGAAAGCAGGGGGAGCGCGCTTTGGCGGCTGGACTTTTCCCGCATGGCGGGGAAATCATGCGCCATGACACTGGATTACAAATACCCCGCCCTGTCTGATCTACGCGCCCGTGCCAAGCGGCGGATGCCGTGGTTTACATGGGAGTATCTGGACAGCGGCACTGGTGATGAACTGGCGATGCACCGTTCGCGTGCGGCGCTGGATGCGGTGATGTTGGCCCCGCGTGCCTTGCGCGGCGCGCCTGTGGCTGATCTGTCCTGCGCCCTGTTGGGGCGGGAATATGCACGCCCGTTCGGGGTGTCGCCCGTGGGGATGACGGGGCTGTTCTGGCCCCGAGCCGAGCAGATTCTTGCGGCAAATGCGGCCCGTCATAACCTGCCGTTCGGGCTGTCCACTGTGGCGGCGGCCGCGCCCGAGGATCTGGCGGATGTGGTGGGAAATCAGGGCTGGTTCCAACTGTATCCGCCCGAAAGCATTGAACATAACCTGGATTTGCTGGCGCGGGCCAGGGCAGCGGGGTTTCACACCCTGATCCTGACGGTGGATGTGCCCGGGCCATCGCGGCGCGAACGGGCGCGCCGGTCCGGCCTGCAAACACCGCCGCGCATCACGCCCCGCATTGCCATGCAGGCGGCAATGAAGCCGCGTTGGAGTTTCGAGATTTTGCGCCACGGCATGCCTCGTGTGCGCAGTCTGGAAAAATATGTCGAACAGGCTGGCAACGGGCGGCACATGGGGCTGGGGCGGCACCGCGCACCGGACCCTGAGTTTTTCCGTATCATCCGCGAGGCATGGGACGGGCCGATTGTGGCCAAGGGCGTGATCCTGCCCGAGGATGCGCTGATGCTGCGCGATATGGGCTGTGATGCGATCTGGGTGTCCAACCACGGCGGGCGGCAGTTTGACGCCGCGCCGGGGTCGGCCACGGCCCTGCCCGGTGTTCGCGCCGCATTGGGCGCTGATTTTCCGGTGATCTATGACGGGGCGGTGGCATCGGGGCTGGATGTGTTGCGCGCCATCGTATTGGGCGCGGACATGGTGATGCTGGGGCGGGCATGGCTGTGGGGGGTGGCGGCATTTGGCGCAGGCGGTGCGGATCATGTGACCCATATCCTGACCGAGGACATGACATCAGCCATGGTGCAAATGGGCATATCGCGCCCCGCACAGGCCCGCGAATTGCTGTGGCAGGGATAGGCCACCGTTCCGCCCTGCGGAGCAAATTTCGCTAACTGTGTCACCCTGCTATTTGCAAAATTGCAAATTTGCAGTTGGCAAATTTCCCCTTGCGCTGCATCGCGGCATGTCGTTCTCTGCCGGAATTCCGCAACCGGACAGCGCCAAAGGGAGAAGCCTGCCCATGCCCGAATTCAACAAGATCCTGATTGCCAACCGTGGCGAAATTGCCATCCGCATCATGCGGGCCGCGAACGAGATGGGCAAAAAAACCGTCGCCGTTTTCGCCGAGGAGGACAAGCTGGGCCTGCACCGGTTCAAGGCGGACGAGGCATATCGGATCGGCGCGGGAATGGGGCCTGTTGCGGCCTATCTAAGCATCCCGGAAATTATCCGCGTGGCCAAGGAATGCGGCGCGGATGCGATCCACCCGGGCTATGGGTTGCTGTCGGAGAACCCTGAATTTGTAGATGCCTGCGACGCCGCCGGAATCACATTTATCGGGCCAAAGGCCGCCACCATGCGCGCCCTTGGCGACAAGGCCAGCGCGCGGCGCGTGGCGATCGAGGCGGGCGTGCCCGTGATCCCCGCAACCGAAGTGTTGGGCGATGACATGGCCGCAATCAAGGCCGAGGCCGCAGCGGTAGGGTATCCGCTGATGCTCAAGGCGTCATGGGGCGGCGGCGGGCGCGGGATGCGCCCCATTCTGGGCGAATCCGAACTAGAGGAAAAAGTGCTGGAAGGGCGGCGCGAGGCCGAGGCCGCATTCGGCAATGGCGAGGGATATCTGGAAAAGATGATCATCCGCGCCCGCCACGTCGAGGTGCAGATACTGGGCGACCAGCACGGTGAAATCTATCACCTGTGGGAACGCGACTGTTCGGTGCAGCGCCGCAACCAAAAGGTGGTGGAACGCGCCCCCGCCCCATACCTGAGCCAGCAACAGCGCGAGGAAATCTGCGAGCTGGGCAAACGGATTTGCCAGCATGTGAATTACGAATGCGCGGGCACTGTCGAATTCCTGATGGATATGGACTCGGGCAAGTTTTACTTCATCGAGGTCAACCCGCGCGTGCAGGTCGAACATACCGTCACCGAAGAGGTGACAGGCATCGACATCGTGCAGGCCCAGATCAAGATTGCCGAGGGCAAGACCCTGGCCGAGGCCACGGGAACCGCCAGTCAGGCCGATGTCACCCTGTCGGGCCACGCCCTGCAAACCCGCATCACAACCGAAGACCCGCAAAACAATTTCATCCCTGATTACGGGCGTTTGACCGCCTATCGCAGCGCCACGGGCATGGGGATCCGGCTGGATGGTGGCACCGCCTATGCGGGCGGGGTGATCACACGCTATTACGATTCATTGCTGGTCAAGGTCACCGCATGGGCCCCAACCCCCGAGGCCGCGATTGCCCGCATGGACCGCGCTTTGCGCGAATTCCGTATCAGGGGCGTGTCCACCAACATCGCCTTTGTTGAAAACCTGCTGAAACACCCGACATTCCTGTCGAACGAATATACCACCAAATTCATCGACGAAACGCCCGACCTGTTTGAATTCACCGCACGGCGCGACCGTGGCACCAAGGTGTTGACCTATATCGCGGATATCACCGTGAACGGGCACCCCGAAACCACGGGGCGGGCCGAACCCTCGGCGGAATTGAAACTGCCGCGCCCGCCGGAATTGCACAGCGAAACCATACCCGCCGGGTCGCGCACATTGTTGGAGGCCAAAGGGCCAAAGGCCGTGGCCGACTGGATGCTGGCGCAAAAACAGCTGTTGCTGACCGACACCACCATGCGCGACGGGCATCAATCGCTGCTGGCGACGCGGATGCGTTCGATTGATATGATCCGCGTGGCACCTGCCTATGGGGCCAATCTGGCGCAACTGTTCAGCGTCGAATGCTGGGGCGGGGCCACCTTTGATGTGGCTTATCGTTTCCTACAGGAATGCCCGTGGCAGCGGTTGCGTGACCTGCGCAAGGAAATGCCGAACCTGCTGACGCAGATGTTGCTGCGCGCATCCAATGGGGTGGGATACACGAATTACCCTGACAATGTGGTGCAATCCTTTGTCGCCGAGGCCGCCAAGGGTGTGGATGTGTTTCGCGTGTTCGACAGCCTGAACTGGGTTGAAAACATGCGCGTGGCTATGGATGCGGTGATTGAATCGGGCAAAATCTGCGAAGGAACCATTTGCTATACCGGTGATATTCTGGACCCGGACCGCGCCAAATATGACCTGAAATATTACGTTGGCATGGGCCGCGAATTGCAGGCCGCTGGCGCACATGTGCTGGGGCTAAAGGATATGGCCGGCCTGTTGAAACCCGCGGCCGCGCGGGTGCTGGTCAAGGCACTAAAGGATGAACTGGACATCCCCGTGCATTTCCACACCCATGACACATCGGGCATTGCGGGCGCGACCATTCTGGCCGCTGCGGACGCAGGCGTTGATGCGGTGGATGCGGCGATGGATGCGTTTTCCGGCGGCACCTCGCAGGCCTGTTTGGGGTCGATCGTCGAGGCCCTGCGCCACACCGAGCGCGACACTGGCCTGAACATCGACCATGTGCGCGAAATATCGGACTATTGGGAACAGGTGCGGGCGCAATATGTGGCGTTTGAATCCGGTCTGGCGGCCCCCGCATCCGAAGTATACCTGCACGAAATGCCCGGCGGCCAGTTCACCAACCTCAAGGCGCAGGCCCGCAGTCTGGGCCTAGAGGAAAAATGGCACGACGTGGCGCGCACCTATGCCGATGTGAACCGGATGTTCGGTGATATCGTCAAGGTCACGCCATCGTCCAAGGTGGTAGGCGATATGGCCCTGATGATGGTGTCCCAGGGACTGACGCGCGATCAGGTCGAAGACCCGGCCGTTGATTTGTCATTCCCCGACTCGGTCGTGGATATGATGCGCGGCAATCTGGGCCAACCGCCGGGGGGCTTTCCCGCAGGGATCAGCGCCAAGGTGCTCAAGGATGAAAAACCAAACACCGACCGCCCCGGGCAACACCTGCAACCCGTTGATCTGGATGAAAAACGCGCCGAACTGGCCGCGAAACTGGGGCTGGAGCCTGCGGAAATCGACGACGAGGACCTGAACGGGTATCTGATGTATCCCAAGGTGTTCAGCGATTACATGGAACGCCACGCCGCCTATGGCCCCGTGCGCAGCCTGCCCACCCGCACCTTTTTCTACGGGATGGAACCGGCCGAGGAAATCACCGCCGAAATCGACCCGGGCAAGACGCTGGAAATCCGTCTGCAAACTGTGGGCGAAACCGATGAAAACGGCGAAGTGAAGGTGTTTTTCGAGTTGAACGGCCAGCCCCGCGTCATTCGCGTGCCGAACCGTCTGGTGAAATCCGCCACCGCCGCACGGCCAAAGGCCGAATTGGGCAACCCCAACCACATCGGCGCACCGATGCCGGGGGTGGTGGCATCACTGGCCGTCACCGCAGGCGCCAAGGTGAAAGAGGGCGATTTGCTGCTGACCATCGAGGCGATGAAGATGGAAACCGGCATTCACGCCGAACGCGACGCAACGGTCAAGGCGGTGCATGTGCAGGCAGGCGGGCAGATCGACGCCAAGGACCTGCTGGTCGAACTGGAATAACCTGTTTGCCGGTCACAAAACAACGGGCGCGGCCACTGGCCTGCGCCCGTTTTTCGTGCCAGCCTGCGCCCTAAACAACAAAGGAAACGCAATGGCCGAACTGAAAACCACCGTCGCAGATATGGTCGCCGCCGCCCGCGCCCGTATCAAAGAGGTCGAAACCGGGGATCTGATCGCCATGCTGGATGACCCCGACGTGGTGATCGTCGATCTGCGCGACATCCGCGAACGCCAGCGCGGCGGTTACATCCCCGGTGCATTCCACGCGCCCCGCGGCATGATCGAATTCTGGGTCGACCCCACCAGCCCCTATTACAAGGATATATTCGGCCAACAGGACAAAACATTCGTGTTCCATTGCGCCAGCGGTTGGCGGTCTGCCCTGACCGTGGCCACGCTGAACGACATGGGATTTGACTGCGCCCACCTGCGCGAGGGATTTTCCGCATGGGAACCCGCAGGCGGCCCGGTGGCGCGCGACGAAAACCGGGGCTAAGCCCGCGCCATGCAGTGCAACGCAGTTTTTTACGCAGCTGGTGCATTTAGCACTTGCGGATAGCGCGGGGATTTCTTATTCCACGCCTCACCCAAGGAAGCGGGCGTAGCTCAGGGGTAGAGCATAACCTTGCCAAGGTTAGGGTCGGGCGTTCGAATCGCCTCGCCCGCTCCAATATCTCCCTCACGGGAGTGATAGAAAAAGCCGCGATGAGCAATCATCGCGGCTTTTTCTATATTCGCCGTTTCCGCTATGCGGGCCAAGGCGCCGGTCAATTCACCGGAAAACGGCGGGCGCAATATTTGGACTGTTTCTGAAACTGTTCCAGCGTCTGGCGCGTGTTGCGGCGTTTGCCCACGGCCTCTACTCCCAGCAGTTTCTGGCGCTGCGTGCCGGACACATATTTTTGCAGCATGATCGCGGACAATGCGAACAGCACCTCTTTGTCGCGGGTGCCCAACAGGCCCTGCCGTTCCATGAATGCGGCGGTGAATGACAGCAGATAGACGCATTTCAATGCCTCTGCCTCGTCATTGGAATAAACGCGGCGCTCGGCCATGGCGGGGGTGGGGGCGCTGGCCATTGGCAGGGCCAAACCTGCTGCCACCGCCGATGCCATCGCGACCTTGCGCCATGTGAGGGCCTGTTTGATCATTACCATACTCTGCTCCTTTGTGCCGCGTGATGCGGATCAGCGGCTTTGGCCTATTGCTGGCACAAAGGGGGGGCGGGTGCAACGCGTGCAACGCCATGGCGCGGTCACTGTTGCGTGGCTTCGGGGTTAACAGGGGGCGGGCTGTAATCGGCTACGGCTTCCTCCATCCACATGTCATCCAGCAGGTCCTGATCGCGCGGGCGCACCGTCACCACATCATCCAGCACCAGCTGGTTGATGGCGCACCACAGCGGATAATTCACATATTCGCCGTGTTCGCGCACCGCCGTATCCAGCGCCCGCACATTCCAGATCGGCGCACGCCCCGGCACCACTGACCACAGATTGGGCCGCCCGCGCAGGTTCAGCGAATGACGCCACTGCACCGAAGCAGGATTGACCCCGCGTGCAATGTTTTCCGCCGCCGTCAGGCGCGAAGCTGCGGCATCCGGGTCCAACCCGTAATCCCAACCATCCCCAAAGGACCAGCCCTGCGCGATCTGGTCATCCCGCGTGGCGCGCAACCACCCCGCCGCCGGGTCACACCACGAGGTTTCAACCTGCGCCGACAGTTTGTAGCTGGCGCGCTGCCCTGTGCCCTGATTGACGCTGAATTCATGGGTCGCACCCACCGGCGGGCCGGTCAGCACCTTGCGCCGGCCACTGGCGTATTGCGGGCGCAAATGGCCGATGGTGCGGGTGGCCTCGCCCTTTTTGCCGGCCAGTTTCTGCGCCAGTGGAAACAGGGCACCCGTGGCCGCATCATAGGCCACGCGCCGCGTCGGGTTGCGGGTCAGCCAGTTGTCGGTTGCGGTGATCGAAATATAAACGGGGCGTTGATCCATCGGGAACATGCGCCGCCACGGGGCTAGTTGCCGCCAGCGATCCGGGTCCACCCTGGTCGTGCCATCCGCATCCACCGCAGCGGTCAACCAGTTTTGCGGATCATCCATGCCCGATTTGGCACGCAAGGCCCGCTGCATCGAGGTCCAGTGCCGCGATTCAGAGGCCGGGTTGATCAGCACCACCAGATCGCCCAGCACAGGGCGCATCTGTGCGCCGTCGCGCCCTTGCGGTGGCATCGGGTGGCGTCGGATCGCATCCAGCATGGGCTGTTCCATCGCATTGGCCAACATATTGCCACCAAAGGAATGGCCGAACACCAGCATCTTATCCGCTGTTGCGCTGCCCTGTTTCAGGGTCAATGCCCCCTCGACTCCGCGCAGGATTTGCAGGGCACGCCCCGCATGTTGGCCGGATTTTTCCTTGCGATCCCAGACCGTTGGAAACGCGCCCAAGGCAAAGGGCGAAAATCCGCCATCCGCCGTCAGCAGGGGTTCGGCGAATGAGCGCCCGCGCCAGCCGACAAACACCCCCGTGAGGGCGGCGTTGCAATAGCTGCCTTCCTGAATGCAGCGCGTGTTCAGCGCGGCGCGGCTGTATCCCAACAGCGTGCGCAGTTTTTGCACATCGCGGTCGCCAATGCTGGCATCATGTCGCCAGCCATGGACGAATGCCACCACCACATTCTGCCGCCCTGCCGCCTTTTGCCCGGCCAGATGCTGCGTCAGCGCGGGCAGTTGCCCCGCGATCAACATCTGCCCGTCATCGCCGATTTCGACGAATGCCAGATGATAACCCGCCGGATCGGCCAGCGGCGCACCCGATTGACTGGCCAGCGTTTGCCAGCTCTGCTCCGGGCGGGAATTGGGGCGCGTTTCGGGTGCGGGCAACAGGTGGCGTTGCAGGTAACACCCTGCCGCAGCAGCATTTTCGCCACGCCGCTCATTGTTTGACACCCCCAGAACCCGCGTCACGCCTGCGCATTCCACAGCATCGGGCGCAAAGGCGCGGTGCGCCTGATTGCGCGGAGTGCAGGCGGCAAGCGCCAGCAGGAACATCAGCAAAAATCGCATGATCTATGGTCCGTCTAAAAAGGTATTATCACAACTATATGACGAGTTTACGCCACATCCGCGCAAAGACAAAGCACCTTGGCGCGGGCAACCCTTCCCTCGTGCCGCTGCCCCGCCTATAAGCGGGCCAAAGCGATGACGGAGACAGCAAGATGCGCAGCGCAAAGATCGAACGCAACACCGCAGAAACCACGATTTCGGTCGCGGTCAATCTGGACGGGACCGGCACATATGACAACCAGACGGGTGTCGGGTTTTTCGACCATATGCTGGACCAGCTGGCGCGCCATTCCCTGATCGACATGACCATCAGCGCCAAGGGCGATTACCACATTGATGACCACCACACGGTGGAGGATACGGGCATCGCGCTGGGTCAGGCGCTGGCGCAGGCCCTGGGCGACAAAAAGGGCATCCGCCGCTATGGCGCCTGCCTGTTGCCGATGGATGACGCGCTGGTGCGTTGCGCGCTGGACCTGTCGGCGCGCCCGTTCCTGATCTGGAACGCGGACCTGCCCACCGCCAAAATCGGAGCCTTCGATTGCGAACTGGTGCGCGAATTTTTTCAGGCGCTGTCGACCCATGGCGGCATCACCCTGCATATCGACGCGCTGCACGGCATCAACAGCCACCACATCGCCGAGGCCACGTTCAAATCGGTCGCCCGCGCCCTGCGCGAAGCGGTCGAGGTAGACCCGCGCACCTCCGGCGCGATTCCTTCGACAAAGGGTGCTTTGTAGTCAGATGGTTACAGTCATCGTCGATTACGAAAGCGGCAACCTGCATTCGGCAGAAAAAGCATTTCAACGCATGGCGACCGAGGTCGGCGCAGGCGAGGTGATCGTCACATCCGACCCCGATGTGATCCGCCGCGCCAGCCGCGTTGTGCTGCCCGGTGACGGGGCGTTTCCCGCATGTCGCAAGGAATTGTTCGACCATCGCGGCGTGTTCGAGGCGATGGAGGAAAGCGTGATCGAACGCGCCCAGCCCTTCCTTGGCATTTGCATCGGGATGCAGATGATGGCGACGCGCGGGTTGGAATATACCCCCACCCCGGGATTTGACTGGATCGGCGGCGAAGTGGCAAAAATCGCGCCCGCCGATCCTGCGCTAAAGGTGCCGCACATGGGCTGGAACGATCTGGTGATCGACCACCCGCACCCCGTGTTCGACGGCGTCGAAACCGGCCAGCATTGCTATTTCGTTCACAGCTACCATTTCCGCGTGGCGGATGATGCAGAGCGGCTGGCCCATGTGGATTACGCGGGCGACATCACCGCGATTGTGGGCCGTGACAACCTGTTGGGCATGCAATTCCACCCCGAAAAAAGCCAGAAAACCGGCCTGCACCTGATCGCGAATTTCCTGCGCTGGATGCCCTGAGGGATTTTCCGAGCAGAGGGGCGCAACAAACAAGGCCCACGCCGAACGGCGCGGGCCCATTATTGTTGCGCGCGCCCCGAACGGTGCGCAGGCCCGGTTGAACCGCCTAGTTTACACGGCTCCATGTTTGTTTTTTGCAGATCGGGCCAACGCAGCCCGACACCTTGAGCGAATTGCCCGAAAGCGACATTTTGGATTTATAGGTCTTACCCGAGGAAGGTTGCCATATCTTACCATTGGCATAATTTCCCTTGCCCTCGGATTTCATATCCCAGACCAGTTTTTTACCCTTGTTGGCGGAATTATATTCGCCATCGCTGTTGAACGTGCGGGCGATGGTGCCACAAATGGAATTGCCGCATTTGGCCATAGCGACATGGGCATAGGCCCCGTCATCGACCTGTGTTTTCCATGTGCCCAGAACCGGATCGGCCACAACCGCCCCCGCAGACAGAACCAGCGCAGCCGTGATTGCGAAAAATTTCATACTCTCATCCTCCATCATTCCTGACGTGAGCCTGCCCTACGTCAGCCCGTTCAGGCAAGCCTGTCTTTGGGTCACGTTGCATTTAGCATGAACGCGGCTTAATTGTCCGTGAATGTTTTACGAAAAGGGCCTGCGCCAATGATCCTATACCCCGCAATTGATCTGAAAGACGGCAATGCCGTGCGCCTGTATAAGGGCGAAATGGAACAGGCCACCGTGTTCAATGACGACCCTGCCGCGCAGGCGATGGAGTTTGTAAACGCGGGCTGTGAGTGGTTGCATCTGGTCGATTTGAACGGCGCATTCGCGGGCGAACCCGTGAACGCCGCTCCGGTCGAGGAAATCCTGCGCCGCTGCAAGGTTCCCGCGCAACTGGGCGGCGGCATCCGTGATATGGCAACCATCGAACGCTGGTTGGAACGCGGATTGCAGCGCGTGATCCTTGGCACTGTTGCGGTGGAAAACCCCGATCTGGTGCGCGAGGCCGCCCGCGCCTTTCCCGGCCATGTCGCCGTGGGCATTGACGCACGCAAGGGCATGGTCGCGACCAAGGGCTGGGCCGAGGAAACCAATGTCAACGCCACCGATCTGGCCCGCTCGTTCGAGGACGCAGGCGTGGCCGCGATCATTTACACCGACATCAACCGCGACGGCGCGATGCAAGGCCCGAACGTGGATGAAACCGCCGCGCTGGCCCGCGCCGTGTCGATCCCCGTGATCGCATCGGGCGGAGTGTCGTCGCTGGATGACCTAAAGGCGCTGAAATCCTGCGGCGCGCCGCTGGATGGGGCGATTTCGGGCCGTGCGCTTTATGATGGTGCGATTGATCTGGGTGCGGCGCTGGCGGTGCTAAAGGGGTAAACCGCGACAACGCGCCCCTATCAATCTGGCGCGATCTGGTGTCAGTCTGGGGCGACCCCCCTCCCTGACCGAGTGACCCCAATGCCCAAAACCGTCAAAACCCCGCTGCCAGATCATTCGCGCCTTTGGCCCCGCGTGGTCAAAAACGATTTTCTGGATGGCTATGCGGTGGACAGCCCCCTGCCCCCGCAGCAAGCCGCCGACATCGGGCTGTCGATGCCCGGTTGGGCCAATGCCCTGCTGGGCCTGCGCAATATGATCGTGAAACCACTGGGCCTGAAAACCGATGTGGCAAACAGCGGCGATGGCGCGATTTTTCCGATCGAATCCCAGGATGAAACCGAGATCATCCTTGGCACCGATGACAAACACCTGAATTTCCGTATCAGCGTGATGCAGGTCGATGGCCGCGTTTATATGGGCACCTGGGTGCATCCGCATAATACGTTGGGCCGCGCCTATCTGGCCGCAGTGATGCCGTTTCACATCCTGATTGTGCGCAATGCCATGCGCCGGATCGCCCGCGCCCCGATTGCACCCCGCGCCATGGCACAGTAAGACAGGGGCGACCCAACGCACAAAGGCGCGCCCATGCTGAAAACCCGCATCATTCCCTGTCTGGACGTGGCCGATGGCCGCGTGGTCAAGGGCGTCAATTTCGTGGGCCTGCGCGATGCGGGCGATCCGGTGGAATCGGCACGCGCCTATGATGCGGCGGGCGCAGACGAGCTGTGCTTTCTGGATATCCACGCCACCCATGAAAACCGTAGCACCATGTTTGATGTGGTCAGCCGCACGGCCGAACAATGCTATATCCCGCTGACCGTGGGCGGGGGGGTGCGCAGCTCGGCTGATGTGCGCGCGCTGCTGCTGGCGGGGGCGGACAAGGTCTCGTTCAACTCGGCCGCTGTGGCCGACCCAGATGTGATCGCAAGGGCGGCGGACCAGTTCGGCAGCCAGTGCATTGTCTGCGCAATTGATGCCAAAACCGTCGCCCCCGGAAAGTGGGAGATTTTCACCCATGGCGGGCGCAAACCGACGGGCATTGATGCGGTGGAATTTGCCCGCAGCGTGGCGGCCAAGGGCGCAGGCGAGATCCTGCTGACCTCGATGGATCGTGACGGCACCAAGGCCGGTTTCAACCTGCCCCTGACCCGTGCCATATCGGATGCAGTGGATGTGCCGGTGATCGCATCGGGCGGGGTCGGCAATCTGGATCATCTGGTCGAAGGCGTGACATCAGGCGGCGCCAGCGCCGTGCTGGCCGCATCCATATTCCATTTCGGGGAATATACCATTGCACAGGCCAAGGCCCATATGGCCGCCGCAGGAATCGCCATGAGGATGGACGCATGACACTGAACGATCTGGAAAAAATCATCGCGACCCGCGCCGCCGCATCCCCCGATGACAGCTGGACCGCAAAATTGCTGGCCAAAGGCCCGGAAAAATGCGCCGAAAAATTCGGAGAAGAAGCGATAGAGGCCATCATTGAAGCCATAAAGGACGACCGCGAAAAACTGGCGTCCGAAGCGGCAGATGTGCTGTTTCACCTGCTGGTGATGCTGAAATCGCGCGATGTGACGCTGGGGGATGTTATGGCCGTGCTGGATGCGCGCCAGAACCAGTCCGGCATCGCAGAAAAGGCCGCACGCAGATGATCCGGCACACGGTATTCTTTTCGGCCAAGGACCCTGCCGATATCGAAACCATCCGCGATGGGCTGATGATACTGGCCGACATCCCCCATTCCGACCATTTCGAGGTAGGCCGCAACCTGAACACCGATCCGCTGGCCGAGGCCCATGTCGATCTGGTGGTCTATGCCGAATTCAAAGATGCCGCAGCCCTGGCCGCATACAAGGCGCACCCGCTGTATCAGAAATCCATCAATGTGGTGAAACCCCTGCGCGACCGGCGCTTTGCCGCAGACTTCCCGGCCTAATCCCCTCGCCGCCATATGGCGCAAAATTCTTTCAAAGAATTTTATCCGGAAAATGGATTTTCCGGTAATTTTCTTTGTAAGAAAATTGTCCCCGCGTTCAAAGTTTGGATGACACCACCCCTGTGTTGAACCCGCCCATGCGCAGCTCGCCAAACAGGCGCTGGTATTCGATCTTGGGGCAACGGTCCATAATCACGTCCACGCCCCGCGCCCGCGCCAGTTTGGCCGCTTCCTCGTTCACCACACCGATCTGCATCCAGATGGTTTGCAGCTCGGGAAATGCTGCCAATGCCTCGTCTACAATAGGGCCGACATGTTCGGAGCGGCGAAAAATATCGACCATGTCTACGCCCCCCTCGATATCCGCCAGCGATGCGACCACGGTTCGCCCGAACAGGGGTTTGCCCGCATGCATCGGGTTTACAGGGATTACGGTATACCCCTTTAGCCCCAGATACCGCGCCACATAATAGCTGGGGCGCACGGGGTTCAGCGACACGCCCACAACCGCAATGCGTTTGCTGCGTTTCAGAACGGTTCTCAAAAATGCATCGGTGTATGTTTCGCTCATATCCCGACCCTAACGCAGCGGCCCACAGGCGCAATCGGCATTGCGGTCCCACCATAAAAAAACGCCCAAAGCGGGGAGCTTTGGGCGCAAGTCACGGAACGAGGGACAGTGAAATGAAGCTCGGGAGTTCCGGTCCCGCGCCTCTGCTATGAGAGATAGGGGAGATTCCCCACAGGAAAAGAGGATGTAATATTTCTGTGAACGGAACCTTAACACGCGCGTCTGAAATGGGCGAAAACCTGCCGAAATACGCGAAAATCAGTCGAAAATATCCTCGATCACGTCGAAAATCTCTTCCAGCGCCATGCGCCCGATACTTTTCTTTTTGCGCTTTTTGACGGGGCGGTTTTTCAGGATGTCCTCTCGCGTGTCGAACTTTGGCGGCGGCATCCGCTTTTTCACCTTTGGCAGCTTGCCGGTGCCGAAATGCAATTCGCGCACCGGCATCTGTTTCAAATCATGCAGGGGCGCACCGCAGCGCGAACAGGCCAGTTCGTGACGCTGATGCCCCTTTAGCACCAGCGCGGCGTAGCTGCCACAATAGCTACATGTGGCGATTTTCGCGCCATGTGTCGGGTCGTATTGCGGCAAATGTTCAGCCCTGTTGATCCATGGATGCATATAGCGCCACCGCCGCCGCATTCGACACGTTGAGCGAGCCAAAATCCCCGGCAAAGGCGATTTTCACCAATTGGTCACAGGTTTCGCGGGTTTTTTCGCGCAATCCCGGCCCTTCGGCCCCCATCACCAGCGCCACGGGACGGTCCTTGCGCCCCTCCAGCGCCTGTTCCACGGTGTGTTCTGCTGCCCCGTCCAGCCCGATCACAATATATCCGATCGCCTTTAGCTGCTCCATCGCGTCGGCCAGATTGCGCACGCGCAAATAGGGCTGGCGTTCCAGCGCGCCGGATGCGGTTTTCGCCAATGCGCCGGTTTCGGGGGCAGAATGGTGGCGCGTGCCGATCACGGCGCAGGCGCCAAACACCTCGGCCGAGCGCAGGATCGCCCCCACATTGTGCGGATCAGTCACACGGTCCAGCAACACAACACGCGGCACGCGGTCGGGATGGCCGACGCAAACATCCTCTAACCGGCCCCAATCCAGCGGCTTGACCTCTAACGCGGCCCCCTGATGCACCGACTGCGGATCCAGCGGCGCGCTGAATTTGCGCGGGTCCACCACTTCGGGCTCCATGCCGCTTTGCGCGATGGCATCGGCCAGCTTGGTCTGCGCGTTCAGTGTCACGATCAGGCGCAGCCGCTTGCGTTGCGGGTTCAGCAAGGCATCGCGCACGGCGTGCAACCCGAACAGCCAAACGGTTTCAGCCGCTGACGCCCGCTTTTGCTGTTCTTTTTCCACAACCCATTTCGGCTTTTTCATGCGCTTGTTTCCCTTGCCATATTGGCCAAGCCTTTACCCTGCCGTGGCGCGCGATACAACTAGCCGCCAATCACACCGATTTTCCTGTTGACGCCGAATAACACGCTTAGTAATCACCCCCTCACCCGAGCGGGCAAGGCCATGCGCCCCCCGCCTTGGCAGCCGGACCATTTGGTCGCAGGTGAAAGTGGGCGACAGGCCGCAAGGTGTGGCAGGGGACTGTAACTCCCTCGCGGAGACGCACGCCTGGTTCGATTCCAGGGTCGCCCACCACTTTTCCCAACCATTGCCGCAATCAGCCCTGTTTTCACCCCTGTTTTCGCAGGACATGTGCAGCGCCCTAGGGCATCAGCACCGCTTTGCGTTCCCATGTATGGCTGTCCGTGGTCAGGTCGTCATAGGTGATTTCCACGCTGATGCTGTTGACCGATGACAGGGGATAGACCTTGTAAATATTGGGCTGCAACTGGAAATCGGATTCGGTCATGGCGTTGGGTTGGGCGGTATCCGTATGGCACGGCGGCATGGGCCAAACGGCGGGTTCATCACCATTCACCCCCAGTTTCAATTGCACCAGCCCACAACGCCAGCTGAGTATCTGCGTCACATACAGCCAATCCTGCCCTTCGTATTCGCGCAGGGCCACCCATGCACTGCGCGTGGCCTGCATGATCGGTTTCACCTCGGTTGCCGTGGTAAATTTGCCCGTCGGGTCCTGTGGTTCTGCCACCAGCGTTGTTTCGGCAATCGCGGGGGAGGCCATAAGGATCAGCGCCAGAAATGTCGCCTTGTTCATCTCTTATTCCTTTCATTCCAAAATATCTGCCACCCGGCGGCAAAGTGATTGTTCACGCGCCGCGCATCCTCCCCTATAGTGACAGGAAAATTCCCCAAGGGAAGCAAAGGCAATCATGGCAGAGCAAGCCCCCAGCGATCAACCGTTCAACATCGTTATTGTCGGCCAACAGGGCCGCCTGATGTATGAGGCCGCGCTATTCGCAGCATCCCTGCGCGCCACATCCCCCGATTTCAAGGGGCGGCTGTTTGTGGCCGAACCTCAGCCCGGCATCCGCTGGGGCGACTACGACCCGCGCATTCGCAACGATCAGGTGCTGGAATTGCTGGCCGATCTGGGGGCCGAAATCCTGCCGTTCGAATCCGTGCATTTCGGTGGCTATTACCCCTATGGCAACAAAATCGAATGCCTGACTGCCCTGCCCAAGGGCGAACCATTTGTGTTTTTCGACACAGACACCCTGATCACCGGCGATCTGACGCAGGTGCCGTTCGATTTCAGCCGCCCCACCGCATCCATGCGCCGCGAAGGCACATGGCCCAAGCTGGAAATTTACGGCCCCGGCTATGGCGCGATCTGGAAATCGCTATACGACCGGTTCGGGCTGGACTTTGACAGCTCGCTGGATCTGAACCAGCCCGATGAATACTGGCAGCGGTATCTGTATTTCAATGCGGGGTTCTTTTTCTACAAATGCCCGCATGTGTTTGGTGAAAAGTTTCTGGAATATGCGCTGTCGATCCGCGATGATCCGACGCCCGAAACCCTGTTGCAGGAACTGGACCCATGGCTGGATCAGGTGGCGCTGCCGCTGGTCATTCATGCATTGGGCGGCGGGCGCAATACCCTGCCCGATGGTTTGCTGGACGGGGTCGTGACCTGCCATTACCGCGTTTTGCCACTGCTTTATGCCCGCGAAAGCGATCTGGCGGTTCAGGTGCTGGAACAGGTCACCGCCCCCAACCGCATCAAAAAGGTGCTAAAGGGATACGACCCGATGAAGCGCATCATCTTTCAGGGGCGCGGCGACAAGGTGCGCGAGATGTTTGACCGCAACGATTTGCCGCGGCGCGAACAGGCGATCCGCAACCGGATCAAGAAAGAAGGGTTCTGGATGCGCTGAGCATATTTTGCCGCCACGTCACGTTTGGCGGATATGCCCCTGATCGTGCAGGCTTCGCCGATTAAGCAGGGAAAACAATTTATGGCCAGCATTCAGGCGCATCTTATCAATCTGGTTCTGAAACTGACGGGGCGGCGCAAACGGTTTGAATCGCTGCCCGCGTTTCAGGCCGAACTGGACCGAACGCGGCGCGCCGACAACCTGCCCCGCGATCCGTTCCCCCGTGTGACCCTGACCGGCGACCCGCTGGCCGAGGGCAGCGTGATCACCCTGACCCCGCCCAAACCCGGCCTGCTTCATATTCTGTATCTGCATGGTGGTGCCTGGGTGTTTCCGCCGCGTAGCCCGCATTGGGATTTCCTGTCGCGCCTGTGTGATGAAACCGGCGCGACCATCACCATGCCCCTGTATCCGCTGGGGCCAGGGGCAGACCATGATACCATGATGGCCATGCTGGAACCGCTATATGGTGACCTGCGCCGTGCCTTTCCGAAACTGGCCGTGATGGGCGACAGCGCGGGCGCGGGGCTGGCGCTGTCACTGTTACAGGCGGGGATGGATGCGCCGGACCGGCTGGTGCTGATATCCCCGCCCGTTGATCTGGCAATGACCAACCCCGCCCTGCCTGCCGCCGCCAAACGTGACCCGATGCTGGCCCTGCCCGCGCTGCGTCAGGTCGGTGAATGGTATCGCGGTGCGCGCCCGCTGGATGATCCGCGCATTTCGCCGCTGCATATGGATATGGCGCTGCTGCCGCCAACGCTGGCCTTTATGGGCACCCGCGATCTGCTGCACCCCGATATGATGTTGTTTCTGGACCGGGCGGGCGATGCCCCGCTGGACTATATCGAAGGGCGCGGCATGATCCATGTCTGGCCCCTGCTGAACGCCCTGCCCGAAGCGCGCGCCGCCCGCGCACGGATCCTGTCGTTTCTGGGCAGTTGATCACGCCCGATGCCATGCCATGGCTGGCAAAAACTTTGGTTACACCTTGGTAAAAAATCCGGCATAAGCTGGCGCACAGATCCGCGCCACGTTGGCGCGGGGCACCGCGACAAGGGAAAAGCCCATGCATGATATCCGCGCCATCCGCAACAATCCACAAGCGTTCGACGCTGCACTGTCCCGTCGCGGGCTGGACCCGCAATCCCCCGCCATCCTGTCACTGGACGAGGCGCGCCGCGCCTGCATCCAAAAGGCCGAACTGGCCAAGGCCGAACAAAACAAAGCCAGCAAAGAGGTCGGCGCCGCCAAGGGCCGCGGCGACGAGGCCGAATTTGAACGCCTGCGTGCATTGGTCGCCGACAGCAAGGCCGAAATCGCCGCCATGCAGGCCGAGGCCAAGGAACTGGACCAGCAACTGACCGATATGTTGATGGGCCTGCCCAACCTGCCCCATGCCGATATCCCCGACGGGGCCGATGAAAACGACAATGTCGAAATCCGCCGCTGGGGCACGCCGCGTGCCTTTGATTTCGCGGCTGTCGAACATTACGACATTGCAGGCGTCAAACCCGGCATGGATTTCGAAACCGCCGCCAAACTGTCAGGCGCACGATTTGTTGTGCTGTCGGGCGGGGTGGTGCGCATCCACCGCGCGCTGGCGCAGTTCATGCTCGACACCCATGTCGAAGAACACGGGCTGACCGAAACATGGACCCCTGTTCTGGTGCGCGAGGACATGATGCTGGGCACGGGCCAGCTGCCCAAATTCGGCGAGGACAGTTATCAAACCCGCGAAGGCTGGTGGCTGGTGCCTACGGCCGAGGTGACGCTGACCAATATCGTGAACGGCGAAACCGTCGATGCCGGATACCTGCCGCGCCGCTATGTGGCACACACACAGTGTTTCCGCTCCGAAGCGGGCAGCGCGGGGCGCGACACCGCCGGCATGTTGCGCCAGCACCAATTCGAAAAGGTCGAAATGGTATCGGTGACCCACCCCGACGAATCAATGGCCGAACATGACCGCATGACCGGCTGCGCCGAGGCGATTCTGGAAAAACTGGAACTGCCCTATCGCACCGTGGTCCTATGCACGGGCGACACCGGGTTCGGCGCGATCAAAACCCACGACATCGAGGTCTGGCTGCCCGGTCAGGACAGCTTCCGCGAGATCAGCTCGGTTTCGGTTTGCGGTGATTTTCAGGCGCGACGCATGAATGCACGGTTCAAGGATGGCGAAGCCAAGCCCGAATTCGTGCATACGCTGAACGGGTCCGGTCTGGCCGTGGGGCGCTGTTTGATTGCTGTGCTGGAAAATGGCCAGCAGGCCGATGGTTCGGTCACCCTGCCCGCCGCGCTGCACCCCTATTTGCGCGGCAAAACCCGCCTGTTGGCGGATGGCACGCTGGGCTGATATTCTCGCTGTTTTACATAAAAAACCCCCGGTCCAAAGGGCCGGGGGGTAATTCTTGCAGCGCGAGGCGTCGCGGCAAGAGATCGAAATCAGGCGTCGATCAGACCTGCTTCAACAGCAACTGCCAGTTCTTCAACCGACACTTCGCCGCTTTCGTCCGAGTCGATCTCGGCGAACAGTTCGTCGTTCATGCCCTCATAGGCGGCAGCCATTTCTTCGTAGGAATAGCTGCCATTGCCGTCGGTGTCGTTCACTTCTGCCATGGCTTGAACGGCGATCAGGGACAGGGCAACGCCCATTGCAAATACGGTGTTCTTCATTTCAGGAAAAGCTCCAACAGTGGCCACAAGCCACCAGAATCAAAGGCGAAATTGCCCTCGAGCGCAGATGTATCCCAAGCCCTAAAAAGCGCAAGAGCCCGCGCAAATGGCGGGCTCTGACATAGGCGCCTTTTGGCCGATCCCTGCGATCATTCGGCGGGAATCGCCACGCTGTCGGTTTCGGGAAACGGCACCAGCCGTTCGCTGTCTTCGTCCCACAGCTTCAGGCGAAACGACGCGAATGCCTCGGGCCAGCCGATGCGGTTCATTTCAAACATTTCATCCAGATCGAAATGGCAGCGGCGCAGATTATAAAGCGGAATGCGCGGGTTGAAATGGTGGATGTCGTGATAGGCAATATTGCCGGTGAACAGATCCCACCACCAGCCCAGATTCAACGCCGATGACCCGACCAGCGCGGCGACCTGCGGATCCAGATCGGGGCGGCGATCCCAATAGGTGTCTTCGAAATTATGCTGCAAATACACCTGAAACACGCCCAGAATGCCGCCAATGGTCTGGCTGACCAGCAGGAAAATCACACCGGCCCAACCGGCGAACGCATAGATCAGCGCCAGAAACAGCGCCAGCGCCAGATTGTGCAGCAGCACGCCGCGCACGCCGACCTTGCTGGTGTTTTTCGGCCAGCGATAGCGGATGAAATAGGTGAACAGCGCCCCCGCCACCATCATCAGCACGGGGTTGCGATAGGCGCGGTAAAACAGGCGCTTGCCGCTGCCTGCCTCGTTCCACTCGCGCAGGGTCATGGTGAACACCTCGCCATCCTCGCGGTGGTCCAGATTGCCCACGTGTTTGTGGTGCATGTCGTGGTTATAGCGCATCGTCAAAAACGGGCTGAGCGAGGGCAGCGACAACCCGTGCCCCGCCAATTCGTTCAGTTTTCGCGTGGTGAAAAACGACCCGTGCCCGCAATCATGCTGGATCACATAAAGCCGTACAGTGGTGGCCGCGACCAGCAGCGACATCGGCGCGGCGATCCAGTAATTGCCCTGCAAAACCGCCCAAATACCCAGGATCAGCGCAGCGAAATACACTGCAAATGTTGCAAAATAGGAAAACGCCGCACGGCGGTCATTTTTGGCGACATATTTATGGGTAAAGGCCCGCACCTCGCGGATATCCGATGGCAATTTCATCATGGCACCCTTTGTTAAATTCCACGCCACACATAATAATCCGCGCATGACGGCTCTTGTTAACAGAATATTGACCAAAAGGGGTTCGATTCAAGCCCTCAGGCAGTGATTTGGAACCAAACGGCGCTTTCGCGCGTATTAGGTGCATGGATAAAGTCAAATCAGTGTTTTTGCTGGTGGCTGCGCTTGCGTTTGCGGCGTCGCCCCTGCTCACCTCGGGGTTCAACGGGTTTACCGGCGACCAATTTCCGATTCCGCAAAACAACCCGCCGGTGCAGCCTGCGGGCTATGCGTTTTCGATCTGGGGGCTGATTTATATCTGGCTGATCGCAGGGGCGGTTTTCGGCCTGTTGAAACGTGACCGCACGCCCGACTGGACCCCGATGCGCGCACCGCTGATTCTGTCGCTGGCAATCGGGGCCGCATGGATTCCGGTGGCGAATATATCGCCCGTCTGGGCCACCGTCCTGATCTGGTTGATGTGGGGCAGTGCCGCGTTGGCCCTGCTGCGCACGGGGGGGCAGGATCGCCTGTGGCAGCGCACGCCCGTGGCCTTATACGCAGGCTGGCTGACCGCCGCATCCTGTGTTGCACTGGGTTTGTTACTGGCCGGATACGGGTTTGTTCCGGCGCAGGTTGCCGCCATCGCGATGATCATTCTGGCGCTGGCATTAACCATGGCGGTGCAGGTCCGCCGCCGCGACACGCCCGAATTTTCATTCGCCGTGATCTGGGCGCTGGTGGGCGTGATCGTCGCCAATGTGGCCACGCAAAACTGGGCCGTGGTCGGGTTGGCGGCAGCGGGGGCCATGTTGCTGGCCTACCGCGCCGCGCTGCCGCACCTGCGTGATGCTACTGCTGCTTAGGCAGATTTTTCAGGTGCTTACCCAGTGAGCCCGGCTTTTTGACCTTGCGGCCTTTATAGGGGTTCTTGTCCCCCTGCCCGCGCATATACAGCCGGATCGGCGTGCCGGGCATGTCGAAATCGGCGCGCAAACCGTTGACCAGATAGCGTGAATAGCTTTCGGGCAGTTTGTCCGGCAGGCTGCACATCACCACAAATGCGGGCGGACGGGTTTTGGCCTGTGTCATGTAACGCAGTTTGATCCGGCGGCCCTGCGGTGCGGGGGGGGGGTGCGCCTCGACCATGCCCAGCAACCAGCGGTTCAGCTTGGCAGTGGAAACGCGGGTGTTCCAGGTGGTATAGACGCGCTCGATCGCCTGGCGCAGACGGTCCATGCCGCGGCCGGTTTTGGCCGACACGGTGACCAGCGGCGCGCCGCGCAATTGCGGCAGCAGGCGCTCGAATGCCTCGCGCATTTCACGCAGTTTGTCCTGTTTGTCTTCTTCGATGTCCCATTTGTTGACCGCGATGACCACGGCGCGACCCTCGCGTTCGGCCAGATCGGCGATGCGCAAATCCTGCGATTCAAATGGTATGGCGGCGTCCAGTAAAACCACCACCACCTCGGCGAATTTGACGGCGCGCAGCCCGTCGGACACCGACAGTTTTTCCAGCTTTTCCTGCACCTTGGCGCGTTTGCGCATGCCTGCGGTGTCCCAGATGCGCACGGGCAGGCCGTCCCAATCCATTTGCAGGGAAATGGCATCGCGGGTGATGCCTGCCTCGGGTCCGGTCAACAGGCGATCTTCGCCCAGCAACTGGTTGATAAGGGTGGATTTTCCCGCATTAGGGCGGCCGACAACGGCGATTTGCATCGGTTTGGATGCGGTCGGCCAGCGGATCGGCAGATCCTCGTCGAAATCGCCCTGTTCCTCGTCCAGTTCGACATCGGTTTCGGGGGCTTCTTCGTCGTCGCGCCCTTCAAATTCCTGTGCCAGCGGGATCAGCACATGGAACAATTCCCCCATGCCCTCGCCATGTTCGGCGGACAGGCGCAAAGGTTCGCCAAGGCCAAGGTTCCATGCCTCCAGCACACCCGCATCGGCGGCTTTGCCTTCGGATTTGTTGGCGGCGACGATCACATGTTTGGCGCGTTTGCGCAGGATATCGGCGAACATCTGGTCGACCGGCGTGATGCCCACGCGCGCGTCGATCATAAACAGGCAGATATCGGCCATATCAACGGCACGTTCCGACAGGCGGCGCATACGGCCCTGCAGGCTGTCATCGGTCGCGTCTTCCAATCCGGCGGTGTCGATCACGGTAAACCGCAAATCGCCCAGCCGCGCGTCGCCTTCGCGCAAATCACGCGTCACGCCGGGCTGGTCATCGACCAAGGCCAGACGTTTACCGACCAAGCGGTTGAAAAGAGTGGACTTTCCCACATTGGGGCGGCCCACGATAGCCAGGGTAAAGCTCATATCACTGCGGTTCCATAACGGATCAAGCCGCGCTGATACACCAAAGTTGCGTCAACGGAAAGCGTGGAGTTGCCCGCGCTTGCTGACCACATAGAGCACCCCACCCGCAACCACGGGCGCGGTGGTCGCACCGCCTGGCACCTCGACCGATTGCACCAGATTGCCATTGGCCGGATCAAAGAACCGCAACTGCCCGTCGCCCGAGGCCACAACAATGCGCCCCCCCGCCAGAACCGGCGCGCTGTGACCGTAAATTGCGGCCTGACGGCGGGGTTTGTTCGATGTGAAACCGGGCAGATCAACGCCCCAGATCCGTTCGCCCGTGGTGGCATCCAACCGCACCAGTTCATTCAGGTCGGTCACGGCAAACACCGAACCACCGACAGGCCAGACGGGGCCAACCGCGCCCTCTTTGGCGGTCCATTCACGTTCGCCATTGCCTGCGTTCAACGCAACCAGACGACCAGCCGAGGTGCCAACGTAAACACGGTCACCCGACAATACCGGATCCCCTGTGATATCACCGATTTTCGACAGGGCGCGCAGCCTGCGCTGGCCCGAAACCTGCGTCGACCACATGCGCAAACCGCCGCGTTTGAACGCCGCCTGCACATCGCCGTCACCGAATGCAAAGATCACGAATTTGTCGCCAACGGCAGGCGCGGGTGCGCCCAGAACATTGGCCACATCCGGCGTGGCCGACAATTGCCAGCGCACGCGGCCCGTGTCGGTTTCAACCGCCCATGCGGTGTCGTCGCCCGCCATCAAATATACCAGATCGCCCGCCACAGTAGGCGTGCCGGTGCCGGTTGCGGTCAGGTCCTGTTGCCAGACCACCGCGCCATTGGCCGGATCCAGCGCCGTCAACAGGCCAAAGCCGGAAGAGACAAATACCTTACCATCCCCAAAGGCGATTCCCCCGCCCGAGGCATCACCCGCGCGGTCCGTCGGCGGGGTCAGATCGACCGACCACAGGGTCGCACCTGCGGTGGAATGGGCCATGACCTGCGCACCGGAATCCAGCGTGAAAATCCGCCCGCCCGCGACAACGGGATTGGCATTGATGCGCGCCTTGCGGCTGTCGCCCGCGCCGATGCCGGCACTCCATTGCAATGCGGGGGCGCCCGACAATGCGGGGTGCGACGCGCGGGTCGATGCGGTGCCGATCCCCGAGGTCCAATCCGCATTGGCCGATTGTTTGGGCAATGCGATAGGCGCGCTGCGGTTGGCCTGCCCGTTGATCTCCTCAACGCCGCCATCTGCTGTGATGGCGCGCAATTCCTCGCGCTGTCCGGGCAGATAGGTTTCACGCTCGCCACAGCCAGCCAATACGCCAAGCCCCATAAGGCCGATGATCAAACCCGAGACTTTCACTGCTGCGCTCTCCGTTACTTTTTTCTTTGACGGGTCCGTCACCGGCCCCGAAACACACCCTTGGCCTGCCTGATTGCCCACCCGGGCCGTCATTGGCTGTCCGCGGTTGCGGCATCAATGGCGCTGACGGGTGCGGCCTCTGGCGTGCCACCCAGTGCCACAATCAACTGAGAGGCGCGCTGACGCAAGCCTCCTGTGGTTTCAGCATCTTGCAGGATGCGTTGCAACCGCGCCATAGCGGCATCGGCTTCGCCTGCGTCCAGTTCGGCCAGTGCCATCTGTTCTTCGGCGAACAGGCGCAGCGGGCCACCGGCGGCAATCACGCCTTCGATCTGGATCTTGCGGGTTGCGGCGTCCATATCCTTGGATTTCAACAGCAGCGCCTTGAAGCTGGCCAACTGTCGATAGGTTTCAGGCACGTCGCCATCGGTGGACAGGCTGTCCAGCAGGGTGATGGCCGCGGCTTCCTCTCCGTTGCGCACCAGTTCGCCGGTTTCCAGCATCCGCGCCACGGCCCGCCCGCCCGCGCTGTCGCTTTGCACATCGGACAGGGCTGCAATGCGTGCGGGGCTGTCGTCATTTTCCAATGCGGCCAGCATGGCATCGCCCAGCGCCTCGGCCTTGGCCTGTTCCGTGGCGTTGCGATATTCGCGAAACGCCGCGCCGCCCACCACCAGCAGAACCACCAGAACCGCGATCCAGCCATAGCGTTTCATCATCGCAAACAGGCGGTCACGGCGGACCTCTTCGGTCACCTCGTCAATGAAACTGTCTGTATCGCTCACAGGCTTGCCCCTTCTGGTTTGCCCCCTCTTAACCTGTCGACTTGGCGCTGCCAAGCCTTGCTATCAGAGCGGAATTTCAGCAGGTTTCATCAGTGCCCCGCCACTGGCGCGTCTAGTTCTTGCACGTAACGTCGTTAGAACGTAAAATGAACGGGTCGGTTTAGTGTGACCGCAATGCGTGCCCCAAAAGCAGCAGCAGGACTAATTTCAGCCTTGATTTGCTTGTTTTGCCTGCGCTGACTGCACATCTGATATCAAAAATGACCCAATCGGCCCCGTTCAAAGGACCAGAATAAATCATGCGACCCATTTCCCTGATCACCGCCATTCTGGTGTCGGTAGCCCTGTATTTTCTGGTGATGGAGCGTGATGCGCTGCACGCGATGGCCCTTGGCTCCAAGGACGATCCCCGCGAAACGGAGGCACAAACGCCCGCCGATGGCGCCACGGAAACAGCCGCGGACACAGCAACCGATGCGACCACCGCTACAACCACCGGCACCGGGGCCGATGCAGGCGCTGATATGGCGGCAGACACTGCGCAAACCGATACGCCAGCGGGTGCAATGCGGGTCGTCGCCATGGCATCAACCTCACAAGAGGTCGACAGTGCCGTGGTGTTGCGCGGCGAAACACAGGCTGCGCGTCAGGTCGATGTGCGCGCCGAAACAACGGGGCGCATCGTGTCGCCCCCCCTGCGTGCAGGTGCCACCGTGGCCGCAGGCGATGTGCTGTGCCAGATTGATCTGGGCACCCGCAATGCCGCATTGGCACAGGCCGATGCCGCGCTGGAAACCGCACAGGTCGAGCTGAACCAGGCCGAGAAACTGTCCAAGGATGGCTATGCCTCGCAGACCCGCCTGACCGCCGCCAGGGCAGGCGTGGAATCAGCGCAGGCCAATCTGGAAGTCGCGAAAACCGAAATCACCCGCGTCACCTTGACCGCCCCGTTTGCCGGGCTGCTGGACAGTGACACCGCCGAACTGGGCGCGTTGTTGCAACAGGGGGGCATCTGCGCCACCGTTCTGCAACTGGACCCGATCAAACTGGTCGCCTATGTGCCCGAAACCGAAATCGCCCGCGTTGAAATCGGCGCACGGGCCGGCGCGCGGCTGACCACGGGCGAAACCGTGCAGGGGCGGGTGCGGTTTCTGTCGCGTGCCGCCGATGTGCAGACCCGCACGTTCAAGGTGGAAATCGACGTGGCCAACCCCGACCTGACCATCCGCAGCGGCCAAACCGCCGAAATCATCATCGCCGCACCGGGCAGCAAGGGGCACCTGCTGCCGCAATCCGCCCTGACCCTGAACGATCAGGGCGCGCTGGGTGTGCGTGTTGTCGAAAACGGCAACACCGCCGGTTTCATCGCGGTTGAATTGCTGCGCGACACCGCCGAAGGCGTCTGGGTCACCGGCCTGCCCGACAGCGTGAACGTAATCACGGTGGGTCAGGAATATGTCACCGATGGCGTGCCAATCACGCCGGTCTATGCAAAGGATGCACAATGACGGGTATGGTCGATTGGGCCGCGTCACGGGCGCGGATGGTGGTTGCATTTATCATCCTGTCGCTGCTGGCAGGCGGATTTGCCTATTTCGGCCTGCCCAAAGAGGGCGAGCCGGATATCGAAATCCCTGCCCTGTTCGTATCCGTCCCCTTCCCCGGTATTTCAGCCGAGGATTCCGAAACCCTGCTGGTCAAGGTGATGGAAACCGAACTGTCCGATCTGGACGGGCTGAAAACCATGTCCGCCACCGCCGCCGAGGGCTACGCCGGTGTGGCGCTGGAATTCGAATTCGGCTGGGACAAATCCAAAATCATGGCCGATGTGCGTGATTCCATGTCCACCGCCGAATCCAAATTCCCCGACGGGGCGGAAAAATACACCATCAACGAAATCAATTTCAGCGAATTCCCGATCATCATTGTCAACCTGACGGGCGCCGTGCCCGAACGCACCATGACCCGCATCGCCAAGGATTTGCAGGAAAAGGTCGAAGGCATCGACGCCGTGCTGGAGGCAGGCATCGCAGGCAACCGCGACGAAATGGTCGAGGTGGTGATCGACCCCCTGCGCCTGGAGGCATATAACGTCACCGCGCTGGAGCTGATCAATGTGGTGCAAAACAACAACCAATTGATCGCCGCAGGCAAGGTCGACACCGCCAATGGCACGTTTTCGGTCAAAATCCCGTCGTCATTCGACGATGTGCGCGACATCTATTCCCTGCCGGTCAAGGTCAACGGCACCCGTGTGGTCACCCTTGGCGATCTGGCCCAGATCCGCCTGACATTCGAAGACAGGCTGGGCGTGGCCCGTTTCAACGGCGAAACCACCGTTGCGCTACAGGTGGTAAAACGCAAGGGTTTCAACCTGTTGGACACCGCCAAAGAGGTCAAACGCGTGGTGGCCGAGGAACACGCAAGCTGGCCCGACGATCTGCGCACCGCCGTGCATGTCGGCACATCCAATGACCAAAGCCGCGTTGTGGGGTCCATGGTCAGCCAGCTCGAAGGCTCTGTTCTGACCGCCATCGCGCTGGTGATGATGGTGGTTCTGGCCTCGCTTGGCACCCGCGCCGCGCTGTTGGTGGGTTTCGCCATTCCCACATCGTTTTTGCTGTGTTTCGTGCTGCTGGCAATCATGGGCATCACCATTTCCAATATCGTGATGTTCGGGCTGATCCTTGCCGTGGGGATGCTGGTGGACGGGGCGATTGTGGTGGTCGAATACGCCGACAAACGCATCTCCGAAGGGTCCGGCCCGATGCACGCCTATGTCGAAGCCGCCAAACGTATGTTCTGGCCGGTGATTTCATCCACGGCGACCACGCTATGTGCCTTTTTGCCCATGCTGTTCTGGCCCGGTGTGCCGGGGCAATTCATGGGGATGCTGCCTGTCACGCTGATCTTTGTTCTGTCCGCATCGCTGGTGGTGGCGCTGATTTACCTGCCGGTTATGGGCGGGGTTTCGGGGCGGTTGTCGCGCAGTTTTTCCCATGCGTCTGATGCGCTGAAACACGCCCTGCCGTTCTGGCTGCGCGCCCTGCTGGTGCTGCCCGCCATGATGTTCCTGTTCATCGGTGCGATGCAATTGCTGAACCCCGGTTACCTGTTTGGCGACCAACCGATTTCCGACACATGGACCCAGTTCCTGCCCGGCGCGGCACTGTTCCTGATATCGGCAATCGCCGCGTCGATCATTCTGGGCGCCGCCCAATGGGATCGCAAACCCCGCGCCATCCGTGCCAAACGCCGCACGCCTTTTGGCTGGTTCATCAAAATGATCGCGGGCAACCCGATCATGCCGCTGGTCACCATCGCGGGCGTCATCGGTTTGGTGTTTTTCATCAGCTTTGTTCTGTTTCCCGCCAAATCCAAAGGTGTGGAATTTTTCGTGGAATCCGAACCTGAACAGGCCATCGTATACGTGCGCGCACGCGGCAACCTGTCGATGGATGAAAAAGATGCGCTGGTGGCACAGGCCGAACAGATCGTGCTGGCCCACCCCGGCGTGTTGAACGCCTTTGCCTTTGCCGGTGACGGCGGTCTGAATTCCAACACCGGCGGCGCACAGCCCCCCGTGGATACCATCGGGCAGGTCCAACTGGAAACCATCCCCTGGGAGGACCGCACCGACCGCCCCGAACTGGACGGCGACATCGTGCTGGAAGAGCTAACAACGCAACTGTTGCAAATCCCCGGCATCAAGGTGGAAATTCTGGCGCAGGCCCGTGGCCCCGCATCAGCCAAACCCGTGCATCTGCGCATCAAGGGCGACAACTGGGATGACCTGTTGGCGGCCACGGCACAGGCGCGCGAAAAATTCGAATCCACCCCCGGTCTGGACCTGGTCGAAGACACCCTGCCCCTGCCCGGCATCGACTGGCAGATCGACGTCGATGTCGAAAAGGCGGGCCGCTATGGTGCCGATGTGGCCACGGTGGGCGCCATGGTGCAACTGGTGACACGCGGCATCCTGCTGGACACGATGCGGGTGCCGTCATCAGACGAGGAAGTGGACATTCGCGTGCGCCTGCCCGAATCCGATCGCGTCTTGTCCACCTTGGACACGCTCAAGGTGCGCACCAGCGACGGGCTGGTGCCGCTGGCCAATTTCATCACCCGTAAACCCGTGCCGAAACTGGCCCAGATCAGCCGCGTCGATCAGAAACGATACTTCGACGTGAAAGCAGCGGTCGAGGCAGGCCGCACCGTCATCCGCGCCGAACTGGCCGCAGACAAGGTGCCCGGCACGCAATTCGAACCCATCTACACCGCGCTGACCGCAGGCCAGTCGCAAGACAGCCGCTTTACCCGCACCGACATGGGCCTGCGGCTGGACTATGGCTTTGGTGCTGAAATCGACGCCACAGAGGCCGAAGAGGGCACCCCCTATAACGCCTCGGTCACGACAACCAGGAAACGCCTGTTCGGCCTGCTCGGAGAGGAGACGACCACACGTTATTTCAATCTGCCTGCGGTCACGGATGCGCAAACCGTATCCTTGCTGCAAGCGGCGATTGATGCGGGCGGGTCGATCACCTCCGTGCCGGTCAATGCGAACGACCGGATCGAAACCCTGACCGAATGGCTGGAAACCTCTCCCTTCGCCAGCGGGCTGGAATGGGAATGGACCGGCGATCAGGAGGATCAGGAAGAATCCGGCGCCTTCCTGATGAACGCATTCGCGGGCGCGCTGGGGCTGATGTTCATCATCCTGCTGGCGCAGTTCAACAGCTTTTACAACAGCTTCCTTGTGCTGCTGGCCGTGGTGCTGTCCACCGCTGGCGTGCTGGTCGGGATGATGGTGATGGAGCAGACATTTTCCATCATCATGACGGGCACAGGCATCGTGGCGCTGGCGGGGATCGTGGTGAACAACAACATTGTCCTGATCGACACCTATCAGGAATACTCCGCCTATATGCCCCGGGTCGAAGCCATCGTGCGCACAGCCGAGGACCGCATTCGCCCCGTGCTGCTGACCACCATCACCACCATGGCAGGGCTGGCCCCGATGATGTACGGGCTTAGCCTCGATTTCGTTAACGGTGGTTATTCCATCGACAGCCCCACGGCGCTGTGGTGGAAACAACTGGCAACGGCGGTGGTGTTCGGGCTGGGCATCGCCACGGTGCTGACGCTTGTGTTCACCCCCGCCATGCTGGCGCTGCGGATCTGGCTGGTGACCTATGTGCGCGCCCTGTTCCGCCTGCTGTCCGTGCTGACCCGTGGCCGCAGCAGCCGCGTCGGCAAGGATTGGGAATTGCGCCGCGCCGCCCGCCGCCTGAAAGCCCCCGAAATCATCTGGGACGACGACACAGTCGATATCCACCCCGCTGCCCGCCCGATCAAGGCCGCGGAATAAACATCTCTGAAACCGGAACGCGCCGCCCTGTGACCGGGCGGCGCGTCCGGCTTTTTCTTGGTCAAAATACTCATGGCCGCAGGCCAGCGGCAACAGCCGCTTGCGCGTCAGCGCATGGTCAACCCCGGCGGCCTCAGCCGTCCTGCTCGCTGGCCTGACGCTGCCACAGGCTGTGATACCGTCCCTGCCGCGCCAGCAAATCGTCATGGGCGCCTTCCTCGACGATACGACCATCCTCTAGCACGATGATATGATCCGCATCCGCGATGGTCGACAGGCGGTGCGCGATGGTCAGCACGGTGCGCCCCTCGCCCGCCATCCGCAGCGCCCCCTGAATTTCGCGTTCGGTTTCCGTATCCAACGCCGAGGTCGCCTCGTCCAGCAATAGGATGGGCGGGTTTTTCAGCAGGGTGCGCGCAATGCCGACCCGCTGTTTCTCACCACCTGACAACTTCAACCCGCGTTCGCCTACGGCTGTGTCATAGCCTTCGGGCAGACTAGAGATGAAGTCATGGATCTGCGCGGATTTGGCGGCTGCGATCACCTCGGATTCCGAGGCATCGGCGCGGCCATAGGCAATGTTATACCGGATCGAATCGTTAAACAGCACCGTGTCTTGCGGCACAACGCCGATCTGGTCGTGCAGGCTGGCCTGTGTCACGTCCCGAACATCCTGACCGTCAATCATAAACGCGCCGCCATTCACGTCATAGAACCGGAACAACAACCGCCCGATGGTGGATTTCCCCGATCCCGACGATCCGACAATCGCCAGCGTCTGCCCCGCATCCACCCGCAGGTTCACGCCCTTCAGAATTGGCCGTGCAGCGTCATACCCGAATGTCACATCGCGCAGCTCGACCACGCCGCCTTGCACATTGATCGGTTTGGCATCCGGTTTATCCACAATTTCGGCAGGCTGTTCTAACAAATCGAACATTTCACCCATATCGACCAGGCTTTGGCGGATTTCACGATAGACGGTGCCCAGAAAATTCAGCGGCATGGTAATCTGGATCATATAGGCGTTGACCATCACGAAATCGCCCACGGTCAAGGCGCCGCTTTGCACCCCCATGGCCGCCATGATCATCACCGCAATCAATCCCGATGTGATCAGAAACGCCTGACCGAAATTCAACGCCGCCAGCGAATAGGCCGTCAACAAAGCAGCGCGTTCATATTGGCGCATGGCATTGTCATAACGCTCTGCTTCGCGGCCCTCGGCACCGAAATATTTCACGGTTTCGAAATTCAGCATGGAATCGATGGCCTTTTGGTTGGCATCGGTGTCCTGATCATTCATTTCGCGGCGCAATTGCACCCGCCACTCCGTCACCTTGAAGGTAAACCAGACGTAAACCGCAATCACGACGACAATCACCGCCACATAGGACAGGCCAAAGGCAAAAAAGAAAATGCCCGCCACCATCAGCAATTCCAACACCAGCGGCCCGATGGAAAAGATCATGAAGCGCAACAGGAAATCGACGCCCTTGACCCCGCGTTCAATGATGCGGGACAGGCCGCCGGTTTTGCGCGTGATGTGATAACGCATCGAAAGGCGGTGAATATGGGTAAAGGTTTCCAACGCCAGTTTGCGCAACGCCCGCTGCCCCACAGCGGCGAAAATCGCATCGCGCAACTGTTGGAACCCGTTCGACAGCATCCGCGCCATGCCATAGGCCACGGTCAGCCCGATCGCCCCGGCCCCCAACATGCCAACAGCCCCGCCATCCGGCCCCAGCGCATCCACCGCCTGTTTGTAAAACAGCGGCGTGGCCACGGTCACCAGTTTCGCCACCACCAAGACGATCAGCGACAAAACCACCCGCCGCTTGACCCATGCAAACCCCGGCTCGGTTGGCCATAGATAGGGGATCACACGTTTGATCGTGCGCAGACCCGATGCGCGCTGGCGCTCCATCTCTGCTTGGCTGGCTGTGTTCTGGGGGCGTCTGGGTCCGCGCATGGCTGATCTTTCCTTGACTAAGGCAGATACAGACACCCCCAAAGGACACAGGGTGGCCCGCATATGCTTCAAGCGCCGTTACTTAGGGCGCTTTGTCAGGGAATGCCAGTGGTGCAGATCTATTCCGGGATCGCAAACACCTGCCCCGGATAGATCAGATCGGGGTCACGGATGCGGTCGCGGTTGGCCGCAAATAGTTTCACATACATCGGGCCCTGGCCGTAATTGTCGCGTGCAATCGCCCATAATGTATTGCCCGGTTGCACGGTTATGGCGCTGACACGCGCCCCGTCGGATTCGGTGGCCAGTGTCATGCGGTTTTCGCGTTTGAACGGGGTTTCAACACGGCTGGTCACGCGGCCTGCGCTGTCCACCTCGTCGACCCGCAGGGTATAGACCCCCTGCGCAACGTCGGGCAGGGCCAGACGCCACGCGCCATTGGGGGCGATGCGCACCCCGGTCAGCGGCGCATTGTCCAGATAGACCCGGGCAAAGGATGCCCCCCTTCCACGCCCCTGCAACTGCACCTCGCCCGCGTCATCATAGGTGATCGCATCCAGCGCGATGGCCGACATGACCTGCGGCGACTGCGCGCCCGCATTGGTGGCAGGTTGCACAACGGTCACACCCGATGCATCCGATCTGATCACAGCAGGCGCAGCGGGCACGGCTGGTTCGGATGCGGCTGTGTTGCTGGTGGTCGCGTCACTTGCAGCAGTGGCGGCGGGATCGGATTTGACCGGCGCTGTTGCCGTTTCGGTTGGGGCGACTTCAACACCATCCGTGGCGGTAGCCGCCCCTGCGACCTTTGCGCCTTGCATCGCGGTATTCGCCGTCTCCGTCACTGCGGAAGCACCGGTAGCAACAACAACCGGCGCCGCGATGGGGGCGACGGAATATTCCTCATTCGAGAAAACCGGCGCACCGTCGGTCTGGATCCGCAACCGGATCGCGCGCGGCTGATCCGATGGCGGCAATGTGGCGTTAAAGGTGAATTCGCCCGCGCTGTCGGCCTTGACCATTTCAAACACCTGATCGCCCAGCATCAGGGCGATTTCCACCCCGGGATCAGTGCGCCCCGCCACCACGGCATTGCCTGCGGGATCAACGTAAAACACATCGAAAAGCGGCGCGGGTGCTGTCATATCCGGCGTGACATCGGGTGGCTCAGCATTGGGCAGATCGGGGCTGGCGGGTGCTGGCAATGCCACAACCTGTTGTTTTTCATCCGAATTGTCCGGCACATCGCCCGCCGGTTTGGGCGCAACCCGCCCCGCATCGGATGCGGGCGTGAATGTGGATTTGTCCAACAGGGACGCGGAATTGGCCACAGGCGCATCGCCCGATGCGCCCGATGATGCGCCCGATTTGGCATTCATCCCGAACAGGTCAAACCCGAAAACCGCTGCAATCACCCCTGCTGTGATCACCGCACCTGCCACCAACACACCCCGCGAACCACCTTGTGCAGCGCCGTTGCTCATGTCGTTCCCTTCCGCATCCGCCCCTTTAATTTATGAGCGGTTGAGCGAGCATAGCAACAAGGCTAAGACGGGTCAAAGCCCTTGCCCCACCATGATGAAAGCACTGTTATGACCCATGTTTCCCCCGCCACGCCCGCCGCCTCCGTCTGTGTTTATTGCGGGTCACGCACGGGGGTAAATCCCGCCTATGGCGATGCCGCCGAACAGGTCGGCCATGCGCTGGCGGCGCAGAACTGGCGGCTGGTTTATGGCGCGGGCGATGTGGGGTTGATGGGCATCGTCGCCCGCGCGGCACAGGCCAAGGGAGGCGATACATTCGGCGTGATCCCGACCCATCTGATGAAAATGGAAGTCGGCAAACGCGACCTGAACCGTTTCATCGTCACCGAAAACATGCATGAACGCAAAAAGGTCATGTATATGAATTCGGATGCCATCGTGGTGCTGCCCGGCGGTGCCGGATCGCTGGACGAGTTTTTCGAGGTCCTGACATGGCGCCAGATCGGCCTACATTCAAAACCGATTTTCCTTTTGGATACAAAAAGATACTGGCAACCCCTAATGCAATTGATGAACCATGTCGTGAATCAGGGGTTTGCCGATGCATCGCTGCTGGAATTTGTTCAAACCATCCCCGATGTGCCCGCGCTGACCGCGGCTCTGCGCGTGGCCCTTTCGCGTGACAGTGCCGACAGCGAATAAACCGCCACCGCAGCCCAGATCAGCGCAAATACCACCGCATGCAGCGGTGTGAACGGTTCGCCCAGCACCAAAACCGCGCATAGAAATTGCAACGTCGGGTTCAGGTATTGCAGCAACCCGATTGTGCCCATCGGCGCACGCTGTGCGGCATATGAAAACAGGATCAGCGGCAGGCCCGTCAATACACCGGAAAAGGCCAGCATCACGCTGTCATGCATATTGCCGCCAAATGCGCCGCCGGTTTGGTGCTGCATGATCAGAACGATCACGGCAACGGGCGACAGCAACAGCACCTCGGCTGTGACAGATGTGACCGGCCCCGCCGAAAGCCGTTTTTTAACAAGCCCATAACACCCGAAGGTAAAGGAAAGGATCAGGGCAATCCACGGCGCGATACCCAACCCGAATGCCTGCACCAGAACCGCAATGAATGCCAGCGCCACCGCGACACCCTGCAACCGCGACAACCGTTCGCCAAAGAACACAACCCCAATGGCCACCGCCACCAGCGGGAACAGATAATACCCCATAGATGCCTCGGTCGCGCGGCCAATCTGGATCGACAGGATGAAAATGAACCAATTGGCCGAAATCGCCAGCGCCGCCAGCGCGGTAATGGCCAGCGCGCGGCGCGATGACAACACATCGCGCAGCCGTGTCAACCGCCCCTGCACCGCCAGCACCGCCGCGAAAAACAGCAGCGACCACAGGGTGCGATGCGCCAGAATTTCAATCGGCGGAATATGGGACAACTGTTTGTAATAGATCGAGGAAAGACCCCAAATGCCGCAGGCCGCCAGCATCGCCGCCAGCCCTTTGCGCAACTCGCTCATTGCTGTTCCTTTCGCTGCATGCCCTAGGGATCATGCGGCGCATAGGGTGTCAAATGCGAAAACGCCCGCTATTGGGCTGTGGCCACGCCCAGGGCGATTTTAGCGCAATCCTGCGTATCGAAATCGGCAAATGTCTTGCCGTGGCGTTCACAGGTGAACCGCAACTGCTTGCCAATGATCAATTCCGTTCCAGCCGCCAATAGCGTGGTGTTCTGCCCCTTTAATACATAAGTCGCCTGATCCAGCAGGCGTTTCAGGGTGCGCTCGCCCGCCTGTTCGCCCATTAGGGTCGGCTGCGCGACGGATGCACCATCGACATACAACCCCTTCAATGATCCCTTTAGCGCCTTGCAACGTGGTGTGCTGTCCAAACACAGTTCGGCCGCGTTGCGCGCATAAACATGAGAGGCATCGCGAAAAGCAGCTGCGGCATTGCGGGCCGGTTTGACCTGAGAGCGCAGCCCCCAGACCGCCTTGACCAGCGACGACAGGCTGGTCAGGTCGCCCTTGTTGATATCAATATTCTGGCCCAGATTGCCGCCCAGATCCCCCACCACCCGCATCAGATCGCGCTGCACCTTTAACGAATGGGTTTCAAAACTCAGCACTGATTTGGAAATATCTACGTCCGTGCATTGATCCATGGTGATGCCATAGGCGCATTCCCCCAATGCATTGTGCAAGGTTTTCAGGCTTTGCCTGACATCGGACAGGTGGTCCACCACATCGTCCAGACTGTCATTGTCATAGGCAGAATAAAGCGCGACCGGCCCGATAAACCCGATTGCCAGCACATAGCGGTCATAGTGTTGTTGAAAGGTGACTGCGGGCAGCATCCTGTCCATTTGCACCGCCGGATAACCGCCAACGGAATACAGATCGTCGCGGACAGCATCGCAAGAGGCCAGCATCAGGCCGGCCATCAGGAACAGGATTTTTTGCATTGGGTCCTCGGGTATAATCGGTGTTTTTCAATAATGTTTTCCACCTTGGGTTACCCGGCGGGAACAGGTCAAGAAAAAAGCGGCGCACCATTTGGCGCGCCGCTTCTTGTTTGTTGCCAAGGTCAGTCAGGTGACCCGCAGCGTTTTCCCGGATCACATGCGCGAGGCGACGTTTTCCCAGTTCACCAGCTTGTCGAGGAAGTTCGACAGGTAGGCAGGGCGCTTGTTGCGGAAATCAATGTAATAGGAATGTTCCCACACATCACAGCCCAACAATGCGGTCTGGCCAAAGCACAGGGGGTTCACGCCGTTTTCGGTTTTGGTCACTTTCAAACCGCCATCGGCGTCTTTTACCAGCCATGCCCAGCCCGAACCGAACTGGCCCGCGCCTGCTGCGGCGAATTCTACTTTGAACTTATCAACCGAGCCAAAGGATTCGGTAATGGCTTTTTCCAGCTCGGTTGGCATGGTTTTGCCTGCTGGCCCCATCATCTCCCAGAACTGGGCGTGGTTCCAGTGCTGGCTGGCGTTGTTAAAGATGCCCGATTGCGCCACGGAACCCGCACTATAGGTGCCTTTGACGATCTCTTCGATGGATTTGCCTTCCCATTCGGTGCCAGCGATCAGCTTGTTACCGTTGTCCACATAGGCCTTGTGGTGGATATCGTGGTGATATTCCATGGTTTCCTTGGACATGCCCAAATCGGCAAGTGCATCGTGGGCATAAGGAAGATCAGGAAGTTCAAAAGCCATGGTGGCCCCCTTTGGTCAAATGGTTCGCGTTACTGCCGTTAGATGTGAACGTGCAGCCGCCAAGGTCAAGGGCAAAGCGGGTTTGCGCGGGGGATTTCAACGATTTCAGTCAGGAATCAGCCGATCCTTGCGCATCATCGCCAAATGCGGCGCATTGGGGTCAGGCGAACAGCCCGACCTCGCTGCCCTTGGTCGCGGAGATATCCAACAGGTCGAAAACATAGCGCGCTACGGATCGGAAACAGACCAGATGCAGGGTGTTGTCATCCACCAACCAGAACGCCGCCGCGACCTGCCCGATGTGGCTGCGCCGGATGTCACCCGGTTTGAACACATCCGCAGACATATCAACGGGGGCCAGTTTGGCGATCAGTTCGCCAATCTGCGCGGGCTGGCCAATGACGCGGAACATGGCGCGGGCATCTGATACCACCTCGGCCATATAATGTTGCCCTGACAGGGCCTTATCCAACGCGGCCTTTTTGTCGGCTGCGCTGTCGTATCCGGTCACCAGCAGCAATTCATCGGGCGACATCCAGCACAGGGTGTTATCCCCCGCCTGTGCCACCTGCCGCAGCGCAGGGATCGCAACACCTGCGGATTTTTTCACCGCGCTTTTGAATTTCGACGCGGTGAAATCGCCGCGCAGGGTCAACATGCCGATGGGGGGCAGTTCCTCGATCAGGGCGAAACCCTGGCTGCGGGCGCCGCCCAATGCGTTCACCGGAGCGTTCACGGTATCAGACATTTTGCTTTGCCCCCTCTTTGTCAAAGAACACTTGGTCAACGATTTTTGCCTGTTTCACCGTGCCGTCCAGCATCGGAAAATCCAGCACTTCGCCCATGCGATCAGGGCCATGCAGCACCAGCCCCATGGCAATGCCACGGTTCAACGTGGGCGAATGATAGGTCGATGTCACCCGCCCCTGCGTGTTGCGTTGCCCGTTGGCGTTGGTGCCATCGGCCAGGGCATAGGCCCCGTCCGGCAGGGTGGACCCGTCGACCGTTTCCAGCCCGACCAGTTTCCAGCGGTTCGGGTCGGCCATATGGCTGCGCGCTTGAGCACGTTTGCCCAGATAATCGGTTTTCTTTTTCGACAGCGCCCAGTTCAGGCCCAGATCCTGCGGGATCACGGTGCCGTCGGTTTCATCGCCGATCATGATGAACCCTTTTTCGGCCCGCATCACATGCAGGGCCTCGGTTCCATAGGGTGTCACGCCGAACTCTTCACCGGCCCGCAGCACATTTCCCCAGAAGGCGCGACCTTGGCTGGCGGGCACCGCCACCTCATAACTCAACTCACCCGAGAATGAAATGCGGAACACTCGCGCAGAGATGTTACCCAGCGTCCCCTCGGCCCATTGCATGAATGGCAGGGTATCGGCGCTGACATCCATACCGCCCAATTTTTCCAGCACCTTGCGGGCGTTGGGGCCGACAATGGCGATTTGCGCGTATTGTTCGGTGACATTGGCGGTGTAGACCTGCCAATCCCACCATTCGGTTTGCAGCCATTCCTCCATGTGGGCATGGACGTGTTCCGCCCCACCCGAGGTCGTATGGCATAGCCATGTGTCATCGGACATGCGCACAACCACACCGTCATCCATCAGGAAACCGTTTTCGTTGCACATCAGCCCGTAACGGCATTTTCCGACGGGCAGCGTGGACATCATATTGGCATACATCATGTCCAGAAACCTGCCCGCATCCGGCCCCTTGACCACGATTTTTCCAAGGGTCGAGGCATCCAGTAGCCCCAGACTGCCGCGTGTGGCGTTGATTTCACGCGCCACCGCATCGGCGTGGGTTTCATCGCCTTTGGGATAGCAATAGGGGCGGCGCCACTGGCCAACGGGTTCGAAAAACGCGCCGTTTTCCTCGTGCCAGTCCTGTATGGGCGTGCGCCGGACCGGCTGAAACGTATCCCCCCGCGCCGCGCCCGCGATGGCCCCCATGCTGATCGGGGTATAGGGCGGGCGGAATGTGGTGGTGCCAACGGCGGGAATATCCGCGCCAAGGCTGGCGGCCAGCGTGGCCAATCCGTTGATATTACTCAGCTTACCCTGATCTGTGGCCATGCCCAGCGTGGTATAGCGTTTGGCATGTTCGACGGATTCAAACCCCTCTTGGGCGGCCAGTTGCACATCGGATACTTTGACATCGTTCTGGTAATCCAGCCATGCTTTCATCCGCAGTTTGATGCCCGCCCCCTGCGGCATCATCCACACGGGTTCGATCGGGTTTTCACCGGCTTGTTCTGCCTCTGGCAGGGTGCCGCGTTCGGGGGTGTGGCCGGTGGCCTTGGCGGCCTCGCGCCCGGCGCGGTCGGCATCGGCCAGCGCAATCGCCAGATCCATCGCGCCGCTGGCGGCCCCTGCGGTCAGCACGAATCCCGCGCCATCCGCACCACGTGGCGGTTTGGTGACATCGGGGCGGAACATGGCGTGGTCCGCATCCCAGACCAGTTTGCCCCCGCAATGCGACCACAGATGCACCACAGGCGACCAGCCGCCCGACATGGCCACCGCGTCGCATGGGATTTCTTCCAGCACCGCGCCCGCGCCTGCCTGATCACAGATCGCAACGCCGGTCACGCGCTTGCCGCCTTTGACCATGGCGACGCCTTTGCCATTTTCCACGCGGATGCCCAGATTGCGAGCACGGGTGGCCAGTTCGCCGCCGCCCCTGATGCGAGAATCCAGAATTACAGGCACGTCAAGCCCCTGTTCTTTCAGGGTAATTGCCGTGCGATAGGCATTGTCGTTGTTGGTTACCACCACCGTGCGATCACCGATGGCAACGCCGTAATTCACCACGTAATCGCGCACTGCGCTGGCCAGCATCACACCGGGAATATCGTTGCCCGCAAATGAAATGGGCCGTTCGATCGCACCCGTTGCGGTGATGATTTGCCCCGCACGCACCCGCCATAAACGGTGGCGCGGCAGGCTGTCATCGGGCGCGTGATCGGTAAGGCGTTCGTATCCCAGCAGGTAACCGTGGTCATAGACCCCTGCCCCCATGCAACGGCTGCGCAGGGTGACATTGGGCATTGCGCCCAGTTCAGAAACAGCCCCCGTGATGAACTGTTCCACCGTGCCGCCATTGATCCTGCCGCCGTCCACAGGCGCGCGGCCACCCCAATGGGCGGTCTGTTCCATCACGATGACCCGCGCACCGGAACGCCCTGCTGCCAGCGCGGCCTGCAATCCGGCCACACCGCCCCCAACCACCAGAACATCGCAATAGGCATGGAAATGTTCGTAACGGTCCGCATCCAGGGTTTCTGCGTCGGGTGCTTTGCCCAGACCGGCGGATTGGCGGATGAAGGGTTCATAGACGTGTTTCCAGAATGCACGCGGATACATGAACATCTTGTAATAGAAACCGGCGGGCAGGAACCGCGTGAACAATTTGTTCACCGCGCCCAGATCATATTCCAGACTGGGCCAGTGGTTTTGCGACTCTGCCGTCAGCCCGTCGAACAGTTCGGTGGTGGTGACCCGTTGGTTGGGTTCGAACCGTGCACCGCTGCCCAGCCCGACCAGCGCGTTGGGTTCTTCTGCGCCCGATGCCACCACCCCACGCGGGCGGTGGTATTTGAACGACCGCCCCATCAGCATCTGGTCATTGGCCAGCAGTGCCGAGGCCAGCGTATCCCCCGCCGTGCCCGTCATGGTGCGCCCGTTAAAGGTAAATGAAATCTGTGTGTTGCGGTCCAGAAAACGGCCGCCCTTGGCCAGACGTATGCTCATCTGTTCAGACCTCTTTGCCTGTGGGGATGTGGGGGTAGGTATTTGTGGAACAATGAAAGCTCATGTCACATCCCGCCATTTGAAGCCGGGTCGTTTGGTGCGAATGCTGTCCAGCAGGTCGGCGGGCGGCTCTGTGGTTTGGGCGCTGTAGGTGCCGAATACCTCGAGTGTGGCGGTGTCGCGTGCGGCGTGGAACCATTTACCGCAGCCGTTCACATGCCGCCAGCGTTCGAAATGCACACCCTTGGGGTTTTCGCGCATGAACAGGTAGGTTTCGAAATCCTCGTCCGATGACTCGGGGCCGAAGCGGGTCAGATGCGCCTCGCCCCCCGCATGAAGTTCGGTTTCGGGGGCATTGACGCCGCAATAGGGACATTCGAAGATCAGCATTGGGTCACTGCCTTTTCAACTTGCGAACGGAAACTTTGAAAGTTTCCGAACGATTTTCTTTTGAAGAAAATCGGGCATCTGGCCCGTGGGTTTGACGACAACATCAATGGGCCACCCCTGCGGCGACGGATTCGTCGATGAATTTGCCCTCGCGGAAGCGGAACATGGAAAACTCCTCGGTCAGGGGGGATGCGCCTTTGGCCATCAGTTCGGCCATGGCCCAGCCCGATCCCGGAATCGCCTTGAACCCGCCGGTGCCCCAGCCGCAGTTGACGAACATGCCATCGACCGGCGTTTTCGACAGGATGGGCGAGCGATCCCCCGTGACATCGACAATCCCGCCCCATTGGCGCAGCATTTTCAGGCGGCTGATCATCGGGAAGGTTTCGATCAATGCGCGCACGGTTTCCTCGATATGGTGGAAGCTGCCGCGCTGGGTATAGTTGTTGCCCGCATCCGTGCCGCCACCGATCACCATTTCGCCCTTGTCGGACTGGCTCATATAGCCGTGCACGGTATTGGCCATCACCACCACATCCATGCAGGGTTTGATGGGTTCGCTGACCAGCGCCTGAAGCGCCACGGATTCCAGCGGCAGGCGGAAGCCCGCCATATCGGCCAGCACGCCGGAATGGCCCGCCACGACAACGCCCAGTTTGTTACAGGTGATATCGCCCTTGGTCGTTTGCACGCCTGTCACGCGGCCTGCATCTGTGCGCACGCCGGTCACTTCGCATTGCTGGATGATATCCATGCCCATGTCGGAACAGGCCCGTGCGTATCCCCATGCCACCGCGTCATGGCGTGCGGTGCCGCCACGCGGTTGCCACAGCCCGCCCAACACGGGATAGCGCGGGCCATCCAGCCGGATGATGGGCACGATTTCCTTAACCTTTTGCGGCCCGATGAATTCGGTCGAAACGCCCTGTAGCGCATTGGCATAGGCGGTGCGCTGATAGCCGCGCACCTCGTGTTCGGTCTGGGCCAGCATGATCACGCCACGCGGGGAAAACATCACGTTGTAATTCAGGTCCTGCGACATGGTTTCATAGAGCGAGCGGGCCTTTTCATAGATCGCGGCGGATGGATCTTGCAGGTAGTTCGACCGGATGATCGTCGTGTTGCGTCCGGTGTTGCCGCCGCCCAGCCAGCCCTTTTCGATCACCGCCACATTGGTGATGCCGAAATTCTTGCCTAAATAGTATGCCGTGGCCAATCCGTGCCCGCCTGCGCCCACGATGATGGCATCGTAATGCGCTTTGGGGGTCGGGGATGCCCATGCGCGCTCCCATCCCGAATGATAACGGGCGGCCTCGCGGGCCAATGCAAAGACGGAATATCGTTTCATGCGCATTCTCACATCTGGGGCGAATTCGGAGGGCGGAATCGGAGGAGAGGCCGCCTTGCTTTGGTATTGGAACGGGGGGGGATAGGAAAGGATACTATGGGCGGCGCTTGGGTGCCTGTTTGCGACATTGCGACATCGTGACCGCCATATCTGGCGGTATGCGCCTATGATGCCCCTTTTTTCCTGTGTCCTACGGGGTTACATCTGCACGATAAATAGGAGCGAACATGACCTTTTGGATCATCTGCGGGGCGCTGGCCCTTGTCGTCACAATCCTGCTGGGGCTGGCCATTGTCCGGGGTCGGCGCGACGGCGAAGCGCCCGCCGCCTATGACCTGCGGGTGTATCGCGACCAGTTGAAAGAGGTGGACCGCGACCTGGCCCGAGGCGTGGTATCGCCCGAGGACGGCGAACGCACCCGTGCCGAAATTTCCCGCCGGATTCTGGCCGCGGATGGCGAATTGAAAAAGGCCGCCGCCACGGGCAGCACCAGCAACGGCCCTGCCCGCGCTATGGCGGCGGTGGCTGTGCTGGCCGTGACGGGGGGGGCTTTTGCGCTTTACTCTGAACTGGGTGCGCCGGGTTATGGCGACCTGCCCCTGCAACGCCGGATCGAAATCGCGCATGAACTGTCGGTGACCCGCCCCAGTCAGGCAGAGGCCGAAAAACAGGTGCCGCCCCGCCCTGCGATGCAAGAGCCAAGCCCCGAATACCAAGAGTTGATGCAGCAATTGCGCGCCGCCGTGGCCGAACGCCCCAACGATCCCCAAGGGCTGCGCCTGCTGGCGCGCAACGAATCCATGATGGGCAATTACCGCGCCGGATACAGCGCGCAGGAAACCCTGCTGTCGGTGTTGGGCGATCAGGCCACAGCCACCGATTACGCGCAATACGGCAGCATGTTGGTGGTGGCCGCAGGTGGTTTTGTATCGCCCGAGGCCGAAACCGCATTCATGGCCGCACTGGCACGTGATCCGCAAAACGGCATGTCGCGCTATTACATGGGGCTGATGTCGGCGCAAAACGGGCGCCCTGACCGGGCCTTTGGCGTCTGGCGCGATTTGCTGGACGACAGCGCCCCCGATGCGCCTTGGTTGGCCCCCCTGCGCGCCCAGATCGAAGAGGCCGCATTCCGTGCCGGTGCCAAATTCGAACTGCCCCCCGCAGAAACCGCCCCGATGGCTGCGCCAAACGCACCCCTTGCCGGCCCCACCGCAGAGGATGTGCAAAACGCCGCCGACCTGACGCCAGTGGAACGGCAGGATATGATCCGTGGCATGGTCGGACAGCTGAACGAAAGACTGGCAACCGAGGGCGGCACCCCCGCAGAATGGTCACGCCTGATTTCATCGCTGGGCATGCTGGGCGAACAGGACCGTGCCCGCGCCATCTGGGGCGAAGCCCAAGCGCGCTTTGCCGACCATCCCGATGCATTGGCCGAAATCCGCGCTGGTGCGGCACGGGCGGGGGTGGCCGAATGACCACGATTTTCGACACAGCCGAGGAATACGCCGCCGCCCTGCCCCGCAATGGCGCATTGATCGGGCTGGATCTGGGCGAAAAAACCATCGGCATGGCCGTATCCGACCGGATGCGCAGCGTCGCCACCCCGCTGGATACGATCCGGCGCAAGAAATTCGGGCTGGATGCAGCCGCCCTGCTGGATGTAATCGCCAAGCGCGAAATCGGCGCGATCCTGCTGGGACTGCCCCGCAATATGGACGGAAGCGAAGGGGCGCGTTGCCAATCCACCCGCGCCTTTGCCCGCAACCTGTCGCGCCTGACGGACCTGCCCATCGGGTTCTGGGATGAACGCCTGTCCACCGTCGCCGCCGAACGCGCATTGCTAGAGGCAGACACATCGCGCAAACGCCGCGCCGAGGTGATTGATCATGTCGCCGCGTCCTATATCCTACAGGGGTTTCTGGACCGGCTGGCACATATGGAGGCCATGAAATGAGCAAAGACGAAGAGGTTTGGAAACGTGACGAGGTCGAAAGCCCCTGCATCAACATCTGCGTGATCCATCCGGCCGAACGTATCTGCACCGGCTGCCTGCGCACGATTGACGAAATCACCGCATGGTCGCGCATGTCGCCCATCGCGCGCCGCGCCGTTCTGGCGCAACTGCCATCGCGCGCGCCGATGCTGCAAAAACGCCGTGGCGGGCGGGCGATGCGGATCGCACGCGAAACCTGATTTTCCACCCCAACAAACCTGAATAGAAAAAGGCGCAAAGGTTGATCCCCTTTGCGCCTTTTTAGTTGTTTGTCACAATTCAGGATGGATCAGGCGAACCCGCCGTCAATCGCCACCAATGACACCTCTGCCGCAGTCAATGTGCCGCTGGCCACGGAGACCGACAGGGCCAGCATCCCGTTGACCGACACCAATTGCACGCCATCGACCTCTTCGATTGTGACCTCTGCGCCATCAATGTCGAATGTGGTCGGCACGGCCACCACCAGCAGGTCCTCTGCTGCGTCGAAATCGGTGACATAGGCACCTTCGCCGCCCAGAACCCATGCGCCGGTGCCAAACACATCAGCGCCTTCGCCGCCGGTCATGGTGTCACCGCTGCCTGCGATCATGAAATCATCGCCCGCGCCGCCGTCAATCGCGTCACGATCGGCAATGTCATCGGCCAGCCCGTCATCGACATAGGAATAAAGCGCGTCTTCGGTGTCATCGTGATAGCCGGTCATCGTGTCGTTGCCATCGCCGCCCAGCAAGGTGTCATTGCCTGCTGCACCTTCGATGAAATCATCGCCATCATCGCCCATCATCAGGTCGCGCCCGTTGCCGCCATACAGGACATCGTCGCCTGCGCCACCGTCAATGGTATCCTTGCCGGACCCGCCATTTACGCTGTCGTCACCATCGGCACCGCGAATGTCGTCGTTATTGGCACCACCTTCGATGGAATCATCGCCGCGACCGCCCTTGATCAGGTCTTCGCCTGCGCCGCCCTGCAATTCATCGTCGCCAAACCCGCCATACAGCGAATCCGCGCCCGCATCGCCATCCATAGTGTCGTCGCCCGCGCCACCTGACAGGATATCAGCGCCTTCCAGACCCTTGATGAAATCATCCAGATCGCCGCCTTCCAGCGTGTCTTCGCCATCAGTTCCGGTCAGCGTGTCGCCTGCGGTGCTGATGGTATCGGTGCCATCGGTGATCGTATCCGTTCCGTCGGTCAGTGTATCAGTGCCATCAGTCACCGTATCGGTCAGCAAATCATCGGTGCCGTCCGGGCTGGTCACTGTGTCTGTATCTGTGTCGGTTTCATCCGGTGTGCCCGGGCTGGAACTGTCCCCGTCATCATCAAATGCACCAAAGGCAGCAGCGGTGCCCATCAATCCCAATAAAAAAAGCAGCTCTAGCATGATATTCCCCAATATGTGCCACGGTAACCTGCCACATTTACTGCATATTTACGACATATTATCAATGATTTATAACGCAAACCGTTGCCAATGCGCGAACAGACGCCCAGCCCGGACCACACCGTTTCCAGAATGGAAACCTTGCCTAGCTTCCCATCACTTTGCGCAGCATATTCAATGCAACCAGAACCAGAAATGCACCGAACACCCGCTTTAATGGTTTGGGGTCCATCGCATGGGCCAACCTGACCCCCAATGGCGCGGTCAGCAATGTCATGGCAATGACCACAGCGAACGCAGGCAGGTTTACCGCGCCAACCGTAAAGGGCGGCAGACTGGACCCGTCGATCGGCAACAGCAAAAACCCGATGACCGAAGGCACGGCGATCAACACGCCAAACCCCGCCGCCGTGGCCACCGCACGGTGGATGGCAACATTGTGCAGGCTCATCAGCGGCACGCCGAAACTGCCGCCACCAATCCCCATCAGCACCGATAAAAATCCGACAGCTGGCGACATCAATGCACGTTTCATGCCACGCGGCATATCCTGTGCCAGCCGCCATTCGGCACGGCCCAACCCCATATACAACCCGATCACCAGCGCCAGACAGCCGAATATCAATTGCAACGTCGCCGACCGCAGGCTGGACGCCACCAACACGCCTGCAACCGCCCCCGCAGCAATGCCAATCGCCCAAGCGCGCAAGATGCCCCAATCCACCGCGCCCTTGCGGTTGTGGCTTAGGACCGAACGGACCGAGGTCACAATGATCGTCGCCAAAGACGTGGCCAGACAGACCTGCATCAACAGCGGCCCGTCATATCCAAGCGTCTGAAAAGCATAGAAAAACGCCGGGACCAGAATGATACCGCCACCCACGCCCAACAGCCCCGCCAGCACACCGGCAAAGGCGCCGATCACGGCCAGCATCCCCAGCATGGCCAGCAAAAGCATTGTATCCGGCATGGTATTTCCCTTTGAAAAATGGCGTCGTCTTCCCGCTTACACGGGCGCGGCGGTATGGTCCATCGCGGTGATATGTGAGAGCGCCTGTTCCACCAGCGCGGGGCCGGCACCGGGGCGATGCGCGCCCTCGGACAGCACCCGCCGCCACATGCGCGCACCGGGGCGGCCCGCAAACAGGCCCAGCATATGGCGCGTCACCTGCCCCAGCTTGCCACCATGGCTTAGATGCGTTTCGATATAGGGCAGCATATGGCGGGCCACCTGCACCGGATCACTGTCCGCCCCGTCGCCCGCGCCGAAAATCCGCCTGTCGGCCTGACACAGGACATCGGCGGGTTGGTGATAGGCCCTGCGCCCGATCATCACCCCGTCCAGCCCTTTTTCCAGAAATGCCTCGGCCTGATCCAGCGTTTCAATCCCGCCGTTCACCGACAGGTGCAGCGACTGGAAATAGCCGCGCATTTTCAGCACCAGATCATAATCCAGCGGCGGAATATCGCGGTTTTCCTTGGGGCTTAGCCCCTGCAACCATGCCTTGCGCGCGTGTATCTGAAACCGCTCGCACCCCGCTGCGCCCACCTGTGCCAGAAATTCGGGCAGCACCTCTTCGGGGTTTTGATCATCCACACCGATGCGGCATTTCACCGTCACCTCGATGTCGACCGCATCGCGCATGGCCGCCACGCAATCGGCCACAAGTGCCGCATTTTTCATCAGAACCGCGCCGAATGTGCCAGATTGCACCCGATCCGACGGGCAGCCGCAGTTCAGGTTGATTTCATTATACCCCGCCGCCGCGCCCAGTCTGGCCGCCTTGGCCAGCTCCACCGGATCGGACCCGCCCAATTGCAACGCCACAGGTGTTTCCGCCGGATCATGGTCCAGCAAATGCAACGCACCGCCGCGCACCAACGCGGGCGCGGTCACCATTTCCGTATAAAGCAACGCATTGCGACACAGCAGTCGATGCAGATACCGACAATGGCGATCCGTCCAGTCCATCATGGGGGCCACAGAGAGGCGAGCAGCACGGGAAACGTCCGATTTCCCTTGTTTTATCGGGTTTCTCTGCTCAGCCATCCGTTCCGCTTTCCTCTATCTGGGGCCTGCTTGCCCCCGTTTTTGCCAATGGTGCAACAAATTGTTGCACCAAGCCCGAAATGTTGCACCGCAGCGCACGCGATCCTCCGCGCCGTTTTTCCATCATGGAAACGGTCGCAACCTCCCGCATCGACACAGCCCACGTCAAAGCAACAGCGGTGAGTTATCGAACCTTGAGCATGGATCCAACCGCCCAACGGTCCTTGAGCCGTTTTCCCGGATATCGAAACACACATCTGAAAGGAAATCCCCATGGGAACCAATATGACGGCGCAAAGAAGGACGGATCACAGAGCTATACCGCTACCGTTCGAAAGAAGCAAAAGGGCAAAGTCGTCCTGACACTGACCGAAACAGTCCCCAATGAGCGATCAGCAAAGCGTTGGACCAAACAACGCAAGAGCGAATTAAAAACCAAAGGCGCAGTGGACAAAGTGGTCCAGGCAAAGAAGCGTAAAACTTGGTCCGATGTGATCGCCGATTATTGCGCAGCTTCCCCCAGTGGATTTGGAAAGACAAAGACTGCCAATCTCGCGTATCCTTTGGGCGATGCGATGCAGACCGTTTGCTATGATCTTTTGGGCAATGTCATTGATTGCCCCGCCGAAGGGGAGGAGCTTTTTGGGGCAGGATGCCCGAAAACGAGCGGTTCCAGCACACCGACGCTTTGGCCTATTGCGAGGCGTTGGGTCTGGGCGATTCCGGCGAATTGGCAGGCCGGATCGAGGCCGCGGACAGCTACGTGATGGTGAGCGCCGAATTCAATCACACGATAAGCCCGGCAGGGGCAGAGCGATCTTGACCACAATTACCGACAACTGACCTGATGGGCCAAGGCCGCCCGAACGCAATCTGCTACATCCGAAACGACGGAAGCGTTCGACCGCGACCCGCCAAAGAACGCGAAAGGTTAGTGAATATGGCGAAACCGGTTCAATCTTCTGTTGTTTGGCGCTATGGCGTCCGGATCGTGATCGTTCTGGTCGTTGCTGCGCTGATCCGGGCTATATTGCGTGGCATTGCGCTTGGCCATGCTGCGCGGCAATACTAGGAATGGATATGGATACTCCGGTCACAAAATCATGGAACCGAACAGCATCCGGCGTGATCGAACCGCTGGCGGCATGGGCCACGGACTGGCCTGTTCGCACGGTTCCGGAACCTCTGGATGCAATCTTTTTGGCCGATGCCACAAAAACCTATGCCGTGATTGATGCGGCCAAGGTATTTGGCCTGCGCGAACTGCTTCAGGCATCGGGGTTGGAACACAGCTGCCTTTATCTTGGCGATGCCGGGGAGCAGTGGGGCGATGTCGGCCCCTGGCTGGTGCGCCTTGATCCGCGCCATGATCTGACGCGCCGGTTGTTTCTGGATGACACGGCCCCTGCTGCCCTGTCCTTTCGCAAGGGCACCGCCCTGTTTCTGACCACGCCCGACGATTGCCCCACCGTATTGCGACACCTGAGGCGGTTCACAAAGGTGCGCGCCGAAGACGGGCGCATCCTGATGCTGCGGTTTTATGATCCGGTCACGTTTTCCGACCTGCAAGAGGTGATGCCGCCATGGCAGATGGCCGAAATACTGGGGCAGATGACGGTGACCTGTTTGCACCCTGACGGACACTGGTATTGCACAGAGGCGGTGACATGCTGACCCTGTCGAACGACACGCTGGCGCGGCTGGATTCGATCCAGATTGATCGCGACATACGCGGTATTGCCGACTGGCTGTATCAGCGGTTTGAACCATGGTTTCAGGGGATCGGCGCTGATCCGCACGATGTGGCACGTTCGGTGCGGCGCATCCAGCAATGGGCACAAACAAAGGCATTGCGCCGCAACAAGGACATTCGGATGCTGGCCGTGATCAGCGTGACGCAGGGCACATTCTTTTACAGCGACCCCAGATTTGCGGCGGTGTTCAACAGGGCAGCAAGGCAGTTTGAGCTTGACCCCGATGCGCGGCTTGACGGGATTTTCGCCGCATTCGATGGCTGGCGGCAGAATGTGGTCGGGCCGGATGGCTGGCATGGGGTGGCCAAGCGCACAGCCGAACTGCTGTCTGATGACAGCGCGATGGAAACCGCCATACCAGCGGGCATTGCCGATCATGTGCTGCCTGCGCAGGCCGGGTGGGCAGGTCAGGCAGAACACGAACAGTTTTTGAATGCGGTTGTGGCGCAGGGTCAACATCATCACCTGCCAACGCGCAGGCACCACGCATCCCATATGGCCCTGTCGGTGCTTTTGGGGTATCGCTGGCTGGACGACCCAAAGCTGAACAGCCTTGCCAAACTGGTATTGCAAGAGCGCGACCCCGACGCGATGACCCGTGGCATCGCCTTGCGACTGACGGAACATAAAAGCTGATGGAACAAGACGACCCATATGATCCCGACAGCGCCGATGCGGCAGCGGCGGATGCGGCGGCGTCCAGCGGGCAACCCGTCGGGCAAAGCGTTCACCCCTGTAACAACTGGATCGACGTGATCGCCTATGACGAGGCAACGGACGAACCGATCGCGGACCTTCCATACAAGGTGTTCGACGTGCCAACCGGCGACGAGGTTGCCGCCGGCACCACCGACGGGTCGGACGTGCCGCAAAGCCATTGCATCGACGATGAATATACCGAACTTGTCGTATTTTTCGGTCAGGATGCGGCGATTGACGAAGCCCGCGAAAACATCGAACAGATGCAGCGTGACCGCCAGCTTGCCGCGCAGCATCTGGCCGCATGGAACGGCATTCCCGCCGGACTCGCGCGCGAGGAGTTCGAGGCCAGTTATGTCAACCTGATCCGCAGCACCGGACGCCTGATCCCCCCCCGCATCGGCATTCTGGAAATGTCATGGTATGGCTGGGGCGGCATTTTCGACCACATCTTTGGCGGGGCCGACTACGCCCAAGAAGAATTCGTGCGCCTGAATATCCGGCTGTGTTGGGAGGAATACCAGCTGGTCACGGGCGGGCGCGATGCAACCCGTGGCGAATCCTTTGGCGGTGGTGCAGGCAACGGGCTGACCTTTGGTTTCGGAGAGGAATTCGCCTCCTATCTGGACAGCATCATGCTGTCGGATAAAACCTATTCCGAAATCCTGGCGGAACGTCGGCGCATTCAGGATATCGAACGCATTTCCCACCCCAACTATTTTCTGGGAGGAGAGATCGCCGGTATCATTCCCACCATCTTTATCCCCGTTGGGGGCGCGGCGGCCGCGGGCGCGCGCACGGCCACCACAACCACCGGCGCGGTTGTGCGCGGCGCGACCTATTCGGCGGCAACGGGGTTTGCGCTGGGTGCCGTCGAAGGCTATGGCAACGCCCGCGGCGATGCGGTCACACGGTTGCACGCCGCATTGCGGGCGGGGACTTTTGCGGCCGTCGGCAGCCTTGTCCTTGCCGGTCTTGGCGTGCTGGTCGTGCGGACGGTATCGCGCCGTGTGGCCGTGGCACGGCTGGCCGCACGCGGATCATGGCGGCAATCCGCAGTCGAAGATATCGTCGCATGGATCGGCACCGGGGTTAAAAACCACCCCCTGCGCCAAGCCTATGAACAGGCCGTGCCGGACCGGATCGGCCCCATCGCCGCACAGGCCACCAACGACCTAAGCGACGCGGCACTGGAACGGCTGGCACGGCAGGCAAACCAGATGCGCCGCAGCATTGGAGAGGAATTCAAGGATGCAACACCCAGCCCGCTGATTGATTACATCTGGGAACGCAATACCTTAGCTTATGATGATCTACTGGGGCCGACATTTGACTGGCTGATGCGGCGAAATACCGTCAACAGGGGAATGTCACCGCGCGACAGCTACCTTGCGATCATCGAAAGCTCGCAACGCCCCAATCCCGATATCGACGGGGTTCTGGAAGGTTTCGCAACCTGGCTCTCGCAAAAGCCCGACAATTTCATCCGCACCCATTGGGAGCGGCTGGCCCCGCAATTTGGTCAGGACGCAACCATTTTGCGCGACGTAATACAAAGGATGCAATAATGACCGAACTGAAACTCGGCGCGGAACACAAAGCGGACTTCGGCCTGCTGTATGATGACAGCACAGGCGCGATCCGCAAAGGATCAGCAGATGTCCATTACACCGAACTCGCAGGTGCGTTCCGCGAACTGGTGCCGAATGATTTCTGGGGGCGGTTCACGAACAAACAGGGCAAAACCGTGTTTTTCCATGGTGATCACATGTACGAAGACGACCCCGACCGTTTCATTGTGTTTGTTGACATCATCGGCCCGACCCAGGCGCGGCTGCATTACGCGCTGGACGGGGTCGTGGTCGAAAAAGCGGTCTATAAACGTGCGCAGGGCGTCGGGTTGAATCCATATGACGCATTCGAATCAGATCTGGATATGTTCATCTTCTTTTCGGACAAACACGCCGAACGGCGGGGCAAATGGCCGGATCTGTTTCAATCGCATGTATGAATGCTGAAACAATAAAAAGGGATGCGGACGCGGGTCTGCTGGACCCGCCGTTGGCATAACCGCCCGGCCTGACGCAGTGACCGCCCGCGGCGGGGCCGGCAAACAACAGAGGTTTCAAAATGAACTGGGTGCTTGCCCATTTTGCAGCGGTCACAATCACGTTTTTCGCACTGGCGGCTGTTGCGGTCATTCTGCAACAGCGCCGCACACCGCAATCCACCGCCGCGTGGTTGCTGTTTATCATTTTGCTGCCCTATGTGGCGACGCCGCTGTTTCTGGCGCTGGGGTTTCGCAAACGTGGCAAACGGTTCACCCCGATCAGATTTGGGCAGGCCAGCACCTTGACGCCCGAAACACCGGCCACGGGGATCGAATCCATATTTGCCCATCACGGCATTCCCGCCGCTTCCAAGGGCAACCAGTTGGAACTGTTGACCTCGGGCGCACAGGCCCACAACGCCCTACGCTCTCTATGCCGCAGCGCCGAACACAGCCTTGATGTGTTGTTTTATCTTATCGCCGATGATCCCGTTGGCCGGGGTTTTTTGCACGAATTAACCGAACGGGCACGGGCGGGTGTGCGGGTGCGTGTGATCATGGACAGGCTGGCAAACCTGAAACCGCCCCGTGCCGCGCTCGGGGCGCTAAGAGATGCGGGCGGCAGGGTCGTGTATTTCTCGCCCCTGCTGCAACGCCCCGACAGCGGCCATTTGAACCTGCGCAACCACCGCAAAATGGTCATCGCCGACAGCACAGCCGTTTTTGCTGGCGGCATGAACATCGGCCATGAATATATGGGCCCTTACCCCGATCCGACCCGCTGGAGCGATCTGGCCTATCTGCTAACGGGGCCGGCCACCGCCAGTTTTAACGATGTGTTCCGGTCTGATTGGACCACCGCCAAAGGCGGGGACGATCTGACCACCCCGCCCGTCCCGCCCGCCCCTTCCCTTGCGGCGGGATCGGCCAGGGTGCAGCTGGTGCCCTCCGGGCCCGACACGGCAGGAGACCCGCTGCACGATGCCCTTGTCAGCGCAATCCACAGGGCAAAACAACGGGTCTGGATCGTCACGCCCTATTTCCTGCCCACCGATGCCCTGAACACGGCCCTAATGATCGCTGCCAAACGCGGGGTCGACCTGCGCATCATGTTGCCCGAAAAATCCAACCAGTTACTGGCCGATTTCGCACGCGGCGCATACCTGCGCGAGATGCAGAACAGCGGCTGCCGGATCCTGTTTTATCAGCCCGGCATGATCCACGCCAAAGCAGGGCTGATCGACGGTTTCGCCTATGTCGGATCGGCAAATTTCGACATCCGTTCGATGTTGCTGAATTTTGAATCCGCGCTATTTATCCATGACGATGCAACGCTGACCGCGCTGGCCGGTTGGTATCAGGATCGCGCAAAGGACTGCGTGGTCGGGGTGCCGCCCGCCGGCCCGCTGCGCCGCATGTCCCAAGGAATTTTCCGGCTTGGCGCGCCTGTTTTGTGAACGGCCAGCTTCACCTTGCCGCATCGCCCTATGGTCGGGTTCTGTCCTAGCCTTGCCCTGACTCTGGCGATTGGGCCGCTTACAACCGGGCCTCATGCTACCGGAATGCCTTTGGCAAACGGCAAAAGACGATGCCGTTTGGCCATTTCACCCCGACCTGAAACGATCAATGCAGGGATTGTCATGTTCAGCGATATAACCGCAGTCGATCTGGCCCGTTTCCAGTTCGGGTTTACCATTTCGGCGCATATCATTTTTCCCGCATTTACCATCGGGCTGGCCAGCTTTCTTGCGGTGCTGAATGCGCTGTGGCTGCGCACACAGGATCAGGCCTATCTGCGACTGTTCAATTACTGGAAAACCATTTTCGCCGTGGTATTCGGCATGGGCGTGGTTTCGGGCATCGTGATGTCCTATCAGTTCGGCACCAACTGGTCGGTGTTTTCCGATAAGGCAGGGCCGGTCATTGGCCCGTTGATGGGATACGAGGTGCTGTCGGCATTTTTCCTCGAGGCCGGTTTTCTGGGCATCATGCTGTTTGGCCGCGAACGGGTGGGGCCGCGCCTGCATATGGCGGCCACGGCAATCGTTGCCATCGGCACGCTGTTTTCCGCCTTCTGGATTCTCAGCGTCAACAGCTGGATGCAAACGCCGCAGGGCTATGCCATCAATGATGTCGGGCAGTTCGTTCCAGACGATTGGTGGGCGATCATTTTCAACCCCTCCTTTCCCTACAGGTTGGTGCATATGGTGCTGGCGGCCTATCTGACCACAGCTTTTGTGGTGGGGGCCGTTGGCGCGTGGCACCTGTTGCGCAGCCCCGGCAGCCGCGCCGCCGCCACCATGTTTTCCATGGCGATGTGGATGGCCCTGATCGTGACTCCGATCCAGATTTTCGCGGGCGATGCGCACGGGTTGAACACGCTGGAACACCAGCCCGCCAAAATCGCCGCAATGGAGGGACACTACCACAGCTATCCCCAAGGGCGTGCACCGCTGATCCTGTTCGGCCTGCCCGATGACGTGGCAAGGGAAACCCGTTACGCGGTTGAAATCCCGCTGCTGGGGTCGCTGATCCTGACCCATGGGCTTGATCAACCGATACTGGGGCTTGATGCTTTTCCCGCCGATGAGCGCCCGCCTGCGGCGCTGATATTCTGGACCTTTCGCATTATGGTGGCGGTCGGGTTTGCCATGCTGGGTCTGGGGCTGTGGGCCGCATGGGCGCGCTGGCGCGGGCGGCTTTATGATGCGCCATGGCTGCACCGCGCCGCGGTTTTGATGGGCCCGACCGGATTTCTGGCGGTGCTATGCGGCTGGATCACAACCGAGGTCGGCCGCCAGCCCTATACCGTTTACGGCTTGCTGCGCACCGGCGACAGCGCCGCGCCACTACAGGCCAGCGCGGTCGCCACCTCGCTTATTGCATTTGTCGTGGTCTATTTTCTGGTGTTCGGGTCCGGCACTTTTTACGTGCTGCACCTGATGCGCCTGCGCCCCAAAGACCGGATAGACCTGCATGAAACCGGCCCGACACGCGCCGCAGGCACCACCGCGATTGCCGCCCATCAATCGCAACAGGACGCCAAACCAAAGGGGGCCCTGTAATGTTCGAATTGTCATTCATCTGGGCAGGGCTGATCGCCTTTGCTGTGTTGGCCTATGTGCTGCTGGACGGGTTTGATCTGGGCATCGGCATCCTGTTTCCCTTTCTCAAGGACCGTGATGAACGCCATCTGGCGATGAACACCATCGCGCCGGTTTGGGATGGCAATGAAACATGGCTGGTGCTGGGTGGCGGCGGGTTGTTTGCCGTATTTCCACTGGCCTATGCCATTGTGATGCCGGCACTATACCCGCTGATCATCGCCATGCTGCTGGGGCTGGTGTTTCGCGGTGTGGCGTTTGAATTCGTGCATCGCACAAAACGGATGCAATGGTTCTGGGAGGCCGGATTTTGCGCCGGATCACTGGTGGCCACCATCGCGCAGGGCATGGCGCTGGGTGCCTTGGTGCAGGGCATCACCGTTGACGGGCGCGCCTATGGCGGCGGCAACTGGGACTGGCTGACACCGTTTTCGGCGCTGACCGCGCTGGCGCTGCTGGTCGGCTATGCCCTGCTGGGGGCAACATGGCTGATCCTGAAAACCGAAGGCGCGACATTGGCCCGCGCACAGCGCTTTGCCCGCCCGTTGGGTTTGGCCTTTTTGGCGCTGATCGGCGTGGTCAGCGCGGTCACCCCGCTGCTGCGGCCCGAATACCTGCAACGCTGGTTCGGATGGCCGTCGGGGGCGCTGACCGCCATCGTGCCGCTGCTGATGGCGCTGGCGGTCTGGCAGTTGTTTACCGGCCTGCGCAATCACGACCACATGCGCCCGTTTCTGGCCGTGGTTGCGATATTTGTTCTGTCCTATGCGGGGCTTGGGGTCAGCTTCTATCCCAATATTGTGCCGCCAGCATTGACCATCGTGGCGGCTGCTGCGCCGGATGGGTCGCTGCAATTCCTGTTGGTTGGTGCGCTGTTCCTGATCCCGATGATATTGGCCTACACCGCCTATTCCTATTGGGTGTTTCGCGGCAAGGTCCGGCCAGAGGACGGGTATCACTGATGCGGCGCTGGCTGTGGTTTGTCGGGCTGTATCTTGCTGGCATTGCCATGCTCGGAAGCATCGCCTTTTTGATCCGCAGCATTTTGTTGTGATCCAGCGCCTAGTGGCTGAATGCCGGCTGCCACAGGGGCAATTCATGCATCATCGCCTGTAATTCGGCACTGGTCAGCACGGGGGCCGCTTTGGGTGCATAGCAATCTGCCACCGGTTCCACCCCCAGCAATGCAGGGGCCAAATGTGGCATCTGCATCAGAATTTCGCGTTTGGCGGCTCTGCTGAGCGCGGCAAATCCCATAGGCCCGGGCCAGAAGGTTTCAGCCCAGATTCCATTGGCACGGATCAACGCATGGCGCGGCAAAAGAATGTGGTGGTAGGTGCAGCCGCGTTTGCCCTGCATCACCCGCGCCCCGTTCCAGTCGGAAGGGGCCAGATGGCGCGCCCGCACCAATGCCCCCGCGCCCCTTGCGCCTGACTGGTCCGGCCATAGCACACAGTGCTGCGCCGACAGGCATAGCGCATCATGATCCCCCAAACTGTTGGCGCGCAATTCGATCGGGCGCAGCCGTGCGTCGCGCTGCATTTCATCCCGTGTGACATGGCGCGACCCGAACCAGATCACCGGCTGGGGCGGGCCATCGCGGATGCTCACCAGATCGCCCTGTATCAGATCCTGCACCGGTCGCGGCCCCTGTGGCGTGTCAATTTGCGTGTCCGCGACAAAACAAGGCACCCCCATCGCCGCCAGTTGCGCCGTGTTCAACACCCCCGGCGACACCCCGATCAGGGTGACCGTGCCACCATCGGGAAAGGTCAGAACCGCATTGCCGCTGCCATCGTCGCTGACCGCGACCTCCCAGACGTCGACGAAACCGCCGCCCGCATCGTTGGCACCTGACACATCGAACTGGTCCACCGTGCGGCCGAACCCATCGTCGGTCATGTCGAAATCGGTGATGGTGTCCGACCCGTCACCGTCTGAAAACGCAATCGTGTCAGCGCCGTCGCCCGTTGTGATCAGGTCGTTGTCGCTGCCGCCCTCGATCCGGTTGGCGCCAATGCCGGCCTCGATCGTGTCGTCGCCTGCGCCGCCCAGCATCACATCGCCGCCGTTGGACACCGACCCGATCAGGGAATCGTTACCATCGCCGCCGTCCATATAATTGCCGCCGCTATACCCCCACAGCGTGTCATTGCCCGCATCGCCGAACATGGTGTCATTGCCGGATTTCCCGACGATATAATCATCGCCGTCGCCGCCATGTATTTCGTCGGAATTGCCGCCACCGTCGATGGTGTCATCGCCGCCACCGCCGTAAATCGTATCCTCCAGCGAACCACCCAGAATGGAATCGCCGTAATCCGACCCGGTGACCGTGTTTCGTCCGCCGCCGGTGTCGATGATCACCCCGCCGGTCGAGCTTGACCCGGAAGCATCGAATGTATCATCACCGCTGGTGCCGGTTACCTTTTCCACCTCCCAGAAAATATGGGTCGTGACACCGGCGTCAAAACTGATCGTGCCGCTTTCCCAGCCCGTCCATGTGATCACGGCGGGGCCGCCAGTCAGGCTGATCTGGTCGAAATCGGTGCCGCCCTCGCCACCGAAAACATTGGTCTGCCCGTCGGTGTCGGTGATGATAAAACTGTCGCGATCATCCCCCCCGTGCAATTCGTTGCTGCCAGCCCCGCCCCAGATCGTATCGTCGCCAGATGCGCCGGCCAGCGTGTCATCGCCGTCACCACCTGTGATCAGGTCATCACCGGCAGCACCCCAGATCGTGTCATGCCCCGCCCCGCCAGACAGGGTATCCGCGCCCGAACCGCCGCCCACGGTATCGTCACCGCCGCCCATTTCCAGATAGATACCGCTGCCATCCAGCGCCGCATCAACGGAATCATTCTGATCGGTGCCGATGATCCCTTCGATATTGTCGAAACTGACGGTGTTGGTGCCATCGGTGACATTCCCGTCCTCCCAACTGGAAAAGGTGGCGGTGATACCCGTGCCCGTGACGCTGGAAAAATCCAGATAGTCATTATCACTGCTGCCCCCACCGCCCAGAACGGTATCGGCGCCCCAGCCGTTGGAAAACATAAACCTGTCGGCACCAGACCCGCCATCCATGATGTCATTGCCAGTGCCGCCGTCAATCGTGTCATCGCCCGAGCCGCCGTTGATGGTATCGTTGCCCGCGCCACCGTGCAGGCTGTCGTCACCATCAAAGCCTGTGATCGAATTGTCGCCGTCGGGGTCATATGTGGCATCGGCAAGGTCCACGTAATCGGGCGTATTGGCACCCGCAGTGTCGCTGACGCTGTCGACTGTATAAACCACGCCGGGTTGCAGCGGCCCGTCAGCGACATAGCCAACAGGGGTGCCATCCACCAATACCTGAAACAGGGTTACGGTGCCGCCACCGGGGTCGGTGAAACTGATGGCATCGCCCAGCCGCACATCGCCCGAATCCACCGGATTGCCCAGCGCATCGGTCACCGCCACCGTCTGGCTGCCATCGGCTGGCGCGCCGCTGCTGCCATCAAATGCGGCATCGTCATCGGTGATGGTATAGGTCAGCGCGTCACTGGCCGCAGCAAACCCCGCCGCCAGCGAAAATGTGCCACCCGGCGCAAAGGGGCCACCACCACCCGTGGTGATGTCGCCCAAATCATATCCGGTGATCACATGGGTGGCCATCTGCTCGCCCGTTCCCCTAACATACGCCCCCCAACCGAATGGAGAACCAGCAACCTGTCACAAAAGGGTCAACCACCCGTTAAAGCGCGAATTTTCCGGCACGGCGCGGCGGATCAAGGTCGCCTTTCATCACCAAAGAGACGCGGGGCGACTGGATACCCCCGATTTCGCCCGTTATAGCAAAGACAAGAAGCCGCCATTCCGGCGCGCAGACACAAGACGAGACACCCTTGGCATGAACAGATTTTCCCTGACCGTGAAATGCGCCTCGACCCGCGGGATCGTTGCCGCCATCACCGCCTATCTGGACCAGTCCGGTTGCAACATCACCGACTCGGCCCAGTATGACGACCTTGAAACCGGCAACTTTTTCATGCGCGTCAGTTTTGTCAGTGAAACGGGCGCGACGCTGGCGGATATTGACGGCGGGTTTAGCGATATTTCGGCACGTTTCGGCATGGATTACGCGTTCCACGACGAAGACCGCAAAGCCAAGGTGATCATCATGGTGTCGCGGTTCGGGCATTGCCTGAATGATCTGCTCTATCGCTGGCGCATTGGTGCCCTGCCGATCGACATCGTCGGCGTGATTTCAAACCATATGGAATATCAAAAGGTTGTGGTAAATCACGACATCCCGTTCCACTGCATCAAGGTGACCAAAGACAACAAACCCCAAGCAGAGGCGCAGATCATGCAGGTGGTCGAAGACACCGATGCCGAACTGATCGTGCTGGCACGTTACATGCAGATCCTGTCGGATGACATGTGCCGCAAAATGTCAGGGCGGATCATCAATATCCACCACTCGTTCCTGCCGTCATTCAAGGGCGCGAACCCCTATAAACAGGCCTATGAACGCGGTGTGAAACTGATCGGCGCGACCTCGCATTACGTGACCTCGGATCTGGACGAAGGGCCGATCATCGAACAGGACACCGTGCGCGTCAGCCACGCCCAATCGCCCAATGATTATGTCAGCCTTGGCCGCGATGTCGAAAGCCAGGTGCTGGCGCGTGCTGTCCATGCCCATATCCACAACCGCGTCTTTATCAACGGCAATAAAACCGTGGTGTTTCCGGCCAGCCCCGGTGGCTATGCCTCCGAACGCATGGGCTAACTGCAACACAACAGCGAAACGCCCCGCCCCCGCGCATCGAGGGGCGTGCCGCCTTTCCCTGAAAGGCGATTGTGCCGCCCCCGCCCCTGTTCTATCGTCCGCGCAATGGATGATGGAAAGGCCGGAATATGACACAATCCCCAACACTTACCCCCCGCACCGGCGGGCAGGTTCTGGTTGATCAGCTGCTGATCCATGGTGCCGATTGCGCCTATGGCGTCCCCGGTGAAAGCTACCTAGAGGTGCTGGACGCCCTGCATGATGTCCCCGACCAGTTCACATTCTATAACGCGCGCCACGAGGCAGGCGCGGCCGATATGGCCGAAACCTATGGCAAACTGACGGGCAAGCCCGGCATCTGCATGGTCACCCGCGGCCCCGGTGCCTGCCATGCCGCCATCGGCGTGCATATCGCCATGCAGGACAGCACCCCGATGATCCTGCTGGTGGGGCAGATTGCGCGCAACACCACCGACCGCGAAGCATTCCAGGAGGTCGATTACCGCGCCATGTTCGGCACCGTCGCCAAATGGGCCACCCAGATCGACGATGCCAGCCGGATACCGGAATATATGGCGCGTGCGTTTCGCATGGCCACATCGGGCCGCCCCGGTCCCGTCGTGATTGCACTGCCCGAGGACATGCTGACCGATGTGGTCACCGTGCCAGATGCTGCGCCCTATACATCCACTCAGGCGACCCTGTCCGCCAAAGGCGCCGAAGCCCTGACCGCCGCCATCGCCCGCGCCAAAAAACCGCTGATGCTGGTGGGCGGGTCGGGCTGGGATGATGCCTCGGCCCATGCCATCACCAGTTTTGCCGAGGAAAACGGCATCCCCGCCTGTTGCTCGTTTCGCCGTCAGGATGTGATCTCCAACAGCTCGCCCGCCTATGTCGGCGAACTTGGCACCGCCACCCCCGCCGCATTTCGCAAACGCGTGGCCGAAGCCGACCTGCTGATCGTGATCGGCGCACGGCTGGGCGAGATGACGACCAATGGCTATGATACGGTGCAACCGCCAAACCCGCAGCAAAACCTGATCCATATCTACCCCGATCCTGACGAGGTGGGGCGCGTCTACTCCCCCGTGCTGGGCCTTGCCGCTTCGGTCGACAGCGTGGCGCACCGGTTGCGTGGCGTTGATCTGGGCCGTAAATCCGACTGGGCCGATTGGGCACAATTGCTGCGCCGCGAATATCAGGCAGACACGGAAACCCCCAATGGTGGCGAATGGGCGCTGGATATGGGCGTGGCCCTGTGCCAGCTTCGTGACCAGTTGCCTGATGATGTGATTGTCACGCTGGACGCGGGCAATCACACCGGCTGGGCGCAACGGTTTCTGCGCTTTGGCCGTCCGGGGCGCGAATTGGGGTCGACCTGCGGCGCTATGGGCTATTCCGTGCCTGCTGCCGTGGCCGCATCCCTGGCGCACCCGGGGCGTATGGTGCTGTCCATGGTCGGCGATGGCGGATTTGCGATGAGCGGGATGGAACTGGCCACCGCCGCGCAATACGGTGCAACGCCGATTGTGCTGCTGTTCAACAATACCATCTATGGCACCATCCGCATGCATCAGGAACGCGAACACCCCGAACGGGTGTCGGGCACCGCGCTGGTCAATCCCGATTACACCGCCATGGCCCGCGCCATGGGCTGCCACGCCGAACGCGTGGAACGCACCGGGGATTTCGCCGCAGCATTCAATCGCGCCCGTGACAGCGGCAAACCCGCCCTGCTGGAGCTGATCACCGACCCTGACCAGATTTCCAGCCGCACAACCATCACCGCCATGCGGGCCGCGCATAAGTAAGCAGATGTGAGAACGGCGCGTCAGGGATGCCCCGTCGCGCCGTTGACATCGTTATTTCGCGCCGGTTCAGGCAAAATCATCCGGCAACAGGCCAGCAGGCAGGTTCTGATAACACACAGGGCGCAGGAAACGCCGGATAGACAGCGTGCCAACCGATGTCGCGCCAAAATTGGTCGATGCCGGATATGGCCCGCCATGCACCATGCTCTCGCACACCTCGACCCCCGTGGGGAAACCATTGGCCAATACGCGGCCTGCCTTGCGCTCCAGTATCGGCAACAGGGCACGCGCCGCCCCCAGATCGCCGTCATCCATTTGCAGGGTGCAGGTCAACTGCCCCTCCAGGCTGCGCGCAACCGCCTGCATTTCCGCACTGTCCCTGACGCGCACAATCATACCCAGCGGGCCGAATACCTCCTCGCCCAACTCGTGATTGGCCAGCCATTCCTGCCCGGTGGTGGCAAACAAATAGGGCGTCGCGTTGCGCATGTCGCAGATCGAGGTCAAAATCTGCTGCACCCCCGTATATGCGGCCACGCGGTCACGCCCCCCGCGATAGGCCGCCGCGATGCCATCGGTCAGCATCACCTGCGCGCCGATGGGTTCCAGCGCGGCGCGGGCGGATTCGGTGAATGCATCCGCATCCGGTCCGTCGATCACCACCACGATGCCAGGGTTGGTGCAAAACTGCCCCGCGCCCATGGTCAGCGATGCGGCCCAGCCGATGGCCAGTTCACCGCCACGCGCCGACAGGGCCGCAGGCAACAGGAACATCGGGTTCACACTGCCCAATTCGCCGAAAAACGGGATCGGTTCGGGGCGCTGCGCACATAGATCAAACAACGCACGCCCACCGCCCAAACTGCCGGTGAAACCCACGGCGCGGATCAGCGGATGCTGAACCAGGGCCGCGCCCACCTCGCGCGTGCCACCCTGCACCAATGAGAACACACCCGGATGCACGCCACATGTCTGGATGGCGGCGTGAATGGCCTCGGCCACGATTTCGCCCGTGCCGGGGTGGGCGTCATGGCCCTTGACCACAACCGGACAGCCCGCCGCCAGCGCCGCCGCAGTGTCACCACCAGCGGTGGAAAAGGCCAGCGGGAAATTTGACGCGCCAAACACCGCCACAGGACCGATCGGGCGCTGCATCATACGCATGTCAGGGCGCGGCATCGGCGCACGGTCAGGCAGGGCGGGATCATGGCGCAGGTCCAGATAATCCCCCTTCAGGATATGATCGGCAAACAGACGCAACTGCCCCGTGGTGCGACCACGCTCGCCCTCTAACCGCCCCTCGGGCAGGCCGGATTCTTGTGTGCCGATTTCCGTTATGGCCGCGCCACGCGCCTCGATCTCATCCGCGATGGCGTTCAAAAATGCTGCGCGATCCGCGCGGCTGGAATAACCATAGATCCAGAACGCCTCCTCTGCCGCTTTCACAGCCGCATCAATCAATTCAGGCGTGCCCGCCGCAAAGGAATGCGCCGGACCATGCGCCGGAGCAGATTGAAATTTCTCCGCCGCAGCAACCCATGCGCCTGCGATCAGATGCTTGCCGTGCGGGGTGAAATCGGGTGTTGCGCCGTCCATGTCATGTCCTTTCCAGAAAGGGTCAAATTCCATCGCCGTGCAGCAAATCAACAAGCTGCCACAGTCTTGCGTTTTTGGTATACCATTTCAGATAGCGCGACAATCAACCATTCCCGATTGCGCAAACATTATTTGCCACGCCCAAGGGCGCGGCGGCAAAGGGGGGGCTGTCTGCCCCCCTCGCCCTGAAACGCTATCGCGTTTCACGCCTCACCCCCCGAGAGTACTTGCGCCAAGAAAAAGCCGGACAGCCCTTGCACTTTTTCTTGGCACAAATACTCCCGCCGGAGGCTCCGGCATTGCGCCCAATCGTGATGCCATCAAACATGCGTCGCCCCACGACTTGCCCCAGCCCCAAAGCGGAACGCGGCGGGGCGTGCATCATGTGCGGCGCTAGCCGCTCCGCTGGGTGACGGTCAAACCGTCGCGACGGGCGTGACTGGGCTGCCCACGGCACCGGGTAGGCGCAGCGGCGGCGCAGTCAGCAGGAACCGGTTGCGGCCATGATCGCGCAGCCAGTTGGCCAGCGGGGTCAGGTGCCACAGCTCGCCCAAATGGATGCCCATCTTGAACAGGCAATGTTCATGCAGCGGCAGCATGGCGCAGCAGGTGTCCTCCCCGTCACGGCCCGGAAATGCCTCTACCGCATAGTTATCCGCTGCCAGAATCGCCACGCCCGATCGCGTGATCCAGTCCAATAGCGCGGGGTCGCGCCCGTCCAGCGATGCGCCTGTGCCGTGCAGCAATTCCTTGCTTGGTTGTTTGCCCGCATCCAGCACCTTTTGTGCAAATCCGGTGTGGAAACAGACCATATCGCCCGCTTCCACCACCACGCCATCCTTGGCCATGACATCGGCCAGCATGGCGTAATCGACCAGTGTATGCGCATCCCCGAAATGAGCGTGCAAATCGATCATCACGGCGCGGCCCTGCACCGATGTCGCGGCCATGTTTTCGATGCCCAGTTTACCGGCGTGGCTGGTGCTGCCTTCGCCCACACCCGCACCGTCCACCCCATCGGGGCCAGTGATATCCACCCCAGCGCGAAACCCGTTATAATATAGTTTTTCCGCCACCCCGTCGCCATCCGCATCGAAATGCGACCCCACATGCGACAGCGCATCCCATTGCGTCGAATATTGCAGGTGTAATATCGCCAGATCGTCGCAAAATACATCCGTTGGTCCGGTCTCATCCACCCGCGTCACGGCGTTGAAATTCGGCCCGTCCCCGCGCAGCGTAGGGCGCAGAACCGGCGGTTTGCGGCGCGGGTTCAGATCGCTGCCACCGGGGTAATCCAGCGGCAAGGACAGGCAAAACGACAGCCCCTCGCGGGCCTCGAGCAGCCCCTCTTTCACCTTGTCCTGCGTAATCAGGTTCAACCGGCCCAATTGGTCGTCGTCGCCCCAATCCCCCCATGTTGACGGTTCCGGCCGTCGCGTCCAGCGTTTGCTCATGTCGTTTCCTCCCCTATGGTGACGGGCCTCAGCCCTCCCCGGCTTGGCCCGACTCCATGTCTTGTTTCATCTGGCGTGAATAGATTCCGAAATCGACCTCGAGTAAATAGCGCGCGGCATCCAGATAGGTTTTTCGCTGTAAACTGCGGTGGGCCTCGACCTCGGCCTGTTGCCCCGCCTTATCGGGCAGCGCCATCGCCCCCGACAGATGTGCCGCAATCCAGCGCCCCTGAATTTCGACCAGCGGGATTGTCGGCCCCACCGGCTGCACCAATCCGGCAAAGATCAACCCCGGTTGATCCGGCGATACCATGCGGCGATATAATTTCCCTGCATCGCGCCCCGCATCAAACACATCATCGGGCAGCATGGGAAAGCGCACATTATACCCGGTGGCATAAATGATCGCATCCACATCCGCCGCGCTGCCATCGCTGAAGGCCACCTGTTGCCCGCGCAGCTCGGCCACGTTGGGTTTCACCGAAATGTAACCATGGCCGATATTGGGCAGCAGATCCTGCGACAGCGTGGCATGTTCGCGCCACATCGGATGCGCGGGACGCGGCAGGCCGAAACGGCGCTGATCTCCCACACCCAGCCGGATCAATCGCGCCATCACGCGACGCGCCCATGGCGCAGGCAGGCGCAACTTGCGTGTCAGAAACCCGCCCCAGCGGTCAATCGGAATGCCCATCAGATATTTCGGCATCACCCATGCCGAACGGCGCGTCGACAGGTATATATGTTCGGCCCTGCGGCACAGGTCGACCGCGATATCCACCGCCGAATTGCCGATCCCCACGACCAGCACGCGCTTGCCCTCATATGGGGCGGCGGTGCGATAGTGGTGCGCGTGGATTGTGCTGCCATCAAACTGGCCCGCAAAATCGGGCAGGCGCGGGTCGAACAAATGGCCATTGGCGATGATCACGGCGCGGTATTCCCGCTGCTCGCCACCCTTCAGGGTCACCTGCCAGCGGTTGTTTGCAATCGGGTGGACCGTGACCACCTCGGTGTTGAAACGCACGTGTCGGGGGATATCAAAGGCCTCGGCATAGCTCTCCAGATGCATCAAGAACTGGCGATGCGACAGGAAATCCGGCAGGGACGGATCAATCGGAAAATCCGGATAGCCCAGATTTTCTCGGCTGGTGTCTATGTGCAGCGAAGCATAGCAACTGGATTGCCCGTTGTCGTTTTCATAGCGCCACATGCCACCGATCTGGCTGCCCTTTTCATAAATATCGAATGTCAGCCCCCGTTCGGCCAGCGATTTGGCCACGGTCACGCCGGATGATCCGGCACCGATGATGCAAATATCGCTCATGGTTGCCCCCCTTTGCCGCTGTCCAGATGATCGCTTAGCACCGCGTCGAAATCCGCATCCCCTGTTATGCCCAATGCCCCAGCATGGACCGAGGAGAAGCAGTCCGGCCAGCCGTCGACCACTGCTTGCACCTGCGGGTCAGGGCGAAATTCCACCGCGCCCTTGGCCCCACGCGCCAGCGCCGATTTGATCATTTCGGCGGGGGTTACCGTCAGCGCGGGCAGATGTATGGCCCGGCCCGCTGGCAGATCGGAGGCGGGCAATTCGTGCAGCGCAATCAACCCATTCACCACGGCGCGGGCCGAAGCCACGGTCAGCGGCGTGTCGGCGCGGATCGGCACCGATATATCGCCCCCTGCCAGCGGTTCGCGGATGATCCCCGCCACCATATCCGACACGGCCCCCGCGTCGGACCCGGACGGGCACGGGCGGGTCAACACGATGGGCAGGCGCAAGCTGCGGCCATCCACCTGCCCCTTGCGGCTGGCATCGGCCAACAGCAATTCGTTGATCGCCTTGTGACTGCCATAGGTGGTGGCGGGGCCGGGGGGCACGGTTTCATCCACGACATCCGGCAACACCCCGCCAAACACCGCAATCGATGAAGTGAACAGGATACGCGGCCGGTTCATTGCGCCCTCTATCATCCGCCGCAGGGCATCGACATTCACGGCAAAGGCGCGGGCGCTGTCCTGTTCCGCCACCAGCGTCAACAGGGACGCAAGGTGAAATATGCTGTCATATTGCGCATCAACCAGCGAGGCGGCGAAATCAGGATCGCCCAGATCGCCAGTGACAACCTGCACAGGAAACGGCGCATCCATCGCGGGTGGCGCCGCCAGATCGCACAGGTCAATTCCGGCGATCGCCTGGCTGACATCACCACGCATCAGATTGCCGCGTTTGATCAACGCAGCTGCCAGCCGCTGGCCGATAAAACCCGCCGCACCCGTGATCAATATTCGCATTGTATCTCTCCTCCTGCAAAAAGATACTCACGAGTATGTTTCGCCGTCAATCGTGTTTCTTTACCCCATGCAACAGCGGATGCACCATCTGCGCCGCCAGATCGGCGCGGTCCTGTTCGGTTTCACCCTGCTGCGGGCGATACCAGATGATCGACCACTGCAACCCGCCCAGCAGCACCTTGACCGTGATCGACGGGTTTTCGCAGGCCAGACTGCCATCGGCCATGCCCCGCATCAACGCCTGCAAAAACAGGGTTTCAAACCTGTCGCGGCTGGCGATCAGATCGGACATGACCTGTTGCTGCACATCGCTCAGCCTATTAAAGCGATGCACCTGCACCCCCTGCGCCACCACGGTTTCATAGGTGTGGTGATCCAGCATGGCGCGGGCATGGGCGTGCAGCAGCCCCGCCAGTTGCGCCGCCCCGTTCGGCCCGTCGGGCAAGGGGTCAACAGCCGCAAACAACCGGGCCATTCCTGCGCGATGCACATCGAAAAACAGGTCGGTCTTGGTCGGCCAGTAATGGTAAATCCGCCCTTTGGTGCAGCCCAGATGCGCCGCCACATCATCAATGCGCGTGGCGTGATACCCTTGCTGCATGAAACAATGCGCCGCCGCGGCAACGATCTCGTCGCGGCGCCATGTCTTGCGTGATCCTGCCATGCCCCCCCCTTTGATACGATTTTTTTGATGTTAGGCCAGACAAGCCCGCAGGAACAGTTTGTAAAATCCTCCCAGCTTGAGGGTTTGTTAACTTTTCAAAGCCATGGTCAGGGAAAGATTGCCCGCGCATGTGATTTTGCCCTGTTATTTCCGGGCCCCCAGACAGCAAAACGGATTATTCAGACCATGCACAACCGACAGACCCCGACCGATCACCGCAACAACGCGGTTGCCGTTGCGATGCAGTTGGATGGCAGTAACGATGCCCTGATCGGGCTGCGTGACACGGCGCGTTCGGTGGCGGCATGGCCTGATCCGGTGCATCTGGCGGTGGCGGCTGGCACCGCTGGCATGGTGCTGATTGCGCCCGATGTGGCGGCCCTGCCCATGCAACTGGCGCTGACGATGGGCCTGTTTGTGATGGGCGTGCGCCTGTGCAGTCGCTTTATGCGCTGACGCTACCGCCACCTGTTCCCTCAGGCCCGCTGGAATTTCGGGTGCGGCTGGCTACAACCGGACCAAATGATTGTCCCATGCCTGCCCGTCGTGTCGGGCCAACAGGCGTGGACGATCCGTCACCGACAGGATCACCCCCAATCCGTCCGACGCCACAAACCCCTGCGCGCCTGCGACAAGCCCGCAAATATCAGCACGTTTGTGGCTGTGTAAAAATGCGCCATCCACCGCATCGAATACATGCAACCGCCCGCCACGCGGCGATGTGATGGCGATCCGCGCCCCGGCACCGTCAAAGGAAACGCTGCCCGCATAGCCCTGCATCGCCACCTGTTCACCCGCATCAGCCTGCGCCAGAATGGGCGCAGCCCCGCGCCGGTGCAGCCCCAACAGTGGCACGACATCCGCTGTATCGCCTTGCCATTGCATGGCAAATCCGACCTGCCCGTCCGGCCCGACAGCAAGGTGGCGGATCGAATTCTGGTGCAGTTCCGGCGGCAGCGTCACCTGTTCAACCACCGCACGATCCCGCAATGAAACATAAGACAGGTTGGGCCGCATGGTCGCTATGTTCAGCTTGTCCCGCCCATGGTCGGGATGGGTGCGAATGCCGCCATTCGCCACGGCCAGCACATCATCACCCAGCAACCGGATATCATGCGGCCCCACCCCGCCCGAGGCCAATTCGCCAATGCGCGCATAGCCATCGCTGCGCGACCACAGGCCAATGCGCCCCTCGCCGGTATCAATCAGATTTTCGGTGGTGGCCAGTATATCCCCCCCCGCCACAAACACGCCGTGCCCGTAAAAATGCCGCCCTGCGGGTGCCTGCATTTCATGCGCGATGCGCCCCGTCATGCAATCAATCACCAGCGCATAGGTGCCCGGACGGCGGGCAAAGGCGACGGCCTCGGGGTGGGTCGGATGTGCCGCTGCCGCATGGCCCCGCGCGGGCAACGGGATACGGAACAGGGCCTGCCCCTGCCCGTCCAGCCCGACCAACCCGAATGCCCCCGCATCGTCACGACAGGCACCCAACATTTCCGGCGCGCCCGCATCGGCCCAGCTGACCTGCGGCAACGCCCCTGCGGCCAGAATACCGGCCAGAAATCCGCGCCTTGTTGCCATTTACCTGCCTCCGGTGTTAATCGCCATCGCCCGCGTTAAACCCTGCCGAAATGCCCAGTGGCCGGCCGATTTCATTGGCAATCGCGTGGCGTATCTCTGCGATCCGCTGTTGCAGAATCTCGACCTTTAACCGCCCCGATGGGTCGGCAACCCCCGCAAAAACCGGATCATCCAGCCGCGCCGCCACATCCAGCGCATCAGCAAAAGCAGCATCGGTTTGTGGTGTCGCCACATCCGTCAGCGCATGCGCCAGATCACGCAGCGCCATCAGTGACAGGTTCACATTGCGCAAGGGCCGGTTTGATCGCCACCCCTCGGCGCGGCGCGGCGCGGGCTTGGCGAAACTGCCCATGGGTCTGCCGATCCGTTGCAGGGCGTTGAATTCCAGCCCCGTATCCAGCGCGGTGTAAATCGCCTGCAAGGCTTCGCGCGGGTCCAGATAGCGCGAGTTTTCGCCCCCCGCCTGTTCCAGTTCCTGCGCGAAACCTGTGCGCCATTCGCGATCAATATCCGCCGCCATCCGCGCCAGATCGCCCGCGACCGCCTGCACCAGCACGCAATCATAATCGCCATCGCCATAATCCGATAACACCGGATCATATAACAACCGTTCCAGGGCGAAAAAGCCGCGGGCGGCAATGGACACCTCGGCAAATTCTGCGGGGTCGGTGGCAACCGGGTCTGCCGCCTCGATCAACCTGTTCAGCGCACGCGGGATCATGCCCTTTTTGTCCGGCCAGAATGATATCGCAATGGCACGGCCCTCTTCTTCCATCGGGCCAAGGCGCAGATGCGAAATGCCCATCCAGCTGTCAAACGCCGCCTGATAGGCGGGGCGCAATGGTGTTGCGCTGCAATCGGCCTGCGCCGCAGCGGCCAGTACCGCCGTGGTTGCGGCGAAACCGGATGTGGCGGGCAGCACGTGTTCCTGCACCGCATCGCGAACATCACCCACAGCCGGGGCCGCCATCAAACCGGCCAAAATCATCGCAGTCAGTAGAGCATTCATCATCACAGGCTTTCCAGATAACGGATCAGGGCATCACGATCCGGCGCGGGCAAATCCATAACAGACTGGCGGGCCGTGGCCGCTTCGCCATCATGCCACAGTATCGCCTCTAGCAGGGTGCGGGCGCGCCCGTCATGCAGATAGGCTTCTACCCCGCTGACCTGTTTGGTCAACCCGATCCCCCACAGGGGCGCGGTGCGCCATTCGCGGCCCGTGGCGCGGGCTTCGGGGCGGTGATCGGCCAGCCCCTCGCCCATATCATGCAGCAACAGGTCGCTGTGCGGCCAGATCAATTGGAAACTTTGTTCCGGGTGGTCCGGCACACGGTCGGTCACGAATTTCGGCTGGTGACAGGACGCACAGCCCGATTGGTAAAACACCGCCTTGCCGCGCAGCACCTGCGGGTCATCCACGTCGCGGCGCGCCGGAATACCCAGATTACGGCTGTAAAAGGTCACAAGATCAAGCCCTTGGGCATCCAGTTCAAAACCGCGATCGTCACCGTCGCCATGGGGCGCATTCATGCAATCACGCTGCGTCGCGGTGCAATCGCCCGCCGGATAGGGAAACATCGGATTGGAAATACCGATGTCACCGGCAAAAGCACTGGCCGATTGTTGACGCACAGAAGGGTTGCCCGCCTTCCACCCGAACCGGCCCAGCATCAGGCGGTCATGTTCCAGCGACCACGACACCTGTGCGCGCCCCGAAATCCCATCGCCATTCGCATCATCAGGGTCGGCATTGGCCAGAATATCGGCGGCGGGGATCGCCTCTAGCAGGCCCATGCCCAACATGGTCGGAGCGATGCGCGGGCTAAGTTGCAGATCGGGCGACAGCGCGCCATAGCCCGCATCGGCCACCGAATATTCGGGCGCTTGCAGGGTGATCACCGTGCCATCCGACAGGGTCACGGGCCGGTCGGTATAGGTGATGCGCATCTGGCCCTCGGCTGCGTGACCGGGGATTGCGAAATCCTGTAACTGGCCCCCCAGAACGGGGTCGGGGCGGGTGCGGTCCCTGTCGCCCAAGGCCGCCAGGTAGGTTTCGACTTCGGTCATGTCGCTGTCGTCGGGCGCGGGCACGGACAGGCGCAAAAACATCGAAACGGCGCTGTCATCGGGGCCGGTGGGCACATGGCCGCGCCCGTCCTTCAGGTGGCACCTCTGGCAGGAACGCGCATTGTAAACCGGCCCCAACCCATCCGAGGCCAGGGTGGACGAGGGCGACGACACCCAGAGTTTTTTGAACAGCCCGTTGCCCAGTTTGAAATCCATTTCCCGTTCAAACGCCATGTTTCCCGATGGCTGTGAAAACGCATCGGCGGTGGATCGCGCCCGCACGGTGGTGGCACCGCCGGGGTTTTCCTCGAATGGTTCGGGTTTGGTGAAATCGGCGGGCGGGGCCAGAACGGGCGCAATGCGCGCGGTTTCCGCGGCGGTGCGTGGCTGGACCTTTAGCACCGGATGAACCAGATCACGGGCCGGATCAGGACGGTTTTCAGCACTGGCTGAACCGGCAAGCAGGGCGATGGTCAAGAAAGCGGTAAGGGTGTGAGTCTGGCGCATGGCTACCTCCGTTAAGGCGCATTCGCACAGAAACCTGACTATTTCAATCAGAAAGCAATATCACATGCTGCACGCGTTGTCGCAGGGCGCGGGTAGAACGGGCAATCGGCGCCGCTGGAACAGAAAAAACGCGGCCCGTCACCGGACCGCGCTTGATATCATACAGTATCCAACCGGATGTTTTTACTGGAAAACAGCCGAAGGATTATCAAGGCTGTCAGAGCCTTCAAACCCGATCTGGTCCAGTTTCAATGCCGTCACGGCGCGTTCGATCGAACGGGTCTGGGTCACCAGACCATCCACCGCGCCCATGATCAGGGCCTCGCCTTTGGCATTGCCGCGCGCCAGCATCATGTCATAGGAAAATCCACCGTCAGCCGCGTCTTTCAGTGCGCCCAGTTTCGCCATGGTGTTATCCAGATCCGCACCCAGTCGGGTGGCGACATCGGCATCGGCTTCGGCCAGCAGATCGGCCAGACTGTCGCCCGTCACCACGCTGCCATCGACGCGGGTATAGCTGCCGTTATAGACGTTATAAATGCCCTGCCCGTCATAGAAATGCGAATTATGGGTGTTGTCGGAAAAGCAGTCATGCTCTTCTTCGGGGTCGTTCAGCATCAGGCCCAGTTTCATGCGCTCGCCCGCCTGTTCGCCATAGGACAGGCTGCCCATACCAGTCAGCATCGCCACCAAACCGGCGTTTTCATCGGCGGTCAGCGTGGTGCGGGCCTCGCCCTCGGCACCCCATTGCGCGACCATGAATTCCAGATCCGAAATCAACAGATCGCTGGCCGCGTTCAGGTATTCACCGCGACGGTCACAGTTGCCATTGGTGCAGGCGTCGCCCGCAGCGTAATCGGTAAAGGGACGGTTGCCCGCGCCCGCATCGGTGCCGTTCAGGTCCTGCCCCCACAGCAGGAATTCGATGGCGTGGTAACCTGTCGCCACGTTTGCCTCGACCTCGTCCGCCTCGTGCAGGGTGTCGGACAACAACGCCGGCGTGATGCTGCTGGCGTCGATTTCAGCACCCGACAGGGTGAATTTCGGCGTCGCCACCACGTTAAGCGCAGCATAGGGATTTTCGTCAGTCGCGCCGCCGCCATCGACGTAATCAATCAAGCCTTCATCCAGCGGCCAGGCGTTTACCTTGCCTTCCCAATCGTCAACGATGGCGTTGCCGAACCGGAATACCTCGGTCTGCTGATAGGGCACGCGGGCGGCCAGCCATGCGCTGCGCGCAGCGGTCAGGGTGTCCTCGCTCGGGGTGGCGATCAGCGCCTCGATCGCCGCATCCAGCGCCTTGGCCGTGGTCAGGCTGTCCTCGTATCCGGCAAGGGCGATATTGGCGTATGTGTCCAGCACGGCGGCGCGATCAGTTGCCAGCGCAGAGGAGGCCATCGCGGTGCCACCCAAAAGGGCCAGAGCTGCGGATTTAACGAAATAGGTCATAGAGCGTTGTTTTCCTTGGTAAAACGAATGAAAGTCGTCAGAGTGTCAGACCAGATGGCCCGCGACGTTATTTGGTCAGGATCAGTTTCCCTGCTTTGGTGATGCGCAGGGAATAGGCCTGCTGCCCCAGAACAATCCGCGCCTCGATCCCGCCGTCGCACAGGTCTTCGGCGCGATAGGTCGGCATATTCGCCAGCAACTCCATCGCGCTGGGTGCCTTGCCTGCCTCGTCCTCGGGGGCGAAACAGCGGTCATGCGACAAGGGTTGCGCGATACGCATTCGGGGCTTTCCTTTTCAATAATACGAATCGGGCTGGCCCGCATGAATCGGGGTGGCTGGATGTTTGCCTAAGCCTGATATAAACCCTCGGATTAGTCAATCCGACAATTTTCATCGGAATTAGAAGTGGCGATGTTTCGGCTTGCCGCGCCCATGAAAATCCTAGAAATTTATATCAATAAAAGGGCAGCAATGCTATCGCCGCCCCTACGGGACATTTTCCCGCCCTGCTGGATTACAGCAACAAAGGCAGTGGCCGGCACCAGATGACGGGCAAGATGGATTCACAAAACAGGCGTTCCGGCCTGAAATTTAGCGCGCTTCTGGTCTGGCTGTGCCTTGCCTATGCGCCCCCTTCTGTGGCGGCCGACCTGCGGGTGATCGCGCATCAAACGGGTGCATATTTCGCCCCTGCCCGCCCGGATTGGCCACAGCCCGCCGATCAGGGACAGGTGTTTTATCTGCAACGGTCGATGAATGCCAACACGGTGGTTTACAGCGCACACATGCAGGCGGGCGCATTGGATCAGGCCACGCCGCTGCATGCCTATTGGCGGCGGTTCAATGACGGCGGAGAGGTCAAGCCGCTAAAGCCCTTTGAACGCCGGCTGGCCTATGGGGTGCGCGCCCGTAAACAGGGCGACGGCTATGTGATCCGCTTTGCCGGACTGCCGCAATTGCGGCCCGTTCTGCGGCTGGACAAATCCGGCAAACCGGCGCTATGGGCAGACTACGGCGGCCGTCAGATACGCCTGATTTCGGGCTATCTGGAACTGGACGAAACCGGCATGATCCCACGTGTGACGGGGCTGCGCATTCATGGCATGGACCCGATAACAGGGCGTCAGCATCTGGTCACTTTTGCCGTCAGTGATGGAGTATTAAAGCAATGAAATCCCACGAAAATCCGGCCCTGATCCGCACCGCCATCGTGGGTGTTGGCAATTGCGCCAGTTCGGTTGTGCAGGGCATATCCTATTGCCGTGCGCAGGGGGATCGGGCGGTCGGGGTCAGCTTTCCTGCATTGGGTGGTTACACCCCTGCGGATATCGACATCGTTGCAGGGTTTGACGTGGATGCGCGCAAGGTGGGCCAGCCCATCGGCGCGGCGGTTCTGGCCGACCCCAATTGCACCGAACGGTTTCACGATGATCTGTCAGAGCAGCGCGCACAGGTCCATCGTGGCCCCGATCTGGATGGTGTCGCCGCGCATATGCTGACCCATGGCGCACGCGGGTTCGCCCGCGCGGATGCCCCTGCCCTGACCCGCGATCAGGTGATTGCGGTCTTGCGCGAAACAGGCGCGCAGGTGGTGTTGGTTTTTCTACCCGTCGGCGCGCAGGAAGCCGTGGAATTTTACGCCGATTGCGCGCTGGCGGCGGGCTGTGCGCTGGTCAATGGCATTCCGGTTTTCATTGCCTCTGATCCCGTATGGGGCGCGAAATTCACCGCTGCGGGCCTGCCTGTGCTGGGCGATGATTTCAAGGCCCAGTTCGGGGCCACAATTGTGCATCGCACGCTGGTGGATCTGGCGAAAATGCGTGGTGTGACGGTGGATCGCACCTATCAGTTGAACGTGGGCGGCAATACCGATTTTCTGAACATGTCCGACCCCGCCCGCCTGACCCGCAAACGCGAAAGCAAAACCGAGGCCGTGCAATCCGCCATGTCCGCCCCGCTGGACGGCAACGATATCCGCATCGGCCCGTCCGATTACGTGCCATGGCTGAACGACCGCAAGGTTGCCTATATCCGGCTTGAGGGCCGCCTGTTCGGCGGGGCGCGCACCAACATCGAACTGCGTCTGGATGTCGAGGACAGCCCGAACGCCGCGGCCGAGGCGCTGACCGCCATCCGCTGCGCCCGTATCGCGCTGGATCGCGGGCTGGCGGGGCCGGTTGATGCGGCCTCGGCGTTTTTGTTCAAACACCCGCCGCAACAGATGAACGACACCGAAGCCCACAACGCCCTGCTGGATTTTGCTGGCGATTCAACGTGCTAGGGCTGGGCATCTCCACCATGGCCGCGCTTGGCGCGGGGTTGTTGGCGACAGGTTACGCAATTCTGGGGCTGATCTGGTTGCGCCCGGCGACCCGCGCATTGGGCGCGGATATCCTGCGCACCATGCACAGCGCGGCGCTGATCGCCGCAGTGATCATCGGGCTGACATGGCTGGGCGGCTGGTGGCTGTATGCGGCGCTGGTGCTGCTGGGCGGGCGCATCGGATACGAGGTCGGCCATGTGCGGTTTCGTCCCGAACTGGCTTGGGTGAATGCGGTCTTTGCAGGGACGGTTGTGGCACTGGCGCTGTTTTGCCCTTTGCCCCTGTTGATGGTGCTATGCCTGATTTGCGGCTTGCCCGCGATCCTTGCGTATTTGCCGCGCTGGCCTTTGCCGATAAGCGTGCAAAGGCTTGCGATGTGGCAACAACTGCGCCCCGCCCTTCAGGCGGCTGCCTTTCCCGGCTGGCCATTTCTACTATTGGCCAAGGGGCTGACCCTGCCGCAATATGCGCCGCTGATGCTGCTGGCTTATATTCTGGTCGAAAGCTTTGACGGATACGCACTGGTTTCGGGCAAATTGCTGGGCCGCACCCCTGCCTTTCCCCGCCTGTCCCCGCGCAAAACCATCGAGGGGTTGCTGGGTGGCGCATTCATGTTGGTGCTGACCGCGCTGGCTTTGGCTTGGGCCTTGGCACTGCCGATGGCGGTGATGGCAGCCGTTGCGGGGCTGGTGGCGGCACTGGCACTGGCGGGTGATCTGATTGCATCGCAGTATAAACGCGACGCAGGGGTCAAGGATTACCCCGTTCTGCTGGCCCGTCAGGGTGGCGCATTCGACAGTCTGGATTCATGGATCGCAGCGGGTGGCGGGCTGGCATTGCTGGCCGCGCTGACGGGCGGGTCATGGCCCTGACCGGCGCGGTGACACGGGTCTTGCTATGGCCCAGCCTGTTGAAAACGCTGGGCATAATGGCCCTGATCGAAGCCGTATTTCTAGCCGAGGTATTCGAAGGCCTGATGAACGAGGTCCTGTCACATGGCGGCAGAGTCCGAAATCTGGCTTGGTTGCTGCTGCTGAATGCGCCTGACATTGCGGCGCTGGCGCTGGCGCTGGGGCTGATGGTCGCGCTGTTCTTTGCCATATCCGATGCGCGGTCACGGGGCGAACTGTTGATCCTGGCCAGCAGTGGCATCGCATGGCGGCGCGTTGTCGGGTTTGCGCTGGTGTTGGGCTGTGCGGGCGGGGCGCTGGCATGGGGCGTCGCGGGGCAGGTCGTGCCACGGGCCCAGCTGGCGCAACAGGTGGCCGTGGCCACGTTGCAGGCCGATCATCTGCGCGACCGGATCATTGGCCGCGCGCCGCACCGCAGGGTGCAGAGCATTGACCGGATGACCGTCATCACTCCCGAAAACCAAGGGCACGAACCGCCACCGATATTCATATTCGAGGATGCGCAGAACCGCCAATGGCGGGCGGGCCTGTCGCCTGACTGGGCCATCACCGCGCCCGAAGCGGACGAACAGCACAGGTTGGTCATGCGTGCGCTGGTCGGTTACTCCGGTAGGCTGACCACCGGCCCCACGGACAACATGACCATCGATTCCTTTCGCACCGACAGCGCGACATTTGCCTTTGCCATGGATACGATCGTGCCTGTGCCTGTGCCGCAACGGCCTGTTGATCTGGTATCGAAACAGAAAACACCCACAGACCTGTTGGCACGCATCCTGTTGGTGCCGATGGCGGCCCTGGCCGGGTTGGTTGCGCTGCTATATTCCGGCGGGCTGGCGCGGTTTGTGGCGCTGCCGCTGGCGCTGCTGTGGGTCATGGTGATGGATGTGGCGGGACGGGGCATCCTGTCAGCTGCACAGCTGCCATTCGGCCCGCTGGTGGTGCTGGCGGTCATTGCCTATCTTGCCCCGCCGCTGGCCCTTATCGCGGCCAAGGGCGAAGGCCTGATGACCCCGCAGCGCGCTGCGCCATGAGGCTGTTTTCCATACAGACCCGTATGGTTATATCCCTGCATCTGCGGGTCATCGGGTTTATCGTTTTCGCCCTGCTGATGGTCGCCTTTTCGATTGATCTGGCCAGCACCGGCAAACAGTTGATCAACACGTCGCAGGGCAGTCTGGCACATACAATTGCGCGCTACCTGACCTATCGCGGCGTCGATATCGTCACGCGATTGCTGCCCATGGCCTGCCTTGCCGGAGGGTTGATCGCCGAACTGTTGCGCCGCCAAAGAATGGAAACCGTCATCCTGTCGGCATCCGGTGCTGCCCCTTGGGCGATGCTGCCAGCGCTGGCGCTGATCGGTCTTTTGTTGGGGGGGCTACAGGTTGTGATGGAAACCCACCTGCGCCCCTGGGCGGTGTTTCAACAGGTGGAAACGGGGCTGGGCCGCTATGCGGATCGTTTTGGCCCCGAACTGTCACAGCCGCAATGGGTGGTGAAAAATGCCACAGCACTGCGCGCCCGCATCGGGCGTGATGATGATCCGGAAATGGCTGATATCATGGTGTTTTCTGGCCTGAACGATGCAGAACTCTCTGCTATCACCATGGCGAAATCGGCCCATCCGACCGCGGTCGACAACCAATGGATCCTGCGTGACGTGGTGACGTGGCAGCACGGGGCGGACAGCCGGATGATCAAACAACAGCATCACCAGCTGGTAACCGACCTACCGGTCACCGCAGCAGAATTGCGCTATTTTGCGGTGCCCGCGCTGTATCTGCCACAGCGTGATCTACGCCGTGTTCTGGCCCTGCCCCGGCCCGGCGGGGATGCCAGAACCGCAGGGCTGCGCCGCTATGGCGCGCTGTTTTTGCCGGGAATTTGCGCGCTACTGGGCGCTGCATTGGGTCATGCCGCATGGCGCGAGCGCCGGTTAAACCCCCTGCGTGCCGTGGGGTTTGGCGCGCTTGGCTATGTGTCGGTTGTTTCGGTCAAAATATTCTGGGCCTTGGGTGAACATGACGTGCTGCCACCGGCATGGGCCGCATTCGGTGGCATGATATGGATGGCACTGCTGGCCAGTGCGCTGATATTGCGGCAAAGTTTACGACCATGAAGATCGTGCAAATCAGCCCCTATGCCATGTCGCGCCCCGGCGGGGTGCAAACCCATATCCGCGATTTGTCGGTCTGGCTGCAATCGCAGGGGCACGACCTGCGCATCATTTGCCCGCCCGGCGATGGCGCCATGGCCGGCAATTGGGAGGAACTGGGAACCCACCGCAACATGCACCTGCATGGCACCGGATTTGAAATCAGCCGCGCCAGCCGCACCGATCTGCGCCGCAAAATCAACAGCCTGCGCGAATGGGGGGCCGATGCGGTGCATCTGCATACGCCGTGGACCCCGATGTTGGCCTGGCAATTGTGGCGCGGGCTGAACCTGCCCACGATTGCCACCTATCACGCCACCCTGCCCGCAGGGCGCGGGTTTGACCCGATCCGCTGGTATATCCGCCGCGCCGGATGCTATTTTGCACGCCGCATGTCTGCTGTGATTGTGCCGTCACAGGTGCCCTATGACCAGTGGCGCGCCATGGGGCTGATCCCCGATATGGTCCTGCCGCCTGCGATTGATCTGTCGGCATGGGCTGCTGCGGGCGATCAATCCGCCGATACACCCCGCCCGCTGCGCGCCATATATCTGGGCCGTCTGGAACAACGCAAAGGTGTGGCCCTGCTGCCCGCGATCTGGCAACAGGTGCGCCAGACCCTGCCTGACAGCGAATTGATCATCGCAGGCGACGGCCCCCTGCTGCCGCGACTTAAGGCCGATATAGAAACGCACAGGATCAAGGGCATCACCCTGCGCCCCGCCCCCGATGACAGCACCGCACGGGCGCTGGTGGCGCGGGCCGACCTGTTCCTTGCCCCTGCCCTGCATGGCGAAAGTTTTGGTCTGGTTCTGGCCGAGGCCATGGCCGCAGGCACGCCCCCCCTCGCCGCTGCCAACGCAGGGTTTGCCACGGTGATGACGGGCGCGGGGGCCGAACTGTTGGTGCCCCCGGGGGATGGTTCCGCCATGGCCGACCGGATCATCACGCTGGCACAGGATCGCGAAACGCTGGTCCGCTTGCGCGATTGGGGGCGCAATCATGCCGCAGCCTTTGATATTTCCAGCCAAGGCCCGACAATTATTGACCTTTTGCGCAAATCCATTGACCAATAGACGACCCGCCATTTCAGACAAGATATTTAGCCCCGCAATGAAGGACCACCCGTTTCAGTGCCCCACACGCCCCCGCCCACGCCCCCGCCCAGCGATGACATGACCCGCCCCGATATCGTGATTTCGGCCGATTTCGGCACATCTTCGGTCAAGGTGATCGCGGTGGACGCGGCATTTCGCATCCTTGCGCGGGCCTCTGAACCCTATCCGCTGCATCTGGGCGCGGGCGGCATGGCCGAACAAATGCCCGAGGACTGGTGGACCGCCCTGACCCGCGCCTGCACGCGGTTGCGCAATGACCTGCCCGACCTGAAATCCCGCGTGGGGGCATTGGTGTTTGGCAGCCAGATGTGCAACGTGATCTGCGTGGGCAAGGATCACCAACCGCTGCGCCCCTGCCTGAGCTGGCTGGACAAACGCGCAGCCCCGCTGGGGCGCAAACTGATCGGCGGCTTTCCCGAATTGCACGGCTATAACCTGCCGCGACTGGCGCAATGGCTGCGCATCGCCAATGGCGCACCCGCGAAAAACGGCATGGACCCGACCGCAAAATTTCTGTGGCTGCGCCAGAATGCGCCCGACATCTGGGCCGAAACCCGCTGGCTGATGGATGCCAAGGACTGGCTCTTGCTGCGCGCCACGGGCATTGCATCCACCAGCGCCGAAAGCGCCAACCTCAGCTGGATGATGGACAGCCGCGCGGGCCGCGAGGGCTGGTCGCCAAAACTGGCCCGCATCACCGGCATTGATCTGGACAAGATGCCGCCGATTGTCGACGGGGCCGCCGTGCTGGGGCCACTGACCGAACGCGCCGCCAGCGATCTGGGTTTGGGGGCGCATGTCAGGGTTATGGGCGGCGCATCCGATGTCACCGCCGCCGCGCTGGGATCGGGCGAGGTGGCGGACGGGGCGCTGCATATCTGCACCTCGACCAGTTGCTGGATCGCAGGGTTTTTTCCGTCGCGCCGCCTGTCTGTCGCCGATTCCTATGCCACGATTGCCAGCGCCGTGGGGTTCCGGCCATTGCTGGTCGCCTCGCAGGAAAATGCGGGATCGGCATTGCAATGGGCGGCGCAGGTGACGGGGGCCGATACCAGCAGCGGCGATGACACCGATGGCATGGCGGCGGCCTTTGCCGGTCTGGGCGCGCCGCAACCGGATGATCCGTTTTTCCTGCCATGGCTGACGGGGGAACGTGCGCCCGTTGATGACGACCGGCTGCGCGGCGGGTTTCACGGTCTGGCCCTGCACCATGACGCCAACACCATGCGCCGCGCCGCGATCGAGGGCGTGGTTTTGAACACCCGCTGGGCCTATTCCCGCGTCAGCCGCGAAAAGGGCGTGCGCCATGATGGCCCCATCAGTCTGGTCGGGGGTGTTGCGGCCAATGCAACCTATGCCCAGATGCTGGCCGATGCCCTTAACCGCGAGGTCCGCGTGGGCGCGGCGCGTTACGCCGGTCCCTTGGGTGCGGCCACATTGGCGGCCCCCGTGATGGGCTGGGCCGCAGACCCGTGGCAGGCCGCACGCCGTTTGCGCGACCGCACCACCACCGCCAGCTACAGCCCCGAACCGGCACGCGTCGCCGCATTGGATGCGCGTTACACACGGTTGCAAAAGGTGCGCCGCGCCATGCTGCGCCTGCGCGAACAGGGGGCCGCGCCATGATCGACGGATTGCTGAAAAAACACATCGACCCCCTGTGGGAGGCCGCATCAACCCCGCTGGTGCGTGCCCGCCTGACCCCAAATCAGGTGACGGCGGCGGGGTTGGTTCTGGTTTGCCTGTCCGCGCTGGCCTATCTGTGGCATCGCTCGGATATGGCATTCGGGTTGTGCCTGTCGCTGGCCTTTACCTTTGATGCGCTGGACGGGGCCGTGGCGCGACGGCGCGGCCTGAGCAGCCGCAGGGGCGGGTATTTCGATGCCATGGTGGACCGTTATCAGGAACTGGTCGTTCTGGCCGCGCTGGCATGGGTGCATGATGCATGGGCTCTGGGCATGGCGGCGGCCAGCGGATCATTCCTGATTTCATACGCCAAGGCCCGCGTGGCGCTGGAAATGCCCGTCAGCAATGACAACTGGCCCGATCTGTTTGAACGCATGGAGCGGGTGATTTTCATCTGCCTGATGCTGGTTCTATCCGGTATTTTCGGCGGCTGGATCACGGTTTGGGGGCTGGGCCTGTTTGCCCTGCTGGCCCATGGCACCGCCCTGCAACGCGCCGGGCGCGCCGCAAAAATGCTGGCATTTCAGGATCAAAAGGATCAGGTGGCCGACCGCGAAAAATAGCGTCGGAGCAGTACAGCAGCATCCAGGTGAAACAGCCCGACATAGATCAGAAACGACGACAGCGTGGCGGGCTCGGTCCAGACATAGGCCTGATGGATCGACCAATCCCAGCCCGCAATGTCGAAATCCTTGATGATGAACAGCGCCAGATAGGCCAGCACCAACAGCACCGGAATCCCCATTAGCCGCCAACGCAGGCGGTGGTTGGCAGGGGCAAAGACCATGCCATTGCGCCATGCCAGCCGCGCCATTTTGCGTGAAATAAAGCCGCCCAAAACCACTGTCAGCGCCTGTGCAATAAAAAACAGATAGCTGCCCGCCATATGGGCATCGCGGTGATCGGGAAACCGGAACTGGCTAAGGATAACCATGCCGCAGGCCGCCGCGATCTGACACAAAAGCACCAGAACCAACAGCAACGGCATCAGCCCGCCACGCTGGCCAGCCAAACGCCAGTCGCGCCATGCAAACCAAAGGATCACAGCCACCCCCAACACCAGCAAGGGCGCAGAAACCGCCATCCAGACGGCAAAGGGTTCACCGATGCGCGGGTCGGAAATGGCGCGGCTGATGGTGGGCAATTCTTGTGCCACGAATTCGGGGTGCCACTGGATAAACAGGTGCCGCGCACGATAGATCAGGATGTTGACCACCACGATCACCATGCTGATGCTGGCGATCTGCAACGCTGCCAGTGCAGCCTGCGTGCCGCTGGGCCGCGTCATGTTTATGTTCATGGCTGTGACCCCGCCGCAGATATTACCGTCACCGATGTGACCTGCCCCGCGTCCATGCGCACCAAACGGTCGCATTTGGCAAACTGGTGATCGTCATGCGTGACCGCGATCACCAGTTTGCCCGCTGCCGCCATTTCCGGCAGCAAATGGTCATAGAAAAACGCGCGCGAGGCCGGGTCCTGATCGGCGGCGAATTCATCCAGCACCAGAATGGGGCGCTGTTCGGCCATGGCCACCGCCAGCGCCAACCGCCGTTTTTGCCCCGCCGACAGGTTCAATGTGTTGAACCGCCCCGCATGCAGCGCCACCCGTTCCGACAGGCCCAGCGCATTGATGCGGGCCGACAGGTCAGCCTGTTCCGCATCGCTCAGACCATAGGCGCGATCAAACAGGTGAAACCCCGAAAACACCCCGCTGAACAATGCGTGATAGGCGGGCGCATTGGTGTCATCCACCGCCTGCCCGTCCCATAACACCTGCCCCGCATCGGCGCGGCGCAGCCCTGTCAGCACCCCCATCAAGGTGGTCTTGCCCGACCCGTTTCCGCCCGTGACAAACACGGTTTCACCCGGATGAAACGCCAGATCAACGGGGCCAAGGCGAAAGCCGTCGCCGCCTGTTTCGGCCAGATGGGCGCTGACCCCTTGTAGGCGGATTTCGCTGAAACCCCGCGGGGTTGCCACCGCATCCATTGCCGCCGGTTGCGCCGCCTGCAACGCGGATTCGACCCGGCAAATGCGTTCATATCCGGTGCGCCCCACCGATATGCGCGGCAAGGCGTTGAACAGCGCCTCGATCGGGCCATAGGTCAGCAAAACCACGGTCAGCACCTGAAACATCAGCGCCGCCCCGGCGCCCTGCATCAGCGGCACCAGCACCACCACGAAACACAACAACAGCACCATCGCGCTTTGCGATACTGTGGTGGCACCGGAGAACAGGCGTTCAGAGCGCAGCCGCGCCAACCGCGTGTTTTCGATCACCTGTTGGGTTTCGCGTTCCAGCGCGGCAGCGCGGGGGGTGTTCAGGCGCAGCTCGCGCCAGCCTGCCAGCATGTCCTCGACCCGATCACAGAATTCACCATTGGCATCGCGGGCCAGTCGGGCATGACGCCGTGCGGGCGGGTCCAACAGGAAAAACCCCACCGCCCCCACCGCGATTGCGGCCAGTGTCGCCAGCCCCGCGCTGTAGGAAATCCAGAACAGATACGGGATGGCGATGGCAATGACGATCACCGCCTCGGCGGCGCGCAACAGCCATACGATGGCCTCGGACAGGTCGGTGATGTCGGATGTCACAGCATCGTAAACCTGTCCGTGTTCGCGCGATTGCAGGAAATCAATATCGGCGCGCAGCAACATGGATGTGACGCGCCCGCGCAGCAGGGTTTGCACCCGCGAAATCACCACATGCGACCGGTATTGCGACAGATAGGACAGCCACAAAAACAACAACGCCGCCACCGCCAACAGCGCCACGGGCCAGCCCAACCCGTCGCCGCCGCTGCGCCGTGCGGTTTCATTCACCGCGAATATCAACGCAAACCGTGACAGGCTGGCGCCCAGCGCCATCACCAGCGCCGGATCACGGTGCAAACCGCCGTCGCGCCACAGGAACCGCAACATCCCCGATGGCGGGGCCATGTCTGATTTTATCGGGGTCGTGGGGGCGGCGTTCAAATCGGCGGCTCTGTGATATATGTCTGTGATATACGCATGAACCCACCTTGTGCCAGACCATCCCATGCCAGAGCAACCCGTGCCAGACCATCACGGCAAAATCAGGCGCAGCAAAATCGGGTGCCGCAAAATCGGGCCGGTATGGCGCAACCCATACGGTTGACTGTTCACATCGGGCAGAATTGCTTTTCGCTGGGGTTTCAAACTGCTATGACCGATGCAATCCGGCGGCCGCATCCAATTTCAGGGCCGTTTGTTGTGCCGGAGCCAAGCAAACATTTTTCAGCAGGTTTTCATGACGCAGACATTCCGCCGCATTTCTTCGCTGATTGTCAGCACCGCATTGGGTTTCGGGCTGGCTGCCGCCGCGCCTGCGATGGCACAGGATGCCACGCCGCTGGAACGCCACCCCGACCGGTTGTTCAATTTTGAAACCGCCAATACCCTGCCTGCGCGCACGCTGAAACTGTGGACAGGCTGGCACCAGACCGCGCCGGGCGGCACGCTTGGCACGGGCAATCAGGTGTATTTCGGCGGTGCAGACTGGGCAGTATCGGATCGGGTGACCCTGTCATTCGGCCATTCACAATTTGACGACCTGACCCCCGCCCCCATCGCGGGCGCGACGCGCAAATTCATCCTGCGATCCACTGCTGGCGCGGCCAAGGTCAAACTGTTTGATCGCGGCGCATGGTCGATGGCGGCGCTTGCCTCGGTCGAGGAATTCCGCCTGTCATCAGGGTTTTACGGCGCGCCCGAACCCGATATGGAAAAATTTGTGGTTGGTGCGGTGCATTTGCCTGTCACCTATGCCGCCTCTGAGCGGTTGCAATTTCACGTCACCCCATCGGTTTCGGTCTTTCCCGACCAGATCAACGGCGTTGATTTTTACGGCACGGTTGCCGCGCTTGGCGCAGGGCTGACCTGGCAGGCCAGCCCGCGCTGGACCACCTATGGCGCGCTGAACATGCCGCTGTCGGGCGGCAATGTGATCAAGGGCAACGGCGCGATTGGCAAGGTGGCAATCTGGACCGCGGGGGCGCGCTATCACTTCTCGCCCAAGGTGGCGCTGGATCTGTTTGCAACCAATGGCATGGGGTCCACCCCCGCCACGGCGATCACCGCGTTTTTCCCCGATGGCGACACCGCCCTGTTCGGCGCGATGATCAATTACACCCCGGGCCACCGCCAGGGCTGGCCTGCCACTTATCGCGATCTGGGCAGCACCCCCCTGACACAGCGCCAGCGCGGGCTGCAACTGGACGGGTTCACGCTGCCCAGCGCCAGCACCCTGTCTCCGGGGCGTTTACTGGCATCGGCCAATGGTGGCAGCGATGGCGGATGGAGCGGCAAGCTGCAATTTTCGCCAGATTACGACGGCCAGATCGAACTGGCCTATGAACAATATGCCAATGACGGGTCGGTTGGCCCTTCGCAGTTGCGCAATTTCACCAAACGATACGAGGTGGCGCTGAAACTGCGGTTTATGGATCAGGCCAGCGGCGCGCCGTTTTCCCTGTCGGCCCTTGCCCAGATCGGGCGCGACAGCAGCACATTCAAAACCGGCGTTCTGTATCTGGCCCTACCGATGAGCTATGACATATCCCCCCGCGCGACGCTGAACCTGGTGCCCAAGGGCGCGGCATGGGGCAGCGTGCGCAAATACGGGCTGGGTCTGGGGGCGAATTTCGCGCTGAACGACAATCTGACCTTGATCGGAGAGGTCACGCCGGTGAATGACGGCGACCCTGTTGTCTGGGCAGCGGGCCTGCGCGGTCACAGTAAATCGGTGCCGCTGCATATTGATCTATATGCCACAAATGCGGTGGGGCGCACGGGGCTTGGCTCTCTGGTCGGGCAATCCGGCACGCGGGTGGCGCTGACCGCCACACTGGATTTGAACCTGAACCGCCGCTGATCACCCCCCGTTTGGCCCGCCCACCCGCCGCCGTAGCAGCAGCCCTATGGCGCCGCAGAAGTATCCAGATCGGTGATGGCGGCAATGGTGCGATCACCCAGCAGGGCAAACACCCTGAATCCGCCGCGCCGTGGCACCGCCACCATTTCCAGCGCCGCGCCCAGCGGCACGGGGGCCATGAAACGGGTCGCCAATGTGGTCGCGGGCGCATCGAGCAGAGATTCGGCCAGCCCCGCAATCATCATTCCCGGCACCACCACCCCCGACAGGCCCGCCGCCCGTGCCGCCTGATCATCGCGGTGAATCGGGTTTCTATCATGGCTTAACGACAGGTAACGCGCCACGGACTGCGCATCCAGCGGGCGGGTTTTATGCCATGTCGCGCCCTGCCCCGCCATGCGGTCACCAAAGGTCGCGCCGGTCAGGCCCGCGATCTGCGCCGGGCTGGTAAAACGCAGCCTTGTCAGCAGCCTGACCAGTGGTGCATCGCCCGTTTCCGCCGTGATGGTCAGGGCAAACCCACCGTCTGTTTGCGCAGCGGACAGGCGCAGGGGCGCATCCATCGGCAGGGGGGCGAACCGTTCGATCCGTTGTGATTCATGCAGGGCGCAAAGGCCGGGCGACGGTTGCATGGCATGGGCCGCCACCGCCAGTTCCGCCCGCCCCATCAGCAACACCGGCGCAATCAGGGGGGTGTGACCCGCCGCCTCCCCTGCCCTGCCCGACAGGCCCCACAACAATGCCGCCAAGGCCGCGCAATCGCTGCCCGACAGCCCGCCAACAGTCACAACCGGATCAGACATCCGCCACGATCAGTGATGCGTTGATCCCGCCAAAGGCCAGCGAATTTGACATCACGGCCCCGGCGCCCAGCGCCATCGCCTGCCCGTGAACCGGCGTCAGCCCCACCTTGGGATCGGCTTCGCTAAAATTCAGCGTGGGCGGGGCCAATCGCGCGCGCAACGCGCCAATGGAAACGATCAGTTCCAGCGCCCCCGCCGCGCCCAGCGCATGACCATGTACCGGTTTTGTCGCGGTGACGGGTGGCACAGCATCGCCAAAACACAGACGCAAAGCGGCGGCTTCGGTCACGTCATTGGCCACGGTGCCGGTGCCATGGGTGTTGACATGGGCGATATCACCCGCAGTCAAACCTGCATCGCGCAGCGCCAACCCCATACAGGCCGCGGCGCGGTCGGGATCAGGGCGCAGCAGATCACCGGCATCGGAATTGGTGCCGTAGCCCTTGATTTCGCACAATACTTCGGCGCCACGTGCCTGCGCCGCGCCCAGAGTTTCCAACACCAGAACGCCCGCACCTTCGCCCAGCATCATACCGTTGCGATCCTGCGAAAACGGGCGGTTCAGATCTGCGGTCATAACGCGCAGCAATTCCCAAACGCGAAATACGCCCCCCTCCAGACAGGCCTCGGAGCCGCCAGCCAGCATCCGGCTGGCCGCACCCGCACGCAGCATCTGCACCGCCAACCCGATGGATTGACTGGCCGAGGAGCAGGCCGTCGCCATGCAATAGGCCGGACCCGTCGCGCCAAATTCGATCGAAACCCAACTTGCGGCGGCATTGTTCATAATTTTCGGCACCGACATCGGGTCCAGCCGCATCGACCCCTGGGTCGCGAATTTCAGGTAATTGCTGTTCAGGGTCTGCGCACCGCCAAATCCCGACCCGATGGACACGCCGCAGGCATCGCCAAAATCATCCGGCCCCAACCCCGCCTGCGCCACCGCCTCACGCGCCGCAATCAGCGCATAACCCGCCACAGGGTCGCGCATGCGGTGGCCCGCAATGGCCGCCACATGCGCCTTGTCCGCATCGGACAGCGCGGCGGCATGGCCCACGCGCTGCGTGTCGATTTCGGGAAAATGCACGGGTTTACGCCCACTTATTCCGTCACGCGCGGCCAACCACAGGGCATCCGCACCCAATCCGCAGGCCGAAACCGCGCCCATTCCCGTCACGACAACACGCTGCATCAGGCGGCCTGTTGCTCTTCGATCTTGGCGATGGCCAGATCCAGCAGATCCTGCACTGTTTCGGTTTCGGTCAGATCGTTATCGACCGAAATATAGGCACCGTATTTTTCCTCGATCGCCATCAGGATCATGATGAAATCCGCCGACTGGATCGACAGATCCTCCAACCGTGCATCGGGGGAAACAGTCGTTGCCTCGACCATGCCCTCCTTTGCGACCAGCTCTAACAATTCGCGGCTCAGGCGCTCCCGGTCCTGTGTCATTTACGGCTCCTCTTGCTTTGCCAAGCGGCGGCGCGTCCTGTAGGAACGGGGAACACCACGCTTAAGGCAAGCCTATGCCGGGAAATATAAAATCGCCAGTGCGCATGGGCCTGTGCAGCGCCGCTTTTTATGCGGGTTCGGCGCTGGCGGCGCTGCCATTGCTGGTGGGGCTGTTGCGCAGATCACGGGCCGAACAGGTGGCAAATCTGTTTCTACACCGCCAGATGGAAATGTTGAAATGGTGCGCTATTTCGTGTGAAATCAATGGATTGCACCACATTCCGGCGGGTCCGGTGCTGTTTGCCGCGCAACACGAAAGCACATGGGAAACCCTGCATTTCACCCGTATCCTTGGCAATCCGGCGATGTTTGCCAAATCCGAACTGTTCCGCCTGCCGCTGATTGGCTGGGTGGCGCGGCGTATGGGGCATATCCCGCTGGCGCGCAACGGATCGCTGGATGGTATCCGTGACAGCCTGCGTCAGGGCGCGGATCAGGCACGCCAAGGCCGCAGCCTGTTGATTTTCCCGTCAGGGTCACGCCGCGCCACCGGAAAAATCCACGCTGGCGTCGGGGTTTTATATCAATTGGCGGGACTGAGCGTGGTGCCCGTGCGCCTGTCATCGGGGCACTGCTGGCCTGCGCGCGGCTGGCCCCTGCGCCCCGGCGTGATCCGCGTTGACATATGCGCCCCGATTCCTGCGGGCCTGCCACGCGATCAAATGCTGGCGCTGTTAAAATCCACACTGGCCGATGGGCAGGAAACCGCCCCCGCGCCGCGCCCCTAGGTTTCATGGCAATGCCGCCTTGGCGGGGGGGCAAGACGCGGTTATGACTGCTGCTCTGCTTTGATAAGGATTTCCAGTTTGTCCCAGCCCGCCGCCCAAACCGCCGCCCAAACCGCCGCCCGTATTGCCCGCACCATCGCCGGTGAAATCAATGCCCGCCCCGAACAGGTCACAGCCGCCGTGGCCCTGCTGGACGAGGGCGCGACGGTGCCCTTTGTCGCCCGCTACCGCAAAGAGGCGACGGGCGGTTTGGACGACACCCAATTGCGCAACCTGTCCGACCGGCTGACCTATCTGCGCGACATGGAAACCCGCCGCGCTGCCATCCTGTCGTCGATCACGGAACAGGGCAAACTGACCGATGCGCTGGCGCGTTCCATCGCGCAGGCCGAAACCAAGGCCACCTTGGAAGACATATACCTGCCGTTCAAACCCAAACGCCGCACCAAGGCGATGATCGCCCGCGAAAACGGGTTGGAACCACTGCTGCGTGCCATCATGGATGACCGCCGCGCCGATCCCGTCGCCCTTGCCGCCGGATATCTGGGCGAGGCCGTCGCCACCACCAAGGACGCGCTGAACGGCGCGCGCGACATCCTGACCGAGGAACTGGCCGAAAACGCCGACCTGCTGGGCCGTTTGCGCGATTTCATGCGCGCCGAGGCATTCATCACCGCCCGCGTGGTCACGGGCAAAGAGGCCGAGGGCGCCAAGTTCTCTGATTATTTCGATCACCGCGAAAAATGGTCGGCCATCGCTTCGCACCGTGCATTGGCCATTCTGCGCGCCGCCAAAGAGGAAATCGTAACCATCGAAATCGCCCCCGATGGCGATGCGGGCGCGGATCGCGCCAAGGGCTTAGTGGCCGCGGCCATCGGCACGACGGGCGATGCGCCGGGCGACATCTGGCTGCGCGATGTGGCGGCATGGACCTGGCGGGTCAAACTGTCGCTGTCGATGTATATGGACCTGCTGACCGAACTGCGCCGCCGATCACATGAAGAAGCGATCAGCGTTTTCGCCCGCAACCTCAAGGATTTGCTGCTGGCTGCCCCTGCGGGGGCCAAGGCCACGCTGGGGCTGGATCCGGGCATTCGCACTGGTTGCAAAATCGCCGTGGTCGATGCCACAGGCAAGGTGCTGGACCATGCCACCATCTATCCGTTCCAGCCGCGTATGGACGTGCGCGGGGCGCAAACCGCCATTCTGGATCTGGTGAAACGCCATAACGTGGGGCTGATCGCCATTGGCAATGGCACCGCCAGCCGCGAAACCGAACGGCTGGTCGCCGACACGCTGGCCCTGCTGCCCGCATCCGTGACCAAACCGACCAAGGTTGTGGTCTCTGAAGCGGGGGCATCGGTCTATTCCGCATCGGAACTGGCGGCGCGGGAATTCCCCGATCTGGATGTATCCATTCGCGGCGCGGTGTCGATTGCTCGGCGTTTGCAGGACCCGCTGTCGGAACTGGTGAAAATCGAACCCAAGGCGATTGGCGTCGGCCAGTATCAGCATGATGTGGACCAGCGCCGCCTTGCCCAGACATTGGAGGCCGTGGTCGAGGATGCGGTGAACGGCGTCGGGGTTGATCTGAACACCGCCTCGGTTCCGCTGCTGGCGCAGGTCGCCGGATTGGGGCAATCGCTGGCGCAAAACATCGTGGCGCACCGCGATATGAACGGCGCATTTGCCACCCGCAAATCGCTGCTGAAGGTCACCGGGCTGGGGCCAAAGGCGTTCGAACAGGCGGCGGGTTTCCTGCGCATCACGGACGGCGATGAGCCGCTGGATGCCTCATCCGTCCACCCCGAAGCCTATGACGTGGCCCGGCGCATCGTCACCGCCTGTGGCCGCGACATCCGCGCCCTGATGGGCAGCCCCGATGCCCTGACCAACCTGCGCGCCGAGGATTTCGTGGATGACCGTTTCGGCCTGCCCACCGTGCGCGACATCCTGTCGGAACTGGAAAAACCGGGCCGTGATCCGCGCCCCAGCTTCAAAACAGCGACATTCACCGACGGGGTCGAAGACATCAAAGACCTGCGTGCAGGCATGTCACTGGAAGGCACAGTGACCAATGTCGCCGCCTTTGGCGCATTCGTTGATATCGGCGTGCATCAGGACGGGCTGGTCCACATCAGCCAACTGGCCGACAAGTTCGTCAAAGACCCGCATGAGGTGGTGAAAGCAGGCGACGTGGTCAAGGTCCGCGTGACCGAGGTCGACATCCCGCGCAAACGCATCGGGCTGTCCATGCGCAAGGATGGCGGCGCCGATGCGGGCGATGGCGCAGGGCGCGGCAAACCGGCAGGGCGCGCCGATGCGGGGCACGCCAGATCGAAACCGCAGGCCAGAGGCAAACCTGCCCATAAGCCCGCCCATAAACCTGCGGCCAAACAACCCGATGCTGCCGCCAACAATGCCCCCAACAATGCCATGGGCGCAGCACTGATGGCCGCGATGAACCGTAAATCCTGATGGATGCATCAAGGCGAAAGGCATCTACGCCTTTCGTCCATTTGCAACGTCGTGATTTCCGCAATATAATTCTAAATAATTGATTTATTTTGGTTCTGACGGATCAGGGTGCATTTCCCTGCCCGTCCCCATTTGACAATTGCGCCGTTTTGGCATCCCTGCCCCCCGTCAGGACGATCAAAACCTATGCCCTATGAAATAACGCTCTACCCCGATCTATCACTGGCCTATTTCCGCTTTTTCGGACAATTGTCGATATCCGGTGCCAAACAGGCCTTTCTGGATTATGTCGCCCTGCCGGGGTTTGACCCCAGCCATGTTATGCTGTCCGATGCCCGCGGTGTCACCGGGATCGAGGCCACATTTCTGGGCATCCTTGGCAATATTTACGGCCTCTCCGCACCGTTGCGCAAATTTGACCGTGGTGCGCTTAGCGTGGTGCTGGTGTCGGATGATGTCAGTTTCGGCATGGTCAGAATGCTGGAGCAGGTGCTGGACATGACCAGCCGCATCAAAATCCGCGCCGTATGGAGCGAAGCCGAAGCCCTGTCGCTGACAGGGGGGCATGGCGGCTCGATCCAGGGGTATCTAAAGGGCGCAAGCATGGGTGTGCAGAGCGCATCCGGCGACCCGACGGCCATCGCGACCGACGGCTAATGCTTGACCTTTTGGCAGGCTCATGCCCCCTTTGCCGCAACATTCAGGGAGAGGAGACCCCAACATGCTGCTGACCGACACGCAGGAACAAATCCGCGACGCGGCCCGTGATTTTGCACAGGGTCGTTTGGCCCCCGGCGCGGCGGCGCGTGATCTGGAACACGCCTTTCCCCGCGATGAACTGCGCGAATTGGGCGAACTGGGGTTCCTTGGCATGTTGGTTCCCGAAGAATTTGACGGGTCTGACACCGGCGCCGTGGCCTATGCGCTGGTGCTAGAGGAAATCGCGGCCGGTGATGGCGCCTGTTCCACCATCCTGTCGGTGCATTCCTCGGTGGGTTGTGCGCCGATCCTGCGGTTCGGCAATGATGCGCAAAAGGCGAAATACCTGCCCAAACTGGCCAGTGGTGAATGGATCGGCGGCTTTGCCCTGACCGAACCTCAGGCGGGGTCCGATGCTTCGGCGTTGAAAACCCGTGCCCGCCGTGATGGCGACGATTATGTGATCAACGGGGCGAAACAATTCATCACCTCGGGGGAAAACGGCAATGTTATTATCGTCTTTGCCGTCACCGATCCCGATGCGGGGAAAAAGGGGATTTCCGCCTTTATCGTGCCGACCGACACCCCCGGATACGAGGTGATCGCGGTTGAAAACAAACTGGGCCAGCACAGTTCGGACACCTGTGCGATTGCGTTCAACGACATGCGCATTCCGGTGGAAAACCGGCTGGGCGCCGAGGGCGAGGGATATAAAATCGCGCTTGCCAATCTGGAGGGCGGGCGCATCGGCATCGCCGCGCAATCGGTGGGCATGGCGCGCGCCGCCTATGAACATGCGCTGGCCTATGCCCGTGAACGCATCACCTTTGGCAAACCGATCATCGAACATCAGGCTGTGGGGTTTCGTCTGGCCGATATGGCGACACAGATCGCCGCCGCCCGTCATATGGTCCTGCATGCCGCCGCCCTGCGCGAGGCGGGAAAACCCTGCTTGACCGAGGCATCCATGGCCAAACTCTTTGCATCGGAAATGGCCGAAAAGATATGTTCCGCCGCGATCCAGATCCTTGGCGGTAACGGGTATCTGGCCGATTATCCAGTGGAACGGATTTACCGCGACGTGCGCGTTTGCCAGATATACGAGGGCACCAGCGACGTGCAGCGCATTGTGATCGCACGGGGGCTGTGACCCCTTGCCAGTAGCCCCTAAAACATTGCGATCTGCACAAAATCTGCACATCTTCTAAGCGCGATCTGCGCATCGTTGCGGGCAAACTGACGGCATATTAACAATGCCAAGGAATGCCCGCATGCCCCTGACCATCAACGGAATACCTGATAAAATCGCCATGGATGCCTGGTGGCTTGCCTCCTCGGGCGCGTCCGATACGGATGTGCCCGATGCGGATGTGCCCGTTGCGAATATGCCTGTAACACCTGCGCCCCCCGCCCCGCCCCTACCATCCGGTGACAGCAGGCAATCACCGCCGCCACAGGCGCGGCTATGGCTGGGCTTGGCCGTGGTGGTGGCGCTGGCCGATCTGCTGTTCTGGACCCATGCGGCGGGGGTGTCGCTTGTGGTTTTTGCCGCCGCGATATTTGCCGTGGCGGCATGGGGATTGCCCCGCACCCAGGTCTGGAAACCCGCGCTGTTTCTGGGCGTTTCTGCCCTGCCGGTGGTGGATTATGTGCAGGCGCTTTCGGTTATATTTCTGGCCGCCGGGTTGCTGATCGCGCTGGTATGGGTGCGGTTGCCGCAGGTGCGCAGCGATGCAAGGGTCGGGGCGGCGCTGTCGCTGTTTGCGGCCCTGCCCTCACGCTGGATCGCGCCGTTTCTGTGGCCCCTGCGCAACGGCAACGTGATGCCCGCGCAAACCGCGCCAATGCTGCGCCAGACCCTGCGCAACTGGGGGTTTCCATTGGGCGGCGGCTTGATCCTTGCCAGCCTGTTGCTGGATGCAAATCCGGTGCTGGCGCAATGGATCTTGCAGGATTTCGACATTGGCTCAATGGCAGAGCGGGCGCTGTTCTGGGCTGGCATGGCCCTGCTGGTCTGGCCCCTGCTGGACACGGCGCCCGTGGCGCGCAGCCTGACCCTGCCCCATGGTCCGCGCCTGACGGCGCTGGGGCTGAACGGGGCATCGGTCATGCGTGCCCTGATCATGTTCAACATCATGATCGGCGTGCAAACCATTATGGATATGACGATTTTCCTTGGTGGTGCCGCGCTGCCGCAGGGCATGAGCCATGCCAGCTATGCCCATCGCGGCGCCTATCCCCTGCTGGTTACCGCCCTGTTGGCGGGCGGTTTTGCACTGGCGGCGCGGCCCTATCTGACACAGCACAAGGCGCTGAAACCGCTGATGCTGCTGTGGCTGGGGCAGAACGTGGCGCTATGTGCATCGGCGATGCTGCGGGCGCAGACCTATATCGAACACTACGGGCTGACCTATCTGCGCCTGCATGCCCTGATCTGGATGGCACTTGTGGCGGCGGGGCTGGCACTGACCGCATGGCAGGTTGCGCGGGCACACCGCATGGACTGGCTGCTGCTGCGGGTTGGCGCATTGGGGATTGGCACGCTCTATCTGGCGTGTTTTGTCAATTTTGCCCATGTCATCGCGCAGCATAATATCAGCGCCGATAAGAACGACACCCGTTACCTGTGCCGCCTTGGCCCGACCGCAACGGGGGCCATCGCCGCATCCGATCGCAACCTTGATGACATCCTAAGGACCTATCGCTGTGGCCTGCATGTGCCGCATTGGGACGGCTGGCAGGAATGGGGGTTTCGCAACTGGCGCGTTGCCCGCTATGTTGACCAGATCCAAAACCTGAACGCGAAGGATGCCGTTGAAATGATGCCTGAAACGGCGGTTGAACCCCAAGCGGAATTCGATGCCCACCCGGAAATGGAGCCCGAAATGGCAGCCGATACCAAACCGGAAATGCTGCGCGAATGAAGGTGCTGATCGTCGATGACGACCCTCGCCTGCGCGACCTGCTGCGCCTTGCGCTGGAACGGGCCGGATACAGCGTGATCACCGCCAGCGACGGGCGATCCGCCCTGACCCACGCCACCCGCGAAGCCCCCGACCTGATCGTGCTGGACATCGGATTGCCCGAAATGGACGGGTTCGAGGTCTGCCGCCGTATCCGCGCCGGATCACAGGTGCCGATCCTGTTTCTGACCGCCCGCGACGATGAAATCGACCGCATTGTCGGGTTGGAAATGGGGGCGGATGATTATGTGACCAAACCGTTTTCCCCGCGTGAACTGGTGGCGCGGGTGCGCGCCATCCTGAAACGCAGCGCGCCTGCTGCACAGGTCGGGGAACCCCTGCGCCATGGCCGTATCACGCTGGATGCAACCGCGCGGCTGTGTCTGGTGGATGGCACCACCCGCGTGGCGCTGACAGCAACCGAATTCGACCTGCTGGCGGCGCTGATGGCCGCGCCTGCCCGCCTGACGCCCCGCGCGCAACTGGTCAGCGCAATCTGGGGCGCGCATTCACAGGTGTCGGATCGCACGTTGGACAGCCACCTGCGCAACCTGCGCCGCAAACTGGCGGATGCGGGATGTGGCGACGCGGTGGAAACCGTGCATGGGCAGGGAATGCGGATCGGCGGCTGCATATGACACGGCGCTGGCGGCCATCGCTGTGGTTCGTGCTGGGCGGGGCCTTGGCTGGCACTTTGGCCCTGTCATTTGTCGGGCTGGTGGCGCTGCGCTATCTGGGGCCAGAGGTGGGATTTCGCAACGCGGCCATAGGATTGGGTGTGATCATCACCACCGCCACCGCCCTGTTGGGCGGGTTGCTGGTGCGGCTGTTGCTGCGCCCTATTCACGCGCTGGAAACCTATGCCGCGCAGCAACAACAGGGTGCGGCCCCGCCGCCGCCCGCGCATTTCGGCACGCAAGAGTTGCACGCAACCGCCAACCGTGTGATCCAGATGGCCACAGCCCTGCGCGACCGCGAAACCACCATCCGCAGCTTTACCGACCACGTCACCCACGAATTGAAAACCCCGGTTTCCGTGATCCGCGCCGCTGCGGAATTGCTGGCGGACGGCAGCGACCTATCCCCCGAGGATCGCGCCCTGCTGGCCCAGATCGACGGGGCGCGTGTGCAACTGGAAACCCAGCTTGCCGCCCTGCGCCGCGCCGCACAGGCACGCGAACTGCGCTATGACGGGCAGTGCTGCCTGAATGATCTGGCAGGGGGATTGAGCCGCGACAATCCGGTCGAAACCACCATCACAGGCGGCGAAATTCCCCTGCCGATGTCCGCCGACGGAATGCAGATCATCCTTGGCCATCTGTTGCGCAATGCTGTGGAACATGGCGCAACCCGCATCACAGTCACGGCCACGGACTCCCCCGAAACCAGGCTAAGCATACAGGACAACGGGCGCGGCATTTCTCAGGGCAACGCGCCCTATCTGTTCGACCCGTTTTTCACCACCCGCCGCGACAGTGGCGGCACCGGAATGGGGTTAGCGATTTTGCGCAATATGCTCTCTACCCATCAGGGCGAAATCAGACATGCCCCCACGCCGAATGGCGCATGTTTTCACGTTATATTCCAATAGGTTACGCCGCACCTTTAATCCGTTGCGTTAGGTTCATCCACAGCTTGCCATCGCGGTAACCACCATAAACCAGATGGCCATGTTCGGCCACTTCGGGGTAATCATCGGCCCAGTCGCGGAACCTGTCATTGGTCACGATCCGTGCGCCCATATCACGGGCTGCACGCAGCAAATAGGGGTCGGCTGGCGTGCCCTTTGGCACCACCATCACATCGCGTTGCGGCAGTGACAGCAGCCCGGCAAACTGGCGGTCATGGTGATAGCGGTCAAACAGTTTGTAACCTGCGTTGGCGTCAAACATCACCCCAACGCGATAGCCCTGATCCGACAGGAAATACACCACCTCGCGCAGGGTTTCGATTTGGGCTGTGTTGTCCTTCCAGTGCATGACGTTGGAACCATCCACCAGCAGCACCTCGCGGCTGTCGTCGCGCGCCGGCTTGCGCCCACCCCTTGCGCGAAACAGCGCGCGGAGGAGCGACAACACCTGCAACGCCGCCAGCATCGCAACCCCGATCAGCAAACCCACGGCGGAAATTTCGCCCGCCCATTGCCAGTCCGGCAAAGTAGACGAGGCATAAAGCCCGGTCAGGGCTGCGACAATAATCAGGATTGGAAAAAACAAACGCATGACCGATTTCTAGGCATGGTCCTGCCTGACGCCAAGCCGCTACCCCGCGCAATCAGGGATTGTTTCTCCCGACTGCGGCAGGGCTACAACAGCCCCCGCCAAGGCCCTGAAATCCAATGCCTATAAAATCGCAGGCCTTGCGTTCAACGCGTCAATATCCATGCCGGCGGTTTTCTTGTATCCGGCGGCCATATCGGCCAGTTCGACCGCGCTCATCACATCTTCGATCCGGTTGAACCCGTCGGGCGCGCGCCCGGCCACCACATCCAGCACCTTGTCCGGCCCGTCGCCGCGATTGGCCAGCACCACAGCGTTGACCGCCACGCGGCGCTCTGCATCATAGGCATCCAGCCCCGCCTGCGTGACACCATGATCGCGCAGGCAGCGCGCCAGAACGCGGGCATCCAGAATGGCCTGCGATGCGCCGTTCGACCCGATCGGATACATGGCATGGGCGGCGTCCCCCATCAGGGTCATTCGGCCATGAGTCCATGCGTCCAACGGGTTGCGATCCACCATCGGGTATTCATAAATCGCCTGCGCGTTCCTGATGATGTCCGGCACATTCAACCAGTCGAAATCCCAGCCTTCGAACGGCGGAAGCACGTCTGAAATCCGGCCCTCGCGGTTCCAATCCTGTTTCAGCCAGGGGTAATCGGCAGGTTTGGCAATATCGGCGATCCAGTTCAAATCGACGGTGCCGTCAGCATGTTCGGCAATGGGGTAGCACACAAATTTCACGTCCCAAGTGCCCGCCATGCCCATGGTGCGGCCGGTGCGAAACGCGGGCGCACGGGTCACGCCGCGCCACATCATGGTGCCGCGCCAATGGGCCGGTCCCTCGCTCGGGTATAGCGCCGCACGGGCCGCGGAATTGATGCCATCAGCGGCGACCAGAACCGCGCCATCATGCGCCCCGGCAGATGCGCCTGTGCGGCGGTTCACAAAATGCGCTGTAACGCCATTATCGGTTTGTTCCCAACGCTCTAGTGCGGCCCCCATAGTGATGCAAGCCGCCCCTGCCCGCGCCACAACGGCGTCATGCAGCATCATCTGCAACCGCCCGCGATGGATCGAATATTGCGGCCAGTTGTAACCAGCGAAACGCCCGCGCGGCTCGGCCCAGATCAGGCTGCCATAGGCGTTGAAATATGCCACTTCTTCGGTTTTCAGACCGATTTGGTCAATCTCCTCCTCTAGCCCCATTTCGAAAATCTCGCGCACGGCATGGGGTTGCAGGTTGATGCCGACACCCAGCGGGCGCAGTTCCTCGACCGACTCGAAAATATGGAACGGAATGCCCTGACTGTGCAGCGACAGGCCCAGCGACAGACCGGCAATTCCGGCCCCTGCGATGATAACGGTCATGGTTTTCCTCCCCCGGATTTCTGCGGGGGGTTTACCCCATCGCGGCACATGAACCCAAGATCAAATTGACAATGCCAAGCAGTTGCGCCGCGTTACATGCGGTCGGGCACCGGAATACCCAGAATGCCAAGCCCCATAACCAGCTGCGATTCCGCCATTTTCAACAGGCCCAAACGTGCGGCAGCCTGTGCGGGGCTGACATCATCGGCCAGCACCTTATTGGCGGTGTAAAACTGGTTCATCCGGTTGGCCAGCGCATACAAATGCATCGCCAGAACCGAAGGTTTGCGCGCATCAATCGTGCGGGCCAGTTGCGCGGGCAGATCATCAGCGCACAGGATCAATTCGCGGGCATTGTCGCCCAGTTCGGTGATATCACCGGGTGTCACCCCCGCCGCAGCGGCGCGGGCGAACAGGCTGCGAATGCGCACGGCAGTATATTGCAGATAGGGTCCGGTTTTGCCCTCGAACCGCAAAAACTGTTCCATATCAAATATATAGTTGCTTTCGCGGTCATGGCTCAGCTCGCCGAATTTCACCGCACCCACGGCGATTTCCTCGGCGGTTTTGTCCAATGCATCGCCGGTCAGGTCGCTGCCCTCGGCCAGCCGCGCTTTGGCGGCGTCATGCATCATATCCATCAGTTCCGACAGGCGCATCACCCCGCCCGCGCGGGTTTTGAACGGTTTGCCATCGGGGCCGTTGACCGTGCCGAACGCGATATGTTCCAGCGCGGTGCCACGGTCCAATCCGGTTTTCTGGGCCGCCGCAAACACCTGTTGAAAATGGGTGCGTTGGCGCGCATCGACCACATATAGCACCGCATCGGGGCGGTTTTCGCCCGTGCGTTCATCAATCGTGGCCAGATCGGTGGCGCCATACCCATATCCGCCCTTGGAATTGCGCAGCATCAGGGGCGGGATATCGCCTGCATCCTCGGGCAGGCGAATGATAACCGCGCCGTCATCGACCACCGCGTCGCCCTTGTCCATCAACTGGGTGACCAGCCCGTCTAGCGCGGCCTGATACCGGCTTTCGCCATACCAGAAATCGAACGAAACCCCCAAACGGGCGAAATCACGCTGCAACGCAACAGAGGACACATCGACGATGCGTTTCCACATGGCGTAATAGGCACCCTGGCGCGTTTGCATCGCCTGCGTGGTGCTGCGCGCACGGTCCAGAAATGCGGCGTCCTCCTTGGATCTGGCCGATGCGGCGGGATACCAGGCTTGCAAATCTTCCATCGTCAAGGGCGCGTTATCCGGATCATCCAGCAGGTGCGCTTGTTCTTCTTCAATCAAGGTGATCAACAGGCCCAGTTGCAGCCCCCAATCGCCCAGATGCACATCACCCGCCGTGCTATGGCCCGCAAATGCCAGAATATCATGCAGCGCCTGCCCCACGATGGACGAGCGCAAATGCCCGACATGCATTTCCTTGGCGACGTTAGGCCCGCCGTAATCCAGCAAAAATTGCTGCGGCGCGGCGGTTGGCACAAGGCTGCGATCATCCGACGAATGCGCCACGGCCTGCGCCAGCATCGCATCGGGCAGAATGCGGAAATTCAGAAAACCGGGGCCGGCGATGGATACCTCGGCCAGCCCGTTGCCCTCGAACTTTGCCAGCATCTCTTGCGCGGCGGCGCGGGGGTTCACCTTGTATTGCTTGGCCGCGGCCAGCAAACCATTGCATTGAAAATCAGCCAGATCGGGGCGATCGGATGTTTTCACCGCCCCCAATGACGCATCAAACCCCGACGCGGCAAATGCCGCCTGACAAAGGGTTTCAACCTGTTGGGCAAGGGTCGTTTGGGTCATGGTGGCCTCATCTTCACGCGATTGCGGCCCGTCTAGCGGATGTTGCGCAGGCGAACAAGCGCCCTGCCCCATCGCAACCGTTGCCGATGCGCGCGGGGGCTGTATAGTCACCGCAACTGGCATCGGAGGAACGACATGCAAGTGATTGGAATTTGCCGCTTTTCCTATGTGGGCACGGGCGGGTTTCAGGTGGAACACGACACCCCAGAAGAACGCGCCGCATATCTGTTTGATGCCGACCGGCTGGAGGAGCGGTTCCGCACCTTTGAAAGCTTCACCCTGCCGTCGATCAAGGCGCAAACAGACCCCGATTTCACCTTTTTGATCGTGATTTCCACCCTGATGCCCGATGTGGCGCGCCGCCGGTTGATGGATCTGGTGTCAGGCGTGCCCCAGATACTGGTCGAAGCATGGGAACCGCGCCGCCACCGCGCCGTGATGCGCGACGCAATCAACGGTGTGCGGCTGGACAATGGCGAATTTTGCCTGCAATTCCGGCTGGATGACGATGATGCCGTGGCCGTTGATTTCGTGGAAAAACTGCGCCGTGACGGTGAAAAACTGGTCCCGTTTTTACAGGGCCGCCGCCATGTCGCGCTGGATTTTCGCAAGGGATACGTGGTCAGCCCCGATGAAAAGGGCATGATGTTTGGCGAAATCGACGAACCCTGCTGGACCCCCGCACTGGCCATTGCATTCGCCCCGGATGTTGACCTGACGGTGATGAATTTCAGCCATAACAAACTGCCCCGCGCAATGGCGGTGGTCAGTTTTGCCGATGATGCCATGTTCATTCGCGGCATCAATAATTTCAACGACTCGCGCCAGAAAGACGGCACAAAACCCTATGATATGAAGCGCATGGACGCCGAAACCAAACGCGCCTTTCGTCAGCGTTTCGGCATCGAACCTGCCAAAATAAAGACGCTTTACGGCGGTTAGCGCGGTTTTTCTTGCCTGACGGGGGGCGCGGCGCTACATCGCCGGTTCTGCCATTGGACCCATGGGGGATAGCATGATCCAGACGCCATATTACCTGATCGACAAGGCCAAGCTGCTGCCGAATATGGAAAAAATCGCGTGGCTTCGCGAGGCATCGGGCGCCAAGGCCCTGCTGGCGCTGAAATGTTTCGCCACATGGTCGGTGTTTGATTTCATGTCGGATTACATGGATGGCACCACCTCGTCGTCATTGTATGAGGTCCGGCTGGGGCGCGAAAAATTCCCCGGTGAAACCCACGCTTATTCAGTGGCTTACGCCGATCACGAAATAACCGAGGTGCTGGCCCATTCGGATAAGATCATATTCAACACCATTGGCCAGCTAAACCGTTTCGATGCCGCCAGCGCGGGCCATATTCGCGGGCTGCGGGTCAATCCCGGCGTGTCCACCAGCGATTTCGATCTGGCCGATCCGGCGCGCCCGTTTTCGCGCCTTGGCGAACATGACCCCGACCGCATTGCACAGGTGATGGACCGCATCAGCGGCATGATGTTCCACAACAATTGCGAAAACGACGATTTCGAACGGTTCGATGCGATGCTGTCGCTGATTGAACAGCGTTTCGGCCATCTGATCCGCGAACTGGACTGGATATCGCTTGGCGGCGGCATCCATTTCACGGGCGATGGTTACCCGCTGGACCGACTGGCCGACCGGTTGAAAAGGTTCAGCGATACCAACGGTGTGCAGGTCTATCTTGAACCGGGCGAAGCCGCGATCACCAATTCCACCACGTTAGAGGTCACCGTGCTGGACACACTGTTCAACGGTAAAAATCTGGCTATCGTCGACAGCTCGATCGAGGCGCATATGCTGGATCTGTTGATTTACCGCGAAAGCGCGAAAATGCAGGAACAGGGCGATCAGGAATGGATGATTTGCGGCAAATCCTGCCTTGCCGGTGATATTTTCGGCGAATTCAAATTCGCGGCCCCCGTTCAACCCGGTGACCGCCTGTCATTTCAGGACGCCGCAGGCTATACTATGGTTAAGAAAAACTGGTTCAACGGTGTGAAAATGCCCGCCATCGCGCTGCGCGAACTGGATGGCTCCACGCGCCTTGTGCGCGATTTCGGCTATGATGAATTTGCCGCCGCGCTGTCATAACGCCGCAATAATACCCGCTATACTACCGATCCGAAAACAACCCTACGGAGGTTCCTTGGTTACATGAAAAAGAACGTTCTTATCATCGGCGCAGGTGGCGTCGCTCAGGTCGTGGCGCATAAATGTGCGCAAAATAACGATATTTTGGGTGATATCCATATCGCCAGCCGCACGCTGGACAAATGCGATGCCATCATCGCATCGGTCCAGGCCAAGGGCGCGATGAAACAACAGGGCGTTCTGGATGCGCACCAGGTGGACGCGATGAACAGCGCCGCCGTGGCCGAATTGATCCGCAAAACCGGCGCGCAGATCGTGATTAACGTCGGCAGCGCATTCGTTAACATGACTGTGCTGGATGCCTGTATCGAAACCGGCGCCGCCTATATCGACACCGCCATCCACGAAGATCCCGCCAAAATCTGTGAAACCCCGCCGTGGTATGGCAATTACGAATGGAAAAAGCGCGATATCTGCGCTGAAAAGGGCATAACCGCAATTTTGGGCGCGGGGTTCGACCCCGGTGTGGTCAACGCATTCGCCCGTTTCGCCGCCGATATGATGGACGAGGTCAAATCCATCGACATCGTTGACATCAACGCAGGCAGTCACGGCAAATATTTCGCCACCAATTTCGATCCCGAAATCAATTTCCGCGAATTCACCGGCACGGTCTACTATTGGGAAGACCAGCAGTGGAAGGAAACGTCGATGTTTGCATCGGGGCGCGATTGGGATCTGCCGGTTGTCGGCCAGCAGCGCGCCTATCAATCCGGCCATGACGAGGTGCATTCGCTGGCCGCCAATTACCCGCAAGCCGATGTGCGGTTCTGGATGGGGTTCGGTGAACATTACATCAACGTATTCACCGTGTTGCAAAACCTGGGCCTGCTGTCCGAACAGCCCGTCAAAACCGCCGAGGGGCTAGAGGTGGTGCCGCTGAAACTGGTCAAGGCCGTGTTGCCCGACCCGTCCAGCCTTGCCCCCGATTACACCGGCAAAACCTGCATCGGTGATCTGGTCAAGGGCACCAAAGACGGGCAGGATTTCGAGGTGTTCGTTTACAATGTCGCCGATCACACAGAAGCATATGCCGAGGTCGGATCGCAGGGCATTTCATATACCGCAGGCGTGCCGCCCGTGGCTGCCGCCATGCTGGTGGCCAGCGGTGAATGGGACGCGAAAACCATGAAAAACGTCGAAGAGCTGGACCCGAAACCGTTCTTTACCCTGCTGGACCGGATCGGCCTGCCCACACGGATACAGATCGGCGGGTTGGGCGGAACAGACACGGCATGGAACGCCTGACCGCTGCGCCCTGAAAGCATAAACATCGGCGCGGGCAACATCGAAACCACCGCTGTGCGGGTGCTGGCAGAATGAACAAACCACGTTCAAAAACCGCCAATGGCTGGCTGTTGTCAGCGCCCGCGCAGGTGTTGCCGGTGTTGCTGCTGATCTGTTCGTTCAACAGAGCCAGTTGCACCGCGCCCTGACACCCGAAATCAACGCGATTTCAACCGTGTTGCTGGCGCTGACCGTGATCATCCTGACCAGCTTTTTCCTCATTAGCCACAAGCGGGATTTAGCAATGCCCCGACCGGCGTCATAACCACCGGATCCGGCGCGGCACTATCACCCAACCCGCATTCCTTTAGCCGGTTCAGCACATATCCAACACACGAGGGGCGTTCGGAAGGGGTGACAATTTCGCCCTCCGACAGTTCCGCCTGCGGGGAATGCAGCCGCTACAATATGTCTACACGGGTCACCTTTTTTAGTTGCGCAAAAAAACTTTATCAAAACCATCCCGGCTGCCAATCGAATAGCCAAGCGGATCAACCCCTTACTTGAATCGCCTAAATTTCTGTCATCTTGACAGATGCGGCAAACCGCGCATCATTGCGCTAGATCAAAGTTAATTTATTCATATGCGATATTCTGAATTGGTATTTACGGTTCCGTAACGCGCACCCCTTTCGTGGCTCGGGGATTTCTATGGGTTGGGCCACGATTTCACTCTGTTCGGTTCGATTTCTTTAACGACACAACATTACACAGGAGTCTGCTATGGCTACTTCCCTTATCCGCACCCTAGGTGGCGACGCCGGTTTCGGCGAAAACTTTCTGGGGCGCAACGATGACAGTTCAACCGGAAACATCGACATTTCCACCGTGTTCGAGAACGGTTTGAACTTCTTCGGCGAAACCTACAGCTCGCTCTGGGTCAATAACAACGGGTCTGTCACCTTTGACAACCGGCTGGGCACCTTTACCCCCTCAACGATTTCCGAAGGCACGACACCCGGCATTTTCCCCTATTGGGGCGATGTCGATACGCGCTCGACCACGTCGACCATTTCGGCGGGCGGCACATCGCAGGGCACCAACCTCGTCTGGTATGATCTGGACGTGGGCAATGACCGCATGGTCATCACATGGGATGATGTCGGGTATTATTCCAACGGCATGGACCGCGTGAATGCATTCCAGCTGGTGATCGAGGATGCGTCGAATGATCCGGGCCGCACCTCGGGCGATTTCGACATCTATTTCCGCTATGAGTGGATCGACTGGACCACGGGCGGCGCATCTGGCGGGTCTGGCGGTTTGGGCGGCACGCCTGCCCATGCGGGGTATTCCGCAGGCAACGCCGCTGGCACATTTTTCGAACTGCCCCAATCGGGCAATCAGGACGCGCTGCTGGCGCTGGAAACAACCGAGGGCAACACCGGAGAAGACGGGTTGTGGGCATTCGAGGTCCGCAACGGCGGCGTGCCGCAAACCCTTGCCATCCGTTCGGCTGGTGATGTGGTCGAAGGCGATGCAGGCACCGTCGATATGGTGTTCACCATCGACCGCTATGGCGATACCGACGGCACCCTGACGGTGGATTGGACCGCATTCGGATTTCCGCCCAACCCCGCTGATTCCGGCGATGTCACCGCCACCCTGCCGCTGGCAGGCAGCGTGACCTTTGCCGCGGGCGAAATCAGCCAGACCGTCACATTGCAGGTCACGGGCGATACCGTGGTGGAACCCGACGAACAGATCATCGTCACCATCCATGATGCTGTCGCGTCGACTGGCGTGCCTGTGGTTTATGGCTCGCGTCAGGGCTTTGGCACCATACTGGATGATGATTTCGTCGCGCCGCCCGATCCCTTTACCGGGCTAGAGGCCGATATTTTCGGCGATCCGCATTTGGTCACGCTGGACGGGCTGGGATATGATTTTCAGGCGGTGGGCGAATTCACCCTGCTGGAAACCACATCCGGCGATCCGCTGACCATCCAGATCCGCACCGAACCTGTATCGGATGTTGTGTCCTCGACCACCGTTGTGGCGATGGACATCGGCGGCACCCGCGTGGTGATCGACGCCGCCCGCCATATTCCCGTGACCGTGGACGGGGTCGAGGTGGGCATAACCGCCCTGACCGGCCCTGCCGACATAGGTGGCGGCGCTGAAATCTATTTCACCGGCGGCATGTATACCGTGGTGCTGGCCAATGGCGAACAGGTCGTTGTCGGCGTCAATGACATCGGAAGCATGAACGTCTGCGCCTTCCTTGATCCGGCGCGCCCTGCGGGGTCTGTGCGTGGTCTGCTGGGCAATGCCGATGGCGACACCGCCAATGATCTGGCCCTGCCCGATGGCACCATTCTGACGCAACCCATTGATTACGGCGAACTATATACCACCTATGCCGATGCGTGGCGGATCACGGATGCGACCGACCTGTTTGATCGCGGCGCGGGTGAAACCACCGCCGATTGGCAGGATCCCAGCTATCCGCGCGGGGTGATCACGGTTGATGATCTGCCCGCCGATGTGCGCGCCGCCGCCGAGGCCCGCGCCCTTGCCGCCGGTATCACCGATCCGGTCCTGCTCGAGGCGGCGATCCTTGATTTCGCCCTGACGGGGGATTCGGCCTATGTGAACGGCGCATCCATGGTTGCCGCCACCCCGACAGGATCGACCGATCCGACCGACGCGCCGACCTCGCCCACAACGCTGCTGGTCACCGCACCCGGCCAGCTAGAGGAAGGCGACAGCGGCAATTCGTCCTTCCTGTTCACGGTGGACCGTCTGGGCGATGCAACCGCCGCCCTGACCGTCACCTACACCCTGTCGGGTGACGTGAACGGCACGGATATTGCCAATGGCATGTCCGGTTCGGTGGAATTTGCAGCAGGCGACACCCGCCAGACCATCACCGTGCAGGTGCGCGGCGATGAAACCGTGGAAATCGACGAAGACCTGACCGTCAACATCGCCGTGGCCGATGAAACCGGTCTGACATTCGCCAACCGCAGCGCCACTGCGGTGATCGAGGATGACGACAGCACCCTGTCGTTCCAGGGCACCGAGGGCAACGACACCGTCACAGGCGACGCAGGCAGCAACATCCTGTTCGGCCTTGGCGGTGCGGATAGTATGCTGGGCAGCACCGGCGACGATGCCGTGTTCGGCGGGGCGGGTGACGACACGCTGGATGGCGGCGCAGGGGCTGATTTCCTGGATGGCGGCGACGGCATTGATGTGGTCAGCTATATGTCCACCGACCGCCGCGTCATGGTCGATTTGCAAAACGATGCATTCGATCTGGGCGATGCGGTGGGCGACACCTATGCCAATATCGAGGTGTTCCAAACCGGACGCGGCCCTGACCAGTTGCGCGGCGATGCGGCCGGAAACGAATTCCACACCGGCATCTTTTCCGACCGTTTGTATGGCCGCGCAGGCGATGATTTCCTGTTTGGCGAAGGTGGGGCAGATGCGCTTTATGGTGGTCTGGGTGCCGATGTGATGACCGGCGGCGATGGCGCGATCCGTGACCGCTACATCTATTTCGCACTGTCGGAATCGGGTGTGGGTGCGGGCAACCGTGACATCATCACCGATTTCGTCGCGGGCGAGGACCGGATCGAAATCAGCCGTTTCGACGCCGATGTTACCCAAGGGTTCAAACAGGGGTTCGATTTTGTCGGCAACGCGGGACTGTCCGGCGTGGCGGGCGAACTGACCTATGTGCAATCGGGCGGCAACACCATCGTTCAGGCCGATGTCAACGGCGACAGCATTGCGGATTTCGAAATCGAACTGACCGGGTTGATCGACCTGACGATTGCCGATTTCTATATCTGATAAAAGCAAAGGGAACCGGCGGGGATCACCGCCGGTTCCACCCCATTTGGTTGCATGATCCTGCGCCCGCGTGTCTAGTTGCCCCGTCCCAAACCGGAGTCCCGCGATATGCCAGTGCCTGCACCCTTTAAACTGTTTCCCCTATTGATGGTGCTTGCCCTGTCGGCCAGCGGCGCAACCGCGCAAAACCGCGCGGCGGTGGAACAGAAATTTCGTGGCTGGCTGGATCAAACCGTCTGGCCCCGCGCCCGCGCCAAGGGCGTATCGCGGGGCGTTTTTGACGAAGCATTTGCCGGGGTCAAACTCAACTGGGATCTGCCCGATCTGGTGCCACCGGGGACCAAACCCAAAACACCCGAACGCCAGCGGCAGGCCGAATTCGGATCGCCCGGTAAATATTTCAACCGCGGGTCATTGGACGGGGCCACATCAGTGGGCCGCCAGATGGCGAAACGCCACGCGCAGGCCCTGGCGCGGGCGGAACGCACCAGCGGTGTGCCGGGCCGGATCATCCTTGGCATCTGGGGCCGCGAAAGCGGCTATGGCCGCGTGAACATCCCGCACAATGCCTTTCAGGTGCTGGGCACCAAGGGCTTTATGTCGACCCGCGCCCCCTATTTCACCGATGAACTGGTCGCCGCGCTGCAAATCGCGCAGGCGGGCCATGCCCCGTCGCGGGCAATGAAATCCAGCTGGGCGGGCGCGCTTGGCCAGCCGCAATTCATGCCCAGCAATTTCCTGAAATACGCCGCCGATGGCAATGGTGACGGCCACGCCGATATCTGGGGGTCAGAATCCGACACCATTGCATCCATCGCCACCTACCTGGCCCGCCACGGCTGGCAAAAGGGCCGCGATTGGGGGTTCGAGGTGACAGTGCCCGCATCTGTGTCCTGCACATTAGAGGGGCCGGATCAGGCCCGCCGCATCAGCGATTGGGCCGCCATGGGCATCAAACGCGTGTCAGGCAAACCCTTTCCCGCGCATGAATCCCGCGCCAAGGGATCGCTGTTGATGCCCGCTGGCCGCCATGGCCCCGCCTTTATCGTCACGCCCAATTTTTACGTGCTAAAGGATTACAACAACAGCGATCTATATGCCCTGTTTGTCGGCCATACCGGCGACCGCATCCAATACGGGTCACGCGATTTCACCGCCCCTTGGGGTCAGGTCGGCGGGCTGATGCGATCCGACGTGGCGGTGATGCAGCGCGCATTGGAACGCGCGGGCCATGACGTGGGCGGGGCGGACGGGCTGGCGGGTTTCAAAACCCGCCGCAGCATTGGCCGCTGGCAGGAAAAAACGGGCCAATCCGCCACATGTTTCCCCGATTCCGCTATGAAACGCAGGCTGCGCTAGGGATTAGCCCTCGCGCTGTGCCGCGTATTTCTGCTCTTCTTCGAAATAATCATCAAACCCGATGCGGGTTTTCAATTCGGCAAAGGGCATCAGCAGGTCACTGTCCGGCACGCCGGTTTTGAACGCCTCTAACGCCTGCATCATGCCCTTCATCGCCGCGGCCATCAGGGTCAGCGGATAGGCGGCGATCTTGAACCCGATCTGCTCCAGCTCGGCGGGGGTCAGGGCGGGGGTCATGCCGCCCTCAACGATATTGGCCATGCAGGGGCCGTCCAGTTCGGTGCAGATGCGGCGCATCTCGGCCTCGTCACGGGGGGCTTCGACGAAGAGGATATCGGCACCAAGGCGGTGAAATTCTGCCATGCGGGTCAGGGCCTCGTCCAGCCCGTGATCGTGACGGGCATCGCTGCGCGCAAGGATCAGAATATCCGCGCCCTCGGCCCGTGCATCGGCGGCGGCGCGGATGCGTTCATATGCCTCGTCCCGCGACACCACCGATTTGCCCGCCGTATGGCCACAGCGTTTGGGCGCGACCTGATCTTCGATCATCACGGCGGCGAAACCGGCCTGCGCGAACCCCTGGACAGTGCGTTTCACATTCAACGCATTGCCGTATCCCGTGTCACCATCGCCGATCACCGGAATGCGGGTGGCGTTGCATATGTTGCGCCCCTGATCCAGCACCTCGGCGTATGACATCAGGCCGGTGTCGGGCATCCCCAACCGCGCCGCAGCAGTGGCAAAACCCGACATGAACGACAAAGGGAACCCCGCCTGTTCAATCAGTTTCGCCGACAGCGGGTCAAAACAGCAGGGCATGGTGATCAGGCCGGGCTGCGCCAGCAGGGCGCGCAATTGGTCGGGGCGGGATTTGGTCATGGTGTCAGACCCTTATAGTTTGAAAGGAATGTAAAGCGCGAGGTCGGGCCACAGATACAGCAGCACCACCATCACCAGCATCAGCGCCAGAAACGGCAGCGTGCCGCGTGACACATCCCCAAGCGAGGATTTGGTCACCGATTGGATCACATATAGGTTCAACCCCACCGGCGGCGTGATCAGGGCGCATTCCACCATGATCACCATATAGATGCCAAACCAGATCGGATCGAACTGCATCAGCATCGCGGCGGGCAGCAAAACCGGCGTCATGATCAGCACCATCGACAGCGATTCAAACACCAGCCCCATCAGCAACAGCACGATGGACACGATCACAATCAACCCCAGCGGCGTGTTGCCCCAATCGGTCAGCACCACGGAAATATCCTGCGGGATGCGATACAGGGTGATCGCCTTGCCGAAAATCTTGGCCCCTGCAATGATCAGCAGAATGGCGACTGTGGTGGCCATGGATTGCACCATTGCCTCCCACAGTTTGCGCCATGTCAGGCTGCGCAGGAACAGGCCTGTCACCACCAGCGCAGCGGCAAATCCGATGGCGGCGGCTTCGGTCGGGGTGAATATGCCGGAATAGATCCCGCCAAGGATCACAACCGCCAGCCCCACGGTGGGCAAGGCGCGCCATGACGCGGCGATGCGCTCCTTCATATCCGCGCGCGGCACGGGGGTGTAATTTTGCAGGAAACGGGCCGAGATCACGGAATAGACGATGAACATCGCGATCAATCCCAAACCGGGGCCGATTCCGGCCATGAACAGGGCGATCACCGATTCCTCGGTCACGAAACCATAGATGATCAGCGGGATCGACGGCGGGATCAGAATGCCCAGCGTGCCCCCCGCCGCCAACAGCCCGTAAACGAACCGTTTGTTATAGCCACGGCTGATCATTTCGGGCGCGGCAACGGTGCCGATGGTGGCGGCAGTGGCCACCGAACTGCCTGAAATCGCGGCGAAAATACCGCAGGATACGATGGTGGCAATGGCCAGCCCGCCGGGCCAGTGGCCAACCCATGCCTGCACGGCGGCAAACAGGTCACGCCCCGCGCCGCCCTTTAGCAGGATGTTGGACATCAACAGGAACAGCGGCACCGCCAGCAGGATAAACCCGTCCATGGTCGACAGCATCGCCTGCGGTGCCATCAGCGGTGAAAACCCGCCCAGATACAGCATCGACAGGCCCAGCGCCCCCAGCGCAAAGGCCACAGGCACACCAATCAGCAGCAGCGCGAACAGCGCGATCAGGATGATGACAACGGTCATTCGTGCATCCCCTCGCCCACCGGCACATCACCATGCACAGCGCGCCACAGGCAGGCCAGACAGGACAGGATCAACAGGGCGAATCCCGCAGGCACCGATGCCTCGGGTATCCAGGCGGGCAGATCCAGCATGGTGCCCGTGGTGCGGCCACGTTCCAGACTGTCGGCAAAAATGCCGAACCCGAACAGCATGACCACCACAGAAAACCCCAGAATAACCAGCAATGACAGGATTTCAGCCCCCTGACGCAGGCGCGGCGGCAACTGCGCCGTCACAGCGGTGACGCGGATATGACTGTTCGCGCTTAGCGCCCAGCCCATCGCTACGGGACAGGCCCAGATCAGGCACATCTGGCTTAGCTCTGCCGCCCAGATCGTGGGCGCGTTAAAGAAATAGCGTGCCACAACCTCATAGGTCAGCATCACGCCCGTCAGCGTCAGCAGGATCGCCGCCAACCACGCGGTGACGGTTTCAATCAAAGATATCAGGCGCATGGCATTCCCGTTCGCAGTGGTGCCCCGCAATCGCAGGTCTTGCACAGATCATCAAACCGCCCCGCAGGTATCCCTCGCAGGGCGGTAGGTTCTTGTGACATCAGAACCCCTGTGCGGCCTCCAGCATGGCGGCACCTGCCTCGCCTGTTTTGGCAAGGAAGGCATCATAGACCGGCTGCGACACGGCTTTCCATTTGGCTAATTCATCGGCAGTCGGGGTGTAAACCGTCATGCCGTTTTCCGTGGCGGCGGCATAGGCGCGGGCCTCGATAGCGGACATTTCATCGCGCACCGAATTTTCCGCGTTGCGCGCTGCTTCGGAAATGATGGCCTTATGGGCATCCGGCAGGGCGTTCCACCATTCGGTATTGGTGACCACGATGAATTCGATATCGGCGTGGTTGGTCACGGTGATGGTGTCCATCACCTCCCATAGGGATCGTGATTGCACGCCGGAAATGCCGGTCATGCCCACGTCAACCGTGCCACGCTGATATGCCAGATACTGTTCGGACCCCGAAATAATCGTCGGTGCCCCACCCGAAGCCGAAGTAAAATCGCCCAGCGTTTTGCCGAATACGCGCACCTTTTTGCCAGCCATATCATCGGGGGTTTTCAGCGGCCCGCCTTTGGTCAGCATGATCGCGCCGCCATAGGCCTGCCACCACAGCACAGTCGCGCCGGTTTCGGCGATGGCCGCATCAATCGGGCCGCGCACGGGGCTGCCCGGTGCCACGGCCTTGCGCACCTTTTCTTCGGTGTCGAACAGGAACGGCTGATAGAAAATATCGACGATCGGCGCATCACCCACATAACGGGTCAGCGATGCAACGCCCGCCTCGATCGCGCCCGACCCGACGGCCTGCGGCACTTCCTTGTCCTTATACAGCTGCGCGCTGTCATAGATCTCGACGGCGATTTCACCGTTCGATTTCGCCTCTACCTCGTCTTTGAACATCTTTACGTTCTGGCCAAGGTGGCTTTTCAGCGGCAGTTGCAGCGAAATCCGCATGGTGGTGTCTGCGGCATGCAGGGCCAATGTGCTGGCCGCAAGCATCGCCGCCGAGGCAAGCCCGGTTACAAATTTATTCATGGTATCCTCCCTAGTCGTTCGGATAGGTTCGCGGAAACCCGTTACAAAGACAAGAGATTCGTTCGCTTGCTAATGACCTGCGGGGGTCACAGCACCACAGGGCCAAAGATCAACGCCCCCCCCAGCAGCGCCAGCGCAAGCCGCCGCCATGGGGCCGCGCGCGCGATCAAAGCATAGGACAGCGCCGCCAGCGCCGCGCCGGTCACGATGAATGCCAACAGGGCCGCAAAGGGTGCTGTGGACAGCGCAATCAGATCGGGCCAGGCGATCATCGCCAGCGGGATCAGATACAGGCCAACCCCCAGCGCCATCGCGGTTTGCGCCACTTTCAGCCAGTTTTCCCCGATCATTCCGGCGGCAATGAACACCGCACCGCAAACCGGCGGCGTGATGGTGGACAGCAACGCGAACCAGAACACGAACAGATGCGCCTGTAATGGCTCTAGCCCCAGTTTCATCAGGGCGGGGCCAGCCACCGACACGCAGATCACATAGGCGGCGGTGGTCGGCACCTCCATCCCCAGTATCAAACAGGCCAGCGCGGTCAGCAGCAGCGATGCCCACAGCGACCCGCCCGACCCGGCCAGAATGACCGAGGTGATTTTCACCCCCAGCCCCGTGGCCCCCAATACGCCAATGATGATCGACGCACACAGGATGATGGCGGCAATCATTGCCACCTGTCGGGATGCGCTCAGCAATGCATCCGCCATACGCCCCGCCGCCCGTTTCGGATCAAACCGCAGGTTGCCATCAACCAGCAGCAACAACGCCCCCGCCAGAATGGCCAGACAGGCGGCATATTGCGGCGTGAAACCGGCGGCGAACATGCCCAGCATCAGCACGCTGAACGGCACCAGAAAAAACAGCGATGTCACAATCACATCGCGCCGCGCCGGTTGGTCGGCGGCGTCCAGCCCGCGCAATTCATACCGTGTGGCATAGGCATTGATCCCGACCCAGACGGCCCAGAAATACAGCACCGCAGGCAGGATCGCCGCCGCCATGATCTGCGTGTAGGGCACGCCGGTCAGCTCGACCATCACGAATGCCCCTGCCCCCATCAATGGCGGCATGATCTGCCCGCCGGAACTGGCCACGGCCTCTACCCCTGCCGACAGGCGTTTGGGATATCCCAGCCCCGTCATGGCGGGCAGCGTGATCGCGCCCGTGGATGCCACATTGGCGCTGGCCGAACCGGAAATCGACCCGAACAGCGCCGATGACAGCACCGAGACCTTGGCCGCCCCGCCCCTAAGCCGCCCCGCCGCAGCGGCGGCCACATTCATAAACCCCTGCCCTGCCTCGCCTGCGTTCAACACCGCGCCAAAGATGACGAATATCGACACAACCCCGACCGACACGGCGGTCAGGCTGCCCCATATGCCAGCTTCGGCGATGGTCATGGACCCAAGAAAAGAGCGCAACGGCAGGCCCGCATGGCCGAATTCACCCGGAATATGCTGGCCGAAAAATGCGTATAACAGCGCCAGACAGGCAACCAATGGCAGGGGCCAGCCGATGGTGCGGCGCGCGGCCTCGATCACCACGGCCAGCAGGGCAAAGCCCAGCCAGACCTGTGCGCGGCTTTCCAGAAATCCGTATTGATCGCCCAGTGTATCGGCATTCCACGCCACCCAGATCGCCGCACCCATGCCCACCACGGTCAACACCGCGCCCGTGATCAGCCGCGCACCACTGGCCCCGAACAAAAACACCCATGGCAGCACCAGCGCCATATGCAACGGACGGCTGACCAGATTGGGCACCAAGCCGGAGAAGATCAGACCGATGTGGAAACTGACCAGCAGCGCCGCCAGCGCCAGCCAGCCGACCCGCAGGGCAATGGATGTAGGAAGGTGATCAATCGCGCGCATATCTTCATGCCCCTGAAACAGGAAAACCGGGCCAGTGGCGGCCCGGTTTATGGGTGTCTGGCCGTGGCGCCGGTTACATCTGTGCGTCGGTCAGGGCAATCCCTGCCTCTTGGTAATAGCGCACTGCGCCGGGATGGAACTGGCCGTTGATATTGCTCATCAATTCGGGGGCGACCCCGTTCCACCACGGGGCGGCTTCACCCATCGCGGCCTTGCTTTCCCAATAGGTTTTGGTCAGCTGATAGGCGGTTTCATCATCCATTTTCGTGGTGGTATAGGCCGCCACAGGCAAGGATGTGGTCACGATATCGCTGTCCTGCCCCGCATAGGTGCCCGCCGGTATCACCAGCCGTGCGCGTTTGGTCGCGCCGACCTGATCGTCATCCAGTGACAGCACCTTGACCTTGGTCGATGCCGCTGCTTCGATCACATTCGGGGCGGGCCATGATCCGGCCGTGACAAACCCGTCGATCTGGCCGTTTTTCAATGCGGCCACGGCATTGGACAATTCGGCATCGGCCAGTTTGACCTTACCCTCCAGCCCGAACAGGCCCAGATATTTTTCGCCTTCCTTAGCGCCGAAACTGCCCTTGCCCAGCAGGATGGTTTTTCCCTCTAGATCGGCAAATGACGCAACGCCGCTGGCGTCGGACATGACGAAATGCATGGTCAGCGACGGGATCGGGAACAGAGCACGGATTTCGGCAAATGCCGGATCGCCCTTGCCTTCGAACATGGCCTTTTCGCCCTGTGCCAGACCGACCAGTGCGGGGGGCGTGGTGAACACGTAATCGCCACCGCGTGCGCGCACCTCCATCACGTTCTGGACCGATCCCTGCCCCTCTTCGACTGTGACGATGATGCCACCATCAGTGCCTGCTTTCATTGCCTCGGCCACCTGCACACCCATCTGGTAATAGGACGTGCCCGCCTTGGCGGATTTATAGGTGATGCGGGTTTCGGCCCATGCGGGGGCGGTGATCATCGCACCTAGAGCCATGGCCGCGGCCATGCGCTTTATGTTTGTATACATCTGAATTTCCTCCCTGGATGGTGCCATGATCGCACCAGATTTCAGTCGGGGTCAATCCGATTTGGCCGAACTGTGGCATGAGCCGACAAAATACCCGCAAGGCGCGTATCATGTCGTGGGGCCAGATGGCTGGTTCAGCCGACGATGTGATAGCCACCGTCGATATAATGCACGCCGCCCGTGACATTGCGCGCCTCGGGGCTGGCCAGAAACGCGGCATAGGCGCCGACATCTTCGATCGAGGCGAGATGATGCGTGGGCGCGCGTTCCGCCGCCTGATCCAACAGCGCGTCGAAATGATCAATCCCGCTGGCGGCACGGGTGCGCAGCGGGCCGGGTGACAGGGCATGGACCCGCATCCCCTGTGGCCCCAGTTCGGCGGCCATATAGCGTGTGACCGATTCCAGCGCCGCCTTGACCGGACCCATTACATTGTAATTTTCCACAACCTTTTCAGCACCATAAAAGCTGACAGTCATGCAGGTGCCACCCCCTGACATCAGCGGTTCGGCCTTGCGTGTCAGATGCATGAAACTGCCCACAGACACATCCATCGCCATCTGGAACCCGTCACGCGAACAATCGACCACCCGCCCGTGCAGGTCCTGCATCGGGCAAAACGCAATGGAATGCAGCAGGGTATCCAGCCGCCCCCATTGCGCCGTGACCAGATCGAACAGCGCATCAATCTGCCCCGTATCGGTGACATCCAGCGGGGCGATGATCTCGGCATCCAGCGCCTTGGCCAGCGGGCGCACATAGGGTTCGGCCTTGGCGTTCAGATATGTGATCGCCAGATCGGCCCCCTGCGCGCGCAGCGCCTTGGCGCAGCCATAGGCGATGGATTGTTCATTCGCGATGCCAACAACAAGCACCTTTTGGCCCGAGAGTGAAAACATTTTGCGCCCCGCTGGTTTTCATCCAGCATAGGGGGGCAATGTAACAGCAGCAGCAGTTTCCCGTCACGGGGCTGCTGCACGGCAATATAGCAGACACTGTTGCCGACAAAACAGGCGTCCTGCTGGGTATGATTGCGCTTACTGGCCCGGTTCAACCGGTTTCACATCGACCGATTGTTCGTTTTTCTGCCCGCCAGAGGATCGCAGGTTACCGATGACCGGGCTGACATCGGAATAATCGCGCCCGTATCCGACGACAATGTGATCGGTGCTGGCCAGTGTCGCATTGGTGGGGTCATATTCGATCCAGCCCTGCGATGCGCCGCACCATGCCCGCACCCATGCATGCATGGCATCCGCCCCCTCCAGACGGGGCGCGCCGGGGGGGGGCAGCGTGCGCAGGTAACCGCTGACATATCCGGCAGGAATGCCCAGCGCGCGCAAGCCAAGGATCATAATATGGCTGAAATCCTGACAGACCCCGCCGCGCTGGCGAAACGCATCCAGCGGGTCGGTTTCAACTGTGGTGGCCTGTGCATCAAACCGCATGGCAGAATGCAATGCCTGCCCCAGCTGGATCACCTGCCCCGCGGTTGATCCGAACGGGTCAACCGAGGCATGGGCGAATGCCTCTATTTCGGAACTGGCCAGCAAAAGCGGCGACGGCCCCAGAAAATGCATGGGTGATTCCGGCCCCATATCAACCACGCCCGCCAGTTCCCCTGCCAGATCGGCAGTGCTGGCCGATGTGTCGGTAAATTCGGGCGGGGCATATACCTCGACCCGGCAACTCATCCTGATTTCCATTTCCTTATGGGCAAAAAAATGCGCGGCAGAGGTCACCCGATTGGAAAAGAAATCAGCGATTTCAAAGCGTTCATTAGGAAGCGGCAGGATCTCGATCAATTGGGCGGTCAGGCGCTGCATCTTGCCATCGCTGCGGGGCAGCACCCGCACCATATGGCGGCTGACCCCCGCTGGTTGCTGGTAACGATGCAGGATGCGCAGCCGGATGTCATAAATCATGAATCACACCAGATGCGCAGCAGCAAGCAGGTCGGACAATTCCCAGATATCACCACGCAGGTCTTCCAATGTGACGGGATCAAACCATTCGGCGCGCTGCACGGCCAGATGGGTTTCCAGTTCCAGCGCCTTGCGGGCCAGATCGGTCAGAACATGGGTGTCGGCATTGCCCGGCAGTTCGCTGATATGTTTGCGTGCGCGGCTTAGGTGATACCGCAGGGCACGCGGGTTGCGGTCATCCATGCCCAACATATCAATCACAGATGCGGGGCTGGCGGTGATCGAAAACCGCGCCCGGTGCGAAATCACACTGTCGCCGACCTCTAGCGCCAGATCCAGCGCACCATACGGCGCATCATTGCGGGCCAGCCGCGCCAGCAGCGCACACATGTTCGCCGCCCGTTCGATTGAAATGCCAAGGCTCAGAAAACGCCAGCCCAGCGAACGATACATATTTTCGTGCATCAATCCCGCAAAGCCGCTGATCTGGCGCAGGATCTGGCTCATTGCTGCGGGTTTTTCATCAACCGGAATGTCATCGCTGTGCATTGCGCGGGTCAGGCGCATCAGTTCCTTTAGCGCCATCATCCCATCGGGAGAGAACCTGTCACCGACCTTGCCCGCAGATTGCAACGCGCCCTCCAGCGGGGATTCGAACAGGCGGGCGATGGCGGTGGCGTCGGGCTTTGCGCCCTCTAACAGATGCTTGCGCATATAGACCAGCAGCGGTGAATCATGGGATTCCCCGTCGCGCATCCGGGCGTAATAGGCGCGAAACAGCCGCATATGGATTTCGGCCCGTTCCACATAGCGCCCCATCCAGAACAGGTTATCCGCCGCACGGCTGGGCAATGCCCTGCTGAGCGGCAGCGCGGCGGGGCGTTCCAACAGGGTCGTGCTGCGTTGCACCGGCGTATCGCTGTTGATCCAGACATCGGCCACACGGCCACCACGCTGCATCGCGATGGCGGTGGAATCATTGCCGGCGCTGACCCGCGCATAGCCCCCCGGCATCACCTGCCAACCATTGGCGCTGCGCCCCAGAAACACACGAATACACATCGGGCGCGGCACCAATGCCCCGTCTTCCCATACCGGCGCGGTGGACAGGGTCACGGTTTCCTGTCCCACCAGTTCGCGCCCGCGGGTTTGCAACAACTCGGAAATCACCGCGTCTTTCTGATCCTGAAATGCCGTGGGCAGCATCACCCCGCCGCCCCCCGACATCAAAGGAGAGGTAGAAAAGGCCGAGCCGATCATCATGGTTTCGCGGTTGGCGATCACATGCGCCTGTTCCTTGGCCTGACCGCACCACCATGTGGCGATATTGGGCAGCAACAACCGTTCCCCCCGCAATGCGCGGGCAATTTTGGGCAAAAATGCCATCAGGGCACGGGTTTCCAGCACCCCCGCGCCCAGCGCGTTCACCACCGTCAGGTTGCCGCGCCGGATCGCCTCCAGAATACCCGGAGTGCCAAGCTGCGACTGCCCGTCCAGTTCCAGCGGGTCGCATTGCGCACTGTTCAGCCGTCGCCACAACAGGCTGAGCGGTTTTGGCCCTGATACAGTGCGCACCATGGCCTGCCCGTTTTGCACGATCAGGTCTTCGCCTTCGACCAGCAACAGACCCAGATAGCGGGCGATATAGGCATGTTCGAAATAACCCTCGTTCATCGGGCCGGGGGACAGCACGGCAATTTCACCATTGCCATTGCCACGCAGCATTTGCAGGCTTTGTTGGATATCCTGAAAAAATCCGGCCAAACGGTGAATGTTGGATTGGGCGAAAAAACCCGGGAAAACGCGGCTCATCGCGACGCGGTTTTCAATGGCGAAACCGGCACCGGCGGGGGCTTCGATCATGTCGCTGATCACCCACCATCGCCCGTCCGGCCCGCGCCCGATGTCAAAGGACATAAAGTTCAGGTATTGCCCCGAGGGCGGCGTAACCCCCACCAATGGCCGCAACCACGCGGGGTTTTGCGTCAGCAGCGTGGCGGGCAATTGCCCCGAGGCCACCAGCCGGTTGTCGCCGTAAATGTCGCGCACCACATCCTCTAACAGGTCGGCGCGCTGGATCAATCCGGCAGAAATTTCGGCCCATTCTGCATCATCCAGAATGACGGGGATATGGCTCAGCGGCCAGTCGCGCTCGGAGGAGATATCTTCGTCATACTGGCGAAACAGCACACCGGCGTTCTGCAAATACTGATCGCCCCGCCCGAACCTGCGGGCCAGATCATCCGGGCTCAGGCTTGCGATATGCGCAATGAAATCGGTCCAGACGGGCTTGATCCGCCCGTCTGGTTGCAACATTTCATCACGCGCACCCACAAGGCTGCGATATCTGGCCAGAAACTGGTCCGCGTCGTTCACTGGGTTCGGCTCTCCCACGGTTTTCCCTTCATAGCCCCGGACGGCGGCGTAAATCCAGCGTCATCGGGAATTCGGGGTGCGGCGTTTCGGGCGCGGGTTCATAGGCATCGGTGCTGTGGCCCTGCGCTTCGAACCGGGTCAAGCGGCGGGCTTCGGCCTCGTTTCCGTTCACCGGAAAGGTATCGAAACTGCGTCCGCCGGGGTGCGCCACGTGATAGCGGCACCCGCCCAGCGCCCGCCCCGTCCATGTGTCATAGATGTCAAAGGTCAGCGGCGCGTCGACCTCTAGCACCGGATGCAGCGACATCGACGGTTTCCACGCCTTATACCGCACGGCCCCCACCCGTTCGCCCGATTGTTTGGTGCGCGACATCGGCACCAGCCGGCGGTTGGCCGTGACGCGGTAACGGTCCGGATTGACCCCCGACAGGGTGACCTGCAACCGTTCCACCGAACTGTCGGTGTAACGCACGGTGCCGCCGATCGCGCCGGTTTCGCCCATCACATGCCATGGTTCCAGCGCTTGACGCAGTTCCAGCGTCATGCCCTCGTATGTGACCTCTCCGCAGAACGGGAACCGGAATTCGGCCTGTGCCTCGAACCATTTCGGGTCCAGCGGCAGGTCGTGACCAGACAGATCGCCCAGCACATCCAGAAAATCCTCCCAGATAAAGGCGGGCAGCATGAAACGGTCATGCAGCGCCGTGCCCCAACGGGTCAGCGACCCGGAAACCGGCGCCTCCCAACAGCGCAGGATGATGGCGCGCAAAAGCACCTGCTGTGCAAGACTCATCCGCGGGTTGGGCGGCATTTCGAAACCGCGGAATTCGACCAGCCCCAAACGGCCCGTGGGACCATCGGGAGAAAACAGTTTGTCGATGCAGATTTCGGCGCGGTGGGTGTTGCCGGTCACGTCGATCAGCGAATTGCGCAGCAAGCGGTCGGTCAGCCATGGCGGCGGCACGTTGCCCTGTTCCGGTGGCCAGATCTGGTCCAGCGCGATTTCCAATTCATACAGGCTGTCATGGCGCGCCTCGTCGATGCGCGGGGCCTGACTGGTCGGGCCAACGAACAGGCCGGAAAACAGATAGGACAGGCTGGGATGGCGTTGCCAGAACAGGATCAGTGATTTCAACAGATCGGGACGGCGCAGGAACGGGCTGTCCAGCGTGGTCGCCCCCCCCACCACCACGTGATTGCCACCGCCGGTGCCGGTGTGGCGGCCGTCGACCATGAATTTATCGGCCCCCAGACGGCATTGGCGGGCTTCTTCGTAAACGGTTTCTGTGGTTTTGACGCAATCCGCCCAGCTGGCGGCGGGGTGGATGTTTACCTCGATCACACCGGGGTCGGGGGCCACGCGGATCACCTCGATCCGCGGATCGGATGGCGGCGCATATCCTTCGATCAGCACACGGTGGCCGATGGATTTGGCGGCGCGTTCAACGGCTGCGATCAGCTCCAGATAGTCCTCCAGTTTTTCAACGGGAGGCAGGAACACACATAAACGCCCGTCACGCGGTTCAACCGAAATGGCCGTGCGCACGCGCCCGTCCAGATCACCCAGCGTCTGTTCCACCAGCGTTTGCCCCGCAGGTGCGGAGGTGCGGCTGGCAATCGCCTGTTCGGGTTCGTCTTTTTCCGGTTCGGTGGCGGTTGTCGTTGCGGGCGCGACCGGATCGGACAATGGCGCACGCGGTTCTGTCGGGTCCTGCGGATTGATGAACGGATAGTTGGATTCGGGGATATGCGGCAGGGTGCCCAACGGCAGGCGATACCCGACGGGGCTGTCACCGGACACCAGAAACACCTTGCCACGGCGCAATTCCCACACCTCTGACATCCAGCGGCTGTGCGCCTTGGATTGCCAGCGCTGCACCGGCAAAACGTAACCTGCGGGGGTGGTCAAACCGCGTTCGAACACGCGGGCGATGCGGGCGCGCTCCTCGGGGTCTTTCAGTTTGGAATTTTCCGGTGTCACGTTTTCGGGCAGCTTGCCCTCTTTGATGATCCACTCGGCCGGGTCCTCGAATGCGGGCAAAACATTTTCGCGCGGCACGTCCAGCGTGGCGGCTATGGCCTGTAACAGGGCCTGCGCCTGATCGGGGCCGACCTCCTCGTCGGTGTCCTCGTGGGCGAACAGATCGGGGTCATGCCAGATCGGTTTGCCATCCTTGCGCCAATAAAGCGAAAACGTCCAACGCGGCAGGGTTTCGCCCGGATACCACTTGCCCTGCCCGTAATGCAGCAAACCGCCCTTGGCGAAACTTTGATCCAGCCGCCGGATCAGTTTGTCCGCCAGCGCCCGTTTGGTCGGGCCAACGGCGTCAGTGTTCCACTCGGCGCTTTCGAAATCGTCAATCGACACGAATGTCGGTTCGCCGCCCATGGTCAGGCGCACATCGCCCGCCTGCAACCTTTCGTCGATCTTGCCGCCCAGCAGGTTCAGGCGGTCCCAATCGGCATCGGAAAACGGTTTGGTGATGCGCGGATGTTCTGCCGTGCGCCGCACCTGCATATCAAATGCAAATTCCACATCCGCCTGACTGGCCACACCTGTGATCGGCGCGGCGTTGCGGTAATGCGGGGTCGCGGCCAGCGGGATATGGCTTTCCCCCGCCAACAGGCCCGATGTCGGGTCCAGCCCCACCCAGCCCGCGCCGGGCAGGTATACCTCGACCCAGGCGTGCAGGTCGGTGAAGTCATGGTCGGTGCCCGCCGGACCATCCAGCGACACCAGATCGGGTTTCAACTGGATCAGATAGCCGGACACGAACCGCGCCGCCAAACCCAGATTGCGCAGCACCTGCACCAGCAACCACGAACTGTCGCGGCAAGAACCCGCGGCACGTGTCAGGGTTTCCTCGGGGGTTTGCACACCGGGTTCCATGCGGATTTCATAGTTGATTTCATTGGACAAACGGCTGTTCAACATCACCAGAAAATCAACCGTCACCATCGGATCACGCGGAATGCTGTCCAAAAGCCCCTGCAACAACGGCGTCACCGGATCACGGTGCAGATAGATACTCAGATCGTCCGCGATATCCGGACCATATGCAAAGGGGAACTCCTTGGCGCTGTCTTCGACGAAAAAATCGAACGGGTTGTAAACCGACATATCCGCGACCAGGTCCACCTCGATCTTGAATTCGCGCACCGGTTCGGGAAACACGAACCGCGCCAGCCAGTTGCCATAGGGGTCTTGCTGGTGGTTCACGAAATGCCCTGCCGGCGACACCTTGAGCGAATGCGAAATCACCCGTGTGCGTGAATGCGGCGCCGGGCGCAGGCGAATAATCTGCGGCCCCAAAATCACGGGTCTGTCGTATTTATAATGGGTTAGGTGATAGATGCTGGCGGTGATTGACATATGTGCGCACTCCTGTTGGTGCCATGATGGCGCGTCCGCAGCGTGGCAGCAATGCACATTCCCGACATGCAGACTGCTCTGGCCCTTTAACGGTTAAAAAACAGGCCCGAAATGCGCAGGTTGCTGATCCTGTTGCGGTTTTCGGCATATGGAAACCCTATGCCCGATAAGGGGCTGCGACAAAGGGCGAAGCCGTCAGATGGGGGGGCGGCAGCTTTGGCCGGCGCAACGATGGATGTAACAACTGCCATCTTGCAGCATGCCGCCCTGCGGTGCATGTATGCCGCGTGTCGGCAAAGGGCCGGACAGCGAAGGAGACAGCATGAAAGACTGGAGCGTTTTGGCCGCAAATCTTTATGATGGCGGCTTTCGCCAGATGTTTGTTGATGGCGAATGGTGTGCCGCCCGATCCGGCAAGACACTAGAGGCGCGCAACCCCGCAAACGGCGCCCTTTTGGCGACTGTTCCGCAGGGTGACAGCGCGGATATCGACAGGGCCGTTGCTGCCGCCCGCAAGGCATTTCACGGGCCGTGGTCCAGGTTCACACCCTTCGAACGTCAGGCCCTATTGCTGCGCATCGCCGACCGGATGGAGGCCGAATGGGAAACGCTTTGTCTGTCTGACACGCTGGATATGGGGATGCCGATCCAGCGGACACTGGCCAACAGCCGCCGGGTTCTGGGCATGTTGCGGTTCTATGCCGGACAGGCGGTGATGATCCACGGCCAGACCATTCCAAATTCGTTTCCCGGTGAAATCTATTCATCCACCGTGCGCGAACCTGTCGGCGTGGTGGGGGCGATCATTCCATGGAACGCACCGATTGCCGGATCAATCTGGAAAATCGCCCCAGCGATTGCGACCGGATGCACCGTTGTGCTGAAACCCTCCGAGGAGGCGTCGCTGACCGTGCTGATGATCGCCCGCATCATGCAAGAGGCAGGATTGCCCGATGGTGTGCTGAACATCGTCACCGGATTAGGTCAGGACGCAGGCGCGGCGCTGGCCGCACACCCGGATGTGGACAAGATCGTGTTCACCGGCTCGACCGCGACCGGACAGGCCATCGCCCGCGCGGCAACCGGCAACCTGAAAAAAGTCTCGCTGGAACTGGGCGGCAAATCGCCGGTGATTGTCTGCAAGGATGCCGATATCGACAAGGCCGTGCCGGTCGCCGCCATGTCCGTTTTCGCCAATTCCGGTCAGATTTGCATTGCGGGGTCACGCCTGTTCGTGGCGCGTGAAATCCACGACGAATTCGTGCAGCGCGTGGCCGATTTCGCGACCAACCTGAAAATCGGCCATGGCATCGACGCAGATACGGACATTGGCCCGATCATTTCGGCCCGTCAGGCGGACCGGATCGCGGGTTTCCTTGCGGCGGGACCGAACGAAGGGGCCAAGGTGCTGGCCGGTGGCAGCAAAATGGAACGCGCCGATCTGGCGGGCGGGCATTTCATCCAGCCCACGGTTTTCGGCGGGGTCAGCGACCAGATGTCGATCGCCCGCGAAGAGATCTTCGGGCCGGTCATTTCCGCGCTGCCATTCGATACGTTTGACGAGGTCGTCACACGGGCCAATGCAACGCCTTATGGTTTGGCCGCAGGTGTGTTTTCGACCAACCTGGGCACCGCGCATAAACTGGCCCACCGGCTAAAGGCCGGATCGGTCTGGGTGAATATGTATCACGCCATTGATCCCGCCGTGCCTTTTGGTGGCGTCAAAATGTCGGGCTATGGGCGCGAAGGCGGCATGGAACATATGGAAGAATATCTGGACACCAAGGCGATCTGGATCAACACGGATTGATCCGGTTCCCGACCGCCACGGGCACAGCCTCGGCCCCAGCCACAGCCACGGGCACGGCCAAAACAATACTGAAATAAAGGAAACGAACATGCATGTCGGCATTATCGGCGTCGGTCTAATGGGGCATGGCATTGCCCGCAACGTGCTGTTGCAGGGCGGTTTCGGGCTAAGCTATCTGGATCATCCGGGCAATCAGCCGGTGGACGAACTTGTCAGCCTTGGCGCGCTGGCCTGCGACACCCCCGCGGCGATTGCCGCCACCTGCGATGTGGTCATCCTCTGCGTGACCGGATCGCCGCAGGTCGAAGCCATCGTTACAGGCGGGAACACCGGGAACTCCGGGGGCGACGCGGCGCAAAACGGGCTGGTGGCGGGGTTGAAACCCGGCACGGTGGTGGTTGATTGTTCGACCGCCCTGCCCGACTCGACCCTGCGGATGGGCGAAATTGTCAGGGCAGCGGGCGGGCGCTATATCGACGCGCCGATGACCCGCACCGCCAAACACGCGCATGACGGCACGCTGAACCTGCTTGTGGGTGGCGATGTCTCTGACCTCGACAGGGTTGCGCCGGTGTTGGCGTCCTTTACCGACAGTGTTGCGCATGTCGGACCGCTGGGCCACGGGCACCGCCTGAAACTGCTGCACAACTATGTATCGGTCGGTTTCATGTCATTGCTGGCCGAAGCAGCGGCGCAGGCGGCAGATGCCGACATTGACCCGCAGATCTTTGTTGATGTTCTGGCACAGGGTGGTGGCGCCAGCGCCGCACTTGACCGGCTGGCCCCCTATATCGTTTCGCATGACCGCGAGGGCCTGCCCTTCTTTGTCAGCAACGCGGCAAAGGACATTGACTATTATCGCGCAATGTCTGACGCATCGGGCGCACAGAACACCATTGCCGATGGCATTTCGGCGGCCCTGTCAGACGCGGTCGCGGGCGGCCATGATCAGGCCTATGTACCTGAACTTGTGACGATTTTCAGGAAAAAAGCCACGGATTGAACAGTGAACCCGATGGCGGGCGCCATCGCGCATATCAATGCCGCCACACACAGCGCGGGCTTGCCTATCATATCCGGCTTCTGTAGCACCTAACCATATTTACAGGGAGGTTTACCATGACGTTCAATTATCACAGGCTGGCCGTTGCCGGCGCACTGGTTGCAGTTGGCTTGCCAGCTTTGGCCGAAACAGAAATCAAAATCGGCTATGCACTGGCCGCCGACAGCCACTATGGCGTCGCAGCCAAAAAATTCGAAGAGGTGGTGCTGGCCGAAACCGGCGACCAGTTCAAATTCACCCATTTCCCGTCTTCGGGTCTGGGTGGCGAACGCGAGGTCATCGAAGGGCTTCAGATCGGCACAATCGAGGCGACCATCGTATCCTCGGGGACATTGGCCAATTTCGTGCCGGACACCGGCGTGTTCGACATTCCGTTCCTGTTCAGCGGGCTGGACCACGCACGCGCCGTGCTGGACGGGCCGATCGGCGGCGAAATCCTTGGCAAATTCGACAGTGTCGGCCTGCACGGGCTGGCATGGGGCGAACAGGGGTTCCGCCACATCACCAACAACCGCAACCCGATCCACACCCCTGCGGATGTTGCGGGCCTGAAAATCCGCACCATGGAAAACCCCGTTCACCTTGCCGCGTTTGATGCAATGGGTGCTGCGCCAACGCCAATGGCATGGCCCGAGGTGATTTCATCCCTGCAACAGGGCGTCATTGACGGGCAGGAAAACCCCCTGTCGGTGATCGTGTCGGTCAAACTGAACGAAGTGCAGAAATACCTGACCCTGTCGGGCCATGTCTATTCCCCCGCCATGTTGCTGGTGTCCAAACCGTTCTGGGATGGTCTGGATGACACGCAAAAGGCCGCGATGGAAAAAGCCGCCGCTGAAGCGGTCGCCGCGATGCGTGGCTATGTGAACGACGTGGAAACCACAGGCGTTGAAACGCTGAAAGAGCGCGGGATGGAAGTCAACGCCCTGTCAGCAGAAGAAAAAGCCGCGTTTCAGGCTTCGATCAAATCGGCCTACGAGGGCTATTACAAGACCTACGGTCAGGAGCTTGTCGACTCGATCGTGAACTTCAAATAAACACCACCGTCGGCGCCCCCGGGCGCCGACACCCAACCCGAGGCACCCCTTGAAAAGACTGGAATCCATTTTTATCGCATTCAATCGCTGGATGCTGATCCTGATGCTGTCAGCGATGACCCTGATCGTGGGGGCCAATATCGCATTGCGCTATTTCACGGCGCATTCCCTGCCCTGGGCGGACGAGGCGGCGCGCTATCTGATGATCTGGATGACCTTTGGCGGGGCGGGGCTGGTTCTGCGCACGGGCGGGCATGTCGCCATCACCAATCTACAGGATGCAATGCCGGATCGGGGGCAGAAAATCCTTCGTGCTGTGCTGGCCCTCGGGCTTTTGCTGTTTTTCTGCTTTATGGTTCAGGTGGGCATCCAATACGCGCAGCGCATGCAATATCAGGTCACCCCTGCCATGCGTATTCCCTATCTTTACGTCTATGCGGCTATGCCCATCGGGTTTTCACTGCTGATCGTCCATCTGTTACTGATCGCGCGGCGTTTTATCACGGCTGGCGAATACGCGCGGTCCGATGACGCCGACGCATCCAGCAAAAACCTTCCCGGTGGTGCCAATGGCTGAAATCCTGTTTCCGACCCTGTTCCTGTTGCTGGTGCTTGGGGTGCCTGTTGCCTTTGCGATGGCCATTTCCGTCTTTGTCGCGCTGAATTTCGGGTCGTCCTACCCTGACCTCGTTGTGGTAAAAGAGATGTTCTCCGGCCTTGACAGTTTCCCGCTGCTGGCCGTGCCGTTTTTCATTCTGGCCGCTGAAATCATGACAGGCGGGGCGGTTACGCTGGCCATGCTGCGATTGGCGCAATCGCTTGTCGGTCACCTGAAAGGCGGGTTGGGCCACGCCAATGTGGTCAGTTCGGCAATGTTCGCGGGCATATCGGGCAGCGCGCTGGCCGATGCCGCCGGGCCCGGCACCATGATGATCCGCATGATGGAAAAAGGCGGCTATGACCGGTCCTATGCCGGGGCGCTGACCATCGCCAGTTCCGTTGTCGGGCCGATCATCCCGCCCTCTATCACGATGATCATCTATGCCATGCAAGATCAGGAAGTATCGGTCGGATCGCTCTTTATGGCGGGGGTGCTGCCGGGCCTGTTGATCACCGCTGCGGTCCTGTTCGCCAATGCGCGCGTCAGCCAGAAACGCGGCTATGCAAGCGGCGCACCGATGCCTGGCTTTGCCGAAATCCTGCGGATCGCAATCTATGCCCTGCCCGCATTGTTTTTGGTTGTGCTGATCGTGGGCGGCATCCGGTTTGGCGTGTTCACCCCGACCGAGGCATCGGTCATCGCGGTGTTTTACGCCCTGTTCGTCGGGATGTTCATCTATCGCTCGCTCAGGATCAGGGACCTGCCCGACATCGTGCTGCGCGCCGCATTGGTATCCTGCGCGGTTCTGTTGATCCTGGGTGCGGCGCGGGCCTTTGCCTGGGTTTTGATCATCGAAGGGGTTCCGCAATTTCTGGCCGAAACGATCATCATGTGGGATCTGTCGCCAATCGTGTTTTTGATCGCGGTCAACCTGCTGTTGCTGATATTCGGCCTGTTCATGGACCCGTTGCCCGGTGTGATGATCCTTGTTCCGATCCTTGCGCCGATCAGCCTTGCGCTTGGCATCGACCCGAACCACTTTGCCATCATCGTGATCGTGAACCTGACGCTTGGCCTGACCACGCCACCCGTCGGCAGCCTGATTTTTGTGGTGTCATCAACGATGAACATCAAACCATCGGTCCTGATCAGGGAAATGCCCCCCTTCTTTCTGGCGCTCGTTACGGCGCTGCTGTTGATCACCTTTGTTCCGGCGCTGTCCACATGGCTGCCAAAGGTCAGCGGGTTTTAACCCCTGCCACGGTGGCACGCGAACCAGCGCCGTTGCCGGGTTCCGGCCCGATATCGCCCAGGGTCAAAACCAACAAAGGCCCGCAGTGCGCGGGCCTTTGTCTGCTGTGCTCACCCTTGGATCAGAAGATGAAGTCGGTTTCGTCCAGCACCAGCATATCGGTGTTCAGCAGGGTCACGGAATCAGGCCCACCGGCCGAAATCACAGCATCTGCGCCGTTTTGAGTGATCGAGAGGTCGGCAATGCTGTTCACACCAAAATAGCCGGAAAAATCAAGCAGGTCCTCGCCATCGCTATAGTCTGTGATCGTGTCACGGTGAGAACCGTTTTCAAACACAAAACTATCCGCACCGGCACCGCCTGTCAGTTGGTCCTTGCCAATGCCGCCATTCAGAATGTCGTCACCATCATCACCAAACAGTTTGTCATTGCCGTGATCGCCGATCAGGATGTCAGCGCCGTCACCACCGTGCAGGCGGTCGTTTTTATGGCCCCCGTCCAGCAGATCATTGCCTGCGCCACCTTCCAGCAGGTCGTTGTCGACGCCGCCATTCAGCGTGTCGTCACCCAACCCGCCCGACAGCTTGTCCTTGCCTGCGCCGCCGTCGATCAGGTCGTCGCCGTCTTTCCCGTCAAGTTGGTCATTCCCGTCAAGGCCGGACATAATGTCGATGCCCTCTGTGCCATTGATCTTATCGGCGACGGCGGTTCCGTCGATGATGTTTTCCAGCACAGTGGTGGCAAAGCTGACCGAGTAGGACTCTGATACCGCATCGCCCTGCACCTGAAAGGCAAGGCTGGTATGCTGGAGCGGTGTGAAATCAAAGGAAATCGTATTGCCTTCGATACGCAGGGCCGATGTTTCCACGAAATCGCGGGTCCAGCCGGTGCCTGCCTCGATGTTCACAGGCGCGCCATCGGCGATGTAGTAATTGATGGAATGAAAATTGAAATGGTTAATCAAAACAAGAGCAGTGCCGCCCGCAATATCATCAACAGTTACGGAAACCGTATAGGTTTCGCCAACTGTCAGACCTTGCAGGTTGATGCCGTCCTCGGTGTCGCCGGTGCCCAGATGCCCGTTGAAGGTATCACCCTCCAAGATGCTGTAGGACCCATGCGCGCCCGCGTTGATGGTTGAATCGCCTGCTTCATTGATCGTTGCCATGTAGATAAGCCCCTTAACGGTTTGTTTTATGCAGCGGGCAAGGCGCCATTCATTGGTCGCGGCCCGTCTGCATCGGGAGGGATGCACGGCCATTCCGGCGAATTTTGGCGCAAATTAAGGCAAATTTTAATTTTATTGTCAGCAGCTTAGCATCGGGGTGCGGGCGACAGCGGATCAAGCCAGCGCAGCAACATTTGCGCGGGCAGCATTTTGACGTTCGCCCTTTCGCGGGTCAGTTTATGCTGCGTTCCGCGACCTTCATCCCCTGCCCCAGGCCAGAGGAAGGATAAAGGACCACGCGGTCATTTTCCTGCAAACCGTCGGTGACCTGCGCCGAAATACCATTGTTGGGCCCAAGCCCGACCCTGCGCAATCGGGCCGTGCCATCGACCACAACAAACACCGCCCAAGCATCGCCATGCCTGAACAGCGCGCTGGCGGGAACGATCAGCGTATCGGTGGCCTGCCAGACGACAATCTGTGTTTCCACCCGAAAACCGTGCCCCAGCCCGGCGTAATCCGCAGGCGGGGATGAAAAGGCGACAACGGCATTCACGCGTTGCTCTTCGACGCCAAGGGCCGAAAACCGGGTGACGCCAAAGGGGTCCACACGCGCCACATGGCCCGCCAGATCGGTCGGGCCGCCCCAATCCGCGATGACAACCGGATCACCGGCGGAAACCTGCACCGCATCGGTCGACAGCAGTTCCACGACGACCTCAAGATCGTTTTCGATATTGCCGATTTCCATTATCGGCGCGCCCGCAGGCAGGGTTGTTTCACTTTGCTGGATGACCCGCAAAACCCGGCCTTGGGCGGGGGCATGGATGGGAATATCGTCAGATGCTTGGCCGATGGCAGCGGCCAATCCCCGATCGTCAAAGCCGATCAACTGCGCCTGTGCATTGGTGATTTCGGCCTCGCGCATGGAAATCGCGGCTGTGGCCGTATCCACATTGGCCTGTGCCACACGCGCCCTTTGGCGGGCACTGTCCAGTGTTGCTGTGCTGGTGATGCCCCGTTCGGCCAGTTGTTCGGTGCGGGCCAGTTCGGTTCGGGACAGGTCCAGACTGGCCAGCGCGGCGTTCAGATCGGCGCGGGCCACGCGCAATGCGGCCTCTGCTGCGGTAACGGCGGCCTGCGCCTGTTCGCGGGTGCGCACATCCAGCGCAGCCGGATTGGTCGGTCGCATATGCGCCACAACAGTTTCGCCGCGGATCACGGGATCGCCCGGCTGGACGCTGACGCGCTGCAACTGGCCGGCAACGGGGGTTGAAACGATATAGGCGTCACGCACCCTTGTGCGGCCTTCTTCGTCTATGGTCATTCGCATGTCGCCCACGGTGACCCTGCCCATGTCTACCATGGTCGGTTTGGGCCAGAATGCCACCGTTAGCGCGCCGCCTACCAGCAGAACGGCAGCGGTGGTCAGGATCATGCGGGACCGTTTCCGGTTTCTTGCCATGGCGGTTATTCCCTTGTTTTCAAGGCCGAGACGAGTTCCGCCCGATCAATATCACGTTTCACCAGCCAGCCAGAGGCCACAGCGGCCCCGATCACGACCAGCGCCGCAAAGCCATAGCTGGCCGGATCGAAATTGGCCGGTATCTGGTATAGCTCGCTGGAAAACCCCGCAGCGATGCCAAAAGACAGATAATACCCCAGCAGGCTGCCAATGGGCAGCGCGACCAGCGTCACGACGGCCAGTTCCCCCAGCAGCACGAATGCGGCCTCGCCCTTGGTAAAACCGATCACCCGCAGGCTGGCCAGATCGCGGGCGCGTTCGGCATAGGCAATGCGCGCGGCATTATAGACAATGCCAAAGGTGATCACAAAAGCGACAAGCCCCATAAAATAACGGATCGCCCCCGCGCCCGTGTTCATCAGGGTTTGAAATGCGGTTTCTGCCCGGGATTTGAGGCTGACGCCCGCAATTGCCGGCATGGCCTGTAGGGCGGCATAAATATCGCCCGCATGGGCCGCGTCGATCGACAGATAGGCACCGGACACGCGGTTCGGTTCACGCAGGGCACGGTTTAGCGCCCCCATATCCATATAGGACGGCGCGCCCAGCAGGCTTTCTGCGACGGCGGTCACCGGAATCCGCAGCACCGGCTGGCGGCCTGTGCGCACCTCTACTGTCAGCATATCACCGGGTCGGATGGCCAGTTTTTCGGCCAGCGCCGTGGACAGCACAATCCCGCCCCCGTCCAGCGGTATTTCGGTCAGGGCGCTGTCCAATGCGCGGCTGAGGCGGGCATTGGCGGGCATGCCGCTGACGACACCGCGATGGGTGGCCAGCCCGTTGCGCAATATGACGGGCACATGGCGCACCGCTTCAACATAGGTCACCCCCCGCATCCGGCGCAGTTCAAAAATGGTGGCTTTTGACGCCGCATGGGTGAAACTGACACTCAGGTCGCTGCGGTCCAGCACATTAAAGGTCAGATCAATCGTGCGATCAAACCCCGCATAGATGGTGATCATCGACACGCTTAGCCCCATGCCGCAGGCGATGCCGATCATCGCCCCCGCCATGCGCCCCGGCTGGCGGGTGATCCGGCGCAGCACCATCCGCGAGGGTTGATCCAGATAACGGTTCAGCCTGGCGCCAATGGCCCCTGTGCGGCTGTAATCGGGCGGGGCCGGCGCACGCATCGCATCAGCCGGTGTCAGGGCAAACACGCTGCGCAAAACCAGCAATCCCCCCGCCGAAGCAGACAGCACGCTGACACTGACCCCCAAAACAAAAGAGCCGGGATCAAGCCGGAACACCAGAAACGGAAATTTGAAATAGCCGGTATAGACCTGAACAAGCGCCCGCCCGCCCGCGATGCCCATCAGGCACCCCGCCAATGCCCCGCCAATGGCGATGGCCAGCACCAGTTTGAAATAATGCGCGCCGACTTCGGGGTTGCTATACCCAAAGGCCTTCATCAGGCCGATTTCCTCGCGTTCGGACTGCACCATGCGGTTGATCACGATATACAGCAAAAACGCCGCCACCGCGAGGAATATAGGCGGAACGCCCAGCGCGGCGGCCTCTAGCCCGCCGATTTCCTGACTGACCAGTTGGTTGGATGCCTGATCCGCCAGCGGATATGCCCCCGTGCCGCCATAACGGTCAAGAATGCGGTCAACGGCATCCAGAACGCCAGCCTGGCTGGCACCCCGTGACAGGGACAAAAGCGCCTCGTTAAAGGCGCCGTTCATGTCATAGGCGGCGGCCAGCGCAGAGCGGCTCATCCAGATCACACCAAACCGCGCATCATCCGGGATCAATTCGCCCGGCTCAGTGGTATACAGAAACTCGGGTGCCCGGGCGAGGCCGACAATGCGGAAACTGCGCCGCGCCCCGTTCATCGTTGCATGGATACGGTCCCCCGGTCGCAGGTCATGCGCATCGGCAAAGGCATCCAGCAGCAGAATTTCGTCCGAATGATCGCTGTCGATCATCCGCCCGTCGGTCAGGAACACATCATTCAGCCGTGGCGCATTCAGGTCCGGCAGGGACACGGCCTGCGCCTGCACCGGCAAATCGAAATCATCCACGTCGATCAGCGCCGCCCCGACCACACGGGTTTCGACCGCGCCCACCCCGTCAATCGCCGCCAGCCGCGTTGCCAGATGGTCCGGCGCACGGGTGACGGGGGCAAATACCCCAGCCAGACGATAGCGTTCATAATAGGCGGTGCGGGTTTCATTCAGCGAGGTCACCAGCCCCTGCATCATCACCAACATGCCCACGCCCAGCGCGATGACCATGCCGATGGCAGCGGCCTGCCCCTTCATCCGCCACAGATCGCGCAGCAACTTTTGATCCAGCGGGCTTACCACTCGATCTGTTCCGGGTTCAGTTTATTGCTGTTCACAACGATTTCGCGAATGGCGCCATCGGCGAAATGGATCACGCGGTCAGCCATGGCTGCCTGCGTTGCCGCATGGGTGACGATCAATACTGTCGCGCCCAGTTTTTCGTTCACATCCTTTAGCACATTCAGCACTGCACGCCCTGTCGCGCTGTCCAATGCGCCGGTGGGTTCGTCGCAAAACAGCACCGTCGGGTTTTTGGCAACGGCCCGCGCAATCGCCACCCGCTGTTGTTCGCCGCCCGACATTTGCGCCGGAAAATGATCGACCCGATCGCGCAGGCCGACCATGGCCAGCGCCGCGTCGGGATCCATCGGGTCACGGGCGATTTCGGTAACAAGTTCTACATTTTCACGCGCGGTGAGGCTGGGCATAAGGTTATAGAACTGGAACACAAACCCCACGTGATCGCGCCGGTATAGGGTCAGTTCCTTATCGCTCATTTCCGACAGGTTCTGATCCTGGAAAAAGGCGCTGCCAGCGGTTGCGCGGTCCAACCCGCCAATAATATTCAGCAGGGTGGATTTGCCACTGCCCGAAGGGCCAAGCAGCACCACGATTTCCCCCTTGGGAATATCCAGATCGACGCCGCGCAGCGCGTGAACGGCCGACCGCCCCGCGCCATAGACCTTGGTGATGCCTTTGATCGAAAAACTGTTCTGTGTCATCGCGGCCTCACGTCCATATCTGACTGAACACTTCAGAAAGATATGACATGAGGCGGCCAGCGATTCAACTTTGCGTCAGGCTTCGCTGGCCGTGATTTGACGGTGTTTGCCCGTGTTTTGGCCGTGTTTTGCCCATGTTTTGACTGTGGTCAGGGCATGGACCGGGCGTGAACTGACGCCGCGGCCCTGATCCGGCGGCGGGCGCCCCCCCCTATCGGGGCGCCGTTGCGGCCCCTGCCCCCGCTCCGATGGCCAGTTGCAGACTGGCCCATGCCTGTGCCGCATCATTGACAGCCGATGCCGCCGACACCCGCGCCGCAGCCGCCGAACGGTCGGTATCCAGCAGGTCCAACAGGGTGATCGCCCCGGCGCGGTAATTTTCACGCGCCAGTGTCAGCGCCTTTTCATAAGAGGCCGCAGCCCTGCGCAATGCAGCAGCGCGCGAACGGTATTGCGACAGGTTGGATTGTGCCAGTTGCACGTCCTCGACCGCAGACAACACCTGTGCGCGCCATTCGATTTCGGCCTGTTTTGCCAGTGATATCCTGGCGTCACGGGCGGCTTTTAATGCGCCCTGATTGAACACCGGCAGGGTCAGCGCCGGACCGAACGACCATGAATTCGCGCCACTGGTGCGACCCAGATTTCCGGTCAGCGACAGCGCGGGATAAAGGTCGGATTCGGCCACGCCCACATCGGCTACAGCGGCGGCCAGCGCCAGTTCGGCACTGCGCACATCCGGTCGGTTGCGCAGCAATTCCGCGGGCAGTCCGGTGGCGGAACCGGCGGGCGTGCGCAGCTGCGGTGCGCCCTTTTGCATCCGTACCATGATCGGGCCAGAGGGTTCGTTCAGCAGCGTGCCGATGGCAAATACATTGGCATTGAACAGCGCCAGATACTGCGGCAGCGCGGCGCGGGCGGTGGCCAGCAGCGCATCGGCCTGCGCCAGTTCGTATTCGGTGGCATCGCCCAGTTCGAACCGCTGTTTGGTGATCGCCACGGTTTCCTTGCGGGTTGCGATGGTGTTGCGGGTCAGGGCCAGCGCGCCCTGATAATAGCGCGCATTGGAATAGGCCGCGACCAGTTCGGCCAGCCATGCCAGCCGCGTGGTTTCCGCATCGGCCTGCGCCCCGGCAAGGCGCGCAGTGGCGCCCTCGCGTTCACGCTGGATGCCGCCAAACAGGTCAATCACAAACCCCGCGCCCAATTGCGCCGAACCGGAATTTCCGGTCACCATCCCGTCGCCGCCGCTGCGGGTCTGGCTGGCGGTCAGGTTGCCGCTCAGCGCGGAATTGACGCCCGTGGCGCGCAGATTGGCCTGCGCCTGCTGGATGCGTTCGATCGCCGCGACCATATCCAGCCCCTGCGACAGCCCGCGCCCCACCAGATCATTCAGCATCGGATCACGGTAATCCTGCCACCAGCGTTTTTGCGCCACGGCACCGATTTCTGCGGCGCTGCCCCCGACAAACCGCTGTTGCAGCGATGCCTGCGGCGTCTGGAAATCGGGGCCGACAGCGCAGCCCGCCAGCAACAGGGCGACAACGGGGAATACCGGCTTCAGCGTCATGGCCGTGCCTCCTTTTTGGTCGAGAACATGGCGACGAATTTCAACACGGCCACATAGAACACCGGCACCATCAAAATGCCGAACAAAGCGGAAAATATGATACCGCCCAACATGCCCGTGCCGATGGATTTCTGCGCCGCCGCCCCGGCCCCGCTGGCCAGAACCAGCGGCGTGATACCGAAACCAAAGGCAAGCGAGGTCATGATAATGGGGCGCAAACGCTGGCGCGAGGCCAGGATCGTGGCCTTGACCACCTCCATACCATCGGCGCGCAGGGTTTCTGCGAATTCGACGATCAGAATGGCATTTCGCGCCGCCAACCCGATGGTCGTTAACAGGCCCACCTTGAAATACACATCGTTGGACTGGCCGAAATACCATGTGGTCAGCAGCGCGCCCAAAATGCCCACAGGCACCGACAACATGACGGCAAAGGGCACTGTCCAGCTTTCGTATAACGCCGCCAGACACAGGAACACGATCAGCGCCGACAGGGTATACAGCAGCGGTTCCTGATTGCCCGACAGCCGTTCCTGATAGGACAGGCCCGTCCACGCCACGCCGTAACCGCCGCCCATATCATTGACCATTTCCACCATCGCATCCATGGCATCGCCCGAACTGACCCCTGCCGCCGCCGCGCCGGAAATCTCCAGCGCCCGCGTGCCGCCATAGCGCGCCAGTTTCGGTGCGACCTGTGTCCACTCCTGCGTCATAAAGGCGGAAAACGGCACCATTTCGCCATCCGCATTGCGGGCCGACCATGATTCAACATCCACAGGTTCCATCCGGTGGGCTGCCTCGCCCTGCACAATCACCTGCCGCAGATCACTGCCAAAGGTGAAATCATTGACATAGCTACCGGCGAAAATCGTGGTCAGCATGGAATTGACATTGGCAAGGGTCAGGCCCAGCGCCTCGGCTTTTTGTTGGTCGATATTCAACCTGAGCGAGGGCTGCGTTGCGGTGTCATTGCCGCGCAGGCTGGTCACGCGCCCGTCGGCCTGCGCCGTGGCAACCAGCTGGTCGGCGGCCTCTTTCAGCGCCGCGCTGCCCGCGCCGGATTGGTCGATCAGATACATGGTGAAACCGGACGAAGCCCCCAAACCGGGTATCGCAGGCGGTTGCAGGAAAAATATCTGCCCAAAGCGGTTGTTGAAAAATGCGCCATTGGCCCGATTGGACAGTGCCGAGGCATCAAACCCCGCGCGTTCATCGAAATCCTTTAGCCGCACGAACAGCATGGCGTTGTTTTGACCGGTTCCGCCGAAACTGAACCCGACCGCGCCGAACACGGCGCTGATGGCATCCTTTTCCTGTTCCAGCAGATAGGTTTCGATCGCTTTGACCGCCTGTTCGGTTTGCGCCGTGGTCGCGCCCTGTGGCAGTTCGACCAAGGCCATCAACACGCCCTGATCTTCGGTCGGGATAAAAGAGGACGGCACGCGGTTATAAACCCACATCACGGCCACACCGATCAGACCGATCACCACGATCATACGGAACGGGCGCAGCAACAGCCGCCCCACCGCGCCGCCATAGCCATTGGTCAGCCGTTCCAACCCGCCATTGAACGCGCGCAACGGGGCAACGCGGGTTTTGCCATGGCTGGGTTTCAACAATTGCACACACATGGTCGGCGTCAGCACCAGCGCCACGAACAGCGACAGCACCATGGCGGTGATGATGGTCACGGAAAACTGCCGGTAAATCACCCCCGTCGATCCGGTCATGAAGGCCATCGGCAAAAACACCGCCGACAGCACCAGCACGATGCCGATCAGGGCGCCTGAAATCTCGCCCATGCTTTTCTTGGTGGCCTCGCGGGGGCTTAGCCCCTCCTCCTCCATCACGCGTTCGACGTTTTCGACCACCACGATGGCATCATCGACCAGCAAGCCGATGGCCAGCACCAGCGCGAACATGGTCAGCGTGTTGATCGACATATCCATCATCGCCAACACCCCGAATGTGCCCAGCAACACCACAGGCACCGCCACCGTGGGGATCAGCGTCGCCCGCCAGCTTTGCAGGAACAACAGGATCACAAGGAACACCAACACCACGGCCTCGGCCAATGTATGATAAACTTGGGTGATCGATTCCTCGACAAAGGGCGAGGTGTCATAGGGGTATTCCACCGTGACGCCCTCTGGCAGGGCATTTTCCAGCCCGGCGATGGTGGCGCGCACCCGTTCGGCGGTTTCCACCGCATTCGCACCCGTGGCCAGGTTCACCCCGAACCCCGCCGCCGGATGGCCATTATAGCGGCTGTAACTGCCATAGGATCGCGCGCCCATTTCCACGCGGGCCACATCGGCCAGATAAACGGTCGACCCGTCCTCGTTTGTTTTCAGCAGGATACCTTCGAAATCCTGCACGCTGGACAGTTGCGATTGCGCACTAAGGGATACGTTGATCTGCTGGCCCTGCAACACGGGCTGCGCGCCCAGCGATCCAACGGTGACATTGGTGTTTTGTTCGGACACGGCCGATGTCACATCCGCCGGGCTGATCTGGTATTGAAACAGGCGCGACGGGTCCAGCCAGATGCGCATGGCATATTCCGACCCGAATGAATTGATCGAACCGACGCCCTCGGTGCGCTGCACCGGATCCTGGATTGTGCCGCTCAGGATATTGCCCAGTTGCAGCGAGCTGTAACGCCCGTCCTCGGATACCAGCGCGCCCACCAACAGGATAGAGGAGGTCGAGCGCGTGACGCTGACCCCCTGACTGGTGACCGCCGTGGGCAGGCCGGATTGCACCAGTTGCAGTTTGTTTTGCACCTGCACCTGCGCCATATCGGGGTCGATGCTGTCATCGAATGTCAGCGAAATACTGGCCGATCCCTGCGACGAATTCGAGGTCATATAGGTCAACCCGTCCAGCCCGGTCAGACCGTCCTCGATCACCGAAGTGACCGCGTTTTCAACGATTTGCGCCGATGCGCCGGGGTAGCTGGCGGAAATGCGCACCGTTGTCGGCGCGATGTCGGGATATTGCGAGATAGGCAAGGAGTTCAGCCCGAACACCCCCGCCAACATGGTGACAATCGCCAGAACCCAGGCGAAAACCGGGCGGCCAATGAAAAAATTCGCCATTGTTTATTGCCCCGCTTCGGTCGTGGGTGTTGTGGCGGTGTTTGCAGTGGCGGCGGGGGCCGCATCCTGCACCAGACCGTCGGCATTGATCTGCGATGCAACGGGCGTGACCATGGCCCCTGCGCGCATGGTTTTCAGCCCGTCCACGATCAATTGATCGCCGTCGCTGAAGCCATCCAGCACGATCCAGTTGTTTTGATAACTGCCGATTTCGGTAAATTCGACCTGTTCGGCGGCCCCGTCATCGCCAATGATGAACGCGGTCAGCTGGCCGGTGATGCTGCGGCTGGCGGCGCGTTGCGGCACCAGAAATGCCTGCACCGTGCCCAGTTCGATTTCACCGCGCAGGAACATGCCGGGGATCACCTTGCGGTCAGGATTGTCGAACCGGAACCGCACCTGCGTGGTGCCGGTGCTGGTGGACACCGAATTGGCCATGGCGACCAAACTGCCAGCACTGTCAAAGGTTTCGCCGTTTTCCAGGATCAGACGCGCATTCAACCGTTCATTCGCAGTCAGGGTGCCGCTGTCGATCTGGGCGCGCACCGACAGGATGCGGGCGCTGGTTTCCAGCATTGTCACATCAATCGGATCCAGCCGCGTGACCGTGGTCATGGCATCGGTCTGCCCGCTGGTCACCAGATCGCCGACCGACACGCTGGCGACTTCGGCCAGACCACGGATCGGGCTTTTGATTTCGGCCCATGACAGTTGCGTGCGCGAATATTCCAATGCGGCGCGGGCGGCTTGCAGGCTGGCCTTGCTGGTGGCCAAAGTGGCGCGGGCCTGTTCGACGGTGGCGGTGGTTGCGCCCGACCCCTCCAGACGTTTGGCGCGGTCATATGCGGCCTGCGCCACAGGCACGTCGGCCTCGGCCGAGGCAACGGCGGCCTCGTCTGCGGCGACGCTGGCGACATAGCTGGCATCGTCCAGCCGGAACAGCGCATCACCTTCGTTCAGGGGCACGGCGGGATCATACAGAATTTCGGTCACAACGCCGCTGATGCGGGGTCTGATGCTGACCTGTTGATAGGCAACAGCGCGCCCCGGCAGGCTGAACACCCGCGGAACATCCTGTTTTTCAACAGAAATCACACCAACCTGCATCGGTGGCGCAGCACCGGCGCCCGCCTGCCCTATTGCGGCCTGCGGCAATGCCAGCCCCGCGCAAACCAAAACAGCAGCCATCCAGCCCGCGCCAGTCACCCCGTGGTGCATTTTTGTTGAAAGCATGAATTCTATCCCTAATTCCGGCAATGTTCGCGTTGCCTTATTAAACGTATACGAACGTAGCTCACCGTTCCGTCGCTGCAATGCAGAAATAGTTCGAGCGGCCAGAAATCAAACCCGCTCCGGTCAATTTCGGTCACAAGGGTAACCAAACTTTCTATTTTTCTTTCGGCCTGCCGCGTTTTCCGGCAGGGTCCTGCCCAGACGATAAGGATGCCCTATCCGACAGCCGCCACAAAATGCCTTATCTTTCGCCTGTGTTTTCAGAAACATAGACAGGCGCGTTGTGATCGTGACCGGACATGCCCGCCCGCAGGGGTGCCTCCCCCTCTGCGGTTTGCGTCAGGGCAGGTAAAAACCCTCTTTCCCTATGCGCGCGGCTTCCCTATGGGGGCAAGTTGCGCCCACAAACCCGCGCCGGGGCAGAACACCCCTGATACCGCCACGCGCGCGCCATTTCACAGGTCAAAATCATGCTGATAGATATCGACGTAGACATGCAATACCAACTATCGGGCGACGACCAGATATTGCTGACGATCCTGCCCGCCGCAACATCCGAACAATCCGTGCAACAGGTCAGGCTGGACATCGAAAATGCCAGCCACCGCCATATGGGCACCCAAGGCGACGCAGGCCAGCGCATCTGGGCCTTTGTCACCGGCAGCGCGTTCAACCTGCGCTATCAGGCCCGTGTCAATGTCACCCGTGCGCCCCGCGATTTGGCATCGCTGGCGGTGGTGCCCATGCACAGCCTGCCAGATGAGGTGCTGACCTATTTGCGCCCCTCGCGGTTTTGCCAGTCCGATCTGTTCACCTCTTTTGTCGGGCAGGAGTTTTCCCACCTTGAAAACGGTGCCAAACTGGTGGCGATCCTGAATTGGGTCGGCGCCGAAATCGCCTATGTATCAGGCAGTTCGGATGCGGGCACCACGGCGATTGATACATTTGTGACCCGTCAGGGCGTGTGCCGCGATTTCGCCCATCTGTTTTGCAGTCTGGCGCGTGCGGCGGGCATTCCGGCACGCTATACGTCGGTTTACGGGGTCGGGGTCACGCCGCCCGATTTTCACGCCGTGGCACAGGTTTGGCTGGATGACGGCTGGCATATTGTCGACCCCACAGGCATGACCACCCCCGATGCTCAGGTGGTGATTGCCACAGGGCGCGATGCCGCCGATGTCGCCTTTATGGAAAGTTCGCAACCCGCACAGCCCATCAACCAGGTGATACAGGTCACACAGGTCACATAGGGCTGATCCGGCACCGGCCCTTTTCCGCCCCCCTTGTTGCCCCTTGCATCCGGCTGTCGCCATATAGAAAACCGCGTGATAATCCCTATCAAAACGATTTTCTTTTATGGATGCGCCATGGATATCACCCTGATCAAAACCTTTATCGAGGTTGCCAATACCGGATCATTCGTTGCGGCCAGTGACCGTCTTTTTGTCACCCAATCCGCTGTCAGCCTGCGCGTTCAACGGCTAGAGGACAGCCTTGGCCACCCCTTGTTTACCCGATCCAAGGCAGGCGCGATCCTGACCCCCGCAGGGGCGCAATTTGAACGCTACGCCCTAAGCCTGCTCAAGATATGGGAAGAAGCGCGCCAGCAAATCGCCATCCCCGAAGGATACAAGCGTGCCATTTCCATCGGTGCGCAATATTCGCTGTGGCCGCGATTGGGGTTTCGCTGGGTCGATGCCATGCAGGCCGCCATGCCCGACCTGAGTTTCCACACCGAAGTGGGCATGACCGACCGCATCACCCGTTTTCTAATAGAAGGCGTGGTGCATGCCGCGCTGTTATATACGCCACAGTTGCGCCCCGGTTTGATTGTCGAACCCGCGCTGGATGACGAATTGATCCTGGTCGCCTCTTATCGCGATGCCACAGCGGATGACCGGCGGGAATATGTCTCGGTCGATTGGGGGCCGGAATTCACCCATGCGCTGGCGATTGCGATGCCACAACTGACCGACTCGGGGCGTTCGATGGCATTGGGTGCGCTAAGCGCGGAATATGTGGTCAACCGCCGCGCCCTTGCCTACCTGCCTGCGCGGTCTGTCAAACGCTATCTGGACGCCGGAAAACTGCACATTGTGGCGGATTCACCACGGTTTCCCTATCCGGCATGGGTGGTTTGGCGCGATGACATCGACGAAGATTTGCTGGCCGTCGCCCGCGCCACATTGAAAACAGTCGCGCAAAACGCTGAAGATGAACAAGAATCCCTGATCGCGCCGATCAACACGATGGATGGTTTCCAACCTGTGCAGCACCCGCCGATTACAAACGATTAATACTCACCTCATACACGATTTATTCGAATTACCCTCATGCGAAAACCCCGATTATACCCCCCTTAGCAGAGATGCTTCCGGCCGCTGCTGGTCCGGATCACCTTCTAATGGGAAAGGTTTTTCTCCATGAACACAGTTACAAAACTGGCCACTGTTTCCGCATTGGCCCTGATGATCGCAGGCCCCGTTGCCGCACAATCCACCCTCACCGGCGTTCAGGCGCTGAACGATGACATCGACGACATCACCACCCAAGTCGAGCGCGACCAGCGCCGTGGCGAAGATGCCGACCGTTTCGGCCCCAATGGCGTGGCCCAGGGTTGGGGCGGCTCTTTCGCACTGACCGCTTCGGGGTCTTATGGCAACTCTGACACCAGCGACCTTGCTGGTGCGGGCCGCCTGACCTACGGCGTTGGCAACTGGTCGCACCTTGTTGGTTTTGCAATGGAATACGGCGAATCCTCTGGCACCACCAACGAAGAGAAATTCTTTGCCACCTACGAAGCCAGCCGCTATTTCAGCCCGAAATTCTATATGTTCGGTCTGGGCCGTTTCCAGTATGATGGCGTGCTGACAGACACCACTGGCGCCGTTGTGCCCGGCACCGAAACCGATGCTTTCCTTGGCTTTGGTCCCGGTTACCGCGTTGTGAACACCGAAAACCACACCTGGCGTGTGCAGGCTGGCCCCGGTGCGCGCTACTACGAAGCAGCGACAGGCGTGTCGGATACCGAAGTCGGTTTCATCGTGTCGTCGCGTTACTTTTACAAACTGACCGACACCGTATCCTTTACCAATGACACCGATATTCTGGGGTCCAAGGCCAATACGATCATTTCCAACGATGCCGGCCTGAACTTCAAGGTGTCCAACAACCTGTCTACCCGCGTCAGCCTGCTGACCGAATACAACACCGACCCGACCCCGGGCCTGAAATCGACCGACAACACCATTGGTTTGTCGCTTGTGATGGGCTTCTAAGGGCGGAACGAAACAGACAGCCGGGCGCAGGTTTCCCTCGTACTGCAAAGGGGTGTCTGAATGGATCAGAGGATGGGGAAACCCATCCTCTTTTTCGTTGTGCGCCCGATTTCCCTTTCGCGGCCAGCCGCCCCGCGCAGGGTCGCGTCTGTTTGGTGCGGGGTCTGAATGATGCAGAGCCTGAAACCATACGCCCGCGTATTGATAATTCACCTGCCGCCGCCTCCTGCCCTCGGTGCTTGCTTGAAAAACCGTCAGCTGCGCGTATAACCAACCTGCAAGCGGCTTTTCAAAGTAACCATTTTTCAAGGTAACAATGGCATCTTACGGCAGTGATCTTGGAATTGATGCGATGCCAGACGGGGTGGTCCCTTGGCTGGATGTGCAACCGATTTCGCATGATTTGCCACTGACAGGGCAAGAAGACACCGCCCCCGGCAAATCCGTGCCCGATGCGCTGGACACGATCCTGTTTGATCCCCCCGCAACAGACGGGCCAGGCTGCAAAACCTTTGCGCTTGTCGATGCCGCGACCTGCCCGCTTTTGCCCGAAATTCTGGAAACATCCGGCCTTGATCATAAATGCTTGTTCACAGGCAAGGCCAAAGAGGACGGCGGCGATGCAGCCCCCTGGCTGGTCGAACTCGCCCCCGGTCACCGGCTGACCCGCCAATTGTTCAGCACCACGGACTGGCCCGGCGGGTTGTGGGAATTCCAGTCGGGGATCATCCTGAAAACCACGCTGAACCTTGACGAACTCTGGGCCCACTGCCGCAAATTCACCCGCATCAAGGACGAAGCGCGCAAATGGCTGTTCTATCGCTACTGGTCGTCGCCGGTCAGCACAGCTGTGATGGCATTGGGAAACCGGCCTGAATTGCTCCAGTTTGTCGGCCCGTTCTTTCCACAGTGCGACATCGCATTCGAAGTAATCCTGTTGAACAATGACATGCAGGCGCGACTGTCCAGAATGCCTGAAACCACACCGCCAACAGCCCGCCCCGTGCTGACCGATGCCGCCCATCACACCATTCGTCTGGTCCGCCGCGCCCAACAATACGAAACACTGATCGACATTGCCCTGAAACACGTCAAAGGCCGGACAGACCGTCAGGATGACGACATCCGCGCCGACCTGCGCCTGAAACGCGACTGGTATTTTCAGGTGGGTTTCTGGCAGCGCGATCACATCGTCAAACTGCTGGTATGGGAGGTGCTGCTGGGGCCGCAATTCGTTGACAGCTATGCAAACGGAACAGTCCGCGCTATCATCACAGAGGCAAAAGCCCCCTTCGAAGCGATTATGAATATTGAATTTTTCCTTGAGGCACAGGAAATCCGGCGCGCCGAGGCAGAATTAACCGGTGAAACAGGCAGTTGGCCATGAGGTTGTTAAAAATTTTTGCCGCCGTGGCGGTCGTGGCCCTGATCGGAGCAGCATTGATGTTTGGTTTCATGAACAAACGCCCGTCGTCGCTGTCGATCAGCATACATCCGCACCCCGCATCGCTGGCCGTGCTGCGGGCCGTGGTCAATGGTGCAGACGTGGTCGACTCTTCCTTGCGTGGCCGCACACAAGCAGGGCCGCTGAGCTATCAAAGCGCCTCCGGTGCTGCGCTTTCCATCCAGCTGATGTGGTATGATCTTGACGCGGACCGGTATTATTTCAAGGATCTCACCCTCGATAGCCGGACGTTTTCAACCTATGACAAACAGGGCGACCGTGCCGCAATGACGATCGAGGTCGGGCCGGGTGGTGACATCCTGATCACCACGCCCCACCCCCAATCGCTTCTTCTGGTGGGCGCGAACCGGATGGACGAGATCACGCCCGAAATGGAAGAGGATGTCGTTCTGGCCACGCTTTGCGCCGATCCGCTTGCAAAGGATCCCTCGCAAGGGGGCATTCTGATGCGTGCGCTCGATGATGACATCGCCCTGACACGGGCGAGGGAACAACGCGACAACTGGCTGCGCGACACCGCGGCACCACAGCCGCGCTGCAAGGATAAGGATACCCGATGACAACTCCGGGCAGCGCCCTTGCCGCCAGTGCCGCAGCCGGTGCCGAAGCAGGTGCCAGATCGGCGGATTCCACCACCGTGGCCTGCGATCTGGTGCGGGTCGGTATTTTCTTTGACGGCACCGGCAATTCGCGCGACCACGTCGGAACCAATAATATCGACAGCTGGCACAGCAATGTCGATCTGCTGGAACGCCGCTATAAAAACAGCAGCGCGCCGGAAATCGCTACGGTCAACGGGTCGCAAATCACCGCCAAATTCGGCAGCCGCTACATCCGTGGCGTCGGCATCGAGGCAGGCGGCGGCAATCAGCAATGGGGCATCCCACGCGGTCTGGCCTGGGGCACCGGCCCCGAGGGCGTGGCCGCCCGCACCCGTCAGGGTTTGGAAGAAGCGCGTCAGGAAATCCGCCAAAAGGCCCGCGGTCTGGAACCCTGCTTTGTCTGGCTTGATACCTTTGGCTTTTCACGCGGGGCATGTGTGTCGCGTGATTTTGCCAATGATGTCAAAGGTAGCGCAATCACCTTTGCCGGTCGCACAGCCGAGGTGAAATTCATGGGGCTGTGGGATACCGTGTCATCCATCGGAAATGGCGGCAACACCGGCAACTGGCCCAAGGAAGGCGTGCGGATAAACACCTCCGGCACCGCCGATGACATCGTGCATATAACCGCAGACGACGAACTGAGAGAAAACTTTCCGCTGACTCTGGCCCTGGGCGGCAAGCGGATCAGGATGGTGGGCGTGCATTCCGATATCGGCGGCGGCTATGCCCCCGGCACCAACAGCGGCTTTGTATCCTACAGCAGCGGCTCTCAGGATCCGTTTTTCAACAAGATCGCGCAGAAATGGCAACTGAACATGGGCGCGTGGCAACGCTCCTATAGCGCCCAAACACGTGAATCCGCCCGTGTCGGTGGTGACCAGCTTAGCGAACTCCGGATAGTCAACCATTCGACCATGCAACAACGCATCTCTTTTCGGTGGCAGGCGCAGCACGGGCTGCAATTTGTGTCGCTCAAGCTCATGCATGATCAGGCGGTGGCCAAGGATGTGCCCTTTGACCCGCTCGGCAGCAATATCGAGGGCATATCGGTCGCATTCTCCGGTGATCTGGCAACTTATTACAACCAGATAAAGGATGCCCCGCATCGGTCTGACAGTGCAACGGAACTGTCGATCAGGCGCAAATACAGCCATATGTCGGTCCAGAATGCCATCGGCATGGGCCCCGACCCGCGTGGCAGACGCACCGTTGCGACCATGTAGCAAAACAGGGCGCTAGCGTAACCGCCACAGGGGCAGATTTACCCTGGGCCGGGACAATTCGGGCAGGTTGCAAAATCAATCGACCGGGGATGCGCCTGCTTTCTCTAGCATCCTGACATCAACCTGTTCACGCCGGGTGCCATAACGCATTTCATCGTAATAAACGACATGGGTCGGAAGCCGCACCCCCCAATCATATTTGAACGGCGATTGCGCCGGCGATTTGGATTTCCCACCATTCGAATGGGTTTGCCCGTAATTCTTATTGTTCACCTGTTTGGTTTTATGTCTGTCCAGATAGCGGCTGACAAAGCTGCTATAGATTCCGTATTTCAGGCCGATCTTCTGCGTTTTATTGGCATAGTTTTGCGGCATGATGGGTTTGGTGAGGCGGCACATTGATCTGCCGTCCTTGAACAATTCGAAATATACGGGCTGTCCCTGCGTCGCGTAATGAGAGAAGATGGTAATATCAACCCATTTCCCCTTCCATGCGCTGAGCGGCCCCAGTTTGCAATGGGTGCCGTCACTGAACAATAAATACGGACTGTCGTTAAATGTCAGTGCCCATAGCGGCATGTTGTTTTTTTCAACCTTGGCCTGCCCTAAAACAGTATTGGCGCGCCCAAGGCTTTTGAAATCCTTGGGAATAAGCATCGAATACCCATACCATGTTCCTGATTTCGGATTGGACATTTTGTTTTTAGGGTTTTCTTTTCTTTCAATGCGCCCGCGGTCGGAATTGCAATCATCCCAACCGTTGGATTTTCCGCAATCACCATGGCGTATTTCAAACCTCTGCGCGGCATTGCCACGGCGGGTTGGGGATGAAACCTTGGTGAAACCATATCTTTTCTTGTGCGACAGAGTTTCAATTCTGGTGCTTTTCTCGATTGGTTTGCCCGATTTGACGTTCTGCGCCGCGACCTTGACCGGCATAAAAAATTGCATCGCAATTACAACTGCGGCAACGGTTTTTACAAACATGGAGAATCTGCCCCTAAATCGAGTTTTGCGCTGAAATAAATTCGGTGTTGCCCTTCATAATTCAAACGCTGCTTCACGGCAATAATGTTGTAATTGGCGGGCGGACCGGTGGGGTCATGTGGTTTGTTCAACCGCGCTGGCGGTTGCGGTTTCGATGTCCTGCAAATTGCGCAACAATCTCCCGCAGGCGGGGCACCTTATAGGCGGCCAACCGTCTTCTTCGGCATGCCTGTCCGCCAGCCCCAGAAAGACATAGAGCCCCACGTCGGAATTCCGGGCACGGGCAGAGATGGGCACCGCTTGGTCCCCGCTGACCCGCGGGCCAGTAATTTACAGCCCGTTCGCTTGCGCGGGTCCGGCGCATGGCCGACTTGATCGCCCGACGGGTGGAACCAAACGCCGATGGGCAGCCGTCGTGGATGTGGCAACTCTTCGGGAGGAAATACTGAAGAGACGCAAATCGGGACAGTCCCAGAACGACGAAGAATAACCCTCTCTCCACCCTGCGGCCCGATCAGGAACCACAGCTCGGCAACCTAGCAGTTTGGTGCTGGAAACTTGTTCCTGGCGTGATGCGGTATTTTCACAAAACCTGAAACCACAGCAATCGCAGCCAATAGGCCGCGCCTAAATAAAGAAATCGCCTGATGACAGTTCAAGCAGCCCCGCCAGCTCTATTTCAAAGTTCGCAATGCCGTCGCCGGTGGTGTCCGCCTGCACAATCGTGTTCCCGCCCTCATATGAATAGGCCAGTTCGCCCGCGGTCCCCGACAATCCTGCATTTCCTACGAAAACAAACCTCTGCTTCAGGCCCTGGGTCACATCTGCATCGAACCGGCTCAGTTCGATGCGGTCCTCGCCTGTCACAAAATCGGTGATGATGTCGCGGTTGCCTGCTCCTACGCCCGATTCCCTGATGTCGAAATAGATGAACCGGTCCATCCGCCCTGCTTGGGACCCGCCTGTCATAATGTCGGCCCCTAGCCCGCCGTAAAACGCGTCAGCCCCGTCTTCGCCAAACAACAGATCATTTCCGGCGCGCCCATACAGCCGGTCGCTTAACCCGCCAGTATAGAACTCATTTGCACCCGCATCACCGCGCAACTGGTCAATCGTATTGCCGGTCTGGAACACTTCGACATCGACAAATGTATCGCCCGCGGCATCGTTATAGCTGATGGCCGGATTCTGCAGATCAACCCGGACTGAACGCGTTGCGGTGACATATTGAACAATGTCCCGCCCTGACCCGCCGTCGATATGATCCGCACCTGCGCCCCCTTCCAGACGATCATCACCAGCGCCGCCAACAAGCGTGTCGTCGCCCGCCTGACCATACAGGCGATCATCGCCAGCCATACCAAACAGCATGTCGTCGCCACCCAGACCGCGCAGGAAATCATTGCCACTTTCGGCAGAAATCACTTCGCTCTGGTTGGTGCCTGTCAGGGTGTCATCGCCCGCGCCGCCGGAAATATCGGCCAGATCCTGGCTTGTGATTTCATCGGCAGACTTAACAACATCAGCAAACTGAAAGCTGTCAACATTGATATAGAAATCTGCGCCCAGATCACTGGTGATGATGAAACCACCATCAGAAAACTCGATTTCGACTTGATCGTAATAGATTGCCAGCACGGCAACATCATATCCTTCGCCGCCATCAACGGCGTCATTGCCGGCCCCGCCAGTAAGGGTGTCATCGCCCGCGCCGCCGTTCAGGGTGTCATCACCATCCGCACCCAGCAAAATATCATTGCCCAGCTCGCCAGAGAAAATATCGCCCTCCGAGGAGCCATAGAATTGGTCATCGTGATTGCTGCCTTGAAACGCCTCGACCGCGATGTATCTGTCGCCTTCGGCAAACCCGCCTGCGCCTGTTTGTGTTGCCAGATCGACCGTAACAGCGGCATCTGAATCGATGTAACTGACCACATCTGTGGCGCTTCCTCCGTCGATCAGATCGGCGCCGACACCTGCATACACAACGTCCTGCCCGCCATTCATCAGGACAAACTCACCGGCACCGAACAAGTGCCAACTGGTGCTGTTATCGCCGTCCACGCGGGTTACGATGCGCCCCAAAGAGTCCCATGGGTGGAACAGGTCCGCAACATCCAGATCACGTGCGACGCCATCGAAATAGAACCTCCAGTCACCGCTTTGCGAGAAGTAATTGAGAATGCGCAGGCTGTCCGTGCTGCCGGTAAAATCAATCTGCAATACCGATCCGTCGCGGCTGAATTCAGCGGCATCAAAGTCGAAACCATCAAGATTGACGCTGCCTCCATCGGGATCAAGGATCAGGTCGGCCCCGTCTCCAACCGTGATCTGATAGGTGTCATTGCCAAATCCGCCGCCCAGAATGTCGTCGCCCACGCCACCCACCAACAGGTCTGAACCTTCACCACCGTTCAGGAAATCATCGTCTGCGCCACCGATCAACGTGTCGTTTCCGCCGGAGCCGTCCAGCAAATCATCACCGCCGCCGCCTTCGATGTGGTCGGCATTGCCTGCGCCTGTGACCGTATCGTCGCCGCCGCCCAATGCCAGATAGACCCGTTCAAAATATCCCACGGTCACGCCATTGGCCAGATCCTGCGCCCCTGCGGTGCGCACATCCCATTCCACCGCATTCGTCTGGTCCGACCAGTTGGCGATGAAACGATCATAGCGCCCGACAGTCGAGCCAAGATAGACCGTCCCGCCCAGATACCAGAACTCGCCCGCAGAATTGCTGCGCGTGCCGCCGGTGGCGTCAATATCTATCGCTTCGACATTGCTAAAGAATGAATAAGCACCCCCATACAGGCCGATCTGGCTGAAATTCGTCAGGTCACGCGACAGATCGAAAACTGTGTCAAAATCATTGACGTTGTCGAGCCCGTTGCCTTCGGCATCCGTAAAATAAACATTACCCAGCGTCGCATAGCCGCCCAGCGTATAAACCGCCCGATCTGTGCCCGCCCCGCCATCGACAGAGTCCGCATCATCCCCAGCATTGCTATTGTAGCTGACCAACAGCAGATCATCGCCCGCCCCGCCAATCAGCGTGTCGCGCCCTGCCATCGCATCAATCAGGTTGTCGCAATCGTCGCCGACAAGGCTGTCATTGCCATTGGTGCCGATGATATCGCAGCTTGCGCCGCTGCCATCCGCAGGGTTTTGCACAACCACATCCGGATCACTGGACGATACCGCACGCCATGCGTCCTCGGTGAATTCGACCTCGAACTGCTCGATGCCCGACACAAATTCCACCGCTGTCACACTGTCCATCCCCGGAATCGGAATGAAACCTGACTGGCCGATCCGGAACGTGTTGTCGTAAACAGTGAAATTCCACGCGTCATCAGGCACTTGCGGCGTGGTAAACCCGTGCCCGTCCACGTCAAATTCCAGATCGCCATTCCAGAATGCGACATCCATCAGCGTGACCGGCACATCCATGGTAAAGATGATGCCATAGCTTGTGGTCAGATCGCCCGACGCACCATAGGTCACATCGTAAACGCCAGTGCCTTCGCTTTGCAGCCCGTCAAAAGACAGGGTATCGCCCAGCTCCCCCGTGGCCAGATCGACCCCGTTTTGCGACACGCTGACGCTGGTGCCGGTTTGATCGAAACTGGTTTGCTGAACCAGTTCGACACCGATGCTTAGATCAAGATCCAGCAGGGTGGCCAGCAGTTGCGGGTTCACCTCCCATATCGTGTCTTCGAAAATGGTAGACGACCAGTTGAACTCGAACGGGCTGAGCAGTGGGTTTGACGGGTTACTCAGGCCGGGCAGCAGATATTGCGCGACCAGATCATCCAGATCCAGCACCGCCTCAAGGAAGGCGTCACCCGACCCGTTTTGCACGCTGAAATCGCTGGAGCCTGCGATGGACGGCACCAGCGTCTGGCTGGTTTCGTCGAACCCCAACGCCGCGAAATCCCAGTTGATATCAAGGGGAAATTGCGAAACCGCATAGGTTCCCGCCATGATGCTTTCGACGGGGATGTCATTTAGCGCCTCTTCAAATGGATCGACATCCGATGTGAAATGCTCTCCGGCATTGGCGTCCAACGCAAATCCCAGCAATTCAAACCGCTGCACACCATCCGTGCCGATGGACAGCCCGTCGATAACGATGTCGCTGCCAAAGGGGATATCAAAGGTGATGTCGGATATGCCCGCATCGACATCGACATCAAAACCGGTGCTGAACGCCAGCGTGGACAGATCAAGGAAACTGCTGCTGGTGACACCGGAAAACACATAGTCGCGGGTCGCGAACACGACCTGATCCCCGACTTCGATCACCTGATCGGCAAACCCGCCGTTGCCCAGCGTGATTTCCGCATCAAATCCGGTTTGCGGCAGGGTCAGGTTTGCGTAAAAATCAACGGCAATATCGGCCCATGCCGATGCTGTGGCTTCAACCCCGAGGGTGTCGAAGTTGATATCGTAGGCGTAATGCAGATCCAGCAGCGTATAGGCAAAATTGATCTGGTTCGGATCGTTCAAAGCGTCAAAGGAAGTGTCCGACAAAGCCAGTGAAATATTGGAAAGCACAATCATTACCCCAGACGCATTGATTTAAACCGTGGCAGCAACACCCAACCAAAGATTGAATGGCGGAAATCACGATTAACTATTGATTATACTACAAAAAAAACGGTCATGCTCACAAGGTCAATTTTTCCGATCCTTCCACCCGTGGCCCTGGGTCCAGCACGGGTGATACCTGCCACCGCCCTCCTCTGGGCGCAGTGACGGCCCGGTTTTTCAGCAAGGAAACAGGCGCGCTTCCGGCGCCTCAGTCAGGTGGCCCAGCTCAAGAACGGGCACTGATGTCAGGCCCGGATTCTGCGCGGCCAGCCCCCGGCCATGGCCGGCAAAAGGTTGGTCAGCACCGTCATCGCCCCATGAAAAAAGGGACCAGCCAATGACATGGCCGGTCCCTCTGTGAACAAACGCGATTGTTTGGGCGGATGCCCTATTCGCGTGCGATTTCCATCCAATTGCCATCTTTGATGACAGAGATGATCACTTCATCCGCACCTTGGTGATCTGTCGCGGAATAGGTCACGGTGTTGCCGGATACCACGTCTTCATAGTTCAGGCTCTCCATACCTGCCTGAAACGTCTTGGCGTTCAGTTCAGGCCCTGCGGCTTCAAGGGCTCGCACCATTGTTTCGGCAGAAGAGTGGCCAAGCAATGCGCCCGAGCCGGGCAGCTCTTCGCCTGTTGCCTCTGTATAGCGCTTAAAGAACTTTTGCACTTCGGGCTTGTCCATGCGCGACAACAAGTCGGCCCAGCCCGCTGCGGCATACATGCCTTCGGTGACGCCGCCCGGCACCTTGGCCATCACCGTGTGGAATCCGGCCGAGGAATTGATAAAGGACATATCCGTCAGGCCCAGCTTTTTGGCCGTGCCTGAAACAGTGATCGCCTGACGCACGCCCAGGGCCAACGCCACGATTTCACAGCCTTCTGCACTCAGCTTTTGCAAAGCACCAACAAAATCGGCATCGTCTGGCTTGTGCGTTGTCTCCGCGACAAAGGTCAGGCCTTCAGTTTCGTTAGCAATGGATTCAGCGCCTTCTTTGATGTCCTGGCCGAAGTCGGTTGGCAGATACATCGCGCAAACATTGCCTACGCCTTTCTGCGCGGCAAGATAGCTCACGCCGACGCGGATTTGATCGTAATAGGTTGCTGTGCCTGCGTAGTGCAGCGGCGAGAACGGCTCTGCCATCTGGCGTGCAGCCGTAAGCGGCGCGACGTTTGGAACATTCTTGGCGTCTTGCAGCTTGAACGCAGCAATGTTCATCGGGGTGCCCAAAGACAAGAGCATCGCGAAGACCTTGTCGCCGTTGACCAGCTTGTTCATCCCTTGAATGGCTTTGGGCATCTGGTAGGCGTGGTCTTCAACGACAAAGCGGATCTTGCGGCCATGAATTCCGCCCGCTTCGTTAACTTCGTCAAACACCAGTTGCGCGGCTTTTGTCGCGGGGGCACCGAACGCAGCGAACGGCCCCGACAGGTCATTGTTGGACCCAATCAGGATTTCGGTGTCGGTGACGCCTTGCTCGGCAAAGGCCGGCAAAGCTGCCATAGCCGTGGCAACGGCGAGCGTTGCCATTTTGGTTGTTATATTTTTCATTGCTCTTCTCCCTTTATGTTGTCATTTGGAAATTGAAGCCCTTTGTTGTCAATACATCTGGCTAATCAACTCGCTATGTTTCGTCTCTACAAAACTGCGCTTCAGCTTCATGGTCGGCGTCAGTTCATCATCATCCGCCGTCAGCAGAATATTTATCAGACGGAAGTCCTTGATCTGTTCGACCCGCGCGAAATCCTTATTCACGTCTTCGATCGTTTCGCGGATCAGGTCCTGCACTTCTTGCGCAGCACACAACGATGCATAGTTTGAAAAGGGCACGCGCCGGTCTTGCGCGAATTTTTCAACATTTTCCTGATCTATCATCACCAGACAGGTCAGGAACTTGCGCTTGTCCCCGATAACGACAACGTCCGAGATATAAGGAGAGAACTTTAGCTTATTCTCAATCTCGGCGGGGGTGATGTTTTTACCGCCTGCCGTGATGATAATATCCTTGAGACGTCCGGTGATCGTCAGGAACCCCTGATTGTCCAGCGTCCCCACATCGCCGGTGCGCAGCCAGCCGTCTTCTGTAATTGTCTCTGCGGTCTTTTCAGGGTTTTTCCAATACCCCTGAAAGACATTACCAGCTTTGTATTGCACTTCGCCCTCGGACGAGATGCGGAGTTGGGCACCGGGCAAGGCGGGGCCAACCGTGCCAACCTTGTTGGCTTCCTCACTGTTTAAGGAGATAACGCCGGAACTCTCTGTCATGCCGTAACCTTCCAGCACCGGAACGCCGATGGATTGATACCATTTCAGCAGATCAGGCGAGATCGGAGCCGCACCCGAGCCCCCACGGCGCAGGCGATCCATCCCGATCATGCGCCGCAAGTTTTGCAGCAAAGCAATATTCCAGAAACGATATGCAAGGTTGGTTCCAAACGGCAACGGCTTGCCATCGGCCAGGCATTCGGCGCGTGCAGCCCCAGCTTTGAGGGCTTTGGCGTAGGCCCATTTTTGCAGCCCCGTCGCATCGCCAATGCTGATGGCCACTTGTGAATATATCTTCTCCCAGAGGCGCGGCACCGCAACAAAGGTCTGCGGGCTGACCTCCTGTAGGTTGTCAAAGATCGTTTCCGGGCTTTCTGCGAAATTGATCGTGGAGGCGGCGGCGATGGGCGTATTGACAGAGAACACGCGCTCCAGAATGTGACAGAGCGGCAAAAAGCAAAGCTGGTTATCGGTGTCAAAAACCGGCGCGTCGCGCAATCCGGCAGAGACCGAGAACATCAGATTGCCATGGCTAATCATAGCGCCCTTGGGCTTGCCGGTCGTGCCAGAGGTGTAAACCAGAATGGCGGTATCTTCAGGCTTGGTCGCGTCAATCGAGGCATCAAAAGCTTGCGGGTTGGCCGCGTCATAGGCCGCCCCGATCTTGTATAGTTCGTCGATGAAAATAACCTGCGGATCGCTGAAACCGTGTAGCCCTTCGCTGTCGATCACAATGATTTTGACAAGATCGGGCATCTGCTGGCGAACCTGCAAGAATTTGTCCAGCTGCTCATCATTTTCGACCAACAGGAAACGGCTGTTCGAATTATTGACGAGGTATTCCAATTGAGCAGCGGAATCCGTGGTGTAGACGCCGGAACAAATCCCGCCGACACATTGCACACCCATGTCGGTATACATCCATTCCTTGTTGTCCTCGGACAGGATCGAAACCACCTCACCGCGCTTCAGACCCAAGGACACCAGCCCAAGGCCAAGATGTTTGGCGCGGGTGAAATATTCATCCCATGAATGGGAGCGCCAGATGCCGAATGTCTTTTCACGCAGAGCCGTGCGCTGGCCTAGATCATGGCAACGCTTGCGAAACAATTTGGGCGTGGTGTCCATGCCGTCGATATAGAATGGACCTGTGGACAGATCGGCGTTGACCATCAATCCGTGCACTTTTTCCTGAGGGGGGAGTGTGTCTGTCATGATCTGTCCCTATCGCCAGGTCTTGCGTTGTTTCCAGCGGCGTTGCCCGCGCTGGTTCTCATCCTGACTAACGCCAAGATAGAATTCCTGAATGTCTTTGGAGGCGGCCAGCACCTCGGCTGAATCGTTCATCACGATGCGTCCAAGCTCCATCACATAGCCATAGTCAGCCGCATCAAGGGCCACCTTGGCATTCTGTTCGACCAGCATCATCGTGACTTTTTGCTCTTTGTTTAGCCGCACGATGATATCGAAAATCTCTTGCGTCAGAAGCGGGGACAGACCAAGGCTCGGTTCGTCCAGCAGCATCAGTTTGGGCTGCGACATCAGCCCGCGCCCAATAGCAAGCATCTGTTGTTGCCCGCCCGAAAGGGTGCCGGCACGCTGGTCGCGGCGATCTTTGAGGATCGGAAAGTAAGAGTAAACCATCTCCTCGTCGTCACCAATTCCACTGCGGTCCTTGCGGGTGTAGGCCCCCATCGCGATGTTCTCGGCCACGGTCATCAGAGGGAATATTTCGCGCCCCTCCGGCACATGCACAATGCCGCGGCGCACGATGGCGTCCGGCTCCAGGGATTGGATGTCATCCCCGCCCATCTTTATGGTGCCTTTTTCCGGGTCCATCACGCCCGAGATGGTTTTTAGCAGTGTCGTTTTCCCGGCGCCATTGGCCCCCAGAACGGTAACGATCTGGCCTTCCAGGACTTTCAGGCTCACGCCGCGAATGGCCATTATCGGGCCGTAGTAGCTTTCAAGGTTGTCGATCTGCAAAACAACGTTTGGCGATGTGGCGTCTGTGCTCATGCGCGTGATGTCCCTGTTTTCGAGATTTCACCGGTGCCCAGATAGGCTTCGATCACAGCCGGGTGCGATTGCACCTCTGCGGCGGTGCCCGTGGCCAGTTCCTTACCATCAGATAGCGCCATGACGCGCCCCGATACAGCAGAGACAAGCCCCATGTCGTGCTCCACCATCATAACGGAAATGCCCATCTGTTTTTGAATGTCCTCGATCCAAAACGCCATGTCTTGGGTCTCTTCGACCGATAGCCCAGAGGCCGGTTCGTCAAGCAGCAACAGCTTTGGCTCGGACGCCAGAGCACGCCCAAGCTCCACCACTTTGCGCACCCCGTAGGGCAGCCCCCCGATCATCTTGTCGCGGTAATGCTGAAGGTTCAAAAACTCGATGACCTCCTCTACCGCCGCGCGGTGGCGCCGCTCTTCTCGGTGCGCTTTCGGCGAGAACACGATATTCGAAAGCAACCCCGTTTGCCGGTGCCGATGGCGCCCGACCAGCAGGTTTTGCAACACTGTGGCTTGCTCGAACAACTCGATGTTTTGAAATGTGCGGGCGATGCCGAAACTGGGCACCTGATCGGCACTGCATTTCAATAGATCATGCCCGGCAAAGCGAATGCTGCCTTCTGCCGGATCGTAAAAGCGCGAGACCAAATTAAAGAGCGTGGATTTTCCTGCTCCGTTGGGGCCGACAAGGGCAAAAACTTCGCCCTCTTCCACCTTCAGGGATACGTTATCGACCGCCACCAAACCGCCGAAACGAAGTGTGACATCAGTGATTTCAAGCAAGCTCATTGGATACGATCCGTCTTGAGGTAGGACTTCTGACGTTTGAACATGTCCTTGCGGTAGAATGGGAACAGTTCGAAATATGTTCGGATTTTGAGCCACCGGCCATAAAGCCCCATGGGTTCGAACATGATGAAACACACAAGGATGAAGGCAAAGAGCGCGCTCTCCAAGCCCGGCACGTTGATGTTCACGTCAAACGTGGTCGCCAGAAAGGTCCGCCCGTTTGCGATGGCAACAGGGATAATGCCCACCACAACCGCACCGAAAAACGCGCCGTGGATAAACCCCAAGCCGCCGATGACAATCATCAAGAGCAAGGTGATCGACATGACCAGATCGAATGTTTCATTCGTCACATAGCCCGCTGAATGACCAAACAGCGCGCCCGCCAATCCCGCCGCCGTGGCCGACAGAAAAAACGAAAGCGCTTTGGTTCTTGTGAGGTTGATGCCCATGGCCCGCGCCGAAATTTCGCTATCGCGAATGGCGGTAAAACTGCGACCGGTCGGGGTGCGCAAAAGGTTGCGATAGAACCAGACAATCGCAATCGTGACCAGCAGCACCAGATAGTAGAACTTGTAAGGGGTGGAGTAGCGGTTGATCTCCATCCCGAAGATATTGATATCGGGCACAGCGGCCCCCGCAATGCCACCCGTCCACGGCTCTGCGATCACGACGAAATCGCTGGTCAACATCGACATCGCCAGCGTTGCCAGCGCCAGATATACGCCATGCAGTCGCAAAACCGGAAGCGCAATCATTGTCCCGAGCAAACCCGCGACAAGCCCTGAAAGCGGAAAGGCGACGAGCCAAGGCAGGCCCGCACCCAGCAGATTGATGTTCAGATAACAGCCAAAAGCCATAAAGGTCGCATGCCCCAGGCTGGGCAATCCGGTGTGCCCCGTCAAAAGCATAAGCCCCATACCGGCAATCGCCAAAATCAAGATGCCGGTGATTTCACCCAATAGGTAAGCATCACCAATCACGGCGAAATACAACGGCGTGGCAAGCACCAGCACAAGAAGCAGACCATACCACACGGCCTGCGCGCGATGTTTGAACAGCGAAATATCTGCATCATAAGAGGTTTTGAAAACAAAGCGCATCTTAAACCTTCTTTCGTTGTGTTTGCGAAAAGATGCCACCAGGACGGAAGATCAAAATGAGCAGCAAAATAGCATAGGGTGCAATCTGGCTCACACCGGGGGGACCATAGCGAGAGGCGAGCGGTTCAACCAAACCAATGATCAAGCCCCCCAAAAGCGCACCGGGAAGCGAGCCAAACCCGCCGATCGCCGCCGCCGCAAAGGCTTTGATACCGAGCAACCCGGTGGAGGGATCAATTGCGCCCTTGGATGCAAACAAAATGCCCGCGACCGCCGCGACCATGCCCGACAACCCCCAGACAAGGCTGTGAATGCGCTTTACCGGGATACCCATGTAATAGGCGGCCAACTGGTTTTGTGACGCGGCTTGCATCGCAAGCCCGATTCGCGTGCGCGAGAAAAACAGGTAGAAAGCCACCGTCAGAATGGCTGTCACCAAGACGATCAGCACCTCGTCAATGCCCAAAACCAGCCCACCGGCGCGCATGTCCTGACCCGCAAACGGGGTTTCCAGCGAGGTTGGCTCATGGCTCCAGATGGCGCCCGCGAAAAAGCGGATGATAAAGCCCATCGCGATGGTCAGGATCACAATCGAGGTCTGGGACTGGCCAAACATGTGGCGCAGAATACCCCAGTTAAAAAGGTATCCGAGCGCCCCCATCACAAGGATGGACAGCGGCACCGCAAGCCAAAAGCTTAGCCCCATATACTCGTGATTTGTAAATCCGATGCACACAAATGCGCCAAGCATCATGAAATCACCTTGGGCGAAATTCACAGCTTCGGTGGCCTTGTATATCAGCACAAAGCCCAAAGCGATCAATCCGTAGACACACCCGTTGGCCAGCCCACTGATTATGAGTTGTAGAAAATCCACGGCGCTCCTCCCAAAGACCATTTCAATCGAGTATTCAGTTAACTCGGTAAATCTCAATGCATTATCTCCCAAGTTCCGCACCGTAAGGACGCCAATTGCAGCCCGCTTGAGTGCTCTGCCCTCCCTGCACTGGCCCGCCCCGCTACTCCCGGTAGTGCCTGATCTGAAATTGGGCCGTCTCATTTTTGGACCTGTCTCATTTTTGGACCTGTCACGATTTTGATCCGCCCCCGCCCCAAGAAGAACCGTGTCTGTTCTGTCTATGACTTGGAAGACATTTATGGAGTTTGCCGGAACACGGTGTCCAACTGGGTTGGTAAAGGGTTGCGTCCTTCACCAGGATCAGCTCCCCAGTTGTTCAGGGGCGCTGAGCTGATGCACGGTATCTTGAAGCTGACCCACCCGGACTAGTCGATGGGCCAAGCGTCTATGGATATGCCGCGCAAAACCCGATGAGATATACTGACCCAACAGGCGAGTTCATTCCCGCCGTTGTATGGGGTGGACGTGCCGCAATAGCGTGCTTGCTTAATCCTGCTAGCCGCGCTGCTGCAGGTGCAGCAGTCGGTTGGTACACTGATGAAGACGACGGCTACTCAATTGCCGAAGGTATGGTTGTGTTTATCGGCCGCCCGCTCTTTTCGACCGATGTTACGGGAGTGAAAGGCTGGGAGGCCAGCTATCTGCCCTTCGTGGGCGGGAAAACGGGTGGCGTAGATGGCGGCGGACGATCAGGACATTGGACGAGTGTGTGGAGCAAAGAGGGTGGAAAGCGAACACGCCTGCTTGGCCGAAAAATTGCACGTCGGGCACTTTACGTAGGAACATTGTTCATCTTACCTGACCTATATCGTTCTAGGAGATGTTTCTTTGCATAAGGTTGAGCTATATCAAATTGCGGTTGATCGATTGGGAATCCGCCCGATACAGTTGCAGGACGACTTTATGTGTATGAGGGTCGTCCATGATTTGGGGATTGCGGGCGATGATTTTGAGGAATTTTTCGAAATTTTATCAAATCTGAAGCCGACTTCCGGAAAATTACCAAGAGAATTTATTCCTGGCGAGTTGAGCCGTGATGCCTACCTTGTCGCGTGTGCGAGAGGGTGGCTTGCTAGAAAATGGCCAGCGCTTGCAAAATTCAATACGGCTCGCATCAGGGCGCCTGAATTGCGACTGCATGACCTTGATCGGTATCTCTATCCTGAATGAGTTCAGCATCGCGCCAAAATGATGCGAACGCAACATCCGGGGTGCACCAGAACTGGATGCGGGATTACGATCCGACGACGGGGCGGTATATCCAGGCCGATCCGCCGGGATTGGTGGATGGGGCGAGCGTGTATGGATATGCTCGGCAAAATTCCGGGAGGTATGTGGACCCGAGGGGGGAGCAGGCGGCGCCAAGACTGGATACCGGAAAACCCAAAGCGTTGGTCAAAAAGGTTGGCAGCGATTTGATTTGAATGGGAACCCCCTAACCGCTGAGCAAGCGCATCCTCGGCCACCTCTTCCCGGACCGGGTTTTCCATTTATAATGTTCATGGATCCTTCCCTTTTTATTAGGTGCGAAAGATATCAGGGGATATGATTTGAAGATCATTCCGAAATCGAGATTATACTTTGATTGGGATTCCGCCGATCAAACACCTAGTCCGTGGTGCCAAGTCACCTATGGTGATGGAATACATCAGGTATTCCCCACACGTTAGCGGGTGAAGCAGGGCGCACCGTCAGCCTAATTTCACAACCCCTCATGATGCTGCCCGTTGGGCTGCCTCCTGCGGACATAGTGCGTCGTAACGCGGACAAAGCGGCCCTTCGCTGCACCTGCGTCAATGTCCGGTTTGGCGAACTCTTCTAAAAACGGTGGTTTTTGGAAGGCCGTGAGGATGCAGGTAACGGCCGCTTTGAGCCTCAAGCCACAATACCATACTTGCAATCATAGCAGGCAAATGTTTGCTGCTTATGCGTCGTCTCATTGACCGCCTTTGCATTGACAGATGTAGCCCACATCTATTCCTACCCACCTATTCACCTTATCCCTTGTTCATTGGGCCATAGTTGCGCAGAATAGCAGGCTAGTTACTCTATTTTTATAAGGCTTGTACGGTTATGAGGCCAAATTATATTGAGGTCATTGCCTCTCCTCAGATAGCGCCTTTGGGTATTGGCGACACAGAAGACACCGCGCCAGAAAACGCCAAACGGCTGATAAGTTCCATTTTCGCAGCCCCTCCCGCAAATACTTTTGCAATAGTTGATGCTGCTCTGATCATGAATCTCAAGGAATGGCTGGAAAACTCACAATTGAAATACGTCTCGTTGCTACAAGGTGAAGCACAAGAAGTCCTGGAGAATGTGGCACCCTACCTAGTGCAAATCACGCCGGAAAGCAGCGCGGCGCTACAGTTTTTAACGCGCTCTCCTGCACCTTGGCATTTTTGGGATATGGACGGCTGTATTTTCATACAAAGCCGGGCTGATTTGGAGGGCCTTCGCAACCATTTAAGACGACTAACTCGATTGAAACGCTCCGATGGCTCATGGGTGTTCTTCCGCTTTTGGGCTTCATCAACACTTCTGGGTTTGCGCCCTGTTTTCGAGAGCAGCGAGCAGCATGTCGCGGCCTTTTTCGGCAAAATCATTGAGCGGTTGGTAGTAAAGATCCCCAGTAAGGATCGGTTGACATCCTACCGCCCGGCGAATCCAAGGCAGGCACCTGCCTCTCAGTTCACGTTGGAACCCAAAATTGTTTCAGCAATGAGCCGCTTTGTTCCGTTAACCCGGGTTAGAGCTCTGCAAAGAGACGCCGAAGCACGCCTGCGAAAGCATGACAAGGCGACTTATGCAAAAATGATGAAACAATCCGAAGCGCGGCGGTTCGCTAATGCGAAGGCCGTCTACCGCATGGGGCTGGAGGATTCGCATCAGACTGCCATACTCTTTGCCATCGTGTATGGCGCTGGCGTGAATGTTTTAACCGAGCCTGCGTTTTACTATGCGACGAAAAATCCTTTTCTCGCTCCACGCGCACGCGCGCGACAATTGATCAAAGCATACCAATTCATCGATAAAATGAAGGAGAAATAGCATGGCAATCGCAGTCGCAGGTCCGGCAAGCCCGCTCTTGGCCGGAGGCCCGCCCGGGTGGCTCGCTTATGGTGTAATCGTGGGTGGCGCGGGAATATTATCCTACCTCGCGTATGATGCCCTGACCGAAGATGACACCCAGACAGGAACCGCCACCGGAACCCAGACTGACACCGATACCCGCACTTGTGATCGCCCCTATACTGTTGTCGTTCATGCACAAGGCAGCGATATTACCTCAGGCGAGAACGGCGGGACATCGCGTGCAACAATCGGAGCGGCCCCGATTGTCAGCCCCACGACGCCGATCACAACGGCGCAGGCACTTGGTCTTTCTATGGCCACCCATGCCATGTTGAACCGCACGCAGTTGCGCATGCGGAGTCAAACACAGGCGCGATTGGAAAGTTGGATTGGAGGCCTCCCTCCGACCGGCTTTCTCGGCAAGAAAAGCTTTAACGCCCGCGGAGCCACAAGGAACTTTAGAGGGGTGCGTTCGGACCTCGACAGTTATGGCTGCACGCCCAATATGATCGTTTGATTCATGACACTCGATGACATCAAAAAGCACCCGCTCTTTCCGTTTACACAATTTCAAAAGGATGATGCAGCATTTTTGCTGTTGGAGCTTTTTTGGACGCAACTTGCACAAGAGGCCTTGGGGCCGGAGTTGGCCGCAACGGCTGTCCCGTTGATGGAAGCGGACCAGGAAGACGGAAATCCGATTTTGTTCTTCCGGCTGCCAAGCCCCGCACGGGCGATCAGGGTGGTTCTGACCTTTAACGACGACGATCTACCGATGCCGCAAAACAGAACGCCCGAGAACCCGTATGTTTACTATCGCCCAGTCGCGTTCTTCCCTGACAAGGCCCCTTTGAGCTTTGACAGCTATCCACCTGAAACGGTGGATGCGATGTTGATTTTCTGCGATATGACTGCACCAGATGTCTTTCCAATCGTTTCGGCAATGATCCAGGACTTTTGCATCGGGGGCCTCGCCATGCAGGATATTGAAGCACGCGCAGATCACTACTGTAGACAAATAGGGTATCCTGACCCCATTGAGGAAAAAGCCTATTGGGCCATGCACCCTCTGCCGGATGATGGTGTTGAAAATGGCGACTGACACAACGGTCTACGACACCGAGGATTTTTGGCAATCTATCCCGGAGACAAACAACCAAGTTCCGCACGGCGGTTCTGGGGGCTGGCTGCAATATGAGCAGTTTGAAAACCTAATGCACGAGAACGAAACAATCCAGCAAGACATTGCAGGCGCTTTCAGATCAATTTGCGCCAGGCCACGCGTTTTTGTTGGCCGACGCGGAGAGGCTGTAGAATTCTTGCTCCTACACCATACGCTCTCAGCAGAACTGGGCCTTTGGCTTGCACCCGCTCAAAGGGGCAAACGGCTCGCAACGGCATGGTTGAAGGCGGCGCTTTTGAGCATTGACTGGTCGCAGAGCCAACTGCTCATGGCAACCTGCCCCAACTTTGACAGTGCTTCGGCGCGTGCATTTATCAATGCAGGTTTTCGGGTGTTGGCAGAACAAGAGCAGCAGATAGTCTTGTGTCTCTATCGGCCTCATGAGGTTGACTAAATTGCATAATCTAAGTGATCTCAGATCGCGCGCATCGCTTGCGTAAGCGGAGTTCTTAATCGACATCGCTCAACAGCAGCTTCACCCCGCACTGCCGACGTTACTGTTCGTTCAACAAACCCTCCTTTTTAGCACAGGCAAAAGCCGCGCCGATTTACGCTATCAGAACCCCCGTTCAAAACCCAAACAGTTGTTGAAGGTTTCTGGCTCCGCTCATGATAGCCGACATTGGCCGGGTTACCTATCGCTGCGGCTACAGCTTCCCCAAACCGGTCATCTATGACTTCGTTCAGCAAATACAGGGGTGGGTGAAGGTCAGCATGGCGGGACATTGCCGACATCGGCATGGCTGATCTGAACGACCGCTTGGTGTGCCTCGTGACCGCCGCGAAAATCAGCATGGACGGAATGCCCTCACTCGCGTCATAAATGATTGTCGAACGCTTGAGCGCCAATGCAGCCGCTTATTCCGTCGCGATCTCCTGCCGTGTTGACAGGATCGCGATGGTGTTGTCCTCGATCCAGTCAGCCAGCACGCGCACGTGCTTTGCGACCTCTTCGCCCATCGGGGTCAGGCTGTATTCCACATGCGGCGGCACGACCCTGAAGGCTTGCCGTTTCACGAAACCGTCGGCTTCCAGCGTCTGAAGGGTCTGCGTGAGCATCCGGTCACTTACCCCGCCGATCGTCCGTCTGAGCGCGGCAAAGCGGATCGTCCGCCCCTGAAGCGCGATCAGCGTCAAAACGGCCCAGCGGCCGGTGACATGTTTCAGAATATCGCGCGACGGACAGTCCTGCGCCTGCAGGTTGCCCACCAGCTTGCCCGATCGGACGGCGTCGCTGAGTTTCGGCATAGGAACCTCAAGAGTTTCACACTAACAAAAATGTACGTACTTACTTATCGTAAGTAAAGAGCCTACATCTCCTTTATCGAAGCCAAAAGTAAAGGAAACACCATGACCATTGCAATTTCGGGCGCCACCGGCCAGCTTGGCCGCCTTGTTATCGGCACCTTGAAAACCAAAATCACGCCCGATGGCATCGTTGCGCTGGCCCGCAGCACCGACAAGGCCGCCGATCTGGGTGTGCCTGCGCGCGTCTTCGACTACGACGCCCCTGAAACCCTCGCTCCGGCGCTGGAGGGGATCGACACGCTGCTGCTGATCTCGGGCAGCGACGTCGGCCGCCGCTTGCCGCAACATGCTGCGGTGATCAAGGCCGCGAAATCCGCCGGCGTGAAGCATATCGTCTACACCAGTCTGCTGAATGCACCGACCAGCACGCTGGGCCTCGCCCCCGAACACGTCGAGACGGAAAAGCTGCTGGCCGCTTCCGGCATCGAACACACCGTTTTGCGCAATGGCTGGTACACCGAGAATTATACAATGGGCCTGCCCGCCGCGCTGGAACACAACGCCCTGATCGGCGCAGCCAAGGACGGCCGGATCTCTGCTGCGACGCGGCAAGACTATGCCGAGGCCACAGCAGCAGTGCTGATGGACGCGGGCCTGCGTGGCAAAACCTACGAACTGTCCGGTGACGACAGCTTTGCCCTGAGCGATCTGGCTGCCACCCTGTCTGCGCAGGCAGGCAAGGAAATTCCCTACGTCGACATGCCCGAGGCCGCCTATGCCGCAGCACTAGCGGGCGCCGGACTGCCAGCCGATCTGGCCGGGTTCCTCGCCCATTGCGATGTCGAGGCGTCCAAAGGCGTACTGTTCGACGAAGGCACGCAGCTTTCCACCCTGATTGGCCGCCCGACAACGCCGCTTGCCACAGCGGTGGCCGCAGCCATCGCCTAGAGCCATCGTGCGGGGCGCCTCATCGCGCAATTCGCGCCCCGCCACGTATTCTTGCGCAGCTTGACGCAGCTCTCTAAGCGGTCGCCAATGGCAGTCCTCGCTTGTGCCAGTGTCGGATTTCGGCCCAAACCGGCCATTTACGTAGCTTCTTTTTTCTGCAATCGCAGCTCGCAAAGAGGTCATTGACGGCTCCATCCCGAATTCTTCGAGGCTCTGCCTCTTCGGAGGCCAAACCTTCAAATATTCTGGCAAAAACGCCCATTTCGCTCCAGCGTTTCCAGCGATTATAGAGCGTCTTCGGTGGCCCGTATTCACGCGGCGCATCACACCACCGGTGGAGTGCCCCCACTGAAGTGGTCCACCTTTTAAGATAGAATTATCCCGTTTTCAGGAGGACGACGAGATGGCTGGCAAGCGAGAGAAGCCCGAGGATATCGTGCTGAAGCTGCGACAAGTTGAGGTTCTGCAAGGGCAAGGAAGTTCGGTTCAGGAAGCCGTGCGTCAGATCGGTGTTACCGTTCAGACCTACTACCGGTGGCGCAAGCAGTATGGCGGCATGAGCCGCGATCAGCTCAAACGGCTGAAGGAGCTGGAGACGGAGAACACACGGCTCCGACGTGCCGTATCGGATTTAACCCTGGACAAGATGATCTTGGCCGAGGCTGCGCGGGGAAACTTCTAAGCCCTTCCCGCCGCCGGCGGTGCATTGATCATGTGCGGCAAACCCTCAGCGTGTCCGAGCGCAGGGTTTGCCGCACATTGGGTCAGCATCGCTCGACACAGCGCAAGGTGCCCTGTGGTCTGCCGGACGAAGCACGGCTGACCGAGGACATCACCGCGCTGGCCGAAGAGTTTGGGCGCTATGGGCATCGCATGATCACCGGGCTGCTGAACAGCAGCGGCTGGCATGTAAATCACAAGCGCGTGGAGCGGATCTGGCGGCGGGAAGGGCTGAAAGTCCCACAAAAGCAGCCGAAGAAGGGTCGACTGTGGCTGAATGACGGGTCGTGCGTCCGGCTGCGGCCGGAACGCCCGAACCATGTCTGGTCTTATGACTTTGTCCAGGATCGGACGCACGACGGGCGGATCTTCCGCACACTCAACATCATCGACGAGTTCACGAAGGAGGCGCTGGTGATCCGTGTGAAACGCAAACTCAATTCTGTAGACGTGGTCGATGCCTTGACCGATCTGTTCATCCTGCGCGGCCCGCCGGAATACATAAGGTCGGATAATGGCGCAGAATTTATCGCCAAGAAGGTGCGCGCCTGGATCGGTGCGGTGGGTGCCAAAACGGCATTCATCACCCCAGGCTCACCGTGGGAGAACGGCTACTGCGAGAGCTTCAACGCCCGTTTCCGGGATGAGTTGCTCAATGGCGAGATCTTCACAACGTTGCGCGAGGCTCAAATCCTGATCGAACGATGGCGACGTCACTACAACACCATCAGGCCGCACAGCGCTCTCGGATACCGACCGCCAGCCCCCAAAAGCATCGCCCCGATAGACCAGAGACCGACAATGCACTAACATTCAAACTGGACCACCCGATGGGGGCACTCCACCGGCTCGGCAGCATTGACCGAGGGTAAATATAGCGCGAATGGAGTTCGAGTGTGGTAGTCGCCGTGCCGTCGCCCTTGCGGAAAATTAATTGGATCTCCCACGGATAACCGCGCAGAAACGCGCCACATCACACACTGTCTCGATAGTTTCAATTTTACTCTCGTGCGTTGTTCCTTCCGACAGCTGATGAAGCTCATCACTCAGGTTATCCATTCTTGGGGATACAATCGACTGGCCGGCGAGTTCGGCAAGAGAATCACAGAGACGGACTCGGCCTCTTTTCGCTTTTAGGTTTCTGCACACAATGTCCAAGGCGTTTGATACGTCTTCAAGATCGAAGTCACACCCTTGCGGCGCATGTGCGAAAATGAGTGCATCACTCAATTCGTTTCGCGCTGAACGAGAACTGTTCATCAATCTGTCCAAAATGGCTTTCAGCACACCGCTACTCCCATGACGAACATGCGCATCTGGCTTCAATACCAAGCATATACCAGCCGTATCCAATTACTCCGACGTAGCCGAGCCTGCCGAAGTTTCTTGCCGCCCTTCCGCCTTTTGACAAGTTCGCCTTTCCGCCAGTCGCTTTGTGAGCCGCGATACTAGGCAACGTAGTGAAAGGACTTGCTCCTTTTAGCCCACGCGGAAGTCGAACCAGTTTCTTTGGAATTGGTCCGCCGATTCCGAGAAGTGCCAGTTTTTCTCTACCAGTCAACGGATCATTGGCCGCGACACACCGCAGGAACCTATCGTGAAAACTAGTTTGCGCAGGGCCAAGCTGATTTGCCTCTTCCCCCCTCGGGTCCACATACCGCCCCGGATTCTGCCGAGCATAGCCATAAACGCTCGCCCCATCCACCAATCCCAGCGGGTCCGCCTGGATATACCGCCCCGTCGTCGGATCGTAATCCCGCATCCAGTTCTGGTGCAACCCGGATTCAGACTGGAACCACTGGCCCTCTGCCCGGCAGTGCATCCGGAGGATGCACGAGAGGGGGAAAACGCAGCGCGATGGGGTCGCCGCTGCTGACGCGCACCCCGCCGAAGGGCAGATAGGTTGCGCCCCAGACCACGGTGCCGCTGGTATCGGTGGCAAACACCGGCCGCCGGATGTGGTGGTGCGGATGAGGTAGACCTGATCGTTCTCGACCACCGTGAAGGGCACGCCATCCGTCCAGATGCACTCGCAGATGAACGTCCTGCGGCCGTGGTTGACCACGTCGATGCTAATCTTTCTCGATTCTCGGGCGAACGAAAAACCAATAGCCAGCCAAACAGACTAACAACAAAATCGTTTCGAACCCCAAAGAAGCGCCGAGGAGTAGCGACGGCAGAAACGCTAAAATCGAGCAAAGTACGAAAGCCAAAGTGAGGTGCCCCTAGTTTCCT
>JBOEGO010000019.1:0-30944 GCA_050633465.1 Paracoccaceae bacterium | reverse complement strand
ACAAATCTAGGGGCACCTCAGACCTGCCTCACACGCGATGGCCTTGGATACCATGTAAGCGTTGCATCTGACCCTCTCCAACATACCTTCCCGTCCTAACCACAAAGCCCTACAGTGGCGCTACGCGCCACCGGGAAGGTCGAAATTTAGACATTCCCAGCCTTTTGCAGCGATCGGTTACCGAACCGTGCACCGAGCCTAGCTTTCCCGAAGCCAACATCCGAAAACGAATAAATTTTTTGGTGTTGTCCTGATTTCACGAGATCGAATTTAGAAGTAACGCACGGGCATATCGGAAGCCGTTTTCCAATGCTTGGTCAATTTCCAGCAACAGCTCAGCATCACTGCCCTGTTTGCCTCCATGAATGATAGCGTTTCGAATCCTGTAAAAGTGCTCGATGTCTGCCCTTATTTGAGCGTTCTCTTCGTTACTCCCACCCAAGAGGTTTGAGATGTTGAGACTCAGTTCCTTCTTGTAAGTCTTTTGATTTGGAAAAAAACGCTCGAAAATGATTGCTAGATCAAGAATGCGGTCTTCTTTGGCAAACCTGCCAAATGTTCTGTGCGCGTCTGCGAGGCGATGAAGCAAGGGAGCTAAAGTGGCGTAGTCTGTTTCGCTCTTTCTTGAGAACAGTCCGACCGCTTGTAGAATGCGATCACGGTTTGCGGGATCTCGCCTCCGGAATGGGTCATGGAAATTCCCTACAAACTCACCTGCTTTTCCCGATGTGACTTCATGATATTGCCCCAAAAGCTGGGAGCTTGTTTTCCGGATCGCACCAGGAAAGTCATATACCCACCATATCGGGCAGTCCAACTCGACGGACAAAAGTTCAGCGAATTCTGCGGCGACGCGGTGAAACAACGGAGGTACGTCTCTTGGACGCTCGTCCGGCGGATGAGAGTAAATATGCCGAACTTCTGGCTTCCAACGGAAGGAAGCGGCAATTCCAAAGAACAAATCCAGATCTCGCGCTTTGACTTGATCTGGCGCTCGATCTTGGAACCAGTTTGGCTCGATGTATTCGCGAAGCTCGTCGAACGGCGCAATGAAGAATCCGCCGCCGAGATCGTACTTCTCAGTGAGTTTAGCTCCATAAAAGAGATCAACATCTAGCCCGAGATCTAGATCGTTCTCGAGAGGTGAAGTCCTGTGCCGCGAAGAAAGCGACAGTAATGAGTTCAGCTCCTGCACAGTCTTCATGAACTTCTTTTCCGGTCGATGGTGTTGTCGGGCCATCACCCCCGAAACGATCTGTGCAATGCCTGTATAGGTTTGGCCATTTCCAATTCCCACCTGAACTGCCTCCGGGCCAAGCTGCATTTTGAGTATTGAAGCCAAGGCTGGATGAATGCGCAGAAGCGATCTGACTGGCGCAAGTGCTTCGATAAGTGGTTTGTAGTACTCTCTTTCATCAGCCGTCTTGGCAGATAGTGCGTCGTTGTAGACCAGGGTGTAATCGTCATTTGGAAAAGGTGTTTCGTCCTTCCCGTTAACGGAATGTCGTGTCGGATAGCCATTTACGTTCCAAAAATCCTGCAAGAACTTATCTTGGATTTTGGCGAGCGCCCTTAAGGCGTTGGAGAGCCTATCATCCCAATCAATGGCATCAAAATTGGGTTTTACTGGCAAGAAAGGACCTCATGAGGTTTTTGAGTTATGGCTAGCAAGACATCGCTACATATAGCTGTAAACGCCATAGCGGGCGACCTGATCGAGGTCAGAAACCCCAAGTCTTGAAAAATGGATCCGTAGCAAGAGCGGGGTGATTGCCGACGATTGCTGAATAGGTTTTTGCAGCGGATGCATTTTGCTTTGCGCTTAGTATCTGGATTGCCTTTGGAAAGAATACTTTAAGTGGGAAGGACCCATTATCATGTTTTAGGTAATTCGAGGACTGCTTCAAAAAAGTTGAGTCGTTCATAAGGGCGAAGTGGTAGTCCAAGACCCGTTCGCATGCCGGATTATTTGCGGACCTCAGCAACTGCACGTATTCTCTCGCCGCATGGCCGGATGCCCCGTGCAGTCTCGGATAAAGCCCTGCAACGGCTCGTCCTAGCCAGTAGTCATTCTTCCATACCGGAAAAAGTTCCCTTGCGTGTTCCAACAACTGGTCTGGTGTTCCCGCTCGCCCCAATAATAGCGAAGCCGCGTACGCGCCAATCACGCCTTCTTTTTTCAAGATTGCGACGGCTTCTTCAAAACCGGCCACCAACTTCGGAGTACGTCTTAGACGAGAATGAACACAGAAATTTGCGAATTCGATATGTGCAACATCATCTACGAACACGCCGCTCTTTAAGACTCGGAGTAGCTTATTGAATGCGTCGTTGGGTTTGTTCGTGTGCACCAATGTTCGAATGGCCGTCGCCCGCATGCCCGGCTGCTGCTTAGTAAGCCAAATCAGGTCGTCAACTGGAGGATGAACATCGCATTTACGCAAAAGCGTGAAGATGCGTTTTTGGATCTTTGATCCATTGCCTTGTGCAAACGGTGAGTTCTTCGAAGGTCCACCAGTAGTTTCACGACCAAGCCAGCGCTCGTACAAGGCCGTGAGGGAAAGCCCTATACGTGGCTTAAGTATGTGAAAGAAAGATGTCATTTCCATTAGCTTTGCAAAGCGATCCAGGTCGTTATTTTCTTTGACGCAGAAGTGCTTAAACGCCTCGCGCTGCGTCAAAATTTTCGTTTTGGCTGAGTTCAGTCGGAGTTGCCGTGCTTGCAGCGTCAGGTCGATATCCCGAACGGCTTGCTTTGCTTCGACAATGGTTCGAACTCCGAAGTCAATGTCGTCCATAAAGCGAGCATAGTTGCGGTATGAGTGTTTCTCGACAACTCGATCCAGCTCAAAAAGCATAGCGTTGGCAAGCACTCGCGGAGCCTCTGTTTCGATTTGTGGCATGCCCATTTCTTGTCGGGGCATGTAGTCAGGAACCCATGCAAGTTCGTTTAGAAGATAGATCAGAATGTCCAATACCGCCTCATCAACGTCGTCGCAAAGTGAAGCAACAATGTTGCGGAGGTGCTTGAAATTTATGAAGTCATAAAAATTAGCGACATCAGTAATTACGACGAATTTGTTCTCGCGTGAAAATTTGAGTACCTGCTTCTGAAATCGCTTCCAAGAAGCCAAGGCACCATAGTCGTCATCGGAGATCGTCATCTTGCCAGCGGACCACTCCATATCGCCAGGTTGAAAGAAGGCTGCTTTGGACGGGGAGTTGCGAATGATCTGAGAGTGCAATCTGGAGGATAGACACTGCAATATGATCAAGTCTTGCGGTCTCACTAGCGTCATCTGCCGGCACAACCCTCGAGATTTCTCCACAAGGTATGTCTTTGGCTTGCTTACTTGATAGGCGGCCTCTGAAATGTCCTGAGACATTTGATGACTAAGTGTCCCAATGTCGTGATCGACGTCCCTGAATTCTATTAGATCCCAGAGCACCTGTTTTCGCAGTTGCGGCTTCACCTTTTTTTTCCATGCGGAAATGAGTTGGCTTGGACCTGTGCAGCTTTTTATGCTTGGCTCAGAGAAAACAAACTTCGGGGACCGCATCAACTGGGCCTTTGCAATAAATTCAGTTCGGCACCTTGGCTTACGGTGCTCAATAGAATTACACGATATCGGCAGAGATTAGTATTGGGAAGCTGTTCTTCCGCTGATATTGCAATGCGTTCAGCCGACTTGGCGTGACGAACGTTGGACCAGAAGAAATTGCTGCAAGACGCCGCGAAATGTCTGGGTTCCGCCTCCACAAACCTGTTCGCCCTCATCAAGGATAGTTTTTTGGAAGCCGCAGTTCACGTACACAGGTGGAATTGGGGAGATCGATTACCGACCAAGTTACATGAATTCTTGATCTTGGCTTGCTTCCGTCATGGTCGGCAACCTGCATACATTACGTTTGCAGAAGCTCGAGCCGTACTTCAAAAGACCGATGATGCGGGACGATCCCATTCCATTTGGTTCCTGGCTCGATTGGTCAAGGACAAGAAGAAGTGGCGAACTCGGGGGAAGCCTTTTCTCGACAAAGCTTGGCCAAGGGAGGCTATCTGCCAAACGTCTGAAACTTCGCAGAGATTTATGTCGTTGGCGAAAGAGGCCACGGACAATTTTGACGAAATTGTTTACGCAATTTTGCCGTTTCTGGTGCCAATCAAACGTCTTGATATGCACCTTTACACTCTGAAAAAAGATGACACAGAAAACGACTCGAACCTACCGGTGACATACCCCGAGGCAACTCTTGATCTGCTGGTGTGCGTTCATGATGCTCGTGTCCTCTTGGACGCATCATAAAATCAGGACGTTCTGGAGGTAAGTTGCTATCTAAGGGGTCAGATGCAACGCTTACGATGCCATTCGCAGCCTGATCCAATCGGTGACCATTTATGAGACGGAATCCGGGACCGAGATCGAGCTGGATGGTGCAATCACAGCGCTTGTGGGGCTTGCCCAGCCGGAGGCTAAAGCTTTGATATCATGTGATAGATTTTGGTTGCGGGAGGGTGCAACCCTCTGAGCCTTGCTGATCAGGAGCTCATAGAAGCGAGTAAGCGCTTCAGGTTCGACCTGCTCTTCAATGCTTACGACATTACCGATGCACTGAAAGAGAATGCATAACCTAAGCGATTAATTTCGCTTAGTTTTCTAAGGCTTTCAAAAACATTGGTCGGTCGTGGGCTGGAGAGCAGACCATGACAGATAGACCTATTGGCAAAAGAGATGCGCCGTTTTCGCTACGGCTTACGTTCGAAGAACGAGCCCGCCTGAACCGTCAGGCTGGGGGGCTGCCACTTGGCGGATACATAAAGTCCGTCTTGTTCTCAGAAGACGCCGCGCATTATCGCGCAAAACGCAAAACACCGGTCCAGGACGAAAAGTTGCTGGCCGAAGTGTTGGCCTGTCTTGGTGCCAGTCGAATCTCCAACAACCTGAACCAGCTTGCTAAGGCTGTGAACCAAGGCACGCTCTATGTCGATGAGGACGTGAAGTCCGACATCGTCACCGCATGCAACGACGTGCGCGCGATGCGCCTGCTGTTGATGCAGGCCCTCGGCATGCAGGTTGAAAATCATCACCGCAGACCAGAATCCACATCGCAAAGCTTCGCCCGTGTCGCAGCGCAACCAAAGAGGTTCGCGCCATGATACTGAAGGGTTCTCAGCGCGCCGGTGCAAAGCAGTTGTCAGCGCATCTGCTGAATGATCGTGACAATGATCATGTTGCTGTTCTGGAGCTGGAAGGATTCGTCGCTGAAGATTTGCATGGTGCACTTCGAGAAGCGGAAGCCGTCTCGAAAGCCACGAGATGCAAACAATATCTTTTTTCGCTTAGCCTTAATCCTCCCAAGGATGCGATCGCCGGTGAAGAAGACTTCCAGCGGGCGGCGGATCAGGCGGGCAAGGTGCTCGGCCTTGAAGGTCAACCTCGGGCAATCATCATCCACGAGAAAGAGGGGCGACGACATGCCCATGTTGTCTGGTCGAGGATCGATGCCGACACCCTAACTGCAATCAATCTTCCGCACTTCAAGAACAGACTTACGAGCCTCTCAAAAGAGCTTTACCTCGAACACGGCTGGGCCTTGCCTAATGGCCTGCGCTCCCATGGTGGCAAGAGCTTTCTCAACTTCACTCTTGCTGAGTGGCAACAGGCCAAACGGCTCGACCTAGACCCCCGCGAAATCAAAGGAATTTTGCGTGACGCATGGGATAGATCAGACAGTCTTCGCGGTTTTGGCAACGCGCTCGAAGAGCGCGGCTATTTTATCGCGAAAGGCGACCGACGCGGTTTTGTCGCCCTTGATGTGCAGGGCAATGTTTTCGCGGTTCCAAAATGGCTAGGGCTCAAAAGCAAGGAAGTTCAATCAAAGCTCGGCTCACCAGACAAATTACCTTCAGTTTCTGAAGCCAAGCAGGAGCTGAAAGGCAAGGTCACCGATAAGCTCAAGAGCTTTATTCAGCAAACCAAAGACCGGCATATTCGTGAAGCTCTTCCCTTTGCGAAGAAAAACCAAACACTACGCGATCAGCACCGCGCTGAGCGCGAACGCCTCAGATTGAAACAGGACGAGCGCGCCGTCGTTGAAGCCAAGACGCGTTCTGATCGCCTTCGAAAAGGGCTTTTCGGACTCTTAGACAGAGTTACAGGCAAAGCGCGCGCCATTCGCGAGCAGAATGCCTCTGAGGCGTATGCTTGCGCAAAACGCGATCAGTTGCAGCGCGACGAACTTGTGACCAATCAAATGGAAGACCGGCTCAAGCTGCAAAAGCCAATTGAGCGCCTTCGTCATCAGCAAAAACAGGATCGCAGGCTGCTTGCCCGCGATGTGATGCAATTTCTGCGCGGCTCTTCGCGCGGATTCGGAACGGCTGATCGGGAGCGCTCGCGCTCGCAATCAGAAGAGCCACCACGGCCCCGTAAGAGGAGTCGTGATCGCGGCCCTCGTTTTGAACTCTAAAATTGGAGAACTATCAAATGTCATACGACAGAAAAAGAAAGGTCATCATGATGATGATCGCCACCATCATACCGGTCAGTCTGGTGCCAGATATCGCACTTGCTCAATTGCTGTTCGGATCAAACAATAATAATTACTATGGTCCATCAGCTTTGGAGCTGGGTGTCATCAGAACAATGATGATGCTGATTTCCATCGGTTGCGGATTTGCGCTTGGCTGGCTCATGTCGCCACAGGCGCGAGAGCTTCGAAGGCTGATCTTTGGCGTGATTGCCATGATTGTGCTCCTGATCGCCATGCTCAGCAACAGCCCTCTAGGATGGAGCCTGGCGATGATCGTGTCCGTCGTCGGTTTCTTTGTCGGGCTCGGTTTCTGGCTTGGTCATATGCTAGGCAAGCTCTCTGAAGCGCCCACGACTTTTGGCTCTTCAAAATGGGCCAATGCCGAAGAACTTAGTGCCAATGGGCTTTTTGGCACCGAAGGCATCTGCCTCGGGACGGCATTTGATGGGGAGAGCCAGAGCACCATCTCCTATACCGGCGATCGCCATGCGTTGGTTGTTGCGCCAACGCGCTCTGGCAAAGGCACAACGCAAATCATCCCGAACCTTCTGACTCATGAAGGTTCGGTGATGGTGATCGATCCCAAAGGCGAAAACGCACTCATCACCGCTAAATCACGCTTGGAGATGGGGCAAAAGGTCATGGTCGTTGATCCATGGCAGATTGCGACCATCGACGGGATGCAGACGGCTCGTTTCAATCCATTGGATTGGCTCGTGTTGGGCGATCCTGACATCAGCGAGAATGCGATGCTCTTGGCTGACGCTATCATCGTGAAGACAGGCGACAAAGAGGCGTTCTGGGACCAGATGGCTGTTGGGTATCTGCAAGGGGCAATTCTCTATGTCGCAACCGATGAACATGAAGCTGGGCAACGTCATCTGCCACGCGTGCGTGATTTGATGATGTTGGACGGAGATGACCTTCGGGCGTTTTTCGAGCGGATGCTGGAAAGCCCACATCACGTCGTGGCATCGACTGGTGCGCGCATGCTTCAGATGGATGAAAAGCTTCTGTCCAATGTGATGGCATCCGTTCAATCGCACACGCAGTTTTTGGATAGCCCGCGTCTTCGTGAAAACCTCTCAGCATCAGACTTTCGTTTTGAAGATTTGAAAGTTGAGAAGATGTCGGTCTATCTGGTCATCCCGGCTGATCGCCTGCAAGCTTTCAGCCCATGGCTGAGATTGCTGGTGCAACAGGCGATCACGGTCAATGCCCGCAACATCGAGCAGAAGCCCGAAAAGCCCATTCTCTTCATTCTTGATGAGATGGCGGCCTTGGGGCGTTTGACGATGATCGAACAAGCCTATGGCCTTATGGCTGGCTTCGGGATGCAGCTCTACGGGGTTGTGCAGGACCTGGGCCAACTAAAGCGGGTTTACGGAGATGGTTATGAAACCTTCATCGGCAATTCAGGGCTGATCCAGTACTTTGGGAGCCGTGACCGCATGACGTCTGACTACTTCTCAGCGCTGTGTGGTGAGACAACAGTCTGGAACTTTTCGACGGCGGTTTCTCGCACCTTTGGCTCAAGCTCTGGCAAAGATGGCGGATCATCATCCTCTAGTATCAGTGACACTGACACGACGGCGGCGGCGCAGCGCAAGCTGGCTTATCCTGATGAGCTGATGCGTCTGCCTGATGACAAGCAGGTGGTGTTTATCGAAAACATGAACCCGATCATCGCCACAAAAGTGCCTTGGTACGAGGACGACGCCCTCAAGTCCAAAGGTGTCAACCTGCACAAAATCTAACAAGTACAAAAACCGGCGCGACGAAAGTCGCGTCGGTACCACGCGCTACAATGCAAAGGATTTAAGATGAGAATTGCCCCTCTCCACCAAACGATCAGTCTGACCATTACTCTGACGAGTTTCGAATACCAAAGAATGGTAAAACACGGCATGTATTGCCTGAGGGAGCTTGGCGACTTAGGCGTTGTTCAATCCCGAATGCCGATCCCCGACACTCCTGACACAGCGCGCGATGTCGCCATTTTTGGCGTGCAAGAAATGATTGCCGCTCATATTCAGCGACCGTTCGTTGCCAACCACGCAATCGATCATGACGACGAAACTCCATTCTAACTTCATGAATAAAGAGGAGAAGCGTGATGACGACATCACCGCGCACACCATTCAACCTGAGCGCCGATCCAGATAAAGACCAGCTTCGAGACAAAGATAATGCCAACCCTGAACTTAAGCCCAAATTGGGCGAGTCAAAACCGAGACCGAACCTCGCGCCTTCCGGCATGTCAGGGATCAAACAAGGCCTGCCGTCAAATTCGGCACCAGAGAAAGGCAAGCGATTCTCGATCAAGCAATCCGGCGATCTGTCAAAAAAGTTCAACTCAATAGCACCGAAATCCCCGAAGAAGGGGCCTGATTGGGAACGCTGAAAGCGCTACAATCAATAGAAACAGGTCAAAGAATCAGGTGCACGAAACCGGCAACGCCAGCTGAAATCGCACCGTCTTTGACCATCTTTTCTTTCTCAGCTTGCGGGATGCCTCCGCCGCGTAGAAGTACCCGTGAATTTCGAGCCAATGTTATCATTGCCGCAGTTGACATGCTCATCAAGGCGCTAGGGCTATCAAAATCATCCAACCCTTCAAAAACATTCCCAACATCCTCATTCAGTTCCGAATTTGAAAACCCTGTCGATGTTAAATCTCCGCTCGTGCGCGCGACCTCTTCGGTTGCGAAAACTTCGATGTTTTCATACTTCTCATTATGCTCACGAACATAAGATACGTATTTAGTCGCCTTCAGCTGAACTTCTTTCACTTCATCAGTTACAGTGTTGATTATGCGAACATCTGAGCCAGCGTGATTTGTCGCATCAAATATTTCGATAATGTACTGATCACCATCGCTATTTTCCTCGTGCTGAAAAAGCAGCTCATGATAAATTCCTTTGATATTGTTCGTCAAACCGGACAGCTGAACTGGCTCCATACTCTGAATGTATGCCGCAAGCTCCTCATCTGTTGCGTTGGTCAGCTCATTATTGGAACGCCGCAAGGCCTCCAACACAAACTGTTCATTCTCTGAAAAGGATGGGATCCCATCAGCCAGCAACTGTAGAACAACGACGGATACAATCCCTGTGGAGACATTGGGATGGTCCTTCGACCAACGATAGATGTAGCCTGTTGCCCTATGGAGCTTTGCTGTCGCAATTTTAAGGTTTCTCTTTGCCAAAACTGGCCATGAGTTTGCGCGATAGTTGCACTCCATGAGTTCCTCGCACAATGGCTTTAGTGCATCCCCATACACCGCAGATGCTGTCATTGGATCAAGGAGTCGTCCCGCTTTTTCTTGCTCCCTGAAAGCAATTGCCAATGAAAGACACACATCCAAAACACGTTGTTCCTGTAGCTCAAGCTCACTTTTTTCGCGTGTTTCTCCTGAAACGTATTTTCTTTTCAGCCAGCCAACCCCGAGTATGGTTCCGATACCGCCAGCAATGGATGCTGCGCCAATAATCGCTGTTCCCGCTATGACACTACCGCCTACCCATGCGAGTGCGGCATTTGTAAAAGCAGCACCCGACAGGGAACCAATGGCCGTTCCTGTCCCAGCCGTTCCAAGAAGCGATGCAACAGAAAAAATCCCCGCACCGGTTCCTGCAAATCCCAGTTTTCCAGAAACACCTTTGACCAGCTTGTTCGAAAAACCGGTCTCTTCCCGTAAAAGCGCATCTCGCACGCCCTCACAGGCCTCAGCTGATCGTTTGTACCAGTTTTCATCAGAAATGGGTTCAAGATCTTCTTTTGTGCTTGTGATCTGTTCTTTGATTGCCCTTTCGGCCCCGGACGTCATTTCCCGCACAGGTACTTTTGAAACTGCGCCTCTAATTTTGTCAAATATCTTGCCTGTCAAATCACTACCTCTAAGAACTCTGAATAATGGATCGAGGGTAGACGATGCGGGCCATCCACGCAATTGAAACCGCTCGACGCTGAAGATTTATCATTATTATTCAGACAACTACACGAAAATCATCACAGCCCTCACGAGTTTAAAAAGCTATATTCCGATGGTGAGACAAGCCAAATTTTGCTATAATAATTTCATGAACATGCACCTCAAATATATGCAATGGCTCCGCGAGCGGAAAGCCATCGATCCCAACTTCACGTCGATCTCTCGGACATACAAGAATCTTGCTGGTGCCGATGAGCTGATATGGCTGCCACAGAGTTACTGGGAATATGTGGACTGGCTGGAAGAGCACGGGGACATCCGGTTTGCCGATTGGGTCATCCACTGCGAAGAAAATCCGCATGAAGATGTTTCACTGTCAAACTTGCTCTTATATTGGCTGTGGCAAGATGAGTGCAGCCGATGGATGAATTGTCAGCCGACGGGCTCGGACAAACTTCCCGCAGGTCTAAAATTCTGGAAGGCGACCTATGGCGACCGCGTCTGGACTGCCGGATATGCAGGTCGGGTCGAAAGCTATTAACCACTACCGCTCTAAAAGAGCGATAGCTGCCGTGATGCTTCCTCATATCGCTTCCATGCGTCAGATTGCGCCTCCTCTTCAAGCCATGCTGTCACTTGCTCGACCAAGTTCTCTGCTGTCACCTGACCCGCTTGCAGGAAGTGCGATTTATAGCCTGTCTCAGTGATTGGAAGCGGCACGCGGTCATCGCTGTGGACTTCGATATGGTCTACGGGGCTATTCCAGCGACTAGGGTGAAATTCCAACTGGATGCCAATGCCGCGCCACTCAATGCGGGTGGTGTGAAGAGCGCTCATGAGCGCTCCTCCTTTTCGATCGCAGGCTCCGCTGGGTCTTCGATCGGCTGGCGCAGAACAATGCGGCCATTGATCGGGACAACCTCAAGCTGGAGTGTGTAGCCGCACTTGTCTCGGTGCATCCAGGCCGCGCCGACTTTGTTCCAGTAGGACTTCTCTCCCCTTTGGCTGACGTGCCATGCGAGGAAGTCGGGGGCTTTGGAAGCGGATTTCTGAGGTTGGGTCTGTGTCTTTGCCATGATGTTTCTCCTTTGGTTTGGGTTGGCTCGTTACGCCATTCCGCAAGACCGGACGACAAAGGGAGGCCGTCATGTCCAACACGGTCGCTCGCAGGCGAAGCCAAAGAGAGAGTGGTGCGGGCAGGATATTGACGGGTGAGTGCGTTCGGTCAGGAATTCAGGTGTCTAAAACGAGTTGATCCCAATCCAACGGAGATGTTTGCAATCAAGGCTCAACAGGCCTAATCAGTATCCGATCTGACCAATGATCCCCCATCGATTAAGGGGACGTCCCACCCAAAGGGTCTTTCTATGAAGTCCGTTTCTGGCACAGGGCGAGTGCTCTTCAGGACAAGGGTAAACCTGCTCCACATCCGTTGCGCCCATAGGTGTCCTGATCATCGGCCTATGCCGATCTGCCTGTCGAGAAAGACCCGCATGGGCGGGCCTAAAGATCGTTGAGGAGGATCACATGATCAGATTATTTACCATGATTGAGCTGGAGCGTTTGACGAACATACAGTTGGAAGAATTGCGAATCGCATTGCATCACCTGCTGGCACAAAGCCAACCTGGCACCGCTGATCGCCGCAATATTTTGGCAACGCTGGAAAATATTGATTGGGTCTGCAATCGCCGGAATGTGAGGCTTGGCCCGTCACTGTGACTGGGCCTTGTGAACATGTTGGCGCTATGAAGCGATTTATTGAAGGATCACAATGCCATATGATCCAGAAGTCATAAATACGCGTTATGACCTATAGATCATAAAGGCAATTTCATCGCCCTTGCTCCCGTCCCGTGAGACTAGTTTTCGCTTATGATTGGCAATGCCTCAAGGTGGGCGTCAATGGTCTCAGTTACGTCTTTACGCATCGGCAAATGGCGTTTTTCTGTAGTCCACTTTTCCATGAATAAATCGACTGTCTCACGAGCAGTTGCCAATACAAGCGTAGTTGGAAGCGCCGCCTTGGCGGATAGATGCTCCAGCTCATCCCACGTAAATTCAGTAAAGTCCTTGGTGCGGCTATAATTCAGAGCGGCACTATCTCCAGGTATGTATGGGATTGTAGAAACAAAATCATAGGCCGGAGAAAGGCGTGCATTGCGCCCGTCGGGATAGATCAACGACCAGTTCTTCAGATGCATATCCCCATTGCCGATTAGGGTGTTGAATGTCAGGCGGCGAATGAACTCTTCCGTGTCCTGTCCACCGGTTTCGGCGGCGATGACGTTCGCGATATTTACTGAGCTGGCCTTTTTATATTTGTCTTCGGCAAAAACACCGTAGACTTGTGCAAAGTCCTCAATATGGATGGAGACGTTATCGTCGGCGCGGTCGAAGCGTTGAATGATGAATGCGTGGTTGCCAAGCTTGTCGATCCCCGCTGGCAAATTGCCAATCGATGCAACGTCAACCAGATCGATGGCGGGCACATTGATGCCGACCATACGCGCCAGTGTCATCATTGAGTATTCGTTCTCGGGGACGCCGCCATATTCCTGGGAGGGAAGTTTGACGATCCAGTCGCCGCCTGCTCCGCTGGCGGGGATTGTAAGGCCTCCGGTCGCATCACTGATTGCAGAAAATTTCAACTGCACGCCAGCCAATGAGAAGCGCAAGATGTCTTCATGCACCTTCGCTTGTTCAATAGGATCAAGATCATCGAGTGGCGGCCAAGCCTCACCGTCGGCGGGTTCAATGGTGACCGCTCCTGGCAAATCACGCCCCAAAACCCAAATGAGGAAGAATTCGCGATCGGGGTGAATGTCTGCTTTTTCCGCAAGATACTTCCGCAGGTGACCTTCAGGCAGAAGATTAGAAAAAAACGGCATCAGCTTGATTTTGTAGCTTCTATGATCGGTGATCAGATCACCGTGAACATCTTTGAAGCTTAGCCCGAGTGTCGGGCGGTCAGGGTCATTGATATAATCTTCGGTAAAGGCAAAGACGGTCTTCTCCCCACCGAGGTAGGTAAGAGTGCCTATCTTGCGACCATAGAGCAGGACATTGAGAATGGATACATCAGGCATCATCATCCTCGTCGAGCGAATATGCGGGCTTTGGCCTGTCATCAGCTTTTGAGACTTGCGGTGCATGGGCAAGCTGATTGCGCAACGCCTTCAAGATATCCTGACTGCGGGCGATGGCCTCAAGGCTATGTGAGGGCTGTTGAATCTGATCGATGGCCTTGCGTAATTTCCTGAGCGCATCGGAATCGATATTTTGCAGTCGGAATCGCTCTAGATCAGCCAGGTTCTTCTGAAGCTGCGTGATTCCGTCAAGGCTTGGCATTGTGACTTGAACAGTGCGTAGCGTCTCAGCGATGCGGTTCATCTCTTTGGTGGCCATGCCTGTGGATTTAGCATCATGCCCAACGGATTGCCGTGAAATCGACCGCACAGCGGGCACGGCCTTGCGGGGCACAAGTGTGAGTTCCATATCCAGTGCATGCGCCAAGGCGATCAGGCTTGTTGTGCGTGGATCAACTGTTCCTGCCTCAATGCGCGAAATTTGGGCCTGCGGAACACCTGCCATCGCGCTTAAGTCCCGTTGGCTCAGCCCCTTCAAGGTTCGCGCCTCCTTAAGACTGGCGGCTATGGTTTCGGTGTCGTAGTTCATTCTGATAGTCTTTTCTGCATCATGGCATTGTCTTGATGTTTATAAGTATATCATAAATTTCCAATTTTTCAAGAGTGATGCTCTTTGATGCATCGCCACATCATTGTGATGTCGAATAATGCATATTATCACACACAAAGGGCAGATGCAAAATCCTGAACCGCTTAACCTGCTGAAAAATCATGCCTTTCAACGACTACCCTCAGTGTGTTTCACCCTTTTTGAAACGTACTGAGTCACTTTGAACCCGAAAGGGTGACCGCGTCCGCCTCCAGCGGACGCGAATTTTTCTACCATCCCCAAAAGGCGAAGCCGCCGCATTACGCGGCGACCCCCTCCCCCTCTTCGACTGCCCGCAATCCATGCAAGAAATCCGCTGCACGTTGCGCATGCGCTGCCGCCGCAAAGATCGCGCGCTTGTCATTTTTGAGAACCTTCAGCCAGCTCTGAATATAGGCCGCATGATCCTCTCGTGCCTCTGGGGTCAGAGCCAAATCAGCGCACAGAAATGCCGCGCCGAGTTCTGCGACCAGCTCTTCCTTGGCATAGCCTTCATCACCCCACTTTTTGCGCCCGAATTCACGATCAAGGCGGGTTTTGTGCTTCGTCCAGTGGGTGAGCTCATGGGCAAGGGTTGCATAATAAGCCTCAGGGCTGCGGAAGCTTTCAAAAGCTGGCATCTGCACATGATCCGACCCACCACTATAATAGGCACGATTGCCACCATGGCGAAGATCGACACCCGTTGCCGCAAAGAATGCATCCGCATGATCAATCCGCTCTACACCATCGATCACTGGATCCGGCTTGGCGTAGAACTGCTCGGGCAAACCTTCGATCTGATCGACGTTAAAAACGCTATACCCCTTCATGAATGGAATTTTGCGTTCTTCTTCGGTGCCGTCGTCCCGCTCTTCGGTTTTGGTGATGCTGTTGGCATAGACTACCAAAGACCCACGCTCGCCCTTGCGCACGTTCGCGCCAAGCTCTTTGGCCTGTTTAAAGGTCATCCAGTGGGGTGAGACATAACCCGCCTCAACACTTGCCGCCCATAGCATCAGAACATTGATCCCATTATAGGGCATGCCGTTATGGCGTAGCGGTTTCACAATCCGCCCGTCCAGATTGCTGGTGCTCCAAGGCTTCAGCCAAGTGAGTTGGCCTTTCTCTAAATCAGCGATAATTTTGTCTGTCACTTTCTGGTAAATATCTTGATTCATTGTCTTTTTTTCCTCTTGGTTAGTTGGTTGCGCATGCAACCGAACTAGGCCCACGCCAATGAGTGGGGGGAGGCTGTCAAAGACCGAAGACGGCGGAGGGGGATCACCCGTCCTGCACGACGAGAGCAAAGCGAAAAAAGGAAGGATGGGGAGACCGCCGTCTTCGCCCGTAGAGAAACGAAGGGCTTGGTCTTGATAGCGATGGGGTCACTAGACCCCCAATCAACAAAGAAAAAGCCGCCAGCCCAATAGGGCTGACAGCTCACTTACCGCGCAAGGGATGGAAGCCGAATGGCTGAGACTGCCAACGGCTGGCTTGGTTCACGACAGCCCAGCCCGCGAGGGTGCGCCTTAGAGGTGCTTAATGACCACAGATTAACTTTCTAGTTGCATTGATGCGAGCATCAGGCGAATCTGATAATATAAATAAATCAGAAGCATAGAACGCTTATGCGTTTCAAATACAGTTTGTTGTGAAGGGTTAAGGAAGGAGTATGTTGCAAGGAATTACATTCGAAAAGAGTGAAGTAGGCTCTTTGTGTTTCACAATTGACGATATTTCCGACGAGCTGAAAGGCATCATCCGCGCGCGCCTCTCTGAGATTTGCAATGGTGCAGCAAAGGCGTCACGGAATTCGGTACTTTACTCCTATGAGAGAACCCTGAAGGCATTCTTTCAGAAGTTCGACTCTAAAAGTCCAGATACTCAAAAGGGTATGATAGGTGAGCTTCTTACCCATGTGCTCTTACTGCACTATGAGGACTATTTTCGCGCAGCCTCTCCGTTCTTTAACATGGAAGAAGACTCGATAAAAAAGGGCTTTGATCTAGTCTTGCATCACAAGAGCACGAGCGAAATCTGGTTTGTAGAAGTGAAGGCTGGCGAGTGCGGACTGGAAACGAGCATTAACAAGCTGGGCAGTCTTCTTTCACTTGCGAAGAACGGTCTAAAAACCGCGCTATGCAGTGATAGAAATACGCTTTGGCAAAACGCTGTGAATGGCGCCAGCTTGGTCATCGACGACACGAGCCTCAAGACACAAGTGCAATCACTCCTTGAGAGTTACAACGTAAAAGCTGTGGATGGAGCAGCGGTAAGCACTGACTATAACGCGGTTTTGGTCGCCGTCAGTTTTTCGGGCGCGCAGGCTTTTGCCACTGGGGCAGAGTTTCAGACCCGACACACCACACAAAAGGATATGAACGAGTTCAACGATATGATGTCTATCGCAATGCAAAAGGACACCATCCAAAGCGTCACAGATTTCTTGCGAAGCGAGATTTCCAATGTCTAAAGCGCCACTCAGAACCCTCAGAAATTCCAACATCTTCGAGCTTTACCAGAAGCTTTTGACACGCGAAGAATTGAGTCGGGCACAGTCGGAAACACTGCTTTCGGCAGCAGTCCTTTTCTTAAACCACGAGAACCCGGATGTTGCTGCCTTGGGATACCGGATTGTGGTTATGTATGCGAACGCCACCGGTGATTATGTTCCGCTCTATGACGTTGCCATTGGCCGAGGATTTATGCCGATTGTAGATAGCGTAGAATCGAGCCTCGCAGCGGAAGAAGCGTCTGGCCACTTTTTCCCAGAATATTTTTCGTCTTTGTTGGAGCTTTTTGAGGTTGAAGACGCAGTCTTCACAGAGCAACAACTTGATTTAAGGAACTTTTTCAAGGAACACAACCTAACCGACGTCACGGTCACGGCACCTACATCTTACGGGAAATCCGAGCTGATATCCGGTTTCTGTAATACCAACCTTGAAAGCAATATTTGCGTTTTGGTGCCAACGAAAGCCTTGCTCGCCCAAACTAAACAACGGCTTTTGAAGAAGCGGCTGGCAGACGACAACCGGCAAATCATAACCCATGCCGAGATGTATCAGGGAGGTGATCAGAACGTCATAGCAGTACTAACCCAAGAGAGATTGCTCCGGTTTTTCATCAAGCATCCAAGTGTCAACTTTGACTTTGTCTTTGTTGATGAAGCGCACAATCTACTCGGCAAAGACTCGCGAGCCTTGTTGCTGGCAAAAGTCATTATCCTGCAAAAGCGAAGAAACCCGGCTGCACGCTTCAAATACCTGACGCCATTTCTTGTGGATCAAACGAAGTTACAACTTCGATACGCAGCAATCGAACCAACTGACTACAAGGTCAAGGAAGGCCTCAAGACTGAGAGATACTATGTGGTTGATTGTCGAGAAGGCGAAGCTGTCAATATTTACGACCAGTATTTCGACAGGTTCGTTCAATGCAGCGACTATATATTTGACGATGAGCTGCAACTGGTAATACAACAGGCCGCCAAGAAGAATATTATTTTCTTTAATCTTCCCAAAAAAATCGAGCAGTTCATGCGCGCGTTTCTGGCGCGTCTTGACGATGTCGAAAGCGAGAGTATTACGCGTGTTTGTGAGAGTATTTCAGACTTTCTGCACAGCGAGTATCTGCTTGTTGAAGGCCTACGCAAAGGCGTTCTTTATCATCACGGTTCCGTACCTGATATCGTGAAGCTTTACATCGAGCGAGCCTACACCGAGATTCCCGAAATTCGTCACATCGTATGCAATTCCACGCTTCTTGAGGGGGTGAACATCCCAGCTGAGAGAATGTTCATTCTTGAAAATAAAAAGGGGCAGGGAAATCTTACCAAGTCTCAATTCCGCAATCTTGTCGGCCGCGTATGCCGATTTAGTGAAATATTTAGCAGAGGTTCAAGCAACCTAGGGATGCTTGAACCGGAAATCTATCTGGTTGGAAGCAATGCGTATCTTGATGGGCGGGCCAATCTACGCAAATTCATCAAAACCGTTGCTCAGGTTGATTTGAAGATTGAGGATGAGGTCGATAATGTGTTGCTAGAAGAGGTGTTGATCGAAGACGACGTCAGCAAGGATCGCAAGCGTGAAGCCGATGAATTCCTTGAGAACGTTCTCCCCGGCACAACGGGGCTAGAAGTTGCTAGAGCAGTAACGCCAGTTGGGCGTTCGTGTTTTCTGAACAATGTTTCTGAAATCGATATTCTGCAACATGAAACGCAAATTCAGAACATTCTTGACGATCTGATCCAACCTCTTCAATCATCTAATGAGGTTTTGGAGTTGATCGGCGTTGGTTTTATGCCGTTCCTCAAGGATGGCGCGGCATTCGATACCCTTCGTCGTATTAAGGAGGAAAGCGCCCAAACTTTCTATGCGATGCTGATTGATTGGAAAATCAGAGGTGCTGCCTACGCCGAGATGATCGGTAACTTCCTGCGTTATTGGGAAGGCATGGCAGGTGATGAAGTCTATGTTGGAAAATGGGGTGATATCGCTAGGGAGGGTTCTTATCGCCCTAGCTGGGTAATCATCAGCGAAAAGTCCCACGCAGAGCAAGTGAATCTAGCTATTGTACGGATAAAGGAAGAGCAGGATTTTGTTGACAACCATTTGTTAAAATATGTGGAACTGCTGAACGATTTGGGCAAGCTTGACGAAGAACTGTATTTGCAAATCAAGTTCGGGACGACCAATCAGGACAAGATTAGATTGATGAACTTCGGAGTGAATTCATTCCTAGCTGGCAAGCTGATCGACAACTACGCAGACTTTGTTGACCTTGAGCCGGATAGTGGAGTTTTAAAGCTTCGCCCCGAGTTGATTGAGCAAATGCGCCAGAACAGAGAAAACGAAATACTAGTTTTCGAGGCGGGGATGCACTTGGGACTTGCGCACGAATTCTAGAAAACTAGAAATCGCCATTATACGTCTCGGTCTCCACCCCAAACACCTAAGCGCAATAAGAAAAAATTTAGGTCAAACATCCAATGCTGCGCCATGCTTCTTAAGCCAGTTTTTACGCTCCAAATAATCAGGGAGAATTTTGTCAACTTCGTTCCAAAACGCGTCTGAGTGATCGCGTATGTGCATATGACATAGTTCGTGAACAATGACGTAGTCTATGACTTTAGGGGGTGCCATCATGCACTTCCAATTGAATTGAAGCCTTCCATCTTTGGAGCAACTTGCCCATCGATATGCCAAGTTAGTTATCGAAACAGTCTTGGGCTTAACCCCAACCTTTGGGGCGAAATAAGCCACTCGTTCATTGATGCGACGGGAGGCCTTCGTAGCGTAAAAGGCTTCAAATGCCTTTTTTGCCGCACTGACGCCGAACTCATCAATCAACTTACGGTTCAGGCAAAAACGCCCTTCCTTTAGCTTCAGATCACACTCCTGATCAGCCTGAAGCGACAGCCGGTAGGATCTGCCTAGGTATAGAAATGCCTCGCCATTGACCCATTCTCGGACTACCGCTGTAGCGTTTAGATCGCGCCATTCAGCCAGATTTCGATAAATCCAAAAGCGCTTACGAGCTACAAGCTCGTCAACCTGCTCTTGGCTTAACCTTGCAGGCGGGCGCACTACAACCCGACCGTCACGTTCGATAACAATGTCAGTTGTCTTTCGATCTGTACCAGGCAAGAGATGATAGCTGATATCGCCAACGCGTCTGGGGATCATCGATCTGCGCCTCCAGAAACACCGTTTAATAGTTCGTTATGTCTGTTCTTGGCTAGTTTCATCACCTCGACCGCAATGCGCTCTCGGTTTTCCTTCAGCTCTGTTATTCCTGTGAGAGTAAGCGCCTTTTTTATTTCGCTGCGTGTTTTCTTCTGCTTATCTGCATTATTCCAAAAATCGATGCTTCCGATACTGTCTTGCATCGTCACGACAATGGTTTCCATCAGCGTCTTCATTTTTGGTTTAGCACTGGCTGGTACCTCGCCACCTTCAAAAGCCTCGTTGGCAATATGCTCGTAAAATGTTGTTGCTTCCTTGCTCATGCCGTCTTGCCCAGACTTCCTGCCGCTCAGCGCTTCTGCACGAATTTTTTCGAGGTCTTCCGTAAGCTTCACCCAGTCGTCTTGATGCTTGTTCAAGAGGTTTTCAACTTTCTCTGACAAGCTCTTGTAAAAGGCAGGGTCTTCGTCATTGTGAACTGTGCAATGCTTCCGAATTGCATGTTCCATTTCACTAGCCTTAGCCTCCTCATTTCCCTCAGAGTGCTTGTTGAGATTCAAGATAAAATCTTCGGCCAAGAGTTCGACGGGAGCGACTTTGGGATTGATACCAAGACTGATTAGATGCTCGTTGATAAGTTGTCTTACCTTTTCGCCGGCATCGCCTAGGTTCAGGCTAGAATCTTTGTAGCGCTCTTTGGTCACACGCAAAATATAGCCGAAACGTTTGGCTGGAACCCGGAATATGTGAGCGGCTTCATGGGGAAGGATGATATCCATGCTCATCAAGAATTTCTTCAAATAGACGTCAAAATCGGCGCGTATCTTCTCGTCCTTGAGCAGCTTTACAGCCTCGTGAACAACTGATGCATCTGCCTCCACTCCTGACAGCTTGCCCTGTGCAAATGCTTCAATATCTTTCACACCATGCGCTGAAAATAGTTGTAACAATCGTTGGTAGCGTTCCTCCAACACAGGGACTTCCGAAGTTATGCTTTTCAAACCAAGCGCTAGTTCCTGCGCTTCGTCAGCCGCAGCATAAAGGGTCAGTGCTTCGGTGAGGTTTTCTGTCAGACCGATGTAGTCAACGATATATCCGCGCTTCTTGCCCTTTTTCACCCTGTTCGTTCGTGCGATGGCTTGAAGAAGCGTGTGCTCACGAATTTTCTTGTCGATATACATCACTTGTTCGATTGGGGCGTCGAAGCCGGTGAGCAACATGTCGCAGACAATAAGAAAAGCGATTCCAGTGTTCACCTTGTCGGGATCATCCATGTCAAAGGAACGGCAGAAGTTTTCTACAGCGTTTAAGGATTTCGCATCTTTGCGCGCTTGGGTGATGTAGGCGGCCTCGTTTGTCCCATCACCTGAGATCACGACCACAGCTTTGAGGAATTCAATCCGTTTAATCTGTTCAAAATCTGGTTCGGGTTGCGCCTTTAAAGATTGAACGCGCTCATCCAGCGCTTGTGAAATCGCTTTCTGGTAGCGAACAGCTGCAAGCTTTGAGTGGCATACGACTTGCGCCTTGAACCCGTTCGGAAAGATGTTCTCCAGGTAGTGATTTACCATGTCCTTAGCGATGGCTTGGATACGGGTTTCGGCTTCCAGAATGTCGCCAGTTGCCCCGTACTTCTTTTTGATCGCCAGCAGTTCTTCGTCGCTTCTATCCTTGAACAGGTTCTCGAACTCAGTCTCGAAACCGTGCTTGTCGTTCAAAGCGGAATCCGCTGTGCGCCCTTCGTACAAAATCTGAAGCGTCGCGCCGTCATGCACGGCGTCCATCAGTCTATAGGTGTCGATGTACTCGCCAAACCGCTTGTGAGTTTTCTTCTCACCGTGGCGCTCTGTTATCAACGGAGTACCTGTAAAGGCGATGCGTGCGGCATTCGGGAACGCCTCAAAAATATTGTCACCTAGGTCTGACCCTTGCGTCCGGTGCGCTTCATCGATCATCAGAACAATGCGGGATGAATTGTTCACTACCCCAAACGTCTCCCCACTTGGCATCGCTTGATAGGTTCCCAATGCCTCAGCAACCTTCAACGGTAGGCTCTGATCGCGCTGTTGGAACTTGTGAACCATCACCATGTTCACGTCTGATTGGTCTGTCGCCAATTCCTTGCGCAGCGATTGAGTGCTCTCGATCACATTCACACGTCCGCCGATGATCGTAGCGGTTTCTGCCAGCTGATCTTCCAAGTCCACGCGGTCGTTGATGAGAAGGATTTTGAAATCGCTCAGGTCTTTGGACGTTCGCAACATGCGCGCGACAAAAACCATCGTCAGACTCTTACCTGAACCTTGCGTGTGCCAGACAACGCCACTTCTCTCAATAACGCCATCTCCATGACGCAGGCGTTCAATGATCTTGTTGGCAGCGCGAAACTGTTGGTAGCGGCACACAACTTTGATGCGTGGGCCTCCATCCGTATCCATGAACACAGACGACGTGCGCAGGATGCTCAGCAGGTTGGACTTGTTGAGCATGCCGTTGATCAGCTGCTCTTGCTGGTTCATGCCCTCGGCGACGGTATCGTCTTCAGGCCACTGAGTTTTCCATGGAAAGAAATGCTCTTCCCCAGATGTGATGGTGCCGTAGTCTGCCTCAAGCCCGCAGGAACGGATGACCATCATGTTAGTGTGAAAAAGCTTTGGCTCACCTTCCTTCAGTCCAGCTGCTTTCGTTTCCTTGCGCACATTCATGTAGCGTTGCAGTTGCGCGAAGGCTTCCGGCATCGGGTTGGCACAGGTGGGGCCGCCTTTTTTGGCTTCCACAACAATAAGCGGGATACCGTTCACGAATAGAACGATGTCAGGGATGATGAAGGCCTTCACGCAGCCCGGCGTGTCGATGCGGAACTGGTTGATGGCGTGGAAGGTGTTGTTTTCAGGATTGGCAAAATCGATCAACTTGACGACTGGGTCGTGTTCGCCTGTCACCTCGTTCACATCGACCTGCGCTTTGAATAGTAGTTTCTGGATCGCCTCATTCGCCTCCAATAAGGTGCGGTTAGGCTGGCGGGCGATTTGGTCTTGCAGGTCTTGCAGCTGTTTGGGAGTCAACCATTCGCTGCCGTCAGCGGTGGTGTTGATGCGAGAAACGGAGGAAGCGAAAACCTCGGGCAAAATCCACTGACGAAAGGACGGGCGCAGGCTTTTGATCGGGTCTTGCGGGATATCCGCGCCCTGATCGATGGCGGTCCAGCCGAGGCCCGCGAGCTGTTCCAGGAAGGGTTGTTCGACCTCAGTATATTCAGACATGCGCAACCTCCGCGTCGTTGAAATTGACGGGGACCTCACCAGTCAGGAGATCGTGCATTAGGCCCGATTTTTGAAGTTCCAGTTTTCCAAGGCGCTCCTGCTCAAGGCGAAGCTGATCGCTCAAAGCGGTGTAGCGATCTGCGATCAGCATTTGCTCAGGCATTGGTGGAACAGGCAGCTTTAATGTTTTGAGTGTCTTGGACTGAATAGCATCCATGATCCCGCCTTGGGTTTCACGTCTGAACCATTTCTTGACCCATGACGCGTAGTTCATCTGCCAACAAACCAAACGAGGGATGACAGCTGATTGATCGAGGCTAATCGTCCATAAATGCTTTGAAGAGAGGGCGGTCTGGACTGTTTCAGGAACAACGGCGCATCTGCCAACTGTGCCCATAATCGTGATTACGAGGTCATTTGGCCGAACCGAATATTTGATCAATTCTCGATACTTTCGGTCTGAAACAAACCTTCGATATACCGGAACGAACTTCTCCACGTGAATGTTGTCGATGCCTAAAAAGGGAATGCCGTCTTCAACAAGTTCCGATTTCAAGAGCGCGCTGCCAAACGGTCCACTTCTGAGGTTGTTAGGCAATGGAGCCAACAAGTCCTGCAAGTCGGAGCAATCCCAGTCGTTCGGAAGCCAGCCAATAGGAGTCTCTTTGTAGAGGTCTGGGGCCTCTTCGCGCGGGGGGCGGAGTTTGCCATCGGGGGTGAGGCCTCGGGTAAACAAATCATGCATCATCCCCGCTTTGACCAAGCTGTACTTCTCAATCAACGCCTCGGTCTGCTCGATAGCATCGTCGATTGTTTGCAGTATATTCGCGATCTTTTCTTGGTAGGTCTTAGAAATATCGGGGAGAGTATATAACTTCTTTATGACGCTTGGATGAGCCTTTGTCGTGTAATCAAATGACAGGTGACGATGTTGCTCAGCGAGGCAGTAGTAGACAAATCGTGTATCGAATGACGCGTTTTTGACCCTTAGGTATCCACAAACATTGGTCACTGAGTATTTGTGTTTGTCTCGGTAAAAAAGAGCGCCACCACCATCAACCGACCAAGTTACTAGTTCTTCATCGAACATGAATTTCCCGTATTCGCCAAACTTCCCGTTATTTTGCGCCGATGAAGAGTAAATTGGATATGGTCCAGGGAATGCGGCTATATCATCCTTAGATATTATATTGCCTCGACCAAAAGATATTTCGCCTTTTGCCTCAACAGAATCTAGACGCTCAAAAACCCAGTTACTCATATCCAAGGTCCTCAAGAAACTTTTTCAGCCTTGCAGAAGCCTTATCGCGACCCCCTTCAATCGACTTTGCCGTTACGGCATACTTCGACCAAAGGTTCTCTATCCCCCGCACACATGCGCGCTGATCAGCTCGCAGGTAGGCCGCAAAGATGTTCATCAAGCTCTTGCGCAACCTCTCAACGATGGCCTGTCGCGCCTCATCCGTAGAAATTTTAGCACGCGCACTTTCAACCAGCTCGTCCCGTTTGCCTTCGATCTGCTTGATCGTGGCCTTCAGCTCTTTCACCTCGTCTTCCAGCAGCTTTTGCGTTTCCAGCGACTTGGTCAAAGCCTCTGCTTGAGCATAAGCAACTTTTCCCTGCGCCATCGCATCACTCAGCGGTACTGCGTATTCAGATGCAAGCCCGACCTTTTGGGCCAAATTCAAAATACGCTGACCATTGTCGAACTGAGCATCTTTTGCGGACAGTCCTTCGGTGCAGTAGAAACCTTTCTTTGCTCCCACTGGTAGCAGGCCTGCGGCCTGAACCTCGACAAACATGTTGGCAGCGAGGTCTTTGACCTGCTTTAGCTGTGCCTTCCACTCGGCTGTGGCAGTTTTCAGATCGGCTTTCTTGTTCTTGACCTCATCGGCAGGCAAGACGCCTGTTTCATCGGTATCCTCAAAGTCTTCCTCACCCGCTGCGGCGAACAGCGCCTGAAGCTCTGCCAAACGCCCTTGTGCCGTTTCCAGCTCTTCTAGAACCTCAGGGAATTGGCTTTTCAAGATATCCTCGTCAGGTATCAAGACGGCACTCCAACCGCTTGCCGCGATGGATTTGAAGTCTGCCTTGAGGCGGTCAACATATTGCGCGAAGGCCCCACGCACCTGAAAAGGTGTTAGCAGAGACTGGTCGGCCAAAGTCTGTTCGATGCTCGCCAGCATGGTGCTGCGCATGACGTAGACATTGCCCGCTGTTTCGTTTTGGTTTTCTGGATCGGGCGCGAGTGCTTCGATGATCGGGAAGTTGGCCTGCCACCAAGTTTCCAGCGTTTCCATGAAAGTGGCATGGCTGGATTTCACGCCTTGGTGGTGTGTGACGGTTTCCGCAATCTCTCGCTTTTCGGCGATGACTGGGGCCAAGTCGAGATACTTGGCATCGCGTGGCACAAAGCAATCTTCGCGGAGTTGGGGGTAGTTGGTCCAGAAATGTTCCAGCGCATCCACTTCCGCGATTGGCACGCCGCCATGAAGGTGCGCGCGCACGTCCTGAGGTTCGGGCGGCGGCGCATTGTCCACATAGCGGCGGATGTTGCAGTTGTAGTCTTCACCCTTGATTTCAGAAACGGGGACGCTTCGTGCATAGGCGGGAATGTCTTGGCCAGAACGGTAGGCGTGGACGATTTTGTCGATATCCTCGGGGCGTAAATGGTTCTGCGCTTTGCCTTCGCGATATTCACGATCCGCGTTAATGAAGAGAACGTGGTCGCGTTTGGTTTTTCCGTCAGCGCCTTTTGCACCCTGCTTATTCATCACGAGAATGCAGGCAGGAATGCCGGTTCCGTAGAACAGGTTACTGGGCAGGCCGATGATGGCTTCCAGATAGCCTTGCTCAATGAAGTATTTGCGCGCTTCCTGTTCGTCACCGCCCCTGAAAAGGACACCGTGCGGCATGACTGTCGCCAATCTGCCGTCATGCTTAAGAACCGACAGCATGTGTTGAACGAACATCATGTCCGCCTTCTTGCCCTTTTCCGGCATCATGACCGGAAAGCGTCCTGAGAACTTGAGTTCTTTCTTGATGTAGTTTTGGCTGAATGGCGGGTTTGCTAGCACGCGGTCGAAGCGCTTCAATTCATTGTTCTCGCCGAAGTGCTGAGGCTCACGAATGGTGTCTTCTTGACGGATGTCGGCATGAGAAATCCCATGAAGCAACATGTTCATCTTACAGATTGACCAAGTCGTTCCGATTTTTTCTTGGCCGTAAAGGGCAATCTCATCCGCATTACCGTTGTTTTCCCGCAAATAGTCGCGTGTTTGAATGAGCATACCGCCCGAACCAACGGTCGGGTCGTAGACGCTCATGCCTTCTTGCGGGTCGCAGACTTCTACACAAACCCGGACTACTTCAGCGGGCGTGTAGAATTCGCCCGCCTTCTTACCGGCGGAATCCGCAAAGTATTTAATGAGCCATTCGTATGCTGCACCAAGCAAATCGGGGAACTCGAAGTCTTCATCCTTCAGTGGTATTTTTTCGAAGTTCTGAACGAAGTCGGCGAGAGTATCATCGCTAAGAGTTTTTTGTCCAATCGGCTTGTTAAAACTGATACCTTTCAGCACATGCTCTAGTGCATCAGGGTTTGCGTCTTCAATTGCATAGAGTGCTTTATTTAGTGCAGTTCCTACATTCTCTTTTACGTGCTTTAGTGCTGGCCGATGGACAATTTTAGTTTCACCATCTTCAACGACTTCTTCATCCCATCCTTGGTTCCATCGAGCCCGTTTCGGTACGAAGAAGTACTTTCCTGAATAGTTGTCTGGATCGTTCAGTTCTACGGCGATGTCGTCATCGCTCATTCCCTGCGTCCCGAGAGTTGCGGCAAGTTCTTCCTGACGCTGATCAAATAGGTCGCTGGCCCTTTTCAGAAACAGCATGCCAAAGATGTATTCCTTGTACTCACTTGCATCCATGCTGCCGCGCAGATCGTCGCAGGCCGTCATCAGAAGGCTTTCTAGTCGTGCGAGTGTGAGCTTAAGTTTCATAATATGGTACTTTCTACGTCATATTTAATTCGATTGCGTCAAACTACGATCCATCATGCACAGTCAGCATCGGCCACCTTCTGACTGATGTAATTGCCTTGAGAATAACGTTGTTGATATTAACACGACAAATCGTGGATCGCATCAATAAGGCACCTGACGTTCAAAGATATCCACAACCTAGGGCAAGTCATGGCGTTACAGAAGCGCCTTCCGGATGCCGAAGTAAAAGAGGAGTTTCATACGGAGACTTAGAAATGCCTGAATGTTCTCTTGAGTGCCAGTTGAACTGGCAGTCGTTCATGCATGGTCGGGTGCAGGTTGGAGTGGCAAATTTCCAGCACCTGCGAGTGGTATAGAAGGGGCGCGATAGCCTCGTGTTCGGGTTCAGCGTCGATAGGCTGACGGCATCCAATCCGCGCAGGGTTGGTCAGGATTTCACAAGGGCAGGAACGCCCTTTGATCGATGGGTGCAGGGAGAGCGACATCTCCCGCGAGAGGGTTGCAAGGGGTGGCGATACACTCTTTGATCCATGGTTCGGTGCAGGTGGAGAGGGAAATCTCCAAGCCCTGCGAGTGGTGAAACGGCGATACGTTTTGATGACGAAAACTGGGTTCAGTACCCAGATTTCGTCATGGCCGAGGGGATGCAACGGGGGCGCGCAGCGGGTCCCCTTGCCAAGATGTGTGGTACTACCACACACATCTTGCGTTCATCGATAACGATGATCGTGGTCTCTGCTATCAGTCTTCGAGGTGCTGCAGGATTTCTTCACTGAGATCGCCGTCTGCGTAGAACTTTGTCTCCGGCCTCCCAGCTAACTCCTCAAGGTCAATACGCTGAGCGAACGCCCTGTAACCTGGATGTGGCCCCTTGGAATAAACAGCGATGAAATTGCCATTCATCGAATAAACATGCTGATGCCCGTCGGGGTACGGCGTGAAATCATGAAAGGAGAAGAACTTCAGGAGGTCCTTTTTCTGACCCTTGCCAAGAAGCACAACATTCATGCCGAATGGTAGGACCAACCCTTGATCGGTCTCGTTCACAGGTAGCTTTGCTACGGTATCGAAAAACTTTTGCTCTTCAAAATAAAACAAGGCATCGCCGACCCACTCAAACCTTAGAATACAGCGAACATAGGTGGGAGACTTGGGCGAAGTCCAAGCCTTACGGTAGAGGTAGTAAATTCCCTCAAGGCTCTTCATCTTTTGGTTGTTCAGCGGCCCGTCCGTTGCCCCCAGACTTCGCTGCAAGTTTTCCAGCAGTGGTGCCAACTCATGCGCAGAATGAACGCGCACCGTTTCGTCCAGCAATGACGACTTGAGCTCAGGGCAATGGCAAAGAAAGGTGTAAAGCAAAGCCATTGTCGGGCGCCGGATAGCCGACAGCTCTTCGTCATCAGCCAAGCGTATCCGATTGATTGTGGCGCGCGACAACCCCTTAGTGGTCTTGGCAGCGTAGCCGGGAACCTTATCGTCCTCGATATAGCCTTGCAAAAGATCGGTGATCCGCTGGTCACTTTCATCAAGTGTGTTGAGCTCCTTGAGAGCTGCCCGAATTTTCTGACGTTGGATCAAACCACCATCATAGCTGGCCACACCTATTTGCTCTTTTTTGCTCATTTGCTCTCCTGAAAAGTGACCATAATCACAAAAAGCATCTGGACCCATGTATTATCGATTCGCAAGCTTCATCAATAGATCGAAGCGTTTAACCAATGAAGGGACGATCAAGTGGCAACCCAAAACAAACACAAACACATTGCAACGCAGCAGAGCAAAATTTGCCATACCATTGATTTCAATGATATTCTGAAGATGAACACTAATGAGTGGTGGGAAAAATGGAAAAATTTGAGTCGCAAAAGGGGACCGTGACGCAACCCTTTGCGGTCTCTTCGAACCCGCCAAAGGATGCACTGCACGAACTCGTGAAACATCTCGCTAGAATTTCTGCGGAAAAGGATATGAATTCCGTTTCCAGAAAAAGCAACAAGGGCTACACTGAAAAGAAACAGAAAGGCCCCAACCATGACTAGAGTCGCAATCTACGCTCGGTATTCGAGCGACCTGCAGAACGTAAAATCCATTGAGGATCAGGTGCGTATCTGCACAGCAACGGCTGAAAAGGCTGGCTGGACGGTTGTTGCGACTTACGCTGACGAAGCAATATCTGGTGAGGCTCTGATAACCCGCCCAGGCATGCAACGCATGCTGTCAGACGGGCGGGACCAAAAATTTGATATCGCCATGTCAGAGGCATTGGATCGCTTCAGCCGTGATCAAGAGAATATCGCCCATATCTTCAAGCAGTTCAGATACTCGGACGTGTCCATGTTCACGCTCAGCGAGAACATGGTGACCGAAATCCACATCGGCATGAACGGCACGATGAATGCCTTGTTTCTGAAAGAGCTAGCCCGCAAGACGCACCGAGGGCTTGAAGGGCGCGCATTACAGGGTAAGAGCGCGGGCGGCAAGGCTTATGGCTATGATATCGTCAGAACCATCGATGAGCGCGGGGCTGTCACAACTGGAGAGCGGAAGATCAACGAGGCCGAGGCCGCGATCGTCCGGCGTATATTCAGCGACTATAACAAGGGCAAGTCACCAAAGAAGATTGCCTTTGAGTTGAACAAAGAGGGCGTTGCTGGGCCAACTGGCCGCGCATGGAGTTCTAGCACCATTAATGGCAATCGCGTGCGTGGAACCGGCATCATCAACAATGAGCTCTATATTGGCATTCAAACCTGGAACCGTCAGCGATTTGTAAAGAACCCCGATACAGGGAAGCGTGTCGCCAAGATGAACCCAAAGGAAGATTGGATTGTTTCCGAAGTGCCTGAGCTACGGATCGTGAGCCAAGAGGCATGGGACAGTGCGAAGGCCTACCAAGGTGAACTGGATCGCAAGCCGAGCCTGCAGACCAAGCAGCGGCCTGCGAACTTGTTCTCGTTCCTTCTGAAATGTGGCGAATGCGGGGGCGGAATGTCGATTGTGTCACAACGACGCTATGGGTGCTCTACATCGCGCAATAAGGGCACGTGTGAATGCCGCACAACAATCAGCCAAGACGTTCTTGAAGAGAAAGTCTTGGGCGCTCTCAGAGAGCGTCTAATGGACCGAGAGCTGACCAAAGTCTTTTGTGAGGAGTACGCCAAGCATCTGAATGCGGTTCGCATGGAGACGAATGCTTCGATCACACGCTACCAGAAAGAATTGGCGAAGACCGAGAGAGAGATCGATAAGATACTTGATGCTGTGATGAATGGCTTTGACGCAAAGCTCATTGCAGATAAGGCAAATGGCCTACAACGTCGAAAAGAAGAGCTCATCGCTCTACTGGATACAACGGAGGAAGCGCCAGTATATGTGCATCCCCGCATGGGCGACCGGTATGCTGAGGCCGTAGATGATCTAATGGCAAGTTTGAATGATCCTGAGCATCGACCAGAATCAGCACAGATACTTCGCCAGCTTATTACAAAGATCGTTCTGACTCCCAATTCAGAGAGAACAGAGCTGATTGTCGATCTTTGTGGTGATCTGGCCGGTATCCTTGAGATGTCCGAAAGTCGCGTGACTGGACAAGCCAGAAGGACGAAAGAACAACTTGGAACCAAAGAAAGAAAGGAACTAGAGCAGGTCGAACAAATTGTTGCTTCTGCTGAAACCGTTGCTGAGCAAGGCTTTGCGCCTAGCAAGGATAAGTTGGTTGCGGGGGCTATTAGCCACCTAGACCTACCGAGCAGCGATGTAGGTAAGGTTAAGTTGGTTGCGGGAGTAGGATTTGAACCT
>JBOEGO010000018.1:0-29420 GCA_050633465.1 Paracoccaceae bacterium | reverse complement strand
GCTTAGGCCCAGTCCTCTTCTTCCCCGGTGTCCCCGTGATCTCCTCGGGCAGGTAGCCCCCCGTCCAGAGGTGCTCCACCAAGGCCTTCACCTCGGGATGCTCGGACCACCGGTGCACGTCGAGCGGTCGGGAGTATCTTGGGTCTGTGATCGTCGTCATGCCTGCGCTCCGTCTGCTCTTCTGTGGGGGCTTGATAGGGGGTTATGATGATCCTTATGGTCTCTCTATATAGGACTCCCCTCCTATGCCCTCCCTTCTGACCTCTTTTATCTCTTCTTACTCATTACTTATACCTATTACAGGGGGAGCCTCCTCTTAGAGGGGAACACTCAAGGCGAGCGACGTGGAGCGCGACCCGACCCAGCGCCCCAAACCAGCAGGGGCATAAACGGGGGCACTTTCAGCCCGACGCCCGCCCGCAGGCGCAAATACAGTCATGTAAAGAAGAATTGGCTGGGGTGGTAGGATTCGAACCTACGGTGCACGCTACCAAAAAGCGTTGCCTTACCACTTGGCTACACCCCAACCGTGGGGCGCGTAATACTGCGCGTTGGCGGGGGCTTCAAGAGGGTTTTTGCAAAAATATGTTCTATTCTTGTGCGGCCTCTGCGCGGCTAAGCAAATCATCGTCGCCAAGGGCGCGGCGTTCGGAATCGACGAGGTTTTCGATGGCCTGTTCGGCATCGGCGCCTGTATCTGCGGCCTGTGTCCGGGCGGGCGTTGTGGCGGGGGGCGCTTGCGGGGCAGGGGTGTTTGGCGCGTCAGATGCGCCAGCCCATGCCGCAGTCCCGTCGGGCAACAGCAGGCGATAGGTGGGTTCGGGCAGGGCGATTCCCTCGGCGGTAAAGGCGGCGATGGTCAGGCGGATCGCCTCGCCTTTGGCCAGAACAAGGCTGGTTGATTTCTGGTCGATCCAGCCGGTTACGGTCATGTTGATGGTGCTGTCGCCCACCTTGTCTATCCATGCGGCAGGGCCGGGCGTGGTTAGGGTAAAGGGCTGCGCGGCAACGATTTCCATGGCCAGTTCCCGGGCGCGGGCCAGATCGGCGGCGGGATCAATGCCAAGGGTGAAATCAAACCGCCGTTCGTCATTTCGCGAATAGTTCACGATGCGTGATTTGAACACGGTCGCATTGGGGATGCGAATGTGGTTGCCATCGGGCGACAGCAAAATGGTGGCCCGGCTGGTCATGCGGATCACATTGCCGGTGTCGCCCTCGATCTGGATCAGGTCATTGGGGCGAAACGGCTGGCGGATCGACAACAGCACCGATGCGATGAAGTTTTCCACTGTGTCCTTGACGGCAAAGCCGATGGCCAAGCCGATAATCCCCGCGGCACCCAGAATGGTGGACAGCAGCGCCGTGGCCCCCAAAATATCCAGGGCCATGACCAGACCGGCGATCAGAGCCAGAATCACAACGATCTGGCGATAGATATCTGCAATGAATGCATTGGGCGCCAAACGGTTCCATACGTTTTCGCGTCGCGACAGGAACAGCCCGAACAGAAAGATCACAACAAAGGCGATCAGCGCCACAGCCAGAATCGGCAGGTAATTATAGGCTGCCCAGGCCCGTTTTTTCAGCCGTTCCAGCATCGGGTCCAGACGCGCGCCAACATCGGTGGTTTCCACCACCTCGTTTTCGATCGCGACCACGCCATCGACGCGGGCGGCCAGATCGTTCAGCCGTGTGGCTGTGGCCGTGTCCAATGTGGTGCCACGCAGGGTAACAATGCCCGAGGATACGCTGACGGTCACATCGCTATACCCGTCCAGCTCGTGCAATATGTCGCGAATCCTGTTGGCAATGGCGGCGTCGCGGGTGGCGCTGTCTTCGACGGAAATCGTGCCGGATGGCTGGCCCGTATCCTGTGCCTGTAACGCAGACAGGGGCAACAGGCAGATCAGAATGCAGGACAAAATACGGGAAATCAGGCGCGTCATTCGGGAAAATCCGGTCATGTTTCAATATGCGGATGGTAACGCAGGCATGGGCGCAGGCAAGCCCGATGTCGCAGCGCAAACCCCGCTCATTCGCGTATTTCGTCCGGATCCACACCCCATAGGGCACTTTTCGGGCTCCACCCTTTGTATCCGCCTGCGATCAGGCGACACCAGTCGGGCGTGCAATCATCCAGCCGCGCGATCACGCCCATTTCCAGCCGCGCGACCTCGGGGGCGGTGGCATCGGGGCGGGCGCGCAGGGCCAGCAGGTCGGCATCAATGATCACGCTGCGCACACCGGACAGCAGCGAATAATGCACCCAGCCACCTTGCCCGTCACGGTCGCGGATGCGCCGCCAGTGGCCATGTTCTGCGATGATCTGCACGGGCAGGTCCTTGCGTTTGAACACCCAGTCGATGCGATGCGTCAGGCTGGGCCCGCGGCGCACGTTTGCCTCGCTTGATTTGATCGTCACATAGCGCGGCATGGGCAGGTTTGTGACCTTGCCACGTTCCTGTGCGAACAATGGGGGGGCGAACGCCAATAAAATAGCGAAAGCGAGTTGGATCAGCCGTGTCATGCGATTTGCCTGCGAAATATTGTTGCGGGGTTCTTGTGTCCCGCCGTTTACTCGGTCACTCTGACAAAAAGGCGCATGTTTTGGAAGATGGGGAGGGCCTGAATGCCAACTGCACGTCCGAGTGTTGTCGTGACGCGACGCTTACCAGAAGCGGTCGAGACACGAATGAAAGAATTGTTCGACGTCCGGTTGCGGGATGACGACACGCCCATGACACGGGCAGAACTGGCTGCGGCCATGAAAGATGCCGACGTTCTGGTGCCCACATTGATGGACCAGATCGACGTGGGACTGATCGCGCAGGCGGGGCCGCAATTGCGGCTGATCGCGAATTATGGCGCAGGGGTGGACCATATTGATGTGAACACTGCGCGCCAGCGTGGCATTCTGGTATCCAACACCCCCGGCGTGTCAGCGGATGATACCGCCGACATGACCATGGCCCTGATTTTGTCGGTGATCCGGCGCATCCCCGAAGGGCGCGCCCTGTTGGAAGGCGGCAAATGGGCGGGCTTTTCCCCCACGTCGCTGCTTGGCGGGCGGGTTGGTGGCAAACGTCTGGGCATTCTGGGCATGGGCCATGTGGGTCAGGCCGTGGCGCGGCGTGCGCAGGCATTTGGCATGCAGGTGCATTATCACAACCGCAAGCGCCTGCGCCCCGAGGTAGAAGAATCCCTGCAAGCGACGTATTGGGAAAGTCTGGACCAGATGGTCGCACGGATGGATGTGATTTCGGTCAACTGCCCGCATACGCCCTCTACGTTCCATTTGATGAATGCCCGGCGGCTGAAACTGATGAAACCCGAGGCGATCATCGTCAACACATCCCGTGGCGAGGTGATCGACGAAAACGCCCTGACGCGGATGCTGAAAGCGGGCGAGATATCCGGCGCGGGGCTGGATGTGTTTGAACATGGTGCGACATTGAACCCTGATCTGGTGGCGCTGCCCGGCGTGGCCCTGTTGCCGCATATGGCATCGGCCACACGCGAAGGCCGTATCGAGATGGGCGAAAAGGTCATCATCAACATCAAAACCTTTGCTGACGGGCATCGCCCGCCGGATCAGGTTGTGCCTGCCATGCTGTGACCGGATAATCGGGCGAATTCGCGCTAAAACAGCGAGGAAACGCCCGATTAGGTCCATATTTCTGCCTGCTTTCGCGCCTATCCTTTTGGGGAATGTCGCTATTGGAGCAGCCCTATGTCGAAGTTTTATGCGCTTGGATTTTTCCTGATTGCTGGCGGTGCCTTTGGTGCCATTGATTACAATCAACAGGCCATGAATGCGGGGGAAACCTTGCAATCCTATGGGGTTAGCCGCTACGCGGAATCGCGTTTGGGGGCCGTGGGCGGCATTTTCACCGGCGCATTAGAGGCAAAGCGCCTGAAACAGCGTCAGGCAAAACCCGCCAGCGTGCATCTGCCCGAAGCGCCCGAAGGCTGGACCCGGCGTGATTGGCGCGACACGGACAAAGCCGTGTTCCTGCCCTATTCCGATTTCAGCATGTCCGACCCGGATCCGGAAAATCCGCCAAAGTTCGACTATATCGAACTGGCGGAAACATACCCGGCGCTTAGCCTGATCAACCTTGCGCAAGACGAAAACCCCGACGCCAATTTCATCGAACACTCGATGCGTATGCCCGAAGACAAGATGCTGCACCGCGATGTGTTCATCTATCAAAAAGGCGAAGAATTCGTTGCCCTGCGCGCCACCTATGACCCGCGTTTCGACAAACCGCGCCCGATGATGGAATGGGTGATGATCGGGCTTGCCGCGCAAATGGGCGGCACGCAGCGGGTCAAGGGATATGCCTATTATGACGGTGTGCCTTTTGCCAAAAGCAAGACAATCGTCAATTCCGAATATATCCCCAACGGTATCCGCGTGGTCACATCCGAAATTTCGCGCAAGATCAAGGTCGAGGCATGGTCAGCCGCATCGGATGAATCGGTGCGCGAACTCTTGTCGCTTGTGGATTATGCGGGGTTGAACGCCATGCTGGACGAACCGGTCGAGGGCGTGGCCGATGTGCCTGACCTGCCGCTGGACGAACAGCTTGCGCAATCCTCGGAAATTCTGACCGCGAAAAAGAAACAGGAACTGGCCACGGCGCTGGCGACCGTTGAAAAATTCAAAAAGAATTCCAAAGCAGCGGCCGGGGCGGGCAGCATTTTGCCCGGTGGTCTGGGCGGTGCGGCAGGGCATATCGGTGCCTTGCAGGCCATGGAAAATATGAACCAGATGCAACCCGTTGATGGCGATGCGGCAATGAACACCGCTGATGGGCCGTTCGGCACTCTTTTGGATGATATGAAAACGACCCCGTCTGATGCCACGCCACCTGCCGCTGATGCCGCAGCACTGCGTATCCCCGTCAATATGTCCGACTATAACCCCGAAAAACTGCACCCGGTCGAACAAGCATTCATAAAGCAGGGTGTTCATGTGGCTAAACTGCATGGCGATTCTGGCAATCAGGATGCGGCGCGGGTGATGGAAATGCGCCGTGGCATAGTCAAAGGCGGCTGTGTGCATGATCATGATCTGAACAGGGTGCATTGCAATGACAATGCAATCGCCTTTCGCAATGCACGCGATCAGGGGGGCCAAAAAGAGGTTTCCGATATCGCGGTCAAGCCGGATACCTCCAAGGTGCCTGCCCCCGTCACCTTTGTCGCGCCGACCGGGCTAAGCCAGAAAGAGCGGATGGCGCTTGGCATCCGGTTGATGAGCCTTGGTCTGAAACCTAACGATATCAAGGTGAGGCAGGACGGGATCACGCCAGAAGCCGCCGATGAATGGTCACAAGCGCGCGACGGTATCCTGCCCGAAACCCACCCCGCCTATGCCCTGCGCATGATGGAAGTCAGCAAAGGTTTCGCCCCCGGTAGCTGTCTGGAACTGACCAACAGCAAGGTCTACTGCGAAGACGCGGCAAAGGCGATGCGCATCGGGCTGGCCTTGCAAGCGGCCAAAACCGCGACGGGTGAAAAATCCGGCGACGCGTCTGGCAGCGGCGTAAAGGTCAATCGCCTGAACTCGGGCAGCGCCAAAACCGCATCCAATGGCGTGATGGGTAAAAACTGCGACACGCAGGGCGCATTCAAGCGCTGCACCACAGGCAACTGATTTTCCTTATCATCCTGTAATCCTGCCAAAACCGGCCCGTGTGCCCACCACGCGGGTCGGTTTTGTGCATTTTGAAGTCGGTTGAACCGCGCAACGGCGCGCCGTGATGCGGCATATCTGGGACAAACATATCCCAAGGAGTCGCGGGCATTATGAAATTGCATGTCAAAGCTCTGGTCGTCGGCGGCGGCGCCGTTGGAACCTCGATCGCCTATCATCTGGCCCGTGCGGGTTGGAACGATGTCATGTTGCTGGAACGCGACGAACTGACCAGCGGGTCCACATGGCACGCGGCGGGCCTGCTGCCCCTGTTCAACATGAGCTTTGCCACCACCCATATCCACAAATATTCGGTCGATTTCTATAAGACGCTAGAGGCAGAAACCGGCCTGAACGCGGGGTTTTCGGTGGTGGGCAACCTGCGCATGGCACAAACGCAGGACCGCATGGATGAATATATGCTCTATTCCTCGATCGCGGAAACCTGCGATGTGCCCCATGAATGGATGACCCCCGCGCAGATCAAGGACCGCTGGCCGCTGGTGCGTACCGATGATCTGAAGGGTGCGATCTACCACCCGACGGACGGCTATATCAACCCGGCCGATGTGACCATGGCCATGGCCAAGGGTGCGCGCCAACGTGGCGTGGTGATCGAACGCCGCTGGCAGGTCGACGGGTATGAATGGACGGGCAGCGAATGGCGCGTCACCGTCACCAAGATGGTGGAAAAGGGCGGTAATCTGGTGCCGTCGGATGAACAGACCGTTATCACCGCCGAACATGTGGTCACCGCAACGGGTAACCATGCACAGCGCACGGCGCAGCTGTTGGGCATCAAAATCCCGGCCATTCCGGTGGAACACCAGTTCATCGTGACCGAACCCGACCCCCGGCTGGTGGAATATCGCAAACAGGGCGGCGAGGAACACCCCGTGCTGCGCGACGCAGATGCCAAATGGTATGTCCGCGAGGAGCGCGGCGGCTGGATCCTTGGCCCCTATGAACGTGGCGCGCCTGCAAGGTTCGAATTCGGCGTGCCTGATTCATTCCGCGCCGATTTGTTCCCGCTGGATCTGGACCGGATCGAAGAGGAATATATGGCGATGATCCATCGTCTGCCCACGTCCGAAAATGTGGGGCTAAAGGATGATTTCAACGGCCCGATCTGTTACACGCCCGATGGCAATCCGTTGGTCGGCCCTGCGCCGGGCCTGCGCAATATGTGGCTGGCCGAAGGGTTCAGTTTCGGCATCACGGCGGCGGGTGGCACGGGCTATTACCTTGCGCAGATGATGGTCGAAGGCGAGGCCGAAATCGACATGGCCGCGCTAGACCCGAAACGATACGGCGATTGGCAAACCACCGAATATGCGGTGCGCAAAAACGAAGAATGCTATGAACATGTTTTCATCCTGCACCACCCGGACGAAGAACGCGAAGCCGCCCGCCCCCTGAAAACCACGCCCAACTATGATGCGCAAAAGGCGCTTGGCGCGCAGTTCGGGCAGGTCAACGGCTGGGAACGGCCCAATTACTATGGCCCCCTAAATGCGCCCGACAGTTTCGACCATGACAGCCGAAGTTTCCGCCGCGGCGGGTGGTGGCAATACGCGGTAGAGGAGGCCAGGGCGGTGCGCGAAACCGCCGGGTTGATCGACGCCACGGCATTCACCAAACACAGGGTAACAGGCGCAGGCGCGACCGAATTTCTGGACGGGTTCACCTGCAACAAACTGCCCAGGGTGGGGCGGATCAACCTGACCTATGCCCTGACCGATGCGGGCACCACCCGCACCGAATATACCATCGTGCGGCAGGGGGATGATGCTTATTACCTTGTCTCTGCAGGGGCTTGGCAGGCCTATGACCAGGATTACCTGTTAAAGGCAGCCGAGGATTTCATGGCCAGAACAGGCAAGCCGGTGATCGTGCAGGACGTGACATCCCAATACGGCGTGTTCGCTTTGGCCGGTCCCAATGCCCGCGCCATTCTGGCTGGGCTGATCCGCGATCCGGACCCCGAAACCGCCCTGTCGAACAAGCGGTTCCCGTGGTTGTCGGCCCGCCAGATCGAACTGATGATGTGCCCCGTCAATGCGATCCGCGTCGCCTATACCGGTGAATTGGGCTGGGAATTGCACCACCCGATCGAAATGTCGCGCTATCTGTGGAACCTGCTGATGCAAGAGGGCGCAAAACACGGGCTGAAACCTGTGGGTGCGCGGGCGCAAAACTGGCTGCGTCAGGAAAAATCATACCGCGCCTTTGGCAACGAATTGGGCCGCGACGCCACCCCCGCCGAAGCAGACCTGCCGCGCTTCATCGACCTGTCCAAGGATTTCCACGGCAAGGAGGCGATGCAGGCCAAGGGCATCCGTTCGAAATGTGTGACGCTGCTGATTGACGGCCCTGCTGACGCCGACCCATGGGGGCGCGAGGCCTTGTATACGCCCGATGGCACCCGCGTTGGTCGCCTGACCTCGGGCGGGTATTCGGTGGCCTTTGGCCAATCCATCGGCATGGGTTATGTGCGCCCAGAACAGGCGGTCGAAGGCACCAAATTGCAGGTCAAAATGATGAACCGGTTGTGGGATGCCACCGTGACCTGCGACAGCCCCTATGATCCGAAAAACGAAACCATTCGTAAGGATGGCTGAGTAATGACAGGCGCCCTGAACCATGGGCGCCTGTTTTGCGTTCCGCGTTAGGCGGCGTTCAGCGTATAGAGCGCACGGCCCGGAAACAGCCCTGCCAATCCGCCCAGCAATCCGGCCATGACCACCACAAATTCGACCGACCCGGCCAGATCGGGGGCGATACCCCGCGCCATGCCGCCCGCGAAATTCAGACAAAACAAACCCATGACGGTGATCAGGGTCAGGTTCTCACCGCGCAGGTGCAAACGGTTGCCCTGTCGTGCGATCAGAAAACCGGCCTGTGCCCTTTTCCCAACCCGTATGCCGATGAAAAAACACACCGCCGCAACGGGCCATGCCAATCCGGGGTTGGGCATGGCGGCAAGGCTGCGCAGGGTCAGCAATCCGATCAGTGGCAGCATATAGACCAGCCAGACAGGCACATGGCGTTCGCGCCGCGCCCGCATGCCCAACAACAGCAACAGGATAAAAAGCGGGTAAACCCAAACGGGGATTTGCGACAGGATGGTCATTTTTCAAGGCTCCGGAAACAGGGGGTGAATGTGATATGCCCCTGCTTGCCGCATCCGGTTTTGCCCCGCCACAGGGCATGCGTAAACGCCCTTTGGATTGCGCGGCTGACCGCCCCCGCCGCCTGCGCATCGTGGATGACAGGGGCGGCGTTAGCTATTGCGCGGTTAATTCATCGTAACATTCCAGTGCCTTGCCTGCATACATCGTGGCAGGCCCGCCGCCCATCTGGATCGACATGGCCAACACGTCTGACAGTTCCTCGCGGGTGGCTCCGGCCTTCACCAATGCTTCGACATGCAGGGCGATACAGGCTTCGCAGCGGATGGCGATGCCAATGCCAAGCGCGATAAACTCCTTGGTTTTGAAATCCAGCACGCCGCCTTCCTTGACCGCTCTGGACATGGTGCCAAAGCCTTTGGTTACCTCGGGGATGGATTTATACAGCACCCGCAACCGGCCGCGGGTGTTATCCAATGTATCGGTCCATGACATATGTTCTACTCCTTGAATGTGTGTCAGGGCCGTCAGATCACGGGCACGGGCGGGGCACCTTGATCCTGATCAGGTCGTGGTGGTGAAACAGACATGGAAATCAGGCAGCAAGGGCGCGAAACCTGATGCGGTGTTGTTCCAGCAGGGATTGATCAGGCAAAAACCGTTTCGGAAGCTCCATCCGGGCGCCAGCGCCCCGATCCAGAATCTTGCGGGCATTCGGGGGGAGGGTGGGCGACAGAACCATGCGCCAATCTTCGTCAAAGGTGATCAAATGACGGTCGAACGCGCGGTCATGCAGGGCGTTCAGGCAGATACCGTTTTGCGGGTTCAGGCGTTCGGACGGTGCTTGCGCCCATCCCACAATATGCGAGGCATTCAGCAGTCGCACATCCTCTGCGCCTGTAAGGGCGCAGCGCCGCGCATAAGAGGTGAGGATCATATCGCGAAACAAGTCCTGCCCGATGCGTCGTTGCACGGTGGCCTCGGTTGTGGTGCCGGTGGTGTTGGCGTGGGCGAACATGGTTGCGGGATCGTCCATCCGGCCCGCAACGGCTTCGGGATTGGCGCGATGGGCGGCCAACACACCGGTGGGGTCGGCCAGAAATCCGTTCCACACCAACCGGTCCATGGCTGATGCGTTGGCCATGCCCTTTTGCGGCAGGCTGGAATCCAGCGCTGCAAGGTTGGACAGTTTCAACGCAACCGCTGATGGCGTGCGCCCTATCCGCATAGCCAAGGCCATGATGCGCGGGTTGCGGCTGTGGAATTTTCCGAAATCCAGCACAAGGTAAAGCGCCAGTGCGGCACGCACTTCTTCCTCTGTCCAGTTGCGCCTGATCGCCACGGGGTTCACCCTCTGCTCGTCCAGAAAAGATGCTGCCAGGTCAGGCGTTTATGCGCAAGCCCTAGGGTTTGCGTGCAACAAAGGCCATGTTGTTGGCGGGCATTTCCAGCACCTGTACCAGTTCAAGGAACTGCGATTGCAGCCAGTCGATCACATCCCAATCGTTTTTGTATCCAATCATGGCGTCTTGCGATTGCAGCGAGGTGTGGAAGGCGGCGTCGCCATCCGATGTTGTTTCGCCATCGCGCAGGAACGGGCCATAAAGGATGAACACGCCATCGGGGGCCAGCGATTTCGCGGCCTCGGTGATCAGGGTGCGGGCCTGCGGTTCAGAAATCAGGTGCAGCAGGTTCACCGTCAGGATCAGGTCTTGGCCTTGCCAATCGGTGGACCAGCCAGCGGTCAGCGCATCCAGATCGGCGGGGGTGTTCAGGTTGTTCAACCCCGCGTCAGCGCCATAGGCAGATTGCGAGGCGCGCCGCGTGGCATCCACGTCGCTGGGTTGCCAGATCAGGTTTGGCAGGCGGGTGGCCAAGGCTGTGATATGTTGCCCGGTGCCGGATGCGATTTCCAATGCGCGACCCGTGGCAGGGGCATGATGGGCGACCAAATCGCAAATGGCATTGCAATTGCGTGCAGCCGAGGGCGCAAACATCATGCCGTTTGGGCTGGATTGCGGCGCGTCGGGCAGGGTCAGGCGGTTGGTCATCGGATGCTCCTTTCGCTTTGGGTGCCACGTGTGGCGGGTAGAGGAAAGGGGGGCCAGCCCCCCAGCCTGTTTGCATAGCAAAAAGGCATCCCCCCGGAGTATTTCTACCAAGAAAAAATCAGGATTCTTTTCGGAGGGTTTGCCGGGGCCATCCCGAGACAAGAACAGCCGCCAGTTTCCTGACGGCTGCAATTTCGTGGTGTAAGGCCCGGCTTACTCGGGGATCGTGCCTTCGATCCCTTCGACATAGAAATTCATGCCTGCCAGCGTGCCATCATCGGCTGTGTCGCCTTCGGCCAGCCAGTCAGAGCCGTCCTGCTTTTTCAGGGGGCCGGTGAAAGGCATGTAAGACCCGTCAGCGATGGATGCCTTCAGCGCCAGTGCTTCGGCTTTGACATCGGCGGGCACTGCGTCGGAAATTTCACCGATGCCGACCATGCCTGCGCCAATGCCATCCCATGTCATTTTGGTTTCCCATGTGCCATCCATCACAGCCTGTGTGCGTGCGATGTAATAGGGCGCCCAATCATCAATGATCGACGACACGCGGGGCATGGGGCCATATTCGGCCATGTCAGATGCCTGACCAAAGGTGATGACATTGCCAGCGGCCTGTGCGGCGGCTTGCGGTGCGGTGGAATCGGTGTGTTGCAGGATCACATCCGCGCCCTGTTCGATCAGGGTTTTGGCGGCGTCTGCCTCTTTTGCGGGGTCAAACCAGGTAAAGGCCCAGATGATTTTGAACTGCACATCGGGGTTGACCTTTTTCGCGTGGATATAGGCCGAATTGATGCCGCGGATCACCTCGGGGATGGGATAGGATCCGATATAGCCGACGATGTTGGATTTGGTCATTTTGCCCGCGATATGGCCCTGTACCGCGCGGCCCTCATAAAAACGGGCCGAATAGGTGGAGACATTAGGCGCGGTTTTATAGCCGGTGGCATGTTCGAATTTCACATTCGGGAATTTCGCGGCCACGTTGATGGTCGGGTCCATATAGCCGAACGAAGTGGTGAAAATCAGGTCGGCCCCTTCCAGCGCCATCTGGGTCATCACGCGTTCTGAATCCGGACCTTCGGGAACGGATTCGACGAATGTGGTTTCGACCTTGTCTCCGAAATGCTCCTCGACCGCCAAGCGGCCCTGATTGTGTTCATAGGTCCAGCCGCCGTCGCCCACAGGGCCGACAAAGACAAATCCGACCTTGGTTTTGTCCTGCGCCATGGCGGTGGATGCCATGCCCAGTGCCACAGCAGCCGTGGCCAATAGTTTCGTCAGTTTCATTACAAAGGTTCCCCCTGTTGGTAATTTGCCCCTAGGACGAGGCGTGGAATGACCGGCCAAGCGAGGCAGGCGCCCCGCTGCGGTCGGATGACATGATGACAAGCGCTACAATGGTAATCACATATGGCGCCATGCCAAGGTATTCTGCGGGGATGGCAACCCCCGCCGCTTGCAGGTTCAACTGTAACACATTGACGCCGCCAAACAGCCATGCGCCCAGTAGTGCACGCCATGGTTTCCAGTTGGCGAATACCACCAGTGCAAGGGCGATCCAGCCGATGCCGGCGGTCATGCCCTCGGTCCATTGCGGCACGCGGATCAGCGAAATATAGGCGCCCCCCAGCCCTGCGCAGGCCCCGCCAAACAGGATCGCCAGCACGCGGATGCGCACCACCTTATACCCCAAGGCATGTGCGGCATCATGGTTTTCGCCGACGGCACGCAGGATCAGGCCAACGCGGCTGTAGCGCAATACGGCCCATGTGGCAGCGGTCAGTGCGATGGCGGCGAACACCATAAAATCCAGCCGCGCCACCAATGCGGCGCGGGTATCCGTGGCCTCGGCTATCGTGACCGCAATCGACGGGAATTCAGGCGGCTTGATGCCCTGATATCCTTGCCCGATCAGGGCGGACAGGCCCAGCCCGAACAGGGTCAGCGACAATCCCGATGCCACCTGATTGGCCAGCGCCACCTGCGTCAGCAACGCAAACAACAGCGCCAGAACAGCACCACCCCCGGCCGCCGCGACCAGCCCCAGATAGGGCGATCCGGTGTTGACCGAAATGGCAAAGCCGCAAATCGCGCCGGTGATCATCATGCCCTCGACACCCAAATTCAGCACACCGGATTTTTCCACCACCAGCTCGCCCAATGCAGCAAATAACAGCGGTGTGGCCGACACCAGGATCGAACAGATCAACAGGATCGGGTTTATGGCGGTCAGGTCCATTATGCGGCTCCTCTGGTCGCCAGCCGCAGCCGGAAATGGGTCAGCATGTCCAGCGCCAACAGGAAAAACAGCAGCATCCCCTGAAACACCTGAATGGCAGCAGCAGGCAGGCCAAGGTTGATCTGCGCGATCTCGCCACCGATATAGGTCAGCGCCATCAGCGCCCCCGCCAACAAAATGCCAATCGGGTGCAAACGCCCCAGAAAGGCAACGATAATAGCGGTAAACCCATAGCCGACGTTGAAATCAATGCTGACCTGTCCGGCAGGGCCGGACACCTCGAACATGCCAGCCATGCCCGCCAATGCACCCGCCACGCCAAGGCAGAACAACACCAGTCGCGCAGGGTTTACCCCCGCAAAACGCGCAGCGCGCGGTGCCTCGCCCGTCAGGCGGATCTGGAACCCCAGCAAATGCCGGTTCAGCAACACATAGGCGAATATCACGGCAATCAGCGCAGCAGCCACACCCCAATGCATCCCCGATCCGGTGATGATTTCACCGTTATGTGCCGATGCATATTGTTGCAGGTTGCGCGATCCGGGAAACCCGTGCCCCTCGGGGTTTTTCATCAATCCCAATGACATCGAGGCCAAAATCTTCTCGGCGACATAGACCAGCATCAGGGATACCAAAATCTCGTTCGTGCCGAATTTCACTTTTAACAGGGCGGGGATCATCGCCCACATCATGCCGCCAAACGCGCCCGCCAGAATCATGGCGGGGAAAATCCACCACGCCTCTAACGGATACAGCGCCAGCGCCACGCCCGCGCCGCATAACGCGCCGATAATATACTGCCCCTCGGCCCCGATGTTCCAGATACCGGCCCGAAACCCCAGCGACAGCCCGATGGCGATCAACACCAGTGGCGCGCCTTTGACCAGCAGTTGCGGGCGGTAATAAAACGCGAATTCCGAAAATAACGGGTCCCAGAAAATCACGCGGATCGCCTCGAACGGGGGCTTGCCCAGAAAGGCAAACAAAATGCCCCCCATGACCATGGTAACCAACACGGCCAACAGGGGCGTCAGCAATGACCAAATGCGCGAAGGCTGCGGACGCCGCTCAAGTTTCAGCATGACACCTCCGGCTTTTTCTTGGCAAAATACTCCCGCCGGAGGCTCCGACACCTGCCAACATCACCACACTACGGGAAAAGCACCTAAACATCGGCCACCTCCATCCCGTGCGCGCCACCCATCATCAGGCCGATCTCCTCCACGCTCAGCCCCTGCGCGGGGCGCGGCGGGCTTAGCCTTCCCTCGTTCAGGGCGGCGAAACGGTCGGATATTTCCATCAGCTCGTCCAGATCCTGCGAAATACAGATCACCGCCGCACCCTTGGCCGCAAGGTCCAGCAGCGCCTGCCGGATCGCGGCGGCGGCGGATGCATCCACACCCCATGTCGGCTGGTTCACCACCAAAACATCAGGGCGTTGTAACACCTCGCGCCCGATCACGAATTTCTGCAAATTCCCGCCAGACAGCGACCGCGCGGCATTGTCCGGCCCAGGGGTGCGCACGTCGAAATCCGCGATTACCCGTTTGGCAAATTGCCGCGCCGCGCCCCATTTCAAAAAACCGCCCGCGATCAACCCTTCGCGGCGCAGGCCTGTCAACAGCGCATTCTCGGTCAGCGACATATCCGGCGCGGCGGCATGGCCCAGCCGTTCCTCGGGGGCACATAGCAACCCGCGCAGGCGCCGTGCATCAGGGCCAAGCCGCCCGATGCTATCGCCCTTGAACCGCACCGCATCCGCGCCGTTGCGCGCCTCGCCCGTCAGGGCGGCCAGCAATTCATCCTGCCCGTTGCCTGCAACGCCGCCGATGCCCAGCACCTCGCCCGCGCGGACGCTGAAACTGATGTCGCGCAGCGCGGTGCCAAACTCCGAAGGCGCGGGCGCGTTCAGGTTGGTGACCTGCAATAGCACATCGCCCAAATCATTGCTGAACCGTTCGGGCACATGCAGGGCCGACCCGACCATCATTTCCGCCATATCGCGGGCCGATGTGTCGCGTGGCACGCAGGTGCCTACGTTCTTGCCCAGCCGCAGGATGGTGGCGGCGTCGCACAGGGTGCGGATTTCCTCCAACTTGTGGGAAATATACAGGATCGCCACACCCTCGCTGCGCAATTTGTTCAGCGTTTGGAACAGGATATCGACCTCTTGCGGGGTCAGCACGCTGGTGGGTTCATCCATGATCAACAGGCGCGGAGATTGCAGCAGGCAGCGGATGATTTCAACCCTTTGGCGTTCCCCCGCCGACAAATCGCCCACCCGTTTCTGCGGGTCCAGCGGCAGGCCGTAATTCTGCGACACCTCGCGGATACGGGCGGCCAGATCGCGCATCGCAGGCGGGTTTTCCATGCCAAGCGCGATGTTTTCCGCCACATCCAGCGCATCGAACAGGGAAAAATGCTGAAATACCATCGCCACGCCCGCCGCCCGTGCGGCGCGGGGTTCGGCAGGGGTATAAGGATCGCCGCGCAGGGTCATGGTGCCGCTGTCCGGCTTCACCAGCCCGTATATCATTTTCACCAGCGTGGATTTGCCCGCGCCGTTTTCGCCCAGCAAGGCGTGAACCTCGCCCTCGCGAATGGCAAAGGACACGGTGTCGTTGGCCACGACCCCCGGATAGGCCTTGGTCAGCCCGTCAATGTTCAGCAATGTCCCCGTCACGCGGTATTTTCCCGTTCTTTTGACCATTCGGCCAAATTCGTAAGTAGCGCAGTGGCCACCCCTACGGCAATGGCCTGCGGGTGCTTGCCCAGTGCTTTGTGCCCAATCGGGCAGCATATGCGTGCAATTTGAGCATCTGAATGACCGGCATTGCGCAACCGTTTGGCGAAGCGCGCCCACTTGCTGTCAGACCCGATCACGCCAGCTGATGCGAATCCCCGGCGTAGGGCGGCGTCACACAGGGCCAGATCCAGCGCATGGGAATAGGTCAGAATCAGGTGATGCGCGCCGTGGGGCGCGTGCTGCATCAACAGCGCGGGATCGGCGGTGGGGATCGTGGTCACCCCCTGCGGCAGGGCGCCGGGAAACCGGTCTGCGCCCGTGTCGACCCATGTCAGCGCCAGTTCGGGCAGTGGGGCAAGGGTTTGCACAACCGCCCGCCCCACATGGCCAGCACCCCAAACCCAGACGGGCGTTTGTGCCTGCGCGACCGGTTCGATTAACCAGCCGTGGGTCAATTGCGGTGCAGGGGATTGCCCCTGTCGGGCCTGTGCTGTCAGCCGGTTTAGCGCCAGCGGCGCAGGCGCTCCAGACAGGGCGCGGGCGTAAACAGCGCCCGCCACACTGTCCAGACGCGCCAAATCCCAGCGTTCAGACCACAGCACCACCCGCCCGCCGCAGCATTGCCCCAGATCAGGCCCAAGGGCGCGGGGCATCGCCATATCCGGCAGGTCGCTGCGCAACATATCGCGGGCTGTCTCTGTGGCCTCATACTCCAGCGCACCGCCGCCGATGGTGCCACTTTGGCCAGTGTCCCACACCAGCATGGCCGCACCCACCTCGCGCGGGGAAGACCCCTGCACCGATGCGATCACGACCCGTATCACGGGACCATAACGGGTGATCGCGGCCCGCAGGCTGTCCAGATCAAGCGCCATGGCGCAGCCTTTCCACCGCATCCAAAATCCGTTCGGGCGTGGCAGGGGCATCCAGCGCAGGGTAAGCCGTACCACAAGCCGAAACCGCATCCGACAGCGCCAGAAATGCGGATATTCCCAGCATAAAGGGTGGTTCACCCACGGCCTTGGACCGGTAAATTGTATCGGCGCTGTTTTCGCCGTCCCATAGCGCCACGTTGAACACCGCAGGCGGGTCCGATACGGCGGGGATTTTATAGGTCGATGGCGCATGGGTGCGCAGCGCGCCCTTGGCATCCCAAACCAGCTCCTCGCAGGTCAGCCAGCCCGCGCCCTGCACATAGCCGCCTTCGATCTGGCCGATGTCGATGGCGGGGTTCAGGGATGCGCCCGCATCATGCAGGATGTCACAGCGCAGCAGCCGGTTTTCACCGGTCAGAGTGTCAATCACCGCCTCGGTCACAGCGACCCCGTGGGCGAAATAGAAAAACGGCGTGCCACTGCCCTTGGCGCGGTCCCATTCCAACCCCGGTGTGGCGTAAAACCCCGTGGCCGACAGGCTGATGCGCGCGGCATAGGCGCGTGCGGCGATATCGGCAAATGTGGCGCGGCCATTGGGCCAGGTGACATGGCCTTCAGCAAACGTGATCTGCTTGGGCGCGCAGCCCTCGGCCTTGGCCAGAAATGCCTCCATACGCTTGCGAATGGTGTCGCAGGCCACGGCCACCGCCATGCCGTTCAAATCGGTCCCGGAGGATGCCGCAGTGGCTGATGTATTCGGCACCTTGGCGGTATCCGTGGCGGTGATGCGCACGGTGCCAATATCAATTCCGAACCGGCTGGCGGCGACCTGCGCCACCTTTTGAAACAGGCCCTGACCCATTTCCGTGCCGCCATGGTTCATCCGCACCGACCCGTCGGCATAGACATGCACCAATGCCCCCGCCTGATTCAGATGCGACAGGGTAAAGGAAATTCCGAACTTCACAGGGCTTAGCGCCAGCCCCTTTTTCAAGACCTCGTTTCCGGCATTAAAGGCATCAATCGCCCCACGCCGCGCCTGATAATCACAGCGTGCCAGCAAATTATCGGTCATCGCGGGCAACAGGAAATCGCGCACCTCCATCCCGTAAGGGGTCAGGTTGCGCGCCGCTGCTTTCTTTGTTCCGGAAATACCTGGATTAGCGTCATAATAATTGCGCTGCCGCACCAGAACCGGATCAATGCCCAGATGATGCGCGATCTGATCCATCACCCGTTCAATCCCGACCACGCCCTGCGGCCCGCCAAATCCGCGAAAGGCCGTGGCGCTTTGCGTATTGGTGCGCAAACGATGGCTGGCAATCCGCACAGCGGGCAGAAAATAGGCATTATCCGCATGTAACATGGCGCGATCAGCCACGGGTAGGGACAGGTCCTGCGCCCACCCGCAACGGGCATATTGCGTGAAATCAACGCCGGTCAAAACGCCCTGTTCATCAAACCCCGCCGTATATGAAATGCGAAAATCATGGCGCTTGCCGGTGATCACCATATCGTCGTCGCGGTCATAGCGCATTTTCACGGGCCGCCCCGTCAGGCGCGCCCCAACAGCACAGGCCACGGCCAGGGCGTTGCCCTGACTTTCCTTACCGCCGAACCCGCCGCCCATGCGCCGCGCCTCGACCCGCACGGCGTGTTGCAGGGTGCCCAAAGCCTCGGCCACCTTGTGCTGGATTTCGGTCGGGTGCTGGGTTGATGACAGCACGTCCATATCGCCGTTTTCCTGCGGCAGGGCCAATGCGGCCTGCCCTTCCAGATAGAAATGCTCTTGCCCGCCGATTTCCATACTGCCGGTGATGGTATGGGGGGCAGTGGCAAGGGCCGTGGCCGGATCACTGCGTGACCAGATAACAGGGCCCCCCTCGAACCTGGAATTGGCGGCTATTGCGTCGTCGATTGTCAGGATCGGGGTGGTTTCTTCGATACCGATCTGCCCCAGCTTTGCGGCCTTGCGTGCGGCCAAATGGCTGGTGGCCAGCACCAGAAACACCGGCTGGCCGATATAATGCACCCTGTCGGTCGCCAGCAATGGTTCGTCGTGCACCGATGGCGACACATCATTGGCAAAGGGCAGATCATCGGCGGTCAGCACAGCCACAACACCCGCGGCAGTGCGCACCGCGTCCAGATTGATCCGGGTGATCCGCCCCGCCGCAATGTGCGACAGCCCGAATGCCGCGTGCAACGTATCGGCGGGCAGGGGCACATCGTCGATGTAACGCGCAGCACCCGTCACATGCAGGCGGGCGGCATCATGGGGCAGGGGTTTGCCGATGCTCATGGCCGCACCCCCATCAGATCGGGCGCGCCCGTGCTTTCCAGATAGCAGCGCAACAGCATGTTTTGCGCCGCTTTCATGCGGTAACCGGCGGATGCGCGCATGTCGGACATGGGGGTAAAATCCTGTGCCATCGCCTGCATCGCGGTTTCTATTGTGCCGTGTGACCATGGTTTTCCGGTCAGTGCGGCCTCGGTCTGTGAGGCGCGTTTCGGGGTGGCGGCCATGCCACCGAATGCGATGCGGGCGGCGGTGATCTGGCCTCCCTCGCGCGTGATATTGAACGCGCCGCAAACGGCGGAAATGTCCTGCTCCATCCGTTTCGACAATTTGTAGGCCCTGAAATCGGCGGGCGGGGTGGGAAAGGTGATGGCGGTCACAAATTCGCCCGCTGCGCGGTCCTGTTTGCCATAATCGACAAAGTAATCCTCGAGCAGCAGCTTGCGCTGCACATCACCGCGCCGCAGGTGCGCCGTGGCCCCCAATGCGATCAACAGGGGCGGGCCGTCACCGATGGGCGATCCGTTGGCGATATTGCCGCCAATGGTCGCCGCCGCACGCACCTGCGCCGACCCATAGCGGGTCAACACCGGGGCCAGTTCGGGCAGCTCAACCAGCATTTGCGCAATGGTCACACCCGCGCCCAGTGTCACCTGACCATCCTTGCGCGTGACGGTCTGCAAATCGGCGCAGCGGTGTAAAAACGCCACCGCGCCCAGGTCGCGCAATTGTTTGGTGACCCACAGCCCGACGTCTGTGCCGCCCGCAACCAAGGTGCCGTCAGGGTTGGCCAGATACCACGCCGCCAGATCATCGGCGGTTTCGGGTATCGCGGCCTGCGCCACAACACGGGGCGGCAGATCAGCCAGCCAAGGCGCATCCGCACCCCGCACCGCATCAGCAGCACGCAAGATCGGGGCATATCCGGTGCAGCGGCACAGGTTGCCCGCAAATGCCGCGTTCATATCGGGGGCATCATTGGCCATGGCCACCGCACCCGACATCACAAACCCCGGTGTGCAGAACCCGCATTGCGATCCGTGGTGATCTATCATCGCCTGCTGGAACGGGTGCAGCGTGCCATCGGGCGCGCCCACTGCTTCGACCGTGCGCAGCGCCTTGCCGTGCAGTTGCGGTAAAAACAGGATACAGGCGTTCAGCGGCTTAACGCCATCGGCATCGGTCACCATGACAGTGCAGGCACCGCAATCGCCCTCGTTACAGCCTTCTTTGGTGCCGGTCAGCCCTGCGTCGCGCAACCAATCCAGCACCGTCACAGCGGGGTCGGCATTCGCAATGGTCCGGCTCTCTCCATTCAGAAGAAAGGTAATGTCCAAAAGGGTCGTCCCGCCGCCTTACCGATTTGCCCGCATTTGCCCCCTTTCGATGCGGCGTAGAAAAGGGGCGGGCTTTGACAGAGTGAAGCAGGGCAGAGGCGGGTTTGGCAAGGAAAAGCTGCGTATTTTTTGGGCGACGCGCAGGTTTTGCCCGTGAATCGGGCGCATAGGATTGCCCTCGATGCCCCCTTTTGCGCATCTGATGGCTGGGCTAATGTGCGGGCATGAGCCAGCCAAAATTCATCCATCTGCGCACCCACACCGAATATTCCCTGCTAGAAGGGGCGATGCGGCTGAAAAAGCTGCCCGCCCTGTGCGAATCAATGGATATGCCCGCCGTCGCCGTGACCGACAGCAACAACCTGTTTGCGGCACTGGAATTTTCGGTTTCGGCCAGCGGCGCGGGCATCCAGCCGATTGTGGGCTGTCAGGTCGATACGACCTATGCGACACCTGCGCCCGGGGATCGCCCCATTGAGCCCGCCCCCCTTGTTTTGCTGGCCCAAACCGAGGAAGGGTATGAGAACCTGATGCGGTTGAACACCTGCCTGTATGTGGATAAGGGCGGGCAGTTGCCGCAGGTCACACTGGCCGAGCTACAGGAATTTTCCGCCGGATTGATCTGCTTGTCAGGCGGGCCGGATGGCCCCGTGGGGAGGTTGTTGCGTGATGAACAGAACGACAAGGCGCAGGCGCTGATGCGCCAACTGGCGGCGATCTATCCCGACCGTTTGTATGTCGAAATACAGCGGCATCCGGGCGAGGATGGCAAACCCCTGTCCGAACGCCAGACCGAACAGCATTTTGTCGAAATGGCCTATGATATGGGGCTGCCACTGGTCGCCACCAATGATGTCTATTTTCCCAAACCCGACATGTACGAGGCCCACGATGCCCTGATTTGCATCGCCGAGGGCGCATATGTCGATCAATCCCAACCGCGCCGCCGCCTGACCGCGCAGCATTATTTCAAATCCCAGCAGGAAATGGTGACCCTATTCGCCGATCTGCCCGAAGCGATTGAAAATACTGTTGAAATTGCGCGCCGCTGTGCATTCCAGACCTATCGCCGTGATCCGATCCTGCCGAAATTTGCCGATGACGAGGTCGAAGAACTGCGCCGTCAGGCCAAAGAGGGGCTGGAGGCGCGGCTCAGGGTGATCCCCCATGCCGCCTCGGTCGAGGAATATGACAAAAGGCTGGAATTCGAACTGGATATTATTCAGGGCATGGGCTTTCCCGGGTATTTCCTGATCGTGGCCGATTTCATCAAATGGGGTAAGGATAACGGCATTCCGGTTGGGCCGGGGCGGGGGTCTGGTGCGGGGTCATTGGTGGCCTATGCGCTGACCATCACCGACCTTGATCCGTTGCGCTATTCCCTGCTGTTTGAACGGTTTTTGAACCCCGAACGCGTATCCATGCCCGATTTCGACATCGACTTTTGCATGGATCGCCGCGAAGAGGTGATTCAATACGTTCAGGAAAAATACGGGCGCGACAAGGTGGGGCAGATCATCACCTTTGGTGCGCTGCTAAGTAAGGCCGCAGTGCGCGACATTGGCCGCGTTTTGCAAATGCCATACGGGCAGGTGGACCGCCTGTCGAAACTGATCCCCGTCGAAGGGGTGAAACCCGTGTCGATCGCCGAGGCACTGGTGCAAGAGGAACGCCTGCGCGAAGCCGCCCGCGACGAAGAGGTGGTGGCCCGGCTGCTGGATTACGGCCAGCAGGTCGAAGGGTTGCTGCGCAACGCATCCACTCACGCGGCGGGTGTGGTGATTGGCGACCGCCCGCTGGACAGGCTGGTGCCTCTGTATCAGGACCCGCGTTCCGACATGCCCGCGACCCAGTTCAATATGAAATGGGTGGAACAAGCCGGGCTGGTCAAATTCGACTTTCTGGGCCTGAAAACCCTGACCGTCATTCAAAACGCCGTGGACCTGATCAAGAAGAACGGGCGGCATCTGCATATCGGGCCGGATGGCACGCAATTGTATGAACCGCCCGAAGGTGCAGTGGATGACATCGGTGCGATCCCGCTGGACGATGAACCGACTTATAAACTCTATGCCTCGGCCAAAACGGTGGCGGTGTTTCAGGTGGAATCCAGCGGCATGATGGATGCGCTGCGGCGCATGAAACCCAACTGTATCGAAGACATCGTGGCGCTTGTCGCGCTGTATCGCCCCGGCCCGATGGAAAACATCCCGACCTATTGCGAGGTCAAGAACGGGGTCAAGGAACGCGAATCCGTGCATCCGCTGATCGACCATATCCTGGAAGAAACCCAGGGAATTATCGTTTATCAGGAACAGGTTATGCAGATTGCACAGGTCATGGCGGGCTATTCGCTTGGCGGTGCCGACCTGTTGCGCCGCGCCATGGGTAAAAAGATCAAAGAGGCGATGGACGCCGAACGCCCCAAGTTCGAAAAGGGCGCAGCCGAAAACGGCGTGCCCAAGAAAAAGGCCAGCGAGGTGTTCGACCTGTTGGAGAAATTCGCCAACTACGGGTTCAACAAATCCCACGCGGCGGCCTATGCGGTGGTCAGCTACCAAACCGGCTGGCTCAAGGCGAACCACCCTGTGGAATTCATGGCCGGGGTGATGAACTGCGATATTCACCTGACCGAAAAATTGTCGATCTATGCCGAAGAAGTCCGGCGCGGACTGGATATTGAAATCATCCCGCCCTGCGTCAACCGCTCGTTGCCGACCTTCGATGTGGTGGACCAAAAACTGGTCTATGCGCTTGGCGCATTGAAAAACGTCGGGCTAGAGGCCGTGCGCCTGATTTCGGATGCGCGCAATGTGGACGGGCAGGAAAAACCCTTTGCCACGCTGTTTGATTTTGCCCGCCGTGTTGATCTGAAACGGGTCGGTAAACGCCCGCTGGAAATGCTGGCGCGTGCGGGCGGGTTTGACCAGTTGGACCCGAACCGCCGCCGCGTGTTCGAAGCATTGGACGGGCTGGTGCAATATTCTGCCGCAATCCATGAACAACGCGCATCCAATCAGGTGTCGCTGTTCGGCGAGGCAGGCGATGACCTGCCCGAACCGCGCATCATTCCGGTCGAAGACTGGCTGCCAGTGGATCGTCTGGCCGAAGAACACAAAGCCATAGGGTTTTACCTGTCCGGCCACCCGCTGGATGACTATCTACCTGCGTTGAAACGCAAAAATATCATGACGCTGGATGATTTGCGCCAAAAAGCCGAGGATCGTGGCGGCGCCGTGGGCAAGGTTGGCGTGATGGTTTCGGGGCTGCAAGAACGCAAATCGGGGCGTGGCACACGGTTTTTCCGCATGAATGTCTCCGACCCGACGGGGCAGGTGGCCGGCATCGCCCTGTTCCCCGATGATTTCGACCGCATCCGCCAGGTGTTTGACCAGACCAATCAGGTTGTGATGACGATGGAGGCCAAATTCAACGAGGGCCAGTTCGACCCCGTGGGCCGATCCGTCGCACCGATTGATGCCATCGTGGCCGATGCGGGCAGCGCCGGATTGCGCATTTTCGTGGATGAACCCGATGCCATTGCCGCCGTCGCCACCATGCTGGAAGACGCCAAACAAACCGTTAAAAATGCCGGGCGCGGGCCGATCCAGTTCTGCCTGATCAACCCGACCCTGCCCGGCGAGGTCGAAATCGACACCGGCGCCGAATACCCGATCACACCGCAGATCAAGGGCGCGATCAAATCGCTGGGTGGGGTGATGGACGTGCAGGAGGTCTAGGCGCGCATCGGCCAATTTTACCCGCGCCGCATTGCGGGTTTGAACGCGCGCGGTATCTGGGCTAATCCTGTGGCAATTCAGGGTCGGGGGACGTTCGGACATGGCAAAACCAATGACAGGAACGGCCAGCATTCTGGCGCTCTGCGCGGCGCTTTTTGCGGTGTCCTGTTCCTCTCCGCTGGATAGGGTTGAACGCCTGTCTGATGTGCAGGTTGTTGAAAATGATGGTGAAAATACCCTGCCAACCCCCGCTATGGCTGCCGAACCCGAACCCTATGTCGCGGCCAAGGGCGGGTTGTTTTCCCGTGTGATCGGCCGCAATCGTGCGGATCGCCAACAGGCCAAACAGGTGGACGCGGCGCTTGGCGCGGTGGTGGTGGTTGATGCGCCCGCTGCAACGGATGCCGATACGCAGGCCGCTGCCCCCATGGTCGCGGCGATGCAAGGCGAAGCAGCACAGCCCCCCGCAGGCGAAAAACCTGCGCAAAAGGAAAAACGCGGGTTGCTGGGTTTTCTGAAAAAGGACAGCGATAAAAAGCCGGATCAACAAAAGGAAGAGGCGATCGAGACTGCTTCTCTTTCTCCTGTTCTGCCTGGGGAAACGCAGGCCGCACCGCTGAAAAAGCCGAAAAAACAACGTGGTGGCGGGTTTTTTGGTGCGCGCAGCAAAAAGATAGACCCGAACGCGCCCGATGCTCTGCAAGTGCCCGCAGGCACGGTGTTGCCCTATGGCAAACTGGCCCGCATGTGCGATGGCAACCCAAAATCAATGGGCAAAGAGGTGGCGCATTACCCCGAACGCAGCCCAAAATACCGCCTGTATGACACCGCGCCGGGATCAGCCACCGCGCATACATTCCTGCTGACCGGTTTCCCCGATGGCTGCGCACGCCAGTTCACTGCGGCCCTTGCCCTGTTCGGCGGGCCGGGGATGCACGAAACCCTGCGCTATGGCCTGCCCGCGAAAACACAGCCCTATTCCGAAACCGACCGCGCCTATGAGCGGGTGAAATCTTCCGTCTGCAAGGTGGGCAAAAACAAACCCTGCGGCGCAAAATTATCGCGTCTGGAAAAGGATACCGTGTTCCTGTCGGTCTATGAACGGTTCGGCGATAACGCCCGTTGGGCCGACATCCTGTTGCATGACGGTGCAGTCATGGCACAGGATTTGAAATCTAAATAGTTATAAATATCAGCGCATTACCAATGTGGCGGGCGTTCATCCCCCAGATGAACAACGCCATCTGCGTTTGATGCCCGTTCTGCCTCGCGTTGCATCAACATCTGCACGCGGCGGTTTAATGTGGTGATTTCATTTTGCTGTGCCGCCACCGTATCCGACAGATCATCCACGGCGCGGATCAGGTGGGCCAGCTTCTCTTCGATCTCTTGCATTGACGGCTCCTTGGTTGGTGTTGCCCTAGCATGACGGGCGGTGCGGGGCCAAGCCCGCTTGCCCATTTGCCCCCCTTCGGGTAAGGCCATGGCCAAACCAGACCGCAAGGACCAAAGCCATGGCCAAGCAGAAAAAATCCCCCCGTCCCAAGGCAGAAACGCCCAAGGGGTTTCGCGACTATTTTGGTGTAGAGGTCAGCGAACGTGCTGAAATGCTGCAAAAAATTGCGGGGGTGTATCATCGCTACGGGTTTGATGCCTTGGAAAGCAGCGCCGTTGAAACGGTCGAGGCATTGGGCAAGTTCCTGCCCGATGTGGACCGCCCGAACGAGGGTGTGTTTGCATGGCAGGAAGCCGATGACGATGGCAACGGTGACTGGCTGGCGCTGCGCTATGACCTGACCGCGCCCTTGGCCCGCGTTTATGCGCAACACCGCAACGATCTGCCCACGCCCTACCGGCGCTATGCCATGGGGCCGGTCTGGCGCAACGAAAAGCCGGGTCCGGGGCGTTTTCGCCAGTTTTATCAATGTGATGCAGATACGGTTGGCGCACCCAGCGTGGCCGCCGACGCCGAGATTTGCGCCATGCTGGCCGACTGTCTGGAGGAGGTCGGCATCCCGCGCGGCGATTATGTGATCCGCGTCAACAACCGCAAGGTTCTGAACGGGGTTCTGGAGGTCATGGGGCTGGACGATGGCAGCGCCCGCGACGCGGTTTTGCGCACCATCGACAAGTTCGACAAGGTCGGCGCATCAGGCGTGCGCGAATTGCTGGGCAAGGGGCGGCTTGATGCCTCGGGGGCCTATATCGACGGGGTTGGATTGACGGATGAACAGGCCGATCCTGTGCTGGCGTTCCTGACATCCAAGGGCGCGAATGCTACCGAAACACTGGCTAACCTGCGCGCCGCCGTGGGCGACAGCGCCGTGGGGCGAGAGGGCGTTGAGGAGCTGCAAACCATCGCCGATCTGGTCACCGCACAGGGCTATGGCGCGGACCGGATCGACATTGATCCCAGCGTGGTTCGCGGGCTTGGGTATTACACAGGCCCGGTGTTCGAGGCCGAGTTAACCTTTGAAATCCTTGATGAAAAAGGTCGCAAGCGGCAGTTCGGGTCGGTGTCGGGCGGCGGGCGTTATGACGATCTGGTCAAGCGGTTCACAGGGCAGGCTGTGCCCGCCACGGGGGTCAGCATCGGGGTTGACCGTTTGCTGGCGGCACTGCGGGCCAAGGGGCGCATGGCCGCGGCCGCGCAGGGACCTGTGGTGGTGACCGTGATGGACCGCGACCGCATGGCGGACTATCAGGAAATGGCGGGTGAGTTGCGCCGTGCGGGCATTCGCGCAGAGGTCTATCTGGGCAACCCCAAGCAGTTCGGCAACCAGTTGAAATACGCCGACAAACGCAATTCTCCCATCGCGATCATTCAGGGTGGGGATGAATATGAACGCGGCGTTATTCAGATCAAGGACCTGATTTTGGGGGCCAAGATAGCCGAGAATGCAACGCTGGAAGAATGGAAGGAGCGCCCCAGTCAATACGAGGTAGATCGCGGACAACTGGTTGAAAAGGTTCGTGAAATACTGATCAGCCAAGGGGGCGATGATGCCTGAGAAACTGGCGGTGCGCGCCGAGGCTGCGCGGCTTTGCGAAGTGTTTGTGAATGCGGGGGCGCAGGTGGTTGAAACCGCGATCCTGCAACCGGCCGAACTTTTGCTGGACCTCTATGGCGAGGACATTCGCGGGCGGGCCTATGTGACATCGGATGCCCTGCGGGGCGAGCAAATGTTGCGCCCCGATTTCACCGTGCCTGTGGTGCAAAAACACATGGAGCATGGGGCCGAACCCGCGCGCTATACCTATGCGGGCGAGGTGTTCCGGCGGCAGGAATTGGACGAGGATCGCGCCAACGAATATATGCAGGTCGGATACGAGGTGTTTGACCGCGACAATCCTGCCGCTGCGGATGCAGAGGTTTTTACGTTAATTTCCAATGCCTTATCTGGGTTGCCCCTGCGCGCTGCGACGGGGGATATTGGCATTCTGATGGCCGCAGTGCGCGGTTTGGATACCAGCGACCGGCGTAAGGCGGCGTTGATGCGCCATATCTGGCGGCCACGGCGCTTTCGCACCTTGATTGACCGGTATTCAGGTCGGGCAGAGATGCCTGCGGGGCGTAAGGCGCTGATTAAAAATAAGAATCCGATGAAGGGCATTGGGCCGATGATCGGGCTGCGCAGCGCCGAAGAGGTTGAGGCGCGGATTTCAGCCCTGCGCGAGGATGCCAAGGCCGCGCCGCTGAGCGCGGGCGAGGTGGAATTGCTGGATGCCATCCTGAGCGTGCGCGAAACTGCCCCTAACGCATTGGAAATGCTGCGGGATATCGCGGTGGATATGCCGTCGATCAACGCGGCTGTCACGCGGCTGGCCAAGCGTATGGAGGCGATGCACAAGCGCGGCGTGAACGTGAACAGGCTGGATTTCGAGGCCAGTTACGGGCGCAGTTCGATGGAATACTATGACGGCTTTGTCTTTGGTTTCTATGCAGAAAACCGGGCTGACCTGCCGCCCGTGGCCAGTGGCGGGCGCTATGATGCGCTGACCAGACAACTGGGCAAGGGTGCGGAAATTCCCGCCGTGGGCGGGGTGATCCGGCCGGGGTTGGTGGTCGAGCTGGGGGGCGCGTTATGAGCATCAAACTGGGGGTGCCGTCCAAGGGGCGGCTGATGGAAAAGACCTTTGAATGGTTCGGCGAACGGGGCGTGGAACTGGCGCGCACGGGCAATGATCGTGAATATTCAGGGTCGGTTCAAGGTATTGATAATGTTGAGCTTATCCTGCTGTCAGCGGGTGAAATTCCGCGCGAGTTACAGGCGGGTCGCATCCATCTGGGGGTGACCGGCACCGACCTGATCCGCGAGAAGCTGGGCCATTGGGAACAACAGGTGGAAGAGGTCGCGGAATTGGGGTTCGGCCATGCCGATCTGATCATCGCAGTGCCCGCATTTTGGGTCGATGTGAACGGGTTGGACGACCTGGATGCCGCCGCCGCGCAATTCCGCCTAAGCCACGGATTTCGTTTGAGAATTGCAACAAAATACCACCGTCTGGTGCGCGAGTTTTTGCGCGATCAGGGGGTGGCGGATTACGCATTGGTGGACAGCCAGGGCGCGACCGAGGGCACAGTCAAGAACGAGACAGCCGAGGCGGTGGCCGATATCACATCCACAGGCGACACGCTGCGGGCTAACCATTTGAAAATATTGGATGATGGGCTGATCCTGAAATCACAGGCCACGCTGTTTCGCAGCCGCAAAGCACCGATGGAAGATGCAGATCGCAAAACCATGAAGCAGCTATTGAAGTTGTTGAAGGTCGATTGAACCCCGAGTCTCAAGCCGCGATTTTCGCGACCCTGAAAAATAGGTGAATCGGGCATATGAATCGTGTGTTTCGTATGTTTCAGGGGGCTGAATCTGTGGAAATTAACGGATTTTGATTTCTGCGACTTGCCTGTCGAAGTCCCGCGCCATGAGCGATTGATGCCATGATAAGCCCGGCTACTTGACCAGCTGCAAATTATCTCCGGACATCACATCGACCCTCCTTTAGGGGAGTAATTCTAGTTTGAAATGTGGATGTCCTCGGCGACCTCTCCGCCGTCCCAAAAGCAAACGGCTCGCTCGTTGGGTATCGTGTTTCAGGGCTTACACCGTGATCACCGGGCGTTTCTGCCCGGTGGTCACATTATGCTTCCAATAATGCCCAAAAAACCATGCTGAAAGGACAATTAGTCCTTTCAGTTACAACTGTGAAATGACCCATAGTTTGCCCATTTGATCTCGTGTAACTCGTTGTTTTTGTTGCAGCTCATATTTGAATGAGGTGCCCCTAGTTTCC